>NZ_VFWX01000015.1 GCF_006442965.1 Mesorhizobium sp. CU3 | reverse complement strand
GAGCCCGATGCCGCCGGACCATCGGCCCCAAAGACGTTGCCGTAGTCGGTGCTGACATTGCCGCTGACCGTGGTCGTAGCGCCATCTTCGGTCAGCGTGCCGGCGTTCACATCGTGCGCAACCGGCACGTCGTCGACGATGACGATGTTGATGGTGCCTTCGCCATGGGTGCCGCCGATGCCGTCGACCGCGACCGATACGCTGTCGGGCAGCGTGTTGTTGCCGTTGCCGGCAGGATGGGTCTGCGCGGCGCCGAGCGTATAGCTGTAGGTGAAGTCGGCTGACTTGCCGTCCGGCGCAACCGTCACGCCGGTGATCTTCAGTGTGCCTTCACTGGTATTGATGGTCTGGTTGAGCCAGGCGTTGAGTGCGAGGGTCTGGCCACCGATGGTCACGTCCTTGATGCCGTCTGTCGCGGTGACCTTGAAGGCGCCGGTGTCGGTTTCGCTGGTGTCGGGAACCGAGGTCAGGCCGTGTTCGTACACGACGCTGGCCGCGCCATTGGCATTGGCGTCATCGCTCGGCGTGACCACGACTGTAGAGGTGTCGTCGGCGCCATTTATGGTGAAGGTGATGGTCTTGCTGTCGGCGTCGCTGTCATGGTCGGTCAGCGTGTAGCCGAGCGAGACATTGATGGCGTCGCCGTTGTTCAGCGCCTGCGTCGCAGGCTTGCTGTTGTCCAGCACGAAGCTCCAGGTGCCGTTGGCGTTTTCCGTCAGCGTGCCGTAGTCGGCCAGGTTGACGGCGCCGCCGTTGAGCGTCGCGCTTACCGCGCCCCAGGCGACTGAGCCCGATGCCGCCGGACCATCGGCCCCAAAGACGTTGCCGTAGTCGGTGCTGACATTGCCGCTGACCGTGGTCGTAGCGCCATCTTCGGTCAGCGTGCCGGCGTTCACATCGTGCGCAACCGGCACGTCGTCGACGATGTTGACCGACAGCGTGCCGGGGGCCGACACGTCACCGTCGGTGTCGGTGACCGTCACCGTTATGTTGTCGAAAATGGAATTGGTGCCGGCACCGGCCGAGTGCTGCTCGCTATGGACCAGCGTATAGGTGTAGCTCACCTGGCCGGTGGCGGCGTCGTAGCCGTTGATGGTCAGCGTGTTGCCGAACGGCGTCGTGATATCGATCGGCGTCGATCCGCTGGCGGCGAGCGCGGCGGCCGAAATCACCTGGCCGTTGATGGTCAGCGAGCCGATGCCGTCCGGCGAGTTGATGGTGAAGGTCCCGGTGTTGATCTCGGATTGATCGGTGTTGGGCGCGGGGTTCTGCGCCTCGCCCGAGCCTTCCGAACCGGAACTCGCCGGCAGGCCCTTCTCGTTGACGGTGGTGTCGCCGCCATCGACGGAAGGCGTCAGGTCGATGATCGTCGGCGTGGAGTTCTCGCGCACCAGGCCCGGGAACAGCTCGCGGTGGTCGGGCTGGCCGAACGCCAGGTCCGTCGGCGGCAGAAGGGCGGTGAGGCCGAAACCGTCGCCGATACCGCCGGGAGGCTGTTCGAAATTGCCGCCCGCGCTGCTCGGCGAGCCGTTGCCGCCCGCCGAGATCGAGCCGTCGGCGCCGAAGGCGACATCGACATGGCTTGCCTCGAGCGCGGCGATCAGGGCGACGCGCGGCACCTCGACATCGCCGAGGATGAAGGTCGGCACGTTAAGCGCGCCGTCCTTGATGACGATCTCGGATCCGTCCGGCTGCACCAGCACCAGGTTGTGCCCGTCCACCTTGATGTTGTCGATCGAGACGTTGGCCGGGAGCTTCACGACATTGCCGGCTTCGGCGTGATATTCATGCGGAACGTTGGTTGCCGCGGCATTCGCCGCCGGCGCGTTTCCTGCCGGTGCGTTTCCCGCGGCGGCATTGGCGGCCGGACCATTGGCTGCCGGCTGGTTTGCAGCCGGGGCATTCGCCGCGCCCTGCGCCGGCGCGCCGCTGCCGACATCGACCGGCACCGGTTCGCTCGCCGCTCGGCCGGTGGTCGCCTGCGCGACCTGCACGCCCGTCGGGATATGGTTTTCACCAGCGCTCGTGTGCTCGTCCCAGGAATTTGAAACGGCGTCGAATTCGATATTGTTCGTCATAGCCAAAGCCCCTCCGGCATTTCCCGGAAAGAGACATGTGGGGCTCGGACTTTGCAACAGAGCGTCAATCTATTTCATATACTTGGATATGTAGAGTATCGCATTTTTTACACTTGGTAAATCGCGATGATATAGGATGTTATGCAGCCTCTTAAGGGGAGCGGAATTGGCGTCGGTGCGTGGCGTCGGTTTGGTAAATAGAAGTATAAATTCGAATAAAATTTTACTGAAACTAGAATAGAGTGATTCGCGGAAATTTACCCACCTTCGTTTCCGGTAATTTGAGACAAGATTGGTAGCGTCCACAGTCAAAGGTGGGCGTTATGAAAATACAAAAAGCGGCCCCGGGGATGACGGGGATCAAGGTTCTGTTGCTGGCGATCGGCCTTGCCGTTGCGGCAAATCCATCGTCGGCGAATACGAATTCGGGCGCGGATCCGGTCCTGCAGAACGTGCTCGCGCCGTCGAGCCTCGGCGGCGTTTCGCTGGCCCGGCCGCAGCCCTGGCAGCCGGCCGCCGCATACCGGACAGTCGACGTTTCGGCCGTCTACACGCCATTTGAAGCGTCTTCGATCGCCACGGCCGACGCCGGCATCGACCCGATCCGGACCGCCGCGATCATCCCCGGTGTTTTCGGGTCCGTCGCCTTGTCGATGCGCAACTTTCCCGTCTCGGCGCGCTGGGCTCCGGTCTACAAGGCCATCGTCGATTGCACCGCGGGCAGCCCCTGCGATCGCGAGAGCCCGGCTTTCGCCGAGATCGTCAATATCGCCGCCGGCAAGGGTTTTCGCGAGAAGCTGTCCTTCGTCAACAGCAGCATCAACCGCCTGATCGCCTATCGCAAGGACAGCGTCGTTTACGGCAAGCTCGACTATTGGGCAAAACCTTCGGAGGTCCTCGAACATCGCGCCGGCGATTGCGAGGATTTCGCCATCCTCAAGATGGCGGCGCTGCTCAGAGCCGGAATCCCGGCGCAGAGCATGTCGCTGGTGGTCCTCCAGGATCGCCGTCGCAAGTTCTTCCATGCCGTTCTGTCGGTGAGCACGGCAAGCGGCGCCTTCATCCTGGACAGCCTCGGCAACGCCGTCATGCGCGACAGCGATCTGCCCGACTATGTTCCGCTCTATTCCTTCAGCACCGATCGCGCCTGGATCCACGGATCGAAATCCGGTGCGCAGATCGCCGACATCGCCGGCGGCTTCGCGACGGTGGCGCCCGGCGAAGGCGCGCCGGAACCATCCGTTCCTGTGGGCCTGAAGCAGTAGCCCGGAGCGGTTCCCGGAATTGCGCTGGAGCAATTCCAGGAGAGATGCGAGCGGTTTCCGTCCGGAATTACGCAAGAACAAGAGATAGAGCGGTTCGCCGTTTCCGTGAAACGGTGAACCGCTTTAGCCGTTGAAGACGAAGGCCATCAACAGTTCCGGCTCGGCGACAGGTGCGCGAACGGCGCTGAGCTGGCCGCGGTAGCGGCGCTCGCCGGCGCCGATGACGAAGCCGCTGGTGACCGGCGTCTCGCCATTGACGTCGAGCCGGGCGAAGATATCGGGAACGTTGAGGTCGAGCGCCAGCTTCAGGTCCTGCCGTCCGTCCTCGCCGGGCGCGTTCGGCAATTGACGCCTGACGAGCTGTTGGAACGGCGTGTTGAAGGCCAGGATCTTCTTCGACGACGACAGCGCGAAGGCGGGCGAGGGGCAGGCGATCAGGATCGCGTTGATCGTGCGGATCGAGGCGAGCTTGCGCAATTCCATGCTTTCCTCGGCGAGGCCGCGCATGCAGGCGACCCGGATTGCCGAGGTGAGGTTTCCCTGGTCGGGATGATGTTGGGCGATCTCCTCGACCAGCATGCCGATCGTGCATTTGCGGCTTTCCGCCATCTGCTTCAGCGACACCCAGAAGGCGCGCTCCATCCGGATGCCCCGGCGCACGCCACCGCGCGCCACGACCCGGAACTCCGGTCCGAAGTCCTCGGCTGCAAGCGCCGGCAGCAGCCGTTCGCGTTGAGTGTCGGGGCGCATGGCGCTATCGCTCACTCATCGCCTCCTGTCGCGCCTTGTTGATGGGCTTCAAAAGATAGTTGAGGATCGTCTTGCGGCCGGTCTTGATATCGACCGAGCAGATCATGCCGGGGATGATCGAATAGCTCTTGCCGTTCCTCATCAGCGTCGACTTCTCGGTCGCGACCCGCACCTGATAGTAGGGCTCGCCCGTCTTCTGGTCGACGAGACTGTCGGCGGTGATGTTGGCGACCTTGCCCTCGATGCCGCCGAAGATCGAGAAATCATAGGCCGTGACCTTGATCAGCGCCTCCTGGTCGGGCTGGATGAAGGCAACGTCGCGCGGCGAGACCCGCGCCTCGACCAGCAGCGTCTCGGACGTCGGCACGATGCCGGCCACGACCGCGCCCGGCTGCACGAAGGCGCCGAGCGTGTTGATGTCGAGCGTGTTGACGATGCCGTCGACCGGCGAGCGGATGTCGGTGCGCGCCACCTTGTCGGTGGCGCCGCGAATGGTTTCGTCGACGACGGAGAGATCGGCCAGCGCCTGCGTCAGGTCGCTCAATGCCTCCTGCTGCAATTGGAGGCCAAGTTCGTTCACCTGAAGCTGCGCCTCGGTGATTGCCGCCTGGCTTTTCTTGATGGTCTCGCCGGCGAGGTTGAGCTGGCCGTGCAGATCCGTCTGCTCGCGCTCGACCCGGATCTGTTCGGTCTTCGCCATCAGGCCTTTCTTGACCATCGGCTCGACCAGCGCCGCCTCCTGGTCGGTGACGGCCAGGCTCTTGGACAGACGGTCGGCGTTGGCGGTGGCCTCGTCCAGTTCCTTCTCGCGCTGGTCGAGGCGCGATTTCAGAACGGAAAGCTTGACCTCGAAATTGTCGCGGCGCGCAACGAGCAGCTTTTGCTCGTTGTCGCAGATTTCCGGCGCGACCTTCTGGATCTCAGCGGGGCAGGGGAACGCCCCTTCGACATTGCCACTCTGCTCGAACTGCAGCCTTGCGATGCGCGCCTGCAGTGCCCGCGCCTTGGCCTTCTCCTCGCCGAGGCTCGACGTATTGCCCGAATTGTCGAGTCGGATGATCAGGTCGTTCTTCTTGACGGTCTGGCCGATCTTGACGGCGATCTCCTGCACCACGCCGGGCTCGCTGGCCTGGATGATCTGTGTCTTTGAGGCGGGGATCACCTTGCCTTCGCCGCGCGCGATCTCATCGACCTCGGCGAAGGATGCCCAGGCGGTGAAGCAAACGAACAGCGCGCCGACGATATAGACGGACGCCGAGGCGAAAAGGGGTGGGCGATCTTCCTTTGCAAGCATGTTTATCTTTTCCGGTCAGGCACTGCCCTTCTGCAATGCCTGGATGACTTGTTCCTTCGGTCCGTCGGCGACGACGCGGCCCTGGTCGATGACGATGAGGCGGTCGGCGAGTTCCAGCATGCTGTAGCGGTGGGTCGACACGATCAGTGTCGTGCCGCGGTCGAATGCCACCTTGAGCTGCTTGATCAACTGCCTCTCGGAAGCGAGATCCATCGAGCCCGACGGCTCGTCCAGGAAGACGATCTTCGGCTTGGTCAAAAGCAGCCGCGCGATGGCCACCGCCTGCCTTTGGCCGCCCGAAAGATTGGTGCCTCGCTCGCCGACATTCATGTCGTAGCCGCGCGGATGCCGCGAGACGAACTCGTCGACGCCCGCGGCTTTCGCCGCCTCGATGATCTCCTCGTCGGTCGCTTCCGGCGCCGCCATCAGAAGGTTTTCCTTGATGGTACCCGAGAAAAGGTCGCCGGCCTGGGCGACGACGCCCACCGCGGCGCGAACCTCTGAGGGGTGGTATTGGCGGATGTCGATGCCGTCGAGCAGCAACTCGCCCGAGGTCGGCAGGAAAAGCCGGCCGATCAGCCGGCCCATCGTCGTCTTGCCGGAGCCGATGCGGCCGATGATGCCGACGCGCTCGCCGGGCCTGACCGCGATGTTGAGCCCGCTCAGAACCTCGTTCTCCGTGCCCGGATAGGCAAAGCCGACATTCCTGAAGACGAGCGCGCCGCTGCGGATCGGCCGATTGACGAAACCGACCGTATCGGGCCGGTCCTCCGGCTGCGACATGATCGTGTTGATGATCCTGAGCGACAGCATCGCCTGCCTGAACCGGGCAAGCGTGATGGCGATCTGGCCGAGCGGCGCCACGGCGCGGCCGGCGAGCATCACAGTGCCGATGATGGCGCCTGTCGAGACCTGGCCCTCGGAGAAGGCATAGGCGCCGGCAACCACCAGGGCGACCGTGACGAATTGCTGAATGGCGCCGGTGATGTTGCCCGCCGCCGCCGAGAGTTCCTTGATCTTCTCCGAGGTGTTGGCCGCATTCTTCGAATGCTCGCCCCATTTGCGCAAAAGATAGGCCTCGGCGCGCAGCGACTTGATCGTCTCCAGCGTGGAAATGGATTCGACCAGCAGCGCCTGGCGCTGCGAGGCCTCGTTCATCGAGGCGGCGACCCGCTTGCCGATCCGTCTTTGCGTGATCAGCCCGACGGTGACGGAGATGATAAAGGCCAGCGCCGGTATGATCACCAGCCAGCCGCCGATGGCATAGATCACAGCCAGGAAGACGAAGACGAAGACCGTGTCGATAAAGACGCTGATGGTGTTGGAGGTGAAGAACTCTCGCACGAATTCGTATTGCGTGACGCGGTTTGCATATTCGCCGGTCGATCCGGGCCGCGCCGAAAGCGAGGAGTTCAGCACTTTCTCGAACAGCAGATAGGAAATCCGCAGATCCGCCTTGCGGCCGGCATAGTCGATCAGCGATGCCCGGGCGGTCTTCAGCAGCAGGTCGAACAGGATCGCCGCGCCGATACCGAGCGCCAGCACCCACAGCGTCGAGATCGCTTTGTTGGGCAGGATGCGGTCGTAGACGTTCATCGTGAAGATCGGCGAGGCGATCGCCAGCAGATTGATGAACACCGCCGACAGCACCACCTTCGAGTAGGTGCGCCAGAACGCTCCCATCGTGCCTGTCAGCCAGTGGCGCCGTTCGATCCGCGCGGCCGTGCCGACCGTCATCTCTTCGGCCTGATTGGCATAGGTGATCGAGAAGGACGTGCCGCCGCTGAAATAGCTTTCGGCGAGTTCCGATCTGTCGATGGTGGTGCGGCCGTTTTCCTGCGGCGCCGTCAGATATTGTCCACCCTCGCTTTCCGCCAACAGAGCGATCGGCAACTGGCTGACGCGGAAGACGATGGCCGGCAGATCGAAGCGGCCACGCAGGAAGTCGCGATGGCTGAAATCCTGGACTTCCAGGCCGATGCGCTCGGCCAGATGGCGGATTTCGTCCGGCTCGATGCGGGTCTCCGAAATCGGCACGCCGGCGAACAGCACGGTTTCCGCGCTCGGCCTGCCGAGATAGGCCGCAACAGCGCAGAAGCAGGCTTTGAAGGCCTCCTTCGGAGAAAGGATATTGGGTTGCTGGTTCACGATCCGCCCCGAGGGACTCGAGATCGATGCTTACATCGGCTACTTCTTCCTTACCGGCGCAAGAATGTCGAAGGGCAGATCGTTCTTCTGCTCCGACGGCGTTCGCGCATAAGTCTCGGTGTCAGCTGTCGCCGGCACGCCGAACTCCGAGCGCGCATAGGCGTTGGCCTGCTTGGCCGGCTGGATGTTGAGCGTCTTCAGCAGCTCTCCAGTTGCGGCCAGCAGCCGGTATTCGGCAAACAGCGACGCGTAGGATGAGGTGTCGGCCAGTGTCGCGGTGTTGAAGCGCGTGTTCTGGGCATCGAGCACGTCGAGCAGCGAGCGCTGCCCGACCTTGAACTGCTCGCGATAGGAAGCCACGAGCTTTTCATTGGTGGCTGCCTGCTGCCGTAGCGTCTTCGCAAGCTCGGCTTGGCGGAAGCGGCGGTCCCATGAGGTGCGCACCGCTTCCTCGATCTCGCGCAGCACCTGATGCAGCGCAAGCCGCTGTTCGCTGGCGCGGCGGATCTGCTCCTGCTCGTTGGCCTTGTCGATGCCGCCGCGATAGAGGTTCCAGCGCAGCACCACCCGGGCCTGCAGGTCGCTCGTGTCGCCATCGTCGCCGTCGATGTCATAGCCGCCGCGGGCAACGCCCTCGGCGGTGATCGTCGGGCCGAATTTCGCCCGCGCCGCATCGACCAGCGAGGAGGCGGCGTCGATATCGCTGTTGGCCATATGGACGCGCGGATTGTTCTCCCTTGCCAGCCCGATCGCATCGTCCAGCGATCGCGGCAGGGCGGCTGAGACATCGGCCGGCCGCGACGCGTTGGTCAGCGGCTTGCCGACATTCTTGAAGAAGCGGATCTTGGCCGCCTCGAGTTCTTCGGTCGCCTCCTGCATCCGCGCCTTTGCGGCAAACAGGCGTTCTTCGGCTTGCTGCCGGTCGGCGTCGTTGAGCGTGCCGCCCGCGATGCCTTGCTTGATGTCGCTGAGGATGGATTGGTGGAAGCCAAGGTTCTTCTTGGCCTCGGCCACGATCGAAGCCTGCAGCATGTATTCCAGATAGTCCTGGACGACCGCAAGCCCGATGAACTCGGACCGTTCCAGAACCCGGAAGGAAGCCCCATCGACCCGCGAGGCCTGGCGGTTCAGTTCCGCCCGCCGTGCACCGCTGTCGTAGAGCGTCTGCGAGACCGTGAGATCCGCCTCGTTCGGATA
This sequence comes from Mesorhizobium sp. CU3, assembly GCF_006442965.1. Classification (GTDB taxonomy): domain Bacteria; phylum Pseudomonadota; class Alphaproteobacteria; order Rhizobiales; family Rhizobiaceae; genus Mesorhizobium. The sequence continues at coordinate 151,746 of NZ_VFWX01000015.1, read as the reverse complement.
AAGAGCGTTATGATCCTCGTCGAGGGCCCGCCTGGTATCATTGTCCAAGCGGCGTACGCCGGTCGACGCTTCCAGATCGACGCTTGGAAGATAAAGCCCCTTTGCCTGGCGCAGCTCGAATTCGATCGCTTCGCGGTTTTCGATCGCCTGTCCAATCTCCGGATTGGATTCGACGGCGACGGCAACGGCTTCTTTGAGTGTGAGTGCGCTGGCGCTCCCGCAAGCCAGCATCGACACCGTCACAGCAAGCGCATAGCGCCAGCTGACGGTCACTTTACCCGTCCTGGTCATTTCTACCCCGTGACTATCCCCGCGCCTTATTTTTTTATTGGCGCTTATTTGCCCAAGCCTGCCACCGGAGCTTGCGGCCAGTATCTATCAGATTTTTTTGAGATGTGAGTGCATAATGGATTAGGCACCCCTTAAAAGTGCGATTCCACTCATTAGGGGTAATTGCTGTAGCAAAAATGGCACAGAAACCGGGGTGTCGCAGGCCAAGGACTGTCAGTCAAAAAGGGCGGCTATGGTTAATGATCTTCAGCAAACTACGATTCCTACGGCTGCCACGCCCTGGTACTTTGAAATAGCGTGACACGCTCCAATTACAGGTGGGCTTCAAGCGGCTGAAAGTGGCCTAGGCCACCGACCATCCGCCGTCCACCAATATGTTCGCGCCCGTGATCAGCGACGCCGCGGGTGAGGCGAGGAACACCACGGTCCCGGCAACGTCGATCGGATCGCCGATACGGCCGAGCGGGATATGCCCCAGCACATGGGCGTGAAAATCCTTGTCGGCGAGCGACGGCCGCGTGCCGTCGGTCCAGATGAAGGTCGGCGCAACGCTGTTCACGGCAATGCCGTGCCCAGCCCATTCGCCGGCAAGGCAGCGCGTCAGATGGTTTATCGCAGCCTTCGACATGCAATAGATCGCTTCGCCCTTCAGCGTCACCGTGCCGGCCTGCGAACTGATGTTGATGATGCGCCCGGATTTCTGCGCGATCATCAGCCGCCCGACCGCTTGCGTGGTGAAGAACGTGCCTTTGAGATTGACGTCGACGGTGAGGTCGAAATCCGCCTCGGTGACGTTCTCGGCCAGGTTTTCGGGCCCGAGCCCGACATTGTTGACCAGCACGTCGATGCGGCCGAAAGCGGCGTGCGCCTCGGCCACGGCGCTGCGCACCGTGGCGAGGTCGGTAAGGTCCATATGCACGGCCAGCGCCCGGCGCCCCATGCTTTCGATCTCGGCGACGAGCGCCTTGCCGTCGGCGACGCTGCGCACGCCCACCACCATGTCGGCGCCGGAGCCGGCACAGGCGAGTGCTGAGGCGCGGCCGATGCCTCGCGTGGCGCCGGTTACCAGCACCACCTTGCCGTTCAGGTCGAATTTCGGCGTGAATTCCGTCATTTTCGGTCCTCCCAGGCCTTACGTCGCCAAACAGTAGCGGCTTACGTTGCGAAAGCCAGACGGAAGGTTGCTGCAAGGGATTTGCTGGCCTTTTGCAAATTGCGCGCGAGAAATTGCCACGGGCGGATGCTTTGATTGGCAAAACGCAGCCGTTGCCTGTAACTGCGGCCCAAAATCGAAAAGCATGGACGGCCCATGACCAATGTTGCCCTGACCGGACTTGCCCGCGATCTCGCCCGCCGCGCCGCCGAAGGCAGGCCGGTGCGCATCGGCGTCATCGGCTCCGGCGAGATGGGCACCGATCTGGTGACGCAGGGCATGCTGATGCCGGGCATTTCGATCGCCGCCATTTCGACTCGGCGCCCGCACACCGCCCGCGAGGCGATCCGCATCGCCTATGGCGACGAGGCGATGGCCGCCGAAGCCGAGACGGCATCGAAGGTCACGCAGGCTATCGAGAGCGGCAAAATCGCCATTACCTCGAACGAGATGCTGGTCACCAACCCGCTGATCGACGTGGTCATCGACGCCACGGGAAAGCCAGGCGTCGCCGCCGATTTCGACCTGATGGCGATGGAGCACGGCAAGCATCTGGTGATGATGAATGTCGAGGCCGACGTCACCATCGGCTGTTACCTGAAGCAGCAGGCCGACCGTCTGGGCGTGGTCTATTCGGTCGGCGCCGGCGACGAGCCGTCGAGCTGCATGGAACTCATCGAGTTCGCCTCGGCGCTGGGCTTGAGCGTCGTCGCGGCCGGCAAGGGCAAGAACAACCCGCTCAACCACGATGCCGTGCCCGACGACTACCGGGAAGAAGCCGTCCGCCGCAACATGAACCCGCGCATGCTGGTCGAGTTCGTCGATGGGTCCAAGACCATGGTCGAGATGTGCGCCATCGCCAACGCTACCGGCCTGGTGCCGGATGTTCCCGGCATGCACGGCCCCAAGGCCGATCGCGACCAGCTCGCCAAGGTGCTGATTCCGAAGGAGGATGGTGGGCTTTTGTCGAAGAAGGGCGTCGTCGATTACACGATCGGCAAGGGCGTGGCGCCGGGCGTCTTCGTCATCGTCGAGGCGATGCATCCGCGCGTCGTCGAGCGCATGGACGATCTGCATGTCGGCAAGGGTCCTTATTACGGCCTGTTCCGGCCTTTTCACCTGACCTCGCTGGAAGTGCCGCTGACCGCCGCCCGCATCATGCTGCACGGCAAGCCGGATATGGTGCCGCTGCCGAAGCCGGTGGCGGAAGTATGCGCGGTGGCGAAGCGCGATCTTGCCGCCGGTGAGACCTTCGACGCCATCGGCGAGACCTGCTACCGCTCCTGGACCATGACGGTAGCGGAAGCCCGCGCCAACCGGGCCGTGCCGGTCGGGCTGCTCGAAGGGGGCAAGGTGCTGAAACCGGTCGGGAAGGGCGAACTGCTGACTGCGGACAATGCCGCGCCGGACCAGACGACGCGGCTCTACGCCCTGCGCAAGCTGCAGGACGAGATGCTGTACGGAGCGAAGCTTACTTCCCCAGCTCTATCGACCTGAGCCGTGCGGCCTCGACCGCTTCGGTGACCAGCTTGGTCAGCCGGTCCTCGCCCATCAGCACGGCGAGCGCCGCGGCTGTGGTGCCGTTCGGGCTGGTCACCTGCCGGCGCAGTTCGCCCGGCTCGTCGTCGCTTTCGGCGGCGAGCGAGGCGGCGCCGAACACCGTCTGCATGGCCAAAAGCTTGGCGGTGTCCGCCGGCAGCCCGGCCTTCTCGGCAGCGACCGTCAGCGCCTCGATGAAGTGGAAGACATAGGCCGGGCCGGAGCCGGAGACCGCCGTCACCGCATCCATCAGGCTTTCGTCGTCGATCGTCGTCACCACGCCGCTGGCCGACAAAAGCTCGAGGACGAAGCGGCGGACGTCGTCGGAGACAAGCGGGTTGGAAAACACCACCATCATGCCCTTGCCGATCGCGGCCGGCGTATTCGGCATGCAGCGGATCACCGGCGCATGCTCGCCCAGGATAGCTTCGAACGTCGCGACCGGCGTGCCGGCGGCGACGCTGACGAAAGTGGTCCGGCCGTCGCCGAAGCGTTTGTAATGCGCCGTCACCTCGCGGATCACCTGCGGCTTCACGGCGATGACGACGAGATCCGGCTCAGCATCGGCCGGAATGCCAGCAGCGTCCGCGGCGGCGCGGCAGCCGAGATGCTCGGCGCGGCTGCGCAGTTCGGCGCTGGGCTCGACCACGAACACCGCCGACGGCTCCAGCTTGGCGGATTTCAGCCAGCCTGCGAGCATGGCGTAACCCATATTACCGCAGCCGGCGAGAATAAGCCTGATCGTCATCAAAGCCTCCGAAAGAAGGCTTCCTTAGACGTTTGCGTGGCGCTGGAAAAGTCCAGTTTCTCAGAGATCGATCGTCCAGCGATCAGCCGGGGCGGCGGACCGGGATCGGCCGTAGCGAGACTTGCCTCAGCCCAAATACGCCGAGCACGAAGAACAGCCAGACCGGATCGCCGCGATGGAAGAAGAAGCTTTCGAGGAAAGCGTTGAGCGCCGTGAACAGCACCACCATCATGAAGAAGTCGCCGAGGAAAATGTTTTCCCTGCGCGCCGGGATGCGCATGTAGTCGCGCAGCGGCGCGATCAGGAAGGTGTAGACGGCCACGCAGAGCGCGGGAATGCCCATCAAAACGGCGATGTCGAGATAGCCGTCATGGCCGTGCACAATGGTGCGGATGTCCCAGGGGCGGTCGAAGGGCTGGTCCTGGTTGAGCAGCAGCGGCGTCCCCCAGAAACTTTCATAGCCGTAGCCGGTCCACGGCTTTTTTGCCAGCATGTCGCCGGCGAACTCCCAAAGTGTCGTGCGTCCGGTGTAGGTGAGGTCGGGGAAATAGATTGCCGCCAGGGCTTTCACCGGCGGGATGAAGACGATGCCGAGCGTGCCGACGGCGGTTGCTGTGATTGCCAGCGCAAACAGGATCGGCGTGCCGAGCCGCATGCCGATGAGGCTCGGCAGCACGACGATCATGATCGAGAACGGAACGAGCCCCGCCGTCGTCTTCGAGCCGGTGTGCAGCATGAAGATCATCGCCGCACAGAAAATGCCGGCGCCCCACCAGCGCTGTCCCCGCCGGAAGAGATAGAGCCCGGCAAAGCTGAAGCAGGCCATCACCGGGCCGGCGATGTTCTTATGGGTGAAGACGCCGCGCCACAGGCCGGCATGCTCCGGCTCCTGCGAGTCGGCCGTGTGCAGCGCCTCATGCGGGAAGACGATGAGGCCGATATAGGAAAGGCCCATCACGACGACGGCAGTAAAGATGATCACCTTGGCGAAAGAGTCCGCGTCGCGCGGCAGCACCAGGATCGTCGCCATGGTTATTATGCCGATCATGGTGAAGGAGGCGGCGCGCATAGCGGCGGGCGGGTCGGTCGCCATCACCACCGACAGGAAGAATAAGCCCAGCATCAGCGCCCAGGAGGGGCTGACCAGCGAGCGCACCACGCGCGGATCGGCGAAGGCAAATAGCGAGAAGATCGAGACAGCGCCCAGCGAGCCGAAACCCAGCTGGTTTACGATGTCGCCGCCATCCCCCGTCAGCTCGGCGCCGGCCGGCTGGAAGGGCCGGAATGAGACGAGGATGACGGTGAACAGAAGCGCGGCGATCGCCGTCGCCACACCTTGCCTGGTGAAAGCGTCACTAAGCGGCGCGCGCTCAGTTCTTCTCGGGCTGGCGATACTGCTCATTGGCATATCCGAATTCGGCAAGCACCCGGCCGAGCGCGACATAGACGGGATAGAGCCCGGTGGCCGGCGAGCCGGTGCGCGCCAGCCGGATCGCGCCGCGCAGCGGCGAGGCGGCGAGCAGCGCCATGCTCTTCAGGAAGACTTTGAGGCCGGCAAAGGGCGTGCCGGCGCGCTTCTTCTTTTCGACCAGCGTGGAGATCACGCCGTTGCGCAGGCTCCGCGCCCGGATCCAGTCGGCCTCGACACGGCGTGCCGGCACCGTTTCGTTGACCTTGGCCTCGGCGCACCAGCCGAGCACGAAGCCCTTTTGCGCTGAGCGGCTAAGGAAATCGGCATCGCCACCGCCCATGAAGTTGAACTTGAGATCGAGAAACGGCGGTCCCATCGCCTTCAGCACATTGCGCCCGACCAGAAGGTTGCCGGACGAATAGAGCGCCGGCACAAGTCTCGTTTCGCGGTAGGGCGGCGCGAACACCGGGTGCTCGGCCCACCGGGCATGCGCCGGGTCGGCAAAGATCGGGACTTGCGGGCCGCCGACGACGTCGGCGCCGAGCGTTTCGGCCGCCTTGCACATGCGCTCCAGCCAATCCGCCTCGGCAAGCTCGTCGTCGTCGATGACCAGGAGATGCCTGAAATTGGGAAAGTGCAGCAGAGCCGTCTGCCAGCCGGCATTGTAGGCGCTGCAATTGCCGCGCTCATGCGCGATGATGACGAGCCCCTGCATCTCGCCGCTTTCGAACAGCGGCAGCACGGCTTTGGCGCCTTCGCGCAGCTCGGCCTCGTTTTCCATGACGATGACGGCAAAACGCCTGCCGGTTCGCTGGGCTTTCAGCGAGGCCAGCGTTTCCAGCACCTGCTGTGGCCGCTTGAAGGTCGGCAGTGTCACCACCGCCTCGACGGTCTCGGCGGCGAGCTCTGGAGACCGCCCGGCGATCGATACGGAAGCGTCGGACGGCAAAGGGATCATCCGTTTTTGAGCAGCGTGGGTTTCAAGCCTCGATAGCATCGCGATGATAACGTTTCGTTAATCACCTTCACGCGCGGCAGGCGAAAAGCCTGGGTTTTCGGCCTTTGACAGAGCCATTTAATCAAGGCTTCACCGCGCTTTGCTACCGGCTACACCAACGGATAGGTGAGATGCATTTGCTGTTCGCCACATCGATCGTGCCCGATGGCGCTCTCGCCTCGGGCTACGAGATTGCCAACGCCGCGATCATCGACGCGCTGCGGCGCGCCGGCGTGCGCGTCACGGTGATGGGCTTCATCTGGCCGGGAAAGACGCCGTCCGATCCGCAAAACACCGTCGTCCTCGACGCCGTCGAGGTGCGCACCGACAGCGCCTCGGGATTGCAAAAGCTTGTCTGGCTGGGCAAGGCGGTGGCCTCCGGCCTCACCTTCTCCTCGGTCAAGCTGCGTGTCGTCCCGGATGCGGATGTGCGGGCCGCGATCGATCGCGCCGGCCCGTTCGACGGCTATGTGCTGAATTCCGTGCAGTTCGCCGGCGCCTTTGAGAAAATTCTCTCCGACCGTCCATTCGTCTTCGTCGCCCACAATGTCGAGCATCGCTCGGCCGAGGAAAATGCCGCCGCGGCAACCGATGCGCTTCAGCGCTGGATGTTCCGCCGCGAGGCAAGATTGCTCAGGGTCATGGAAGAGCGCCTCTGCGGCGCGGCGCGCTTCGTCTTCACGCTGGCCGACGAGGATCGCTCAGCACTCGGCGTCGCCGCCGACAACCGCTCGGCCGTGCTGCCGCTGGTCACCCGCGCGCAGGCGCCGAAGAAGGCGCAGCGCCACATCGAATGCGACGCGGCGCTGATCGGCACCTGGACCTGGCAGCCGAACCGCATCGGGCTCGACTGGTTCCTGAGCAAGGTCGTGCCGCATCTGAAGCCGGATTTCCGCATCAGGATCGCCGGCAACATGCCTTCGGGCGTCGCATCCCCGCATCCTGGCGTCGCCTTCGTCGGCCGGGTTCCGGACGCCCAGGCCTTCGTGCGCGGCGCCGCGGTAATTCCGCTGATCAGCACAGCCGGCAGCGGCGTGCAGTTGAAGACAATCGAGACTTTCGAACTCGGCCTGCCGTCGGTCGCCACAAGCCGCTCGCTGCGCGGCATCGGCTACCGCCCGGACAACTGCGTCGTCACCGACGATCCGGTTGCTTTCGCCGCGGCGCTGCAGGCGGCCGCGGCCAGCGTCCGCGACGTCGACGGCAGCGCCTTCCATCGCCGTCAGCTCAAGGCGCTCGATGCCGCCATCGGGCTGGGGCTCGAAAAGCTCGGCGCTGTCAGGCAGGAGGTCGCGGCATGAACATGCACACCGCCCGTGCCGCCTTCGGCTTCGACACGCTGAAGACCATTCTTGGCATTTCAGTGATTGCCATCGGCTGGGACGAGGCCATCACCTTGTTGACAAGGCTGATTGATGAGCGGCGCTTCACCAAGGTGAGCTTCCTCAACGCCCACAATGCCAATCTGGCCTGCACCGATCCGATCTTTGCCGAGGCGCTGGAGGACTTTCTCATCCTGCCGGACGGCGTCGGCGTCGACATGGCGGCGAAGCTGCTCTACGGCGCGCCTTTTCCCAGCAATCTGAACGGCACCGACTTCATCCCGGCTTTCCTGCAGGCAGCGTCCCATCCGCTGACCGTGGCTCTGCTCGGCACGACGCGCGCCAATGCCGAAGCCGCCTGCGCGAAGCTGTCGTCGCTTGCCGTGCAGCACAATTTCGTCGTCATCCATGACGGCTTCTTCTCGGCCACCGAGGAGCCGGCGGTGCTCGAGCGCATCGCCGTGTTGCGGCCGGATATACTGCTCGTCGCCATGGGCGTGCCGCGCCAGGAATTGTGGATCGAGCGCCACATCGACGGCCGCTATTGCACGCTGCCGATCGCCGTCGGCGCGCTGCTCGATTTCATGAGCGGGTCGGTGCCGCGCGCGCCCTTGTGGCTGCGCCAGCTGCGGCTCGAATGGGCATTTCGTCTCTGGATCGAGCCGGGCCGCCTGTGGCGCCGCTACATCGTCGGCAATCCGGTGTTCCTGTGGCGCGTGCTCAAGCAGAAGCTGTCGTCGAACAAGCCGCTGCCGCTGGAGGCGCGCCGGTGAACAGCCGTTTCGTGCCGGACGTTGCCGCCGCGGTCGAGCCGCTGCCGGTCATGCCGTCGGCGGCGATCGTGACGGCAAGCTATGCGCCGGATTTCGAACGCTGCCGCCTGCTGTGCGAAACCATCGATCGCCACGTCAGCGGCGCGGCGCATCACTACATTCTCACCGAGCACCGCGACGTCGCGCTGTTCAGGCAATTGGAAGGGAGCCGCCGCAGCGTTGTCGACGAACGCGATCTTCTGCCGCGCTGGCTGCGCGTCTTCGACGATCCGCTGAGCGGCTTCCGCCGCCGCATATGGCTGAGTTTCAAAACGCAGCCGCTGCGCGGCTGGCATGTGCAGCAGCTGCGCCGCATCGCCATTGCCGGCCACGCGAAGGAAGATGTGCTCATCTTCTGCGATTCCGACGTTGCTTTCCTGAAGCCGTTCGACACCGGCGCCTTCTGGCGCGACGGCAAGGTGCGACTGTTCCGACGGGACGGTGTTTTGTCCCGGGACGGCCATGACGAGCATCGCATCTGGTCGCGCAATGCCGGTGCGGCGCTCGGCATCGATCCGGGCAAGACATCCGCTCACGACTACATCTCGACGCTGATCGCCTGGCGCCGCGAGACCGTCAGCGCCATGTGCGAGCGCATCGAGAAGCTGCATGGCTGCGACTGGGTCGGCGTGGTCGGCTCGGCGCGACAATTTTCCGAATGCATGATCTATGGCCGCCATGTCGACGATGTGCTCGAAGGCGCCGGCCATTTCCACGGCTCGGAAGAATTCTGCCGCGTCCACTGGAACGGCGAGCCGCTGTCGGACGATCAGTTCCGCCACTTCGTCGACACTATGGCGGCGGAACAGGTGGCGATCGGCATGCAGTCTTTCATAGGCACGGATATCGGTCGGATTCGGCGTTTGATCGGACTCGGATAGTTCTGACGATGGGAACTTAGCGAAGGCGAACCTTCCTTCGTCATTCCAGGGCGGAGCAAGGAGCGAAGCGACGCGCGCAGACCCTGGAATCCATGCCGTTACTTCGAAGCTGCTCCGCTGCGCTCCACCGTCAAGGTCACGGAATGGATTCCAGGGTCTTCGCGACGGAGCTTCGCTCCTGCTCCGCCCTGGAATGACGACCTCGAATGCTTCGCTCCGATCCCAAACGTTTGCAATGGTCCGCCCTGTCAAACGAACGGCAACTCTGGTTGCCAATAGGCACGCTAAATCGCCTTCGCCGGCCTGCGCATCGCCGAATAGGTCAGCAGCATCGAGGCGAGGTAGAGCAGCAGAAAGACGATGTTGAGCGACAGCACCAGATTGGACGTGTCGGGGATCGTCGTCAGCACATAGGTCAAAAGCACCGCCTTCAGGCCCGCGAGCAGGCCGAGATTGATTGCTCTGACCGCCGTCTGGCCGCGCGCGAACAGAAGCTCGGCCTGGTATTCGACGAGGTTTCGCAGGCCGGGCACGCAGACCGCGAGCGCGACCAGCGGTGCCGCCTCGGCGACGTTCTTGCCCAGCGCGTTGGGGAAGAAATGTAAAACGACGCCTAGCGACACCAGCGCTACCGTCGAAACCACGAACACGCCGCCTTCGATGCCGCTTTTCACCGCCAGCCGCGACAGAAGTTCCGGCGCGCGCATCATGCGCTGCACCAGCATCATCGAGAAGGTGCGGATCGGGATCGCGGTGAGGTCCACCAGCCGCATGATGATGGCGTAGATGCCGGCAAGGTGCGCGCCGCCGATCGACAGCACCAGGAGCTTGTCGAACTCCATCTGCAGGTAGAACAGCACCTCGGATCCGGCGACATAGAGGGAATCGGCAAGCCGCCGGAAATAGAGCTCGGTGCGTAGCCGCAGGCGTTGGCGCGGATAGAAGAAGAGGAAGGCGACGATCAGCGAGGCGGCGTTGGCGCCGATATAGAACAGCGACCAGACGCCGATCGTGCGCTGCGCGGCGAACATGAACAGCACCGCGCCCACGGCCCTCAGCGCCGTCGCCAGGATCGCCAGCACGGCGGCGCGGCCGAACTTGCCGAGGCCGTTGTTGACGATCAGCACCACCTCGACCGGCCGCCACAACAGCGCCTCGGCGAAGACGACCGCGGCAAAGGCCGACAAGGGCACGGTGCCGGCAAAGAAGATCAGGTAGACGAGGTAGGCCGCGCCGGCCAGGAACGGCAGCGACAAGACCCCGAGATAGAGGAAGCCCGCGGTGAATGTGCCGATCAGGTTCGGGCGGATCGTGGCGGTGCGGTAGAGCGCCGAGATGAAGCCGAAGGCGAGGATACGCGACAGCATGATGCCGGCGGCCGAGGCGGTGGCGAACATGCCGAATTCGGCGATCGACAGCGTGTTGGCCAAAGCGACGAAATAGGCGAGCGAGAACACCAGCCGGCCGCCGGCGCCGCTGATCGCCGAGAAATAGTCGAGCACCAGCTTGCGCCGGCTGGCCACGAAGTGGCCGATCCGCGCGAAGCTCCGCCTTTGCGGTATGTCGCTGGCCTGGGTCATGTCCGGGCCGATAGATAGGCGTGAAAGTTTAACGCGCCGTTTGGGGACCCATCGGAAATGCCGAAAACGCCGCGTTGACGGCGAGAAACCCTGCCTGCCGGAGCGCAAAATTAACCTTTTGTTTCCTATGCCTGTTTAGCCTGACTTAACGATTGGCCAACCGCCGCTCCCAGGCCGCCAGAGAGTAATTTCAGAGACAATGGTCGACAGGGACAACCGCGATGATTGGAGGCGTGAGCGCTCTTTGCTCGCGCTCGGCCAGGCCGTGCGCGGCGAAGACAACACCGTCCCGATCGGTGAGCGGGCCAACGCTTCATGGCGCGAGGACGCCGCCGCGCGCCATCGCGCCGCGCGCTTCGACCGCGAGGCCAAGTCAAGTCCGCGGCCGGCAGAAGCCGACGAGCCCAGTCGCGTTCGCTCCTCGGCGTCCGCAAGTCCAACCGACGACGAGTGGCATAAGACAGATCGCCACGGCGCTACGGGGCAGGACGATGCAGGCCAGGCCCCGGATCATCAATTTGCGCTCGGGTCTCGCGCTGCGAGGCAGCCGCCCGCTGGGGGAGATTCCGATTCACAGGAATGGAAGCCACTGATCAATCCAGCGCAGGTGATTGGCGGCATTGCACGATCCAGGGCGCTGATCCTGTCCACCACGATCTTGGGTGCCGTGCTCGGCATCGCGATCGCGCTGTCGACGCCGAAGAAATACGAGGCGACGACTGAGCTGACCATCGAGCCTGGTGATCTGAAGCTTTCCGACCGCGATCTCACCCAATCGGTGGGGCAGCCCGATGCCGCCTTGGCCGTCGTCGAAACCCGCATCAAGATGGCGACGTCCGGCAAGGTCCTCGATGAAGTCGTCAAGGAGCTCAATCTCGTCAACGATCCGGAATTCAACGGGCAGGGCTCCGGCCGACTGGGCGTCATGTCATTACTGCGTTCGATGCTGTCCCGAAATGACGAGCCGGCTGGCAAGGGCGAGGTGCGCCGCCAGGCGTTGGCCGTCGGTAACCTCGCCGAGAGCCTGTCGGTCGAGCGCACCGGCAAGACCTTCGTCATCTCCATCAGCGCCACCACGCAGAGTGGCGAGAAGTCGGCGCTGATTGCCAACACCACCAGAGATGTCTTTCAGCGCGAGATCGGTCAATACCAGTCCGATATGGCCGAGCGGGCGACGAGCGCATTGACATCCAAACTCGACGAACTGCGCAAAGGCGTTGAGAAGGCGGAGCGTAACGTCGAGGATTTCAGGGCCACGCACGATCTCGTCGACGCGCAGGGCCGCCTGATCAGCGACGACCAGATGCTGAAGCTCAACGAGCAGCTATCGGTGACGCGTGGCCGCACGCTTGAGCTCAACGCGCGTGCGGCCTCCGCGCGCTCGCTGGACGTCAACTCTGTCCTCAACGGCACGTTGCCGGAAGAGATCAACTCCAACATGATGAGCGAGTTGCGCTCGCAATACGCGGCGTTGAAGCAGGAGGCGGATCGTGCCGCCATCAAGTTCGGCCCGCGCCATCCGGAACTCCAGGCGCTCAATGCCCAGCTTGTCGGTGCGCGCGAGCGCATCAGCGCTGAATTGCAGCGCATCGCGGCGTCGCTGCAGGTCGATCTAAAACGCTCGATCCAGCTCGAGCAGGATCTGTCGTCGCGTTTGGCGCAGGCCAAGGTGCAGAGTGGCGACGTCAACAACAATCTTGTGTCGTTGCGTGAGTTGGAGCGCGAGGCAGCCGCCAAGCGTTCGGTGTATGAGCAGTACCTTTTGCGCGCCAAGGAGACCAGCGAGCAGAAGGACGTCAACTCCGCCAACATCAACACGATCACTCCTGCGCAACCTCCCCTGGAAGCCAAGGGCCCGTCGCGCGCCGTGATGGCCTTGGCGGGCCTCTTTGCGGGCCTGTTCGCCGGCATAGGCCTCGGCGCGCTGCGCGGCATCTATGCCAGCCTGCGCGAGACGGTCGATGCGCGTTCGCGCCGAGGTGGCACAGAAGGGCGTCCGAAGCCCGTGGAGGACAGGCCCTACCGTGCAGCTCCGCCGCCGCTGCAGGCGCCTCTCGCTGCACCGCCGCCGGTTGCGCCTGCTGCCCCGCCGCCGACCACAGTTGCACGGCCGGCAGCGGCAGCCAGGCCGACGTCGCCAGTGCGAACCGCCGCTGCGGTTTCGCCGGTTGCTCCACTCCCGGCCACACCAGCCATGCCCCCCGCGGCGCCGGCCAATGATGCTAGCCGTCCAGGATTGTTGGGCGCGCTTGCTTCATCCTTGCGCTACTTCGTGCGGCGCGACTCCGAGGACATGGTCGCTGCCGACTCTGTTCCACCCGAAAGCGCTTGGCAGGCGCCAAACCGCGAGGCTCGCTACACTGAGCCGGTCGCGCCAGCGCAGCAAGGCTTTCATCCGCCGCCTGCCAGCAGCTATGCCTACCCGTCGAATGATGCCCGGCCAGATCCTTACGCGCGGCCAGCCCCTTACGAAGAGCCGTACGCGCACACGTCTCCGGCCGACCAGCAGGATCAGATCGACGAAATCCGCGCCAGCCTGCGCGAATTCCGCGAGGCGGTGCGCGACCTGACCGAAAGCCGCACGCGCCGCCGCTATTTCTAGACCATCCGGTTCCGAGAAATGCCGATGCTTTCGGGTTTACGGCATCCGACGACGCTTTGACGGGATTGCCCGGCCGAATTTTCGTGAAAATGCCGCGCTGCATTGGTGCGTCCGCGCCTAGCGTTGGGCTAATCGAGATTGATGACTGAAGGATCGACGTCCACGAGGATTTGTGGTCGGCAGAACCGTGATTGAGGTGAGTGATGGCCGAAGTGATTGACGGAAAGAGCGTTGCCGAGGACGTGGTTTCCAAGGTGAAGGCGCTGACATCGGAACTGGTAGCCAAAGGAGCCACCAAGCCCGGCCTCGCCGTGGTGATCGTCGGTGAAGACCCTGCCAGCCAGGTCTACGTCGCTTCGAAATCGCGCACCGCCAAGGAATGCGGTTTCCATTCGCTGCAGCACACGCTGCCGGCCGACACCAGCGAGGCGCAACTGCTCAAGATCATCGACGACCTCAACGCTGATGCCTCGATCCACGGCATCCTGGTGCAGCTGCCGCTGCCCGGCCACATCGACGCCGGCAAGGTCATCCAGACCATCGCGCCCGAAAAGGATGTCGACGGCTTCCACTTCATCAATGTCGGCAAGCTCGGCACCGGCGAGCTCGAAACCGCCTTCGTGCCCTGCACGCCGGCTGGCTCCATGCTTCTGATCGAGCGCGTCCGCGGCAAGGATCTGTCCGGCCTCAACGCCGTCGTCGTCGGCCGTTCCAACATCGTCGGCAAGCCGATGGCCAACCTTTTGCTTGCGGCAAACTGCACCGTCACTATCGCGCACAGCCGCACCAAGGACCTGCCGGCGCTGGCCCGTACCGCCGACATCCTGGTCGCCGCCGTCGGCCGCCCGGAAATGGTTAAGGGCGATTGGGTGAAGCCCGGCGCGACCGTCATCGATGTGGGGATCAACCGCATTCCCGCGCCGGAGAAGGGCGAAGGCAAGTCGCGGCTGGTCGGCGACGTCGCCTATGCCGAGGCGGCCAAGGTCGCCGGCGCCATCACGCCGGTGCCAGGCGGCGTCGGCCCGATGACCATTGCCATGCTGATGGCGAACACTGTAGCTTCCGCCTACCTCGCGGCCGGGATGAAGCGGCCGTCCTTCTGACGCGGAAAGCAACGTAGTTGCCGAACCATTCCCTTCCTATCGAGCGGCCGGTCACCAGCGATCCCGTTCAGGGCGGCCGTCAGTTCGGCTTCCTTCTGGTGGACAAGTTCTCGATGTTCTCGCTGGCCGCGGCCATCGATTGCTTCCGCTCGGCCAACCGCCTGCTCGGCCGCGATTTTTACGGCTGGACGACGATCTCGGCCGATGGCGACGCGGTCATGGCCTCCAACGGCCTGCCGCTAAAGATCGACTACTCGGTTGCCGACATGCCGCCGGTCGACATCCTGTTCGTCTCGGTCGGCCTCTCCATCGAGTTCCCCGGCAAGAGCAAGGTGCTGGCGGCGCTGCGCAGCTGGGGCCGCCGCGGCAACGCGCTCGGCGCGCTCTCGGTCGGCTCCTATCTGTTGGCCGAGGCCGGACAGCTGGACGGCTATCGCTGCACCATCCACTGGGAAAACCGCGCCGGCTTCATGGAGCGTTTTCCCGATATCAACTGCACCGGAAACGTTTTCGAGATCGACCGCAAGCGCTACACCTGCGCCGGCGGCACCACCTCGATCGACCTGATGCTGGAGATCGTGCGCGGCGATTTCGGCTCCAACCTCGCCAATGGCGTCGCCAACCAGTTCCAGCATGAACGCATCCGCTCGGCCGGCGACCGTCAGCGCGTCGGGCCCGAGCGCGACCTCACCGGCAAGTCGGAGAAGCTCAGGCGTATCGTCGAATTGATGGCCGACCATCTCGACGAACCGCTGTCGGCGGTGCAACTCGCCAAATCGGCGGGGCTTTCCGTGCGCCAGGTCGAGCGCCTCTTTCTGCGCCACCTCAGCGTCACGCCCGGCCGCTACTATATGCGGCTGAGGCTCGAGCGGGCGCGCGAATTGCTGCGCCAGACCAACATGCCGATCCTCGACGTGGCGATCGCCACCGGCTTCACTTCGCACTCCTATTTCGCGCAGAGCTACCGCCTGCAGTTCGGCCGCCCGCCTTCTGAAGAGCGCCGGACCACTTACTGACCGCTGTCAGGCGATCGAACCGAGCAGCGCCGACTGCCACAAAACCGCCGCGCAATTTTTGCGCGACATGCATCGGCTTTTGCAGCTTGTCTCCGCGGGCCACCTAAAATAGCTTGCCCGGCGCGGACGAGGGATCAATCAGGAGACATCCATGGCGGGACTGATACGGGGCGTCGCTGCGGCGGCAATGCTTTTGTCGATGACGAGTTTTGGCTTTGCGGCCAACAAGGTCATCATCATTCTGGACGCTTCGGGCTCGATGTGGGCCCAGATCGACGGCAAGCCGAAATTGGAAATCGCGCGCGAATCGCTGCGCACGGTGCTGCAGTCGGTCCCAACCGATGACGAGATCGGCTTCATGGCCTATGGCCATCGCACCAAGGGCAGCTGCGACGACATCGAGCTGATCGTGCCGCCGCAGGCGGGTTCGGCAAGCGCGATTTCGGCCGCCGCCGACAGCATGAAATTTTTGGGCAAGACGCCGCTGACGGCAGCCGTCAAGCAGGCTGCCGAAGCGCTGAAATACACCGAGGACAAGGCGACGGTGGTGCTGATCACCGATGGCCTGGAAACCTGCGGCGGCGACCCCTGCGCGCTCGGCAAGGAGCTGAAGGAAACCGGCGTAGACTTCAAGGCCGATGTCGTCGGCTTCGGGCTCAGCGCCGACGAGGGCAAGCAGATCGCCTGCCTCGCCGAGAACACCGGCGGCAAATACATCCAGGCGTCTGACGAGAAAGCGCTGCAGGAAGCCCTGGTCGAGACCGTGGCGGCTCCGGCGCCAGCCCCTGAACCGGCACCGGCCCCCGCGCCGGCGCCGGCGGCAGCCGAAGTCGACTACAACCTCATCCCGCAAGCGTTCCTGAAAGAGGGCGGCGAGGTGCCGAAGATCGACGTTTACTATGAAGTCTTCAAGGATGATGCCAAGGGGGACAGCGGCGAACACGTCGATTCCGGCTATAACGTCGTCAAGTTCCATCTTGCTGCCGGCAACTACATCGTCGTCGCCTCGAGTGGCGCCGCCAAGGCCGAGCAGAAGGTCTCTCTGACGGCTGACAAGGCAACGGAGCTGGCGCTCAACCTGAACGCCGCGCAGGTCTCCATCCATGCGCGGCCGGCGCCTGGGGCCGATGTCGACCGCAATGCGCAGATCAGCATCGCCTATCCTGGCGGCACGTCGGACAGCAACTATGGCGAGGTCAAGTATGTCGTTCCGTCCGGCGAGACCAAGGTCACCGTGAAGCTGGGAGCCGGCGAGGTGAGCGAGACGTTGCAGCTTGCCGCCGGCCAGGTCGTCGACAAGGACATGATCGTCGGCGTCGGCAAGGCCAAGGCCAATGCCTTCTACACCCAGGGTGGCGAAAAGGCCGGCACCGACGTGTCCTGGAAGGTCTACAAGGCGGCCAAGAAGCTCGATGGCACCCGCGACCAGGTCACTTACGCCTATGGCCCCGACAGCCAGTTCGACCTGCCGCCCGGTGATTATGTGATGGGTGTCGATGTGCAGGCCGTGTCGACTGAGCAGCCGTTCAGCGTCACGGTCGGGCAGATGACCGATGTCAACGTGACGCTGAACGCGGGCGTGCTGGCTGTCGACGCACCCGGCGCCGACGGCTTCAAGATCTTCGAGGCCAAGAAGAACATCCAGGGCGAGCGCAAGCAGGTGACCTACGCCTATGGCGAAAAGATGCAGACCACGCTTGCGGCCGGCGACTATGTGCTGGTGACCAACTTCACCACCGACAAGGCCGACAAGGAAGCGCCTTTCACGATCAAGGCCGGCGAGCGCAACGAACTCACTGTCCAGTAGGCGCTGCGATCAGGACAAACAGAAAGGGCGGCCCTGGGCCGCCCTTTTCATTGAAGGCGGTTAGTCAGGCGTTTCCGAACGCCGCCGCCCCGTGGTCGGCGCGGCCGACCAGTTGCCGGAAGCCGGCGAACAGTTCGCGGCCGAAGCCGAACTCGTTGCCTATCAGGTCGGCGTCCGCGGTCCGACGCAGCGCGAATTCCGTTCCCGGCACCAGCACTTCCAGCGTCCCGGCATCGGCGTCGAGGCGGATGACGTCGCCGTCATGGATCCTGGCGATCGGTCCGTCCTCGACCGCTTCCGGCGTCACATGGATCGCCGCGGGCACCTTGCCGGAGGCACCCGACATGCGACCGTCCGTCACCAGCGCGACGCGCTGGCCGCGATCCTGCAGTATGCCGAGCACCGTGGTCAGCTTGTGCAGTTCCGGCATGCCGTTGGCCTTAGGCCCCTGGAAGCGGATGACGGCGATGAAGTCTCCCGTCAGCGTTCCGGCCTTGAAAGCGTCGTTCAGCCCCTGCTGGCTGTCGAACACTTTCGCCGGCGCCTCGATGATGCGCCGCTCGGGCTTCACGGCGGACGTCTTGATCACGGCATGGCCGAGATTGCCGCCGAGCACCTTCAGCCCGCCGGTCGGCTGGAACGCCTTCCTCACCGGCGCCAGGACCTTCTCGTCGCCACTCACCGGTGGCGCCGCCTCGCGCACCACGCTGCCGTCGTCGCCGAGCCTGGCTTCGACCGCATAGGGCCGCAGGCCTTCGCCCCAGACCGTCTGCACATCCTCATGCAGCAGGCCTTCGTCGAGCAACTCGCGGATCAGGAACCCGAGCCCGCCGGCGGCGTGGAAATGGTTCACGTCGGCAAGCCCGTTCGGATAGACGCGCGCGAGCAGCGGTACCGCCTCCGACAGGTCCGAAATGTCCTGCCAGGTCAGCGCGATGCCGGCGGCGGCGGCCATCGCAATGAGATGGATGGTGTGGTTGGTCGAGCCGCCTGTGGCATGCAGGCCGACAACGCCGTTGACGATAGAACGCTCGTCGATCATGCGCCCAACTGGCGTATAGGCATTGCCGAGTGCGGTGATCGCCAGCGCCCGTTTCGCCGCTTCCCGGGTCAGGGCGTCGCGCAATGGCGTGCCCGGATTGACGAAGGAGGCACCAGGCGTATGCAGGCCCATGATCTCCATCAGCATCTGGTTGGAGTTGGCGGTGCCGTAGAAGGTGCACGTGCCCGGCCCGTGATAGGATTTGGACTCCGCCTCCAGCAATTCGGCGCGGCCGACCTTGCCCTCGGCATAAAGCTGGCGGACCTTGGCCTTCTCGTCATTGGCGAGGCCCGTCGTCATCGGCCCTGCCGGAACGAACACCGCCGGCAGGTGGCCGAAGGTGAGCGCGCCGATCACCAGTCCGGGCACGATCTTGTCGCAGACGCCGAGGAAAACGGCGGCGTCGAACATGTTGTGCGACAGGCCGATCGCCGCCGCCATGGCGATGACGTCGCGCGAAAACAGCGACAATTCCATCCCGGGCTGGCCTTGGGTGACGCCGTCGCACATCGCCGGCACGCCGCCGGCGACCTGGGCGATGCCGCCCGCTTCACGCGCGGCTTCCTTGATCAGCGCCGGGAAGGTCTCGAAGGGCTGATGCGCCGACAACATGTCGTTGTAGGAGGTGATGATGCCGAGGTTCGGCACGCGGTCGCCGCCGAGCGCGATCTTTTCCGAAGGGCTGCACACGGCAAAGCCGTGCGCGAGGTTGCCGCAACCCAGCACCGCCCGGTTGGCGGTGTTGCTGGACGCTCCGGCGATGCGGCCGAGATAGGCTTCGCGGCCGGCTTTCGAGCGTTGGCGGATGCGTTCCGTGATGGCTTCGATGTCGCGTCTGGCTGTCATGGTCCGTCCTTTCAAACCCAGCAGGCGTCCTCCCGGCGCCATCAGGGCCGTCATGTTGCAATCAGGGTGCCCAGAATACCTCTACTGGTATCGGCGCCGCCTCGATCACCCTGCGAATGGGCTTTTCCGCGCCAGGCCCCAACGCAGCGTCGAATGCCGTGCGCTTGTCCTCGCTCTCGATATGCAGCGCGATGAAGCCGGCGGCGACGATGCGCGCCATCGACAGCGTCAGCCGTGGCTCGCCGCCGCTCGCCGCATGCACCGGAATGACGATCCGTTGCGAGGCTGGGTCGAGCAGTTCGTCGAGATTGCCGGCATCCGGGAAGAACGAGGCGGTATGGCCGTCGCCGCCCATGCCGAGGATCACCACGTCGAGCGGCCAGGGCAGCGACCGCAGCGCCTCGCTGTCGCTAGCCGCCGCCGCCTCGATGCTTTCGGCCTCATGGTAGAGCGGCACGAAGCGCGCCGCCTTGGCCTGGTTCTGCAAAAGGTTGGCCGCCACCAGCCCGGCATTGGAGCGTGGCGAGGAAGGCGGCACGAAACGCTCGTCGACCAGCGTCACGATCACCTTGTCCCAGGCGATCGGGATGGCCGAGAGTGCCGCGAAGAATTTCGCCGGCGTCGTGCCGCCGGAGACGGCGAGCAGGGCGGTTCCGCGGTCGGCGATCGCCTTGGTCAGCCGTCCGGCGACGTGGCCGGCAAGCGCTGCCGCCAACTCCGGGCGGTCGGCGAAGCCGTTCCAGGCGAAGCGGGGCTCGCTCAATTGCTCTCGTGCCATGTCCGTCCGTCACGTTCGATGAGCGCGATCGAGGCCGACGGTCCCCAGGTGCCGGCCGTGTAACCCTGCGCCTCCTGCCTGGCGCTCTCCCAGGCGTTCTGGATCGGGTCGATCCATTTCCACGCCGCTTCCACTTCGTCGCGGCGCATGAACAGCGTCTGGTTGCCGCGCACCACATCCATGATCAGCCGCTCATAGGCATCCGGCGCACGTCCGTCGAAGGATTGCGCGAAGCTCATGTCGAGCGAGATCTGGCGCAGCCGCATGCCGCCCGGGCCCGGATCCTTGATCATGATGAACTGCTTGACGCCTTCGTCGGGCTGCAGCCGGATCACCAGCTGGTTGGCGAAGATCGGCCCCGCGCTGTCGTCGAAGATAGAAAACGGAATCGGCTTGAACTCGATGACGATCTCCGAAACCCGGCTCGCCAGCCTCTTGCCGGTCCTGAGATAGAACGGAACGCCGGCCCAGCGCCAGTTGCCGATCTCGGCCCTGATGGCGACAAAGGTCTCGGTGGTGCTGTCCTTGCCGAGCTCCTCGACATAGCCCTTGACCGGACCGCCGGCGGAAGCGCCGGCGCGATACTGGCCGCGCACCGTGTGCTTTGGCGCTTCGTTGCCGTTGATGCGCTTGAGTGCCCTGAGCACCTTGAGCTTCTCGTCGCGCACGGCGTCGGCGTCCATCGAGGACGGCGTTTCCATGGCCACAAGGCAGAGTAGCTGCAGCATGTGGTTCTGCACCATGTCGCGGAGCGCACCGGCCTTGTCGTAATAGGTGACGCGGTCTTCCAGGCCGACGGTTTCGGCCACCGTGATCTGCACATGGTCGATATGAGCCGAGTTCCACAACGGCTCGTAAAGCGCGTTGGCGAAGCGCAGCGCCATCAGGTTCTGCACAGTCTCCTTGCCGAGATAGTGGTCGATGCGGAAGATCTGGCTTTCTTGGAAATCGTCGCCGACCGCATCATTGAGCGCGCGCGCCGAGGTCAGGTCGCGGCCGATCGGCTTTTCCAGCACGATGCGCGAGTTCGGCGTGATCAGCTTGTGCTGCTTCAACTGGTGCGAAATGTCGCCGAACAGCGCCGGCGCCACCGCGAGGTAGAAGGCGCGGACGCAGTCGCTATCGCCGATCGCCTTCTTCAGCTTGTCGAAGCCGGCGCCGGTCGTAGCATCGGCCGAGACATAGGAAAGCCTGGCCAGGAAGGTTTCGAGTTCCTTCTGGTCGATGTCGGCCGGCTGGACGTGGTCGGAGATCGCCTGCCTGGCAAAGGCCTGGAATTCGGCGTCGCTCATCTTGGCGCGCGATGTGCCGATGATGCGCGTCGGTTCGGAGAACTGATGGTCGCGCTGGCGATGATAGAGCGACGGCAGAAGCTTGCGCTCCGACAGGTCGCCGGTGCCGCCGAAGATGATGAAGTCGAAAGGGTCGACGGGGATGATCTGGCTGGTCATGGTCTGTCCGATTTGATGCCGGTCACCGGCAGCGTGGGTGGTATATTCTAATCGATTTAAATTTTCCAGTGCCATGGTGTCACATGTGAGGACCAATCGCTTGCACTTGCATCGGTCCACCTATCTCCCTGACACTCGCGCCAACGACGGGCTGTCGGCCAGCGACGGGCCCACGGAAGCGTTCGCGCTCGCAGCATAGAACGTGAATGTGACGAAAGCTAAGGGAGATATCTCGGTCCAATGAGCGGGAAAAACATGCGTCTGGAAGGAAAGGTCGCCATCATAACGGGAGCGGCGTCGGGTTTCGGCGAAGGCATGGCGAAGCGCTTCGCCGAGGAAGGCGCGCGCGTCGTCGTCGCCGACCTCAATGTCAGGGGCGCCGAGCGGGTCGCCAAGGAGATCGGCGCCAACGCGATCTGGACCCAGACCGACGTGTCGCTGCGCTCGGAATTCGACGAGATGGTCTATGCCGCCGAGAGCGCCTTCGGTCGCATCGACATCATGGTCAACAATGCGGGGTACACGCACCGCAACGGCGACTTGCTCGGCGTCGACGAAGAGACTTTCGATCTGATCACCGCCGTCAACATGAAGGCGATCTACCATGCAGCGCTTGCGGTCGTGCCGATCATGGATCGGCAGGGCGGCGGCGTCATCCTGACGACGGCCTCGACGGCCGGGCTCAGGCCGCGCCCGGGCCTGACCTGGTACAATGCCTCGAAGGGCTGGGCGATCACCGCCACCAAGTCGATGGCGGTCGAACTGGCGCCGAAGAACATCCGCGTCAACTGCCTGTGCCCGGTCGCCGGCGAGACCGGCATGCTGGAAAAATTCATGGGCGCCGACACGCCCGAGATCCGCGAGAAATTCCGCGCCTCGATCCCGCTCGGCCGGCTTTCGACGCCGCTCGACATCGCCAACGCGGCGCTCTGGCTGGCCTCGGACGAGGCCGCCTTCATCACCGGCGTCGCGCTGGAGGTCGATGGCGGGCGCTGTATTTGAGCGGCTGACATCGGGGCTTTCCGTTCCTGCGTGCAGTTGATGCTGTTAGGCCCATTGCCGGTTTGACTTGATGGTCCGTGGAAAGGATAACGGGTCGGGGGAAGGGGAAGCTTTTGGTTGGTAAAGTCGTGCTGCGCGACATTCGCAACGATGTGGGCTGGCGTTTGCGCCGGTATCGGGCAGAACGCGCGCGTGCGCGGAGCAAGGCTACTTTCATCGGCATAACCGGCAGCTCTGGCAAATCGACTGCAACGAGCTTGCTTGGGCATATTCTGGCCGGCCACGGCACGGTCTACACTCAGGTCCTGGCTAATACGTTCAAGGCACTTGTCCGTGCGCTTTACAAGCGGATGAATCGCGCGGGCAAGCTCGATTATGTCGTCTTCGAGGCCGGCGCTTTTGAACCCGGCTCGATCCGAGGCATGGCGGAGATGCTGAAGCCGGACGTCTCGATCGTGACGATGGTCAGGCTGGAGCATGTGGGCAAGTTCAGGACGCCGGACGCTGTGGCGCAGGAAAAGCGGGCGCTGGTCGATGCGCTGAGGTCCGACGGAATTGCGGTGCTCAATTGCGACGATCCGTTCGTGCTCGGCATGGCGTCCGGCGTGAAATGCCGGATTGCGACCTTCGGCCAGGCTGACAATGCAGACTACCGGGTCAGCGATGTTCATGCCGCATATCCCGAACTGCTGCGATTCTCGCTGCATTGGCGCGGTGGGGCACTGGACGTCCATGCACCGTTTCCAGGCGAGCAGTTCTGGCTGCCCACGGCGGCGGCGATCGCAACGGCGTTGGAGCTAGGTGTCCCGCCAGAGAAAGTTGCGGCAAGACTGGCTTCGTTCGAGCCATTGCCGAACCGCTGCAAGGTGCTGACGGTCGATAGCGGTCCGCAATTCATCGTCGACACGGCCAAGGCGCCCTGGCATTCGATCGGTATCACCCTGGATATGATGAGGAAGGCCAGCACGGCGCGCAAGCGCATCGTGCTCGGACAGATCTCCGACTATTTGGGATCGTCGAGGAAGTATGGCACTGCATATGGGATTGCGCGCGATATCGCCGACGAGGTCATCTATACCGGTGATAACGCCCATCGCTCACGCGCCAGCAAGGCTGACCATGACAGTGGGCGTTTCCTCGAACTTCGTACCCCGAAGGAAGTTTCCGATCATATCAAGCAGACCGCTGTCCCCGGAGAACTGATCCTGCTGAAGAGCTCGTCCAACCTTCATCTGGAGAGGGTGGCGCTTGCCTGGACGCACGACGTCAGATGCTGGATTCCCTCATGCGGCAAGAAAGAGAGTTGCCAGGACTGCGGCCTGTACGAAGTGCCGTTCGAGGAACATGGATCCTTCCTGGCAATCCGAAAGCTCGAGCGGCGAAAACGCCGCTTTGGACGGCTGCTTGGCGGATTAGGTGTCAGGCGCCGGTCTTGATGTAGCTCTTGTAGATCCAGCCGCGCTTGCCGTTATAGACGATCTCGCACCATTTTTTGCAGCTCAGCACCTGCACCGACGCCTTCGCAGGCACGGTCGTGATGGCGCCGGCGCCCTTCTTCGGGCCTGAGCGCATTGTGACAGCCCGCAGGATGCGTCCGCTGGCCACCGCGCTGGCTTTTTGCGCCTTCGGCTTGGGCGTGTCGGCACTGTCCGCCGCCGGCTGGTCGTCGGGAACGTCGGGCTTGGCTTCGGGGATGGCCGCCGTTTTGGCGCTATCCATCTTGTCTTCAGGCTTCTTCGCATCCGTGGGAGGTGCGAGCTGCGATAGCGCCGTCGATGCGTCGCTCGCGGCGGCGGGCTCGGCAAAGGCCGTATCGGTCGGCTTCTGCTCCGCCGTCGGGTTCGCCGCCTGACCGGATGGGGCCGGCTGCGCCTCGGGTTGACCGGGCTGGGTCTGCGCCCCAGAGGCCGTCCAGCGCGGATTGTTCGAAGCGAGCGCGGCGATGTCGGCCTGGCGCGCGGCGTTTGCCGGCGCTACGGCGTCTGCCTTCTGCGCGGCTTGCGGCGTCGTCGCCACGGTCACAGTGGCCGCCACGGGTGCGATCTTCGTGGTCTTTACCGGAATTGTCGGGACAGTTTGCACCGAGGTGGCGGCGGCCACTTGACGGTCATTGCCTGGCAAGGACAACCACAGCGCCACACCGGCCACGCCAAGCAGCGCGATGGTACCGATGCCGGCAATCACCAGATGCGCGTTCGACTGCATGGACTGCCAGAAAGACGGCCGTACATTGTAGCCGAACTGCATTGTAAAGCGCTGCCGTTCCGGTGCACCGAAACTGAAGGGCTCGTTCACTCAAACCACCTCCAACAAGCGGGCCGATGTTCTTTCGATCATTGCCGCAGAATACTGGCGCTCGATCAGCATCGGTCCCGAAATCATTGCGGACAGGCTCACGACATCCCCGGATAACTGCCCACAATGACATCTTTCGCTGCAGATTATGGCATGAGTAGGCCATCGCGCGAAATTCAATTAAGGATTTCAAACGGTAACGCAACGGAACCAGCCGCAATCGGCAGCTAGTTGCCACCAAGTGTCAGGCGAGATGAGGATGACTTTCTGCCGAGTCGACATAAGATCTAAGTATTTGGCAAGAAGAGGTTTTTTCGGAAGAACGCGTCGCTTTTTGCGGCCCCCGATATCCGCTTCGGGATCATGTTCTAAATCCGGTCGCGCAGTGCGAACCAGTTGAGCGCGAGAAACAGCAGCGGCGTGCGAAAACGGCGGCCGCCAGGGAAAGCCGGGATTTTCAGGTCCTCGATCAGCTTCAGCCGGTCGCGGTTGCCGGCGACCGTTTCGGCGTAGAGCTTGCCGAAGAAGTTGGACAGCATGACGCCGTGGCCGGAATAGCCGCCGATCGAGATTACCCTCGGCATCACCTCGCGCACGAACGGCTTTCTGGGCACCGTGATGCCAACATAGCCGCCCCAGCCATGCGTGATCTCGACATCCTTCAATGCCGGATAGAGCTCGGCGATCTGCCGGCGGATGTGGATATGGATGTCCTTCGGGTCGTTGACCGCATAGACCTCACGGCCGCCGAACAAGAGCCGCCCGTCCTTCGACTTGCGGAAATAGCGCACGACGAAGCGGGAATCGTCGACGGACTCGCCGCCCGGCAGCACCGTGGAGGCAGCGCCGAGCGGCACCGTCGCGCCGATGAAGGAGCCGATCGGCATGATATGCGCCGCGCTAACCGGCTCCAGATTGCCGCCATAGGCGTTGACCGCGATCAGGCATTTCTCGGCGGTAATCGTGCCCTTCGGCGTCGTGACCCTCACCTTGCCTCCGCCGGAGACGATGCCGGTGGACGGCGTCTGCTCGAACAGATGCGCGCCGGCCGCGGCGGCGACCTTTGCAGTGCCGATGACCAGCTTCAGCGGATGGATGTGCCCGGTGCCGGTATCGCGCGCGCCGCCGAAATAGCGCGTCGAGCCAAGCCGCTCCGCCGTTTCCGCCGCATCCATGAAGCTGACATGCGGATAGCCGAAGCGGCTCGCCATGATCTCGGCATGGCGCTTGTAGTCGTCGACATAGCGCGTCTTATGCGCCACCGACAGCTGTCCAGGGATATAGTCGATCTCGATATCGTTGGCGGCGGCGAAGTCGAGCAGATGCGTCTTGGCCTCTTCCGCCAGGTCGAACAGCGCCTTGGCGCGCGTCAGACCGTACTCGGCCTCCAGTTCCTCGGCCCAGGCGCGTTGACCGGTGCCAAGCTGGCCGCCATTGCGCCCCGAGGCGCCGTCACCGAAGCGATGCGCTTCGATGAGGACGACATTGCTCCCGGCCTTTGCGAGATGCGCCGCAGCCGAAAGGCCCGTGAAGCCGCCGCCGATGATGACGACCTCGCATTGGCGATCACCATCAAGCGACGGGTAGTCAGGCCGAGGGCCCGCCGTATCCTCGTACCAGGACCGTCCAGGCGAAATCGGGGATTGATAGGTCATAATGGATCAGACGTTGAGAAGCAGATACTCCCGCTCCCACGGGCTGATCACTTCCATGAAGGTCTCAAATTCGGCGCGCTTGATCGCGGTGTAGGTGGCGGCGAAGGATTTGCCCAATATGGCGCCGAGTTCCGTGTCGTCCTCGAACAGGCCGACGGCCTCCAGCAGGCCGCGCGGCAGGTCGATCTCATCCGCGTTGGCCGTCGTCAGCACTGGCGGCTCCGCCTTGATCTTGTTGTTCATGCCGACCAGCCCGCAGGCGAGCGAGGCCGCCAACGCCAGATAGGGATTGGCGTCGGAAGACGGGATGCGGTTCTCGACACGCCGCGCCGCCGGATCGGAGCGCGGCACGCGGAAGGCGGTGGTGCGATTGTCGTAGCCCCATTTGTTGTTGACCGGCGCCGAGGCCTGCTGCGTCAACCGGCGGTAGGAATTGACGTAGGGCGCAAACATCACCAGTGCGTTCGGCACATGTTTCTGCATGCCGCCGATGAAATGGAAGAACGCATCGGTTTCGGAGCCGTCCTCGGCCGAGAAGATGTTCTTGCCGGTCTTCTTGTCGACCACCGACTGATGGATGTGCATGGCCGAGCCCGGCTGGCCCTGGATCGGCTTGGCCATGAAGGTGGCGTAGATCTCGTGCTTCAGCGCCGCCTCGCGGATGGTGCGCTTGAACATGAACACCTGGTCGGCGAGCTCGATCGGATTGCCGTGGCGCAGGTTGATCTCGAGTTGGCCCGCACCCTCCTCGTGGATCAGCGTATCGATCTCCAGGCCCTGCCGTTCGGAGAAATGGTAGATGTCGTCGATCAGTTCGTCGAACTCGTTGACGCCGGCGATAGAATAGCCGGCGCCGCCGCCGATCGGCCGTCCCGAGCGCCCGACGGGCGGCGTCAGCGGATAATCCGGGTCGGGGTTCTTGCGTACCAGATAGAATTCTATTTCGGGTGCCACCACCGGCTTGAGCCCACGCTCGTCATAGGCGGCCAGCACGCGCTTCAGGACGTTGCGCGGCGTGAACTCGACCGAGCGTCCGTCCTGGTGGACGAGGTCGCAGATCACAGCCGCAGTCGGGTCTTCCT
The DNA here is from genome assembly GCF_006442965.1 of Mesorhizobium sp. CU3. GTDB lineage: Bacteria > Pseudomonadota > Alphaproteobacteria > Rhizobiales > Rhizobiaceae > Mesorhizobium. Next base: position 124,333 of record NZ_VFWX01000015.1, on the reverse strand, counting down.
CCCACGGCACGACGGTCAGCGTCGACAGATCGGGGAGCAGCTTCAGGTCGCCGTCATCCTCGGGGTAGTGGAAGCCGTTGCCGTCTTCGGGATAGCCGCCGGAGATCGTCGTCATGAACACCGCCGAGGGCAGCGCCAGCGAGGTGTTGGAAGTGAACTTCTTCGACGGCATCATCTTGCCGCGGGCGACGCCAGCCTGGTCGGGCGTGATGCACTCTATGTCCTCGATGCCGCGCCATTCCAGCCATTCGCTGGCTTCCTTCCAGTTCCTCACGCCGCGTTCGTTCTTCAGGAACGCAGGCGTGCGGGCGCGTCCCCCCCGGCTTGACGGACGGACTTCCTTTTTTTCAGGCGGCATCAATCACCAGATTGTGTTTCGGATGTCGAAGTATAGCCGCGCCCCGCAGGGGAAGGGAAGGGGAGGCGGCTCTCGCCAGCCAGATCACCGCTTTGCCTGGCTGGCGCCTTTCTGGCCGACGGCATCAAGCCAGCGCAGCAGCGCCGCCGCGTAATTCCTGCGCCACCCCTTTTGCGGCTGCGTCAGGAACCAGGACTGGCGTATGTCCCAGCTATCGCCCGCCAGATCCCGCAGTCGGGTATTGATGATGCCCTTTCCAGACAGCGGATAGACCGAGAACTCGGAGAAATAGATCTCGCCGCCGATCTCGTAGAAATCGCAGCGCATGTGGTCGAACGGCGCCGTGAGCCGCTCCGCGATCTCGCGCATACGCAGAAACGATGGCGGCAGATCGATCTTGACCCATTGGCTGCCGCTGCCGTGTGGCACCGGCGCATAATTGCCATCGCGATCGAAGTGGCACTTCAACTCATTGCCTTGGCCATCGCGTCTCGCGGCATAGACGTAGGCCGTCTTCCCGTTCGAGACATGGAATTTGTATTCCAGCGGAACAGGGACGCCATCCTGGATAAGCATCTCCTCGACGAAGATGAGCCTTCTGGCGTCCTTGTAAGCCCATTCGCCGAATTTTCTGCCGTAGCGATGGCGCATCCACCGCGCGGTTCGTCTCAAAAGCTTCGCCCTATCGACGTCACCGTTGCGGACCATCATGTTCCAGCGGCAGCCGTGGTTGGCCTTCACCATGACATTCCCGGCCAGCAGTGCTGGCGGGATCTGTTTGGCGTCATGACCGCTCCACAACACCTTCGCGGTTTTCAGTTCGGGGCAAAGGGCGAGCGCATAGTCCTTGGACGCCAGCTTGTCGCAGGCAGTGACATAGAGGGGGTTGTGATCGAAGATCTTGCGCCAGAGGAACTTGTCGACATAGGAGGCCGGCCTTGCGGGATCGGGAAAGACGCCGCTGTGATCGTAAGTTCTTTTCCAGATCACCGGATGGCGAAGCAGGCACCACGCCGCCGTTGCCATCAAAATCGCACGGTCTGCCAGAGTCACAGCCGACGCCTCAGCTTTTGCCGCCGCGGCCGGCGGCGCCAGACCGGAAACGGACGAAAACGTCACGGGTCATGTTGCGCGATACGTGTGTGCGTCCGACCACCTCCAGACGTGGGTCGAGCGCGTCCTCCGCCCGCTCCGACCACAGGCGGGCCAGCGAATAGGGTTCCCAAAGAACGAGTTGCAGGTCGGGCGGAGCGGTGTCTGCGATGCGCGATACCACCTTCGCCTTGGGCGACACCATACTGGCGATGTAGACCACCTGCGCGGCCCGATAGTCGTAATCGCGCCCGTTGCAATGTTCCGCATGCATCCTTGAATAGCCCAGTTTGGCAGCCAGGACATTCGCCGTCTCGACGGCATCCGGCACGACATCCAGGCCGACTATTTCGGGAACCTCGGTCTGGTCGTGGATCCGGAACATGGTGAAGGGGCGACCGCCGCAGCCGACCATCACGGCACGCTTGCATCGGCTGAAATCGACATGCTCGAAGACCTCGTCAAGGCGCTTATAGGCGTCCTTCGACGACATAACGCCGATGGTCGTTTTCTCCGTCGCTATCTGTCCGAACGAGGTCGGTTCCCGTACGTCTTGGCCCAGCATCTGACTGATTTCGGCGACGTCCTGCGCATGGACCATGTCGATGAAGGCTTGCGTGAGCATGGGCCGATACGAAAACAGCTCCGGATGGTTGCGCAGCAGTTCCTCGCCCGCCTCATGGCCCATGGCCACGCCGATATCGCGAATGCCGTTGATCAGCGCGGTGGGCGTGCGCTCGCGAGCGCTCGCCACGAAGCCTTCCAGCGTGTCTTTCCAGGAATTCAGCATGCACCCCCGCGCTTTGCCGATCTCTAGCTAGCAGTGCCGCGCGAACCCGTCTACACCACCAATTTCCGAGGAGGATGATGCGGCTATGTCGGCTCTTACCACCATCGGCTTCGACGCCGACGACACGCTGTGGCAGAACGAGCAGTTCTTCCGGATGACCGAAAAGCGCTTCGCCGACTTGCTGGCGGGCCATGGCGATCACGCGCATATCGCGGCAGTGCTGCTCGCTGCCGAAAGGCGCAACCTTGCCGTCTACGGCTTCGGCATCAAAGGCTTCACCCTGTCCATGGTCGAGACGGCGATCGAGGTCACCGGGGGCGAGGTGCCCGCTTCGGTCATCGGCGAAATCCTGGCGTTCGGTCGCGAAATGCTTAGCCATCCGATCGAGCCGCTGCCGCACGCGCGAGCAACGGTCGAGGCGCTGGCCGGCGCCTATCGCCTGGTGCTGATCACCAAGGGCGACCTTTTCGACCAGGAGCGCAAGCTGGCGCAGTCGGGCATGGGCGAGCTCTTCGATGCCGTCGAGATCGTCAGCGACAAGAGCACCGCCACCTATGCCCGCATCTTCAGCCGCCATGGCGACGGTCCTCGGCAGAGCCTGATGGTGGGCAACTCGCTCAAATCCGACGTGGTCCCGGCCATCGAGGCGGGCAGCTGGGGCGTCCATGTACCGCATGAATTGACCTGGGCGGTCGAGCATGCCGAGGCGCCGGTGACAGCGCCACGTTTTCGCCAGATCGCTGACCTCAGCGAACTGCCGGCGCTTGTCGAGAGCATTGCCAGGGCGGGCTGAGGACGATCTGTCCACCCCCAGGGGCGCACTCAGCCGCGTCCGAGGTTGACCAGCCGGTCGATCACCGGTTGCAGCCGCTCCGGCGTGATCGGCTTGGCAACCACGGCGTCGACGATGCTCGACAGGCCGAGGCTATCGGGCGTGCCTGTCCTGGCTGAAAGCAGGATCACCGCCGGCAGCGCCTTGGCCGAGGCGCGCCGCAGCGCGTCGATGGCGGACATCAGCCTGTCGCAATCCTTGTTGTCGGGACCACCGTCCAGAACAATGGCGCCGGGCACGATGCCTGCCAAAGCCTTCTCGGCGGTCTCGGGCGACTCCGAGATCGGCCGCAGTCCCGACTGCTCGACGATCTTCGACACCACGACCCGGTTGATCGACGACTTTCCGACGACGAGCACCTTGGAGAAGTCCGCTGGCCTTGCGCCTGTGCGGGCCGCCGGTTTCGCATGTTTTTGGGAGTCGTCGTCAGGGTCGGCGGGACACATCGGTGGGCGGGCACTCTGGTTCAATGCAGGGTTGAAACCTGAGGCACAATTGGCGTGAGATCAAGGCGGTGTCAAGCTGAAATGGCCAAGATCGAAAATATAACAAGAAATCCTAAAATTCAGCACAAGTCCTGTGCCTTGCGCAGAATGCAAATCGAAAAAAATCGATAGTTTCCCGAACGTATAGCGCGCAGGAAACTACCGATGAGATTGTTGACGTAGCGTCAACCATTCCTCTGCTGGGTAACGATCACCGGAATCAGAAGATCGCCCCAGTTGCCGTCGCCGCCATGGTGCCTGGCCGAACGCACCAGCTCCACCGAGACGCCTGCCTCGACTGCCTTCATGACCGATTGATTGAGCCTGTGTAGGTCGTTGGCAAGCATGCGGATCGTCGCCTGCTGATCGACGCTCATCGCGGTTGATTGTTCTTCAGCCCTCTCCTTGACGCGGCTTATCGATGCCATTGCTTTTCTCCTCGGTATCAGTGCCCTTTGGGCGTTTCCTCTGGTGTTATCCCTTACTCGGCCGCCGGCCTGAACTGGGCGTGCTCGGTCGACTCATGCATGGCGGTGGTCGAAGACTGGCCGCCGGTGATCGCCATCGACACGGCGTCGAAATAGCCGGTGCCGACCTCGCGCTGGTGCTTGGTCGCGGTGTAGCCATTGGCTTCCGCCGCGAACTCGGCCTCCTGCAGCTCCGAATAGGCCGCCATCTGCCGGTCCTTGTAGCCGCGCGCCAGTTCGAACATGCCGAAATTGAGCTGGTGGAAGCCGGCCAGCGTAATGAACTGGAACTTGTAGCCCATGGCGCCGAGTTCCCTCTGGAACTTGGCGATCGTCGCGTCGTCGAGGTTCTTCTTCCAGTTGAAGGACGGCGAGCAATTGTAGGCGAGCAGCTTGCCCGGATGATGCCGGTGCACGCCCTCGGCGAACTTCCTTGCCTGCTCGAGGTCCGGCTTGGACGTCTCGCACCAGATCAGGTCGGCATGCGGCGCATAGGCCACGGCGCGCGCGATGCACGGCTCGATGCCGTTCCTGACGTTGTAGAAGCCCTCGACCGTGCGCCCGGCGTCGTAGTCGACGAAAGGCTGGTCGCGCTCGTCGATGTCGGAGGTCAAAAGCTTCGCCGCTTCCGCGTCCGTGCGCGCCACCACCAGCGTCGGCGTGCCCATAACGTCGGCTGCGAGCCGCGCCGCATTGAGGTTGCGGATATGCGCCGCGGTTGGGATCAGCACCTTGCCGCCGAGATGGCCGCACTTCTTTTCCGATGCCAGCTGGTCTTCGTAATGCACGCCGGCGGCGCCCGCCTCGATGAAGGCCTTCATGATCTCGAACGAATTCAGCGGACCGCCGAAGCCGGCTTCGGCATCGGCGACGATCGGCGCGAACCAGGTGTCGACCGAGAGGCCCTTGCCTTCCGACGTCTCGATCTGGTCGGCGCGCTGCAGCGTGCGGTTGATGCGCTTGACCAGTTCCGGTGCTGCGTTGGCTGGATAAAGCGACTGGTCAGGATACATGGCGGAAGCCGTGTTGGCGTCGGCCGCCACCTGCCAGCCCGACAGGTAGATCGCCTTCAGTCCGGCGCGGACCTGCTGCATGGCCTGATTGCCCGACATGGCGCCGAGGGCGTTGACGAAATCCTCCTCGTGGATGAGCTTCCATAGGCGGTTGGCGCCCATTTCGGCCAATGTCTGGCGAATTTGCACCGAGCCGCGCAGCCGCTTCACATCCTCTGGCGAATAGGGCCGCTCGATGCCGTCGAAACGGCCTTCGGGCGCGGAGGGGACGAGGTTGTAAAAATCAGTCATTGGGCACTCCGGATGATTGGCTGCTGGTTAGAGCGGCAGACCGCAGACATTCGCTCTGCGGCCATTCGCGTGTGACATCTTTTACATTGCGGCGCAAAATCTCCTAGAAAAACCGGCATTTCTCGAGGAAAATAAGAGAAAACCTGTGTTGCCTTTGACAAGGCAGCGCTGTAAATTTGTCACGATTGTAAAAGACGTTGTCGAGACGGTTGCGGCGTTTCGTGTAAAATCTTGTCAAGGACGCAAGGGTGGCTGACCAGAAGATCTTCGCCGGGCCGCGGCTGCGCCGGCTGCGCAGCGCCAGGGGGTTGACCCAGACGGCGATGGCCGAGGGGCTGGGCATCTCGCCCTCCTACCTCAACCTCATCGAGCGCAACCAGCGGCCGCTGACGGTTCAGCTCATCCTCAAGCTGGCCTCCGTCTACAAGGTCGATCCGCATGAATTGCAGGGCGAGGCCAAAGGATCGATCGCCGCACTGAAGGAAGTGTTCGGCGATCCGCTGCTCGCCGGCGAACTGCCGGGCGACCAGGAGCTGATCGATCTTGCCGAGACCGCGCCGAACGCCTCGGCGGCGATGATAAAACTCTTTCGCGCCTATCGCGAGCAGGCCGAGCGCCTCTCCGACCTCAACCAGCTCTTGGCGAAGGAGGGCAGGGCGACCGCATTGTCAGGCACGCGCCTGCCCGCCGACGAGGTCCATGAGGTCTTCGAGCGCCGCCCGAACCATTTCGCCGCGCTGGAAGAGGAAGCCGAGGCCTTCACCACTTTGCTCGATCCGGGCGACGATTTGTTCGGGGCGCTGAAGGCCTGGCTGCGGCGCGAGCACGGCATCGTCGTCAAAGTTCTGCCGGTCGCCACCATGCCCAACTGGCGCCGCCGCTACGACCGCCATTCGCAGCGCCTGTTCCTGTCCGAGCGGCTGTCGCCATTCGACCAGTTGCGCGAGGTCGCTATGGAGGCGAGCTTGATGCGCATGACGGTCGCGGTCGCCGGCGAGATCCAGGCGCTGAAGCTTGCCACCGACGAGGCGCGCCGGCTTGCTCGCTTCGAGCTCGGCCGCTATGCGGCGCATGCGCTGATGATGCCCTATCAGGCCTTTCATGCCGCCGCCGTTCGCGCCCGCTACGATATCGACGTGCTGCGTTCCCGCTTCGGCGTCTCTTTCGAGCAGGCGGCAAACCGCCTGACCATGCTGCAGCGTCCCGGCGCGTCCGGCGTGCCGTTCTTCATGCTGGAGGTCGACAATGCCGGCAACCGCTTCCGCAAGGCCGGCAGCCAGGGCTTTCCGCAAAGCCGCTTCGGCGGCGGCTGTCCCAAGCTTTCCATCCATGCCGCCTTCGCTCTGCCTGGCCAGATCCTGGTCGAGGCGGTGGAAATGCCCGATGGCGCCGAGTTTCTTTGCATCGCTCGCACGTTGGAAGGCCCGCAGGGCGCTTTCTCGGAGCGGCCGCGCCGCACTGCGCTTCTGCTTGGCTGCGACATCGGCTTTCGCGACGAGATCGTCTACGGCGCCGCGTTACCGGCGGGAGCTACCGGCAAGCCCGGGCAAAATTCCGCCACGCCGGTCGGCCCCGCCTGCCGGCTCTGCGAGCGCGTCGGCTGCCTGGCGCGCGCCGAGCCGCCGGTGACGCGGCCGCTAGGCCTCGACGAAATGGTGACGGGCTTAAGCGCCTTTGATTTTCAAGGATAGTTGTCCCACATTTCAACACATGCTGGATCACGCATGGCTTTCTGCTTTGCGCTACGCGGATAAGACACAGTCTTGTCGTCCAGGACACAGAGTCGCTGTCGTCCCTGTTGCATCGTAGCGCGCGGAACTCGCTGACAATCATGTCCATGACCGATACCGCCACGCCCAGTGTCGCTTCGCCGTCCGTCTCGCCGCGCGAGGAGCGGATCGGCATGCTGCTGGTCTTCCTGTCGGCATTGATGTGGAGTTTCGGCGGCGCCATCGCCCGCTTCATCGACATCACCGACAACTGGACGATCGTCTTCTGGCGCTCGCTCTGGGCGGCGGCCTTCCTGCTTGGCTTCATGGCTTGGCGCGACGGCTGGCGCGGTACGTTGAAATTGTTCCGCGACATGGGCCTGCCCGGTCTTGGCGTCGCCTTCTGCTTCGCCATTGCCTCCACCTCGTTCATCGTCGCCTTGGCTCACACCACGGTAGCCAACATCCTCCTGATCCAGGCAGGCGTGCCGCTGCTGGCTGCGCTGCTTGCCTGGGCGCTGTTTCGCGAACGGGTGGCGGCTGCGACCTGGGTGGCGATCGCCGCCGTCATCGCCGGCGTTGCCATCATGGTCTCCGAATCGCTCGACGGCGCGGTGTCGCCCATCGGCGACGGCTTGGCGCTGCTCATCGCCTGCGTGTTGTCGATCGCCACCGTGATCACCAGGCGTTTCGCCCATGTGCGCATGGTGCCGGCCAACTGCCTCGCTGCCATGCTTGCCGGGGCCTTCGCCGCCTCGCAGGCCTCGGAGTTCGCTGTATCGGCGCGCGACATGGGTTTCCTGTTTGCCTTCGGCGTGTTCAATCTCGGCGTCGGTCTGGCCTTCTTCGCCACGGGCGTCCGCCTTGTTCCGGCAGCCATAGCGGCGCTGCTCGGCACCTTCGAGCCGATCCTGGGACCCATCTGGGTCTGGCTCGTCCATGGCGAAGTGCCGTCGGTGCGCACCGTCATAGGCGGCGCGGTCGTGGTCACGGCGCTGCTCGTCCATATCGGCCTGGAGTTCAGGCGCCAGGCGCGGCCGGCGCGGCCCGGCGTCACCGGCCTGCCGTCTCCCAAGTGACGATAGTGCATGTCGCCCAAAAGTGCGCAGCGGTTTTGGGAGAACGACATGCATAAAAACAAAGACCTAAAGCGCGTCGCCTGAATCCCTTTCAGCGCGACGCGCTTTAGGCAGCCTTCCCCATTGACAACCCCGTCGCCGGGCGGGCAGGCTGGGATCACGGCAACAACAAGACAGGCGTATCTTGCCAAGTGTCTCCGCCGGCCCGATCGGGACCGGACAGCATCGCTACAACTCCACCTACGCCGCGGCGAACGCCGCTGACGCCGCCCGGATGCCTCTTCGGCAAGGCGGGCGGTTTACCCATTCCAGGACTGCGAACGAGCCCGGCGCCGACAGTTGGCGCTTGTCGCTCTCCGGAAAGCTCAATAGTCTGAAACCAACGCCGGGCCGCCATACCGAGACGAGCCGGCGAGGGAACACTCATCAAAGGAGAACAGCATGATCCGCAAAGCGCTCTGGCTTTCGGCGACTTCGGTATTACTGACGCTTTTCACTGTAAGCGGCCATGCCGAGGATCGCGTCGTCAACGTCTACAACTGGTCGGACTATATCGACAGTTCGATCATCGACGACTTCACCAAGAAGACCGGCATCAAGGTCGTCTACGACACCTTCGATTCCAACGAGATCCTGGAGACGAAGCTGCTTGCCGGCGGCAGCGGCTACGACGTCGTGGTGCCGAGCGCCAATTTCCTGGCGCGCCAGATCCAGGCGGGCGTCTTCCAGAAGCTCGACAAGTCGAAGCTGCCCAATCTCTCCAACATGTGGGACGTCATCTCCGAGCGCACCGCCAAATACGATCCGGGCAACGAGTATTCGGTCAACTATATGTGGGGCACCGTCGGCCTCGGCTATAACGTCAAGAAAGTCCAGGCTGCCCTTGGCACCGACAGGATCGACAGCTGGGACACGTTCTTCAATCCGGACAAGCTGGCCAAGCTGAAGGACTGCGGCGTCTATGTGCTGGATTCTCCCGCCGACATCATTCCGGCGGCGCTCAAATATCTCGGCCTCGATCCGAACAGCACTTCGCCTGACGACATCGCCAAGGCCCAGGACGCCTTGCTCAAGGTCCGGCCCTATATCCGCAAGTTCCATTCGTCGGAATACATCAACGCTCTGGCCAATGGCGATATCTGCCTGGCGGTCGGCTGGTCGGGTGACGTCTTCCAGGCGCGCAACCGCGCCGAGGAAGCCAAGCAGGGCGTCGAGATCGGCTATTCGGTGCCGAAGGAAGGCGCCCAGATGTGGTTCGATCAGATGGCGATCCCGGCGGATGCGCCGCATGTCGCCGACGCGCTCGAATTCATCAACTACATGATGACGCCCGAAGTCATCGCCAAGTCGTCGAACTACGTGCTCTACGCCAACGGCAACAAGGCTTCGCAGCAATTCATCGATAAGGCGATCCTGAACGATCCTTCGGTCTATCCGGACGAGGAGACGACCAAGAAGCTCTATACCGTCGCGCCCTACGATCCGAAGACCCAGCGCGTCATCACGCGCACCTGGACAAAGATCGTCACTGGCCAATAAGCATTGCGAGACGACCCCGGCAGCCAACTGCCGGGGTCGCTCTCTTTTCCGGGGAATTTCCAAAAGAACGGAGTGGGGATCATGAAATCGCTTGGCAGCATCCGCAGGGATTTCGCGCCATGGAACGACCCGAATGCCAAGCCATACATCCAGTTCGACAAGGTCACCAAGAAGTTCGGCGAGTTCACCGCGGTCAACAATCTGTCGCTGACCATCTTCGAGCGCGAGTTCTTCGCCCTACTTGGCGCCTCGGGTTGCGGCAAGTCGACCCTGCTCAGGATGCTCGCCGGCTTCGAGGAGCCGACGGCGGGCCGCATCCTGCTCGACGGGCAGGACCTGCGCGGCATTCCGCCCTACAAGCGGCCGGTCAACATGATGTTCCAGTCCTATGCGCTGTTCCCGCATATGACGGTGGAGAAGAACATCGCCTTCGGCTTGAAGCAGGAGGGCATGCCGGCGCCCGACATCGCAAAGCGCGTCGCCGAGATGCTGAAGCTGGTCAAGCTCGAGCAGTTCGCCAAGCGCAAGCCGCATCAGCTTTCCGGCGGCCAGCGCCAGCGCGTGGCGCTTGCCCGCTCGGTCGCCAAGCGCCCGAAGGTTCTCCTTCTCGACGAGCCGCTCGGCGCGCTCGACAAGAAGCTGCGCGAGGAGACGCAGTTCGAGCTGATGGACCTGCAGCAGGAGCTTGGCCTCACCTTCGTTGTCGTCACCCACGACCAGGAAGAGGCCATGACCATGGCCGACCGCATCGCCATCATGGACAAAGGCGAGGTCATGCAGGTGGCCACACCCGCCGAGATCTACGAGGCGCCGACCTCGCGCTTCGTCGCGCATTTCGTCGGCAATGTGAACATGTTCGAGGGCAAGGTCGCCGAGCGAGGTGCGGAAACGACGCGCATCACCGGCGCCACCGGCGCACAGATCGTCGTCGACAATGGCGGCAACGCCGCTGCCGGCTCGGACATCGTCTTCGCCATCCGGCCGGAGAAGATCAAGGTGTCGTCGAAGAAGCCCGCCGATGCCGTCAACGCGCTCGAAGGCGAGGTCTACGACGTCGCCTATCTCGGCGACATGACCGTCTATCATATCAAGCTCGATGACGGGCAGATCGTGCGGGCAAGCGCGCTGAACGCCTCGCGCGTCACCGAGGACCCGCTCACCTGGAACGACCGCGCCTGGGTCTCCTTCCGGCCTGACGCCGGCGTCGTGCTGACGCGGTAGGAGGCGAAGATGACAAACATCGCAGCGACCGCCGCCGCGCCGGCCGAAACCGCCGCCTTGCCGACAAGGCTGGCGAAAGGCTTCGTCGACCGCCTGGTCATCATCGTTCCCTATCTCTGGCTGCTGTTCTTTTTCCTCGTTCCCTTCATCATCGTCTTCAAGATTTCGCTGTCACAGACGGCGATCTCGATGCCGCCCTATACGCCCGTGCTTGACTTCAGCGACGGCATTTCGGGATTCTTCGCCGGCTTCCGCGAGCTCAACTTCGACAACTACGCCTGGCTCACCCAGGACGCGCTCTACTTCAATGCCTATGTGACGAGCCTGATCATCGCGGGCATCTCGACCATCCTGACGCTGATCGTCGGCTATCCGATCGCCTATGGCATGGCGCGCGCGCCGGCGACGATCCGCCCGACCTTGCTGATGCTGGTGATCCTGCCGTTCTGGACGTCGTTCCTGATCCGCGTCTACGCCTGGATCGGCATCCTGAAGCCGGAAGGCCTGCTCAACCAACTGCTCTTGTCGCTGCACATCATCAGCGAGCCGCTGGTGATCCTCAACACCTACACCGCCATCTTCATCGGCATCGTCTACTCCTACCTGCCTTTCATGGTGCTGCCGCTATATTCCTCGCTGGAGAAGATGGACCATTCGCTGATCGAGGCGGCGCAGGACCTTGGCTGCCCGCAGATCAGCGCCTTCTGGAAGATCACCTTCCCGCTGTCGCTGCCCGGCGTCGTCGCCGGTTGCCTCCTGGTGTTCATCCCGGCCGTCGGCGAGTTCGTCATTCCCGACCTGCTCGGCGGCTCGCAGACGCTGATGATCGGCAAGACCCTGTGGAACGAGTTCTTCTCCAACCGCGACTGGCCGGTCTCGTCGGCGGTGGCGGTCATCCTGCTCCTGGTGCTGACCATCCCGATCATGTTCTTTCAGCAGGCGCAGGCCAAGGCACAGGAGCAGGGCAAATGAACGCGACCTGGAGCCGCTTCAACGTCACCTCGATCGTGCTGGGCTTCGCCTTTCTCTATCTGCCGATCGTGCTGTTGATCGTCTTTTCCTTCAACGAATCGAAGCTCGTCACCGTCTGGGGCGGCTTCTCGACCAAATGGTACGTGTCGCTGTTCCACAATCAGGGCCTGATGGACGCCACCTGGGTGACGGCGCGTGTCGGCGTCATCTCGGCGACGGTGGCGACGGTGCTCGGCACGCTGGCAGCGCTGACCCTGACGCGCTACACGCGCTTCCGCGGCAGGGTGCTGTTTTCCGGCATGGTGTTCGCGCCGCTGGTCATGCCGGAAGTCATCACCGGCCTGTCGCTGCTGCTGCTCTTCGTTGCCGTAGGGCTCGACCGTGGCTTCCTCACCGTCACGCTCGCCCATATCACGCTCACGATGTGCTTCGTGGCCGTCGTCGTGCAGTCGCGGCTGGTTTCCTTCGACCGCTCGCTGGAGGAAGCGGCGATGGATCTCGGCGCGCCGCCGGTGAGGACCTTCTTCCAGATCACCTTGCCGGTGATCCTGCCCGCGATCATCTCGGGCTGGATGCTTGCTTTCACGCTGTCACTCGACGATCTGGTCATCGCCAGCTTCACCTCGGGTCCGGGCGCCACCACGTTGCCGATGAAAATCTACAGCCAGGTGCGCCTCGGCGTGACGCCGGAGATCAACGCCGCTTGCACGATCCTGATCGCGGTGGTGGCGATCGGCGTCATCATCGCCTCGATCGCCAACAAGCGCCGCGAGGTTCAGCGCCAACTCGACGAGCAGGCCGCGCAGCGCGGATGAGTGAGCGAGGCGGCGGCTCGAACCACCGCCTTCTCGCGATTTCAGCGAACTGGTGCGTCTACTGCCCCGAGACGCCAGGGGCGATCGGCGAGATGAACGGCGTGCTCCAATTGCCGCCGACGAAGAACAGCGACTGGTTCGGAGGCTGCGGCGCCTGCACGGCGGCCTGACCGCCGGCGGCCGGTTGCTTTGCCTGCGGCTGCGGCGCAGGCTGTCCGTTCGGCACGACGCCGCCCGAAAGCGCCAGCCCGCGCCCGGCATAGGAGGCGATGCCGGACAGCCAGATCTTGTATTTCTGCGCATTGATCTCGGCCTTGTCCAGCCGCGCCACGCCCTTCGAGATGCTGGCCTTGATCTCGGCGCCGTCGATCGGGAAAGAGCCCTTGTCAACGTCGTCGAGGGCGAAGAAGCCGCCTTGCTGGTTGCGCTTCAGGAAGGCCGCCAGGTCGAGCCCATTGAGCGTGCCGGGCCCAAACGTCGCCGAGAACGATCCATCCGCATTTTCGAAGATCGAGTTCCACGCCTTGCCCGGGCCCTTGAGGATGACAGACACGGTTCCCGTGCCGGCCGGCACAAGCCGCGTCATGCCGGCCGCCTTAGCGAAGGCGCCGGTATCGACGTCCGACGCCAGAAGCCGCATCTCGACCTGCGTGCCGTCGGGTTTGCGGTCCAAGCGCAGGCTGCTCTGGATCGTGCCGCCGAAGGCCGAGGCGTCGGAGATGTCGAAGACTGCAAGCCCGTCCTTGACCTGCGCGGTCGCGGCGACCTCGGCAAGCTGGACCGGCCCGACCGTGGCATGCGCCGCCGACAGCCTGAGGTCGAGATTTATCCGGTCGGCGAAGCTGGTGTCGATGTCGCCGGGGCCGGCCTCGCCGACGGGCACGACCGGCGTGAAGGCCGACAGGAAGGACCTCAGATCGAGCGTGTCGAAGGCGAGCGTGCCGGCAATCACAGGTCGCGCGTCGGCGAAGGAGAAGTCCAGCGCGCCCATCCCGGGGTTGTTGTCGAGCGAGACCGTGGTGTTTTCGAACTTCGCCCGCCCCGCCGAGGCATTCACTTTGCTGGCGACCGAGACCGAACCGATCGCCGCCCCCGGCGCGATGCCGGCCTGTGACCATTCCAGCACGCGCCGCAGCGAAGGCGCGGCGAACTTGGCCTGGCCGTCGAAAAAGCCATTCTCCGACATCGAGGCGGTGCCGTCGAAGGAAAACGTTGCCGGCGCCGCCTTGAAGGAGAGGGTGACGGGAGAGGCACCGCCGGCAAACAGCACCAGCGGCTTGGCGGAGGAGCAATCGAGCTGCACGCTTTCGCCGCGCCAGATCCCGGTCGCGGTCAGCGATGCCTCGCTGTTCATTGCTTGCCAATTGACCTGGCCGTTCAGGCCGCTGAGGATTTCCGTGTCCTTGCCGTCCGCCGAGGTCACGACGCGGCCGTCGCGGAACTCGACGATGCCGAACGGATCGGCGGGCAGTTTGCCGAGGTCGGGTTTCTGCGGATTGGCGGTGACCAAGCCGCGCGCCGTGTCGATCGAGCGTGTGATGCGCCCGCCGGTCGGCAACGGCGGCAGATAGAAGCCGCTCGTGGTGCGTTCGACCCTGATGGTTGGCCGCACCAGCCGCGCCGTCGAGAAGGCAACGTCGCCCTGCAGCGCGGCCATGGCGGAGAGGTCGACCTCGACGCGGTCGGCCTCCACCACCGGCGGCGCATCGGTCTCGGTCCATTGCGACAGCGTCACGTCGCTCAGGATCGCCCGGAACTTCGGCCACACTTCGATGCGCGGCGATCCGTCGATCGTCACCCGAAAACCGCTCCAGGCGCTCAACTCCCAGGCGATGCGGTCGCGCACGATCCTGGTCGAGGCGATCAGCGGCAGCGCCGCGACGGCGAGCGCGATGACCAGCACGGCAACGCCGATCACCCACACGCCGCGCCGGATCAAAGATGATGGCATTTCGCCCCGTATGCTTCCATTGCCGACAAACTTCGCCCGACGGGTGTAACCGAGCGCCGACGCTTTTCAAGTCTTTATGGCCTTGCGATGGCATTTGCCGGCCGCCCGGCATTGGCGGTTCTAACAAAATCTTGCTCTGCTGCGCTGCAATAGGCATAAGCGGTCTGCCCGATCCCGGTCCGCACTCGCGCGCCGTTTTTGGGATGATGACAGAAGCGATGTTGGGCTTAACTGCCCCGAACGCGACGCGCTTGGGAGGAGCGACCATGGCCGGCGATACACCGTTGTGGACTCCGACGCAGGACCGGATCGACACCGCCCCCGTGACGGCTTTCCTGAAGGCCGCGGCGTCGAGCGCGGACACATCCTTCTCCAGCTACGTGGAGCTCCATCGCTGGTCGATCGACGACCGCGAGGCGTTTTGGAGCCTGGTCTGGGATTTCTGCGAGCTTGTCGGCGACAAGGGTGAGCGGGTTCTGATCGATGGCGACAGGATGCCGGGCGCCGCCTTCTTCCCCGACGCGAAGCTCAATTTCGCGGAGAACCTTTTGAAGAAGAGCGGCAGCGGGCCGGCAATCGTCTTTCGCGGCGAGGACAAGGTCGAGCGCCGGCTGTCCTGGAACGAGTTGCGCGCGTTGACCTCGCGGCTGCAGCAGCTCTTCCTGTCGCTCGGCGTCAAACCCGGCGACCGCATCGCCGCCATGATGCCCAACATGCCCGAGGCCGTGGCCGCCATGCTGGCGGCAAGCTCGATCGGTGCGGTCTGGTCGTCGTGCTCGCCCGACTTCGGCGAGCAGGGCGTGCTCGACCGGTTCGGCCAGATCGAGCCGGTCGTCTTTATCGCGCCGGACGGCTACTGGTACAACGGCAAGGCCATCGAGGTCGCCGACAAGGTGCGCGCGGTGTCGGAAAAGCTGACGAGCCTGCGCAAGGTGCTGGTCGTCGACTATCTCGGCACCTCAGCCGATGTCGCCGCCACCATCGACAAGGCAGCGGCGCTGGAGGAGGCGCTGGCGCCCTTCGCCGCCAAGGCCTTGAGTTTCGAGCGGTTGCCTTTCGCGCATCCGCTCTACATCCTGTTCTCGTCGGGCACCACCGGCATCCCGAAATGCATCGTGCATTCGGCCGGCGGCACGCTGATCCAGCACGTCAAGGAGCACCGGCTGCATGCCGGCCTTCTCGACGGCGACCGTCTGTTCTACTTCACCACCTGCGGCTGGATGATGTGGAACTGGCTGGTCTCCGGCCTTGCCACGGGCGCGACGCTGTTGCTTTACGACGGTTCGCCTTTCTATCCCTCCGGCAATGCGCTGTTCGACTTCGCCGATGCCGAGCAGATGACCTATTTCGGCACCTCGGCCAAGTTCATCGATTCCGTCCGCAAGGCCGGGCTGAAGCCGATCGCGAGCCACGACCTGTCTTCGGTGCGCACCATTTCCTCCACCGGCTCGCCGCTGTCGCCGGAGGACTTCCGCTTCGTCTATGACGGCATCAAGAAGGATGTGCATCTGGCCTCGATCTCCGGCGGCACCGACATCGTCTCCTGCTTCGTGCTCGGCGTGCCGACCGAGCCGGTATGGACCGGCGAGATCCAGGGGCCCGGCCTCGGCCTTGCCGTCGATGTCTGGAACGACGACGGCAAGCCGGTGCGCCAGGAGAAGGGCGAACTCGTCTGCACGAAGGCCTTCCCGGCGATGCCGATCGGCTTCTGGAACGATCCCGAAGGCAAGAGATATCACGCCGCCTATTTCGAGCGCTTCGACAATGTCTGGTGTCATGGCGACTTTGCCGAATGGACGGCCCATGGCGGTATGATCATCCATGGCCGTTCGGACGCCACGCTCAATCCGGGCGGGGTCCGGATCGGCACGGCCGAGATCTACAACCAGGTCGAGCAGATGCCGGAAATCCTCGAGGCGCTGTGCATCGGCCAGGATTTCGACAATGACGTGCGCGTGGTGCTGTTCGTGCGGCTGGCCGCCGGTGTGAGCCTCGACGAAGATTTGGAAAAACGCATCCGCGCAAAAATCCGCACCGGCGCAAGCCCGCGCCACGTGCCGGCCAAGATCGTCGCTGTCTGCGACATCCCGCGCACCAAGTCCGGCAAGATTACCGAACTCGCCGTGCGCGACATGGTCCACGGCCGCACTGTGAAGAACAAGGAAGCGCTCGCCAATCCCGACGCGCTGGAGCTGTTCCGCGACCTGCCGCAGCTGGCGAGCTGACCCTGGCGTAGTTAACAAAATCTATCGAGTGAATTTACCTAGATTTCATGGGTGGTACACATTCGTAAATTTCTTTGGGCCCCGGTAAGGAGTTGTTAAGGGACGACCCCGATAGTCGCGTGTAACTTGAGGGAGAAATCCCGTTCCTCGTCCCCTGAGGTTCAGCTCAAGCCCCCGTTGTGACAGCATCCCATTTCTCAAGGCGTCCTCCAGGGCGCCTTTTTCTTTGGATGCGGTCAGTCGGCAGGCTACTCGGGCAGGCTACTCCGCGAGCACCCGGGTCGACGGGAAGGCGACCTCGACAAGCGTTCCCTCGCCGGGCGTCGAGGTGATGGCGAAGCGGGCACGGTTGGCCTCCACCATCGCCTTGGTCAGCGGCAGGCCCAGCCCCGTGCCGTCGCCGCGCCCGCGCTTCAGCGCATTGATCTGCTTGAACGGCTTCAGCGCCTGCTCGATCTCGGCCTGGGTCATGCCGATGCCGGTGTCGCGCACGCGCATGACCACATCGCCCGAGGCCTCGTAAGCCGTCGAGACGATCACCTGGCCGCCGGCCTGGGTGTACCGGATGGCGTTGGACAGGATGTTGAGCGCGATCTGGCGCACGCTGCGCAGATCCGCCACCACCTCCGGCAGCCGCGAGGCGAAGCTGGAGCGGATGATGACGCGCTCGCGATTGGCCTGCGGCTGCATCATCGCCACCGTCTCGGCCAGCGTGTCGTTGAGCGACACCGCCTCATAGTCCATTTCCTGTTGGCCGGCCTCGATCTTGGAGATGTCGAGCAGGTCGTTGACGAGATCGAGCACGTGATTACCGGAACGATTGATGTCGCGCAGATAGTCTCGGTAGCGGTCGTTGGCGACCGGCCCGAATTTCTCGTCCACCATCAATTCGGAAAAGCCGATGATGGCGTTGAGCGGCGTGCGGATCTCATGGCTGATGCGGGCGAGGAAATCCGTCTTCTGCGAAGACGCGCGTTCGGCCACCGCGCGCGCCTGGGTGAGATCTTCCTCCGCCCGCTTCCACTGCGTGATGTCGCGCACCACGGCGCAGAAGCCGCTGTCGTTGGGAAGGCTGCCGATGGTCATGAACAGCGGGATGAAGCGTCCCTGCGCCTCGCGGCCGATGACCTCGCGCCCGTCATTCATGACGCTCGCCACGCCGGGTTCGGAAAGGCCGGCCAGGTAGTCGCGCGCCGCGCGCTGGCTCTCGATGGCGAACAGCGAGGCGAAGGGCTTGCCGGCGACCTCGTCGCTGTCGAAGCCGAACAGCGCTTCCGCCGGCCGGCTGATCGAGCGGATGTTGCCGTCGCGGCCGATCAGCACCACGCCATCGGTGGCGGTGTCGATGATGGTGCGCATCTCGGCGATGCGCGATTTCAGTTCCGGCACGTCCGGCTGCAGCGCCGGCTCGTCGTTGGCGGCGGTGAAATGGGCCGCGTCGTCCTCGCCGGAACGCCGCACCACCAGCATCAGCGCCTTGCCGGCGCGCCACGGCACCGAGCGCAGCAGCGCGTCGATCGGAAACTCCTGGCCCTGGCGGGTGGTGAGCTTCAGCGCGTGGTCGCTCTCGTCGGTGGCGCCGTCGTCGTCATAGGGGGCGGCGAACAGCGCGCCCAGTCCACCGGCATAGGCGAGGTCGTCCAGCGCGTCATAGCCGGTGAGGTCGAGGAAGGCGTCGTTGGCGTAGTGCAGCACGTCACCCGAATGGATGAGCAGCGGCACCGGCAGCCTGGCGAGGATGCTGGTATCCGGCGCGTTGGCTTCCTCGCCGGTCGAGAAGGCGGAGGGCACGAAACCTTCGAGCTTGAGCGGCGGCACTTGCAGGCGCGGCCGCTCCGGCGAAGCCGTCTTGACCTCGTCCGGCTGTTCTGCCGCCGGCCCGGCGTTATCCGCGTCCGAGCCCGCCCAATCCTCATTGTCCTGCGCGTCGCGGAAGTCGTCGGCGGTCATGCTGTCGTCGTCGGCCGTATCGGGCTCGGCATGCCGTGCCACGACGGGTTGCGGCTCAGGCTGCTCGGAGGGCTCCTTGGTCTCTTCTGCATAGTTTAGCAGCGAGCGGGAAACAGCCGGCGCCAGGCCTCGCTCGGTGGCGCTGGTCTGCGTGATGTCGTCGGCGCCGTCGAGCCGCGCCAGATCCTTCTGATCCTCGGCCTCGGTCTGTGCTTCAGCGGTTTCCGTCTCGGGCTCAGCTTCGGCAGTTTCTGGTTCGGCCCCGGCTTTTGCCTCGGCCGGCGCTTCCGAGGCGTCGGCAATCCCAGACGCTGGTTGCGTGGGCAGGGGCGGCGCGTCGAGGCTGGCCGACGGGGCCTTTGTGACCGGCTTGGCGTCGTCAGCCGCGGCGGTGCCGGTTGGCTGTTGCTGCGTATCGGCCTTATCGGCGGTGGCGGGCTTCTCGGCTTCGGACGGACGAATTTCCGCCGGAGCCGAACTGTCCTTGCGCAGCCGCTCGCCGATCTCGCGAAAGGCGCTGCGCTCGAGGACGGACAGCCCCTTGTCACTTCCTGACGGCTTGTCGTTGGCGGGCTGCCGGTGCTCGGCGAGCCGGATCACCTTGTCGGCGAAACGCCGTTCGGGCTGCGGCGCGATGGTCAGCGCCGGCACCTCGCCCTGGAAGGGATCGTCGGCCCTAGGCGCCTCCGCTGACAACGGCTCGGGAGCAGGCTGTCCGGCTGCCGGCGCTCCGGCGTTGGGGACCAGCGCCATGCCGAGCGCCTCCGGATCGACAACGGCGTCGGCGCTGCGCGCGACGCCGAACCCGCGAAACCCTTCGAAGGCGCGGCTGCGGCCATAGACTGGCAACGCCGCAAGATCGACCGGGATCTTCAGATCGGTGCCGGCCACCGGCCACAGCACCGAGCGGCCCGACCAGGTATCGCGCCGCTCGAGCAGGCCGGCGATCTCGCCGGAAGCGTCGAGGCCGAATGTCGTGGCGACATCCTTGAAACGGCGGCCGATCACATCGGCGGCCGGCTGGCCGACGATGTCGGCGAATTCCGGCGACAGCGCGCTGAATTTGCCCTCGCTATCCGTGCGCCAGACGAAACGCAGCGGCGGCGCCGAGCGATCGACGTCGCGCGGCGGAGCCGGTTGTGCCGGCGTCCATGGTGTCTCGGTCGCGGCGGATTCAGCCGGTTCGGTCGCGGTGGTCGGCGACGGTTGGGCGTGACCGGCGGCGTCGTCGCCGGCGTGGAAGTACCAGTGGTCGTGCTGAGCCGGCTCGGTATTCGTGCCCTGCCGACCGGATTCGGCGGCATTGGTTTCGACCGGAGCCGGCAGCTGTTCGACCGCGTTTTGCCCATCCTCGATCGGCCCTGCAGTGCTTTTGGGAGCTATCGAGACGGCCTTGACCTGTTCACTGGCCGGTGCCGGCGGCGGACTGTTGTCCTGCAGCGGTTCGGGCTCCATATTCGGCGGAACGGGCGCGACGGCCTCATTTTCCGAAGCTGCTTGTACCTGATCGACAGTTTGATCGCGATCGGCCGGCCCCTCGCCCTCAGGACTTTCGGCGCCTTCAAGCTGGTCCTCGTCGATCACCACCAAAAGGTGCCGCGCGTCCGTGAGCCGCGCGAAGCCGGCCGGGTAGGAACCGCCGGCGCCGGGAACGAGGCGCTTGACGATCCGGTCGCCGCTGCTTGCCACATCCTGAACCAGCGCGGCCAGGGTTTCCGGCTTGATGCCGAGCGCCGCAAAGCCGTCCGACGCCGCCTCGATATGGCCCTGCGCGTCGACGAAGGCGATGAAATGCCCGGCCTCGGTAAAGCCGCCTATGGCGCGGCTGGCGATTTCGGCCGGGCTGCGCGAACTGGTCTGCGCCGCCGGCACCGCCAGCATGATCGCCTTCTCGCCGTCCGGCATCGTCACAGCATTAGCCAGGAAGCTGACGGCGCGGCTCACCATGCCGGTGGCCAACCGCACCATGATGGCGCGGTCGCTGCCGATCTGAGGAAAGCCGCTGGTCGCCATGATCTGCCGCCGCGCAATCAGCGGCAGCCGCGCCGAGGCGCCGATGATGGCTTCGATGTCCGGATAGCCGAACACCGCGGCACCCGGGCCGTTGGCCCAGATCACCTGTTCGAGGTCGCCCGAAAGGATAGCCAGAGCGTCGCCGGCCGCAAAGCGCTGGCGCACCGCATCGAGCACGGCAACGTCGAGGAAGGAGTAGTTCTCAGACGCCATGCACCGGCCAATCCCTCAAAGCAGGCATTTCAATTAACGCTTTGTTAATAAAAGCCTGCGGCCGCGAGGTCCACAAGCCAGGCAGTCCGACGGTCGAAATCTCTGGGGTCGTGGTTAACGCCAGAAACGACTTTATGGTGCGCTGCAACAAAGATGTTGCAATGCACAAAAAATGCCTTTATATTGCCATCATACATGAACGAGACGGCTTTCTGTCAAAGCCGCCGCCCCTGAAAGGTTGGAAAATGACCAAGACCACCACCAAGACCGCCGAGACCATCGAAAACGTTGAATTCCCGAGCTTTGACGCTTCCAAAGCCACCGACCAGATCCGCGCCTTCGCCGAGAAGGGCGTCGAGCAGTCGAAGGAAGCCTATACGAAGCTGAAGAACGGCGCCGAGGAGACCCAGAAGGTTCTGGAATCGACCTACGAGACCGCCAAGACCGTTTCCGGCGACGTCTCGCTGAAGGCCATCGCGGCGCTGCGCGCCAATGCCGAGGCGAGTTTCTCGCACCTCGAGGCCCTAGTCGGCGCCAAGACCCTTTCGGAAGTCGTAGAGTTGCAGACCGCCTTCCTGCGCAAGCGCGTCGAACTGGCCGTCGAGCAGGCCAAGGAATTCCAGGCCGTCGCCACCAAGGCGGTCGAGGACGTCTCCAAGCCGGTCAAGACCGCCTTCGAAAAGGCGATCAAGGACGTCAAGGCTGCCTAATTTCGGCGCACATTTTTGCGCTGCATCAAAACGTCGCATTTCGTCAGACAAATAGAAATGCGATAGTTTGAACAACCAGATACCCGGAAATGGAACCTCCTCCCTCCGTTTCCGGGGTGACCAGCCAGCACCTCCTCCCGCTGGCTCGTAACAGGAAAAGGCCGGCACCTCCTCCCGCCGGCCTTTTCTTTTGCCTTCTGCAAGGTGCGACGAGGAGAACCCGTCCTTTGCCTTATTAAGGGCCTTGAATTAGTCACCGATAGACCGTATTGGACGCATCGCCGAACGACAGAGCGGATCTGGGGGAATAAAGTTCTCGCCGTGATCTGGCTCAGGCAAGCGTGCCGTTGTAGCTCAGCTGGTTAGAGCGCCGGATTGTGGATCCGGAGGTCGCTGGTTCGATCCCAGCCAACGGTACCATCAGCTTTTCTATAGCACATTGAATCTGCTAAGAAATTCTCGCCAGCGGATCGAAGCTTCCGAATTTATTCCCTCGCTTGCGTTATCTATTGTGATACCTGCCGGATAGACCCGGCCGTCACTCAACCTAGCCAAAGTCCGCCGGCGCTGAAGGATCTCGCAGTGATCGGTGCGGCAATCGGCGGCAACGACGTGCAATCGCGCCGATTCCGGGCCCGACCACTCCCTGATATACTCCAACGCACAGCCATCCGGTGACTGATGCCGATTGATGGTGCGCGAAAGCGATCTTCCAGGGCCCAGGCCCGGCAGACGCCGATTACTCAGCCGCCGATGCGGTCGGCTTTGGGTGTGGCCGCCAGCCAAGCGCAGGCGCGATGCGGTCGATGAAGTCGGTGACGATCTGCTCGTATTCTTCCTGCTCGAAGTCGTAAGGCAGCTCCAGCCGCAGCTCCGTTACCTTGGCCAGGATCGGATCCTCGGTCAATTGCTCCAGAATCTGTTCCGAGGTGCCGACGACATCGCCGGCGAAAAGCGTGCGGCGCTCGCCATGGGCCCTGAGAGTGCGATCATGACGTCCGGCCGCATACTCGGCGTAGCGCTTCCTGGTCCTTGCATCCGCGCTGTCGAATGGAACGATGACCCGTCCCAAGGCCACGCGTCCGGGCTTGCCGTCGCGTTGCGCGGCGAAGGTCTCTAGCTGGTGCAACTGGGCTTCGAAGAAGTTGTCTGTGCCTTCGCCGGAAGTGACGTTGCCGAGCAGCAGATTGAGACCGTTGCGGCCCGCCCACTCGGCCGATTTCAGGGAACCGCCGCCGTACCAGATACGGTCGGGCAGGCCAGGAGCATGTGGCTGCAGCCGCGGACGCACGCGACCGCCGGGAAATTCAATGATGGCGCCGGGTTCGCCAAGCAGCCCGCCGCGCAAATTGTCGACGAGGCGAAGCACGCGTGCGTGCGAGAAGTCGAAATTCCGCCAGTCGCCATCGAAGACAAGCGGCCCGAGAATAGCGGCATGCAATGGGAAGCCGGCGCTGACGCCGACGTTCAACCGACCGCGCGAGAGCACGTCCACCGTCGAGAGGTCCTCGGCCAGCCGGTAGGGGCTTTCGTACCCGATCGGGATGACGGCCGTGCCGAGCTCGATGCGGCTTGTGCGCTGCGTGGCGGCGGCGAGAAAGGCGGCTGCCGATGAGATGCCCGGTTCGAGGTGGCGCTGCCGCACCCAGGCGCCGTCGTAACCCAGGCGCTCGCCAAGCTCGAACAGCTCCAGCGTCTTCTGCAGGCCGGAATATGGATCGTCGTGCGGATAGTTGCCCGGCGTCAGAAAGGCCAGGCGATCTATTGAAATCGAGGTCGGCGCCATCGCGGTTCCTCCTCTTCGGGGTGCTGACAACCGAAATGAGGGGACCGGCACCCCGTAGGCGCCGGTCCAAAGAGCCACGCTCACTCAGCTGTTGGGCTTCGGCAGGCCGGGCGGGTTGGTGCGCGACTGGTCGATCGCTTCGGCGGTCAGGCTCCACTTCTTCAGCACCTCGCCATATTTGCCGCTGGCGATCAGTTCGTTGATGGCGAGCGTGACGGCGTTGGCCAGACCGCTGTCCTTTCTCGTCGCGACGGCGATCTCGGCGGTCAGCGGCCAGCCGCCGCTGACGATGCCGACCAGCTTGGTCTTGCCGCTGACGGCGGCGGCATAGGCAAGCGTCGCATTCGGGTTGAACTCGGCGTCGGCGCGGCCAGACTGGATGGCGAGCTGGCTTGCGGCCGAGTCGTCGTAATACTGGACCTCGACGGGCTTCAGCCCTGCCGCGACATTCCTACGGTCCCACTCCAGCAGGATCTTTTCCTGGTTGGTGCCCGCGCCGGTGATGACCTTGAGACCGGCGACGTCCTTCGGTTCCTTGATCGAGGTGATCTTGCTGTCGGCTTTCACGTAGAAGCCGAGCACATCCTGTCGGTAGGTCGAGAAGTCGAACTTCTCCTTGCGCTCCTCCGTCACCGTCACGTTGCTGATGACGGCGTCATATTTTCCGGAGGCGAGACCGAGCGGCCAGTCGGCCCAGGCGACCGGCACGAGATCGAGCTTTAGTCCAAGCGTCTCGGCAATCAACACGGTGATGTCCGGGTCGGTGCCGACCACGGTCTTGGCGTCGGTCGCGTAGGTGCCAAGCGGCGGATCCGAGGGGTTGGTGGCGACGGTGAGATAGCCTTCCTTGGCGAACTTGAAATTCGAAGAAATCGCAGCAGCGGCCTTTTCGCTCTTTTCGGTGTGGATGCGGCCCGGCTGTTCGGGGCTGAGATCGAATTCGGCCGCTTGCGCGACGGAGCCGAAGGCGATGGCCGACAGCACCGCGCCGAAGATTAGCGACAGGGGTTTTCGTGACAATGTCATTGGGTATTTCCTTGCATGACGGATGTGCGTTGAGATTGTCCCCGGCAGGGGGCCTGGAAGACCGGCGGTTCGCACATGCCGCCAGCCTGGTTCGCTGAAGAATTCGGAGCGCTAGAGAACCTTGGCGAGGAACTCGCGCGTGCGCTGGTGGGCCGGGGCCGCGAACACCCTCGCAGGCGCTCCGACCTCGAGCACCTTGCCGGCCTCCATGAAGACGATGGTATCGGCAACCTCGCGGGCAAATCCGATCTCGTGCGTGACGATCACCATCGTCGTGCCGGAGGTGGCGAGTTCCTTGATGACGTCGAGCACTTCGCCGACCAACTCGGGATCGAGCGCCGAAGTCGGCTCGTCGAAGAGCAGGACCTTCGGCTTCAGCGCCAGCGCCCTGGCAATGGCGACGCGTTGCTGCTGGCCGCCGGAGAGGTGGCGCGGATAGGCATCGGCCTTTTCCGGAAGGCCGATACGGGCGAGCAAGTCCCTGGCCAGTTCTACCGCCTCGGGGCGCGCGATGCCCTGTACGGACAGCGGCGCTTCGATGATGTTCTCCAGCACCGTCAGGTGCGGGAACAGGTTGAAATTCTGGAACACCATGCCGATCGCCGCGCGGCGTCGGCGGATCGCCGCTTCCTTGAGTTCGTAAAGCGTGTGTCCGTCGCGGTGATAGCCGACAAGCTCGTCGTCGATGGTGACGAGGCCGGTGTCGGTTCGCTCGAGATGGTTGATGGTGCGCAGCAATGTCGACTTGCCGGCGCCGGATGGGCCGATGATTGCTGTCACCGAACCGGGCGCGAGATCGAGATCGACATCATCGAGTACCTTCAGCGCGCCGAAGCGTTTGGAGACGCCACGGATTTCGATGCGCCCCACGCCGCGTCGGGCAAGCCTTTCGCCGGCAGTCACCAGTGGCTTGCGAACCGCGACGACCGGCGCCGGGGCGGGAGGCTGGGATTTGGTTTCGGGCGCTGCGCTACGCCCGGACAGGAAGGCAAGCGCCGCGGGCAGGAGGGGCGCGGGCACCGTGCGTGAGGCACCGCGCGAAAAGCGCCGCTCGATGCCGAACTGGATAACCGACAGCACGCTCATGATGATGAGGTACCAGATCGTCGCCACCATCAAGAGCGGGATGACTTCCAGATTGCGCTTGTAGATGACCTGTACAGTGTAGAAGAGCTCGGGCAGGGCAAGCACGTAAACCATCGAGGTCGACTTGGCCAAGCCGATCATCTCGTTGAAACCGCTGGGCAAGATGGCGCGCATGGCCTGCGGCAGCACGATGCTCAGCGCCTGCCGGCGTCGAGACAGGCCGAGCGCGGCGGCGGCCTCGTGCTGACCCTGGTCGACCGAAAGAATGCCGCCGCGGATGATCTCAGCCGAGAAGGCGGCCTGGTTGAGGCTCAACCCGACCACCGCAACCCAGAATGGGCTGAACACTTCGACGGTGTTGTATTGCGCGAACAGCAGGCCGGTGAACGGCACGCCGACATCGATCGTCGGATAGAGGTAGCCGAGATTGTTGAGGACGAGCAGAAGCACGATCAGCGGGATGGAGCGTAGCAGCCAGATATAGGCCCACGACACGCCAGACAGCAGCGGCGAGGGGGAGACGCGGGCGAAAGCGAGCAGCGTCCCCAGGAGAAAGCCGAGCGCCGAGGCAAGGACGGTCAGAAGCAGCGTCCGTCCGAGACCAACCAGCACGGGCTCGGAGAAGAAGAAGCGGGCGAAAACATCCCAGCCCCATCTGGGATTGGTCAGGATCGATTGCAGCGTGAAGAAGATGATCAGGACGGCGACGACGGTTCCGACAACGCGCCACGGGTGTCTGGCCGGCACCACCCTGTATCCCTGACGATCTGCGGCGACAGGTACGGTCCTAGGGGACACCACGTCGCTTATGTCGGCCGTCACTGTCATGGATCGCCATCGCTCCAGTAGAGTAATTTTTCATGTATTTACTTAATACTTAGAAAGTAAACACGGAATACATTAGTGAATATCAAGGCAGTATCACGACACCTGGTTTTATATTTTGAGTGCTCCGGAGTTAAATCGTCTATATATTTCTGCTTGCATGGATGTATTGCGGTGGCCGGCTCGGTCGATCAACTGGCCTTGCGGTCGAGCGCGTTCGGCCCGAATTCCAGCGCCAGTGCGCTGATGTCCTTTTCGAAAGGCAGCGTGCCGTGGACTTCCGGATCGACGCTCGTGTCGAACAGCGCGGTGTAGCCGTTGTTGAGGTAAAGGCCTGCGGCTTCCGGTTGGCGAAACCCCGTGGTCAGATAGAGCCTAGTATAGCCTTGGCGTGCCGCCTGCAGCTCGAGTTCAACGAGCAGCTTGCGGGCAAGACCCTGGCGGCGCAGGTCGACATGCGTCCATACCCGCTTCAGCTCGGCGGTGCGTTCGTCGTAACGCTTGAAGGCGCCTCCGGCGATCGCCCTGCCGTCTCGCGTGAGGAGCAGGAAGTTTCCATGCGGCGGCGCGAAGAGCTCGGCGGGATAGCGGCGCATCTCCTCTCCCGGCTCGCCGAAATAGTCGCCGTAGCGGGTCGTGTATTCCCAGGTCAGCGCTTCGATGAGCGGGGCTGCGCGCGGATCGACCGGCGTGGTGTAGAGAAAGCTGTCTGTCATGGCGTGAGCCCCGTTGCCGGCTCGTCGGTCCGCGGAGCCTCGTTCGCGGCGAGATAGTCCTGCACCAGCGCCACCCAGTAGCGGGCGGCGTCGGGCAAGATGTCGTCGTTGAAGTCGTAGTTGGGACTGTGCAGGTCGGCGCTGTCGCCATTGCCGACGAAGAGATAGCTGCCCGGGCGCGCTTCGAGCATGAAAGCGAAGTCTTCGCTGGCGGTGATCAGGCGGAAATCCGACTGGATCCGTTCGGCGCCGAAATGCCGCAGCGCGACCTGCCTTGCGAAGTCGGTTTCCCGGCGGTGATTGATAAGCGCCGGATAGCCGCGCGGATAGGCGACCTCCGCAGTTGCGCCATAGCTTTGCGCGTGCGTCTCGGCCAGCGCGATGACGCGCGTGCGGATCTGTTCGCGGATAGCCTCGCTGAACGTCCGGATGGTGACTTTCAGCTCGACGCTGTCGGGGATGACATTGGCGGCGATGCCGCCATGGATGGTGCCGACGGTGACGACCGCGGTTTCGAGCGGATCGACATTGCGCGAGACGATCGTCTGCAGCGCCATGACAAGCGAGGCGGCGGCGACGATGGGATCCACCGCATGGCTCGGCCGAGCGCCATGGCCGCCCTTGCCGATAATCTTGATGACGGCGAGGTCGACGGACGCCATGGCAGGGCCGCTCAGGAAAGCGAACTGCCCCGCCGGCACGCCCGGCCAATTGTGCAGCCCGAAGACCGCGTCGACGGGAAAGCGCTCGAACAGCCCGTCGGCGATCATCGCCTTGGCGCCGGCGCCGCCTTCCTCGGCGGGCTGGAAGATGAGCCGGACCGTTCCTGAAAAATCTCGTGTCACGGCGAGATGCCTGGCGGCGGCGAGCAGGATCGCGGTGTGCCCATCATGCCCGCAGGCATGCATTACGCCCGGCCTGGCGCTGGCATAGGGCAAGCCTGTCGCCTCGACGATCGGCAGGGCGTCCATGTCGGCGCGGATGCCGATGGTCCTCTCGCCGTTGCCGTTGCGAAGCGAGCCGACGACACCGGTACCACCTATGTTTTGAGCGACCTCATAGCCCCAGGATTGCAGGCGCTCGGCGACCAGTGCGCTGGTCTTCTTCTCCTGGTAGGCCAGCTCCGGCTCGCTGTGCAGCTTGCGGCGCAGCGCGACGAACTCGTCGGCGCTGTCCAGGATCGCTTCGGCGATCGAGGCCGAAGGCGGGCCGGGCCGGACCGTCATCAGGCTGCTTCCTCGGTGGTCGTCGTGGAAGCTGCGTCCTGCGCGTAACGGCTCTCCTTGAACGGCAGCCCGAGATGATCGCGCAGCGTCGTGCCGATCTGGCTGCGCGTGTGGCGGCCGCGCTTTTCCAGAATCGGCAGCACATGCTTTTCGAAATCGTCGAGCCCGGACGGGATGACCTGGAAGCCCAGCACGAAACCGTCAGCTGCGCCGCCGTCTACCCAGCGGATCAGCTCATCGGCGATCTTCTCGGGCGTGCCGATGAAGGCACTGCGGGACGTGGCGGCGTCCAGCGCGACTTCGCGTAGCGTGAGGTTCTTTTCCCTGGCGACACGCTTGATGCGGTCGGTGGTGGAACGGAAATTGTTCTTGCCGATGTCGCCGAGTTCCGGGAACGGATCGTCGACCGGGTAGGCGGTGAAGTCATGGTGGTCGAAGAATCGTCCGAGATAGAGCAGCGCCTCGTGAACGCTGACGAGATCGCGTATCTCGCGATATTTGCGCTCGGCCTCCTCCTCCGTCGAACCGATGATCGGGGCGATGCCGGGAAATATCTTGATGTGCTCGGCGAGGCGGCCGTGCGCCACCGCGCTCTCCTTCAGCCGGCGCGACAGCTCGCGGTTCTCCTCGAATGAGGCGGCATTGGCGAAGACCGCATCGGCATGCCGGCCGCCGAGCGAGATACCGTCGTCCGAGCCGCCGGCCTGGAACAGCACTGGCTGCCCTTGCGGCGAGCGACCGAGGTTGAGCGGTCCTTCCGCCGAATGGAAGCGGCCGTTGAAATCCAGCCGGTGCATCTTCGAGAAATCGGCATAGCGGCCGCTCTGCCGGTCGCGCACGAAAGCGTCGTCGTCCCAGGAATCCCAGAGGCCCTTGACGATCTCGATATGCTCGGCGGCGATCTGGTAGCGCAGCGCGTGCTCGGGATGCTTGTCGCGGCCATAGTTCTTGGCCGAGCCTTCGAGCGGCGAAGTCACCGCATTCCAGCCGGCGCGGCCGCAGCTGATGGTGTCGATCGAACCGAACTGCCGGGCGACGGTGAACGGGTCGCTGTAGGAGGTCGATAGCGTACCGACGAGACCGATGCTCTTGGTCGCCGCCGCTAGCGCCGAAAGCAGCACGATCGGCTCGAAGCGGTTGAGGAAATGCGGAATCGACTGTTCGTTGATGTAGAGGCCGTCGGCGACGAAGGCGAAGGCTATGCCAGCTGCTTCGGCCTGGCGGGCAATGCCGACATAATAGTCGAAATTGGTGCTTGCATCGGCAGGCACGCTCGGATGCTTCCAGGCGTTCATGTGTCCGCCGGGGCCTTGCAGCATGATGCCGAAGGGAATTCGCTGGCTGCTCATGGGCAAGCTCCTTGGTCTGGTCATTCACGCGGCAGCGGCGGGCTGTTGCCGCACCAGCGCCTCCACGGTTGCAAGTCGCCATGACCCGCTGACGGCTGGCTCGACGATGAACTCGACCGCTCCCGAGCGGGCATGCAGACGGTCGAGTTCGGCACGAACCTGGTCCGGCGTCCCGGCAATCACGCTCGGTTGCTTGGGTTCGATGCGGTATTCGCTCGACCCCAACTGGCGCGCGTAATCCTTGGCCTGCTCCTCGTTGCCCACAGTGACGCTTTGCGCGCCTGGCACGTGGACCTTGAACAGCTTGATCTTGGCCGCTTCGGCCTCGGCTTCGCCGACATAATCGGAGACGATCACCGAGACCGCGATGATCGGCGCGCGCCCGGTTGCTGCGCGGTAAGCCGCGACGGCGTCGTCAAGGAGAGCGTCGTCGCCGTTGAGGTGGCGGGCGAAGACGAAATCCCATCCATGGGCCGCGGCAAGCTCAGCACTTTCGACGCTGGCGCCCAGCAGGAAGCGCTGCGGTGCGGTGGAGGGACGAGGCGTCGCGCTCAAGCCGGCGACCGGTCCGGCGCCATCGAGATAGGCGCCGAGCTCGGCGACCTGCCGGCCGAAATCCGGCTTGCGGGCGGGATCGCGATCACCCTGCAGCGCTTTTGTCGAGAGCGGCAGGCCGCCTGGCGCCTTGCCGATGCCGAGATCGACACGATCGGGCGCCAATGAGGCCAGCAAGTTGAAATTCTCAGCCACCTTGTAGGCGCTGTAGTGCTGCAGCATGACGCCGCCCGAGCCGACGCGGATCCGGCTGGTGAGCGCCAGCAGATGCGCGATCACTATCTCGGGCGACGAGCTTGCCAGCTCGGCGACGTTGTGATGCTCGGCTACCCAGAACCGGCGATAGCCAAGTCTTTCGGCAAGTTGCGCCAACGCTACGGTGCGTTTGAGCGCGTCAGTAGCGCTTTCGCCTTTGGAAAGGGGACTCTTGTCGAGAAGGCTGAGCGCATAAGCCATGGAATCTCCGCATCGCGATCGCAGGAAGGCCGATTGCCATCGCCTGCGGAGATTAATCTATTTAGTCTATAAGCTTTATAGACATTATCCCGAACTTAGGTCGTCAGGAGAAAAACCCTTGCTCGGGATTTCCCGGCTTTGAAACGTTTGGTCATGCCGAGGCCCATCAGTTGAAGCATCACGGATGCGCCGGAGGAATGAGCCCGCGCTCGACCAGGGCATCGATGATCCGCTCAGCCCCGGAGACGAAAGCGCGTCCATTGGCTTCACCGCTGGCATAGGCCGAAGGCTGGCCGGCCGGCAGCACCAGGACCGGAAGCGCCTGGTTGGCTTCGCCGACAAGCTCGATCACCTCGGCGCGGGGTCGCGGGAAGGCGATGCGGCGAACGTCGACCGTACCGAGAAGTGCCGGAAACGAAGTCAGCACGCCTTCCACCAACGCCGAGTGCCGACAGAAGAAGCGCTGGCCTGGAAATTTGGCATCCTCGAAATCAGGAGCGAGCAGGAACAGCGTGGCTTTGTTGTCTGAGGTCAATGTGGCTTCCACTTCGGATGTTTGTCAGTTCAGATGAATCTGCGTTCTACGACGTTGCAGGGATACAGTGTCTTCTGACGCAGGGCGGCGGCGGGGTCGATGTCGATGACGGCAAGCGTCCTCGATGGCGACGTCTGCGCCACCAGCGTTCCGTCAGGAGCGAAGGCGAATCCGCGTCCGCCGAAGCTGGGGTTGCCGGCAGAGCTGCCGACGCGGTTGGAGCTTACGATGAAGCTGCCCGACACGATCGCGCCCATCGCGCCGGCCGCGAACCAT
This sequence comes from Mesorhizobium sp. CU3, assembly GCF_006442965.1. Lineage (GTDB taxonomy): Bacteria > Pseudomonadota > Alphaproteobacteria > Rhizobiales > Rhizobiaceae > Mesorhizobium. The sequence continues at coordinate 92,772 of NZ_VFWX01000015.1, read as the reverse complement.
TTATCCTGCGAGATGGACGTCGCGCGCGGAACCACGATCAGGCTCGCGCCGGCACGCCCGTAGTGGCGGGCATGCTCGTTGAACATCAATTCTGTGCATAGAAGCACACCGACCTCGAGATCCCCGATGTCGGAGACGATGAAACCGCTTGCGTCGCCTTTGAACCAGGTCTCTTCGTGCCAGCCTTCTTCTTCGGGGAAAAGCTGCTTGCGGTGCAGCGGGCGGGGCTTGCCGTTCGCTAGGACGAACGCCTCATTCGCCAGCCTGTCTCCTGCCCACACGGGGCGGGACGAAATGACGGTCGGGACGCCAAGCGCGTTCAGCGCCTCCAGTCCTTGCTCGTGTAGCGCTACGCTGCCGGCAGCTACATCCCGATCGAACAAGCTCGCGCCGGCTATCCAGGCGCCGAAAGGCAGTTCGTTGGTCACCAGAATGTTCGGACGGGCGCTCTCAACCTGGCGGCGGATTTCGTCCCACTCCCGACCCCGCGGGGCGAGACCTTCCGGCCATTCGACAAAGGCGCAAGTCGTCATCTGCCGTCTCCCCCTAAGCCTTTGATGGCCATCCGCCGCCCTGGGTGCTCGCCGGTAGCCACCTTTCCGACTCCGGGCGCTATGGCATGGTCGTCAAAAGCGACGGTGTGCGGCAACGTCGGAAATTGCGTTGTTGCGGCGATTGGTAGGAGAACTTTGCGTAGAGCGAACGACGCACCCGTGGACGTATCGGCTGGGTCGGCGTTTCGTCCGGATGGCTCATCAATGCCTGCCGAGACCCGTTCTCAGGGGCTCCGGCGGAAGCAGCCGCCGAACCGGCTATCGAATAGCGCTGCCGGCGCGCAATTTGTCAACGCGCGGCGAGCGGAGAATGAGAGCGGCATCGGCGTAAGTGGGCGGCCTGTCGCCGCTGGAGATCGACGCGTTGCCGGCGATCCACCGAGGGGGCGAAAATGAATCACCTGCCCTCACTGCCTCACGCCGGTTTGTCGTCTGGGTGTCCAAGCTCGCAGAACCAGCCGCCGAGATATTTCACCGACGGCTTCTTCGGATCGGGCACCGGGGTCTTCGCTTCTACGGCCTCGCGGAACGGCTCGGCGCTGTCCTGCGGGATGAAGCCCAGATGGTCGGCGCCGCTGTTGTCGACCATCTTCAGCTTGTTGTCGGAGATGCCGAAGGAGATCGTGTGGCCGACCCGCGGTGCCGTGAGCGAAGCCTCGACCAGGCGCACGCAGTCGGCGAAGGAGAGGTACGACCACAGCATGCGCCGGTCGGCGGGTTCCGGGAATGACGAGAAGATGCGCAGGCATGCCGTCTCGATGCCGAACTTGTCCCAATAGAGCCGGCTGAGACTCTCGACGAAATTCTTCGACACGCCATAGAGGCTGTCGGGGCGCACCGGCGCATCGACGCCGATATGCGCCTCGATCTCGTGATAGCCGATCGCATGCACCGACGAGGCGTAGATGACGCGCTTGACGCCATGTTTCCGCGCGCCTTCATAGATGTGGTAGGAGCCGCGGATGCTGGAATCGAGGATGGTCTGCCACTCGCATTCGAGCGGCGCACCGCCGAAATGCACGATCGCGTCGCAATCCTTGGTGGCCGCGATCGTCGCTTCCATGTCCGCGAGGTCGAAGACGGTTTCCTCCTCGTGCGGCGCGAGGTCGCCGAACGGCTCGCGCCCCGCCAGGCGGATGGTCTTGGCCAGCGGCGCAAGCCCCTTGCGCAGCACCGAGCCGAGCCGGCCGGCAGCGCCCGTGATCAGGATACGTTCGTAATGCGGCATCATTTACTCCACTTGCGCGACGGCGGCATTGATCCGCGCGATCGCCTCGGTCAGCACCTCTTCGCTGGTCGCGGTCGAGATGCGGAAATAGGGTGACAGTCCATAGGCGACGCCGGGCACCGACGCCACCCGCCCTTCATTGAGAAGATAATTCGACACGGCCGCGTCATCCTCCAGCACGACACCTCCGGGCGTTTTGCGGCCGATCAGGCTGGCGCAGCCGATATAGGCGTAGAAAGCGCCATCCGGCGGCGATAGCGTCAGGCCATTGATCTTGCGGATGCCGTTCACGACCAGGTCGCGGCGCCTCTCGAAAGCCTCGCGGAAACGCCCCACTTCGTCCTGCGGGCCGTTGAGCGCGGCGACCGTCGCCGCCTGCGCGATCGAGCACACCGACGTGCAGGACTGGCTCTGGATCGTCGACATCGCCTTGAGCAACGGCGCCGGCCCGGCCGCATAGCCGACGCGCCAGCCGGTCATGGCGTAGGATTTCGAGACGCCATTGACGATCAGCGTGCGGTCCTTGAGCTCCGGGCAGGCCTTGCCGAAGGAGACGAACTCGCGCCCGTCGAAGAGGATGTGCTCATAGATCTCGTCGGACAGGATCAGCACCTGCGGATGCTTCGCCAGCACCGCGCCCAGCGCCTTAAGATCTGCCTCGGAATAGACCGCGCCTGACGGGTTGCCCGGCATGTTGAGGAACAGCCATTTCGTCCGCGGCCTGATCGCCTGTTCCAGCAGCGCCGGCGTCAGCCGGAAACCGGTGGTCTCCGGACATTCGACGACGACCGGCGTGCCGCCGAGCAGCTTCACCATTTCCGGATAGGAGACGAAATAGGGCGCCGGCAGGATCGCCTCGTCCCCGCTCTCGAGCGTCGCCATTAACGCGTTGAAGATGATCTGCTTGGCGCCGTTGGCGACCACGATGTCGTCGGCCGTGTAGTCGAGCCCGTTCTCGCGCCGGAATTTTCCCGCGATGGCTTCGCGCACTTCCGGCGTGCCGGCAGCACCCGTATAGAGCGTCTGGCCGGCCTTCGCGGCGAAATGAGCGGCGTCGATGATGTGCAGCGGCGTCGGGAAATCCGGCTCGCCGAGGCCGAGATCGATCACGTCGACGCCCTTGGCGCGCAGCGCCTTGGCGGCCTGTGAAGCCGCCATCGAAGCCGAGGGCTTCACCACCGACAGGCGCGAGGCAACATAGCTCATCAGTCGTTCTCCGTGATGTAACCCTTGGATCGATCGTTGGCCCGCGCGGCCGCACTGCGCCTGGCAGGATCGCCATAGCCGCCGCCGCCCGGCAATTCGAGGATCAGCCGGCGTCCGGCCGGAACATGCTGCCAGCCCTTCGGCCGCATCTTGGTGCCGTCATCCAGCTTCACCGCGCCGGCGACGCCGGGCTTGCCGCCATTGCGTCCATGGGCCGGATGGTTGACGCGGTCGAACATGGCCGAGAAATCGAACTCGTGGCCTTCTGTCGCCTCGATCTCGATGACCTGCCCGAGGCCACCGCGGAATTCGCCGTCGCCGCCGGAGTCCGGGCGAAGCTCCTTGCGCCAGATGACGATCGGACCGGTATGCTCGGTCGCCTCGATCGGCATCGTGTGCACGCCCGACGGGAAGGCCGTCGCCGACAGGCCGTCGAGCTCGGGCCGCGAGCCCATGCCGCCGGAGTTGAACATCAGCACTTCGGCGCGACGGCCGGATGCGCCTGCGACAGGCCGCGCTGAGATGTGGATGTTCCACAGCGCGCCGGCGCCCTCGGCGAGGATCTTTCCCGGCAGCGCCTTGGCGAATGCGCCCAGCACCAGGTCGGGCACCATGTGGCCGAAGATATGCCTGAGCGCCACCGGCGCCGGCCGCACGGCATTGAGGATGTTGATGGGCGACGTCACGGTGAAGAAAGCGAGCGAGGCGGCATTGTTCGGGATGTCGGGCGCCACCATGCATTTCAGCGCATAGCAGGCATAGGCCTTGCTGTAGATGATCGGGCAGTTGATGCCCCAGCGGCTCATCGGGTCGGTGCCGGTGAAGTCGACCTCGACATGGTCGTCGCGCACCGAGACCGTCGCGGCAAGCTTGATCGGCTCGTCATAGCCGTCGGTGACCAGCTCGTTCGACCAACTGCCCTTGGGCAGCGCCTCGATGCGTTCAAGCATAGCGTCGCGGGTGCGCGAGAAGATGAAGTCGCCGAGACCGTCGAGCGAGGCAAGCCCGATCTCCTTCATCATGTCGACGAGGCGCCGGTGGCCGACCTCGTTGCAGGCGGCGAGCGAATAGAAGTCGCCGACGACCTGGTTGGGCTCGCGGACATTGGCGCGCAGGATGCGCACCAGGTCGAGATTGACCTTGCCCTTTTCCGCGAACTTCATGATCGGGATCTGGATGCCTTCCTCATAGACCGACTTGCCGTCGGCGCCAAAGCCGCGTCCGCCGACATCGACGACATGCGCCGTGCAGGCGAAGAAGGCGACCAACTCGCCGTTCAGGAAGGACGGCGACACCATGGTGATGTCGTGCAGATGGCCCGTGCCGAGCCACGGATCGTTGGTGACGTAGGTGTCGCCCTCGAACATCTCCTCGCGCGGGATCGCGTTCATGAAATGCAGCACTGCCTCGGCCATGGTGTTGACGTGGCCAGGTGTGCCCGTCACCGCCTGCGCCAGCATCTGGCCGCGCGGATCGAACACACCGGCCGACAGGTCGCCGGATTCGCGCACCGAGGTCGAGAAAGCGGTGCGCAGCAAGGTCAGCGCCTGCTCCTCGACCACCGAGATCAACCGGTTCCACATCACCTGCATGCGGATTTCGCCAATGTCGCTCATGCCTGGCTGCCTTTGCGGATCAGAAGGATGGCGCCGTCGCTCTGGATGACGGCGTCGAAGCTTGTGGTGATAACGGTGGAGGTCTCGCGCTCGACGATGACCGCCGGCCCGACGACACGGTCGCCGGCGCAAAGCGTGTCGCGCTCGACGATGCCATAGGTCTGCGGCGCGCCTGTCGCCGGATCGAAGACCGCACGGGTGGTGGCCGGCTGGCTGGTCTTCTTGCCCTTGGTGAGTTCGTGCCGCGCAACGGCAGGCCGGACATCCGTCGCCTTCACCGACCAGGTGACGATCTCGATCTCCAGCCCGTCGAGACCTTCAATGGCGCGGCCGAAGAAGCGCTGGTAGTTCTCCTCGAACAAATCCTTGAGCCTGGCCACCGCATCGTCGCCAAACGGCTCGTCGGCCAGTGGCACGGGGATTTCCCAGCCCTGGCCGGCATAGCGCATGAAAGCGGTGATTTCGCACACGATCCTGCCGCTGGCGCCGGTGCGCACGAAACCCTCGGCGGAAGCCTTGAGGTCGGCGAGCAGCGCATTGACCTCGGCCGGCTTGAACCGTGACAGTCGCGTCAGCTTCGAGGCCAGCGCTTCATAGCCGAACGGAGCTTTCAGGAAGCCGATTGCCGATCCGACGCCGGCGCCGCGCGGCACGATGCACTGGTCGATGCCGAGCTTTTCGCACAGCCTTGCCGCGTGCAGGGGTGCCGCGCCGCCGAAGGCGATCATCAGATTGTCGGAAATGTTCTTGCCGTTCTCGACGGCGTGGACGCGGGCGGCGTTGGCCATGTTCTCGTCCACGACCTCGCAGATGCCGAAGGCGGTCGACATGGCATTCAGCGACAGGCGTTCGCCGACATCGCGCAGGATCGCCTGCTCGGAGGCGGATGTGTCGAGCTTGATCGCGCCGCCGGCGAAATTGTCGGGGTCGAGCTTGCCGAGCACCAGATCGGCGTCGGTGATCGCCGGGCGCTTGCCGCCGCGGCCGTAGCAGGCCGGGCCAGGCTCCGAGCCGGCGCTCTCGGGTCCGGTCTGGATGCGGCCCATGGCGTCGACCCAGGCGATGGAGCCGCCGCCGGCGCCGATCTCGATCATCTCGATCACCGGAATGGAGATCGGCATGCCCGAACCCTTGGAAAAGCGATAGGTGCGCGCCACTTCGAATGTTCTAGCCGTGCGCGGCGCAAAATCCTCGATCAGGCATATTTTCGCGGTGGTGCCGCCCATGTCGTAGGAGACGACTTTCTCCAGGCCGAAGCGCCGGGCGATGTCGGCGGCAAAGATGGCGCCGCCGGCCGGGCCGGATTCGACCAAACGTACCGGAAATTCCGAGGCGGTCTCCACCGAGATCAGGCCGCCGCCGGAATGGATCATGAAGACCGGGCATTCGGCGCCCATGTCCTTCAGCCGCGTCTGCAAACGGGCGAGATAGTCGGCCATTTGCGGTCGAACATAGGCGTTGGCGCAGACCGTGTTGAAGCGCTCGAACTCGCGCATCTGCGGCGAGACCTCGGCGCTGATCGAAATCGGGATAGTCAGTTTCCTGGAGAGGATTTCGCGTGCGCGGCGCTCGTGATCCGGGTTGGCATAGGCATGGATGAAGCCGATCGCCACCGAGCCGAAATTGCCCGCCGCGATCCGGCCGGCAATATCTTCGAGGGCGGCTTCGTCGAGCGGCTGCAGTTCCTGGCCCTCGGCGCCGATGCGGCCCCTGACGGTAAAACGATCCTCGCGCGGAATCAGCGGCGTAGGCAGCTGCAGGTTCAAGTCATACTGTTCGAAGCGGTTCTCCGTCCGCATCTCGATCACATCGCGAAAACCTTCGGTCGTGATCAGCGCGGTCCTGGCGCCACGTCGCTCGATCAGCGCGTTGGTGGCAAGCGTCGTGCCGTGGATGATGATGCCGATCTCCGAGGCCGAGATGCCGGCGTCGCGGATGACCACGTCGATGCCATCGAGGATCGCCTGCTCGGGTGCGGAATAGTTGGTCAGCACCTTGGTCGAGAACATCGTTCCCCTGACATCGAGCGCAATGTCGGTGAAGGTGCCGCCGATGTCCGCGCCGAGGCGGATGTCGTCTGTTTGGGAGGTCATGCCTTGGCCTTCTGGGAAGCGAGCGCGGCGTCGCGCATCTGGGAGAGGGTCTGTCGCGGCGTGAGCGCTTCCGGCGAGATGGCGATGTCGAGGACCGCGCCGGTCGTGGATGCGAGCGCTCGCCCGAACGCCGCGGCGAAATCCGCCGTCGCTTCCACCCGCTCGGCATGGAAGCCATAGGCCTTCGCCAGCGTCACGAAGTCGGGGTTCTCGAGCGACGTGCCGGAGACGCGGGCCGGATAGTTGCGCTCCTGGTGCGCGCGGATCGTGCCGTAAATGCCATTGTTGATGATCAGCACGATCGGCTGCGCGCCCGCCTGCATGGCTGTGCCAAGCTCCTGGCAGTTCATCTGGAAATCGCCGTCGCCGGCGAAGCAGACGACCGTGCGCTGAGGATACGCAACCTTGGCGGCGATAGCCGCCGGCAGGCCATAGCCCATGGCGCCCGATTGCGGCGCGAGCAGTCGCGCCTCAGGCCCGAACTTGAAGAACTTGTTCGGCCACACGGTGAAATTGCCGGCGCCGTTGGTGAGGATGACATCGGCCGGCAGGGTCTCGCGCAGCCAGGCGCTGACCGCGACCATGTCGACCGGGCCGGGCTGCACGGGGGCGGCAAAGGTGCCTTCATAGGCCTTGCGCGCGGCGGCGCGCCAGTCGGCCCAAGAGCCCTTGACCGGCGTCAGCGCCCTGGCGAAGGCGTTCGGGCCGGCATGGATGCCGATCGTCGGCACATAGATCTTGCCGATCTCGCGGTCGGAGCCGTGCACATGGATCAGCTTCTGCCGCGGCACGGGGACGTTGAGCAGCGTATAGCCGTCGGTGGTCATTTCGCCGAAGCGGACATTTACGGCGAGGATCACGTCCGCGTCGCCGAACAGCTTCTTGACATGCGCCACCATGCCGACGCCGGCCTCGCCGACGAACACCGGCGAATGATTGTCGAACTGATCCTGGTAACGGAAGGCGGCGACGACCGGAATGTCGGAAGCCTCGGCGAAAGCCTGGAGCGCAGCGCGTCCGTCCGCCGTCCAGTTGGCGCCGCCGAAAAGCAGAACGGGCTTCTCGGCTCCCGCCAGAAGCTTGAGCGCCGAGGCAAGCGCATCCGGTGCCGGCGCAGCTTCGAAGATCGTTGCCGGGCCGCTGAGCGGGGCGGCCTCGGTCAGGGTGGTCAGCATGTCTTCAGGCAGCGCGACGACGACCGGGCCGGGCCGTCCGGTCAAAGCCGTCGTCCAGGCCCGCGCCACGATTTCGGGAAGCCGTGCGACATCGTCGATCTCGACCGCCCATTTGGCGACGGTCCCGTACACAGCCCGGTAGTCGATCTCCTGGAACGCTTCGCGGCCCTTCATGTCGGTGCCGACCTGGCCGACGAACAGGATCATCGGCGAACTGTCCTGCATCGCCGTATGCACGCCGATGCTGGCATTGGTCACGCCCGGGCCACGGGTGACGAAGCAGATGCCCGGCGATCCCGTCAGCTTGCCATAGGCCGAGGCCATGAAGGCCGCGCCGCCTTCGTTGCGGCAAAGCACATAGTCGAGCTTGCCGTGAGTGTCATGCAGCGCATCGAGCACGGCGAGATAGCTTTCGCCAGGAACGCCGAAGCTCTTGGTCGCGCCTAAGGCGATCAGGCATTCGACAAGAAGGTGACCGCCATTGCGGGCCATGCTTCGACATCCTCTTGGAATTGCGGCAAGCGGACCGAGCCTGCCTTTTCGGATTCATACCTGCACGCTGGCGGGGCCGGGCGAAATCAAGAAATGCGATCCATACGAAAGTTTTTCTTTACAGTGGCGAGCGAACCAGAATGCCGGGGTTCATAACACCCTTCGGATCGAGCGCATCCTTCAGCCGCGCCATGAGTTCGCGCTCCACCGTACCGCGATTGCGGTCGGCCATGGCGATCTTGGCGCGACCCAATCCATGCTCGGCCGCGAAGCTGCCGCCCATTTGCGTGGCAAGCGCCGACAGCGCGTCGGCGAATTGCCCCGCCTTGCCGTCGAAATCGGCGCTTCCCCGCGGCGGCGACAGATTGTAGTGGATGTTGCCATCGCCGAGATGCCCGAACGGGTTGATGCGCACACCGGGAAGAATGTCGTCGCAGATTTTCGCGCCGGCCTCGATGAAACGGGCGATCGCGCCCGGCGGCACCGAAATGTCGTGCTTGAGCTGCTCGCCTTCCAGCCGCTGGCCCTCCGGCTGCTCCTCGCGCAGCCGCCAGAACTGCGACCGCTGCGCGCCCGACGAGGCCAGCGCGCCGTCGAGCACAAGGCCTTTTTCCATGCCCCATTCCAGCGCCGAATTCAGGATCTCGTCCAGCGGAACCCGCGGCGAGCCGGAAGCCAGCTCGACCAGCAGATAGACGTCGCCCCGCGTCTCCAACTGGTAGGTGAGATCGGGCACGTGCCTGAGGGCGAGCTCAAGGCCGAGATCTGGGAAGAATTCGAGACCGGTGAGGAACTCGCCGGCCTCGCCGCGCAGATAGGCGCCGAACGAAACGGCGGCGGCGAAGTCGGACATGACGAGCAGCGCGCTCGCCTGCTGCCTGGGCGTCGGATAGAGCCTGAGCACCGCGCGCGTGACGATGCCCAGCGTGCCTTCCGCGCCGCAGAACAGCTTGCGTAGCTGATAGCCGGCATTGTCCTTCTGCACCGCGCGCATCCCGTCCCACACCGTGCCGTCCGGCATCACGACTTCGAGGCCGAGCACCAGATCCTGCATCATGCCATAGCGGAACGCATGGCTGCCGCCGGCATTGGTGCCGATCAGGCCGCCGATCCTGGCGCTGCCTTCGGCGCCGAGATGCATCGGGAACATCAGCCCGTGCGGCTCCAGCGCCTCATGCAGCGCGGCAAGCACGACGCCCGCCTCGACGGCGATCGAGCCACTGTCGAGATCCGGCTCGCCGATCACCGCCATGCGCGACAGCGAGACGATCACCGCATCCGGCCGCTCGGCGACGGCGCCGCCGCAGAGCCCGGTATTGCCGCCTTGCGGCACGACAGCCAGCCCAGCCTCCCGGCATGCCTTCACGACCGCGGCCACTTCGGCCGTGTTGGCGGGCCTGGCGACACCCAGCGGCGCGACGCCATAGCGGTTGAGCCAGTCGCGCCGGTAAGGCTCGGCGTCGGTACCTGACAGCCAGCCTTTCGGTCCGAGGATTGTCTGCAATGCACTGACGGGATCGGTCATCGAAATACCTGAGCGCTGCGATGCGCCGCCTATAATCGGTTGGTTAGCAAGGCTCAATGACCCAGCACCTGCGACAGGAACTGCCGCGTGCGCTCGTTGCGGGAGGCGGTGAAGAATTCCTCCGGCGGCGCTTCTTCGACGATCTCGCCGCCATCCATGAAGATGACCCGGTCGGCGACGCGGCGCGCGAACCCCATCTCATGCGTGACGCAGATCATCGTCATGCCTTCGGAGGCGAGCGTGACCATGACGTCCAGCACCTCCGATATCATCTCGGGATCGAGCGCCGAGGTCGGCTCGTCGAACAACATGATTTGCGGCTGCATGCACAGCGCCCGCGCGATGGCGACACGCTGCTGCTGGCCGCCGGAGAGCTGTCCGGGAAATTTCATCGCCTGTTCGGGAATGCGCACCTTCTCCAGATAGCGCCGCGCGGTCGCCTCGGCTTCCGCGCGCGCCACCTTGCGCACGATCACCGGCGCGATCGTCAAATTCTCCAGCACTGTCATGTGCGGGAACAGGTTGAAGTGCTGGAACACCATGCCGACCTCGCGCCTGATCCCGTCGATGTTGGCGACATCGTCGTTGAGCTCGGTGCCGAGCACGGTGATCTTCCCGCCATTGTGCTGCTCGAGCCGGTTGATGCAGCGGATCATGGTCGATTTGCCCGAGCCGGAGGGACCGCAGACGACGATCCTCTCGCTGCGCTCGACGGACAGGCTCACCTTCCGCAGCGCGTGGAATGTCCCGTAATATTTGTCGAGGTTTTCGATGTGGACGGCAGGCCCGCCGGGCTTGGAACTGGTTGAAGTCATGTCCGTCTCCTATCGTTCGCCGACTGCCATGCGGCGTTCCAGGAAAGCGCCGTAGCGGGACAGGCTGAAGACGAAGACGAAATAGATGAAGGCGATGAAGGCGTAGACTTCGACATAGGCGAAGCGCCATTCTCCGGTGCCATAGGCCGCGTTGCCTGAGGCAAGGATCTCGAAGAAGCCGACGATGACCACCAGCGAGGTCTCCTTGAAGGATATGACGAACTGGTTGATCGTCGCCGGCAGCGCATTGCGCATAGCCTGCGGCAACAGGATGCGGCCGATGCGCTGCCAGTAGCTCATGCCGAGCGCCATGGCGGCTTCTTCCTGACCCGCCGACACGCCCTGCATGCCGCCCCTGACGATCTCGGCCTGATAGGCGGAGAAGAACAGCGCCGATCCCAGGATCACCCGGTAGAGCTTGTCGCCCACCAGCCACTGCGGCAGCGCGAAGGGCAGGACGATGGCGAAGGTGAACAGGATCGAGATCAGCGGCAGCGACCGCACCCCGTCGATGATGATGCCAGTGGTCCGCGATATCCAGGGCAGTTCCGAGCGGCGCATCAGCGCCAGGCAGATCGCCAGCGGGAAGCCGATCAGGCAGGTGGTGACGAAGATGAAAAGGGTCAGCGCCAGTCCTCCCCAGGCTTCTTCGCCGACATAGGGCAGGCCGAGCACGCCGCCCTTCATCAGCAGGTAGTAGAGGGCGGTTCCGGTTCCCCAGACAAGGGCGATGCGGCGTCCGGTCCAGAAGGCGGGGATGCAGCTCAGCACCGTCATCACCACCACGCTGACGCAGGCCAGCGCAGAGCGCCATTGCTCCTCGAAGGGGTAGAGGCCGAACAGGATGATGCGCCACCTGGCGGCGATGACCGACCAGCAGGCGCCCGCCGCCGCCTCGCAGGCTTCCGGCCCGCCGCTCGCGGTGAAGACGGCCGAGAAGATCGCCCAGTTGAGCAGCTTCCAGGCGAGAAAAACCATGATCGCCAGCGAGATCAGCGACAGCAGCGCCTGAAGCGGCGTCGCGAAGAAACGCCGCTTCAGGTCCTCGAGTTTTCCAGGGGCAGGCGGGGCGACGACGACCATCTCCATCTCTCAACCCCTCAGTTGATTGCCCTTGAGGGCAATGGCTTTGTTGATGCGGTTGAAGATGGCGGCGAGGCTGAGGTTGATGGCCAGGAACCCCGCCATCAGGATGCCGATCGCTTCCAGCGTCTGGCCGGAATGGTTGATGGTCAGCGCCACGATCATGAAGAAGTCGGTGAAGCCGACGGCGATGCCCATGGTCGTCGCCTTCATCAGCCAGACATACTGGTTGGCGAGGATCGGCAGCATGGCGCGCAGCGCCAGCGGCAGCCGCACTAGCGTGAACACACGCCAGGGGCTCAAGCCCAGCGAAAGCGCCGCTTCCATCTGGCCCTTGCCGACGGCTTTGAAACCGCCGCGCACGATCTCTGCAATGTAGGAGCCTCCATAGATGGCGATGGCGATGGCGAGAGCCGAAAACTCCGGCGGAATGCGCAGGCCGCCCCTCAGGTTCAAGCCCTGCAGCGCCGGAAAGTCGATGAACGGCTCATCGGGCAAACGGCCGATTATCAGGATGAGAACCGCGCAGGCGAGCGCCGCCGCCGCGCCGATAAGCTGGATCGCCGACCGTTCGCCGAAAGGTTGGCTGAGGCGTGATGTCCGGCCGAGCCAGACTGGCAGCGCGATGGCCGCGATCACGGCCAAAATGGCCAGCGCCAGTGCCACGCCGCCGACATTGGGGAACGGGATATAGAGGCCGCGGCTGGTCAAGAGCATGCCGAAGGCCTCATGTGCGGCGCGCGGCGTCGGCAGGTGCGTGATCAAGGCGTACCAGAAGAAGACCTGGAGGATCAGCGGGATGTTGCGGAAGATGTCGACATAGGTGCGGCCGAGAAGTTGCGCCAATTCGTTCGACGAAGTCCGCGCCAGGCCGACGATCGTCCCGACAAGTGTGGCCAGCATCAGCCCGATGGTGCCGAGAAACAGCGTGTTGATGATGCCGATGAGGAAGAACCACCAATAGGGATCGTTGGCCGTGGCGGGCAGCAGCGAGAAGTTCACGTCCCAGCCCGTCGACTTATAGAGGAAGTCGAAGCCGGAGGTGATCCCCTGGTCGGCGAGATTGCGCCGGGCGATGACGATGCCGGCAAGCACGAGTGCCGCGAGCGAACCGACATAGAGGACCTGCAATAGCGCATTGCGGACCTTCTGATTTCTCAGCAGGCTGACCATCAGGATCTTCCCGAATTGGCGCCAGCTCCGCCCGGCAGCAGCCAGGCGGAGCTAAAAGCGCGATGCGTCAAGAACGGATCAGTCGATCACCAAGGGGATCACTTGATCACCAAGGTGATCAGTCGATCACCAGCGGGAACAGGACGCCGCCATTGTTCCAGAGGTTGGTCAGCTCGCGATCCATCTTGTAGGGCGAGTCCTTGCCGAGATCGCGGTCGAAGATCTCGCCGTAATTGCCGACCTTCTTGATCACATTGTAAGCCCAGTCGTCGGGCAGCCCGAGACCCTTGCCCATGCCGGGCGTCACGCCGAGGAACTTCGCCACCTGCGGAGAGGTCGGCTTGGCCTTGATCTCGTCGACATTCTTGGAGGTGATGCCTTCCTGCTCGGCGAAGATCAGCGTGCTCAGCGTCCAATTGGCGATATCGACCCAGTTGTCGTCGCCCTGGCGCATGATCATCACTTCAGGTTCGACGGCGAGAACGTCGGGCAGAATCACATGGTCATCGACCTTGCCTTTCGCGGCGCGGGCGATGGCGAGCACCGGTCCCCACTGCGCATAGAGGTCGCAGCGGCCGGAGAAATAGGCTTGCTCGAGCTCTTCCGTCTTTTCGATCAGCACCGGCTCCAGCTTGATACCGATCTTCTGCGCGTAGGCTGCGACCTGCTGCTCCTGCGAGGTGCCGGCGGGAATGCAGATCGTGCCGCCATTGGCGTCCTTGAGCGACTTCAGGTTCAGCTCCTTATGCGCCATCACCTTGGTCGTGCCGAGATAATAGGACATGGAGAATTGCAGGCCGAGCTCGGTGTCGCGGCTGAGCGTGCCACCGGAAGCCTTGATGATGATGTCGACATCGCCCGACTGCAGCGACGGCCAGCGCTGCGCCCAACTGATCGGCACGATCTTGAGCTTCGCCGGATCGCCGAACACGGCCGTCGCCACCGCCCTGCAGAGGTCGATGTCCATGCCCTTCCAGTTGCCCTTGTCGTCCACCTCGGCAAAGCCGAGATAGGAACCGTCATGTCCGGTGCAGTTGAGTACGCCGCGCGCCTTCACGGCTTCCAGCGTCTTGCCGCCGGCCGCCTGCGCCGGCGCCGCGAGATGCATCAGGCTCAGGGCCATGGCGGCGGCCCCCCATTGGATCATTTTCATGTTGGTAGTCTCCACTGTTGAGGTTGTTCCGTTTCTTGTTGTTGGGGCTCCCGAAAATGCCTTTGGGGGCCCGGTCTCGCAGCCGCTTCTCAGTCGGAAAGCGGGGTCGGTTTCGGCAAGGAGAGCTTGAGCTCGCTGCGCCAATCCTCCTGCGCCAGCCATCGGTGCAGGGCAGCCACCGCCTTCACGCGCAGATGTCCGCGCGGGACGACGAGGTAGAAGCCGGGGACTTCCTCCGGCAGCATGTCGGCGATGGCGTCGCGGCCGATCGGCGCCACCAGCGCGCCGGAGCGAAAATCCTCCTCGGCATCGATGACGGAGACGAGGCCGACGCCGATGCCTTGCAAGGTCGCCCGCCGCATGGTCGCGGCGTCGTCGAAACTGACGCTGCGGTCGCCATCTGTCAGCTCGACGCCGAGATGCCGCAAGATGTCCGGCCACAGGCGCTTCGACTTGACGGTGTCGAGCAGCGTAAACTTCGGCAGGTCATGCGCCGACTTGATCTTCTCGCCGATCGTCGGCGTGCAGCAGATGATCTTCGGGTCAGGCACCAGCAGGGTGACCTCATATTCCGGCCAGTTGCCGTAGCCCCATTGGACAGTCATATCGATGTCGTCGCGGCCGAAGTCGGGCAGGTCGACCATCGTCGTCAGGCGCAGATCCGCACCCGGCAGGATTTCGCGGAACAGCGAGAGCCTGGGCAGCAGATAGTGCGTGGCGAAATACGGGCTCGCATTGAGGTTGATACGGTCGCGGTAGTTCGACTTGGTGACGCGGCGCACACCTTCCGAGAACTCGTCGAACCCCGCCTTGACGTAGTGCGACAGAAGGATCGCCGACTCTGTCAGTTCGATCGAGCGGCCCTTGCGCTCGAACAGCGTCACCTGGAGCGTGTCTTCCAGGAGCTTGATCTGCTGGCCGACGGCCTGCGGCGTCACCAGCAATTCGTCCGCCGCCTGCCGGAAACTCTTGTGTTGCGCGACGGCATGGAAGACGCGCAGCGCATTGAGCGGAGGAAGGCGAAGCTTGCTGGTCATCGTGAATTGCGCCTCCCTCTTGCTCGAGACCCCGTTGATGATGCACTGCCGTATTCCAGCCGCCTTTGGCTGCGGGACGTCGCCTCAGGCGTAGATGTAACCACCTGAGACGATTACGTTTTCACCGGTCATGTAGGTGTTCTTCGGGCCACCGGTCATCAGCACCCACTCGGCGATCTCGGTGGGCTCGGCGCCGCGTCCGAGCGGGCTTGCCTTGGCCAGTTCCTCGAGGAAGCCGAGGGCCTTTGCCTTCTCCGTGGCCATGCCAGCCGGCGCCACCGAATTCACCAGGATGCCGTCCTTGGCGACGTAGTGGGCGAAGGAACGCGTCAGGCTGACCACGGCGGCCTTGGTCGCCGCATAATGGGCGTTCTGCGGATGCGCCTTGAAGGCATCGACGGAGGTCAGGTTGACGATGCGGCCGCGCACATGGTCCTTCGGTTCCTGCGCCTGCATGTGGCCAACCGCCGCCACCATCATGTGGTACGTACCCTTGATGTTGATGCCGTTGGACGCGTCCCAGTCGGCGTCGCTGATTTCGAGCAGCGGGCGGCGCGGATAGATCGCGGCGCAGTTGATCAGCGTGTCGACGCGGCCGAGCTTGGCGACGATGGCCTCGAAGGCGGCGTGACACTGCGGACCGACCTGGATGTCGCAGGTTGCGGCCGCGGTCGGCAGGCCTTTTGCCTTGGCCGGGGCGAGCGCGCTCTCGGCGGCTTCCTGGTTGATGTCGATGATGCCGATCTTGGCCGCCCCGGCTTCCACCGCCATGCGGGCCAGAAGCGCGCCGAGGCCGGCGCCGCCACCGACGATGAGAACGGAAAGATCCTTCATCCTATTTTCCTTGCTTGCTGCCGCTCGGCAGGGGCCGGGTTGGCATGATGTCGAAGCGGGTGACGTCGGCCCATGCCGGCAGGCCGAGCAGGGCGACGACCATTTTGGCCACGTCGTCCGGCTGCACGGCGACGTTGCCGGCGTACATGGCCGCCCGGGTCTCGGCGTCGAGAATGTCCTTGTAGAGCTGCGTCTCGACGCGGCCGGGCACGATTTCGGTGACGCGTATGCCGAAAGGCGAAAGATCCGCCCGCAGCGCAGCGGCAAAGCCCGCAATCGCCGCCTTGGTCGCCGAGTAGACGGCGACATTGGGAAACGCCGCATGGGCGGCGGAGGAGCCGGTGAACAGAATATGCCCTGACTGCCGCTCGCGCATCTGCGGCACGACGAGGCGGGTGAGCAGGATCGCCGCGCTGACATTCACCTCCAGCGCGGTGTCGATGTCGGAGATCTTCATGTCGGCGAAATTGCCGAGCGGCGGCATGATGCCGGCATTGTTGATCAGGACGTCGACGGTGAGATCGGCCAGCACCGCTTCCAGCGCCTCGCGGTCGGTGACGTCGACGGCGATCGGCACGATGCCCGGACGCTCGGCCTGCAGCTCCTTCAGCGCGGCCTGGCTGCGGCCGACAGCGTAGACCTCGTAGCCGGCGTCGCTCAACGCGATCGCGATGGCTCGCCCTATGCCGCTTGTCGCTCCGGTGATGAAGGCTGTCGTCACGTCGGCTTTCCCATTTGCCTGGCTTTCAGTGTGCGGCGCTGGCCGGCGCCGCGAAAACAAGAAAACCAGCAAAAAGGAAAGATAAACTTTCAGAAGCTCATCCGGCGGCTGGAATGTTTCGACGTCTCGGTCCGGCGGCGAAAGGCGTTAGCCCGAGAAAAGCAGGGCTTCCAGCGCGCCGGAGTGGTTTTGCGGCCGCAACCTCAGAAAAAACTTGGCTTTCGCAAACTGCCGGCAGGGGCGCGCATCGGTGGCGGTAGATGAGACCGAAACCGGCGAGCTATCCGGCCGCTGGAAGAGGCTTTTTCAGGTCCTTGAAAAGCGAGGCCGCGGCAGCTTTCTGCTCCGCTTCGGTAGCCTCGATGCCCGAGGCTTTCGCCAGCGCGCGCACGCGTCCCAGACTGTTCTGCAGATGCTTGCGCATCGCCTGGCGGGCTTTGCCGCCGTCCTGTCTTTCAATGGCGTCGACGATCGCTTTGTGCTCGCTGTGGATGCGCGCGTAATAGCTGTCCTTCAGCGCCGGCTCGACGACGTAGCCGAGTTGGAAACGCGGCACGATCATCGGCCCGAGATAGGTAAGGAAGCCGTGGATGAATTCGTTGCGCGCCGCCTTGGCGATCGCCAGGTGGAAATCATAGTCGTAGTGGATCTGGACGGCCGCCGGGTCCGCGTGCCTGGCGTCGATCTCATCCATCATGGCGCGGATGGCGAGAGCTTCCTTGTCGGTCCGCCGTTCCGCGCAAAGCCCGGCGGATTCGACTTCGACGCTTAGCCTCAGTTCGAGCAAGGCGATGGTTTCCGGCAAGGTCCTGAGCGCCTCGTCCGGTATCGAGAAATTGCGCGGCGTCGGCGTCTCGCTGACGAACATGCCGCGCCCCTGCTGCGGCACCACCATGCCTTCCGAGCGCAGCCGCGCCACCGCTTCGCGCACCACCGTGCGGCTGACGTCGTATTCGGCGCAAAGCTCCGCTTCCGTCGGCAGCTGCGCGCCGGGCGGCAGCGATCCGGAACGGATCTTTTCGGACAGGCTCTCCGCCACGACAGTGGAAAGCGGCTTGCGCTTCGTCATTCAGATCCTTCCGTTCAAGCTCAGATTCGGGATGATGCCCGAAGCTTCAGGACCATTCAAACCGCCGCGGTGACGATCAGCTCGACCAGCATGCCGGGCTTGGCCATGCGGCCTTCACCGGAAGAGCGCGCCGGCGCGTGCTCCTTCGGCATCCAGGCGTCCCAGACGATGTTGACCTCGTCGAAGTCGCGGATGTCGTCCAGCCACATCTGCACATGCAGGATGCGCGTCTTGTCGGTGCCGGCTTTGGCAAGCAGCGCATCGATCTTGCCCAGCACCTCGCGCATCTGGTCGGCCGCGGACTGGCCCGGCTTCGCGACCTGGCCGGTGAGGTAAAGCGTGCCATTGTGGATGACGCCGTGATGGATGCGGGTGTCGAAGTCGAAACGCCGGATATCGCTCACTGGATTTCCTTCTCAGATTGCCGGCGTCTGCCGGATGGGATTGCCTTGCAGATACTGCGCGTAAGGCGCCTGGACGAGCCAGCCGGCATCGACCGGCAAGGTGACGCCGGTGATCGACGCGGCGCGGTCGGAGCACAGGAACAGGGCGGCCTCGGCGACATCGCGCGGCTCGACGAAACGGCGCAGCGCCGTGGTGGCCTGGATCGCTTCCGGGTTGCGCTCGCCCTTGGCAATCCGGGCCTTCAGCCCGTCCGACAGCGTGTAGCCGGGCGCCACCGCGTTGACACGGACGCCATGCGGACCGAGCTCCGCGGCCAGCATTTGCGTCAGCGCCAACACCGCATGCTTGCCAGGCGTATAGGCCGGCAGCGAGAGCGGCGCGAAGGAAGCAAGCGAGCCGACATTGAGGATGGCGCCGCGCCCGGCCGCCGACATCAGCCGGCCGAACACCTGGCATCCCAGCAGCGTGCCGCGATAGTTGATGCGCCACATCTTTTCGTCCTCGTCGAGATCCTGGTCGAGCACATGCTTGCCGCTCTGCAGGATGCCGGCGCAGTTGACGACGACATGCGGCGTGCCGAACGCATCCGCGACGGCTTGCGCCAGCGCTTCGACGGAGGCCGGATCGGCGACGTCGGTCTGGACGAACAGCGCGCGCGGCGCCCCTTGGCTCTCGCAGGCGGCGGCCGCTTCCTTGCCCCGCAGGGCGTCCCGGCCGGCGACGACCACCTGATAGCCTTCCTTGGCAAAGCGCTCGGCGATCGCGCGGCCGATGCCGGACGTGCCGCCGATGACGACGGCGGTCGACTGGTCAGCCATGGCTGCGATCCTTACGCTCGATGTCGAAGAATTCGGACATCGCCTCGACCTGGAAATCCATCATCGGGCGTCCGGGCTGGATGCGGCAGCCGATTTCCTTCGCGGCCTTGAGCAGCGCCGTCTCGGCCGGCTCCATGATGATGTCGACCACTGTCATCTCGGGCGTCAGCTTGCTCACATCCATCGGCAGCGGATCGCTGGCCTTCAGGCCGGCGGGCGTGGCGTTGATCGCCATATCCATGCCGGTGGGATCGGGCTCCCCGACCTCGATGCGGCAGTTGGGGAATGTCTTGTTGACTAGCGCAGCGAGGTTTCGCGCGCGGTCCTTGTCCACATCGGTGAGACGGATTTCGGCCGCAGCCTCCTCGGCCAGGCAATAGGTCAGCGAGGAGCCGGCGCCGCCGGCGCCGACCTGGAGGATGCGCTTGCCGGCGATCTGGTGACCGCCGGCCTTCAGCCCGTCGATGAAGCCGACGCCGTCGAAATTGTCGGCGTACCAGCTTCCATCGGGCAGCCGGCGCACCGAATTGGCGCTCTGCACGCGCGCCGCGCGGTCGTGGGCGGCACTGCATTTGTGGTAGACCGCGACCTTGTAGGGCACCGAGATGATCACGCCGCGGATGTTTTCCGCCGCGGTAATGCCGGCCCAGAACGTGTCGAAATCCTCCGGACGGCAGCTCAACGGCACCATCAGGCTGTCGAGGCCCTTCTGCTCGAAAATCTCGTTGAACATGCCGGGGCTCTTCGCATGGCCCACGGGATGGGCGAGCATGACGAAGACCTCGGCCTTGCCGGTTCCGCGCATCGGTTCATTCCTTTCCGTTTGACAGTTCGTGAGCGCTGAGAGCTTCGAGCGCCTTGACGAGGGACGAGTGGTCGGCGTCCGCGCCGCCTTCGCGCGCCGCGCAAGCGTTCATTAACTGCTGCGCCGTAGCGGTGCTGGGCAGCGCGACGCCGAGCGCGCGCGCGCTTTCCAGCGCCAGGTTGAGATCCTTCTGGTGCAGCCTGACGCGGAAGCCCGGCGCGAAGGTGCGCTGGATCATGCGCTCGCCATGCACTTCGAGCACGCGCGACGAGGCAAAGCCGCCCATCAACGCGCTGCGCACCTTCGCCGGATCGCAACCGGCCTTGCTGGCGAACACCAGTGCCTCCGCAACCGCTTCGATGTTGAGCGCCACGATGATTTGGTTGGCGATCTTGCAGGTCTGGCCGGCGCCGTTGTTTTCGCCGATCAGGGTGGTGTTCTTGCCGAGCTTTTCGAAGATCGGCAACGCCTGCTCGAACTCGGCGGCCGGTCCGCCGACCATGATGGTGAGGCTTGCCGCCTTGGCGCCGACCTCGCCGCCGGAAACCGGCGCGTCGAGATAGCCGGCTCCGGCCTTGCGGAATTTCGCCGCGAACTCCGCCGTCGCGATCGGGCTGATCGAGCTCATGTCGATCACCAGCTTGCCGGCGGAAATTCCTTCGAGCACGCCGCTTGGGCCGATCAGGACGCGCTCGACGTCGGGTGTGTCGGGCAGCATGGTGATGGTGATCTCGGACGCCCGCGCCACGTCCGCGGGCGAGGCGACGACCGATGCTTTCAGATCTTTCGGAAGAGGGGAGCGGTTGAGGACCGTGACGATCTCATGCCCCGCATCGGCGAGATGGCGCGCCATTGGCGCACCCATGACGCCAAGCCCGATGAAGCCGATTTTCATGCGAAACTCCCGCAAAGCGCTCAACCATCTTGCAGCGTAATCAAGCCATATGATATAGGACATCATACAAATTTCAATCCATCTTGAGGGGCGATCGCAAAATGCAGGAGCGCATCAATTCGCTGAAGGCCGCCGTCCAGGCCGGCCGGCCGCATATCGGCATCTGGTGCTCGCTGGCCTCGGGGCTCACCACCGAGATCGTCGCCGGCTCCGGAGCGGGCTGGCTGCTGATCGACAGCGAACACAGCCCGAACGACCTGCGCAGCATCATGGCGCAGTTGCAGGTCGCGGCGGCGTTTGCCTGCGAGGCGGCGGTGCGCCTGCCGTCGGACGATCCAAACCTGATCAAGCAAGCCCTGGATGTCGGCGCGCGCAGCCTGATGATCCCGAACGTGCGGTCGGCGGAACAGGCGCGCGCCATCGTCGCCGCCATGACCTATGCTCCGGGTGGCTTCCGCGGCTTCTCGGTCGGCCACCGCGCCAACGCTTTCGGCCGCATCGATGGCTATCATGCCAAGGCGCGCGAGCAGCAGCTTCTAGCCGTCCAGATCGAGGACGAGGCGGGCATGGCCAACGCCGCCGAGATCGCGGCGGTGGACGGTGTCGACGTTCTCTTCGTCGGGCCAGGCGACCTCTCGACCAATATGGGCGCCATGGGCAATCCGGGCGCCCCGCATGTGCAGGCGGCGATCGCCTCTGTGCGCAAGGCCGCGGCGGCAGCAGGCAAGGCCAGCGGCATCCTGGCGCCGGTCAAGGCCGATGCCGACCGCTATCTCGCCGACGGCTTCACCATGGTCGCCGTCGGTTCCGACCTCGGGTTGCTGGCGCGGGGCTCGGATGCCCTGATCGCTTCGTTCAAGCAGTAGGAAAACGTAATGCCGATCCCTCCCTACAAAGCCCCGTCGCGCAACGCCTATGACATCGTCATCGTCGGCGGCGCCGTCGTCGGTTCCTCGACGGCCTACTGGCTGAGCCAGGCGCTTGGCGACAAGGTCTCGATCCTCGTCGTCGAACGCGACTCGAGCTACACCTTCTCGTCCACCGCGCTCTCGACCAGCGCCATCCGCCAGCAATATTCCAATCCGATCAATGTGAAGATCAGCCAGTTCGGCATCGAGATCATCCGTGGTTTTGCGGAGCGGATGGCGCCCTTCTACAAGGACGAGCCGGCGCCCGATCTCGGCTTCAAGGAACACGGCTATCTCTATTGCTGCTCGCCCGAAGGCGTGGAAGCGGCGCGCGAACGCGTCGAGCTGCAGCGCAGCCTCGGCGCCCACACCGTCTTCCTCGAGCCGGGTCCGTTGAAGGAGCGTTTCCCCTGGCTCAATGTCGAGGATCTCGGCGGCGGCTCCTGGGGTTCACGCGAAGAAGGCTGGTTCGATTCCATGGGCTTGCTGAACGGCTTCCGCCGCGCCGCCCGTGCCAGCGGCGTCGAATATATCGACAATGCCGTGACGGCGCTGGACCTCGCCGACGGCCGGGTCGTCTCGGTCCGCCTCGCGACGGGCGAGACGGTTGCCTGCGGCACGCTGGTCAACGCGGCGGGTCCGCGCGCGCAGCAGGTCGCCGCCATGGCCGGGCTGTCCATTCCGGTCGCGCCCTACAAACGCTACAGCTTCGTCTTCGCCAGCGCTAATCCGATCCCGGGCCGCATGCCCAACGTCATCGATCTCTCCGGCACCTTCGTGCGTCCGGAAGGCGAGCTGTTCCTCACCGGCAACACGCCGCAGGGCGACGGGCCGGCCGACTATGACGACTTCGAAATGCATTTCGAGGAGTTCGACGACTATATCTGGCCGGCGCTCTGGCACCGCATTCCGGCCTTCGACGCGCTAAAAGTCCAGACGAGTTGGACCGGTCACTACGAATACAACATGCTCGACCACAACGGCATCGTCGGCTTCCACCCCGAGGTGACGAACTTCATGTTCGCCAACGGCTTCTCGGGCCACGGGCTGCAGCAGTCGCCGGCCGTCGGCCGTGCGGTGTCGGAGCTGATCATTCACGGCGCCTTCCAGACGCTCGACCTGTCGCCCTTCTGCTACGAGCGCGTCCCGCGCAACGAGCCGTTCCTCGAAGAGGCAGTGATCTGAGGCGTATCGGATACCAAGACCGGCCGATAATGCCCACCCGTATCCCTCAGGTCGCCTTGCCGACCGCTGCATCCTTTTCGATCTCGTCAGCCGCAATGTCGTCGAACGAGGAGTAGTTCATATTGTAGAGGCGCGCGTAAAGGCCTTTGCGCTGCATCAACTGCGCGTGGTTGCCGCTTTCGACGATCTCGCCATTCTGCAGCACGATGATGCGGTCGGCGCCGCGGATGGTGGCGAGCCGATGGGCAATGACCAGCCCGGTCCGCCCCTCCAGGAGCTTGATCAGCGCCTTCTGGATCAGCATCTCGGTGTAGGAATCGATGCTCGCCGTTGCCTCGTCGAGCACCAGGATCTTGGCGTCGGCCACCAGCGCGCGTGCAAAACTGATCAGCTGGCGCTGTCCGAGCGAGAGATTGCCGCCGCGCTGCTCGAGCTCGGTGCCGTAGCCGTCCGGCAGTTCCATGATGAAGTCATGCGCGCCGACGGCCTGCGCGGCCCGTACCACCTCTTCACGGCTAGCGCCGGTCTTGTGGTAACGGATGTTCTCCAACACCGTTCCGGAGAACAGGAACGGCTCCTGCAACACCATCGCCACTTGTTCGCCGAGCGAATCCTGCGTCAGGTCGCGCACGTCGTGCCCGCCGACCAGCACCTGCCCCGACCAGACATCGTAGAAGCGGTGCACCAGCGCCATCGAACTCGATTTGCCTGAACCGGTCGGGCCGACAAGCGCGACTGTCTCGCCCGGATTGACGCGGAAAGAGACGTTCTTCAGCACCGGCAGGTTCTGCCGGTAGCCGAAGGTGACGTTCCTGAATTCGACCGAGCCGTCGGTGTCGCTGGACAGCGCCACCGCGCCTTCCCGGTCGTTGACCTCGATCGGCACGTCGAGCACTTCGGAGATGCGCTGGCCCGAAGCCATGGCGCGCTGCATGACGCTATACTGCATGGTGAGCGAGCGGATCGGGTCGAAGAAACGCTGGATGTAGAACAGGAACGCCACCATCACGCCGACATCGAGCCGGTGCGACAGCACCATCGAGCCGCCGACCACGATGACCGTCGCCATGGCGATGCCGGTCAGCGTGTCGACGATCGGCACCATCACCTGCGCATACCTGGCTGATCGGAGATGCGCGCGTAGATTGGCCAGCACCTTCTCGTCATAGAGATCGAAATTGACGTGCTGGCGCTCCAGGCTCTGCACGGTGCGCACGCCGTGGATGCCTTCGGCCAGCGCTCCGTTGGCGATCGAGTTGGTCTCATGCGCGGCCATGAAGGCGACCTTGGCGCGCGGCAGCCAGAACAGGCGCACGACAAAAAGCGCCGGCATGGTCGAGAGCGTCAGCAGTCCGAGCCGGAAATCGAGCCAAAGCAGCACGGTGACGATGCCGAACAACAGCACGATATCGCCGACCGACATCACCGAAGTCTCGAGGAACTCCTGCATCGAATTGACGTCGCCCTGCAGGCGCGACATCAGCCGACCTACCTCGGTCTTGTCCATGAAGCTCAGCGAGACGCGCTGCAAGTGGCTGAACATGGCGCGGCGCAGGTCGGAGAGGACGTTTTCGGCGACCTTGCCGACAACGCTTTCCTGCACATAGCTGGCACCGTAGTTGACTAGGATGATCGCGGCGAAGATTGCGGTCGTCCATGCCATGATAGAGCGATCTATCCTGCCCGGAGCCATGCCATGGTCGATGGCGTAGCGGATGACCAGCGGGATCGCCAGCTGCGTCAGCGTGAACACCAGCACGGCCGCGACCGAGAGGAAGATCCTGGCCCGATAAGGTGCGACGAAGCTCCAGATGCGCCGCACGATGCGCGGGTCGTAGACCTTGCCAAAAACCTCTTCCTCGTCGCGATGCGAGCCGACCACGGCCTTGGTCGGGCGGCCGCTGGTGTCTTCGTCCTCGTCGTCGTTAGTCGTCGACATCAGGCGGCTCCTTGCGCGGCGGCCCGCTCGTCTTCCGGCCGGAGCTGCAAATCGTGCAGCGCATGATAGCGCCCGCCCAGAGCAAGCAGTTCCTCATGCGTGCCGCGCTCGACGATGCGGCCGCTTTCGATGAACAGGATCTGGTCGGCATGCATCAAAGAGCTCAGCCGGTGCGAGATGATGAGCGTGACGCGGTCCCTGGCGAAGCGCTTCATCGCTGCGCGGATGCGCTGTTCGGTGCCGGCGTCGACCGCCGCCGTGGAATCGTCGAAGATCAGCACGGATGGCCTGAGCATCAGGCTGCGGGCAATGGTCAGGCGCTGCCGCTGGCCACCGGACAGCGAGGCGCCGCGCTCGCCGACGATGGTCGTGTAGCCGGTCGGCAGCCCGATGATATAGTTGTGCAACTGCGCGTATTCGGCGGCGCGCTCGATGCGGGTTTCGCGCGCCCAGGGATTGCCGTAGGCGATGTTGTTCTCGATCGAGGTGGTGAACAGGAACGCATCCTGCTGCACGATGCCCACCGCCTTGCGCAGCGAGCGCAGCGTGACCTTGCTTATATCCTGCCCATCGATGGTGATCGCACCCGAGGTCGCATCGTAGAAGCGCGGGATCAGATGCGCGATCGTCGACTTGCCGCTGCCCGGCGGGCCGACGATGCCGATGGTTTCGCCGGGCTTCGCCTCGAAGGAAATGCCGGACAGCGCCGGCCGCCCGCCCGCGCCGTCGTAACGAAAGCCGACATCGTCGAAGCGCAGCACGCCGTCGTTAACCACGAGGTCTTTCGCGTCCGGCGCGTCCTCGATGTCGAGCTCGGTGTCGAGCAGCTCGAACAGCCGCGTGCCGCAAGTCGAGGCGCGGGCGAAGGAATTGACCATCAGGCCGAGCTGTCGCACCGGCATCTGCAGGATGGTCATGAAGGTGAGGAACTGCGCCAGCGTGCCGACGCTGATCTCACCCGCGATCACCTTCTGGCCGCCGAACCACAGCACCAGCCCCATGGCGGCGAGGAAGGAGAAGTTCATCGCGCTGGTGTTGGCGACGCGGATGTCGACGCGCTCATTGGCAAGCTCCAGCGCCGAGCGCTTGGCACGGTCGAATTTCGCCAGCTCATGGCGCTGCGCCGCGAAGGCGCGCACGACGCGGATACCGCCGAGATTCTCGTCCATCACCCGGCTCAGCACCGACAGCCGCTCCTGCAGCGTCAGCCAGGTGCTGCGCAACCTGAGCTGCGTGACCGAGGATCGCCAGGCGACGAAGGGCACGAAACTCAGGCTTAGCAGCCCGAGCACCAGATCGGTGCTGATCAACAGATACGCGCCGACACCGATCAGCACGCTGAGCAGCACCACGCGCAGCACACCTGTGGCAAAGAACATGCGCACGCCGTCGAGATCGAGCAGGCCGAGCGTGATCAGATCGCCGGTATGGACCTTGTCGTGGAAGGAAAAGCTCAGCCGCTGGATCTTTTCGTAGAAGGCGAGCCTGAGCTCATAGCCGGTGTGGTGGCCGACCGCCTCGCCATAATAATTCTGCGCCATGGTGAAGAGGCCGCGCAGGATGCTGACCACCAACAGGGTCAGCGCCGTGGTCCACAGCGCCTGCTCCGCCACCGCGCCGCCGCCGGCAGCCATCACGCCCTGCGCCTGGTCGATGGCGCGACCGAGAAGGCGCGGGATGAAAAGCTGCAGCGTAGCGGCAATGAAGGTCGAGACGATGGTGATAGTGACCTGCCAGGGATGGCGCAGCGTCATGCGCATGATGCGGATGAGCGTGCTGACGCCCTTGCCCCAGGAGGCTTCCGCCACGTGGGCAAACGACCCGCCACGCTCCGGCGCGTTGCCTTTTGCATCCTTATGCACAGGAAAATATCCAACTCGATCCGTGCATTAGCCCGGACGAATGAAACGAGACTCAGTTGAGACAGCGCGATGTTAAGCGCCACAAACTTGGCGGTTCAAGGGCCAATATCGTCGTTGCGCCTAGGCCTGGTGAAACGCCGGTTCAACACTGCTTGATAGGTCTAATCGGCTTGGTCGGCGCGGCGGAAAGAAGCAGCCTGCCGCACGGAGTCGACATTGGATGAGGATATCACTATATAGCGGCGGCCTTGCGCATCTCACGCTTGCGTGTGGCGGCTAATTCGCCGTAGATATGCTTCGCGTGTCATGACGGGAATCGGCCTGAAAAACCGGAAAAAAGCGAATAGAAACAATGACGCTGGGTTCTGAACGATCCAGCATAGGTACATCTTCGACAAACGGAACGTGCCCCTCATTTTTTCCCATTTCCCTGGCGCTGCGGACATTCGGCAAGATGACTTGCCGGGTGAGGCCGACTCGGTTCGAATGGAAGCATGCATCCTGTGCGGGGCTCAGGCGTTTATGATTACCAATCGGCGTTGCCGTTAGGGAAAAGACCAGCATGAGTGAACACGCGATCGAGTTCTTGCGCGGTTGGATCGGCGAAAAGGTCCAGTGCCAGCACGCGCCCATCAAGATCGACGAGCAGGCCGAGAATCTGGCCAAGGAATGCTGCGCCAAGGCCGCGGAAGCGGGTATCCTTTTGGAAGACATCCAGGAAGAGGTCGGCGACATCCAGGAACTGATCGCATCGCGCCTTGAGGAAGCCGCCGAGGAAAACGGCCGCGAAGCCAAGTCGGACAGGCCTTCAGAGTAGCATCCCGACCCGGCAAAAAGCCTGGGTGCCGGGTATGTCGTCCAGAACGATTTAGCCGAATTTCTCTTTCAGCCACGACTTTGGCAGCGCCGGCACGAAATTGCCGTCGCGTCCCGTCATGTCCTCATTGGCTGTGAGCGCGTTGAGGATGGCTTCCTCCACGCCTTGCACCACCGCGTCGAAGAACCGATCGATATCGACATCCGGGATGAATTCCGCGCGCCCGAGATGGCCCGAAGGCGCCAGAGCCGCCTCCGGATTGGCGGTCGAGAAAGCGAGAAAGATGTCGCCCGAGCTGTGATAGCCGTAGCCGCCGGTCGCAGCGACGCCGAGCGGCACGCGCCGGGCGAGCCGCTTCATCTGATGCGGCAGGAACGGCGCGTCGGTGGCAACCGCCGCGATGATCGAGCCCTTTTCGGCGCGCGCCGTGGCCTCGCGGATCGCCGGCTCGGTGAAATCCTTTTCGACGCGCC
Source organism: Mesorhizobium sp. CU3 (assembly GCF_006442965.1). Lineage (GTDB taxonomy): Bacteria > Pseudomonadota > Alphaproteobacteria > Rhizobiales > Rhizobiaceae > Mesorhizobium. The sequence continues at coordinate 64,891 of NZ_VFWX01000015.1, read as the reverse complement.
GGCCGCGGACGCTGAAATTGCGCCTTTGGCCGAAATTCGCCTGCACGAACACGCCGAGTGTGTAGCGCCTGTCCTGCCACGCGACGATGCGCGAAGCGGTACCGGATCCGGCCTTGAAGCCGAAGGTGATCATGCCTGTGCCGCCGCCGACGCTGCCTTCCTCGATGGCGCCGCCGACAGCTCCGTCGAGGGCCGCCGCGACGTGCTCGGCGCTCACATGATGGCCGTTGATGTCGTTGAGGAAGCCGTCATAGGTCTCGGCCGCCACCGGCAAACCCCAGCCTGTGTCGAGCGCGGCCGGCAGCACCTTGTGCATCCAGCGCAGCGTGGCGTCGCGGGTGACGCCGCAGGAATGCGTGTTGGTGATGGTGACCGGAAAGTTGAAGGCGCCGGTCTCCTCGATGATGTGCGTTCCCGTCAGCTCGCCATTGCCGTTCTGGCTGAAGACGCCGGCGAAGACCGGCGCCGCAAGCTCGTGAACCGGCCTCGGCAGGATTGCGGTCACGCCGGTGCGCACTGGGCCGGCGCCGACCCGCAGCTGCCCGTCGCCGGAAATCAGCGTCGTATAGCCGACCGAAACGCCCGGAACGTCGGTGATAGCGTTGAAGCGGCCGGGCGTGCCGTCAAGCGCGATGCCGAAGGAGCGCAGGCGCAGCTTGCCGGACGGCGTACGAAGATGCGGGTCGTGGCTGCTCATCTCAGAACAACGAGCCTTGCTTGCCGGGTTCCTTGGCCTTTGCCGACGGCTTGGCGGCCAGCCTCGGCCGCGCGCCGCCGCCTGTGGCGATGGCCTCCGCCGTTCCGTCGGCGAATTCGAGCTGCAAGGCGGCGCCCGGCGCCACATCTTCGACCCGCTTGATCACCGCGCCGTCGGCATCCTTGACCAGCACGAAGCCGCGCGCCAGCACGGCCTTGTGCGACAGCGTGGAGAGGAGCCGGTCGGCCTGGGTCAGTGCCGCGCGCATCCGGTCGAGCCGCCGCGCCAGCGCCTGGTCCTGCCGTCGCGACAGTCCGCCCAGCGCATCGGCCTGCAGCTTCTGCCGCCGGGCGATCGGCGCCGGCGACAATCGCGTCGAATTGCGCTGGAAGCGGGCGCGGCGCTCGCGCACGATGGCGAAGAACGCCGCGCGCGCCCGCGCTATGTCGCGCCCGGTCAGCGTGCGCGCCTCGTTGAGGCGCCGCGACAAGGTCGCCGGCGTCAGCCTTTGCCGCTGCAGCGCCGCTCGCTTGCGCTCGATGTTCACCGTCAGCCCGCGGCCGAGACGGCTGGTCGCGTCATCGAAGCGGCGGCGCGGCAGCGCCAGCAACTGGTCGGGCGAGGGCAGGGCCCGCGCCGCGGCGCGCACCGCCTGGCTCTTGCGCTCGAGCTTGCGCGAGATAGCGGCCCTCAGCCTTGCGCCTAGGCTCGCCAAAGTCGCTTCCAGATCGGCCCGGACCGGCACGGCGATTTCGGCCGCACCGGTCGGCGTCGGTGCACGCATGTCTGAAACGAAGTCGATCAGCGTCCAGTCGGTCTCGTGGCCGACGGCGGAGATCACCGGGATGCCCGAGGCCGCTACCGCGCGCGCCAGCCCTTCGTCGTTGAAGCCCCACAGATCCTCGAGGCTGCCGCCGCCGCGCGCCACGATCAGCACGTCGGGCTGGCGGATCGGGCCGTCCCAGGGCAGGGCGTTGAAGCCGTTTACCGCGGCCGTCACCTCTCTGGCGGTCGTGTCGCCCTGCACCCTGACCGGCCAGACCAGGACGGTGAGCGGAAAGCGGTCCTTGATGCGGTGGATGATGTCGCGGATCACCGAGCCCGTTGGCGAGGTGACGACGCCGATTACCTTGGGCATGAAGGGCAGCCGGCGCTTGCGGCCGGCATCGAACAGGCCTTCGGCCTGCAACCGGCGCTTGCGCTCTTCGAGCAGCGCCATCAGCGCGCCGGCGCCGGCCGGCTCCAGATTGTCGATGACGATCTGATAGTTGGATTTGCCGGGATAGGTCGTCAGCTTGCCGCTGGCGATCACCTCCATGCCCTCCTCGGGCCGGAATTTCAGGCGTGCCATCGTGGTTTTCCAAACCACGGCGTCGATACGCGCGCGATCGTCCTTCAGCGCGAAATAGGCGTGGCCGGAGGAGTGCGGTCCGCGATAGCCCGAGATTTCGCCGCGCACCCGCACATTGCCGAAGGCATCCTCGACAGTGCGCTTCAGGGCGCCGGAAATCTCGCTCACCGTGTATTCGGTGGCGTTGCTGCGTGATTCGCTGGCAGTTTCGTTCATTGGACGATTGGGGAGCGCTTCTCGGTCCGCGTCAAGCCGCGACAAACCTCGCTAATATTATAACGCGATCTTAAGCCCGATTTGCTTTGACTGGTGGCAGGTAAACCGGCCGGGAACGTATGAGCGCACGCCAGAACAGCAGCCCGTTGACGCATCAGGTCACGCTGACCGTGCTGACGCTTGCCGCTTTCGCGCTTGCGATCGTCGTCGGTTTCGGCTTTTACGCCGCTGCCCAGTCTGACGAGACTTCGCTCGAACGACAGAAGATTTTCATCGCCGATGGTCTGAAGGACCAGATTGCCGCAGTCCAGCGCGAGCAGGAAAGCGTGACCGTCTGGGATGATTCCGTAACCAATGTGAGGGCGGGCAATCAGGCCTGGATCGAGGAAAACCTCAGCACCTGGATGTATACCTACTACGGCCACAACCGGGTCTACATTCTCGACGCCGCCAACCATGCGATCCACGCCATGCGGGAAGGCAAGGTCGTTGATGCGTCGACCTTCGGCGAGGATGCGCCCGGACTGCAGCCGACCATCGAGAAGCTGCGCCACATGTTGGCCGAGCCGCCGAAGGCTGACGCAACAGGCCAATCGCCCAAGATGGTTGCGCAGGACCTTGTTTCGCTGCAGGGGAAACCCGCGATCCTGAGCGTGATGCCACTCGTGCCGAGCTCGGATCGCGTTACCCAGGCGCCGGGCACTGAATATCTTCATGTGTCGGCCGAGTTCATCAACGATACCGTGATTGGCAAGATCGCGGCAAAATATCTGGTTAAGGGCGCACGGCTTGTACCGCTATCACAGCCGGTTGGCGGGGCGGCGGTACCGCTTGTCGATTCCCGCGGCGTCATCCTTGGCTATATCGGCTGGGACGAGGAGCGGCCTGGCATTACCCTGGTACGCAAGATGGCGCCCGCGCTGGCCGTCGCCCTGCTGGTGGCTGGCGGCGTTCTGTTGTTCCTGTTGCGCCGGCTGCGCCGCGCCTCGGCCGAGTTGCAGACCAGCCAGGACGAGGCGCAATATCTTGCCTTCCACGACACGCTCACCGGCCTGCCCAATCGGGCACTGTTCGAGGACCGCCTGCGGCGCACCTTGCTCTTCGCCGCCCAGGACGAGACGCGGGTGGCGCTGCTTTACCTCGACCTCGACCGCTTCAAGCATGTCAACGATACGCTGGGACATCCGGCCGGCGACGAGCTGGTAAGGCAGACGGCTGCGCGGCTCAGGCACACGATCCGCGAGATCGATACCGTAGCGCGGCTCGGCGGCGACGAGTTCGCCATCATCCTGCTCGACGTGCGCGACATCAGGAGCGCGGAAGATATCGCCGACCGATTGCAGCAGAAGCTGTGCGAGCCGTTCAAGCTGATCGACGACCAGGTCTTTGTCAGCGCCAGCATCGGCATCGCGCTGTCGTGGGGATCGGAAACCGACGCGGATGACCTGCTGCGCAAGGCCGACATCGCGCTTTACGAGGCCAAGAAGAACGGCCGCGGCCGCTACCAGGTGTTCGCCGGCGACATGGACGACCTCCTCTTGCGCAAGCGCAAGGTCGAGGCCGAGCTGCGCAAGGCGCTCGACGGCGGCGGCGGCATAAAGCTCGCCTATCAGCCGGTCTTTGCCGCCGACGGCCGCCGGATCCTCGGCGCCGAGGCGCTGATCCGCTGGGGACACGAGGTGCACGGCGCGCTGCCCGCCGCGCAATTCATCGCCATTGCCGAGGAGCGCGGCCTGATCGGCGAGCTCGGCAAATGGGCGCTGACCGAGGCCTGCGCCTTCGCCGCCAGGACGCACTTGCCGTGGATCGCGGTGAACATTTCGCCCCTTCAACTGCGTGACACCGGCTTTGCCGAACAGGTTGCCTCGATCCTCGCCGAAACCGGGCTGGATCCCGCTCGCTTGCAGCTCGAGACCACCGAAGGCGTCCTGCTCGAGCACGACGAAACCATCGGCACGGTGATTGAGGCGCTGCGGGAAACCGGCGTGCGCATGGTGCTTGACGATTTCGGCACCGGCTATTCGTCGCTGAGCTATCTGCGCCGCCAGGCGATCGACAAGTTGAAGATCGACCGTTCCTTCGTGCGCCTGCTCGACGAGGACGACAGCGCCTGCGCCATCGTCCGGGCATTGATCGAGTTGGCCCTGGCGCTGAAGGTGGAAGTCACCGCCGAAGGCGTCGAGACCGACGGACAGAAGGCTTTGCTGGTCGGCATGGGCTGCCATCAGTTCCAGGGCTATCTGATGTCGCCGCCGCTGGAGCCTGGTCAGTTGCTCGCACTGCCCGGACTTTCTACCGGCACACCCGCGCGTTCCGTCGCCAACGCGTGAGTCCTACCAGCCAGGCATGATCTGGTTCGCCTTGGTCCGCTTCATCTTGGCGAAGGCAAGCGCGGCAAAATCGAAGCTCCCGGCTTCCTCGCTGACCGGCACCGAAATGTTGTCGAGGCTTTCGGCGATGTGACGCGCCAGCGCGTCGACGATCTCCGGCTGCGAGGTCTGGCCGCGCATGATGCCGATGCGGCAGTCTGGCAATTGGCCGAAGCCATCAGCCTCGCCGAGCACGCGCATGCCGGGCCTCAGCGCGCATTCCGGCAGCACCGAGATGGCAAGGCCGGAAAGCACGGCGGCGGTGATGACGGTCGCCGAGAAGCTGGAGAACAGGACCCGGTACTCGCGGTTCTGCCGGTCGAGCACGTCGACGGCGGCGCGCCGCCAGATGCAGTTCGGTCGGCCGAACGCCATCGGCAGTATTTCCTGTTCATGCGTGGCGTGGTTGGCCGAGGTAACCCATAGAAGCGGCTCGCGTCGCACCACTTCGGACTGGCCGCGCGTGTCGTTGTGCGTCACCAGCGCGAGATCGAGATTGCCGCGCTTGATGTGCTCGACCAGGCCCGGCGTCGGCTCGCAGACCACGGTCAGCTCGACGCGCGGGTTGGAGCGCGAGAAGCGCGCCATGATTTCGGGCAGGAAACGGTCGGCATAGTCGTCCGGCGTGCCGATGCGGATGGTGCCTTCCAGCCGCTGGTCGTCGAAAGCGGCAAGCGTTTCGCGGTTGAGGTAGATCAGCCGCCTTGCATAGGAAAGCAGCCGATCGCCTTCCTCGGTCAGCTTGTTGGTGCGGCCGTCCTTTTCGAACAGCGGCTTGCCGATCCGTTCCTCGAGCCGCCGCATCTGCATCGACACCGCAGACTGCGTGCGGTGCACTTCCTCGGCCGCTCGGGTGAAGCTGCCGGTGTCGGCGATCGAGATGAAGGTCTGCAACTGATCGAGGTCGAGCGGCGCTTTCATCGGTCCAACCTATCATTGATGTTGATGCTACAGATTAAAAACATTCGTTGGATTAATCAATCGCGCGATGGCAGATTGGCATCGTCCACATGAAGGCATGTGTATCGAGACCGGAACGGCGCTTCTCCCAGGGTGCCGATTGCCCGGTTTCGTCCGCTCGACTCCGAAGGAGAGATTGACATGACCACGATCGAATTCGCCACCGAGACCTCGCGCATCACCACGCGTCCGGCCGTCGCGACGCGCGTGCTCAATGCTCTCGCCAGCGCCTATGTCGCCTGGAAAAATCGCCGCGCCTTCTATCGCCTGGGCGAGATGTCGGACGCCGAGCTTGCCGATATCGGCCTTACCCGCGCCGACCTTCATGTCGCCGCCGTACCCTTCGGCCGCGACCCGACGGTGAAGCTGCGCGCCATCGCCAGCGAGCGCGCCGATACGATCGAGGATCTTGCCCGCCAGGTCGCCTGAACGGCGGCGCTGGATGATTTTCCGGTCGCGTTGAACCTTTTCCAGGCTCGGCGCGACCAAGCTTCATGCAGGCTACCACACTCCCTGCCGGTTCCCCGCCGGCCAGCCTGCACATTGCCCGGTTCTCCTCCAGGACCGGGCTTTTTCTTTTCAATTTGTCATCCTTGGGCGTAGCGACGCGAAGCGGAGCGAAGACCCAGGGATCCATGCCGTGACCGTTGACGTAGAGCGCGACGGAGCAGAATTCTGCACCGTCGCACCGCTTAGATGTCACGGCATGGATCCTCGGGTCTGCGCGCGTCGCTTCGCTCCTTGCTCCGCCCGTGGATGACGATCTCGCCGTCGGAGCGAGAACTAAAGCCGGCCCATGTCGCGCTTGAACTGATCGAAGATCGTCCCGACGTTCTTTTCATATTCGTCGCGCTGCTGCGCCCCGGTCTCGAACATCTTGCCGAAGATGTCGTCGAACGGGTTCCTGGGGCGGCCGCTCGGATTGGTCTGCGGCTGCGGCGCGCTTTGCGGAGTCTGGCGCTGCTGCGGCGCCGGCTGTCCGCCGGGCAGGCCGAACCCGCCGCCGCCCTGCCGCAGCATCTCCTCGAAGATTTTGCCGAGCGGGTTGTCGCCATAGGGGCTCTGCGTCTGTTGCGGTTGCGCCCCGCCCCGCGGCTGTTGCGCCGCGCCGCCGCCGAACATGTCCTGCAGCACCTTGCCCAGCGGGTTCTCGCCATAGGGGTTTTGCGTCTGTTGCGGTTGCGGCTGCTGCGGCGCGCCGCCGCCGAACATGTCCTGCAGCACCTTGCCGAGCGGATTCTCGCCGTAAGGGTTGGGCGCCGGCTGCGGCGCCTGGCGCTGCTGCGGCGCCGTGATGCCGCCCTGCCGCATCATCTCCTCGATGATTTCGCCGAGCGGGTTGTTGCCGCCGCCGAAAGCGCCGGCGGCGCGCATCTGGTTGTTGGTCTGGTTGAACAGCCCGCCCATCATCATCGAGGCCATGGCCGGCAGCATCTGCTGCAGCACCTGCTGGCTGAGACCGGTCGCCTGCGCGGCCTGCGCGGCCACCGCGCGCGACAGGTCCTTCGAGCCGAACAGATGGCCGAGGATGCCGTTGCCTTCGTCGATGCCTTGCGGCGAGAAGGCCCGGGTCGCGTCCTCGAAATATTTGGCGTGCTGGCCGCTTGCCATCGCCGTCATGAAGGCGCCCATCCCATAAGGATCGGCCGTGTTGCGCTGCAGCCCTTGCGAGAAAGCCGGCAGAAGCGCCTGGACCGCGGCTTGCGCCTGCTGCATCGAAAGCCCGTATTGCTGCGCCAGCGCTTGCATGGCGTTGCCGTTCTGGGCCTGGGCGAAAATGTCGAACAGGGAAGGCATTGGGTTCTCCTCCGGAACATCCTTCCCGGAGAAGTTAGTTCGTTTCCATCCCTGATTGAAGCGGCTTTCTCCAAGCCGGTTCAAACGGATGGCGAAGGCTTAATACGCATACTCCATGAACACCGGCTCGATCGAGCCGCCCCAGCGCGTGTGGTAGGCCGACAGCATCTCCTCGGCGCTGGTCGTGCCGCGCGCCACCACCTCGTCCAGCGTGTTGAGGAAAGAGGTCTCGTCATAGCCGTCGCGGTTCTTCCTGGCCCGGTTCTTCAGCCCGATGCGCGAGATGCCCAGCACCTCGCGGGCAACATCGCGCAAGGTGGTGTTGCGGAAGGGCGCCGCAATCCCGAGCTCCGGCACCGCGTTGCGCATGGCCAGCGTTTCCGCATAGGTCCAGCTCGCGGTCAGCGTCTCGATGGCATCGAGCGCCTGCTCATCGTAGAGCAGGCCGACCCAGAACGCCGGCAGCGCACATATGCGCCGCCACGGCCCGCCATCGGCGCCGCGCATTTCGAGGAAGCGCTTCAGCCGCACGTCGGGGAACAGGGTCGACAGGTGGTTCGCCCAGTCGCCCATCTCCGGCAGCCCGTCGGGAATCTCGTTGCGCGCGGCGCCGGCCATGAACTGGCGGAACGTATGGCGCGTCATGTCGTGATACTGGCCGTCGCGGATGACGAAATACATCGGTACGTCGAGCGCCCATTCGACATAGTCGGCGAAGCCGAAATCGGGCGCGAAGCAGAATTCGAGCATGCCGGAGCGCTGGTTGTCGGTGTCGCGCCAGATGTCGCCGCGCCAGCTCTGCAGCCCGTTCGGCCGGCTCTCGGTGAAGGGCGAGTTGGCGAACAGCGCCGTCGACAGCGGCTGCAGCTTCAGCGACACCTGCATCTTGCGGCGCATGTCGGCCTCGCTCTCGAAGTCGAGGTTCACCTGGATCGTGCAGGTGCGGTACATCATGTCGAGGCCCTTGGTGCCGACCTTGGGCATGTAGCGCGTCATGATCTCATAGCGCGACTTCGGCATTTTCGGCGTCTCGGCCAGCGACCATTTCGGGCTGCCGCCGAGGCCGAGGAAGCGGATGCCGAGCGGCTCGGCGATCTCGCGCACCTGCGCCAGATGGGCGTTGCCCTCGCGGCAGGTCTGGTGGATCGATTCCAGCGGCGCGCCGGAGAGCTCGAACTGGCCGCCGGGCTCCAGCGAGATGGCGCCCTGACCGGTCGGCTCGACCAGGCCGATGATGCGGCCGTCATCGATGATCGGATCCCAGCCGAGCTTGTGTTGCATGCCTTCCAGGATGGCGCGGATGCCGCGCTCGCCGCCGTAAGGCACCGGCGCATTGCCGTCGACATAGAACGGGAATTTCTCGTGCTCGGTGCCGATGCGCCATTTCTCGCGCGGCTTGTTGCCGGCGGCCAGATAGCCGACCAGTTCGTCGATGCCTTCAATCGGCCGGGAATCGGTCGTGTCGCGCGCCATCAAGCCCCTCCCTGCGCTTCGCCCGCTAACCCGGATCGGTTTTTGCCGGACAAATTGCGCAAGCCTTAGATTTTACAGCGCCCTTCGCGCGTCGAAAAGCATGCGCGGTGCTGCAGGGGCCGGACGGCCGCCGGCGCTAGATGGACGAAATGCCGGCGGCCGATCAAGCAAAAAATCCTGAGCCAGGGCTCAACAGGATTTGATCACCAGTCGCCGATCGCTGCCTGGATCACAGCCAACGCCGCCACCGCGGCCGTGTCGGCGCGCAGGATGCGGGGTCCAAGCGGGATGGCGGTGACGAAAGGCAGCGCCCTCAGCATCCTGCGCTCGTCATCGGAAAATCCGCCTTCGGGACCGACCAGCAGCGCCAGTTTCTTCTCCGTGATCGCCTGCAAGGCGGGCAGCGGATTGTTGGTCGAGGCGTCTTCGTCGCAGAAGATCAGCCGCCGCTCCTTGTCCCAGTTGGCAAGCAGGCGCTCCAGTTTCTCGGCCTCACGCACCTGCGGCACCGCGAGAATGCCGCACTGCTCGGCGGCTTCCACGACATTGGCGCGCAGCCGGTCGATGCCGGGTTTCGCCACCTGCGTATGTTGGGTGATGACCGGCTGTAGCACGCCGGCGCCCATCTCGACCGCCTTCTGCACCAGATAGTCGAGCCGGCCCTGCTTGAGCGGCGCGAAGCAATAGACAAGATCGGGCAGCAGCGGCTGCGGCCGCTGCAAATCCACCACTTTCAGCCGGACGGCCTTCTTGGACTTGGCGGCAATATTTGCCGACCATTCGCCGTCGCGACCATTGAAGACAAGGATTTCGGCGCCTTCCCCGAGCCGCAGCACATGGGCGAGATAATGGCTCTGCTGCTGGCCGGCATCGAATTCGAGGCCTGGCCCGAGATCGTCCGGCACGAACAGCCGTTGCATCTTGTAGTTGGCGCGCATGGCCCAAGCAGGTTCCGCAAAAGTGTCTCGCGGTTTTGCGATCAGAACCTGCGAAAACAAGATAATCTAAGCGGATATTCGTGGGGCATCCCACGAATATCCGCTTAGCAATGGGCGAGGCGGGTCTTGGCGTCAAGTCTCGGTGGTCGGATGCCAGACTGGTGAAAAGCCCTGCCGCAGGACGGCAATGGTGGTCACCGGTGTCAGTAGCCGGAGCGGCAAACCGGCGAGGCGATCGAAGGCAATTGCGCCGGCGTAACCGGCGAACGACCATCGAAGCGCTTTGCCGGCACGCAGCGCGTAGGCAGTGCCGCCCTCCGCGATCATCGTTCCATCGGGTAGGCCGCCAAGCTCCGGCACGGTCACTACGGGTGCCCGGCCGCCAGCCGCCAGCCGCTCCTTGTGCAGCCGCTTGTCGACCATCGGCGCGCGCGGTTGATCAATGCCGAAGGCCTGGCCGAACCGGGCGACGAAATCGCTCGCCCGCTCGCGCCGGCAGAAGAAGCAGGGCCGGTGGCCGGCGGCCAGACCCGTTACCTCGTCGAGGAAGAACAGTTCCGTCCAACCGGCTTTCCCTCCGGGACGATTGCGGCCCATCGGCTGGCGTCGCACATTGCGGAATTCGCACACGCAGATGATCCAGGCCGGCAAGGCCCAGCGCTTCTTCAGAAGCGTCTTCGTTTCCGGGTCGTGGATGATGCCGCGATTACCGGTGAACAGGCCGCGCTCGGGCACGGCATGGATGGCGCCGAAGGGATCGACCCGGTTCTGCAGTGGCATAGGCGTTCCTTCTTGGCTGCGATATCGGCCGCATGATATCGCTCGCACGGTCAAATTCATGTCAGCAGGGTTTCGATGCGGGTTTTGGTGGTCCAGAATTTCGACAATGAGGGCCTCGGCCAGATCGGCGCGGCGTTGGTCGAGGCCGGCGCCGACATCGACCTGCGCAAACCCTATGACGGCGAAGCGCTGCCGCCGGACAGCAGCGAGCATGACGCGATCGTTCTGCTCGGCGGCGCGCAGAATGCGCTCGACGACGAAAAATGCCCGTATTTCCCTGACCTGCTCGACCTGACGCGCGACTTCGCCGACAAGAACCGCTCGGTGCTCGGCATCTGTCTCGGCAGCCAGCTTCTGGCGCGCGCCTTCGGCGGCACCAACCAGATCGGCGGCGCCACCGAGTTCGGCTGGCAGCAGGTGTCGCTGACGCCGGCCGCCAAGTCGGACCCGGTGCTGGCCGCATTACCCGATAGCTTCCCGATCTTCGAATGGCATGACGATACGTTCGGCTTGCCGCAAAACGCCGTACGGCTGGCCGGCAGCGCCGTTGCCGAAAACCAGGCCTTCCGCCTCGGCCGCGCCGCCTACGGCTTCCAGTTCCATTTCGAGGTGGACAGCGCCATGGCGCGCGACTGGAGCACTTGCTTCGCGTCGCTGATCGCCGAACGCCATCCCGACTGGGCCGACAAGGTCGACGACGAGATAGCGCGCAATGGCCCCGGCGCCGATGCCGCCGGCCTGGCCATTGCCCGCGCCTGGGTGGCGACCATCTGATCATCAACCCCCGATCGGCCGAAGCGTGGCATAATTGGCACGCCTCACGGCTTCCGCATGGGGACAACATCGTTCTTTGTTGGTCTGTGTCCGGCCGCTCGCCTAAGAGGGCCGCGCTTTGTATCGCTTGTGCAACCGGCATGAACCTTTTGTGTGATCCAGCCGACACACCGGCGATACAGAATCTGCTTAGAAGCGCGAAATCGTCGAAACATTGAGACGCATTTTATCGTTTCAACGCATTGGTAACCGCCTCGTGCCCAGATGCAGAAAGCTTAACCAGAGATGACGTCCGTGAAAGCAGCAATCCTGTCTTTTGTCATGCTGTCTGCAATCGTGGTCTGCGGCCTCGGCATCTATGCCGCCGACGCAGCCACCAACCACAGGGCCGTCGACGGGTACGGCGTCACCGCCTCACTCGACTAAGCTGTCTTGATATTCAGCCGGCCTGCAAATGCCGGTTTCCTGCGCTTCCGGTAGTCACGTACGAAAAGTACGCTCCGCTCCGGTTTTCGGAAACCAGCATTTTCGACTCGGCCTGACCTGAATCTCAAACACCCTAGGTCAAGTTTCTTCAAAAGCAGCACGACCGCGCCGGCAAAGCGCTCAAAACGCTTTGCCTTGCACGGTGATGATCCGCTTGTCGCCGCCATTGACGGCGAGTGCGCTCAGCGTTCCCGATTTCCAGGCCAGTGTGTCGACATTGACGCGGTTGGCCATCACCTCGGCTTCCGGGACGGGCGTGTGCCCATGCACGATCACCTTCGCATAAAGCCCGGGATGGTCGTGGAAGGCGTCACGGATCCAGATCAGGTCCTGCTGGTTTTGCCGATCGAGCGGCACGCTCGGCCTGATCCCTGCATGGCAGAAGAAGAAGTCGCCGAAGCTGGCCGAGAACGTCAGCGACTGCAGGAAATCGACATGGCTGCGTGGCACCGCCTTCAGCAAGGCGGCGTGCCCGCGCGCAATGGCTTCCGCCTTGCCGAATCGCTGGACGTCCCTTGAGAGATCGACACCGTAAGATTGGGCCGTCTGGACGCCGCCATAACTCATGAACAGGCCGTCCGGCTCGCCATCGGCGAGAAATTCCAGCATGCCGATGTCGTGGTTGCCGGCGAGCATGATGTTGCGCGGATCGCGCTTCTTAGCCTCGATGAGGAAATCGATGACGCTTCTGGAATCCGGCCCGCGATCGACATAGTCGCCGAGATGGATGATGCGCCAGTCGGCCGCCGGCGCCTTGTATTCGAGCTCGCTCTCGATGCGGCGATGCATGGCGGCGAGCAGGTCGTGGCGGCCATGCACGTCGCCGATGGCGTAGAGCCGCATGCCATCCGGCCCGCGCGCGTCGAGATAATGGATGCCCTGTTCCGCCAATGCTGTCGTCGCTTCATGATCAATCATCGGCGCAGGCTAGGGCCAATCGGTGAACAAGGCCCTAGCGCGTGTCGTGCAAATGCGCACGGCGGCTTTGGGAGAAACAGAAAATCGAACCGGGCCGCGGTTCACCGATACAGTTGATCCTTGCCCATGTCGGTCACCAGCCGCTTGCCGCACAGCGCCAGCGTGACGTCCATCTCCTTGCGGATGATCTCCAGTGCCTTGGTGACGCCCTCCTTGCCCATGGCGCCGAGGCCGTAGAGGAACGGCCGGCCGATATAGGTGCCCTTGGCGCCGAGGCAGAGCGCCTTGAGCACGTCCTGGCCTGACCGGATGCCGCCATCCATATGCACTTCGATCTTGTCGCCGACCGCATCGGCGATTTCTTCCAGAACCGAGATCGACGACGGCGCGCCGTCGAGCTGCCGCCCGCCATGGTTGGAGACGATGATCGCGTCCGCCCCGGTCTTGGCGGCCATCAGCGCGTCTTCCTTGTCGAGGATGCCTTTCAGGATCAGCTTGCCGCCCCAGCGTTCCTTGATCCAGGCGACGTCCTTCCACGACAGCTGCGGATCGAACTGCTCCGTCGTCCAGGACGACAGCGAGGAGACGTCGCCGACGCCCTTGGCGTGGCCGACGATGTTGCGGAAGGTGCGGCGTTTCGTGCCGGCAATGCCGAGGCACCAGCGCGGCTTGAGCGCCAGATCGACGATGTTGGCGAGCGTCATCTTGGGCGGCGCCGAAAGCCCGTTGCGGATATCCTTGTGGCGCTGGCCCAGGATCTGCAGGTCGAGCGTCAGCACCAGCGCCGAGCATTTCGCCGCCTTGGCGCGATCGATCAGGTTGAGCACGAAATCCTTGTCGCGCAGCACATAGAGCTGGAACCAGAACGGCTTGCTGGTCGCCGAGGCGACATCCTCGATCGAGCAGATGCTCATCGTCGACAGCGTGAACGGCACGCCGAACTCATGCGCCGCCTGCGCCGCCAGCATCTCGCCGTCGGCATGCTGCATGCCGGTCAGACCGGTCGGCGCCAAGGCCACCGGCATCGCCACCTTCTCGCCGATCATGGTCGTTTCCAGCGAGCGGTTGCTCATGTCGACCAGCACGCGCTGGCGGAATTTGATCTTGCCGAAATCCTCTTCGTTGGCCCGGTAGGTGCTTTCCGTCCAGGCGCCGGAATCGGCATAGTCGAAGAACATTTTCGGCACCTTGCGGCGCGCCAGGTCCTTGAGGTCGGCGATGGTGAGGATGTCGCTCATGATTGTCCCTGCCTGATCGATATTTAGGAGCGTTTGCGTGTGGGTTCGGTGTCGCCGGCTTCGGCGCGCTGCTTCAGCCTCAGCCGCGAGACGCGCTGCCAGTCGCCGCTGCGCTCGGCTTCCGCCATCGAGCGCTCGACATAGGTGATGTGGTCCATGGCCGCCTTGCGCGCCGCGGCCGGGTCGGCGGCCTTGATGGCGTCATGGATGGCCCGGTGCTGCTCGAGCAGCGCCTCGCGCGCGCCGGGCACGCCGAACACCAGCAGCCGGTTCTGGAATACGCCCTCGGACAAGAGCCGGTAGCAGGAGCGCAGCGTGTGCAAGAGGATCATGTTGTGCGCGCATTCGCAGACCGCATGGTGGAATTCGACATCGATCTCGGCCTCGTCGTCGAAGTCGCCGGTGCGATGCGCCTCGTCCATGCGCGCCATGATGCCGTCGAGCAGTGCCAGATCCTCCGGCGTCGCGCGCCTGGCCGCATATTCGGCCGCCACCGCCTCGATCTCGCGCCTGTATTCGAGATAGTCCGTCACTGCCTTGCGGTGGGTCGAGATGAGGTCCGTCACCGGCTTGGTGAAGAGCTGGCCGATGACATCGGCGACATGGGTGCCGCCGCCGGGCCGCGTCGTCAGTAGACCGCGCCCTTCGAGCGCCTTCAGCGCATCGCGCAGGATCGGCCGCGATACGTCGAACTGGCGCGCCAGCTCGCGCTCGCCGGGCAGCCGGTCGCCGGTGCGCAGCACGCCTTCGAGGATCAGGCTCTCGATCTGCTGCACCACCTCGTCGGCGGTGCGCGAATGCTCGATCCTGGAGAAAATGTCGCTCAAAGGGGGCGCCTGGAGAAGGAAACCGATGCTGGCCAGATTAAAGCCTCTGTCGCCAACTGGTCAAATTATTTATCCAATTCGTCGAGGCCGGTCGGGCAGGGCGCCGCGCCGCCGCATCGGCCGCTGTTGGAATTTGCTGTTTACCTGCCCTGCCAATTGCCGCAAGACGGCAGGGTTCGCACGAAGGTCGAAACAGGGGGACCAGCCGTGTCCGACGAGATGTCCAGTCTCGAATTCCAGCCGCGCGCGCAAGGCGCCGTGATGGGCTTTCCGGCGCATGAGGGACGCCCCGGCGCGCTGGGCGAGGTCCATGCCCGCCCGCATCCGCTGATCGACAAACCGCGCGTGCTCGTCCAGCTTTCCTTCATGACCGAGGGCGGTGCGGGCGTCGATCACGCCGTGCTGTCCGAGCTGTCGCGGCGGCTCGGCATCGCCGCGCCCGAGCGCAATGCCCGCCATCATGCGATGAAATGGGGCAAGGGCACGCTGCGCTGGGAGCGGCATACGGAATTCTCGACCTATCTCTGGGAAGGACCGCTGGCCGAGAACGGCCGCGGCCAGGAGGATTCGCCCTTCGGCAATGGTTTTTCGCCGCCGGGCACGGTGATTTCCGGCATCCGCCTCGAAATCCGCAAATGGACGCAGGCGAGCGAAAAGCCGATCGCCGGCTTCGACCCGACCAGCCTGTGCTATTCGCTGGTCGAGCGGGGTGCTGCCGCCATCATCACCGATTTCCGCCAGGACGGCGATGGTCTCACCCGCATGCTGGTGCTCGATCGCGGCCTGACGCCGGCGAGCACCGGCGCGCTGTCGCAGCGCCTGATCGACATCGAGACCTACCGCACGCTCGCCATGCTCGGCCTGCCGCTGGCGCTGACCTTGTCCGGCCGTGCGCGGCGCATCGAGGATCGTCTGGCGCAGACGACGCTGGAAATGAAGGCGGCCGAGACCCGCGACAGCCAGACCCTGCTTGCCGATCTCACCGAGCTTGCCGCCGAGCTGGAGGCCGACGCCGCGTCGAGCCTCTACCGCTTCGGCGCCAGCCGCGCCTATGACGGCATCGTCACCGAAAGGTTGGAAGCGTTGGATGAAGAGCCGGTGCAGGGCTACGACACCTGGGCGGGCTTTTTGCTGCGGCGCATGGCGCCTGCCATGCGCACCTGCCGCTCGGTCGAGGAGCGCCAGGCCAACCTCTCGCGAAAACTCACCCGCGCCACCACGCTTCTGCGCACCTGGGTCGATGTCGAGGTCGAGAAGCAGAACCGCGACCTGCTGGCCTCGATGAACAACCGCGCCCGCCTGCAATTGCGCCTGCAGCAGACCGTTGAAGGCCTGTCCGTTGCCGCTGTCTCCTACTACGTCGTCGGCCTCATCGGCTATGTCGCCAAGGGCGCCTCGGTCTTCGGCCATGCCTTCGCGCCGGAAGTGGTCACCGCGGCTTCCGTGCCGGTCGCCATCCTGCTTGTATGGTGGGGGG
The DNA here is from genome assembly GCF_006442965.1 of Mesorhizobium sp. CU3. Lineage (GTDB taxonomy): Bacteria > Pseudomonadota > Alphaproteobacteria > Rhizobiales > Rhizobiaceae > Mesorhizobium. The sequence goes on along the minus strand of NZ_VFWX01000015.1, from coordinate 48,590 downwards.
TCCGCCGCGTGCGCAGGATGCATTCCGAGCCGGCGAAACATCCGGGCGAGTAGCAAGCGAACCCTCTTTGGCAGTCATCGGAGCGTAGCGGCAGATTGCCGCTGCGGAAGCTTGGGCTTACGCTCTTTGCCATGCGCGGCCAAAGCAGCATTTGCAACAGCCTTGCATCACTGGTAAAAGATTTTGACCAGTCAAAGCCAGATGGGGCTGCCCGATGTCCGGCCTAGCCATGCCCAAGCCAGATGCGGATACGATGCGCCGGCGCGCCGAGATCGTCGCCGACATGCGCATCATCGTGCCGGGCGAGGGCGTGGTGGACGCCGCCAACGAAATGCGCGCTTTCGAGAGCGACGGCCTGACCGCCTACAGGCAATTGCCGCTGGTCGTGGTGCTGCCGGAAACGGTGGCGCAGGTCGCTCGCGTGTTGAAATACTGCAACGACCGCAACATCCGCGTCGTGCCGCGCGGCTCGGGCACCTCGCTGTCCGGCGGCGCGCTGCCGCTCGAGGACGCGGTGCTGCTGGTGATGAGCCGCTTCAACCGCATCCTGGCCACAGACTATCCCAACCGCACCGTCGTCGCCCAGCCCGGCGTCACCAATCTCGGCATCACCACCGCCGTCGAGCAGGAGGGCTTTTACTACGCCCCCGATCCATCCTCCCAGATCGCCTGCTCGATCGGCGGCAATGTCGCGGAGAATTCCGGCGGCGTGCACTGCCTGAAATACGGCCTCACCGCCAACAATGTGCTGGGCATCGAGATGGTGCTGATGAACGGCGAGGTCGTCCGCCTCGGCGGCAGCCATCTCGACCAGGAAGGCTACGACCTGCTCGGCGTCATGACCGGCTCCGAAGGCCTGCTCGGCGTCGTCACCGAGGTCACCGTGCGCATCCTGAAGAAGCCCGAGACGGCGCGCGCGCTGCTGATCGGCTTCCCGACCAGCGAGCAGGGCGGCCAGTGCGTCGCCGACATCATCGGCGCCGGCATCATTCCGGGCGGCATGGAGATGATGGACCGCCCGGCGATCCACGCGGCGGAGGATTTCGTCCATGCCGGCTATCCGCTCGATGTCGAGGCGCTGCTTATCGTCGAGCTCGACGGGCCGGGCGTCGAGGTCGATCATCTGATCGGCCTGGTCGAAGCGATCGCCTATCGCAACGGTTCGACCACCTGCCGCATCTCGCAGTCGGAGCAGGAGCGGCTGAGTTTCTGGGCCGGCCGCAAGGCAGCCTTCCCCGCAGTCGGCCGCATCTCGCCCGACTATTACTGCATGGACGGCACCATCCCGCGCAAGGAACTACCGAGGGTGCTCGCCGGCATGCGCGAGCTGTCGGAGAAATACGGGCTCGGCGTCGCCAACGTCTTCCACGCCGGCGACGGCAACCTCCACCCGCTGATCCTCTACGACGCCAACGTGCCCGGTGAGCTCGACAAGGCAGAGAATTTCGGCGCCGACATATTGCGGCTCTGCGTCGAGGTTGGCGGCGTCTTGACCGGCGAGCACGGCGTCGGCGTCGAAAAGCGCGACCTGATGCCGGAAATGTTCAACCAGATCGATCTCGACCAGCAGATGCGAGTCAAATGCGCCTTCGACCCCAACCATCTGCTCAACCCGGGAAAGGTCTTTCCGCAGTTGCGGCGCTGCGCGGAGTTGGGAAGGATGCATGTGCATCGCGGGCAGGTTGCGTTTCCGGATATTCCGAGGTTTTGATGGGGGCGCAACTTCGCACGTCGGCGTTCTGTCGCGCCCCCCTCTGTCCTGCCGGACATCTCCCCCACAAGGGGGGAGATCAGCTGTCACCGCGGCCTTCGCCAATCTTCAACGCCGCAAGTGAGGCGCGGCCGCAGAAACTGCCAATCTCCCCCCTTGTGGGGGAGATGTCCGGCAGGACAGAGGGGGGCGCGAAGGAACTCGACGTAGCCTCTTTTGGGGGTGTCGCGTCGCCATGACTACCTTCACCCCATCCTCTTCCGCCGAAACCCTCTCCACCGTCCAATGGGCGGCGGCGGAAGAAACGCCGCTCGAGCTCCTCGGCCATGGCTCCAAGCGCGGCATCGGCCGCCCATTGCAGACCGAGCACACGCTCGACCTGTCGAAGCTGACCGGCGTGACCCTCTACGAACCCGCCGAACTGGTGCTCTCCGCCAAGGCCGGTACGCCGCTCGCCGAGATCGAAACGCTGCTCACTGAAAACGGCCAGCAATTCGCCTTCGAGCCGATGGATTACGGCCCGCTGCTTGGAGGCGAGCCGGGCAAAGGCACCATCGGCGGCGTGCTGGCCGCGAACCTCTCCGGCCCGCGCCGGCTCAAGGCCGGCGCCGCGCGCGACCACGTCCTCGGCGTCGCCGCCGTTTCAGGGCGCGGCGAGGCCTTCAAGTCGGGCGGCCGTGTGGTGAAGAACGTCACCGGCTACGACCTGTCAAAACTGATGGCGAACAGCTGGGGCACGCTCGCCGTGCTGACCGACGTCACCTTCAAGGTCCTGCCGGCGGCCGAGACGGAAGTGACCCTGGCCATCCGCGGCCTGCTCGACGATGCCGCTGTCGCCGCCATGGCGCTGGCGCTCGGCTCCAGCGCCGAAGTCTCGAGCGCAGCGCATCTGCCGGAACGCATTGCCGCCCGCGTCGCGGGCGGCAAGCATGGCAGCGATGCCGCGACGCTGCTGCGCGTTGAGGGATTTGGCCCCTCGGTCGTCTACCGCATCGATGCGCTCAAGCAACTGCTCGGCAAGGCCGGTCCGCTGGAAGAGATCGCCGGCGAAGCGTCGAAGGCGATCTGGCGCGACATCCGCGACTGCCGGCCGTTCGCCGATGGCGGCGCGCTGCCGGTCTGGCGCGTCTCGATGGCGCCGTCTGCGGCGCATCACATGGTGATGGCGCTGCGCATGCAGGCGGCGGTCGACGCCTTTTATGACTGGCAGGGCGGCCTTGTGTGGCTGTCGATGCGCGAGGACGATCCGGAGGCCGAGCTGCTGCGTGGCCTTATCCGTAAGCATGGCGGCGGCCACGCGACACTGGTGCGGGCGTCGGCTCCGCATCGAGCGGCCTTGCCGGTGTTCGAACCGCAGCCGCCGCATCTGGCAGGATTGTCGGCGCGGCTCAAGGCCGAGTTCGACCCTAAGCAGATTCTCAACCCCGGCCGGATGGCCTAGGACCGAAATATGCAGACCAATTTCTCACTTGCCCAGCTTGCCGATCCGCATGTCGCGGAATCGGAGAAGATCCTGCGCAAATGCGTGCATTGCGGTTTCTGCACCGCCACTTGCCCGACCTATGTGACATTGGGCAACGAGCTCGATTCCCCGCGCGGCCGCATCTACCTCATCAAGGACATGCTGGAGAACGGCCGGCCGGCCGACAAGGAAATCGTCACCCATATCGACCGTTGCCTGTCCTGCCTCGCCTGCATGACGACTTGCCCGTCCGGCGTGAACTACATGCATCTGGTCGACCACGCCCGCGCCCATATCCAGGAGACCTACAAACGGCCGCTGCTCGACCGGCTGACGCGCGCCATGCTGGCTTTCGTGCTGCCTTACCCAAGCCGTTTTCGCGCTGCGCTGAAATTGGCCGGCCTTGGCCGGCCGTTCATCGGCCTGTTCGACAAGCTGCCGGCGCTGAAGCCGGTCGCCGCCATGCTGAAGCTCGCGCCGTCGTCGCTCCCACCGGCATCGCCGAAAGCTTCGCCGGGCACGCATCCCGGGCAGGGTGCAAAGCGCGGTCGCGTCGCGATCCTCACCGGCTGCGCGCAATCGGTGCTCGATCCAGCGATCAACGACACCACCATCTCGCTGCTGACCAGGCTCGGCGTCGAGGTCGTGGTGCCGGAAGGCGAGGGCTGCTGCGGCGCGCTGGTCCACCATATGGGCCGCGAAGAGGCAGCACTCGCCTCGGCAAGACAGAATGTCGATGCCTGGACGCGCGCCATCGGCCAGGGCGGCCTCGACGCCATCGTCATCACCGCATCGGGCTGCGGCACCACGATCAAGGATTACGGCTTCATGCTGCGCCTCGATCCGGCCTATGCCGAAAAGGCCGCGCTCGTTTCGGCGCTGGCCAAGGACGTCACCGAATATCTCGCCGCGCTCGACTTGCCGGAGCCCGTGCGCAAGCCGGGCACCATCGTCGCCTACCACTCCGCCTGCTCGATGCAGCATGGCCAGAATATCACGCGTCAGCCGAAGGAGCTTCTCGCCAAGGCGGGCTTTGTCGTGCGCGAGCCGCGCGAGGGGCATCTGTGCTGCGGCTCGGCCGGCACCTACAACATCCTGCAGCCTGAGATCTCGGCGAAACTGCGCGACCGCAAGGTACGGAACATCGAGGCGACGGGCGCCGAGATCGTGGCCACCGGCAATATCGGCTGCATCACGCAGATCGCGTCCGCGGCGAAGCTGCCGGTGGTTCATACGATCAAGCTGCTCGACTGGGCCTATGGCGGTCCGAAGCCGGACGGCGTTTCCGACGCGACGCTGGCCGCGGCCGAATAGTCCGAGCCTACTCCGCCGCCAACTGATCCGGCACGCCATAAGTCGCGCGGTAAAGCGCGCGCTGGCGGTTGAGCGCCACCATCGTGTTGCGCAGCAGGATCGCCACGGTAAGCGGGCCGACGCCGCCCGGCACCGGCGTGATCCAGGAGGCCACTTCCTTGACGCTTTCGGTGTCGACATCGCCGACGATGCGGCCGGTCCCGTCCGGCCCGATTTCCGAATTGATGCCGATGTCGATGACGCACGCCCCCGGCTTAACCATATCGGCCTTGATCAGCCTGGGCTTGCCGACGGCGACGAACAGCGCGTCGGCGCGCCGCGCATGCGCCGCCACCGAACGCGTCATGTGGTGGCAGACGGTCACCGTCGCGCCCTCGCTCATCAGCAGGAAGGCGATCGGCTTGCCGACGATCTCGGAATGGCCGACGACGACCACTTCGAGCCCTTTGAGATCGAGCCCGGTTTCCTTCAGCAGCTCGACCGAGGCGGCCGCGGTGCAGGGCGCCAGATCGAGCTGGTTGTAGACGATGTTGCCGATCGAGGCCGGATGCATGCCCTCGACGTCCTTCAGCGGATGCACCGCCGCCTGCAGCGTCTTGATCGGGATATGCGCCGGCACCGGCCGCTGGATGATGATGCCGGTGACGCGCGGATCGGCGTTGAGGCCGTGGATCGCGGCTTCCAACTCGCCGGCGGTGATGTCGGCGGCAAAGCGCCGCTCCTCGAAACCGATACCGGCAAGGGCTGCCTTGGCGCGCTGGTTGCGCACATAGACGTCGACCGCGTCGGTATCGCCGACGGTGATCGAGACCAATTTCGGCGGAAAGCCTTCGGCGGTGGCGATCGTGGCATCCTCGCGCACGGAAGCGATGATGCGCTGGGCGACCGGGCCGCCTTTCAGGTATCGGCTGTCGTCGGTCAGGGACATGCTGGCACCTCTGCCTTCTCGGGCAATTCGAGAACGGGCGCTGAAGCGGTTTTCCGTCCAAAATTGCGTAACAACTGAGATTTTGTGCACTGCAATAGCAGAGGCGCGCCGGGAAATCAGCCCGGAAAGCGAAACCGCCTGCTTCGAAGGCGACCCATCTCAAAACGAAAAAGGCAGCGCGGTTTCCCTGCGCTGCCTCTTCGTGACCGGCCGTATCCCCACACGGCCCGTCCCCCGTAAACCCTTCACCAGTTAAAGCACATCCCGCGGGACCGCACTATGACTTCACGGCAACAGCAGGGGACTAAAAGTGCTGCGCCGCCTAACCGGTTGATTCGTTACGATTATTATATCACTTCGACCGTGGTTCCGACATTAACGCGTTCGTAAAGGTCGACCACGTCCTCGTTGCGCATGCGGATGCAGCCGGAAGACACCGCACCGCCGATCGTCCAGGGCTGGTTGGTGCCGTGGATGCGGTACTCGGTGGTGCCGAGATAGAGCGCGCGCGCGCCGAGCGGGTTCTCGATGCCGCCTGCCAGATAAGTCGGGAGGTAACGGCCCTTAGCCGCCTCGCGCTTGATCATCTCCGCCGGCGGCCGCCAGTCCGGCCACACTTTCTTGTCGGTGATCTTGTGCGTGCCCGACCATTCGAAGCCCGGCTTGCCGGTGCCGACGCCGTAGCGCCGCGCCTTGCCGTTCTTCTCGACCAGATAGAGGAAGTTCTGGTGGGTATCGATGACGATCGTGCCGGGCTTCGCCGGGCCGTCATAGGCCACTTCCTGCGGCAGGTAGACCGGGTTGATCTGCGGCCGCATCACCATGCGCTTGGCCGGCTGCTGCACGGCCGCCGTGCGCTGCCGGTCGGGCCGCGCCTGGAACAGACGCTGCAGCGGCGGCTGCGTCGCTTGCCGGGTAGGCCGCACGATGCCCGGCGCATGGCCAAGCTGCAGCACCCAGGGCGCCGAAAGGTCGGGGCTCACCATCACCGGCGGCATGTCGGCGTAGCGGTCATCGGCAAGAGAGGTCGTGGCTCCGGCGGCAAGAATCGCTACCGCGCCAAGCAGGGAGTAAAACGCTGTCTTCATCGGAACGCACCTTGATCGTCGAACTCGTCCCCGGAGCGGGAGGACTCCCGGGGCTTCACGATCCTTGGCGTGGAGCGGCAAGCAAAACATGAATCGGAATGCGTAAAATGCCGCTTTGTCAGTAAAGCTTTTGGTGTGGTTACCGGCCGGTTCAGGAATCTGGTAAAGCCACGGTAAAAGCGCGCCGAGGCGCATTAACGAATGGATTTGCTTGAATGGGACAGGAAACTTCCGGCGTCATCGAAGGCCCGGACGGCAAGACGCGCTGCTTCTGGCACGGCAATTTGCCGGACTATCTTCACTATCACGACCATGAATGGGGCCGGCCTGTCACCAATGATCAGCGGCTGTTCGAGAAGATATGCCTCGAAGGCTTCCAGTCGGGCCTGTCCTGGCTGACCATCCTGCGCAAGCGCGAGAATTTCCGCGAGGCTTTCGCCGGATTCGACTTCGACAAGGTGGCTGAGTTCACCGACAAGGATATTGAGCGCCTGCTCGGCTATGCCGGCATCATCCGCCATCGCGGCAAGATCGTCTCGACCATCAACAACGCCAAACGCGCCCGTGAGATGGTCGACGAGTTCGGCTCTTTGGCCGCCTGGTTCTGGAAGTTCGAACCGGGTCCGGCCGAGCGGCCCGAGATCGTCGACCTTGCGCATCTGCGCGCCAACCCGACCACGGCGGTCTCGGTCAGGATCTCCAAGGAATTGAAGAAACGCGGCTGGACTTTTGTCGGCCCGACGACGGTCTACGCCTTCATGCAGGCCATGGGCCTCGTCAACGACCACCTCGAAGGCTGCTATTGCAGGGCGGAGGTGGAGGCCGAGAGGAAGAAGTTGAAGCGGCCGAAATGAGCGCTCTTTCATGCATTGTCTAATGCAGCGCTGGTCGACCCCCACTCCGTCTCGGCTTCGCCGAGCCACCTCTCCCCCGATCGACGGGGTAGAGGAACGGCGCCAGGCTTCTTGCCGTCAACGCTCGTCCAGCAAGGCTCCCTTCCTTTCCCTCCGGAGGGGGAAAGGTGGCGCTGCGAAGCAGCGACGGATTGGGGGAACCACCTGGCAATCGAGCTTCGGCCGATCAGTCACGCCAGCCACGGAAGATGTGTGCATCGGGTAGCGTAACCGGGGGAGAAGGTGCCCGAAGGGCGGATGAGGGGCAGCGCCAGCCTTCGAGATTTCGCAGAAAGACCTAAAATCAAATCCTGCTCGCGCCGGACAGAAACAGCCCCGCCAGGATCGCCGCCACGGCCGCGAAAGCCGGGTAAATCACCAGCAGACCGGTCACCAGCGCGTCGCGTGCGCTCGGCTTGGCCGCCGCAACCTCGAACGGCCCGGCCGGCTGCTCCGCCGGCTTGGGCGTGCTTGCGGCGGGCCGCAGCCTGATGGCGGGCGCGTCGCCCTCGATGATGTTTTCAGCCGTGGTCATGGCCCCGAACCCTTTGTTTCGGCGCGCTTTATGCTCGCCGATTGTGTCGGCACCATGCCGCGCCGATGGCGGAATTGTTTCGTTTTTGGGCATTTTGTTTCGAGGGCGCCGCCCTTGCCGCCCCAAGCCGCATCGTTTAGGAAACGCGCGCCCATTGACCAGAGAAGATCATCCCATGGCCGACAAATCGGAAAAGACGAAAGCGCGGCTGCCGCGCGGTTTTGCCGACCGCAGCGCCGAAGACATTCGCGCCGTCGAGAAGATGATGGCGACCATTCGCTCGGTCTATGAGCTTTACGGCTTCGAACCGGTCGACCAGCCGCTGATTGAATACACCGATGCTCTCGGCAAATTCCTGCCCGACCAGGACCGGCCGAACGAAGGCGTGTTCTCATTCCAGGACGATGACGACCAGTGGCTGTCGCTGCGCTACGATTTGACCGCGCCTACCGCGCGTTTCGTGGCGGAGAATTTCGACAAGCTGCCGAAGCCCTACCGCAGCTATCGCTCCGGCTGGGTGTTCCGCAACGAGAAGCCCGGCCCCGGCCGCTTCCGCCAGTTCATGCAGTTCGACGCCGACACCATCGGCACGCCGGGCGTCGCCGCCGACGCCGAGATGGCGATGATGATGGCCGACGTCATGGAAGCGCTCGGCATCAAGCGCGGCGACTACGTCATCCGCGTCAACAACAGAAAAGTGCTCGACGGCGTGCTGGAGGCGATCGGCCTTGGCGGCGAGGGCAACGGCGGCCGCCGGCTGACCGTACTGCGCGCCATCGACAAGCTGGACAAGCTCGGGCCGGAAGGCGTGCGGCTGCTGCTCGGTCCGGGCAGGTGGGATGGCGGCAAGGAAGGCGAGGGCGATTTTGCCAAGGGCGCCGGATTGAATGACACGCAGGCCGAGGCGGTGCTGCTTGCAACCGCAAGGAACGCGCAGGCCGCCCAGGATGCAAGCGTCAACGCCAACGCCGTCTATCAGGAAGGCGTCGGCGAGCTCGCGACGATCGAGGCGCTGGTCAGGGCCGCAGGCTATGGCGAAGACCGTATCGTGATGGACCGCTCCGTCGTGCGCGGCCTCGAATACTACACCGGCCCCGTCTTCGAAGCCGAGCTTCTGGCCGAAATCCCCAACGACGAAGGCCAGATCGTGCGCTTCGGCTCGGTCGGCGGCGGCGGGCGTTATGATGGGCTGGTGTCGCGCTTCCGCGGCGAGCCGGTGCCGGCGACCGGCTTCTCCATCGGCGTCTCGCGCCTGATGACCGCGCTGAAGAACCTCGGCAAGCTCGACATCTCCGATGTCATTGCCCCGGTCGTCGTGCTGGTGATGGACAAGGACACCGAAAGCCTCGGCCGTTACCAGAAGATGGTCGCCGATCTGCGCGCCGCCGGCATCCGCTCCGAAATGTATCTCGGCGGCGCCGGCATGAAGGCGCAGCTCAAATATGCCGACCGCCGCGGCAGCCCCGTCGCCATCATTCAGGGCGGCGACGAGCGCGCCAAGGGCGAGGTGCAGATCAAGGACCTGATCGAAGGCGCAAGGATGTCGGCCGAGATCACCGACAACGCCGAATGGCGCGCGGCAAGGCCGGCGCAGGTTACGGTGGCGGAAGGTGAGCTGGTGGCGGAGGTGAGGAAGATACTCGCGGCGCAGGCCGAGGAGCGGGCACGTGGCCGATAGGGCGCCGACCTCCCCTTCCCCCCTTGTGGGGGAAGGTGGCCTCGCGAAGCGAGGTCGGATGAGGGGTGTTCCAGGGAACGCCAGCGTCTCACTTCGTCACCCACCCCTCATCCGTCTCGGCGCTGCGCGCCGATCCACCTTCTCCCACAAGGGGAGAAGGGAAGGGCGTGCCGCATGACCACCCGCCCCGCCATCGCCGCCGACATCACCAGTCTTTTCGCCACCCGCGACACCCACGCCGTCGAAGTCGCTGTGCTCCAACCCGCCGATCCGTTCCTCGATATGGCTGGCGAAGACCTGCGCCGCCGCATCTTCCTGACCGAAAGCGAGACCGGCAAGACGCTGTGCCTGCGTCCGGAATTCACCATCCCCGTCTGCCTCGACCACATCGCCAGCCAGGCCGGTACGCCGCGCCGCTATTCCTATCTCGGCGAAGTCTTCCGCCAGCGCCGCGAGGGCGGCAACGAGTTCTTCCAGGCCGGCATCGAGGATCTCGGCGACCGCGACATCGCCGCCGCCGATGCCCGTTCGCTGGCCGACGCGCATGCGCTGCTGTCTTTGGCACTGCCCGGAAAGGCGCTGGCGATCACGCTCGGCGACCAGACCTTGTTCGAGGCGGTGCTGGCCGCGCTTGGCCTGCCGCGAGGCTGGCGCATGCGGCTTGCGCGCGCCTTCGGCTCGGCGCCGATGCTGGAAGCGGCCCTGGCCGATCTCGCCAACCCGCCGCGCAACAGCCAGCTTGCCGGTCCGGTCGCTTTGCTGGTGCTCGACGGCGATGCAGAAGGTTTGGCCGCGCATATCGCCGAAGGCATGGAGCAGGCCGGGTTGTCGGCTTCAGGCGGCCGGGCGCCTGCCGACATTGCGCGCCGGCTGATCGAGAAGGCGCAATTGCGCAGCGTCAGGCTGTCCGACGACGCTTTCTCGGCGCTGAAGGGTTTCCTCGAGATCGACGTCGCGCTGGGCGACGCGACCACGGCGCTCGAAAAATTCGCCGCCGACGCCGGCCTGTCATTGGGTCCGGCGCTGGAGAATTTCGCCGCCCGCGCCAAGGCGATCGAGGCGCATGGCCTGCCGTCATCAAGCATACGCTACGATGCCGCCTTCGGCCGGCCGCTGGATTACTACACCGGCCTCGTCTTCGAGATCGCGGCGCAAGGCGGCGACCGTCCGCTGGCCGGCGGCGGCCGCTACGATCGCCTGCTGACGCTGCTCGGCGCCAAGAAGCCGATCCCGGGCGTCGGCTTCTCGGTCTGGCTGGACCGCATCGAAGCCTTGCGGGGGAATGCCTGATGATTACGCTGGCGATCCCCTCGAAGGGCCGTCTCAAGGAACAGTCGCTGGAAGTGCTGGCCAAGGCCGGGCTGGCCGTCACGCTGCCCGAGGACGACCGCAAATACCGCGCCCGCATCGACGGCCTCGACGCCGTCGAGGTGGCGTTCCTGTCTGCATCGGAGATCGCCGGCGAGATCGGCCAGGGCGCCGTCGATCTCGGCATCACCGGCGAGGATCTGGTGCGCGAGAACCTCGCCGACTGGGAAGCGCGGGCCGAAATCGTCGCGCGCCTTGGCTTCGGCCATGCCGATGTCGTGGTCGCCGTGCCCGACATCTGGCTCGATGTCGACAACATGGCCGACCTCGACGACGTGGCCGCCGATTTCCGCCAGCGCCATGGCCGGCGCCTCAGGATCGCGACCAAATACTGGCGGCTGACGCAGCAGTTCTTTTCGCTCAAGCACGGCATCCAGGTCTACCGCATCGTCGAAAGCCTCGGCGCCACCGAGGGCGCGCCAGCGGCGGGCCTGGCCGACGTCATCGTCGACATCACCACCACCGGCTCGACGCTGCGCGCCAATCATCTCAAGGTGCTGGGCGACGGCACGATCCTGAATTCGCAGGCCTGCCTGGTGGCTTCGAAGAAGGTTCGTGACGCGAAGGATGAAGCGCAATTGCGCGACATCGCCGCGAAGATGAGCGCGCTCGTCCGTTAGAGCAATTCCAGGAAAAGTGTGAAGCGGTTTTCCGTCCGGAATTGCGTCAAACCAAAGCAGTGTCTCTACCTTGGGCGGGTTTCCTCCGCCTTTGCGGGCTGATAGGTTCAATCATCCCGGGAGGAGACGGCGATGGCGATCAAACTCGACGAGCTGATGAACGCCAGCAATCTGCGCAAGACGCGCAACAGCTTCATTGTTCCGGTCGACGGCAGGGCACATGTCTCAGGCGGCCGCTCGGTGCCTTTGCTCGACATGACCATTCCGGAACTGTTTTCCGACACGGTGAGCAAATACGCCACGCTCGACGCCGCTATCTTCGTCGGCCAGGACAAGCGCTTCACCTGGAGCGAGCTGTCGGATGCGGTCGATGCCTTGGCCGCCGGCTTCCTGGCGCTTGGCCTGGAAAAGGGCGACCGCGTCGGCATCTGGTCGCCAAACCGCTGGGAATGGCTGGTGACGCAGTTCGCCACCGCGCGCATCGGGCTGATCCTGGTCAACATCAACCCGGCCTACCGGCTGACCGAACTCGAATATGCCCTCAACAAGGTTGGCTGCAAGGCGTTGGTCACCGCGGCAGCGTTCAAGACCTCCGACTATCTCGGCATGATCGAGACGCTGGCGCCCGAGCTCGCCACATCCCAGCCCGGCAAACTCAAGGCGAGAAAACTGCCGGCGTTGAAGATCGTCATCCGCATGGGCGACGACAATTCGCCGGGCATGTTCAATTTCGGCGATGTGCTGGCCATGGCCGGCCGCGACGAGCATGACAGTCTCGACCGCATCTCCGAGAGTCTGAAGCCGGGCGACGCCATCAACATCCAGTTCACGAGCGGCACGACGGGCGCGCCGAAGGGCGCGACGCTCACCCACGCCAACATCGTCAACAACGGCAATTTCGTCACCTCCGCGATAAAGCTCACCGTCGACGACCGCCTCTGCATCCCGGTGCCGCTCTACCACTGCTTCGGCATGTCGATGGGCACCATGGGCTGCGTCACCAAGGGCGCGACGATGGTCTTCCCGGGCGAAGGCTTCGACGCCGGCGCGACGCTGAAGGCTGTGGCGCAGGAACGCTGCACCGGGCTTTATGGCGTGCCGACAATGTTCGTCGCCATGCTCGACCACGCGGATTTTGCCGGCTTCGACCTCTCCAGCCTGCGCACCGGCATCATGGCCGGCTCGCCATGCCCGATCGAGGTGATGAAGAAGGTGGTGTCGCTGATGCATATGTCTGAGGTGACCATCGCCTACGGCATGACCGAGACCAGCCCGGTCTCCTTCCAGAGCAGCGTCGACGACCCGCTGGAAAAGCGCGTCTCCACCGTCGGCCGCATCCACCCGCATGTCGAGGTGAAAGCCATCGGCGCCGATGGCGCCATCGTCGCGGTCGGCGAGCCGGGCGAGCTCTGCACGCGCGGCTATTCGGTGATGAAGGGCTATTGGGACGACGTCGAAAAGACCCGCGAGGCGATCGACGCCGATGGCTGGATGCACACCGGCGACCTCGCCACCATCGATGCCGAGGGTTATTGCAACATTGTCGGCCGGGTGAAGGACATGGTCATCCGCGGCGGCGAGAACGTCTATCCGCGCGAGGTCGAGGAATTCCTCTACCGCCATCCCAAGGTCAAGGAAGTGCAGGTCTTCGGCATCCCGGACGACAAATATGGCGAGGAGCTCTGCGCCTGGATCGTCTTGAAACCCGGCCAAGTCGCGACCGCCGAGGAGATCAAGGCCTTCTGCGCCGGCCAGATCGCCCATTACAAGGTGCCGCGCTACATCCGTTTCCGCACCGAGCTGCCGATGACAGTGACCGGCAAGCCTCAAAAGTTCCTGATGCGCGAGGCGATGGTCGAGGAACTGGGGCTGGTGGCCCAGAAGACGGCTTGAAACCGGATTGATGCGAAAGTACCCAACCTTTGGAAAACGCGCTTAGAGCGGTCCAGCGTTTAACGGAATCGCCGAACCGCTCTGAGTCTATATTTTCACGCAATTCCGGGCGGAAAACCGCTACGCACTTTTCCTGGAATTGCTTAGAGCGCGGACTGCGAACTGTTTATTTGGACGGGATTGTGGATAACGAATTTCCGAATTTCGCGGCGCTGAAAGCCGCCAAAACCGAAAACGTGGACTATCGCATCGTCGTCCGGCGCGGCGCGCGAACCGGCGGCGCGATCGTCATGGCCCCGCATGGCGGGAAGATCGAGCCCCGCACGTCCCTGATCACCGAGACGATAGCAGGGCGCGATCTCGACATGTATTGCTTCGAAGGGCTCATGCCGGAGAGCAACCGGGAGCTGCACATAACGTCCAGGAACTTCGACGAGGGGACCGCGCTCGAACTGTTGCGGACGAAGTCGATCGTCGTCGCTATCCACGGTCGTCAGGATCGGGACGATCCCTCGACGGTCTATATGGGTGGCAAGGACGCGGCGCTGGTTTCGCAGATAGCCTGGCGTCTGCAGGAGGCCGGCTTCCAGACACAAAAGGACAACCATCCGTTTCCTGGCATCCAGGATTCGAACATCGTCAACCGAGGACTGACGGGCAAAGGGGCGCAACTGGAAGTGCCCTTCTCGCTGCGCCGTCGACTGGGGAATGAGCAGGAACTTCTGGAACGATTCTGCGGGGCGGTTCGCCAGGCAATCGAGATATTCGATGCGCAAAATGGCGCTCAATCCTGGGCTGTGTCCTAAAGCCTGCGCGGAAGACGGTGTGACGGCTTGAACCTAGCCGCCAACCGCAACCCGCTTCGCCTTACGCTCGGCGCGCCATTCTTCAAATCGCTGCAGGATCACGAAGAAGGCAGGCACGAAGAGAACGGCAAGGCAAGTCGAGGCGATCATGCCCGAAAACACGGTGATGCCGATCGATTTACGTGCGCTCGCCCCGGCGCCTGTCGCCAGCACCAGCGGCGCGACGCCGAGGATGAAAGCGAAGGACGTCATCAGGATGGGACGGAAGCGGGCGCGGGCTGCTTCGATCGCCGCCTCGACGATCGGTTTGCCGGCAGCGCGCAATTCGCGCGCGACCTCGACGATCAGGATGGCGTTCTTGGCCGACAGCGCAATCAGCAGGATCAGGCCGATCTGGACGTAGAGATTGTTGTCGATGTGGAGTCCATTGAGCACCAGCACCGGACCGACCAGCGACAGCGGCGCGGCGAGCAATATCGAGATCGGCGCCAGCCAGCTCTCATACTGGCCCGCCAGCACCAGATAGACCAACAGCAGTGCCATGCCGAATACCAGGTAGATCTGGCTGCCGACAAGCTTTTCCTGGAAGGAGAGCGCGGTCCAGTCGTAGCCGGTCCCGGGCGGTAGAGTGTCGGCCGCGGCCGCTTCCATCAGCTTGATTGCATCACCTGATGAGAAACCCTGCGCCTGCACGCCAAGCACCGATGCCGAGGGATAGAGGTTATAGAGGCTGATCAGCGAGGGGCCGACGCTTGGCTTGACCGTCAGCACCGTGCTGAGCGGGATCATGTCGCCGCTCTGGTTGCGCACGGTCAGCCGGCCGATGTCCTCGGGCGACAGACGGAACTGAGAATCGCCCTGTACATAGATCTGGAAGACCCGGCCGAACTTGTTGAACTGGCTGACATAGGTCGAGCCGAGATAGCCGGCGAGCGTCTGGAACACCTGGTCGGTGGTCAGCCCGAGCATCTGTACCTTCTCGCGGTCGAACTCGACCTGGTATTGCGGGACGTTGGATCGGAACGTTGCCGATACGCGCTGGATGCCGGACTGCGTGGCTGCTGCCCTGGTCAGCGCGCTGGTCGCGCCCTGCAGCTTCGCAAGGTCGAAACTGCCGTCACGCAACTCGACCTGCATGGTGAAGCCGGCGGCGTTGCCGATGCCCTGGATCGGCGGTGGCGGCAGCACCAGGACATTGCCGTCCGCCATGTCCGACAGCTTCTTGTTCAGCGTCGCGTAAAGCGAGGCGAGATCCTCGCCCTTGCCGCGCACGCTCCAGTCCTTGAGGATGATGTAGGCAACGCCGGCATTGGCCAAGGTCGAGTTGTTGTCGAGGGCCGAGAGGCCGGAGATCGTCACCACCTGGTCGACCCCCGGTGTTGCCTTGGCGATGGTCGAGATCTGTTGCAGCGTGTCCTGCGTACGGCCGAGCGACGCACCGTCGGCCAGTTGCACCGAAGCGAGCAGGTAGCCCTGGTCCTCGATCGGAATGAAACCGGTGGCCACGCGCGACATGCCGTAGCCCGCCGCGCCGATGATGAGCAGCGCGATGATGCCCATCACCGTGCTGTGGCGCACCATGGATCCGATCAGGCGGGTGTAGCCGTTTTCCGCGCGCTGATAGACGGCATTGAAACCGCGAAAGAAGGCGTTGCGCTTGTCCAGCGGCACCGGCTGCCTCAGCCAGGTCGCGCACTGCGTGGGCTTCAGCGTTGCCGCATTGACGGCGCTGATCAAGGCCGTTGCCGCGATGACCAGGGCGAACTGCGCATACATCTGCCCGGTAAGGCCGGGCAGGAAGGCGGCAGGCAGGAACACCGCCATCAACACAAGCGTGATGCCGATGATCGGCCCGAACAGCGCATTCATGGCCGCGACCGCCGCATCGTGGCCGGACATGCCGCGCTCCATGTTATGCGCGGCCCCCTCGACCACGACGATGGCGTCGTCGACGACGATGCCGATGGCAAGCACGATGGCAAACAAGGTCGACAGGTTGACGGTAAAGCCAAGCGCGAGCATCGCCGCGAAGGCCCCGATGATGGTCACCGGCACAGTCGTTGCCGGCACCAGCATCGCCCGCCAGTCCTGCAGGAAGAGCAGGATGACGATCAGCACCAGCACCGCGGCCTCGAGCAGCGTCTTATAGACTTCGTCGATCGCCTGGCTGACGAAAATCGTGGTGTTGAACGGGATCGAGTAGGCAAGCCCCTGCGGGAACTCGCCAGACAGTTCCTTCATCCTGGCCTCGACCTTGCCGGCTACGTCGAGCGCGTTGGCGCCCGGCGACAGAAAGATGGCGAGACCCGCCGCCTGCTGGCCGTCGAGGTTGAAGAATTGCCCATAGGTTTGGGCGCCTAGCTCGACCCGCCCGACATCGCGCACGCGGGTCAGGTCGCCATTGGCGCCGGTCTTGACGATCACCGCGGCGAACTGATCGGGGTCGTCAAGGCGGCTGGACACTTCGATCGTATATTGGAAGGACTGTCCGTCGGGCGCAGGCGGCGCGCCGACCTGGCCAGCGGTGACCTGCTCGCTTTGTTGCTGCAGGGCCTGGACGACGTCCTGCGTGGTAAGGCCGCGCACCTGCATCTTCTGCGGGTCGAGCCAGACGCGCATCGAATACTGCCCCGCGCCAAACACGTTCACGTTGCCGACGCCGGGTATGCGCGAGAGCTCGTCCTTCAGCCGGATGGTTGCGTAGTTGGCGAGATAAAGGCTGTCATATTGCTTGTCCGGCGAAGTCAGCGTGACGATCTCGAGGATGGAGGTCGATTTCTTCTGGACGTTGACGCCCTGCACCTGCACCGCCTGCGGCAGCGATGCCAGCGCAGTGGACACCCGGTTCTGGACACGCACCTGCGCCTGGTCCAGATCCGTGCCGATCTGGAAAGTGACGGTCAGATTGTAGCTGCCGTCCGACGCGGAGAAGGACTGCATGTAGAGCATGCCCTCGACGCCGTTGACCTGCTGCTCGATCGGCAGCGCCACCGTGTCGATCACCGAGCGCGCGCTGGCGCCAGGATAGCGGGTGGTCACCGAAACGGTCGGCGGCACAACGTCGGGATATTGCGCCACCGGCAGGCCGAAGAGCGAGACCAGGCCGATGACGACCATGAGGATGGCGATTGCATTGGCCAGGACCGGCCGCTCGATGAAGAATTTGGAGATCATTGCGCAGCGCCGCCGGCCGTAGCCGCGTCCAGCGTTTTCACCTGCGGCTCGATCTTCTGGCCAGGCACGGCGGTCAGCAGGCCGGAGACCAGAACGCGGTCTTCCGCGGTGATCCCCTTGCTGATCACGCGCAAGACGCCGACAAGCTGGCCGATCTCGACCGGACGCTCCTCGACGACGTCGTCTTTTCCGGCGACGAGCAGGTAGCGGCCCCTCTGGTCGCTCCCGATCGCTCGGTCGGGAACCAGCAGCGCGTCCGGTTCTTCTCCCAGCGGCACTCGCACGCGCACGAAATAGCCTGGAAGCAATGCCCGATCGTCGTTGGGCAGCACGGCGCGCACCGCGAGCGTGCCGGTGGTGGCCGTAACCTCAGGGGAGGCGTAGTCCAGCATTCCCTTGTGCGGATAGCCTGTCTCGTTCTGCAGGCCGACTTCGACCGGTATCTTCTTGAGGTCCTTGCCGGTGATGCCTCGTTTGGCCATGGCGGCGCGAATGCGCAGCACGTCCTGCTCCGATATGTTGAAGTTGACATAGATGGGCGCGAGCTGAACCAGGGTCGCGAGCGTGGTGGCGCTGCCGGCGCCGACCAGTTGCCCGATCGACACCTGGCGGGCGCCGACGATGCCGGAAAACGGCGCCTTGACCTCGGTGTAGCTCAAATTGAGCTGAGCCTGCTGGACGTCGACCGCGCTCTGCTTCTGCTTGGCGGCGTCGACATCCGCCGCGGCGGCGGACTGATCGAGGGTCGATTGCGAGATGATCTTCTGTGACAGCAGTTCCTGCTGCCGCTTCAGGTCGGCTCCGGACTGCTTGGCGGAGGCGTCGGCCGAACCCTGCCCGGCCTGCGCCTGTTCGAGTGCCAATTGGTAGGTATCCTGTTCGATTAGGAACAGCCTTGTACCGGCCTTGACCTCATCTCCGTCCTTATAGTCGATTTCCTGGATGAAGCCGGCGACACGTGCAACCAGCGGCGTCGTGTTCACCGCCGCGGCGCTGCCTGTGGCTTCGAGATAGGGCGTTACAGTCTGCTTGACCGGGAGCGCTACATCTATCTTGGGTGGCGGGGGCGGCTCGTAACTGTTTTCTTTGCTGCAAGAGCACAATAAAATTGCTGCAATTGCGAATAAACCCGCCGTCGGCGCGGCTCTCCTCCACGAGAAAACCATTTTGCCCCTCTGAATACTTCGGTATATAAATCGTATTGCTGTGAAATTGCGTGAACCTAGCTTTTTTTGAGGAGTTTGTCATGCGGATTGCGTTAAGCGTGCTTTTTCTGGCAACTCAGATGACGGCCAATGTCGCATTTGCGCAGACCGCGGCCGAGCGCGAAGCCTGCCAGTCTGACTACGAGAAATTCTGCAAGGGTGTGGAGCAGGGCGGAGGCCGCATCATCAAGTGCCTGAACGATCATCTGAGTGACCTGACGCCGCAATGCCAGAAGGTCGTCAAGGAGAATACGTCCCAATAGGGCCACCAAGGCAATTCCAGCAAAATTGCTCGGTGATTTTGCCTCCGGAGTTGGAATAGAGTGCTCTAGGGCTCGGCGTACCCTACGAGTTAGCGGGACCAGCGGACGCTGGTCGGCAAGGGCCGCCGATCTCGTGGAATGTTGGCTGGATGCTCCAAGACAGGCCTAAGCAAATACCCAGGGTTGCAACGTCCAAGGCCGCATCGGGCGGTTACGGGCGAGCGGTGGTGTCTTGGGTGATGCCTTTGGCTGCCTTGGCAATGGCTCTTGGCGTGAGGGCCAGCGGCCTTTCGGTCGACGAAGGGTCGCTGAACGTTAGGATTGTCGTTGGCGCGCTGTCGAGCGCGATCATGTTCACCACGATTTTCGTGGTGCTCGACCACGCCGAGGCGCTCGCCCGGCGCGTGGGGGAGCCCTATGGAACCTTGGTGCTGACTTTTGCGGTGACGGCAATCGAAGTGTCGATCATCGTCTCCATGATGTTGCATGGAGAAAACAACCCGACGCTGGCGCGCGAGTCCGTTTTCTCGACGGTGATGATAACCTCGACCGGCGTCGTCGGCATATGCCTCACGCTTGGCGGCTGGCGCCATCGCAAGCAGGCGATCGTCCGGCAAGGGACCAGCGCCTATCTGTCGGTTCTGATAGCGCTGACCGTGATGACGCTTATTCTGCCGACCTATACCAAAGCCACGGATCCCGGCACATTTTCGGCGGCCCAGCTTGGTTTTGTCAGCGTCCTTTCAGTGCTGCTCTATGCAAGTTTCGTGTTCGCCCAGACCGTTCGGCACCGGGAGGACTTCGTGCAGGGAGAGGCGCACATTGCGACTAAACCTGCCCTTCACGAAAGCATTGCCGCCAGCGCGCTGCTGCTGTTCGGTGGCTTGATCGGAATTGTCATGCTCGCCGAGCAGGTCGCCGCAAGTGTCGAAGACACGCTCGTTGCCTACCAGGTGACGCAGTCCGACAGCATTGTCGGGGCAATGATCGCAGGGCTGGTGTTAATGCCGGAGGCCATTTCGGCAATTCGCGCTTCGCTCAACAATGAGTTGCAGCGTGGGTTGAATGTCGCGATGGGTTCCGCCTGCGCCACGATCGGTCTGACGATACCGGGAGTGGCAGCCGCCAGCCTGCTGACGGGCAGAGGATTGACCCTGGGACTACCTGCGGCTGACGCGGTGCTTTTGGTCCTGGCGCTTTTCACATGCGCCGTAAGCTTCAGCACGGAAAGAACGACGTTCCTGACCGGCATGGTCCATGTCGTGGTGTTTTTTACCTATGTGTTTCTGATCTTTGTGCCGTGAAATTGTTGCCGGTCACTGATTTAGGGTCCGGCTGTGACGGGGGCCGCATCGACGATCTGGCCTAGTCTCGATGGAACGGAATCAATCGATCCGTTGAGGCTTTCGCTCGCTGGTGTTATATTAGAAATTCTGCAGATTAAGGAGAGGGGAAACCTATGATCAGACGCGGTTTGTTTGCGCGCACATTTGCCGTTGGAGTTTTGCTCGCGATTTCGTCGATGGCGGGCGACTCCGGATTCGGTTTCATCGCATCAGTGGAAGCAAAGACGGTCGTCATCCAGAGGACCACCATCTACATCACCACACTTCCAAAGGGCTGCGTGAAGACCACCTATAGCGGTGGGATCGTGGTTTGGCAGTGCGGCACGAAATACTACCAGCCCTACAAAAACAGGTACGTGCTCGTCTACATCAAATAGTGTGGACAAGTGTGGTGTGAGACATAAAGCCTGTCACGGCCCTGCGAGGCCAGCCAGGCTACGAGAAATTCAGCGAAGAACAGGGTCGCCTCGAAGGCGCTTCACGCCAGCACCGCCGCATCCAACCCGCGTATAATCCGCGCCAGTTCCACGCATTCGTCCTGCCGGACCTTGTTGCGCCGCCAGGCCATGCAGATCATGCGTTGCGGCATCGGCTCCTGGAACGGCACGATCCTCAAATCCGGCATGACGCCGGCGGCACTTGCCGCCATTTCCGGCACCAGCGTCACGCCCAGCCCGTGCGCCACCATCTGGAGAAGCGTGGTCAGGCTGGTGGCGCCGTAGCTGGCCATCGCCACCGGCCGCACACTGCCGCAGACGGCCAGGGCTTGCTCGCGCAGGCAGTGGCCCTCTTCCAAAAGCATCAGCCGTTCCAGCGCCGGGCTCTCCGGCGGCACCGGCGGCGAGGCGAAGGCGGGGTCGCCGGCCGGCACGGCGAGGAAGAAACGGTCGGGAAAGAGCGCTTCGCTGACGAGGCCCGGATGGTCGAGCGGCAAAGCGGCGATGAAGGCGTCGAGCCGGCCCGAGGCCGCGTCGTCGATCAGCGAGGCGGTCACCGCCTCGCGCAGTTCGAGCTGCAGCGTCGGGTATTGCCGCCGCAATTCGGGCAGCGCATGCGGCAACAGATAGGGCGCCACCGTCGGGATGATGCCGAGGCGGAACCGGCCTTCCATCGCCGGGCGGCCGCGCCGCGCCGTCGTCTCGACGTCACGAATGTCGGCAAGGATGCGCTCTATGCGGGGCTGCAGCGCAGTTGCCTCGTTGGTCAGGCGCACCGTCTTGCCGCCGCGCTCGAACAACAGGCAGTTGAGCCGCTCCTCCATTTCCGCGATCTGCGCGGAGAGTGCCGGCTGGCTGACGCCTGCGAGCTTGGCGGCACGGCCGAAATGCAGCGTCTGCGCCAACGCATCGAAGTAGAGCATCTGACGTATGGTGATACCGATCATAAGAAAATCTTATTGAAAAAAACAGGAAAGGCAATTTGTCTTTATCGACTGGCCGGCCTAGTCTGGAATCATTCCAGATTGGCGCAGCCTGCTGGCCGCCCCGGAATTCCCGGCAGAAATCAACCCGGCAAGAATCAAACCTCGGCAGATTTGGAGACTAGGATGGACGCGAAAACCGACGACAACAGCGCTGGCAAATGCCCCGTCGCGCATGGACATGGCGGCAGGACCAATAAGGATTGGTGGCCGAACCAACTCGATATTTCCGTTCTGCACCAGCAGTCGAACCTCTCGGACCCGATGGGCGAGGATTTCGACTACGCCAAGGAATTCGCCAGCCTCGACCTCGATGCGGTGGTCAAGGACCTGCATAAGGTCATGACGGATTCGCAGGACTGGTGGCCGGCCGACTTCGGCCACTACGGCCCGCTCTTCATCCGCATGGCCTGGCACAGCGCCGGCACCTATCGCATCGGCGACGGCCGTGGGGGCGCGGGTGCTGGACAGCAGCGTTTCGCGCCGCTGAACAGCTGGCCGGACAACGCCAATCTCGACAAGGCCCGCCGCCTGCTGTGGCCGGTCAAGCAGAAATACGGCCGCAAGATCTCCTGGGCCGACCTTCTGATCCTCACCGGCAACGTCGCGCTGGAATCGATGGGCTTCAAGACGTTCGGCTTTGCCGGCGGCCGCGCCGACGTCTGGGAGCCGGAGCAGGACGTGAACTGGGGTTCGGAAGCCAAGTGGCTCGGCGACGAGCGCTATTCGGGCGACCGTGAGCTCAAGGGTCACCTCGGCGCCGTCCAGATGGGTCTGATCTACGTCAACCCGGAAGGCCCGAACGGCAAGCCGGACCCGATCGCTGCCGCGCGCGACATCCGCGAGACCTTCGGCCGCATGGCTATGAACGATGAAGAGACGGTGGCGCTGATCGCCGGCGGCCACACTTTCGGCAAGACGCATGGCGCCGGTGACGCCGCCCTTGTCGGCGCCGAGCCGGAAGGGGCCGGCATCGAGGCGCAAGGCCTCGGCTGGTCGAGCAAGCATGCCTCCGGCATCGCCGGCGACGCCATCACCTCCGGTCTCGAGGTGATCTGGACGACGACGCCGACCAAATGGAGCAACAACTTCTTCGACAATCTCTTCAATTACGAATGGGAGCTGACGAAGAGCCCGGCCGGAGCCAATCAATGGACGCCGAAGGGCGGCGCCGGCGCCGGCACCGTGCCGGACGCGCACAATTCCTCCAAGCGCCATGCGCCGGCGATGCTCACCACCGACCTCGCGCTGCGCTTCGACCCGGCCTATGAGAAGATCTCGCGCCGGTTCCACCAGCATCCCGAGCAATTCGCCGACGCCTTCGCCCGCGCCTGGTTCAAGCTCACCCACCGCGACATGGGTCCGGTGGTGCGCTATCTCGGCCCGCTCGTGCCCAAGGAAGAGCTGATCTGGCAGGATCCGATCCCGGCCGTCGACCATGAGCTGGTTAGCGACGCCGACATCGCTTCGCTGAAGGCCAAGATCCTCGCCTCCGGCCTCTCGGTATCGGAACTGGTATCGACCGCCTGGGCTTCTGCCTCCACCTTCCGCGGCTCCGACAAGCGCGGCGGCGCCAATGGCGGCCGTATCCGTCTCAGCCCGCAGAAGGACTGGGCGGTCAACGAACCTGCGCAACTCTCCAAGGTTCTGGCCAAGCTCGAAGCCATCCAGAAGGAGTTCAACGATGCGCAGGCCGGCGAGAAGAAAGTCTCGCTCGCCGACCTCATCGTGCTCGGCGGCGTCGCCGCGGTCGAGAAGGCCGCGAAGGACGGCGGCACGGATGTGAAGGTGCCATTCACGCCCGGCCGCATGGACGCTTCGCAGGAACAGACCGATGCGCACTCCTTCGCCGCGCTCGAGCCGACTGCCGACGGCTTCCGCAACTACAGCCGGGGCAAGCTGCCGATGTCGGTCGAGGCGATGCTGGTCGATCGCGCCCAGCTCCTGACGTTGACCGCGCCCGAACTGACCGTGCTGGTTGGTGGCCTGCGGGTGCTCGGCGCCAATGCCGGTGGCTCAAAGCACGGCGTCTTCACCGACAAGCCGGGCACGCTGACCAACGACTTCTTCGTCAACCTGCTGTCGATGGCGACGGTCTGGGATCCGGCCGCCGGCTCCGAGCCGGGTTCGGACGAGGTCTACGAAGCGCGCGACCGCAAGACGAAGCAAGTCAAGTGGACCGGCACCCGCGCCGACCTGATCTTCGGCTCGCACGCGCAACTGCGCGCGCTTTCCGAGGTCTATGGTTCGGGCGACGCCAAGGCGAAGTTCGTCAAGGATTTCGTCAAGGCCTGGACCAAGGTGATGAACGCCGACCGCTTCGACATCGCGAAGTAAGGTCGTATCCTCCCAAGGAAAAAGGCGCGTGGCCATGCCGCGCGCCTTTTTGCTTCTTTGGTCGAGCTGTATTCAGTCCTTCTCGAAGATGCCCGCCTTGGCGACGACGCCGGCAATTGCCCCGCCGATCAGCGGCGCGACGATGAACAGCCAGAGCTGGCCGAGCGCGGCGCTGCCTGAAAACAGCGCCGGGCCGATCGAACGGGCCGGATTGACCGAGGTGCCGGTCACCGGGATCATGGCGAAGTGGATGCCGGCCAGCGTCAGGCCGATGACCAAGCCGGCAAAGGCCGTGGTGTGCTTGGCGTTGGTGACGCCGAGGATGACGGTGACGAAGGTGAAGGTGCCGATCAGCTCCCACAGGAAGGCCGAGCTCATGCCCCATTTCTCCACGTCCCAGCCATTGGCGCCGAAGTTGGTGATGGGCTCGCCGGCCTTGCCGGAGACGATGATCCACAGCGCCAGCGAAGCGATGATGGCGCCGATGACCTGCGCGATCCAGTAGGGGACGACATCCTTGGCCGGCATGCGCCCTGCCAGGAACACGCCGAGCGTCACCGCCGGGTTGAGATGCGCGCCCGAGATCGGGCCGATCGCATAGGCCGCGGCGATCAGGCCGATGCCGAAGGCCAGGCCGATGCCTTCCTGACCGAGCGGCAGCGCGCCGCCGAAGCCGCCCGTGACCACGGAGGCCGTGCCGATGAACACCAACAAGAACGTGCCGAGAATTTCTGCAATATACGTTTTCATTGCCCTCTCCTCATAGGATCCGCCTGAACCGCATTGTGCGCGTCGCGAATCGCTGGTGGAAGAGTATTCCTGCCGGCGAATCTTGGAAAGCATGGCCGTTAAGCCACGATGCTTGCTTGTCTTCGCCAGTTTATGCATTAGAGGCTGATCATGTATTGCAGGAAAAGCTCTAACCTTCTTGCGGATCGGGTTTTTGATATTGCCGGCCAAGGTTTTCGGTGTCGGCCATCTCGACCGCTCGGCATGGGCAACGTATGAGCGCCGGAACAGAACTGTTTCAATCCTGGCCGGAAACGCTTTAAGAGCGGCCGGAACGATATGCGAAACGACGGAAGACAAAATGCGATTGGGCGGAAGGCTGGCGGCGGCCATCGAGGTTCTGGAAGACATTGGCCGGCGTCACCGGCCGGTGGCCGACGCCTTGCGCGACTGGGGCCTGTCGCATCGCTTTGCCGGCGGCGGCGACCGCGCGGCGATCGGCAACATCGTCTATGACGCGCTGCGTCGCAAACGCTCGGCCGGCTGGCTGTTCGGCGAGGACACGCCGCGCGCCACCGGCTTCGGCGCGCTGCTGCTCGAGTGGGGGCAGACGGCACGCTCGCTCAACGATGCGCTGGATGGCGACAAATTCGCGCCGCCGCTGCTCAGCGCCGGCGAATTGAAGGCGGTTGCCGAGCGCCGTCCGGCCGATGCGCCGGACGCCGTGCGGGCCGATGTCCCGGACTGGTGCGCACCGCTGCTTGAACAGGCGTATGGCGAAGCATGGGTCGGGGAGGGGGCGGCGCTGGCGATGCGCCCGCCGCTCGATCTCAGGGTCAACACGCTGCAGGCCGATCGCGTCAAGGTGCTGGCCGAACTGCAGGGCACCGGCGCCGCGCCGGCGGCGATCGCGGCGTATGGCATCCGCATTCCGCCCATCGACGGCGACGGCCGGCACCCCAACGTGCAGGCCGAACCGGCCTTCCAGAAAGGCTGGTTCGAGGTGCAGGACGAGGGCTCGCAGCTTGCCGCCGCCCTTGCCGGCGCCGAACCCGGCATGCAGGTGCTCGACTATTGCGCCGGCGCCGGCGGCAAGACGCTGGCGCTGTCGGCCGAGATGGACAATCGCGGCCAGCTCTTTGCCCACGATGCCGAAAAGGTGCGGCTGGCGCCGATCTTCGAGCGCATCCGCCGCTCGCACAACCGCAACATCCAGATCGTCAGCAAGCCGGTCGAGCTGGCGCCGCTCAACAGCCATATGGACATCGTGCTGATCGACGCGCCCTGCACCGGCAGCGGCACCTGGCGGCGCCGGCCCGATGCCAAATGGCGGCTGACCGAGCGGCAGCTCGATGCCCGCAGGGCCGAGCAGCAGGCGATCCTCGATACCGCGCAAGCCTTCGTCAAACCCGGCGGCCTGCTGGTCTACATCACCTGTTCGGTGTTCGACGCCGAGAATGGCGAGCAGGTCGCCGCCTTCCGCGAACGTCACAAGGGCTTTTCCCCGGTCGACCATCGAGCGCTCTGGAACGGGCGCTTCCCCGGTCACGAGCAGGCCGCGCGTGTGGCGGACGCCGGCGGCATCTCGCTGTCGCCGGCGCTCAGCGGCACCGACGGCTTCTATTTCCACGCCTTGCGCCGGGCCGGTTGAACCGCTTCTTGACGGGCAACCGCGCTGCTCCAGTTTTGTACCGGGTCAACCGGATGGGGCGCGCTTGCAGAAATACCTGTCGCTTGTCGTCTTTGTGCTGCTGGTTCTCGGCGGCGGTCTGCTGATCGGCTATGCTACCTTGCCCGGCGAATGGTATGCGTCGCTGGTCAAGCCGCCTTTCAATCCGCCGAACTGGGTCTTCGGCCCGACCTGGTCCGTACTTTACATTCTGATTGCGATTGCCGGCTGGCGGACCTGGCGGCAGCCACCAGGCGGCGCGGCGATGAGGCTCTGGGCGGCCCAACTGGTCCTCAATTTCCTTTGGTCGCCGACATTCTTCGGCGCCAAGATGATGGGGCTTGCGCTGGTCGTCATCCTGTTGCTGTTGGCCAGCATCCTGATGTTCATTGCCCGCACTTGGAGCGGCGACAGGGTTTCCGCCTGGCTGTTCGTCCCCTACGGCGCCTGGGTCGCGTTCGCCACTTTGCTCAATGCCTCGTTGCTCTGGCTGAATTGATGCCCTTGCTGCAGTGCAGCAATTGAGATTGCGCGTCGCTCCCGGCTCTGCAATAAGCTTCGCCAGCAAAACGAGAAGGCGACAGGCCATGGCAGCAGCCAAGATCGTACCCGCTCCCGATTTCGAGGAACGCGTCAGGGCCTCCTTTGCCCGGCAAGAGGCGATGGCGACCATCGGCGCCGAACTGACCCTGGTGACGCCCGGCATCATCGAAATCGAGATGCCTTATTCGGCGGCACTCACCCAGCAGCACGGCTTCCTGCATGCCGGCGTCATCTCGACCGCATTGGACTCGGCCTGCGGCTACGCCGCCTTCTCCCTGATGCCGCAGAATTCCAGCGTTCTGACCATCGAGTTCAAGGTCAATCTCCTGGCGCCGGGCAAGGGCGAGCGCTTCCTGTTCCGCGGTTCGGTGACCAAACCCGGCCGCACCATCATCGTCGCCGACGGCCAGGCCTACGCTTTCGCCGCCGACGGCGAGGCGAAGCTGATCGCCACCATGACAGGCACGATGATGACAGTCGTCGGCCGCGACGGCATAGAAGGCTGATCCATGGCCAGCGCTGTCAAGATCGCAGGCAAGTCCGTTCTCTTCGTCATGGCGGTCGAGGCCGAATACGGCCCGCATCTGAAAAAGCTCTTCACGCCGATGATGACCGGCGTCGGCCCGGTCGAGGCCGCGGTGCGGCTGGGCGCGGAACTTGCAGCGCTCAAGGCCAAGGATGCGCTGCCGGACCTCATCGTCTCGCTGGGGTCCGCCGGCAGCCGCAGGCTCGAGCAGGCGGAAATTTATCAGGCGGTGTCGGTGAGCTACCGCGACATGGATGCTTCGCCGCTCGGCTTCGAGAAGGGCGCAACGCCCTTCCTCGACCTGCCGGTGTCGGTGCCGCTGCCCTTCGTCATCCCCGGCATCAGGACTGCGACGCTGTCGACCGGCGGCGCCATCGTCTCCGGCATCGCCTATGACGCGATCGACGCCGATATGGTCGACATGGAAACCTTCGCCTGCCTGCGCGCCTGCCAGTTGTTCGGCGTGCCGCTGATCGGGCTGCGCGGCATTTCCGACGGCGCGGCCGATCTCAAGCATGTCGGCGACTGGACCGAATATCTGCATGTCATCGACGAGAAGCTCGCGGCTGCCATCGGCTTGCTCGAGCAGGCGATCGCATCCGGCGCGGTCCATCTGGCATAAGGCCGAGAAGGAGACGGAAAGCCGCAGCGCGCAACCCATTGCGCCGAATCGGTTCTTTCTCTAAAGGCTCGCCATGACGACGACAGCCAATCATCCCGACACCGTCCTGATTGTCGATTTCGGCAGCCAGTTCACGCAGCTAATCGCCCGCCGCATCCGCGAGGCCGGCGTCTTTTCCGAGATCGTGCCGTTCCAATCGGCCGAAGCTGCCTTCAAGCGCATCAACCCGAAAGCCGTGATCCTGTCCGGCGGCCCGGCCTCGACCGGCGACATCGGCAGCCCGCGCGCCCCGCAGATCGTCTTCGACGCCGGCGTGCCGGTGCTCGGCATCTGCTATGGCCAGATGGCGATGTGCGTGCAGATGGGCGGCGTCGCCGAAAGCTCCAACCACCGCGAGTTCGGCCGCGCCTTCGTCGAGATCGAGAAGGAAAGCCCGCTGTTCGACGGCCTGTGGGCGCCCGGCCAGCGCCACCAGGTGTGGATGAGCCACGGCGACCGCGTCATCGAGCTGCCACCGGGCTTCAAGGTGCTCGGCAAGTCGGAAAGCTCGCCCTTCGCCATCTTCGGCAATATCGAGCGCAGGATGTACGGCATCATGTTCCACCCGGAAGTGGTGCACACGCCGGACGGCGCGAGGCTGCTCAGGAATTTCGTCCACAACATCGCCGGCATCGAGGGCGACTGGACGATGCGCGCCTATCGCGAGCATGCGGTCGAGACGATCCGCCAACAGGTCGGCAAGGGCAAGGTCATCTGCGCCCTGTCGGGCGGCGTCGATTCTTCCGTCGCGGCGTTGCTAATCCACGAAGCGGTCGGCGATCAGCTGACCTGCATCCTCGTCGACCATGGCCTGATGCGCAAGAACGAGGCGCAAGGCGTGGTGGACATGTTCCGCCAGCATTATAATTTGCCGCTGATCCTGGTCGATGCTTCCGACAAGTTCATCTCGGCGCTGGAAGGCGAGAGCGATCCGGAAAAGAAGCGCAAGACGATCGGCCGCCTGTTCATCGAGGTCTTCGAAGAAGAGGCGAAGAAACTCGGCGGTGCAGATTTCCTGGCGCAGGGCACGCTCTATCCCGACGTCATCGAGAGCGTCTCCTTCTCCGGCGGCCCGTCGGTGACGATCAAGTCGCACCACAATGTCGGCGGCTTGCCCGAGCGCATGAACATGAAGCTGGTCGAGCCGCTGCGCGAATTGTTCAAGGACGAGGTGAGGGCGCTGGGCAAGGAGCTCGGCCTGCCCGAGAGCTTCATCGGCCGCCATCCGTTCCCCGGCCCCGGCCTCGCCATCCGCTGCCCGGGCGGCATCACCCGCGAGAAGCTCGAGATCCTGCGCGAGGCGGACGCCATCTATCTCGACGAGATCCGCAAGGCCGGCCTCTACGACGCCATCTGGCAGGCCTTCGCCGTGCTGTTGCCGGTGCAGACCGTCGGCGTCATGGGCGACGGCCGCACCTACGAGTTCGTCTGCGCCCTGCGCGCCGTGACCTCCGTCGACGGCATGACGGCTGACTTCTACCACTACGACATGAACTTCCTCGCCGCCGCCGCCACCCGCATCATCAACGAGGTGAAGGGCATCAACCGGGTGGTCTACGACGTGACGTCGAAGCCGCCGGGCACGATCGAGTGGGAGTAGGGGGAAAACGGCGGAAGTTTAAGACTGAGCTGCAGCGAAGTCGTCTGTGCCCAACATGTCGACCCGTTGGTTTGCTCAAGGACGATTATCATGCCCTGGAGCGGTTCGCCGTCTCACGGAAACGGCGAACCGCCCTGTCTCTTTGTTTTACGCAATTTCGGATGGAAGACCGCCCACATTTTTCCTGGAATTGCTTTAATAGGCCGAAATTCGCAGCAGGTCGCTCAAGTGGCTTGGAAGCTGTGGCGAGGCCTGCAACTCGGCGCAACTCTCTTTCCAGCGCTGGAAATATTGGCTGGCTGGAACAGCCGCGCGCCCTGGCCAGCGGTTTAGCGCGCCAAGCGCCTCGACGCTCTCCGGCGCCTGCTCGTATTGGGCAAGGATGGTCACAGACATCGCTTGTGCGAACGGATTGAGCCCCGGGATTTCGATTTCGTTTCGGTGGTCGGCGAACCAAGTTGCGGCATCGCGGGTGAGCCCTTGGCTGTCGGCGAGCGCGCGATAGCGCGTGATGATGTTCTCGCGGTAGTCGGCAATGGCATCGCCGAAAGCGTTGTCTCCGGCAAAGGGTGGGTCAGCTTTCCAGCTCTTTGCCAAAAGTCCCAGACCACGCAACGAGAAGGCCTCCACCACCGCCTCCTCGAGCCACTGGCAAGGAGGCGCCGGCTTGGCGTCCGCCTGCCAACTGTTGGCTGTCACATGGCCTAGCTCATGACCGAACTGGTAGGCGAGCTTCGACCAGTCCCGCTCGCCGATATCGACGATGATCCACGCCATGTCGCTGCTGTCCGGGTGCAGCCAAATCGCGGGCTGCCCCGAAGTGTGCTCGTCAACGCGAAGCCGCGCCGGCTGACGGTCGGAGACGAGGCGGACACCATCCAGACACGCGTGCCGCATGCGCTCGAGGACCAGATCTACCGAGCGCGGAAGCATACGGCCCCAGTCGCCCGCGAGTTCGATGGGAGCGGAGAGGAGCGTGATATGAGAAGAAACCAAGGAGGCGCGTACCTGTAACGCTGAAAGGATCTTATCCGAACCAAACCAACATAAGGACGCGGAAAGGGTCCTGTGTGAAGCTCCCAAACCAGTCACCAACACAACGAAGTCGCGCCGTTTCATTCCAGTTCACTTCTAACAAGTTGCGGAAAACCAGAGCCGTTGGGCTCTCTCCCGATGCAAAAGTCAGTTGTCCTGAGGGCCATTGTGGCGGCCTGCTTCGGCCGGTCCGCTGCAACCAACCGGTTTGCGTCATCTGTGCCGCGCATCTGATCCTCCGATCATTCATGTGGAATCGAAGCATGGACAGACCTTTGATGAAAGAGTTTTCCATAGCCTGCTAAGCCGCTAAGTGGGCCGGTCGTTGGCTAAGGGTCCGACACCGCCAGTTACCCCAGACTTTTGCAAAACTGGCTATATCAGCTACCTTACGCTCGCGATTTCAGGGAGTCATGGAGGCCGATGTTATGGGAGCGATGCCAAATCCAACTGGCTCGTCCAGCGTTTTCACTAGTCACGGCACGATGGTGTTCGTCGAAAAGTATTCAGGTCAACTCCAGCATGGAAAGATGGAAAATAATCCACAGAATGCTGTCTTCATAAAAGAAGGAGATAGAGGCCAGTTCTTCTGTCTTGAGGGAGGCGCTCGATATGATGCTCTCTCCTTGCCTGATCATTCCCGCTTTAATTCTGGAAGTAATTTGATTGAGCTGAACAGCGCCGTTGGAGGTCAATTTACCATAGTAGGGACTACTGATACCGAATTTGGTCTTAAAATGAACGGTCTTTTCCTGTGCGCCGAGCCGGATGGGCGAATCACCCTGTCCAGAACCGAATGCAAGAGTTGGGAATTATTTCATTTCAGGAACGATGCTTCCGAAATAACAGGAACGGTAGTTTCGCACAGGATCGATGGTCGCATAATACGTTTCTTCATATCAAATAGGTCAGACTATATTCAATCGTGTTTGCTGCGTGGGGATTTCTATGACAGAGATGCATTAAATATAATTAAGAATGAAATTCGCAATGACAATATATTTCTAGATGTAGGCGCCAACATTGGCAATCATTGCATATTCTTATCAAAATTTTGTGACATTAAAGAAATAATTGCCATAGAGCCAAATCCTGATGCTTTTAGTATTCTAAAAATAAATATCCTCCTCAACGAATGCAGGAACGTAAACACAGATCATCTAGGTGTCGCCCTCGCCTCGCGGCCCGGGAAGATGAGAGTATCGTATCCGTCAAGCGGTAATATCGGTGGAGCGCAGCTGATTCCCGACGAATTTGGTACCGTCGATTGTGTCACCGGGGACGAAATTATTCGTGAAAGGTCAATTGGTTTTATAAAGATTGACGTAGAAGGTTCGGAGTTTGATGTGTTAGAAGGTTTGCGGCAGACAATCTCCGTATGCAGACCTTCGATTCTCATCGAAGTATGGAAAAGCGGGCAGTCGAACCTTGAGTCATGGTGCAGAAATAATAACTATATCATTCGCCACCGCCTGCTGATGGATGATAATTTCCTCTTGGTCCCTAAGGAGGATTGACCTGCCTAGAGCAATTCCAGGAAAAGTGTGAGCGGTTTTCCGTCCGGAATAGCGTAGAAACAAAGAGATAGAGCGGTTCGCCGTTTTCATGAAACGGTGAAACGCTCTAGGACTCGGTGAACTCACGTCGCTTGCTCGTTAGGCGTGAGATTGGGTCAAGACAGGTTTATGGCAGGGGCGAGGGGATAAGATTGGGCCGCTTTCGAAAACTAAGCGGAAGCCGACCCTGGCTGACGAAGTTCTGGAGGTCCCTTCGATTCCCTGACTGACGGATCAGAAATTATTGAATCGACCAACCTGTCAATCTGTTCCGCACGATGTTTTGTCATGTGCCTTGTCCTGACCAGATCCATGCCGGCGCGCCTGATTCTGTCCACCTCCGGACGATTATTTGGGTCAAGGATCCATGAGACCCGATCCAGAAAGCTGGGTTTGTCACACAGAACGCATGTTTCGCCGTCTATGAACCCGAGCTCTTTGAGTTCCTTCTCGATTATTTTGTCTGCCAGCAAGAGGGAGCCGACTGAGGCAATTTCAAAATTCTTTAGATGGACGTATCTGTAATGATGGCCATCACAAAAGCAGCATAAATATTTTGAAAGAGTTTCATAGTATTTAATTCCTACGGTTTCTGGACTATTTTCGTCGTATTTGTTATGATATCCGGGGTGATTGAGAATCTCTATTCTGTTGTCAGCTAAGCTGCTGGCGTAGGCTCTCAACGGTCTATCGGCGGCGATACTTCCGGAAACGAGGATCTTTCCTATTGGGTCATTGTTGAACGTCACATGATCGTAATTCCTGAAACCTTCAAGTCCAGAAGAGTAGGGAATCCAGGTGACAGCATTATGTTCGAAATGCTCAGAAAAAACATAAGCATATGGGCTTATTATGAAGTCAGACCCTGAAACAAGTTTATTCAAGAGTTCATCATAATTTGAATCATAACTGACAAGATCGTCAATCTTTAATATTTTTATTGCTGATATCTTATGCATCGGGATATGAAGTCGTCCCTGATACGCAATTAGGAGAACCGAGAAGGCGTTCAGCCTTGCGATTGTTGATTCGTCGGAAAGGTCGATCGCCATGGAGTCAATGATCTCGAAGCCATAACGCTCGCTTAGAATGCGGATCAGGTAGTAGTGCTCATTTGCCAGATAGGACGACAACCAATTTATGTCGCATATAACGGCTTTCGTTATTTCGGATTCGCTTTTCACGCCTCGGCTTGAGCGGTGTGGTTGGGAGTTGGTGCCTGTCGACACCTCGAACAGGTCGATCCAGTCATCGAGGACGTGCGCCCAAGCGAACTTGCGCGCGGCCTCTTGGGTGGATTTGCACTTGTCCACAAATGCAGACGGATTTTCTTTGTAGTACCGCAGGGTGGCCGCGGTGAAAGCCATGAACTTCTCGGCTTCGATCGGCGCTATGATGCCGCCGCCTTGGTAGGCCTTTAGGGGAAAATGGCCTACGGGTGTTCCTATCACCAACCTTCCCGCGGCCGCTCCTTCAAGCACTGACAACGGACCGGACTCGTTAAGGGAGGACGTCAGGACAGCGTCAACGCTTCGATAGAAATCAGGCATGTCGTGGAACGAAATCTGATTGCCTGTCGAGCCTGCAACTTTGAATGCCAGGCCCGCATCTCGCGCGGCGGCTTCGGCCAAATGTCCGCGCTTCCATTCAACGTCATATGTTAGCGCCGACATCGAAGTGGCGTAGCCGACCTTTGTCAGGCTGGTCGGCAAATCTGAGAAGAAGCTCTCGTAGTCGACGCCGAGTGATACTACTCTCGGCAACCTCGAAATGCCGCGCATCGCTGAAGCCGAGTAGAGAGACTCACTAACGACGCCATAGTTGGCGAATTTTTCGAAGACTTGGACGCCCTTCTGCTCGATCAGCATCCGTATGTCGAATTCGGAATGCGAGATGGCGATGATTTTTTCAAAGGGGACACTATAAATGTCCACCAGTGTGGATATCCCATCGAGGGCCGACATGACAAAGTCGTAACCTAGAATAAGTTCTCGAGCGTATTCAGCGTGATCCTGCTGCCAATCGAGAATGTCAACCAGGTAGCCACGATCATGTAGATGCCGGCACAGGTCGTAGTAGACCCGGCCATGCGACCATCTGGTGTAACCGTAGATCAAAATCTTTTTGGCCTGTGGTTGCCGGTTTGACTTCATTCGGATCAAGGGGTGGACGATGTAGCCTTCAACGTGACCTTGGTTAAAGCCAACTCTGTCGCGGCGCCAAGTTCCGTTCGGCGCGGACCCGGGACTGTCGGTGCACCAGTTCTCGGAGGCGATGAACAATTCCCATGTGCTGCAAACCGAGGCGCGGTGCATCATCCGTCCGTCCGGTATGGCCGATAGAAAATGGCCGCCGGATCTCAGCGCAAGCAAGCCGCGCTCGAGAGGGATCAGTTCGAATGTATCCACACCATCCGATTGATGGTGACGCTGCGACTGCGAGGCCGTCAGGCAACGGTCGCGGTAACAATCTATCGGCTCGCGTAGATCGCCGGCAACGAAGACGAGTTGCCCCCGCCTGTAGCTGCCGACCGAACTCATGCCGGACTCGAAATACGCGTTCGCCGGGCTGCTTTCGACGGCGCCGTGGCGCAGTTCACCGGTGGACGGGTCGACGAAGAGCACCGTGCCGAATGCCGTGAAGAGCCTTGCGCGCGAGGAATCAGAAGTCTCGCTCATCCTTGCAGCCGAACCTCCTCCCGTCGCCGAACGAAGAAATCCAGATTGCTTTTGAGGCGCTGGCTGTCTGGATCGAGCGCGAGCGCTTTTTGTCCCCACTCTACCGCCCGGTCCATGGCATTCAGGTGCCAAGACGCGATAGCCCCGAGATCATATAGTCGAAAACCCCAGCAGTTCGCGTCATCCAAGTAGCTTCCTGTGCGGTGGGTCTTCTCGATGCCGTTACTGCAAGCCCAAAAAAGATTGAGCCAGTCGGCCTTGCCGTGGAATTCCTCGGCGAGGTCAAGCCAGATCTCGCGGCGATGCGGCGCTTCCATCCGGGCTTTGTCCAGCCAAGCTGACCCTTGCTCGGGGCGCATGCGCGCGATGTAGCGCATGGCCTCGGATCGTTCTTCGCCCCATCTGCTTGTCGGCAAGGCTAGGTAGCGCTCCAGCAGTTCGACGGCCCGCTCTTGCTGGCTGGCCCACATCAGGTCCCGTCCGAGCCAGAAACAGATCTGCGCGTCGTCGGGATCTTCCTTGTGCGCCACTTCCATCAGCGGCAGGTAGTTGCTGCGCGTCGGCTTGGACAAATCCTGCACCTCATACATCATGATGTCGCTGCAGTTCGCAGCGACCTCCCTTTCCCCCGTAAACACCAGCGCTTCGTGAACGGGCCGCTTGAATCGGTATCCCCAGCGGTGATGAAAATTCTTCGCCGGCCAGCCGCGCAGCTCGACGGGGTCATCGGGGCTCGATCGATAAGATACTCGGCAAAATAGCGCGGTAGTCTCACCGGTCCATGCAGCCTCCAGTTTCGCTCGCCAGCCTGGTTCGAGGAATCGATCCATGTCCATCGTGCAGCAGACATCGACATCGGGTGGGATCAACGCCATGGCGGCATTACGAGCGGTGTCGAAGCGCCACGGACGAACCGCTATACTGTGCACTGAGACGCCCGCCGCGGCGAGCCTCTCCACTGTGCCGTCGGTGCTGCCGGTGTCGGCCACTATCCGATAATCGGCATCGGCGGCGGAATTGGCCCAGCGTTCCGCGTTGGCGACTTCGTTCAATGCGATGGTATAGACCGCGACCTTCACGACGCCTCCCCCGCCCCTGCGAAGTTCCTATGCTGACCAGCCCGACCTGCCGCGCTTGCGAATGGCCACGAGCCCGCCGAGCAATTTTGCCCGGTCGAGCTCGTAGTGGCTATCGAAGAACAAAACCTCGGCAAATTGCCCGGCAAGGGTGCTGATACCGAGCGGATCGATTGACCGCGCCAATCCGTATTCCTTGATTTCGCGCAACAATGTCTTGGTCAGCGTTATCTTGGCGGGGTTTTCACCAGCAGGCTGCCAGTCGAGGTCCTCGATGAAATACCATCCGCCATCGGCAAGCAGCGGAAAGAACTCGCGCAGTGTAAGCTGTTCGTCGAAGGACGCGTGGCTGCCGTCGTCGATGATCGCGTCGAACGAGGCAGGTTCGAGTTGCGCGGCCACCCGTTGAAGATCCTCCACTCTGGACTGGTCGCAGACGAAGGATTTGAACCTCTCGTTATTGAGTCGCGAAAAATCCGTCAGGTCGACGCCGATCACCTGACCGAAGGGAAAATAGCTCTGCCACAGCGAAACTGTGGGCGTCTCGTTCTGGCCGTCTGCCTGCACGCGACACGGCCCGATCTCCATAAGCCTTCGCAAGGAAAGCCGGCGGCTCGACAGCAGGCGATCGTAGATCCTGGCGTAAGCATGACGGTTGCCGGTATGCCGGTTCTTATCGGTGTTGAACTTGTCGGCGAGGCTCGTGAAAGTAGGAAAGCCCTCCAATGGGCTGACAAGCTGCGCGATGAACGGGGTGTTCTTTTCGGCAGGCCTCGCTTCGTTGCGCGCCGTCCAAAGGTGGACGCCGAAAACGCGCTCATCGTTCAGATAGTCAGCCAGTTCCGCGATCGGTTTTTCAAACCTGTCTATCTCCGTCCAGTCGATCGAGTTGAAGAACATCGGGCTGAATACCTGGTCGTGCAACGCGGATCCGGCATCCGAGGCGATGTAATCGGAGAGCAGCTTTGGCCCGATGTCACCGAATTCCTTGCCCCTTGCCGCGTGGAAGCGCTCGATGGACATCTCATAAAGCGCCCTGAGGTGCCGGCTGTAGGGCTTGGCATGGATAACATTGCCACAAATGAAGTGACCCTTGTGCGATCCACGCCATTGCAGATTGAAGAAATGATCGCCATTGAAGGGAAACGGCCGCAGCATGACGATGTCGGAATCCATCCATAGCCCGCCATGCTCGTAGAGCACGGCGTAGCGAAAGATGTCGCTGAAATACCTGATCTCGGACCCGGCGACGATGCGCTCGAACGTGGCCCGCGGCATGACGTCGTCGGCGGCGCTGACTTCGATTCCGTGCCACAGCAGAAATTCTAATCTGTTCGGTGAATAGCTCCATACGCGCACCGGGTGGCCGGCGGCCCTCATCGAGGTGGTGGCGGCGATCAGAGTGCGGTGCTCGGCCTTGTCGGAAAGCACCTCATAGAAGCAGTGGATCTGCGGCAGAGCCGCGCCGTCGCTGACGAACGGCACGATGCGCCGATCGAACTCACGTGAATGCCGGCGCCGTTCCGCCGGCGAGTCGACCGCTTCCAGGAATGGCGCGAATTTGCGAAAGAATTCCTCTGTTGTCTGGCCCGAACGGAACGCGAGAGACCTCGGCTCGCTGCGTGCGCCGGCGCTGTTGGGGCGGCCGCCGCTGCTGCCGGTCCGCTCGGCGTCTCCCACGCCCGGCAAAGTGAGAGGTAGCGTCGGCTTGATGCCGGTACCGGCAACCGCCCGGTCCGAAGCCAGGTCCGCAACGTCGTCGAGGAACGCAGCGACCTCCTCGGCCTGCACCGTCGCAATCCACGACTCGCTGTCGCCTGCCCCGTAGGAGATCATGAGCCGCTTGGTGTCGGGATGCCAGGCGAGCCCGGCGGCAAACTCCACACCTTTGGCGTTGAAGTAGAAGGGCCGCGAAACCTTGGTCAGCCGGTACGCGGCATCGAACCAGACGAAGCGGTGCTGGTAGTAACGCCTGCCCTCGTTTGGCCTGGCGCGCGCCTCGTGCACCAGCGCCAGCCAGCCGCCGTCGAACAAAATTGCCTGCGAGCTGCCGCTGAACTGCGGCGCCGCAACCATTGGCTCCTGCTCCGATACCGTCCGGCCGTTCTCGTCGAGTATCTTCGTGGGGTCGCAAAGATAGATGAAGCGGAGCCGGTCACTGCCGTCGGAAGTGCGCTCGACCAGCGGCATCCAGTTCTTTTCATGCTGCCGTTGACCGGCCGGGCGGACGACGCGCCAATCGGCGAGGATATGCGATCCGAGCTCAGTGTCTTCGATTCTTGCCAGTACCTGCTCGCACCATCCTTCCGGCGTCAGCTGTCGCACGCAGGATAGCCCCCAAAGCTCGTCGCGCCAGGCGAACAGCCGCATGTCTTCGAAGCCAAGCACCTGGTCGTAGGCGGGCGAGGGCAGATCGGCTGGTGGCAGCACTTCGCTCGCGCCCATCTTCACGAGGTCGCTGTCGAGGCGCAGCAGGAAGTTGCGAGTGCTGATCGGCATGTCACCTGGTGTGACGTATTGGCCGCCATCGGTCAGCGTGTAATTGACGGTTCGCTGCAACAGCACGATCGCGTCGCCGAGTCGCGCTACCGAAGGGTTGGTCGCCACATATCCCGCCGGCGCGGTAAAATCGATCCGCTGTGCCTTGAAGGACGGCATGATTTCGTGCGCCGGCCGCATGTAAAAATAGAGGTTGGACCACGCCAGGTCCCTCGGGCCGTCGCCGGTCTCGCGGTTCAGCGCCAGCCAGTTGCAGGCCGCGAAGCCGCGATCCTTGCGGATGGGGTCGTGGGCGTAGTTCGCGGCGATCGCATATTCTTCCCGCAGGCCGGTCGTGTAGACCGAGTCCTCGATGAACAGGATGTCCTGCTCGGGCCGTCCGATCGCCAGCCCCGCTTCGCTAAACAGCGCGCTGGCGTCGTTCATGCCCTTTTCGCGATAGTAGCGCGCCAGGTCGTAGAGCGGCTCGGCGCGCTGCGGCCGTTGGTTGAAGGCGGCGAGCGCATGGCGGATAAAGCCTTCGTCGTCGCCAAGCTGGCGCTGGCAGCGTGCCTGCTGAAGGCGAGCGTTCCAGGCCTCCTCGTCCCAACCGCCCATGCCGGCGCGCTTGGCATAGGCGACGGCGGCCTCCGTCGTTCGTCCCGCATCGCGATAGGACTGCGCCAGGTAGAACCAGTAGCGGTGGTTCTCGGGATCCTTCTCGAGCGCTTCCGACAGCAGTCTGGCGTCGCGCTCGAACTTGTCGACGCGGTTCGATCCGCTGGCGTGATCCTTGTACCAGGCGCTGCGCAGCTCCTCCACGCCTCCCGGAACATCGAGATACTCGTGAGTGACGCCGTGATAGCGCGCGCCGGCATCGCGCCTTACCAGGCGGGTGTTCCAATAGGCGAGGCCGGACCCCGATCGCTGTAGCAGCCTGTAGCCGGCGCCATCGAGCTTGCCGCGGAAGCCCACGTCCTCGACGACGAGCTCCATGTCGGCGTCGTCGAACAGGAGGTAGTCGTAGGACAGCGCCGAGGCGTAGGCGTGGTCGAGCGCTTCGTTGCGCGCCTGCTCGAAATTGCGGAAGGGGAATTCGTGCAGCTCGCCGGGCAGGTTGCGGGCTGCGAAGAACGATCTGATGAAATCCTGCGTCCCGTCGGTGGATCCCGTGTCGCCGATGACCCAGCAATCGATATGGTCGGCAACCGCGCCGAGGCAGCGCTCGAGGTTCGCCATCTCGTTCCTGACGATCATGTTGAGGCAAAGCCGCTTGCCGTTCGTCATCCGTCGCTCGATGAGATTGTCAGTTGCGGCGCCCGCATAGCCTTGCTCTGGCGTAACGCGCTTCGAAATCATCCCGGCTCTGTTAGTCTCATGGTTCATGCCGAGCCGTCCCGCGTCATTCTTTATTAACCTTAGCGATCATGGTTAGCAGTCTGCAAGAAAGATGCGATAGCCGGTGAAGAGGTGCCACGGGTGTCTACTTCGGGACAATCGGCGCCTCCGGATATGTCCAATTGGTTCTTGAACAGACTGCTGGTCGCTACTGGCCCGGACTTCGACGACAACGCCGCTCCTTGCGCTGCGAAACCATTGTGCCGACTTCATTTTTCGCCACCGCGTTGAAGCCTGTCGAACCTCCCGTTTCGCCGCGGCGGTAAGCGGCCGGCGCTTCGGATCTTAACCAAAGGTTGTAGAATCGTTAACAAATTGGCTACCAGTAATTTACAAAGCAACAATTTTCTAATTTACTAATATGCATGGTGTCCACCGCCGTTGCGGCCTGAAAGCCGTGACGATGTGGGATTGGGTTGAGAGAGCTGGGGGGTAGAATCCTTCGCAGATGAGGGGGGGAGGTGTGCGTCCGCACACCACCTATAGCTGCGTCTATGCTTGCCTCGCGTCAGAGGCAGGCAGTTCCCGTTCCGAGTTCCTCGCAAGTGTCGCCGGCAGACCGGCGGCATTGAGTGTGGGAGTGTGCGTTGTATCGGGTGAGATCTCGTGCGCAGCGGGGCAGTGTTACCTGCGACTGTGCCAGTATTGGTCAGCAGCGGGTCGCCGGAGGCAGACCTTCGGCTGCATCTGTTTATCGGCGTTGGCGGCGACCGATGGACGCCGGGCCGAGATGCGCCTCGACAGTGCCGGTGCTCGCGCCTCCAATCGTCGCCCGTACGTCCGGTGCCGGCGAAGAACGCGTCGACGACCTCCTAAACGCCGGCGGGG
The DNA here is from genome assembly GCF_006442965.1 of Mesorhizobium sp. CU3. GTDB lineage: Bacteria > Pseudomonadota > Alphaproteobacteria > Rhizobiales > Rhizobiaceae > Mesorhizobium. The sequence continues at coordinate 7,772 of NZ_VFWX01000015.1, read as the reverse complement.
ATTTCGCGAAGGCCAGCATCTTCGAAGTCGCTTTTGTCGACCCGTCGGTTTCGGATCCCGACACGATCTTGTGCAACCTGAGACCCGGGGTCGAAGCGATCATGCTCGACGGCGCTGCAGCGCCGGCTCGGCAGATGGTCGCCGCGCTCGAGGGCCGCGGCAGCCTCGATGCCGTGCACGTCATCGCACACGGCGCGCCCGGCCGCGTGAGCTTCTCGGGCGGCGAATGGACAGCTCGAACCATCGAAGACGATGAGGCCGACCTTGCCGCGATCGGACGGGCCCTTGGGCCTGATGGCGGCATCAACCTGTGGAGCTGCGAGGTCGGCGCCGGCGACGCGGGCGCGGATTTTCTCGGTGCGCTTGCGCGTGCCGCTGGGGTTCCCGCGGCGGCTGCGACCGACCGGGTCGGCTCTCAGGCACTAGGCGGAAATTGGCAATTGGACATGCGGTCGGGCGGCGTAGCCGCGCAACCGCCACTTACGGAGGTTGGAATGGGTATCTATGCGGCAGTTCTCGCGGTCGAAGTCAGCATTGTCGGCACCGTGCCGGCCGGCGCCGACCCCAGCCCTGTCACCTACACGATCGTCGACAACGACAAGAAGGCGATCGTCGGCCAGGTCGTGCTGCCCAACGCGCTGAAGCAGGCGACGCCGGTTGCCATGACGGTCAAGGTTCCGGATGCCAGCGGCGCCTTGGAGATCGGCACCTTCGATGCCGCCGGCGCCTTCCAGCCCGCCACGAACCTTACCGTGAAGGTCCCGGGCAAGCCGACCCGGGAGCCGCCGGCAAGATGATCGCGCGCCCCCTCGCCACCTTCGCATTCGCCCGCCGGCCAAGCCGGCTTTCGCTGTTTGAATGAGCTGAATTCGCGCCAAGAGAGAACTCGCCATGGCCCGCATTTCCGAAATCCTCTTCGTCGATCGCCACGCCCCCGATCTCGAGACCATCCTCGGCAACCTGCGACCGCAGGTTCGGGCGGTGGTGCTCGACGACCATCGGCCGGCCTCGCGCCAGATTGCGGAGACGCTGGAGGGCTGGCGCGACCTCGACGCGGTGCACGTCATCGCGCACGGCTCGCCGGGACGGGTGCATTTCACCTCGGGCGCCTGGTCGATCGACACGCTCGGCGATGCGGCGGACGACCTCGCGGCGATCGGCAGGGCGCTGAGCGCCGACGGCGATCTCAGGCTGTGGAGCTGCGAGACGGGCAAGGGCAGGGCGGGCGAGGCGTTTGTCGAGGCGCTGGAGGGGGTGACGGGAGTTTACGTCGGTGCGGCGAGCGTCCTGGTCGGCGCAGCTTTCCTGGGTGGACGATGGGAGCTCGCAAGCAGGCATATGGCCCCACTGACGACGAGTGGAGTCGAGAGCTATGAGGGAGTATTGGCCTTCGATGTCACTTTGACTGGTACTCTTGACGCCTCGTCGAGCAGCACTGGGCCGGCATTTTACTATATCACTGACACAACGACGAATGCCATCGTTGCCAGCTTTATGCTTCCAGTGTCCGGTAGCTCAACCGTATCAATAATTGTAACGTTACCTAATAACACCGATACTTATGCGATTACGGCAATTGTACAGAATATTACAAATAACTCAAGCCAAATTACTTCAACAACTAATAGTTTCCAAGGAACTAATATACTAACGAGCGATACTGCTGGAAACAATAACGGCGTATTCAAGCTGACGGGTGTTTCTTACGCAAGCAACGTCGGCAATACAGGTGCGACCGGTGCCACAGGTGCGACCGGCGCCACGGGTGCGACTGGCGCCACGGGCTCGACCGGCGCTACGGGTTCGACCGGCGCCACGGGTGCGACTGGCGCCACGGGCTCGACTGGCGCTACGGGTTCGACCGGCGCTACGGGTTCGACCGGCGCCACGGGTGCGACTGGCGCCACAGGTGCGACAGGCGCCACGGGTGCGACCGGCGCCTCGGGTTCGACCGGCGCTACGGGTTCGACCGGCGCTACGGGTGCGACCGGCGCCACGGGTGCGACTGGCGATACCGGTGCAACAGGTGCCACGGGTGCGACTGGCGCAACCGGCGCGACCGGCGATACGGGAGCCACGGGCGCGACTGGCGCAACCGGTGACACCGGAGCCACAGGTGCCACGGGCGCGACCGGTGCCACGGGCTCGACTGGAGCCACCGGAGCAACCGGTGCGACTGGCGCAACCGGCGCCACAGGTGCGACCGGCGATACTGGAGCCACCGGCGCAACGGGAGCGACGGGTGCGACCGGCGATACGGGCGCGACGGGCGCGACTGGCGATACCGGAGCGACCGGCGCCACAGGTGCGACCGGCGATACGGGAGCCACGGGCGCGACTGGCGCAACCGGCGCCACAGGTGCGACCGGTGACACCGGAGCCACTGGCTCGACGGGTGCAACAGGTGCCACCGGCGCTACGGGTGCAACTGGCGATACGGGCGCTACTGGCTCGACGGGTGCGACCGGCGCCACTGGCGCCACGGGCGATACCGGAGCGACAGGCTCTACAGGTGCGACCGGTGCCACAGGTGCGACGGGCGCCACGGGTGCGACCGGCGATACGGGCGCCACCGGCTCGACCGGAGCCACAGGCGCTACTGGCGATACCGGCGCCACGGGTGCCACGGGCGCGACCGGCGCCACGGGTGCCACAGGTGCAACGGGCGCCACAGGTGCAACGGGCGCCACAGGTGCGACTGGCGATACGGGCGCCACCGGCTCGACCGGAGCCACGGGCGCGACTGGCGATACCGGAGCCACGGGTGCCACCGGCGCAACGGGAGCGACTGGCGATACCGGAGCCACGGGTGCCACCGGCGCAACGGGAGCGACCGGTGCCACTGGAGCCACGGGCGCGACTGGCGATACCGGAGCCACAGGTGCCACCGGCGCCACGGGCGCGACCGGTGCTACGGGCTCGACTGGAGCCACCGGTGACACCGGCGCGACAGGGGCGACCGGCGCCACAGGTGCGACCGGCGATACGGGAGCCACGGGTGCGACTGGCGCAACAGGCGCCACGGGTGCGACTGGCGCAACCGGTGACACCGGAGCCACTGGCTCGACCGGTACGACGGGTGCGACCGGCGCCACTGGCGCCACGGGCGATACCGGCGCGACGGGCTCGACTGGTGCCACAGGTGCCACCGGCGCCACAGGTGCGACCGGCGCCACAGGTGCGACCGGCGATACGGGAGCCACTGGTTCGACGGGTGCAACAGGTGCCACGGGCGCGACCGGTGCCACCGGCGCCACAGGTGCGACTGGCGATACGGGCGCCACTGGCTCGACCGGTGCGACCGGTGCGACCGGCGCCACGGGCGATACCGGAGCGACCGGCGCCACAGGTGCGACCGGCGATACGGGAGCCACGGGTGCCACCGGTGCCACTGGCTCGACGGGTGCAACAGGTGCCACCGGCGCCACGGGTGCCACAGGCGCCACCGGCGCCACGGGTGCCACAGGCGCCACCGGTGCGACTGGCGATACGGGAGCCACGGGTGCGACTGGCGCAACAGGCGCCACGGGTGCGACCGGTGACACCGGAGCCACTGGCTCGACGGGTGCCACAGGCGCCACGGGTGCGACTGGCGCAACCGGTGACACCGGCGCCACGGGCGCAACCGGTGACACCGGCGCGACGGGCGCCACAGGTGCGACCGGCGATACGGGAGCCACGGGTGCCACCGGTGCCACGGGCGCGACCGGTGACACCGGAGCCACTGGCTCGACGGGTGCAACAGGTGCCACAGGCGCTACGGGCGCGACTGGCGCAACCGGCGCCACAGGTGCGACTGGCGATACGGGCGATACCGGAGCGACCGGCGCCACAGGTGCGACCGGCGATACGGGAGCCACGGGTGCCACCGGTGCCACGGGGGCGACCGGTGACACCGGAGCCACTGGCTCGACGGGTGCAACAGGTGCCACCGGCGCCACGGGTGCCACAGGCGCCACGGGTGCGACTGGCGATACGGGAGCCACGGGCGCGACTGGCGATACCGGAGCCACGGGTGCCACCGGCGCAACGGGAGCGACCGGTGCCACTGGAGCCACGGGCGCGACTGGCGATACCGGAGCCACAGGTGCCACCGGCGCCACTGGCTCGACGGGTGCCACAGGCGCCACAGGTGCGACCGGCGATACGGGCGCCACGGGTGCGACTGGCGATACGGGGGCCACCGGCTCGACCGGTGCAACGGGCGCGACCGGCGATACCGGCGCGACGGGTGCCACCGGCGCCACTGGCGATACCGGAGCGACCGGCGCTACAGGTGCGACCGGCGATACGGGAGCCACTGGCTCGACGGGTGCGACTGGCGCGACTGGCGCAACCGGCGCCACAGGTGCGACTGGCGATACGGGGGCCACCGGCTCGACCGGTGCAACGGGCGCGACCGGCGATACCGGCGCGACGGGTGCCACCGGCGCCACTGGCGATACCGGAGCGACCGGCGCCACAGGTGCGACCGGTGCAACGGGCGCCACGGGTGCGACTGGCGCAACAGGCGCCACGGGTGCGACCGGTGACACCGGAGCCACTGGCTCGACGGGTGCAACAGGTGCCACGGGCTCGACCGGTGCCACCGGCGCCACAGGTGCGACCGGCGATACGGGAGCCACTGGTTCGACGGGTGCAACAGGTGCCACAGGCGATACCGGCGCCACGGGTGCCACGGGTGCCACGGGCGCGACCGGCGACACCGGCTCGACGGGTGCTACCGGCGCCACGGGTGCCACAGGTGCGACGGGTGCCACAGGTGCGACTGGCGATACCGGAGCTACAGGCGCAACCGGTGCCACTGGCGCAACCGGCGCCACGGGTGCGACCGGCGCCACAGGTGCGACTGGCGATACCGGAGCAACCGGTGCAACGGGTGCCACCGGCTCGACAGGTGCGACGGGCGCCACCGGCGCCACAGGTGCCACGGGCGATACCGGCGCTACCGGCGCGACAGGTGCAACTGGCGCCACGGGTGCGACTGGCGCAACCGGCGATACGGGCGCTACCGGCGCGACGGGTGCGACTGGCGATACCGGAGCCACCGGCGCCACCGGCTCGACAGGCTCCACCGGCGCAACCGGCGCTACTGGCGCTACTGGCGCTACTGGTGCAACGGGCGCCACAGGTGCTACCGGCCACACCGGCGCGACCGGCTCAACTGGCGCCACGGGTGCTACCGGCCACACCGGCGCCACCGGCTCGACCGGCGCCACGGGTGCTACCGGCCACACCGGCGCGACCGGCTCGACTGGCGCCACGGGTGCTACCGGCCACACCGGCGCGACCGGCTCAACTGGAGCCACAGGTACGACCGGCGCCACAGGCGCGACGGGCTCGACTGGAGCCACAGGTGCAACTGGAGCCACCGGTGCGACCGGCGATACGGGTGCCACCGGCGCCACTGGTGCCACAGGTGCGACCGGGGACACCGGCTCGACTGGAGCCACCGGTGCCACGGGTGCGACTGGCTCAACGGGTGCCACTGGAGCTACAGGTGCGACCGGCGATACCGGGGCTACCGGCTCGACTGGAGCCACGGGCGCGACCGGCTCGACTGGAGCCACCGGTGCGACCGGCGCCACGGGTGCAACAGGGGCCACCGGCGCCACTGGCGATACCGGAGCGACGGGCTCGACTGGAGCCACCGGCGCAACCGGCGCAACCGGCGCCACGGGCGAGACCGGAGCAACCGGTGCAACGGGTGCCACAGGTGCGACCGGCGATACCGGAGCAACAGGTGCGACTGGCGATACGGGCGCGACAGGTGCCACGGGTGCAACCGGTGATACCGGATCCACAGGCGCAACCGGCGATACGGGCGCTACCGGGTCCACTGGTGCAACGGGTGCCACCGGTGCGACCGGCGCAACCGGAGCGGCTGGCTCAACAGGTGCCACCGGTGCCACGGGTGCGACCGGCGACCCTGGAGCGACTGGCTCGACGGGTGCCACTGGCGCAACGGGAGCCACGGGTGCGACCGGCCACACCGGTGCGACCGGCTCGACCGGCGCCACGGGTGCCACTGGCCATACCGGTGCTACCGGCTCGACCGGAGCCACAGGTGCGACCGGCCATACCGGAGCGACTGGCTCGACTGGCGCCACGGGTGCCACTGGCCACACCGGAGCGACAGGCTCGACCGGTGACACCGGCTCGACTGGTGCAACGGGTGCCACTGGAGCCACAGGTGCGACCGGCGGAACCGGAGCGACTGGCTCAACAGGTGCCACCGGTGCGACCGGCGACCCTGGAGCGACTGGCTCGACGGGTGCAACGGGTGCCACCGGTGCGACTGGCTCGACGGGTGCCACTGGAGCTACAGGTGCGACCGGCGATACCGGGGCTACCGGCTCGACTGGAGCCACAGGTGCGACTGGCGCAACCGGCGCCACGGGTGCGACCGGTGCCACGGGTGCAACAGGGGCCACCGGCGCCACTGGCGATACCGGAGCGACAGGCTCTACAGGTGCGACCGGCGATACAGGTGCAACAGGGGCCACCGGTGCAACGGGTGCCACGGGCGCTACTGGCACAACAGGCGCGACTGGTGCCACGGGCGCAACAGGTCATACCGGCGCGACTGGCTCGACTGGTGCAACGGGTGCGACTGGCCACACCGGAGCGACCGGCTCGACCGGAGCCACGGGTGCGACTGGTCATACCGGAGCGACAGGCTCGACTGGCGCCACGGGTGCCACTGGCCACACCGGGGCGACCGGTTCGACCGGCGCCACGGGTGCGACTGGCCATACCGGAGCGACCGGCTCGACCGGAGCCACAGGTGCGACTGGCCACACCGGCGCGACTGGCTCGACCGGCGCCACGGGTGCCACTGGCCATACCGGTGCTACCGGCTCGACTGGTGCAACGGGTGCCACTGGAGCCACAGGTGCGACCGGCCACACCGGAGCGACCGGTTCGACCGGCGCCACGGGTGCGACTGGCCACACCGGAGCGACCGGCTCGACCGGAGCCACGGGTGCGACCGGCCACACCGGCGCGACTGGCTCGACCGGCGCCACGGGTGCCACTGGCCACACCGGAGCGACCGGCTCGACCGGAGCCACGGGAGCGACCGGCCACACCGGCGCGACCGGCACGACCGGCGCCACGGGTGCAACTGGCCATACCGGTGCTACCGGCTCGACCGGAGCCACAGGTGCGACCGGCCACACCGGAGCGACCGGCTCGACCGGAGCCACAGGTGCGACCGGCCACACCGGCGCGACTGGCTCGACCGGCGCCACGGGTGCCACTGGCCACACCGGAGCGACCGGCTCGACCGGAGCCACGGGAGCGACCGGCCACACCGGCGCGACCGGCACGACCGGCGCCACGGGTGCAACTGGCCATACCGGTGCTACCGGCTCGACCGGAGCCACAGGTGCGACCGGCCACACCGGAGCGACCGGCTCGACCGGAGCCACAGGTGCGACCGGCCACACCGGCGCGACTGGCTCGACCGGCGCCACGGGTGCGACTGGCCACACCGGAGCGACTGGCTCGACCGGTGCAACGGGTGCCACAGGTGCGACCGGCGCAACCGGAGCGACAGGCTCGACCGGAGCCACAGGTGCGACCGGCCACACCGGTGCTACCGGCTCGACTGGTGCAACGGGTGCCACTGGAGCCACAGGTGCGACCGGCGCAACCGGAGCTACTGGCGCAACGGGTGCCACCGGTGCCACGGGTGCCACCGGTGCCACGGGCGCGACCGGTGACACCGGCGCTACCGGCTCGACTGGTGCAACCGGTGCCACTGGAGC
>NZ_VFWX01000014.1 GCF_006442965.1 Mesorhizobium sp. CU3 | reverse complement strand
CCCCCCCCCCCCCCCCCCCCCCCCCCCCCCCCCCCCCCTATTCGTTCGCGTCCACCTCGCGCAAGCGATAGCCGACGCCGGTCTCGGTGGTGATATAGCGCGGCTGGTCCGGCGTCTTTTCGATCTTCTGCCTCAGCTGCCGCACATAGACGCGCAGATATTGCACGTCGGTGGTGTCGCCCCAGATCTGCTTCAGCAGGAACTGGTGCGTCAGCACCTTGCCGGCGTGCTGCACCAGGATGCGCAATATGTCGTATTCCTTGGGCGAGAGCTTCACCTCGTTGCCCTCGACCTTGACGATGCGCTTGACCAGGTCGACGGTGAGGTCGCCGGTGTGGAACACCGGCTTCTCGCCCTGCTGCTGGAATTTGTGGCGTAGCGCAACCCGGATGCGGGCGGCGAGCTCGTTCATGCCGAAGGGCTTCGTCACATAGTCGTCGGCGCCCAGTTCGAGCGCCGCCACGATGCCGGCCTCGTCGGTGCGGCTGGAGAGGATCACGACCGGGATATCGAGGCCGTCGCCACGCCATTTGCCGAGCAGTTCGAGGCCGGTCATGCCCGGCAGGCCGAGGTCGAGCAGGACGAGATCGGGGGTTTCCGTCTGCATCAGCTCGATCGCCGTCCTGGCGTTCGGCGCCTCCGAGACCGAATAACCCTGCGTGGAGAGGCCGACGCGCAGCAATTTGCGGATCGGCGGCTCGTCGTCGACGACCAGGATCGAAACATTCTGGTTGGTCATACCGTCTGATCCGCTTTGGCTTCGCTCATGCCGGGCGATTTGGCCGGGACCGGCATGCGGATGGTGAAGATCGCGCCGGAACGGTCGGTGCGGTTCGCCGCCGAGATCGTGCCGCCCATTGCTTCGATGAAGCCGCGGCTGATCGACAGGCCGAGCCCGGTGCCGGCGCGGACCTGGTCGCGCTTGCGCACCCGGTAGAAGGTGTCGAAGATCCGTTCGAGATCGTCCGGCGGGATGCCTGGCCCCTCGTCCATCACCTGGAGGATGACCGAGCCGTTGTCGACCCAGCCCTGCAGCCGGATCGCCGAGCCGGGCGCGGCGTATTTGGCGGCATTGTCGAGGAGGTTGAACAGCGCCTGCTCGAACAGCACGGGGTCGAGCTTCAGCATCGGCAGGTCCGGCGGCAGGTCCGTCTCTATCGTGTGCTCGGCGGTGATCTTGCGGGCCCGGTTCAGCGCCGATCCGACGATGTCGCCGACATAGTGGAAGGCGTAGTTGGGCTCCATCGCACCGGATTCGATCCTGGTCATGTCGAGCAGGTTGGCGATGAAACGGTTGAGCCGTTCCGACTCGTTGACCACCGTCGACAGAAGCTCGGCCCGATCGTCTTCGGGCAGTGCCGGCGCGAATTCCTTCAGCGTTCCCGCCGCGCCCATGATGGCGGCAAGCGGCGTCTTCAGATCATGCGAGATCGAGGTCAGCAACGCCGAACGCAGCCGGTCGGCCTCGGCAGCCAGCTTGGCGCGGTCGACATCGGCGACCAGCTGGACCCGCTCGATGGCGACCGCGGCCTGGTCGGCCAGCGCGTCGAGCAGGCGTTGCTGCTCGGGCGTCAGCAGCGGGCCTTGCTTGTCGTTGTCAAGGCCGACGACGCCGATGGCCGTCCGCCCTGTACGCAGCGGCAGATAGAGGCGCTTGGCGCCGGGCAGTGTGTCGGCGCCGCGCCCGGCCGGCCGGTCATGCTCCCAGGCCCAGCGGGCGGCTCCGAGATCGGCCTCGGCCAGGGTGTCATCGGGCGGATAGCCGGCCTTGACGGTGATGGTGCCGTTCTCGGGCAGGAGCAGCACGACGCGCAGCTTCAGCATCGAGGCGATCTGGAAGGCGGTGGCCCACAGCACGTCGTCCAGCGTGCCGGCGCCGGCAAGCTTCTTCGAGAAGGAGTAGATGTCCTCGGTGGCGCGGGCGCGGGATCGTGCGGCGACGGCCTGGCGCTGCACGCGCGCGGTGAGGTTGCTGGCGATGATGGCGACCACGAGAAAGACCAGGAAGGCGACGATGCTCTCGGGATCCCTGATCGTCAGCGTGTAGCGCGGCTCGAGGAAGAAGAAGTTGAAGGCGAGCGCGCTCAGGAAGCAGGCGTAGAGCGCCGGCCAGAGCCCGAAGGTCACCGCCGAAGTCAACACTGCCAGGAGCAGGACGCTGGCGAGATTGCGGAAATCGAGGAACTGATCGAGGATCGTGCTGACGGCCAGCGCGCCGGCGACATAGGCCGTAGAAAATATATAGGGCCAGACCTGGAACGGTTTCGACGCTTCCGCCGCCTTGACCCGTCGCGTGGGCGCGTCGGTGTCGCGCTCGGTCCCCGAAATGACATGGACGCTGATGTCGCCGGCGTTGCGGATCAGATCGTAGGTCAGCGAGCCCTCGATCAGCTCGCGCCAGCGCGACCGGGTCGGCCTGCCGATGACGATGTGGGTGAAGTTGTTCGCCGTCGCGTGGCTAACGATATCCTGGGCGACGTTCTGGCCGGGGATGGTGGTGAGCTCGGCGCCGAGCTGCTCGGCGAGGCGAAGGTTCCTGGCCAGCCGATCCTTGTCCTCCTCCGACATGCCGGCCAGGCGTGGCGTGTCGATGTGAAGCGCCGTCCAGGGCGCGCGCAGGCGGTCGGCAAGCCGGCGGGCATAGCGGATGCGGGCGGCTCCGCCCGGCTGGGCGTCGACGCAGACGAGCACCCGCTCGCCCGCCGCCCAGGGCCCGGGGATGGCATGCGACTGCATGTGGTTGAGCAATTGCTCGTCGACGCGCTGGGCCGTTCGCCTGAGCGCCAGCTCGCGCAGCGCCGTCAGGTTGCCGGGCGAAAAATAGTTCTCGATGGCGCGCTGGGCGGTGTTGGGGAAATAGACCTTGCCGTCCTGCAGGCGCTTGATCAAGTCGTTGGGGGTGAGGTCGATGACCTCGATGTCGTCGGCCTCGTCGATGATGGAATCGGGAACGGTCTCGCGCACCCTGACGCGGGTGATCTGGGCGACGACGTCGTTCAGGCTTTCGACATGCTGGATGTTGAGCGTGGAATAGACGTCGATGCCTTGCGCCAGGATTTCCTGCACGTCGAGATAGCGCTTGGGGTGCCGGCTGCCGGGCGCGTTGGTGTGGGCAAGCTCGTCGACCAGGACCAAAGCGGGGCGCCGCTTGATGATGGCGTCGATGTCCATCTCGTCGAGGGTCTGGCCGCGGTATTCGATCAGCCGGCGCGGGATGACCTCATAGCCGTCGACCAGCGCCTGGGTTTCCTTGCGGCCATGCGTCTCGACGATGCCGATGACCACGTCGACCCCGTCGGCGCGGCGGGCGCGGCCCGCCATCAGCATTTCGTAGGTCTTGCCGACGCCGGGCGCGGCGCCGAGGAAGATGCGCAGACGGCCACGGCCTTCGCGCTCGGCGTGCTCGAGGAGCGCGTCGGGGGAGGGTCTGGATTCGTTGCTTCGGTCGTCTGGCATCAGGTCCAATCATAATTGCGCCGGGGGGCCTGTCGATCCCCCCGGGCGCGCACGGTCGGGTTACTTCAGGTCGTCGAGTGCGAGGTTGAGCGCGAGCACATTGACCACCGGCTCGCCAAGGACGCCGAGCTCGCGGCTCTCGACATGGGCGTCGACCAGCGACTTGACCTTGGCTTCGTCGATGCTTCTCGCCTTGGCGACGCGCGGCACCTGGAAATAGGCCGCCTCGGGGCTGATGTCGGGGTCGAGGCCGCTGCCCGAGGTGGTGACAAGGTCCATCGGCACCGGCGCGTTCGGGTTCTCCGCCTTCAACTTATCGGCATCGCCCTTGATGCGGTCGATGAGCTTCTGGTTGGTCGGGCCGAGGTTGGAACCGCCGGAGGCCGTCGGGTCGTAGCCGTTGCCGGCGGCGGACGGCCTGCCGTGGAAGTAGCGATCGTTGGCAAAGGCCTGGCCGATCAGCTCGGAGCCGACGACCTTGCCGTCCTTGGTGATCAGGCTGCCATTGGCCTGTTTCGGGAACAGCGCCTGGGCGATGCCGGTCATGCCGATCGGATAGATAAGGCCGGTCAGCACCGTGAAGAAGACGATCATGACGATCGCGGGCCTAAGTTGCTTGAGCATCGGGATAGTCCTTATGCGAGGCCGAGGGCGGTGACGATCAGGTCGATCGCCTTGATGCCGATGAAGGGCACGACGATGCCGCCTAGGCCATAGATGAGAAGGTTGCGGCTGAGCAGCGCGCCGGCGCCGATCGGGCGGTATTTGACGCCCTTCAGCGACAGCGGGATCAGCGCGATGATGATCAGCGCGTTGAAGATGATGGCCGACAGGATCGCGCTCTGCGGCGTTGCCAGATGCATGATGTTGAGCGCTTCCAGCGCTCCGGTCTTTTGGCCAGGCGCGACGTAGAAGACCGCGAACATCGCCGGGATGATGGCGAAGTATTTGGCGACGTCGTTGGCGATCGAGAAGGTCGTCAGCGAGCCGCGCGTCATCAGGAGCGCCTTGCCGATCTCGACGATCTCGATCAGCTTGGTCGGGTCGCTGTCGAGGTCGACCATGTTGCCGGCTTCGCGCGCGGCGACCGTGCCGGTGTTCATGGCGACGCCGACATCGGCCTGGGCAAGTGCGGGCGCATCGTTGGTGCCGTCACCGCACATGGCGACCAGCTTGCCCTTGGCCTGCTCCTCGCGGATCAGCGACAGCTTGTTCTCGGGCGTCGCCTGGGCGAGGAAGTCGTCGACGCCGGCTTCAGCCGCGATGGCTGCCGCGGTCAACGGGTTGTCGCCGGTGATCATCACCGTGCGGATACCCATCTTGCGCAGCTCGGCGAAACGCTCGGCGATGCCGCCCTTGACGATGTCCTTGAGGTGGACGACGCCGAGCAGCCGGCCGTCGCGCTCGACCGCCAGCGGCGTGCCGCCGGCCTTGGCGATCTCGTCGGCAATGGCCTGCAGGTCGCGGATGGTGTCGCTTGTCGGACGGGTGCCGTGGGCGGCGACCGTCGCCTGGTTGACATGGGTGAGCACCGCATCGACCGCGCCCTTGCGCACCGACGAGCCGTCGATGTCGACGCCGCTCATGCGGGTCTGCGCGGTGAAGGGCACGAAGGTTGCGTGCAGCGTGGCCATGTCGCGGGCGCGGATGCCGTATTTCTCTTTGGCGAGCACGACGATCGAACGGCCTTCCGGCGTTTCGTCGGCGAGCGAAGCGAGTTGTGCTGCATCGGCCAGTTCCTGCTCGTTGACGCCCTTGACCGGACGGAACTCGGTCGCCTGGCGGTTGCCGAGCGTGATGGTGCCGGTCTTGTCGAGCAAAAGCGTGTCGACGTCGCCGGCGGCTTCGACGGCGCGGCCGGACATGGCCAGCACGTTGAAGCGCACCAGGCGATCCATGCCGGCGATGCCGATGGCCGACAGCAGCGCGCCGATCGTGGTCGGAATCAGCGTGACGAACAAGGCAACCAGGATCGTCACCGAGATGTAGCCGCCGGAATAGGCGGCAAAGCTCGGGATGGTCGCGGTCGCCAGCACGAAGATCAGTGTCATGCCGACGAGCAGGATGTTGAGGGCGATCTCGTTCGGCGTCTTCTGGCGCTCGGCGCCTTCGACCAGCGAGATCATGCGGTCGAGGAAGGTGTGGCCGGACGCGGCGGAAATGCGCACGCGGATCCAGTCGGACAGCACCTGCGTGCCGCCGGTGACGGCCGAGCGGTCGCCGCCGGATTCGCGGATGACGGGGGCGGACTCGCCGGTGATCGCCGCCTCGTTGACCGAGGCCACGCCTTCGACCACTTCGCCGTCCGACGGGATGATGTCGCCGGCTTCGACCAGCACGATGTCGCCGACCTTCAAGCTGGTGCCGGGCACCAGCTTGAATTTGCTGCGGTCATCGCCGTTGAGCAGCTTGGCCTGGGTCTCGGTGCGCGCCTTGCGCAAAGAATCGGCCTGCGCCTTGCCGCGGCCTTCGGCGACGGCTTCGGCGAAGTTGGCGAAGAGTACGGTGAACCACAGCCAGATGATGATCTGCAGCGTGAAGCCGAGATCGCCGCCGCCGGTGATCAGATCGCGGGCGAAGAGGACGGTGGTGAGCAGCGACACGATGGCGACGACGAACATCACCGGGTTCTTGATGAGCGTGCGCGGATCGAGTTTGCGGAAGGCGCCGCCGATGGCGGGCACCAGGATGCGGGCATCCATAATGCTCGCGGATTTGGACGGGCTCATTTCGAGACTCCAGTATCGGTGATGTTGGAAGGCGCCGGGTGCTCGGTCTTCGGCAAAAGATGCGGAAGGCCGGTGGCCAGCAGCCAGAGCACGAGCAGCACGGCTGCCATGCCGAGGAAGGTTGAAAGGGTGGGGAAAGGACGAGGCTTCTCGTCCCTTCCGTTGTCGGGCGTTCCGTCACCAGGCTGGTGAGGGTCGTTGCGGTGAATGTCGTTGTGGCGGGGCATGGTCATCTCAGAAGCTTTGGCCATGGATCATCGCCAGGTGTTCGACGATCGGGCCTATCGCCAGAGCCGGGAAGAAGGTGAGACCGACTACGATCAGGATGACGCCGACCAGCAGGCCGACGAAGAGCGGGCCATCGGTCGGGAAGGTGCCGGCGGAGGCCGGAACCGTCTTCTTCGCCGCCAGCGAACCGGCGATGGCGAGTGCCGGAATGATGACGAAGAAGCGACCCACCCACATGGTGATGCCCATCGTGAGGTTGTACCAGGGCGTGTTGCCGCTGAGGCCGCCAAAGGCCGAGCCATTGTTCGCTGCCGCCGAAGTGTAGGCGTAGAGAACTTCGGAGAAGCCGTGCGGACCGCCATTGGCCATCGAGGCCACCGCGCTCGGCAGCACGACCGAGATGGCCGTGAAGGTGAGCATGACCAGCGGCAAGCACAGGATGGCCAGCATCGCCATCTTGACCTCCTTGGACTCGATCTTCTTGCCGAGATATTCCGGCGTGCGGCCGACCATTAGGCCGGCAACGAAGACGGCGACGACGACGAACATCAGGATACCGTAGAAGCCGGCGCCGACGCCGCCGACGATGACCTCGCCGAGCTGCATGTTGATGATCGGGATCAGGCCGCCAAGCGCGGTGAAGCTGTCATGCATGGCGTTGACGGCGCCGCAGGAGGCGGCCGTGGTGATGACCGCGAACAGCGCCGATGCGCCGATGCCGAAGCGGGTTTCCTTGCCCTCCATGTTGCCGCCGTCGATGCCAAGCGCATGCACCAGCGGGTTGCCCGCAGCTTCGGCCCAGTAGCAGACGGCGACGCCGGCGACGAACAGAACGCCCATCGCGGCGAGGATCGCCCAGCCCTGGCGCTGGTTGCCGACCATGCGGCCGAAGACGTTGGTGAGCGCAGCGCCCAGCGCGAAGATCGTCACCATCTGGATCATGTTGGAGATGGCGTCGGGGTTTTCGAACGGATGCGCGGCATTGGCGTTGAAGAAGCCGCCGCCATTGGTGCCGAGCATCTTGATGGCGATCTGCGAGGCGACCGGTCCAAGCGCGATGGTCTGCTTGGCGCCTTCGAGCGTGGTGGCGTCAACATACGGCCCGAGCGTCTGCGGCATGCCGAGCCAGACATAGACCAGCGTCAGCACGATGCACATCGGCAGGAGGATGTAGAGGGTGCAGCGGGTGATATCGACCCAGAAATTGCCGATCGACTTGCCGGAGGCGCGGGCGAAGCCGCGGATCAACGCGACGGCGATGGCGATGCCGACGGCGGCGGAGGCGAAATTCTGCACGGTCAGCGCGGCCATCTGCACGAGATAGGACATCGTGCTCTCGCCGCCGTAATTCTGCCAGTTGGTGTTGGTGACGAAGGAGACGGCGGTGTTGAAGGCAAGGCCCGGCTCGACAGCCGCCATGCCGGCCGGATTGTAGGGCAGGACGCCCTGCAGCCGCTGGAAGAAATAGACCGCGAGGAAGCTCGTCAGGCTGAAGAAAATGATGCCGGCGGCGTATGCCGTCCAGTGCTGCTCCTCGTTTTCACTGGTTCCCGAAATGCGGTAGAGCACCCGTTCGAGGGGGCGAAGGATCGGCGAGAGGAATGTGCGATCGCCGTTGAAGACGCGATGCATGTAGCCGCCGAGCGGCTTCACCAGCAAAAGCACGATCGCGCAGTAGAGAAGGATCTGTATCCATCCGATGAGAGTCATGTGAGTAGCTTTCCGTGGCGGGCGCCAGTGGCGATCAGAAGCGTTCCGGGCGAATGAGGGCGTAGGTCAGGTAGACCAGCAGGAACAGGGTCACCGCGCCGCCGAGAAAATAATCGAGAAGCATTTTTCTGTCCTTCCGCTCAAATTCTGTCGCAGACTTTGATGTAGGCGAGGGACAGGACGAAAAAGACCAGCTCCATCCCGAGAGCAACGATGTCCATAACTGCGTTCCTTGTGTTTGCCTTTACTTCCAGGCCGCAACAGGCAGGCCTAAAAATCGTACGGGACGCGCGTCGCCCTGGTGGCGACCGCATTCAAAAGCTTTTGCTTTGGCGTGGAATATGGACCCGATCGCCATTAAGGTTCGAGACGGGGCGGGAGGCAAAGATATAGGAATTTTATAAAGGTTTTGGACGCGCTAGAGGCTGGCGTAGTTGCCTTTTCGACTAGTCCCCAAAATGTTCATCGGATGCAGCCGGCAGGGACCGCTCAGCCCTTGAGCGCGGTCGCGATCGCCCGCCGCAGCGCATCGGCGTTATAGGGCTTGCGCACCACTGTCGCCTCGGCGAAAGCATCGCCGATGAGGTTCTTGTCACCATAGCCGGTTGCAAAAACGAAGGGTATGCGAAGCCGCGACAGCTCTTCAGCGATTTCCAGCGATGTCCCGTCGCCGAGGTTGATGTCGAGTATCGCCAGTTGCGGCGGCTGGAGCCGCAGTTTCTCGAAGGCTTCCCTGGCAGAGGCCGCGACGGTGACATTGGCAAAGCCGATGTCGGCAAGCATGTTTTCGGCGTCCATGGCGATCAGCATCTGATCCTCGACCAGAAGCACCCGCATATCGCTGTCGAAGCCGCTGACATGACCGACGTCATGATCGCCGGGATGGGCTTCCTTCTTCATCGCGTCGGATGGTATCGAGATGTGCCGTGCCGGAAGCACGAAGCGGGCGCATACACCCTCCCTTTCGTAGAGAACCTCGCTCGACCCGCCGAGATCATAGGGAATGCTGCGGTCGAGCAACGCGGTGCCGAAACCCATACGCATCGGCGGCGACACCTCAGGTCCGCCCGTCTCCGTCCATGAAATCTCGCAATTGCCGTTCTTCAGTACTTCCCATTTGATCTCGACCTTGCCACCGACGCGCGAGAGCGCACCGTATTTCGCGGCATTGGTCGACATCTCGTGCAGCACCAGCGCCATGACCGAGAAGGCGCGAGCGTCGAGCCAGATCTCGCGGCCGCCCATCTCGACGGTCGTGGTCGGGGTGCGATAGGGCGAAAGCTCGGCGCCGAGCAGGTCGCTGAGCGAGCCGCCGCCGTCGCCGCGCACAACCTGATCGTGAGCGAAGGAAAGCGCCTGGATGCGCCCCTTGAGCGCTTCGACATAGTCGCTCAGGCTGCGGCCTTCCTGGATCGGATGCCCGACCAGCGACTTGATCACCGCCAAAATGTTCTTGACCCGGTGGTTGAGTTCCTCGTTCAACATGCGCTGGCGTACATCGGCCCTGTCGCGCTCTTCGCTGACCAACTCGCTGTGGCGCAGCAGCGTCTCGACCAATGCGATACGGGCTGCTTCGGCGATCTCGCGATCGGCATCGGTCCAGGGTTGCGACTGCAGCCTGACGGTTTCCTTCCAGATGGCGAAGCTCTTGCGCGGCGTCAGCCGGTCGCCGAGCGGACCGAACTCATACACCTTGTCCGGATTGCCGGCCCAGTCCAGCGTCTGGACGAGTTCCTTGCGAAAGAAGAAAAGATAGTCGCGCGGACGCTGTGAGAGGGGGATGGCCAGCACGCCAGAGGCGCTAGCGCTGAAATCCTCGGCGTCGGCCAGCCGCTGCGAAAGCGCGTGGGTCGCCCAGACCTTGCCGTCGGCCATGGATCCGACGAAACGCGACAACTCGGCGGCGTAGCTGGCCGGCGGGGTCGAGCCGACGGAGGTCCACTCGTCGCCGATCCACAAGCCGACGCCGTCGCACGGCATCAGCCTTGCAAGATCAGCGAGGTTGTCGCGAAGCAATTGCCTGATGTCGGTGCTGCGTGAGGCGAGTTGCAGGAAGCCGTCGATCGCCTGACGAGCACGCGTGGCGGCGTCGAGCGTCGCTTTCTGCTTCAACGCCTGGAGGTGCAACGAGAAGAACTCGCCGAACATCTCGGCGGCGACACGCCGGGCCATCGGCAAATTGCGCGGGCTGTAATGATGGCAGGCGATCAACCCCCACAATTCGCCGTCGACGATAATCGAAATCGACATCGAGGCGGCGACGCCCATGTTGCGCAGATATTCGCAGTGGATGGGGGAAACGCTGCGCAGATGCGCGAAGGAAAGGTCCAGCGGCTCGCCGGAGATGTCGAGTTCCGGGAGGATCGGAACGCGCTTGTCACTGGCGTCGGCGATGATGCGGATCGTGTTGCGCAGGTAAAGCGTGCGCGCCTGTTTCGGAATGTCGCTGGCCGGAAAATACTGGCCGAGAAAGCTTTCGAGATCGGCACGTTTGACCTCGCTGATCACTTTGCCGGCACCGTCCGCTTCGAAGCGGTAGACCATCACCCGGTCGTAGCCGAGCAGACCGCGGATGAGCCTGGCGCTCTGCTGGATGAGGCGGTCGATGTCCTCTATGTCGCCAAGCCGGCCGATCAGCGAGCGCGCGAGCACGAGCGGCTGCTCGACGTCGTCGCTCGACGGCTCGAACTCGATGATACTAGTCGATTTGTAACGATGGATGGCGATGTCGAAGGCGTTTCCGGACGGCAGCCTCATGCCGAACAGAAGCGCCGGCCTCGAACCGGCTCCGGCGGTGGCAAGCGTGTTGCGCAGGTCATGCGCGAGCTTGTCGCCGACGATTTCCTCAAGCTTCGATCCGTTGATTTCACCTTCGCATCCGAGCATCGCGTTGGCGTTTGCCGAATGGCGCAGGCAGACGCCGGCGTTGGTGTCGCAGGCGATCAGGCAACCATGGCTTTGAATGCTGCCCGGAATGTGGATAGGTTCGCGATCGCAGTTGGTGAGGTCGACCGCCGGCTTATCAAGCATGTTAGAGCTCCGCGAAGGCCGCTTCCGCGGCAGCGAAGGTTTCGATTGCGGCGGTTGCCGCGACCTCGATGTTCAGGTCCGTTGCTCCTTCCAAAGCTGAAACGAAAACGCCCCAGCCGCCGGAGGAGGCCTGTGCGGCAAGATGCGAGGCGCCGAAGCTCTCGGTCAGTCCCAGGGCGTGGGCGCGTTTGAGCAATATCCTGGCGCCAAAACCGGAGCCCTCAAGCACATAAAGGCACCCGAAAAGCGAGGAACTTGTACCGAAACCACCATGCCTTTTCAGGCCCGCCGCAAGTTTGAGGCCCAACGCGCCGAGGTCCGCCCGAATGGCGCCGCTCACGCAGGTTGGCCGCCAGGCGCCGAGTGTTTTCGGCCACTCGACCTTCTCGAGCGCCTCCTCAATGGGATGCCGGAAGCTGTATAATCCGCTCAGATAACGGCCGTAGGATCGAGCGCTGTCGAAACTTCCTATCTTCTCGTCCACGCGCCGATGCGCTTCTGCGGTCCGTTCCTTCAACAGGAAGCGGCGTGAAGTCTCAGTCATGCTGTTTTGCAGGCCCCAAACGCGCGTGTCGTCCCTTGCACATTCAGCCCTTAACGAGGACTGTGCGACAAGGTTCCGAACGAATTGAAAATAAACTTCGGCGTCAAGGCCTTAAGGACGATTGCGCCGGCCGGCGCCCCTTCCACGGCATCCCTGCTCCGACGGGTTGGTAAGCGCTGCGACCGCCTTCAGGTCAATGGCGGTGCCGGCATTCGCGCGTCGCGTTTGCCTATGGTCAGCGGCGGACAATCGCCAATATGCTAGGGTTGGCGAGACCCGTGAAGAAAGCCGACTGTCAGAGGGACAAAAATGCTCGATATCGCACCATCGCAACAGGCGGCGGCCTGGCTCGGCTCGTTCGGGCGGGCGCTCGAAGCCGGCGACATCGAGGCGGCGACCGGGCTCTTTGTGGAGGATTGCTACTGGCGCGATCTCTTGGCCTTCACATGGAACATCAAGACCATGGAGGGGCAGGCCGCGATAGGCGAGATGCTGAAGGCGACGTTATCCGTGGCGCGACCTTCGCATTGGCGGCTTTCGGGAGAGGCGAGCGTCGACGATCGAGTCGTCGAAGCCTGGTTCACCTTCGAGACGGCCGTGGCGCGCGGCGAGGGCATCCTGCGGCTCAAGGACGGGCGCTGCCGGACGCTGCTGACGGCGATCAACGAGCTGAAAGGTTTTGAGGAGCGCAAAGGGCCGGAGCGGCCGCTCGGCCTGCGTCACAAGGCCGATCCCAATCGCGAGACCTGGGCGGAAGCAAGGGCGCGCGAGGCGCGCGATCTCGGCGTGCACGAACAGCCCTATTGCCTGGTGATCGGCGGCGGCCAGGGCGGCATCATGCTGGGCGCCCGGCTGCGCCAGCTCGGCGTGCCGACGCTGATCATCGAGAAGAACGCGCGGGCCGGCGATTCCTGGCGCAACCGCTACCGATCGCTCGTGCTGCACGATCCGGTCTGGTACGATCACCTGCCCTATATTCCGTTCCCCGACAACTGGCCGGTGTTCACGCCTAAGGACAAGATCGGCGACTGGCTGGAAATGTATGCCCGCGTCATGGAGCTGAACTATTGGGTCGCCACCAAATGCATCAGTGCCAGCTATGACGAGGCCGAGAAAGTCTGGAGCGTGGTGGTCGATCGCATCGGTCAGCGTATCACGCTGAAGCCTAAGCACATCGTCTTCGCCACCGGCGCCTACGGGCCGCCGCGGCAGATCGAATTGCCCGGCGCCGAGAGCTTCAAGGGCGAGCTCTTGCATTCCAGCCAGTATTCGAGCGGCGAGAAGTTTCGCGGCAAACGCGTTGCGGTAATCGGCGCGGCAAGCTCGGGCCACGACGTCAGCGTCGATCTGTGGGAGGCCGGCGCCAAGGTCACCATGGTGCAACGCTCGCCGACGACGGTGGTGAGGTCCGATACGCTGATGGAGGTCGGCTTCGAGATCTTTTCGGAGAAGGCGCTGGCGCGCGGCATCACCACCGACAAGGCCGACATGATCGTCGCCGCGACACCGTTCGCGCTGGTTCCAAGGGGTCAGCGTGCGCTCTACAATGTCATCCGGGAGCGAGACGCGGATTTCTACAAGCGTCTCGCCGACACCGGCTTCGCGCTTGACTTTGGCGAGGACGAAACGGGGCTGCTGATGAAGGCCTACCGCACCGGCTCAGGCTATTACATCGATGTCGGCGCCTGCGAATTGATCCTCAATGGCGAGATCGCGGTGAAGAGCGGGGTCAGCATCGAGGCGCTGACGCCGACCGGCATCCTGTTCGAGGACGGCAGCGAACTCGCCGTCGACGCGATCGTCTGCTGCACCGGCTATCAGTCCATGAACGAGACGGTTGCGGCGATCGTCTCGCGCGAGGTCGCCGACAAGGTCGGGCCGTGCTGGGGTCTCGGCTCAGGCGTGAAGGGCGATCCGGGTCCCTGGCAGGGCGAGTTGCGCAACATGTGGAAGCCGACGGCGCAAGAGGCGCTGTGGTTCCATGGCGGCAACCTGGCGCTTTCGCGGTTCTATTCGAAGTTCGTGGCGCTGCAGCTCAAGGCGCGGATGGAAGGGATCGCGACGCCGGTTTATGGGGAGCCGAGCAATGCGCGAACCTAGCGTTCGTCATCCCAGGGCGGAGCAAGGAGCGAAGCGACGCGCGCAGACCCTGGGATCCATGCCGTGACATTTGTGGCGTGCGCAAGCGGACCAGAATGGCCTTCTTTCGCCGGATCTTCTCAAGCCTCATTCTGCACCGCCGTATTCTTCGGCAATAGTCACGGCATGGATTCTAGGGTCTGCGCTCCGCTTCGCGTCGCTCCGCCCTAGAATGACGACGATGAGGGGCCAAAATGCCTCGCCACCACATCCACATGCGTGTGACCCGCATGCGCCTCGAAGCGTTCGGTCTCGTCGTGGTCGGGCGCCTCGTTCGGATACCACATGCCGCCGATGGCTATGCCTTCCGAGACCAGGCGCTGGTCCGCGATCAATGATGTGCCGACCGCGTCGACGAAGGTGAAGCGTCCAGGCATCACTTTCAGCACCGCGACATCGCCGATGCCGCCGACGTTCAGAGCGCCAAGCTCCGGCCTGGCGATGGCCTTGGCCGGCGCCTCGGTCGCCGCGCGCAGCACCTCGACCAGCGGCATGCCGAGCGCCATCAGCTTGGACATGCAGACCAGGATGTCGAAGGCCGGGCCGTCGACGCAGTAGAGATGGACGTCGCTGGAGATGACGTCGGGCGCCAGGCCTTCGGCGAGCATCGCTTTCGCCACCTCGAAATCGAAGGAGCCCATGCCGTGGCCGATGTCGAAGATAACGCCGCGCTCGCGGGCCAGCCGCATATCCGGCCGCACCGCGCCGGAGGCGAAGACCGGGGCGTTGGGGAAGGGGCGGAAGCAGTGGGTGAGGATGTCGCCACGCCGCAGCCTCGGCAGCACTTCGGAGCGCCCCGGCGGCGGTTCGTCGATATGCGCCATCAGTGGCAGGCCGGCCTTGTCGGCGGCCTCCAAAGCCAGATCTACCGGGGCGATGCCGCTGGTGCCGCCGGCATGCTTGCCGGAGCGCACTTTCACGCCGACGACGACATCGGCGTGCTCACGCACCGCGGCCACCGTCTCGCGCGGCTCGCAGAG
Source organism: Mesorhizobium sp. CU3 (assembly GCF_006442965.1). Taxonomy (GTDB): domain Bacteria; phylum Pseudomonadota; class Alphaproteobacteria; order Rhizobiales; family Rhizobiaceae; genus Mesorhizobium. The sequence continues at coordinate 170,568 of NZ_VFWX01000014.1, read as the reverse complement.
TCTCAGATCGCTGCATTCGCCGACGGATACGGTGTTGGAGAAGCCGAAAATGCCGGCGAAGGAGATGTTGACATAAGCCAGGATGCGGGCTTTCGAACGCTCGATGACGTGCCGGCGGAAGCCGAGGAAATTGCCGGCGCCGGCGCTGCCGGCGTCGATGAAGGTGGTGGTGCCGCTCTTGGCGGCGAGCCGGTCGGCGTCGACACCGAGCGAGGTGCCACCCCAGTAGACATGACTATGCAGGTCGATGAGGCCGGGCGTGACGATGCGGTCCCGCGCATCGACGACCTTTATGGCATGTTCGGCGTCGATTGCCGCTTCGATCGCGGCGACACGGCCGTTGGCAAGCGCGACGTCCCGCGGCGCCTCGAGGCCCGAGGCCGGATCGATGAGACGCCCGCCCTTGATCAGAAGATCGAATTGCATCAGCGCCTCCTTGGGGGTCTGTTTGCTTTCACGCTATTGCGGACGGAAACACTTTTCCTGGAATTGCTGCAGGCGATCAGGCCGGCCGGTAGGCGACGGCTTCGATCTCGATCTTGATATCGATCATCAGGCGCGACTCGACCGTCGTGCGCGCCGGCGGATCTTTCGGGAAGTGTTTTGCGTAGACGGCGTTGAAGGTGCCGAAGTCGCGCGCGTCTTCGAGCCAGACTGTGGTCTTGACCACGTCGTCCATGGTGCAGCCGGCCAGCGCAAGTGCCGTCTTGATGTTCTGCAGCACCTGCTCGGCCTGCTCGGCAATGCCGCCCGCCACGACAAGGCCGTCGCTACCCACCGGCACCTGGCCGGAGACATAGACGAAATCGCCGGCGCGCACGGCGGGCGAGAGCGGGACATGCGAGGTTCCAAAACACTGCTTGGGCAAGAAAGGCCTCCTGTTCGGAAAACTAAGGGATACCGCTTTGCGGTCCAGATTTGTCGTGCCCCTCTACGCCTGTCGGTGAAATCCTCATAGGGGGCTTGTCGGAAGGCAACAATATTTCAGAATCAATGTTGCCTCGTTACAGAAGGCTCATCAGTGATCGCCGCCCCTCCAGGAGAGAACGAAATGACCTTCGACAAGAACCCGTTCCCGGAAGGCGATGCGGACCGCTACGCGCTGTGGGAAATGCTGGTGCGGCGCGATATCGACGCCTTCCTCAGCCAGGACTGGTCGATGGTCGAGGACGATTTCATCGCCGAAAGCTTCTTCGGCATGCATGCGCATTTCCTCAGCAATGCCGACGCCTGGCGGCTGCAGTTCCCGCGGATCGAGGTCTATCGCGACGAATGGCTGCGCCAGGCCAGGGAGACGGCGGCAACGGCATTCGCCGAGCCGCTGCGCGAGGCCATCTTCCGCGTCACCAACATGCGCGACATCGATGTCGACGGTGACCGCGCCGTGCTGCACAAGAAGTTCGACGGCTCCATCGCCAAGGCCGACGGCTCGGTCGACCGGCTGAAATGGCAGACGCTCTATTTCTGCCGCAAGGTCGGCGGCCGCTGGAAGATCGCCGGCTTCGTCGGATACATGCCGTATCCGCTAGGTAGCTAAGGCAAGGGAATCGCTGCTACGCGGTTCGCGGCCGCCGTTCATCGTCCGAGCGGTGATCGAAGACGACCCCCATGGTCTTACCAATTGCGGCCATGACGATGAGCTCGATCAGGTGGTCGTCGCTGTCCTCGCAAGCCGGATCGGCCTGGCGGATGGCGTCGAGCATGGCCCGGGTCGAGACGGTGTCGCCGGCGCGGAATTTCGAAAGGGCAGACGAAACAAGGTCTTGCGCCGTCAGGTCGATGACCGGCACTTCCGCAGCGACGTTCATTGGCTTCCTCCTGCCAAAGAACCCTCCCGTGAAGATGATACGCCGATGGCTGGATTGCGCCAGCGAAATGGTGGTCCGACCAGAGAGACTGGCGACAGTCTCCCGCCAAAAGGGCGGTCAGCTGTGGAACAGTTGGCAAATGGCCGTGGCGCGCTCGACGCCTTGCACTCGGGTTGATAACCCCATCCGGCGCAGAAAGACTAATCGAGTCGAAATATGACCGTTGCGATCGAGATGGGGCAGACGGGCGCCGGCGCGCCGGCGGCGTTGGACCTTGAGGAATTGCTGGCGACCCGCCTCTTGGTGCAGGGCAATTCGGGTTCCGGCAAGTCGCATCTGTTGCGCCGGCTGCTCGAACAGAGCGCGCCCTGGGTGCAGCAGACCATCATCGACCCCGAAGGCGATTTCGTCTCGCTCGGCGAACGTTATGGTCATCTGGTGATCGATGCCGAGGAGCATACCGAGCGCGGCCTGCAGGCGGCCGGCGAGCGGGCGCGTATCCACCGTGTGTCGACGGTCCTTAACCTCGAAGGGCTCGATGCCGAAAACCAGATGCGGCGCGCGGCAGCCTTCCTCGGCGGCCTGTTCGAAGTCGCACGCGACCACTGGTATCCGATGCTGGTGGTGGTCGACGAAGCACAGCTCTTCGCGCCGGCCGCCGCCGGCGAGGTGTCTGACGAAGCACGAAAATTGTCGCTCGGCGCCATGACCAATCTGATGTGCCGCGGCCGCAAGCGTGGGCTGGCCGGCATCATCGCCACGCAGCGCCTGGCGAAGCTTGCCAAGAACGTCGCGGCGGAGGCCTCCAACTTCCTCATGGGCCGCACCTTCCTCGACATCGACATGGCGCGCGCCGCCGATCTGCTCGGCATGGAGCGGCGGCAGGCGGAGGCGTTCCGCGACTTGGAGCGCGGGCATTTCATGGCGCTCGGCCCGGCGCTGTCGCGCCGCCCGCTCGGCGTGCGCATCGGCCAGACCGAAACCAGCCCGCGCAACGGCACGCCAAGGCTGATGCCGCTGCCGGGGGCAGCGCTCGAGGATGCGCGCGCGGTCATTCTTGCCGCGCCGCCGCCGGAGACGGTCAGGCCGCAGCGCCGGCCGTCGCCGGACCTGCTCGATCAACTGATGGCGGCGAAAGCTGCGCCGCTGGATATCCGCCCCGAGCCGGCGGAGCCGCAGCCAAGTGCTGAGGATCTCGCCGAGCGGCGCGAGCGGATGGACCGCATCCTGCGCGCTATCCTGGCCGAGCCCGATGCCGGCTTCCGCGTCATCGGTGTGCTCTACCAGGAATTCGTGGTTCGTTGCCGTATCGAGGGCTTGGCTGCCGTGGTGCCCGATCTTTCCGAGTTCCGCCGCATGCTGACGCGCGCCCGCGCCGGCGTCGGCTCCGACATGGCCGAGGACGATGCCTGGCGTGACGTCTCGGTGCGCGCTTCGCTGTTGCCCGAGGACATGCAGGGCGTGTTCATGATGATCGCCCGCGCCGCCAAGGAAGGCTGGCCTTGTCCGAGCGACGCGGCGATAGCGCGCGCCTATGGCTCGCATTCGCTGCGCCGCGCGCGCCGCCTGCTCGACTATATCGAGGAGCAGGGCCTCATCGTCTGCCAGGTCGATGGCACTGGACGACGCACGGTGACGCTGGTGGAACTCGCCTGGGCAACGGCGCCGGGCGATCCGAACGCCGAGGGGCAGGACAGTTCGGCGGCCTGACAGCCGGCGGCAGGGCACCCCGACGGCTGACGATCAGGCTACGACCACTCCCGCCGGCCGGCCATTGATCGCATTTCACGGTTGCAACGCGGCCGTGCGGACGCCTCGAAGTGGCGGGGCGCGATGGGTCGAGACGACGACAATCCGATCGCTGAGATGGTCGAGCAGCCGTTCGAGAATGCGCGCTCCCTGTGCATCGTCGAGGTGCTCGGTCGGCTCGTCGAGCAACATAAGCGGCTTGGTCGACAGCCAGGCACGGGCAAGGTTGATGCGTTGCACCTCGCCGAGGGAGAACCGGTCCTGCCTGATCCAGGCATCCAGTCCGCCGGCCTCGCGTATACGGCAGTCCATCTCGACGGTCTCCAGCGCCCGCCAAAGCGCTGCGTCCGGAACATCGCCGGCGAAGAGGTTGGCGCGGACCGTGTCTTCGAGGATGACGGCGTCGTGCAGCACGAGCGCCGCCTTTGCTTGCCGGTCGGTTGCCGACAGCATGCGGTCGCCGGCGGCAAAGGCATCGTCGCCGATCCAGCCGGCGATCTGCTTGAGCAGACTCGTCTTGCCCGAACCGCTCGCCCCGATGAGCACCATCGGGTGGCCTTTTGCCAGAAGCAGGGAGATGGGGGTTCCGATCGCCCGGCCGTCAGGCGAGCGGCGCTGCAGGGCGCCGTGGCGCAGCAGGCCGGGCTCGATGTCGTCCGGCGCAGATTCGCGTCTGCCGACCGTGGCGCCACGGGCCCATCGTCCGATTTCGTTGCGAGCCGCGTCGCGACGAAGTATGGCGACCCAGATGCGCGACGCGCCATTCATGGTTTCGCCCAGCGCCAGCCAGGAGAAGGCAAGCAGGATGGGCGCGAGAAGCTCGCTACCTTGCCTGCCCGCATACCAGCTGGCCGCCATCACACTGATGCCGGCAACCGGACCGAATGCGGCACCGATCATGTCCAGCAGGGCTTGCTGGTGGCGAAGCGAAAGCAGCGCGCCATCGGCGTTGGACAGCGTGGCGAGGGCCCCGGCGCATTCGCGGCTCCAGGCGCCTTCCGCCTTCAAGGGGACGGCTGACGCCATGGCTCCGCCAAGCCTGCCTGCGCCCCCGCGACGCAGCGACCTGGTCCGCTCCCATGCCATGGCGCCAGCCTTGGCCACCCGATTCCCCGCGAACAGGATGGCAAGCAGCAAAAAGGTGATCGGCAGCAGGGACAAAGGCGCCAGCACCGCCGAGCCCGCGATCAGGATCGCAAGGCCGCAGCCAAGCGTCAGCACCGGCAGGCCGGCGCGCAGCCTGGCGTAGTCGAGGTCTTCGACGTCGTCGAGATAGTCGGCAAGGCGCGAATCGTCGCCGAGCTGCCATCCCGCCCGGCGCACCGCCGGCGCCGCCGCCATCGCGGCGAAGAGCTCGACGCGACGCGAAACCTGATCGGCGAGCGCCGCCTTGTGGCCGGCCAGGCGCTCGCCATAGCGCGCGGCGGTGCGGCCGACCGCGAACAAACGGATGAGCGCCGCCGGGATGTGGAAATTGAAGGTGAAGGCGGCAGCGGAAAGGCCGGCGATCGCCACAGATCCCAGCAGCCAGGCGGAAATGCCGCCCAGCAATATGGCGCAGGCCAGCGCGGCGAAGGCGAAGCCTGTCGCCAGCCGCCACGCCTTCCGGCTCGATGATTCAACTGCCGTGCTCATGCCGCCACCTCGATGGCATTGTCGTCGGTGAGTTCGACGGTCAGGTCGGCGGCGGCAGCCAGATCGCGGTCATGTGTCGCCACGACGACCAGCCGCGTTCCTGACATCTCCAGCAGCACGCGCCGCACGGCCTCGGCCGTCTCGCGGTCGAGCTTGGCGGTCGGCTCGTCGGCCAGCACGGTTCGGCCGGAAAGTTGCGCGCGGGCGACGGCGATGCGCAGCCGCTGGCCGCCCGAAAGATTGGCGCCGCCCCTGTCCAGCCTGGCATCGAGGCCGGCCGGCAACAGCGCGTCGTCGAGCAGGCCGATCACGCCGGCGGCATCCTCCAGCCGGGCCCGGCCCACCGCGCCGGCGTTCCACGAAATGGCCTCGGCCAGCGTTCCTTCCGGCACATAAGCGTCTGTCGAAACCCAGGCGATCTCACCGCCAGCCAAGCGATTGAACCCCGGCATCGGTATTGCGCCCGGCTCGAGGCCGGCGAGGCGGCGTAGCAGGGTCGATTTCCCGGACCCGCTTGGCCCGACGATGGCGATGAGGCCATGCGCGGGCAGCGTCACAGACAGCCGGTCGAGCGCCGGCAGGGCCCTGGCCGCGACCGGGCCTATACCAAGCAGCCGGTCCAGCGCATCGGCCGCCGCCAAGCCTTCCGCCTTGGCATGGTACTGCTCGGAGAAGCGCCGGAACGGCGCGAAATATTCCGGCGCGATCATCAAGATGAACAGGCTCTGCCAGAGCTCGAGATAGGAGAAGCCGGGGATCATCGCGAGCTTCAGGTGGCCGAGGCCGAGGAAGACGGCAAGGATGGCGATCGAGAGCGAGGCGAAGAAATCAATGATGCCGGCATTGGCGAAGGCGATGCGCAGCACGCCCATCGTGTTGTCCGCATAGGCTTCGAGGCGCCGGGCGAGCTTTGCCTCTTCGCCGGCCATCGCATGGTTGGCAAGGATCGTCGGCAAGGTGCGAATGCGGTCGGCGAACTGGCCGGCCAGCCGGCCGAAGGCGCGCTCCTGTGCATCGGCGCGCCGGCGGATGGCATCGCCGATCAGCGTGAAGAACAGGATCATCACCGGCGTCAAACAGATGACCAGCAGCGCTGCCTGCCAGGAGACAAGGAAAAGGGTTACCGCCGCAAGCAGCGGCCCAGCCGCCATCATGGCGCTTGCCGCGCGGTGGCCGACGACAAGTGCGGCGACCGCTTCGGGATGGCGCTGCATCGATATGATGACGCCGCCGACGGAGAGCGCTTGCAGCCGGCGTGCCGGCATTTCGCCCAGCCGCTTGCCCGCCAGTTCGCGCAAACCGATCGACACGGCCGCTTCGGCCGAGGCCTGCGCCCTGTCGGCGGCAAACCCGGCGACGCAGGCCGCCAAAAGCAGGGCAATCACGAGCGGGACGAGCCATGAGGCGACGGGTTCGCCCATGACGAGCCGTCCGGCGGCCATCGCCGCCGTGGCGGCAAAACCCAACCGCAGCGCGGTGCGGGAGATCTGCAAGGTAAGCAGTCGGCGCAAGCCGCGTTCTGCTAGCTGCCTTGCGGGGATGAGCGCCTGGAAAGCGCCGGACAAGGTGGCGGGATCAGGGGCAGGTGCGACCGGCGTTTTCATGGGCCGGTTTTCGCACGAGCAAGGATGAAAGGAATTGATCCAGATCAAGTCGCCGGCATTCGTCCGGCGCTATGAGGCGGTATCCAGAAAGGATGCTCTCATGTCCGACTTTCTACTCGTCGATCTGTCGCGGCTGCAATTCGCGCTGACGGCCCTCTATCATTTCCTGTTTGTGCCTTTGACCCTCGGCCTCTCCATCCTGATCGCCATGATGGAAACCGTCTATGTCATGACGCGCCGCACCATCTGGCGCGACATGACGAAGTTCTGGGGCGTGCTGTTCGGCATCAACTTCGCCCTCGGCGTCGCCACCGGCATCACCATGGAATTCCAGTTCGGCATGAACTGGGCCTATTACTCGCACTATGTCGGCGACGTGTTCGGCGCTCCCTTGGCCATCGAAGGGCTGATGGCCTTTTTCCTAGAAGCCACCTTCGTCGGGCTGTTCTTCTTCGGCTGGGACCGACTTTCGCCGCGCGCGCATATGATCGTCACCTGGCTGATGGCGCTCGGCACCAATTTCTCTGCGCTCTGGATCCTGATCGCCAATGGCTGGATGCAGAACCCGGTCGGCTCGGCCTTCAACCCGGAGACTATGCGCATGGAGGTCACGGACTTCATGTCGGTGATCTTCAATCCTGTGGCGCAGGCGAAGTTCGTCCACACCGTTTCCGCCGGCTATGTCTGCGCTGCTACTTTCGTGCTCGGCGTCTCGGCCTGGTATCTGCTGAGGGGACGCCATGTCGAGCTCGCCAAGCGCTCCTTCGTGATCGCATCGGCTTTCGGCGTGGCATCGGCGCTGTCGGTGATCGTGCTCGGCGACGAGAGCGGCTATGCGCTCACCGACAACCAGAAAATGAAGCTCGCGGCGATCGAGGCCATGTGGGAGACCGAGCCGGCGCCGGCTTCGTTCACGGCATTCGGCATTCCGAGCCAGAGCGATCGCCAGACGCATTTCGCCATCCACATTCCATGGGTGATGGGCATCATCGGCACACGCTCGTTCGACAAGCAGATCGCGGGGATCGATGCGCTGGTTGCCCATGCTGAAGCCCGCATCCGCACGGGCATCGTGGCGTATGACGCGCTCGAGAAGATCAAGGCGGATCGCAACGACACCGCCGCCCGCGCCGTCTTCGATGCCAGCTCCAGGGATCTCGGCTACGCGCTGCTGCTCAAGCGTTACCTGCCCGATCCGCGGCAGGCGAGCGAGCAGCAGATCAAGGACGCGGCCTGGTCGACGGTGCCTTACGTGCCGCTGCTCTTCTTCGGTTTCCGCCTGATGGTGGCCTGCGGCTTCGCGCTGCTGGCGCTGTTTGCCGTGTCGCTGTGGCACACGACGCGGGAGACCGAAGCGCCGCGCTGGCTGTTCCGCGCCGCGCTCATCGCCATGCCGCTGCCCTGGATCGCCATCGAGGTCGGCTGGTTCGTGGCCGAGTTCGGCCGCCAGCCATGGATCATCGACGGCGTGCTGCCGACGTTCCTCGCTACGTCGGAGCTCGGCGTGGGCGACCTCCTGCTCACCATCGCCGGCTTCACGCTCGTCTATGGCGTGCTTGCCGTAATCGAGGTCAGGCTGATGCTGGCCGCCATCCGCAAGGGGCCTGAAGTCGCGAAGGTCATCGATGATCTGCGCCCGAACGCCGACCCTGCAATGCAACCGGCAGAATGAAGGATCACGACGATGATCGAATCTCTCTTCGACTATGAAACGCTGCGCGTGATCTGGTGGATACTGCTCGGCGTGCTGCTGATCGGTTTTGCCGCGACCGACGGGTTCGACATGGGCGTTGGCGCGCTCTTGCCCTTCGTCGCCAAGACGGACGCCGAGCGGCGCGTCGCCATCAATACCATCGGCCCGGTCTGGGAAGGCAACCAGGTGTGGTTTATCCTCGGCGGCGGCGCCATCTTCGCGGCATGGCCGGCGCTCTACGCGATGAGCTTCTCCGGTTTCTACCTCGCCATGTTCCTGGTGCTTCTGGCGCTGATAATGCGCCCGGTGGCCTTCAAATACCGTTCGAAGCGCCCCGACCCGGCCTGGCGCACGCGTTGGGACTGGGCGCTCTTCGTGGGCGGCGCGGTGCCGGCGCTGATCTTCGGCGTTGCCGTCGGCAACACGCTGCAGGGCGTGCCGTTCCATTTCACGCCGGACCTGCGCCCGATCTATGAGGGCTCGCTCTTCGGGCTGCTCAACCCGCTGGCGCTCTATTGCGGCCTGGTCTCGCTGGCCATGTTGGTGACGCATGGCGCGGCCTGGCTGACCTTCAAGGCGGAAGGCAGCGTCGCCGACCGCGCCCGCGCCGTCGGCACGCGCTCGGCAATCGTCACGGCGGCGCTCTTTGCCGGCGGCGGCGTGCTGGTCTCGCTAGGCCTGCTCGGCGGCTATCGTGTGACGTCGCCGATCATCTGGGACGGGCCGTCCAATCCGCTACTCAAAACCGTGGTGGCGGACGGCGGGGCCTGGCTGGCGAACTTCCATGCCCATCCGCTGCTCTGGATCGTGCCTGCGCTCGGCATCGCCGCGCCGCTGCTAGCCGCCGCCGGTTTCCAGGCCAGGCTCGAAGGCTGGACCTTCCTTGCCTCGAAGCTCGGCGTCGCGATGATCATCGCCACGGTCGGGCTCGCGATGTTTCCCATCCTGTTGCCGTCGAGCAGCAACCCCAGCCATTCGCTCGCGGTCTTCGACGCATCGTCGAGCCGCGCCACGCTGCGCAACATGCTGATCGCCACGGTGATCTTCATGCCGCTGATCCTTGCCTATACCGCCTGGGTCTACCGCGTTCTGTGGGGCAAGGTCGGCGAGAAGAGCATCGAGAAGGCCGGCTCGTCGGCCTACTGATCCAACCGGAGTTCCTGATCATGTGGTATTTTTCCTGGATACTCGGCCTCGGACTGGCCGCTTCCGTCGGCATCCTCAACGCGCTCTGGTACGAGCTGCGCACCGTCCGCGAGGAACCCGTCGAGGATACCGTCGCCTTGCCCACGCCCTGAGTCGGGCTTGGCGGAGCAGCCGTCGTGACGGGCACAAGATCCGAGCCGCTGCGCAGTCCGGCGGATATGAGGCGGGCGCATGTGCAAAAGCTTGCGCTCTGCCACATGCTCGAAGGCATTGCCGACGATCTGCCGTCGCGCGTCGATCGGCTCCAGTGCCTCGCCGTGGCGGCCGACCTGTTGCCGATGCTGCGCGAGTGCCATCGCTTCGAGGAAGAGGCGGTGTTCCCCGGCTTCGCGCGGCGAACCGGGGAGGAAGACACCGTCGCGCGGCTGAAGCTCGAGCATTTGGAGGACGAAAGCGCCGCGGCCGATCTCAGCGAGGCGCTGCTGGCCTACGGCCACGGGCGGCCGATCGAGAATCCCGAGGCGTTCGGCTATATGCTGCGCGCCTTCTTCGAAGCGCTGCGCCGCCATATCGCGTTCGAGCGCGACCACGTGCTGCCGGAAGTGCTCGGCAATCGGTAGCGACGGGAGTCAGTCTCCGGCTCGCGCGGCCAGGCGCTTGATGTCGTCGACGATGACGTGGCGGTTGTTCTCGATGCGGATGACGCTCTCGCCTCGCAGCCGGGTGATCTGCCGGCTTACCGTCTCCACGGTGAGACCCAGGAAATCCGAGATTTCCGCGCGTGACAGGGGCAGGTCGAAAGCGGCGCTGCGCCGCTCCGGTCCGGTGGCGGGATCGATGTTGCGGGCGATCATCAAAAGGAAGCTTGCGATCTTCTCGGAGGCCGTCTTGCGGCCAAGCGCCACCATCCAGTCGCGCGCCTGGTCGAGCTCGCGCAGCTTCTGTTCGAGCAGGCGATGCTCGAGGTCCGGCTGCTCCTTCATCATGCGCTCCAGCGCCTGGCGCGGGAACGAGCACAATTCGACATTGGTCGCGGCCTCGGCGGTGAGCGTGCTCTCGCTCTGGAAGGGCCTGCCGAGAAAATCGGGGGCGAATTGCAGGCCGACGATCTGCTGGCGGCCGTCGGAAAGCGTCTTGGTCAATTTCACGACGCCTGAAAGCACATTGGAGAAACGCTCGATGCTCGCGGAGTCGCCCACCAGCTCCTTGCCGGCTTCGGCTTTGTGCCGTTTCGTCGATTTGGCAAGGACGGCAAGCTGCTCGGTGTTGAGCGCGCCGCAGATGCCGCGATGCCGCGCCTCGCATGAAGCGCAGAGCAACGGGACGCCTGTCGTGTGAATATCCTCGCGCACGATAAAACACCTATAGTGTTCCCGCCGCCCAGCGGCAATGCAAGGGCGGGCGTGATTGGGTCGCAGCCCACGCCTCCGAGAGCGGCCGAAATCATTCCAGCGGATGACCGCATTGCACAATCGCGATCCGCCTGCACAATAGACGCATGGCTGCCGGTTCGTTGACCATCCTTGTTATCGACGAGAACCGCATCCGCGCCTCGATCATCGAGGCCGGATTGCGGGACGCCGGCCATCGCCATGTCACGGTGGTCCATGATGTGGCCGGGATCGCCCGGCGCATCGCCGAGATCGAGCCGGATGTCATCGTCATCGATCTCGAAAATCCCAACCGCGACATGCTGGAGAACATGTTCCAGCTGACGCGCGCGGTGAAGCGGCCGATCGCGATGTTCGTCGACCGCTCGGACCAGGCTTCGATCGAGGCCGCCGTCGATGCCGGTGTGTCGGCCTATGTGGTCGACGGGCTGAAGAAGGAGCGCATCAAGCCGATCCTCGACATGGCGATCAGTCGCTTCAATGCCTTCTCGCGCATGGCGCGCGAATTGGAAGAGGCGCGCAGCGAGTTGGAGAACCGCAAGGTCATCGACCGGGCCAAGGGCATATTGATGAAGTCGCGCGGCTTGAGCGAGGAGGCGGCCTACGCGCTCCTGCGCAAGACCGCGATGAACCAGAACCGCAAGATCGCCGACATCGCCCAGAGCCTGGTGACGGCGGCGGGATTGCTGGGACCGCCGGAGGGCGAATGAGCATGGCGCACCAGATCACCGCCGGCTTCATGCCGCTCTTCGACAGCGCCGTCCTGGTCGCGGCCGCCGAGATGGGCTTTGCCGCGCGCGAGGGCATCGCGCTCAAGCTGCAGCGCGAGAGCTCCTGGGCCAACATCCGCGACCGCATCGCCATCGGTCATTTCGATGTCGCGCACATGCTCGGCCCGATGCCGCTCGCCTGCAGCCTCGGCCTCACCCCGCTCGCCTCCGACACGATCGTGCCGTTCTCGCTCGGGCTCGGCGGCAATTGCGTCACCGTTTCTAATGCGGTGTGGGAGGGCATGGCGGCGCATGGTGCCGAACCGGACCTCGATCCGGCCGGGGCAGGGGCAGCCCTCGGCGCGCTGATCCGCGAGCGTGCAGTTGCCGGGCGCGAGCCGCTGCGCTTTGCCGTCGTGCATCCGCATTCCGGGCACAACTACGAACTGCGCTACTGGCTCGCCGCCTGCGGCGTCGATCCGACCCGCGACATCGAGATCGTCATCGTGCCGCCGCCCTTCATGGCCGACGCCCTCGCCGCCGGCCGCATCGACGGCTATTGCGTTGGCGAGCCCTGGAACAGCGCCGCGATCGCCGCAGGCACCGGGCACATCGTTACCGTCAAGGCGCTGCTGTGGCGCAACAGCCCGGAGAAGGTGATCGGCGCGCGCAAGGCCTGGGCCGAGGCACAGCCCGACGCGCTGGCCGCGCTCCTGAGAGCGCTGCATCACGCCGCCCGCTGGTGCCAGACTCAGGAGAACCGCGACGACCTGGCGGCACTGATGGCGCAGCCCGCTTTCCTGGGGCAGAAGGCGGCGCTCCAGATGCCCGCCCTGACTGGACGCCTTCAGCTCGGCGGCGGTGCCGAACGCAGCGTCGAGGATTTCTTCCTGCCCTTCGACAAGGCGGCGAACTTTCCCTGGAAGAGCCATGCGCTCTGGTTCTACACGCAGATGGTGCGCTGGGGGCAGTTGCGGCACACACCGGAGAACCTGGCCATCGCCCGCGACTGCTACCGGCCCGACCTCTACCGCGCGGCGCTGAAGCCGCTCGGCGTCGCGCTGCCCGGCGCCAATGCCAAGGTCGAGGGCGCGCTGAAGGTCGCGACGCCGGTCGGCTCCGCAGGGGCAAGCCTGGTGCTCGGTCCGGACGGTTTCTTCGACGGGCAGATCTTCGATCCCGACCGGATCGACGCCTATATCGCTGGCCAGAAACGCACCTGATCATTTGCGCGCCATTCTTGTGCATTGCACAAAATTTATGCGCTCTGTTTGTGCCGATGATCAATGTTTGACCGCATCGCCGCTTGATCCGGTCGCCGGTGAAAATTCCTATAGCATTGATTTTCCTTGAAATTCAGCTTTCTCGTAAAACTGGCACGCTTCGTGCTTTGAAATAACCAAGCCCGTTCGCGGGCAACGAAACAGGCGTCCAATGGCGGGCGCCACAGGCAAAGCTGCCGCTCAGGTCAACGCGCGCTCCCGGATGTACGGACGCGACGAGGCCTGGACGGCAGCTTTTTTGTTTTGGCCGACACGCAATCGACGGCGCTGGTCCCAGGCGGCGCCCCAATGGGAGACGACGATGACGAGACGGATCGCAACGACATCCCTCAAGGATTTCGCCCGCCGCGATTTCCTGCTGAGCAGCGCGCTGACGGCGGCGCTGTTCGCTGCCGCAATGCTTTTGTTTCCCGCCAGCCCGAACACCGAGGCCAAAGGGCCGCAAGTGACCGCGCAAGTCCCGGCGCGCTGAGCAATGCAGCACCACTGATCACCCCATCAAACGCGGTGCCTCGCCACCGCAACCGGAGCCCAAGATGACCGCAAATCTCCCAGCCGCGACCAGCCAGGATAGTGCATCCCGGCAGGCGCTCATCATGTCCACAATCGCCTTCACCGTCTGTTTCGCGGTGTGGACGATCTTTTCCATCATCGGCGTGCGCATCAAGCAGGAACTCGGGCTCAACGAGACCGAATTCGGCCTGCTGGTCGGCACGCCGATCCTGACGGGCTCGCTGGTGCGCATGGTGCTCGGCGTCTGGACCGACCGCTATGGCGGCCGCCTCGTCTATACGCTGACCATGCTCGCGGCGGCAGTCGCGACCTTCCTGCTCGCCTTCGCGCATACCTATGAGCAGATGCTGGTCGCCGCGCTCGGCGTCGGGCTGGCCGGCGGTTCCTTCGCCGTCGGCGTCGCCTATGTCTCGCGCTTCTTCCCGGCCGGAAAACAGGGCACCGCGCTCGGCATATTCGGCGTCGGCAATGTCGGCGCGGCGGTCACCAAGTTCCTGGCGCCGATGGTGCTGCTTGCCTGGGGCTGGCAGTCGGTGGCGTTGATCTGGGCTGCGGCCCTGGTGGTCATGGCTGCGATCTTCTGGTTCACCACCGGCGACGATCCGGTCATCCGCGAGCGCCGCGCCGGCAAGGCGACGCCGGAAAGAAGTTTCTGGCAGGAATTCGCGCCGCTGAAGAACCTGCAGGTCTGGCGCTTCGCCTTCTACTACTTCTTCGCTTTCGGTGCGTTCGTGGCGCTGTCGCTATGGCTGCCGCGCTACCTGATCGGCGTCTACGGCTTCGGCATCGCCACCGCCGGCATGATCGGCGCCGCCTATTCGATCCCCGCCAGCATCTTCCGCGCCTATGGCGGCGTGCTCTCCGACCGCATCGGCGCCCGCACCGTGCTCTACTGGACCTTCAGCGTCTCTGCCGTCGCGACCCTCGTTCTGTCTCTCCCCTCGGCAGATTACGTCGTGCGCGGCATCAGCGGGCCGATCCCCTTCCATTTCGAGATCGGCCCGCTCGCCTTCATCGCCGTCGCGTCCGTGCTCGGCTTCTTCATGAGCCTCGGCAAGGCCGCCGTCTACAAGCACATCCCGGCCTACTATCCGCAGAGTGTCGGCGCGGTCGGCGGCGTGGTCGGCATGATCGGCGGCCTCGGCGGCTTCATCCTGCCGATCGCCTTCGGCGCGCTCAACGACCTCACCGGCGTGTGGTCGAGCTGCTTCATGCTGCTCTTCGTGATCGTCGTCTCCTGCCTCATCTGGATGCATTTCAGCATCCGCCGGATGGAGCGCCAGGCCGTCAAGACATCGTCCCTTTCCTACGCCGCCGAATAGATCGGATGAGACCGGATATGAGCGAGAAACTCGTCATCATCGGCAACGGCATGGCGCCTGGCAGGATGCTGGAGCACCTGCTGGAGGCCGCGCCCGACCGCTACGCCGTCACCATCTTCAACGCCGAGCCGCGCGTGAACTACGACCGCATCATGCTCTCGCCGGTGCTATCGGGCGAGAAGGCGTTCGAGGAAATCGTCATCCATGGCGACGGCTGGTACATCAAGCACGGCATCACCCTCTACAAGGGCCACAGGATCGTCGCCATCGACAGGGAGGCGAAGACCGTCACCTCCGACCACGGCGTGACCGAAAGCTACGACCGGCTGGTCATCGCCACCGGCTCGGTGCCCTTCATCATCCCGGTGCCGGGCAAGGATCTGCCCGGCGTGCTCACCTATCGCGACCTCGACGACGTCAACGCCATGCTGCTCGCCGCGCAGTCGCGCGCCAAGGCTGTCGTCATCGGTGGCGGCCTGCTTGGGCTCGAGGCCGCCGCGGGGCTGAAAGAGCAGGGCATGGACGTTACCGTGCTGCATGTCATGCCGACATTGATGGAGCGCCAGCTCGACCCGGCCGCCGGCTACCTGCTGCAGAAGGCCGTCGAGGCGCGCGGCATCAAGGTGATGACCAAGGCCAACACCAAGGTCATTGTCGGCAACGGCAAGGTCGAGGGCGTCGAGTTGATGGACGGCACTGTCATCCCGGCGACGCTGGTGGTGATGGCGGTCGGCATCCGCCCGAGCACCACTTTGGCCAAGGAGGCCGGGCTCGAGGTCAATCGCGGCATCGTCGTCGACGACCGCATGCGGACCTCCGATCCGGCGATCATGGCGCTCGGCGAATGCGCCGAGGTCGGCGGCCATGTCTATGGGCTGGTCGCGCCGCTCTACGAGATGGCGCGGGTGGCGGCAGCCGGGCTGGCGGACAGCGAGGACAAGCGCTTCGTCCATTCCGACACGCCGACCAAGCTCAAGGTCACCGGCATCGATCTCTATTCGTTGGGTGATTTCGCCGATGGCGAGGATCGCGAGGAGATCATCCTGCGCGATGCGTCGGCCGGCATCTACAAGCGCGTCGTGCTGCAGGACAACCGCATCATCGGCACGGTGCTGTTCGGCGAGACCGCCGACGGCGCCTGGTTCAACGACCTCAAGAAGAAGGCGACCGACATCTCGGAGATGCGCGACACGCTGATCTTCGGCCAGGCGTTCCAGGGAGGCGTTTCCTCGGACCCTTTGGCGGCCGTTGCGGCACTGGCGGATGATGCGGAAATCTGCGGCTGCAACGGCGTCTGCAAGGGCAAGATCACCGGCGCGATCTCGGCCAAGGGGCTGACCGGCCTCGACGACGTGCGCGCCCATACCAAAGCTTCGGCCTCCTGCGGCTCGTGCACGGGTCTCGTCGAGCAACTGCTGAAGCTCACGCTGGGCGAAGCCTACAATCCGGCGGCGGTGCAGCCGATGTGCGGCTGCACGAGCCTCGGCCATGACGATGTCCGGCGGCTGATCAAGGCGAAGGGGCTGAAGACGATCCCTGCGGTCATGCAGGAGCTCGAATGGAAGACCTCCTGCGGCTGCGCCAAATGCCGGCCGGCGCTCAACTACTATCTGGTCTGCGATTGGCCTGACCAATATGCCGACGACTATCAGTCGCGTTTCATCAACGAGCGCGTGCACGCCAACATCCAGAAGGACGGCACCTATTCGGTGGTGCCGCGCATGTGGGGCGGGGTGACCAGCGCCGGCGAATTGCGCGCCATCGCCGACGTCGTCGACAAGTTCAAGATCCCGATGGTCAAGGTCACCGGCGGCCAGCGCATCGACATGCTGGGCATCCGCAAGGAAGACCTGCCGGCGGTATGGGCCGATCTCGGCAAGGCCGGCTTCGTCTCCGGCCATGCCTATGCCAAGGGCCTGCGTACGGTGAAGACCTGCGTCGGCTCCGACTGGTGCCGCTTCGGCACGCAGGATTCGACCGGGCTTGGCATCCGCATCGAAAAATTCATGTGGGGTTCCTGGACGCCGGCCAAGGTCAAGATGGCGGTGTCGGGATGCCCGCGCAACTGCGCCGAAGCGACCTGCAAGGATGTCGGCGTGGTCTGCGTCGACTCTGGCTACGAGATCCATTTCGCGGGAGCGGCCGGCCTCGACATCAAGGGCACCGAGGTGCTCGGCCTGGTCAAGACCGAGGACGAGGCGCTGGAGGTGATCGTGGCGCTCGTCCAGATGTATCGCGAGCAGGCCCGCTATCTGGAACGCATCTACAAATGGGCCAAGCGCATCGGCACCGCCGAGATCAAA
This sequence comes from Mesorhizobium sp. CU3, assembly GCF_006442965.1. Lineage (GTDB taxonomy): Bacteria > Pseudomonadota > Alphaproteobacteria > Rhizobiales > Rhizobiaceae > Mesorhizobium. The sequence goes on along the minus strand of NZ_VFWX01000014.1, from coordinate 153,411 downwards.
CGGCAGATCCTTGACGACGCCGAGCGCCGCAGAGACCTCTTCGACCGCTTCGTCTTCTCGCAGAAATTTGCGCAGGTCGACCCCTGGTCCGAACGCGTCTCCGGCAAGGACAAGCATGAGTTCCGGCCGATGGCTTCGGTCGGCTACGCGGAGGCGGCGGAGTGAGTCGACAGGAAAGAGACGGCATGAACTGGATCGCGATCGGCGCCATCGCCGACATTCCGCCGCGCGGCGCGCGCTGCGTCGTCACACCGCAAGGCAAGATCGCGGTCTTCCGCACCGCCGACGACCAGGTCTACGCCATCGAGGATCACTGCCCGCACAAAGGCGGGCCGCTCAGCCAGGGCATCGTCCATGGCGCGGCGGTGACCTGCCCGCTGCACAATTGGGTGATCTCGCTGGAGACCGGCAAGGCGCTTGGCGCCGACGAAGGCGCAGTCAGGACGATTCCGGTCAAGGTCGAGGGCGAAAGGCTTTTCATCGCGCTCGAAGCGCTGGCCTCGAAAGCGGCCTGAGGCATGGAAGAAGCACGCGAGGTGAGGACCACCTGCCCCTATTGCGGGGTGGGTTGCGGCGTGCTGGCCGGGGTCGCCGCGGACGGCACGACGACCGTCCGCGGCGACCCCGATCACCCGGCCAATTTCGGCAAGCTTTGCTCGAAGGGTTCAGCTCTCGGCGAGACGCTCGGCCTCGAAGGCAGGGTGCTGCAACCGGAGATTGGCGGCAGGCAAGCGGACTGGGACGAAGCGCTCGATCTCGTGGCGGCGAAATTCTCGCGCGCGATTGCCGAGCATGGGCCGGACTCGGTCGCTTTCTACGTCTCCGGCCAATTGCTCACCGAGGATTACTACGTTGCCAACAAGCTGATGAAGGGTTTTATCGGCTCGGCCAATATCGACACCAATTCGCGGCTCTGCATGGCGTCGTCCGTCGCCGGCCATCGCCGCGCCTTCGGCGAGGACATCGTTCCCGGCGTCTATGAGGACTTCGAGCAAGCCGATCTCGTCGTGCTTACCGGCTCCAACACCGCCTGGTGCCATCCGGTGCTCTATCAGCGCATGCTCGCGGCGCGCCGAGAGCGCGGCACCAGGATCGTCGTCATCGATCCGCGCCGCACCGCGACGGCCGACGAATGCGACCTGCATCTCGGGCTCGATCCAGGCACCGACGTGCTCCTCTTCAACGGCCTGCTCGCCCATCTTGCCCGAAACGGCAAGACCGACGCGGACTTCATCCGCAACGGCACGTCGGGCTTCGATGCCGCGGCCGCGCTGGCCGAGGCCGATGCGCCGTCGATCGCGCGCGTCGCGAAAGGCTGCGGGCTGGCGGCGGCCGACGTCCAAGCCTTCTACGATCTCTTCGCTGCAACCGAGCGGACCGTCACCATCTACAGCCAGGGCGTCAACCAGTCGGCGCATGGCACCGACAAGGTCAACGCTATCATCAACTGCCATCTCGCCACCGGCCGCATCGGCCGGCCCGGTATGGGGCCCTTCTCGGTCACCGGGCAGCCGAACGCGATGGGCGGCCGCGAGGTGGGCGGGCTGGCCAACCAGCTTGCCGCGCATATGGATTTCGCCGATCAGGCCGGGATCGATCGCGTCTCGCGCTTCTGGAAGGCGCCCAACATTGCGCGGCGTGGCGGCCTGAAGGCCGTGGATATGTTCCAGGCGGTCGCCGAAGGCCGCATCAAGGCTCTGTGGGTGATGGGCACGAATCCGGCGGTCTCGATGCCGGATGCCTCGCGCGTGCGCGCCGCTTTGTCCAAATGCGACTTCGTAGTGGTCTCGGATGTCACCCGCACCGACACCACGCGCTATGCCGACGTGCTGCTTCCGGCCGCTGCCTGGGGCGAGAAGGACGGTACGGTCACCAATTCGGAGCGGCGCCTCTCGCGCCAGCGGCCGTTCGTGCCGCCGCCGGGCGAGGCGAAAGCCGATTGGCGCATCATCTGCGATGTCGCCATCCGCATGGGTTTCGGCGATGCCTTCGCCTACCAGACGCCGGCCGAGATCTTTCGCGAGCATGCCGCGCTCTCTGCCTTCGAGAACGATGGCGAGCGGCTGTTCGATCTCGGCGGTCTCGCCGACCTCAGTGAGGCGGACTATGCCGGTTTCGCGCCACGCCACTGGCCTTTGCCAGAGCGGCGCGAGCAGCGGACGCGGTTGTTTGCCGATGGCCGCTTTCCGACGCCCGACGGCCGCGCGCGTTTCGTATCGGTGCGGCAGGAGGCGACGGCTTTCACAGTCGATGCCGACTATCCGCTTGCCCTGAACACCGGCCGGCTGCGCGATCAGTGGCACACCATGACGCGCACCGGCAGCGTGCCGCGCCTGATGGCGAATGCGCCGGAGCCGGCCGTCGACCTTCATCCGGCGGACGCGGCCGCGCGCAACCTCAAGGACGGCGATCTCGCCCATCTCTCGACGCGCTTCGGTTTCGTCCGCGCCAGGGTGCGCGTCGCCGACGCGCAGCGGCGCGGCCAGGCCTTCCTGCCCATGCATTGGAGCGGCCATTTCGCGGCCAGGGCCGCCGCCGGGCTGCTGTCCTCGCCCGTCACCGATCCGCATTCCGGCCAGCCGGAGCTGAAGCATGTCCCGGTGAGGATCGTGCGGGAAGAGACCGGCTGGGCCGCCGTGCTCATCACCCGCCGCGATCTCAGGCCGACGGGTTTCGTTCACTGGAGCCGGCAGGCGGTCGAGGGCGGCTGGGTCTACGAGCTCGGCGGCACCGAGCCGCCGGACCAGGGCATTCTTTTGGCGCGCAAGCTTTTTGACGCGTTTCGCCGGGACCGGCTGCTGGAATACAACGACCGTCGCGGACGGGCCTACCGCGCCGCCGCCATCGACGAAGGCGGCGCCATGGCCGAGGCCTTGCTGGTCGCCGCCCCGGACCAACTGCCGATGCGCGACTGGCTGGTGTCGCTGCTGGCAACGCGTGAGCCGCTATCGGCCGTTGATCGCCACGCGCTTTTGTCGGGCCGCTCGCCTGCGCCGATGCCCGCCATCGGGCGGGTTGTGTGCGCGTGCTTCCATGTCGGCGTCAACCAACTCGCTTCCGCGGTAGCCGCGGGATGCGACAGTGTCGAAGCGATCGGCTCGGCGCTGCGCGCCGGGACCAATTGCGGTTCGTGCCGCTCGGAGATCAGGTCGATCATCGACGCAGGGCGCGCCCAGGCGGCGGAGTGACCCGCGCCTAGCTTATTTAGGCCTTCGGCCGAGACCCATGGACTTGGCGAGCCGCGAGCGCGTGGCGGAGTAATTCGGCGCCACCATCGGGTAGTTGAAAGGCAGGTTCCACTTCCTGCGATACTGGTCCGGCGTAAGGCCGTATTGAACCGCGATATAGCGCTTCAAGGATTTCAGGCGTTTGCCGTCTTCCAGGCAAATGATGAAATCGGGGGTGACGGATTTCTTAACGGGAACGAAGGTCTGCGGTTCGTCGAGCTCCATCCTGGACGTCTCGCCGGAAAGCAATTTGAGGCAGGCGTGAATCTTGCCGAGAAAGACCGGTAGTTCGGCGGCGGGCAAGGCGTTGTTCGAAACATAGGACGACACAAGCTTTGCGGTTAAGGAGATCAGGTCGATGTCCTTGCCTTGCCGCCCGGCAGCATCCGAGGCCCCGATGTCGATGGCTCTATGCGTCCAGTCGTGGCCATTGACCTGTGTTTCCTGCCGCCCGCCTCCGGTTCTGGCGATGGTTGGCTTTGTATACGGCTTTCTCAAAAATCTCTCCTTTGACGGGCCTGGCCGCAGCGCATTCAAAAAATCCGCTGACAGACGGCTAAGGCTGTGGGAAAATTTCACACATGTCAATTGAAGAAACACCGACAGCTTGCTCTCTGCGACTGCGTATCTCTTGTGGCAGCATTTCCCACGGGCTATTTTCGCCGAGACGTTCCGAGGGATGGAGGCCGATCTCAGGGTCGGCGAGCGAAGGACGAGATGAATAGATCGACGGGGCAACATCTGGATGCCGCCGGAGTCCAGAACGCGTTGAATCGCGTCCTGCGCCCGCTGGTGCGGCTGGCCATCAAATGCGGCGTGACGTTTCCGGCGTTCGTCGATCTGCTGCGGCAGCTTTACGTCAATGTCGCCGAGCACGAGTTCGCGCTGCCCGACAAGCAGCAGACCGATAGCAGGGTCAGCCTGCTGACGGGCGTTCATCGCAAGGAGGTCAGCCGGCTTAGGGGCGCCGGGGCTCCGGTAAGGGTGGTGCCCGACTCCGTTTCCAGGACCAGCGCCATCGTCGCGCGCTGGCTTGCCGATCCGTCCTTTGTCGATGCCGACGGCACGCCGCTGCCGCTGCCGCGCGCGGGCGAGGCCGGGGAGGTCTCGTTCGTCAGCCTGGTGGAATCGGTGACCCGCGATCTTAGGCCACGTGCGGTGCTGGACGACTGGCTCGACCGCAAGCTCGTCGAGATCGACGCCAGCGATCGGGTGGTGCTCCTGGAAGGAGCGATGGTGCCGCGCGAAGACGGCGAGGTCCGGCTCTACTATCTGGCGCGCAATCTCCAGGATCATGCGGCGGCCGCCGTTGCGAACGTGCTTGCCGACAATCCGCCCTTCATCGAGCGCGCCGTCCACTATGACGGGCTGTCGGAAGAGCTTGCCCGGTCGCTCGAGGCCCATAGCCGCAAGGTGGTGGTGGAGACGCTGATCCAGCTCAACAAACATGCCAACCAGGCCGTCAAGAGCGATCCCGGCGGGACCAGCCGCTGGAATTGCGGCGTCTACATCCTGACCTCGGACGACGCATCGACCGTCACCGAAGACGGGACCCCGCGCAAGCCCGCCGACGGAGGGGCTTGATGGGCGGGCGCATGAGGCCGACGCGGCGCAGCTTCCTGATGCTTGGCGCCGCCATGCCGGCGGTGCTTTTCAGCTTTCTTGCAAGAGCCACCGAACCGTCGAAGGACCAGGGCATTGGGGGCACCGGCTGGACGGCCGGGACGGACAACGATAACGGCATCGGCGGCACCGGGATCGTCGGGACCATCCAGCGCTTCGGCAGCATCTTCGTCAACGACGTGCGGGTCGCGTATGACGCCGACGTGCCGGTGTGGGTGGACGATGCCCCCGTCACCATAAGCAGCCTCAAGGTGGGTCATGTCGTGCGGGTCGCGGTGACCGAGGAGGCGGGCCGCGTCGTCACGCGCGTCATCCATGTCACCAGCGAGGTGGTCGGGCCCGTCGAGTGGATGAGCGCCGGCTCGATCCGGGTGCTGGGCCAGAGCGTCGACATCGGCGCCGCTCCGAACGACCCGACGATCCGCAAGGGCGACATCGTGGCCGTTTACGGCATTCGCCGTCCCGATGGGACGATCGTCGCCAGCCTTGTCGAGGCGAGGCCCGGTGAAACGCATTTCCTGGTCCGCGGCGTGGCTGCCGCACGGTCCGGTTCGCTGCTGGTCGGCCGGCTTAAGGTCGGGCCGAAATCATCGGGGCTGGCAAACCGGCGCGTTCATGCGCGGCTGGCAAAGGCCGGCGGCGGATACAGCGTCGTTAGCCTCGAAGCCGAGGCTCCGGTTCCACAGGCCGATGTCGCAAGCGTGCTTTACGAGACCTTTCTCCAGCGTATGGGACGTCGCCTCGTATCTGGGCTGGGCGTCGCCATCGTCGACCGGGACGGTAGCTTGAAATCGAGCGATGCGATGCGGGTGTTTCTCACGGTCGGGATCGATCATGCCGGCAACATCGTCTCGGCCTCGCGCGATCGAAATCCTGGTATGAATGCGCCAAGCCAGCCCGGCATGCCCAGCCAGCCTCCGGCCGGGCCTGGCATGCCAGGTCCGGGCGCGCCCGGCGCACCTAACGGCCAACCGAACGGTGGTTCCGGTGGTCCGGGAGGGCCGGGAGGTTCCGGCCCTGGCGGGCCCAGTGGGCCTTAAGCAATTGCAGGAATGTACGCAGCGGTTTCGTTCGGAATTGCATCAAAACCGGCCGCGCTCCAACAAGGCGCAGGGTCTCGCTCGGCCTTTGCAAAATCGCTGACGACGGGGCTGTTTCAAAGCAAGAGATGATCCGGCCGGCCTGTCTTTGCGATAGACAGGCCGGCCGGGGCAGCCGTGCGAGGCGCTCGTTTAAGGGGGGCTTGCTCGAGCTTTTGTTTACGGCTGCCTTCCGGCACCATTCGGGGTGGATGAACGGTCCGCGGAAATTCCTGAGCGTTCGGTAGTTTTGCTCCTCTTCTCCAATGCATCGCTGTCAAATCTATTTGTGGGAAAATTACCCACAAGTCAACTCGAGATGCTTGTTTTTCTCCCGAGGGCTTCGGGAATGGCATTGGCGGGATGCCCCCAGAACACAGTCCGAGACGCCCGCCCGCGCTGCTTCAAGCGCCTCACTCTTGACGTGGGTAAATTTCCCACGTAGTGAGATCAAGGTTTCCGGGAGAGAATCCGGAGCGTGGAAATCAAGCGACAAGAGCCGCGGCAACGCTGCCTCGGCGCCACTTGGGTCGCGGCAGCCGGATTGCCGCGATGATCGCCAGCCATTGTCAGGGTAACCTTTTGAAGAAACTCTACATCGACGCCACTTTGCCATTGCGCTGGGGACCTCATCCGCCAGTGGGCATCCCGCGGGTCGAAACGGCGCTCATTCGCCAGGCACTGCGGTGGAAGGCTTCGCCGGTCGGGTTTTTCGTCGTCGACGCTCAGGGGTGGGGCCAGATGCTGGACGAAGCCGAGCTTCGCTACCTGAGGCAGTTGGTCGACGGCAAGCTGCCGCAACCCGTCGGGGGAGAGCATAGCTCCTATCCGGCGCGTCTCTGGAAAGTGTTGACGATCATGCGGGCAGCGCCTTTCGCCTTCGGACGCGAGTTCGATCGCGTGGCGGCGATCTTCGTCTCCGGCTCCGAGAAGCGGCGCGGGATCAAGTTCCAGCTGTCGAAGACGGCGATCCGCCTGTTCAAGATCGTGAAATCGGCGCTGCGCCCGAGGCGGGCCGAGACAAAGAACCCGCTGCAGGACAGGAACGCAACGTGCTTCCTCTCCAGCGCGAGCGTGCACGACATTGCCGCGAAGAAGCTGCCGAAGGATAATGCAGGCGGCATTTTCACGATCATGCACGACCTCATCCCGATCGATTATCCGCAATTCGTCGGACCGCATCATGCGCGCGGTTTCGTCCGCAACACTGAATGGCAGATGGAGAATTCGGACCTTTTGGTCTGCGTGTCGAAATACACGGCCGACAGGGTGAGGTGCCATGCCGCCGCATCCATGCCCGACCGCGCGCCGCAAGTCGCGGTGGCGTCGCCCGGAGCCTTTCTCAAGGAAGCCATCTCCGATCGCAGCACGACTTGCGGACAGCAAGGCCGCAAGTTCGTCCTCTATTGCTCGACGATCGAGATCAGGAAGAACCACATCCTGCTGCTCAAGGTCTGGCATCGCCTGATGCCCATCCTGGGCGACCGGCTGCCCACGCTGGTTCTCTGCGGTCGCTGGGGCTGGATGTATGACGAGCTGGTAGCCTTCATGAAGGCGCATCCGGAGCTTCGCGACTACGTTCAGTTCCGGTCCAATCTCAGCGATCAGCAACTCGCCGCGCTCTATCGGAACGCCGAATTCAGCGTCTACCCTTCGGCCGTCGAAGGCTGGGGCCTGGGCGCGGCCGAATGCCTCGATTTCGGATTACCGGTTCTGATCTCGGACGCGCCGTCGCTGGCGGAAGCGACGCAAGGGCTGATGCCGACCATTCCCGCGCACGATGTCGAGGCGTGGTGCGCCGCGGTCGCCAAGGCCTGCACCGATCCGCTCTGGCTTGGCGAGCTGCGCGAGACGATCGCGCAGCGCTACCGCCCCATTGGCGAGCGGGATTTCTTCGCGGCGATCATCGGCCATGTCGGTGCTCTCGGTTCGACCGACCTCGGACATCGGAATTGCCGGCCAAAGTCCGCGGCGGCGGAGGCAGCAGGAAGCACGAGCAAAATGCCGGCCGAACGATCAACTCTTCGACCAGCCGAGCTGTAATCAAGATGGATACATCAATCCGCAGCGGATCGCAGGAGCGAGCCTGTAATGCCGTCGTCGGTGTCCGCATCATGGGCACACCGAGATCCGGCACAAATCTCGCGAAGTATCTGGTGGAACGCTATCTGAAGACGCCGGTGGTCTTCGACCGGGGATTCTGGAAGCACGGAATTTTTCCAGCGCTTATGAATGGGCGCGATATGCAGTATGGGGATTTGCCGATCGTCGTGGCCAGCAAGGATCCGGTCACCCAGCTTCTGTCATGGTATCGTCAGGCCAGGAACGATACCCTCTTCAAGCCGAGCGGATGTCTTGCGTCCTTCCTGAGCAAACCGTTCGAGGTCCGGCAGGATTTTACCGAGCCGGGGAGAATGGAATACCGGTTCCGCTCGCCCTCCGACTACTGGAACCAGTTCTATTTTGCCATGGATGCGCTTCGCCGCGCCGGCGCTCCGGTGCATTTTGTTTGCTACGAGCAACTGGTTTCATGCCCGGCCTTGTCTCTGCACATGATCTCGCATTTTCTCGGCCATTCCTTGCCGTTCGACGTCGGTAGCGCCGTGGAAATCCCACGGCATGCGCTCGGTGCAAGCAATGATGTTGACCAGACCGCCAATTCTGCCTTCGATCAGCCTGTATACAAGTCGTCACGCGCGGATCTGGCATCCGCCCTTGCCCGAGTCGGATGGCGCAACGCGAACCTGATTTTGCGCGGCATCGATAACGATGTGCTGTGTGCCACCGGCCGAGAAGACTTCCGCAAAACCTGCCGGGAAGCGGCCGGCGCCAAGGCGATGCTGAGGTCGCTTGTCGGTTTATGGTGAGGGCCGGTGCGCCGTTCGCTTCGTCCTACCGATCCTCGACAATCCGCAAATACGCCGCCGTCACGAACAGCACGATGAAGCCGAACAGGATGCGGCGGCCGCCTTCGGGCATCTGCAGGATGGTGAGCAGCGTCGTGAGCACGGTCAGGATCAGCGCGCCGATGATGGTCCCGGTGTAGCCGCCGCGGCCGCCGAAGATCGAGGTGCCGCCGATGACGGCGGCCGCCACCGAAGGCAGCACCAGGGGCTCGGCCAGCGACAGCGACGGCGCCTTGATCAGGCCGATATAGAGCAGGCCGGTGATGCCGGCGAGCAGGCTGGAAAGCACGTAGAGCGCGGTGATCACCTGCCAGTAGCGCACGCCGGACAGGCGCGCGGCGCGCTCATTGTCGCCGACGGCATAGAGAAGGCGGCCGAAGCCGGTGCGGTTCAACATGAAGACGATCAGCACGGCGACGGGCACGAACAGCAACAAGGCGTTCGGGAAGCCGTAGGTGACACCTGTGCCCAGCCAGTTGAGGAAATCCGGTATCTTGGCCCCCGACGCGATCACCGTGCGCTGGTAGACCTGCAGGAAGCCGGTGCCGATCAGGCTGGTGCCGAGCGTCATGATCAGCGGATGCACCCGGAACACGCCGACGCCGATGCCGTTGACGAGGCCGATCAGCACGGCCGGCAACATGGCGAGCAGGAAGGCCACCGCCGGATCCTGGTTGACGATCTGCGTCGCCATGATGAAAGCGCTCATCGTCGCCACCGTGCCGACCGACAGGTCGATGCCGCCGGTCAGCATGGTCATGGTCTGGCATCCAGCGAGGATCGCCAGCGGAATGGCGAATTTCGCCGTGTTGGCGAGCCAGCGCTCGTTGACGATGCCGGGGCGCAGGATCTGCAGGATCACCACGAGGATGATCAAGAGGATGATCAGCGGGATGAGCGGCCGGTCCGCCATGAAGCGTTTGACGCGGCGGCCGAAGGAGACAGGTTGGGGCATGGTCGCGCTGTCGGTCATGGCGTTGCTCCCGCCGGGCGGCCGCGGATGGTGATGAAGGCGCCGAACATCACCACCGCGACCATGATCAGGCCCTCGATGATGGCGGTGACGTTGGGATCGATGGCAAGCAAGGTCAGGTCTGTGCGCACCAGCCTCAGCACGAAGACGGCGATGATGGGTCCCAAGAGCCCGCCCTTGCCGCCGCCTAGCGCGACGCCGCCCAGCACCACCGCGGCGACGCTGGCGAGCAGATATGGGCCCGGGATGGGCGCGCCGATGCCGGTGCTCATGGTCAGCGCCAGCCCGCCCATCGCGGCGAACAGGCCAGACAGCGCATAGGCGATGATGCGGGTTCGGGCGACCGGCACGCCGCTGCGGAAAGCGGCCAGTTCGCTGGAACCGATGGCGTAGAGGGAAAGGCCGAGGCGCGAGCGCCTGAGCGGGATCCAGATGACGCAAAGGCAGACGATCAGCACCAGCAGCGCCTTGGGCAGCCAGGCGTCGATCGCATCGGGAAGACCGGGTATCGGCACGGTGCCGGTTATCATCGCCTTCAGCCATTCGGCGGCAGCACCTCCCGGCGCGTCGAGCACCAGAAGCGCCGCGCCCTGCAGCACGAACAGCATGGCCAAGGTGACGACGATGTCCGGCACGCGGGTTACGACGATGAGGGCGCCGTTCAGCGCGCCGAGCACGAAGCCCATGGCAAGCACGAAAGGCACGACGAACAGCGCATATTCTTCCGAGGCGCCGTTCATCATCGAGGCGGCGGTGACGCTGGTCAGCGCCATCATGGCGGCGACCGAAAGATCGATGCCGCCGGCGATGACCACAACGGTCTGGGCGGCGACGGCAAAGGCGTAAGGCAGAACCGCCCGCGCCAGCGAGCCGAAATCGCCGCTGCCATAGCCGGGCTGGATCAGCTTGGTGACGATGAAGAGAAAGATCAGCAGGGCGAAGAGGCCGGCGACCCAGCCCTGGTTGCGGAAGAGGTGGCTCATGATGCGGCCCCCGTATCGGTCCTGACATCGGCGAGGATGCCGACATCGGCCTTGACGCCGCGCGGCAGGCCGTAGGCGGCGCGCATCAGGGCCGGCTCGTCGGCTTCCTCGACCGAAAAAGTGTCTACGACGCGGCCGCCGAAGATGACGATGACGCGGTCGCAGACGCGCTGCACCTCTTCCATCTCGGATGTGTAGAACAGCACCGACTTGGCCTGGCCGGCGAGCTCGCGCAGCAATTTGTAGATCTCCTGCTTGGTGCCGACATCGATGCCACGCGTTGGATCGAAGCACAGGATGGTGCGGGCGTCGGCCGCGATCCAGCGGGCGATGGTCACCTTCTGCTGGTTGCCGCCGGAGAGGCGCTGCACCTCGCCCTGGGCACGGGTGTCGATCTGCAGCCTGCCGATGGCGCCGGAGACGACCACCTGCTCGCGCCGCATGCGGATCGGTCCCCATTTGCGAAGCGCCGCGCTGAAAGGCAGCGCGATGTTTTCGCGCACCGAGCGCTGCATGGCCAAAGCCTCGGTGCGGTCGCCTGGCACATAGGCGATGCCGGCCTGGATGGCGTCGCTCGGATGCGAGAATCTTGCCGGCACGCCGTCGACCTCGATTGTGCCGCCGCCTGGCCGGATCGAGCCGGCAAGCGCGGCGAAGAGCTCGTCCTGGCCCTGGCCCTCGAGCGCGAAGACGCCGACGACTTCACCATTGGCGAGATCGAAGGAGACGTCGTTGAGCTTGGTGCCGAGCTGCAGGTTGCGGACAGCGAGTCGTGGTCGGCCGGCTTTCGTCGTGGAGGTGTCGGGTGCCGCGCGCGCGGCGACGCGCGTCTTTTCGATGCGGCTGCCCAGCATCATCTCGACTATTCTTTCCTCGATGCCTGGTTCGATGTCGACGACGCCGACGGTGGCGCCATCGCGCAGCACCGTGGCGCGATCGCACAGCGCCGAGATCTCGACGAAACGGTGCGAGATGAAGATGACGGAGCGGCCGGCGTCGCCCTGGCGGCGCACGACCTCGAGCACTTTCTCGGCAAGGTTGGCCGGCAACGCGGCAGTCATCTCGTCGAGCAGAAGCACATCCGGCTCGACCGCGAGCGCGCGCGCCAGGTCAAGCACGCGCAGGATGGCCAAAGGGATGTTGCGGGCCGTCTCGCGGATATCGAGATCGGGAATGCCAAGTTCGCGCACCCAGGCGCGAAAAGGTTCGACCGGCGTGCCGGTGAGCCTGAGATTGGAGAGCACGTCGAGATCGGGGATCAGCGACGGCTCCTGGTAGACCGGCAGCAGACCGGCGCGGCGCGCCGCAGCGGGCGATCGGACATCGAGCTGCTGGCCGCGGATCAGGATGCGGCCGGCGTCGGCGCGGATCGCGCCGGTCAGGATCTTCACCAGCGTCGATTTGCCGGCGCCGTTGGCGCCCATCAGCGCATGGACCTCGCCCGGCAGCACGGAAAGCGAGGCATTGCGCAGCGCCGCAACCGCACCGTAGTTTTTCGCCACGCCGGTGGCGTCGAGGAGAGGGTTTTGCGGTAATGGGTTTGTCGTCAAATCGTGTGGTTCTCGTTCCAAAAACTAATGTAGGCGCCGGCTGAAGCAGGTTCGCTCCCCCTTCTCCCCTTGTGGGAGAAGGTGTCGCCGAAGGCGACGGATGAGGGGTGTTCCAGCGGAGTGAGACGCTGGCGTTCCCTGGAACACCCCTCATCCGTCTCGGCGCTGACGCGCCGATCCACCTTCTCCCACAAGGGGAGAAGGCAGAAGGGCGTCTCAACGCTTATTCGCCCGGGCCTTTGCAGGCGACGATCTGGTCCTTGGTGTAGGTGGTCCAGTCCGGGATCGAAATCGAGACCGGCCATTCGGGGCTGAGCGACGGATCGGCGGCGGCCTTCAGCTTGGCCTTGCCTTCGTCGGTGGCGTTTTCCCAGAGCTGCGGCTCGACCAGTACGGTCTGCTGCGCCGGCTTCTTGCCGTCGAGGATCTGCAGGGCCAGCGTCACGCCGGCGCCGCCGATCGAGCCGGGGTTGGTCACGGCCGCGCCGACCAGACCCTTGACCGTGTTCAACTGGCCGACGAAGCCGGCATTGTCGGCGCCGACGACGGGCACCATCGGCGCTTGCTGCTCGACCAGCGCGTCGACGATGACGTTGTCGATGCCGGAGGTCCAGATGCCGTTGATCGGCGTGCCGGTGGCGAGGAAGGAGAGGATCTGCTGCTTGGCCTGATCCTGCTGCCAGCCGGTGAAGACCTCCTGCGCGACCTTAACGTCGGGGAATTCGGCCAGCGCCTTCTTGAAGCCTTTGTCGCGATCCGAGTCAGCCGAAGCGCCGGCGGCGCCGCGCATATAGAAGACCTCGCCCTTGCCGCCCATCTGCTGGAACAGCCACTTGGCGCCGAGATAGGCGTATTGTTCCTGGTTGTTGGAAATGATGTAGGCGGAGGGCTCGGTCACCGCCTGGTCGACGGCGACGACGACGATGCCGGCCTTGGTGGCTTCCTCGAGACCGGCCTTGATGCCGGCCGGATCGGCCGGGTTGACGACGATGGCGTCGACCTTGGCGCTGATCAGGTTGCGGATGTCCTCGAGCTGTCCGGCGGCGTCGGTGTTGCGGTGGGCGATGTTGAGCTTGGCCACCTCGCCGGAAGCGAGCGCCTGCGCCTTCATCGCGCAGATCATTTCCTCGCGCCAGCCATTGCCCTGCACGGTGTTGGAAATGCCGATCGTGTACTTGCCGGCGGCGGTCGAAACGCCCACCGATGCAAACAGAGCGGCGCCGGCAAGCAGCGAGGCCATGGTCAGATGTTTTTTCATGTCAGTACTCCTCCACATTGATTTTTGCAGTTCCAGGGCGCCGAAGCGATCGGCGCCAAGCCTTGGTCATTTGATGAAGGGGCGCAGCACGTCGCGCGCCAGCAGGAAGCCGCGCTTCACCTTCTCGTCCGTCCCTTCGAAGCGGCGGTCCTCATGCTCGATGATGACCGGCCCGTCATATCCGGCCCGGTAGAGGCCCGAAAAAATCCTGCTCCAATCGATATCCCCAAGCCCCGGCATGCGCGGCACCTGCCAGCCTATCCCGGCGGACAGGATTCCGCGCTCGTACAAACCATCATGATCAATCATCAGGTCCTTGGCATGCACATGCAGCATGTTTGCGCCGAACTCGCGGATGAAACGCTCCTTGTCGATCATCTGCCAGACGAGATGCGAGGGGTCGAAATTCATGCCGACATCGCCGCCCCAGGCCTCCAAGATGCGGCGCCAGACATAGGGCGAATAGGCGATGTTGTGGCCGCCCGGCCATTCGTCATAGCTGAAGATCATCGGGCAGTTCTCGAAGGCTAGCTTGACGCCATGCTCGCGGGCATGGGCGATGATCGCCGGCCAGACTTTTTGCGCGTCTTCCCAGTTGGCATCGACGGTCTTCGAGGCATCGCCGCCGCAAAAGGTGTTGACCAGCGAAACGCCCATGCGGCTCGCCAGCACGATAACCTTCTTCAAATGGTCGATCACCGCTTCGCGATGCGCCCGGTCGGGATGCAAAGGGTTGGGGTAGAAGCCGAGACCCGAGATCGTCAGGTCCTTGCCGGCCAGCGCGGCGGCGATGTCCTTCGCCTCGGCGGCCGGGATGTCCACGTCGATATGGCTGGTGCCGGCATAGCGCCTACTTGCGCCCGAAGTCTTCGGCCAGCAGGCGATTTCCAGCGCCTCGAAACCCACCGAGCGCGCCCAGTCGGCGACCTCGCCGAGGGCAGTATCCGGAAATGGTGCCGTGAGCAGTCCAAGTTTCATGATGCCTCCCAATACGTAACTATGCAGATCGAGCCGGTTGCTTCAACCGCGCATCTGTTGGCCCAGCGCAGACTTGTCTGACGAAGGCCATTGGATCATTCGAGAGAAGGCCGTCCAAGCCCGCAACGATATGCGCGCGGAATGTCGCGTTGGCGGCCAAAGACGGGTCGAAAATGGCATCGATTGCCAAGATCGCGTCGGCGAGCAGTTTGCTGTTCGAACCGATGCGGTCGGCGATCGCCGCGATTTTCTCCGCGAAAGGATCGGAAACCGGCCAGGCGCTGCCGAACCGCGCGGAGGCTTTGATGAGATAGGCCATCCAGCCGGCGACCGGCACGGACAGAAGGGTGATGCTCCCGCCCTTGGCCAGTCGGTCGCGGATCGGGTTGAGCAGGCGCTGCACGATCTTCTGCGAGCCGTCGGTGGCGATCTGGTGGTTGCGGTGGCGGATCGCGGTGTTGGCGAGGCGCGAGAGGCTCTGCTCGACATAGACTGTCGGCGCGATGCCGGGCACCGGCATCAGCGTCGGCAGCGTTTCCTCGGTCAGCATGCGACGAACGAATGTGGCCAGCAGCGGGTCGGCTATTGCGTCTGACGTGTGCTCGAAGCCGCCTAGAACGCCGAGATAGCTCAGCGTCGTCTGGGCGCCGTTCAGCACCCGCATCTTCAGATGCTCGAAGGGCGTGACGTCGTCGACGAAAGTCGCGCCGACAAGGTCCCAGCGCGGCACGCACCCGGCGAATTTCTGCTCGATCACCCATTGGCGGAAACGCTCGCCGACGACGACGGCGCCGTCATGGTAGCCGAAGCGTTCTTCGACCGTATCGGCATCGGCCTTGGTCGTCGCCGGCGCGATGCGGTCGACCATGGCCGAGGGAAAGGCGACATTGTCGTCGATCCATTCCGCAAGCTTGCTGACGCGCCGCTCGGCGAAGCTGCGCACGACATTGCCGAGGATCGTGCCGTTGGTCGGTATATTGTCGCAGGAGAGCAGCGTCAGCGGCCGGCCATGCGAGGCCATGCGCAATTCAAGCGCCCTTGCCAGGATGCCGGGCACGCTGCGCGGCGCCTCGGGATTGGCGAGGTCGCGCACGATGTCGGGGTGGTCGAGGTCGAGCGCGCCGCTCGACGGGATGTGGCAATAGCCTTTCTCGGTCACCGTCATGGTGACCATCTCGATCTCCGGCGAGGCGAGCACGTCGAGCGCCGGCGCGGCGCTGTCCTGGCTGTCGACGACGCGCATGATGCTGCCGATGACGCGTGCCTCTACCTCGTCATTCTCCCGGATCAGCCTCGTGTAGAGACCATGCTGTTTGCCGAGCGTATCGGTGAGGAGGGGAGGCCTGATGTTGATGCCGATCAGGCCCCAGCGGTCGAAATCCTTCTCCAGGAGGTCGTCCGTGTATTCGGCCTGATGGGCGCGGTGGAAAGCGCCGACGCCAAGATGCGCGATGCCCGGCTTCAGCGCCGTACGGTCGTAAGCCGGCTTTCGAACCTGCGGCGGCAGGCGGCCGAGCAAGGCAGGGCCGAGCCGTTCGGCGGCGTTCACCGGTTGGCTCCGATCACCGCCTGTTCCTGGTCGATCACGGCGCCGGTCATCGGGCCGGCCGCGTCGGAGAGCAGGAAGACGGCGAGGTTGGCGATGTCATCGACCGAAAGCAGCCGGCCGAAAGGCTGCGCGGCGTTGGCGGCGTCGAGCCAGCCCGGGCCGTGGCCGAGCGTATCGGATTGCATGATGCGTTCGGCCGGTGTGTCGGTCCAGCCGACATTGATGCCGTTGACGCGGATGCGGTCGAAGCGGTGGGCGTTGGCGGCGTTCTTGGTCAGCGTCGCCAGCGCGCCCTTGGTGGCCGAATAGACGGCGAGCTCCGGCGAGCCGCAGTGCGCGTTGATCGACTGGATGTTGACGATCGAGCCTCCTTGTCCGCGCTTCCTCATGTCGGCGATGGTCGCCTGCATCAGGAAGAAGGGGGCGCGGGCGTTGACGGCAAACAGCGATGCCCAATCGTCCAGCGTGGCATCGACGAAGGAGGCGCGATCGGTCAGGCCGGCGGCGTTGACCAGGCCGTCGATGCGGCCGAAGCGCTCGATGCAGGCCCGGGCCAATAGTTCCGGAGCATCGGCGTTGCCGAGGTCGGCGGCGACGAAGCGAGCCGGAGCGCCCATGCCGGAAAGCTCCACTGCGACGGCATCGCCGCGGCTTTGGTCGCGGCCGGTGATCAGCAGGCCGGCAACGCCCGAACGCGCAGCCGTCGCGGCGATCGCGCGGCCGATGCCTTGCGTGGCGCCAGTGACCAGCACCACCTTGCCGTCAAGCCGAACCTCCATTCCTCCTCCCGGGAACAAAGTTTCTATTTTTTAAAATATGGAACTCAAGTTCCTTTTAGTCAATTGGTGCCGTCAGCCTGTCCGGCGCGAGACGAGGCCGTGGACCAAGGCCATGCCGACCGCGAGCGATGCGGCAAGCGGGCGGAAGCCGCCGAAATCCTGCTCGACCACCTCCAGCCAGGTGTCGGATAGCCGGACCAGCGGCGAAAAGGTGCTGTCGGTGATGGTGACGATGCGCGCCTTGCGCTCATGCGCGACGGCGACCAGGTCCGGCGTGATCGAATTGTAGGGGCTGAAGGAGACGGCGAGCACCGCATCGGCCGGCGTTATGCAGCCGACCTGATCGAGCGCGCTCGAGCCGACATTGTCGACCAGCACGTTGCGGACGCCCTGCTGCGAGAGCGTGAGCGACAGATAGGCGGTGACCGGGAAGGCGCGCTTGGAGCCGATGACATAGATCAGCTCGGCCGCCGCCAGATGGGCGATCATCGTCTCGAAAGCGGCGATGTCGAAACTGTTGCCGATGCGGCTGAGCGCGGCCTGTGACGCGCCGATCATGCCGTTGAGGAAATGCAGGTCGGCGTTGGGTTCGGCGGTCTTTTCCTGCCCCCCCTTCGTTTCCGGCCAGGAGCCTTTCATGCGGTCCTTGAACAGGTTCTGGAAATCCGAAAAGCCGGCAAAGCCGAAGATCTGCGCGAAGCGCACCAGCGTCGACGGCTGCACGCCGGCCTGCGCGGCGACCTGCGCGATCGTGCCAAGCGCCACGTCGCTCGGGTTTTGCCAAAGATAGATGGCGACCTGACGCAGCCGTTTCGGGAAATGCACCGTGCCGGACGAAAGCACCGCGCGCAGTTCTTCGTAGGTTTGCGGCTTGGTGTAGCCCAGCGCCGCCAGCGAGCGGCTTCGTTTTCTCGCCGCCGTCTCCAAACTATGTGTAGACGGCTCATCGGCCGCCTTGCCGCGGCCGCTCATAGAATATGCCTCATTCTGACCCCAACCATCGGATGCGTCATCCGATCCCTGCCCTCCGGATGCAGTCCAGTTTCTTTTGAAGCATGATCTTTTCCGAAAACCGGTTCCCACTTTTCGCTGACGCGGTCCTTCGGTTCGGGATCAGGCTCTTTCTGAACCTGATCAAAAGCTAGCGCGGCACAAACATTTTACAAACCAAAAAATAGAAATATCATTCGAAAACAAGAGGTAGACCTTAGTCTAAATCTCGCGGCGAAAGCCGTCGTCAATCATCCTGCCGGGAGAATAATCGCAATCATGGTCTACGCAACCGCCGATGGAATGTCACGCCAACGCCTCCGGGTCGGCATGGTCGGAGGCGGACGCAATGCGTTCATCGGCGCCGTGCATCGCCTGGCGATGCGGCTCGACGACCAGATCGTGCTGGTGGCCGGGGCTTTGTCGTCCGATCCGGAGAATGCCGCGGCCTCGGCGGCCGAGATCGGCATCGCGCCGGAGCGCAGCTATGCCGATTACCACGGCATGGCCAAAGCCGAGGCGGCCCGGCCGGACGGCATCGAGGCGGTGGTCATCGTCACGCCCAACCATCTGCACGCGCCGATCGCCACCGCGTTCCTCGAGGCAGGCATCGACGTCATCTGCGACAAGCCGCTGTCGACGACGCTTGGCGAGGCCGAGGCGCTGGTCGCGCTGACCAAGGCAAAGCAGCGTCGCTTCGTCGTCACGCTCAACAATACCGGCTATGCCATGGTGCGCCAGGCGCGCGAAATGGTGGCGGCGGGCGAGCTCGGCCGCATCATCTCCGTGCACGGCGCCTATATCCAGGACTGGCTGACCAAACCGATCGACGCCGAGGGCCAGAAGCAGGCCGAGTGGCGCACCGATCCGGCGCGCGCCGGGCAGTCGGCGGTGCTGGCCGACATCGGTGTGCATGCCTTCAACCTGGCGAGCTTCATCTCCGGTTTCGAGGCCGAGGCGGTCTCGGCCGATCTTTTCACCGCCGTGCCGGGGCGGCGGCTCGACGACAACGCGCATGTGCTCATGCGCTGGACGGGCGGCGCGCGCGGCACGATCCTAGCCAGCCAGACCTCGCCCGGCCACTACAACGACCTTTCGGTGCGCATCTATGGCGACAAGGCCGGCATCGAATGGTTTGGATCGCGGCCGGAGGAATTGCGTTTCTCGCCCTATGGCGAGGAAACCCGCACGCTGGTGCGCGGCGGTCACGGCTCGACGGCGGAAGCGCGGCGCGTCTCGCGCATGCCGGCAGCGCACCCGGAGGGCTATATCGAAGCCTTCGCCAATTTCTACCGCGATGCCGCCGACATTATTCGCGCGCACCGATCGGGCGGAACGGTCGATGCGGCGCGCGCGGCGCAGGTGCCCGACGTGGTCGACGGCGCGCGCGGCGTGAAGTTCGTGGCGGCGGCGGTGGAGTCCAGTTGCACCGGCGGTGCGTGGACGCCGGCGCGCTTCGGATGAAGCCGAGGCTCGCTAAATTCTTGACGAGTTGAGCAAGGCGCTCACGATCAGCTTGCGGCGAGGCGTCTCCTCTGATTCCCTGACGGCGGTGGGGACCACCTGATTCGTCTGCTCGTGTCCGGGTTCGGTATGATTGCGCGGCAGGTGCAGCGGGTGCTTTCCGTAGAGAGATAAAAAGATGACCAACAAGCCGGAAATCCTGGAGATGAGGCCAAAGATCACCGTTGTCGGGGTCGGCGGCGCTGGCGGAAACGCCGTCAACAACATGATCGCCGAAGGCTTGCAGGGCGTCGAGTTCATCGTCGCCAACACCGACGCCCAGGCGCTCACCATGTCGAAGTCGTCGCGCCTGATCCAGTTGGGCGCGCATGTGACCGAGGGGTTGGGCGCCGGATCGTTGCCGCATGTCGGCAGCGCGGCTGCGGAAGAATCCATCGATGAAATCATGGATCATCTGGCGGGAACGCATATGTGTTTCATCACCGCCGGCATGGGCGGCGGCACCGGGACGGGCGCTGCGCCGGTCATTGCGCGCGCCGCGCGCGACGCCGGCATCCTGACGGTGGCCGTCGTCACCAAGCCGTTCGTGTTCGAAGGCCAGCGCAGGACCCGGGCCGCCGAGGAAGGCATAGAGCGCCTTCGCGAGAGCGCCGATACCGTGATCGTCATCCCGAACCAGAATCTGTTCCGGGTCGCCGACGCAAGGACCACGTTTGCCGATGCCTTTGCCATGGCGGACCGGGTTCTCTACGCCGGTGTCGGCTGCATCACGGACCTGATCGTCAAGGAAGGCCTGATCAATCTCGACTTCGCCGATGTGAAGTCGGTGATGCGGGACATGGGGCCGGCGATGATGGGAACCGGCGAGGCTTCCGGGGAGGGGCGCGCGAAGACGGCTGCCGAGGCCGCGATCGCCAATCCGCTGTTGGACGAGGCCTCCATGATGGGCGCCAGGGGGCTGCTCGTGTCGATCAGCGGCGGCATGGACATGACATTGTTCGAGGTCGACGAAGCCGCGACGAGAATACGCGAAGAGGTCGACGCCGATGCCGACATCATTGTCGGCGCCATTTTCGATCACGCATTGGCCGGGAAGTTCCGCGTGTCGGTCGTCGCAACGGGCCTGCGCAAGGGCGCGGATGTGACACGGCTGGAGCAAAGGTTCGCCTAAGGCGTGTCGATATTCAGGTGAGGCCGGCCTGCAAATGGAGGCTTCCTGCGCTTCCGGTGCTCACGTACGAAAAGTACGCTCCGCTCCGGTTCTCGGACGCCACCATTTTCGACTCGGCCTGACCTGGATCTCGACACACCTTGGAGCCTAGCGATCTCAGCGTCGGTTCCGTTCAGGCGGCGCGGCTGAAGCGATCGATCCTGAAATCGTCGAGCGGCGTTGCGCAGTGGCTGGTCGTGATCAGCTCGGCCATGGCCTCGCCGACGCCCGGACCGAGCTGAAAGCCATGCCCGCAAAAGCCGAAGGCGTGGAACAGGCCCGGCGTCGTCGCCGAGCGCCCCATCACCGGCAGCATGTCGCGCACATAGCCCTCGCAACCCGACCAGGTGCGGATCACCGCGACCTTTGCGATTGCCGGCAAAAGCCGCGCGACGGCGCGCATCTGCGTCGGCAGGCGCATGGGATCGGCGCTCGCATGGCCGGGGTCGAGGTCAACCGGCACTCTCTCGGCCGCACCACCGAAGACGATGTTGCCGCGCTCGACCTGGCGCAGATAGGCGCCATAGTCCTTGTCGCGCGTCCAGATGCCGACAACCGGCAGGATCCGATGCGGCAGCGGCTCGGTCACGCCCATCTGCGGGCCGCGCGCATCGAGCGGAACCGGCTCGCCGAATTGCGCGGCGATGCGCGCGCCCCATGCGCCGGCGGTGTTGAGCAGGCACTCGGCGGCGAACGCGCCTTTCGAGCTGGCGACATGGAATCCAGAGTCCGTGCGGCTGATCGCCTCGACTTCGGCCTCCTCGACGATCTCCGCACCCAACCTGCGAGCAGCCTCGGCAAAGGCGGGCGCGATCAGGCGGGGATTGCCGCTGCCGTCATGCGGCGAGAAAGAGGCTGCGATCGCGTCGGCACCCAGGCTTGGAAAGCGGGCATGGATCTCGCGCGGCGTCAGTTCTTCCAACTCCAGCCCCCAGGGCCGCGCGGCCTCAGCATAGGCGCGCATGTCGGCGAGGCTGCCTTCGTCGAAGATCAACCGGATATGACCGGTGGCGCGGAACTCCACATCGCGGCCAAGCATTTTTTCGGCCTCGCCCCACAGGCTGAGCGAGCGATGGGCCAGCGGCAGCTGGGAGAGATGCCGCCCTGTGCGCCGGATGTTGCCGAACGAAGCGACGGTCGCCCCGCTGCCGATCCGGTGGCGCTCGATCAGCGTCACGCGCGCGCCGCGCCTGGCGAGGAAATAGGCCGAGGCCGTCCCCATCAGGCCGCCGCCCAGCACGATCACATCCATGGCGGCCCCTTGCGAACAGCACCTGAAGTCTGACTGATCTTGTCGACGCCGCGGCGTTGCGTCAAAGATGGGTTTGGATAAGAGCCATAAGCTTTACCTATGGAGTGGCAATTGCGGGCCCGGCAGCTCGAAGTGTTCATCGCCGTCATGCGCGCGGGCACAGTGACCGCCGCGGCGCGCATGCTGAACATCTCGCAGCCGGCGCTGAGCCAGATCCTGCTGCACACCGAGGACGAATTGGGCTTCCCGCTGTTCGAGCGGGTCAAGGGCCGGCTGCGGCCGACGCCTGAGGCGCTCGAAATCTTCGCCGACGCCGAGCGGCTGTCGGCGGGGCTGGATGGCCTGCGTCGCAAGACCACCGACCTGCGTCTCGGCCGGACCGGGCTGGTGCGGGTCGCAGCCTCGCCGCCGCCGGCCATGGCGATCTTGCCGCGCGCCTTCACCGCCTTCCGGGCGCAGCATCCCGACATCTTGCTGCGCTCCCATATGGCGCCGATCGCCGCGATCATCGACATGCTGCGCGCCGGCGATGCCAGCCTCGGCGTGGCCCTGGACGACCGGCTGCCGCCCGACATCGAGGCCGAGGTGATCGGCAGCGTCGGCTTCACCTGCCTGCTGCCCGCCGGACATGGCTTGGCCGGGAAAGCCGAACTGACGCTCGCCGACCTCGCCGGCGAGGCGCTGATATCCTATCGCGGCAACACCCGGCCCGCCGATGAATTGGCGCACGCAGCGCGCGCCCAGGGCGTGACGCTTTCGCCGTCGCTGGAGATCGATGTTTCCATCTCGGCGGTCGGCTTCGTCCAGGCTGGTCTCGGCATCGGCCTGGTCGACGCGCTGCTGCCGTGGCGCCAGTTTTCCGGGCTTGCCGTCAGGCCGCTGGCGGACGGGCCGGAATTTCCGATCGCGTTGCTTACGTCGCGCGCCCGGGCCTTGTCGCGGGCCGACGAGATGATGCGCGACGAAATCCGTGCGGCCTGCTCCGCCGTTCTCGGCGAGCATCGCACTCAGGCATAAGCAAGACTTATATCCTTGCCCCTCATCCATCTTGGACCCTGACGGCCCGCTCGTGCCAGCTTTGGCCGGCAGACAGGAAGGGACGCATGATGGACAGTGCCATTGCGGCGGATGCAGCGCGGAACGGAGCCGACTGGAAGGTCGGCGTCGACATTGGCGGGACCTTCATCGATTTCTGCGCGCTCGAGGCAAACTCCGGACGCGTCGCTTCGCTGAAGGTGCTGACGACGCCGGAGGATCCGGGCGCAGAGCTGATGACCGGTCTCGCGCTCCTGGCCGAACGCGAAGGCTTCGATCCGACACGCATGACGCGCTTCGTGCATGGCACCACTGTCGGCATCAACACCATCATCCAGCGCAAGGGCGCGCCGCTGGCGCTGTTCACCAATGCCGGCTTCGAGGACGTGATCGAACTGGCGCGGTTGCGCATGCCGGACATGTATTCGCTGTTCTGCGCGCGGCCGGAGCCGCTGATTTCGCGCGACATGGTGTTCGGCATTCCGGCCCGCATGCGCGCCGATGGAGCTGAATCCCTGGCGCCGGACATGGCGGCGGTGGAGCGGGGCGTGGCAGCGGCGAAAGCGAAGGGGGCGCAAGGCATCATCGTCTCCTTCCTGCATGCCTGGCGCAACGGCGCCCAGGAGGCCTCGGTGAAGGCGGCGATCGCCCGCGTTGCGCCGGACCTCTTCGTCTTTACCTCGGCCGAGGTCTGGCCAGTGATCCGCGAATATGAGCGCAGCTCGACCGCCATCCTCAATGGCTATGTCCATCCGCGCGTGTCGGGCTATCTGACCGCGTTGGAAGAGCGGCTGAAGTCCCGCGGCGTGCCGGCCCGGCCGATGCTGACGAAATCGAATGGCGGGCTGATGAATGCCGCCGAGGGCAAGCACGCCTGCGTCAACATGCTTTTGTCGGGAACCGCCTCCGGGGTCATCGGTGCCTCGTGGCTGGCGCGCCAGGCCAGCGAGGACAAGATCTTGACCCTCGACATCGGCGGGACCTCGGCCGACTTCGCGCTCATCATCGGCGGCGAGGCGCAGTTCGGCACCGGCGAGCTGATCGGCGAATTTCCGCTGCATATCCCGTCGGTGTCGGTGAGCTCGATCGGCGTCGGCGGCGGCTCGATCGCCAGCGTCGATGCACAAGGCGTGTTGCGGGTCGGACCGGAATCGGCCGGCTCGACGCCGGGACCGGCCTGTTACGGCCGCGGCGGCGAACGGGCGACGGTGACCGACGCCATGGTGGTGTGCGGATGGCTCGGCCACAGCGAGATGGCCTACGGCCAGCTCAAAGTCGATGCCCAACTGGCGCAGCGCGCGGTCGGCGAGCTCGCCGCCAGGCTCGGCCGCACGGTCGAGCAGACGGCGCAGGCGATCCTCGATATCGCCGTGTCGGAAATGTTCGTCGAGGTGGAAAAACTCGCCTCGCGCGCTGGCGTCGACCTGCGCGATTTCACGCTGATGCCGTTCGGCGGCGGCGGCCCGATGCTCGGCGCCTTCCTGGCCCGCGAACTCTGCATGAAGCGGGTCATGGCGGCGCGCCGCCCGGGCGTGGTCTCGGCGCTCGGCGGGCTGGTGGCGGATTTGCGCGGCGACTTCATCCGCACCATTTTCAGCCCGCTGTCGGCAGCGTCGCTCCCCGCCATTCGCGAGGCTTTCGAAGCGCTTGCACAAGAGGGCCGCGACTGGCTCGCGGCGCAGGGGCACGATGCGGCAGCTCAGCTCAACCTCACCTGCGACATGCGCTATATCGGGCAGAGCTACGAGATCGAGGTCATGCTGTCGCCGCAGTGGCTGGCGGATGGCGATGCGGCAGCAATTGCGCAGGCCTTCCACCTCACCCATCAGCAGCTCTACGATTTCCACGACCCGGACGGCGCGATCGAGCTTGTGAATGTTCGCCTCTCGGCGATCGGCGCTGGACCGGCGCTCTCCTTCCCGGAGGCCGATGAGGTCGAAATCCCGGTTAGTCCGGCGCGCCGGCTCCCGGTCTATACGGGCCTGGGCATCGAGACCGTCGATCTCCACGACCGGCAGACACTGGTACCGGGCGCAACGTTCAACGGTCCCGCCGTGGTCGTGCAGGAAGACACCACCTTCGCCATCCCCGCCGGGGCGCAAGCACGGGTCGACCGCCATCTCAATCTTCTTCTCACTTTCGCGGAGTGAAGCCCTTGTTCGACCGCACCAACCTTCAGGTTCTGGCCAACCATGCCCGTGCGGCGGCCGAGAACATGGCGCACACGCTGCACCGCACCGCGCATTCGGCCTTCGTCAAGGAGACGCAGGATTTCACCGTGATGCTTATGGACCGATCTGGCGCGACCTTCGCCGTGCCGATGGAACTCGGCGCCACCTGGTATCCGGGGTTGTCCTATCATCGTGCGATCGCGATGGTCGACGACTACCGGCCGGGCGACGTCGCTTTCACCAACGATCCCTATTCCGGGCACGTCGCCACGCACGCGCCCGACACGCATCTGTGGAAGCCGGTCTTCGTCGACGGCGAGATCGTCGCCTGGACCGGAGGGCATATCCACAACACCGACATGGGCGGCGCGGTGCCGGCCTCGCTCAGCCGGGCGCTGACCGAAATCCATCAGGAAGGCATCCGCTTTCCGCCGATGAAGCTGGTGAGGGAAGGCGTCTTCGACGAGACGATCCTGCGCATCATGAGCACCAATGTGCGCAAGCCCGAGCTCAACATCGGCGACATCAAGGCGCTGGTCGGCGCGCTCAACACCGGCGAGCGCAAGATCCAGGCGATGGTGAAGAAATTCGGCAAGGCCGGCTTCGTCGAAGGCGTTTCGGCGCTGCTCGACCATGCGGAGGCGCAGGCGCGCGACGTGCTGCGTTCGATGCCCGACGGCACATGGGAATTCGCCGACTACGCCGACGAGGATTCGGTCGAGGCCAATCCCTGCCGGCTGAAGCTCAGGCTGACGATCCGGGGTGACGAGGCGGTGCTCGACTTCACCGGCTCCGATCCGCAACTCGGCTCCTCGCTCAACGTGCCGTCGGGCAGCGACCCGCGCCACACCATGCTTTTGGTCGGCGTCTACTACGTGCTCTACACGCTCAATCCGAAGCTCCTGCTCAACACGGGCCTTACCCGGCCCTTCACTTGCGTAACGCCGCAAGGTTCGGTGCTGAACCCTATCCATCCCGCCGCCGTTGGCATGCGCTCGCTGACCTGCGCCCGACTGCGCTCGGTCGTCTTCGGCGCCTTCTCGCAAGCGGTGCCGGAGCGGCTGCCCGCGGCGCCCGCCGGCAACAATTGCATCGTCAACGTTATGACAGTCGACGAGCGCAGCAGCCGGAGCGTGATCGCGGCGGTGAACCCCGTGGTGGGCGGCGGCGGGGCGATGCCGCATCGCGACGGCACCAACGGCTCGGGCGCGGATGCGGCCTATCTGAAAAACACGCCGATCGAGATCACCGAGACCGAGACGCCGGTCGAGTTCGTGCGATACGGGCTCGCCAGGGACAGCGGCGGCGCCGGGCGCTGGCGGGGCGGGCTGGCGACCGAGATGGCTTTTCGCGTCTTTGCGCCGGACTCCCGGATCACGGCGCGCAACCGCGACCGCAGCTTCTTCCGTCCCTGGGGCGTGCTGGGCGGCAAGGCGGCGGGCCTGTCCGACATGGTCGTCAATCCGGGAACCGAGCACGAGCGGCGGCTGGGCAATATCGACACGGCGGTGCTGCAGCCGGGCGACGTGCTGGAGATCCGCTCCGCCGGCGGCGGCGGTCGCGGCGATCCAAATCAGCGCGAGCCCTGGCGGGTGGCGCAGGACGTGCGGCGCGGTTATGTCTCGCCGGAAGCGGCCGAGCGCGACTATGGCGTCGTCTTCCGCGACGGCGCGATCGACCAGCAGGCGACGGAGCAATTGCGGGCGCAGCACAAGCCGGACGTCGGCCATTTCCATTTCGGCCCGGAGCGTGACGGCTACGAAGCGCAGTGGACGCCGGCGGCCTATGAACGGCTGCATGCCGTGCTTGACGCCTTGCCCATTCACTGGCGCTTCTTCGCCAAGACGGAAATCTTCCGCCGCATGAAGGGGCGCTCCGGGCCGGACGGCGTGCTGGCGGCCTTCGATGCGGTTTGCGAGCGGTTTCCCGAGCTGCCGCATCCTCATGTCATACAACAGGCGGCGGAATGATAACGGCCGGCCGCATCGTCCGGCTGGCCGAGCGAGGTCGGGCAGGGGTGCGTTTCTTCCTCGACGGCGAGATGCACAGCGCATTGGCGGGCGACACAGTGCTGACCGCAATGCTGGCCGCCGGACACGCGTTGCGAACATCCGAATTCGGACCCGAGCCGCGAGCCGGTTTCTGCCTGATGGGGGCCTGTCAGGATTGCTGGGTCTGGCAGGACGAGGGACCGCGCCTGCGGGCATGCTCGACGCCTGTCGCCGAAGGCATGCGGTTGCGCACGACGCCGCCGGAGCACTGGCCGTGAGCGGGACCGCGCCGCCTCGCGTCGTGATCGTGGGCGCCGGTCCCGCCGGCATACGGGCGGCCGCGACGCTGGTCGAGGCCGGGCTCCATCCGGTGGTGGTCGACGAAGGCCATCGCGCCGGCGGGCAGATTTATCGCCGTCCGCCGGATGGGTTTACTCGCACGCCGGAACAACTCTACGGGTCCGAGGCGGCGAAGGCGCGTGCGCTGCATGGGCTGTTTGACGGGCTGGCGACAGAGGGGCGGCTAACCCATCACCTAGGCAGCTCTGTCATCGCTGTGCACGAAGGTCGGCTGCATGTGCTGGGCGAGGGCGGCTTGCAGCTGGTCAGCTACGACCGGCTGATCCTTGCCACCGGAGCGTCCGACCGTGTCGCTCCTGTCCCGGGTTGGCAGAGCGCCGGCGTCTACAGCCTCGGCGCTGCGCAGATCGCGCTCAAAGCGCAGGGGGTGGCGCTCGGGCGGCGGATCGTGCTCGTCGGATCGGGGCCTTTGCTGACGCTGGTCGGCGCCCAGCTCGTCAAGGCCGGAGCGGATGTGGCGGCAGTGCTCGACACTTCTCCCTGGAACCAGCAGATGCGGGGATTCTCCAGACTTGCCGCCCGGCCGGTGGTCGCGCTACGCGGTCTCATTCTGCGGGCAAGGCTCGGCCGCCGCTACTATGCGGGCGTGACGCTGGAGCGCATCGAGGCCGACGCGTCGGGTGTCACGGCACTGCGCTGGCGCGATGCCGGGGGACGGGAGCAACTGACGCCCTGTGACATGATTGGCATGGGTTGGCACCTGCGCGCCGAGACGCATCTGGCCGACCTCGTGGGATGCGCCTTCGCCTATGACGAGCAGTGGCGGCAGTGGCTGCCAAAGGCTGATGAGATGGGTCGGGGCGGCAACGGCGTCTATCTTGCGGGTGATGGGGTTCGCCTTCTCGGAGCGGACGGCGCGGAGATCGCGGGGCGTCTCGCGGCGGCGGCATGCCTTGCCGATCTCGGATATCCGGCGCCCGCCATCAGTGCCGACCTGCACAAGCTCAAGCGGCTTGAGCGCTTTGCACGCGGTCTTGCCACCGCCTTTCCCTGGCCTGAGGCGATGGCGCGGACACTCCCCAACGACGTCATCGTCTGCCGCTGCGAGAACGTGACCGCAGGCAGCATACGCGAGAGCGTGGAGCGTGGCGGCGGCGAGGCCAACCGCGTGAAATCGCTGTCGCGCGTCGGGATGGGTCGCTGCCAAGGGCGCTTTTGCCAGTTGGCCGCCGTCGAGCTCGTCGCGGCGAAGGCCGGCTGCACAACCGAAGCCGTTGGCCGGTTCCGCGGACAGGCGCCTGTGCGGCCGGCGCCTATCGCTGCTTTTCTGCGAGAGGGCTGATGCGATCGCTCAGCCCGCGCCAGATGCCGGC
Organism: Mesorhizobium sp. CU3; assembly: GCF_006442965.1. GTDB lineage: Bacteria > Pseudomonadota > Alphaproteobacteria > Rhizobiales > Rhizobiaceae > Mesorhizobium. Next base: position 124,720 of record NZ_VFWX01000014.1, on the reverse strand, counting down.
ATGAGGTACATGCTAGAAATCAGCGACCTTGCCCCAGGACGAAGCGTCGAAGCGGCGTGGATCGTAGGATGCCGGATCGACGATCGGTTCCGACCCGGTCACCAGGTCGGCGACGAGGTGTCCGGCGCCGGACCCGATGCCGAAGCCATGGCCCGAAAATCCGGCGGCCAGGAAGAAACCCGGAACGGCGTCGATCTCACCGATGGCAGGCACGCCGTCCGGCGTGCTGTCGATATAGCCGGCCCATGCAGCACTGATGCTGGTCTTTTTGAGATCGGGCAGCAGGTCGAGCGCGCGGGCATGCGTCAGGCGGATCGTCGCCTGGTCCGGGACCGGATCAAGGATGCGCATGCGCTCCATCGGTGTCGGCCGGTCGAGCCGCCAGCGTTTCAGCGTTTCGTGGCCCGAAAGCGCGCCTTGCAGGCCGCCGGGCGCGAGGCTGCGCCAGCGCTTCAGGAACATCGGCACGAATTGCGAGGAGAAGCGCAACTGCTGCGGCGTCACGTCGACGCGGCCGCGCCCGCTGATGGCGAGCGTGTAGCCGCCGTCGCCGCGGCGCGTGGCCGAGATCCTTGCCGTGTGCAGCGCATCTGGCAGGCCTTCGGCGCCGGGCGAGACCGACAGGATCGAGGAGCGGATCGAGGCCTGCGGAAAGCGGAAGCCGAACTGCCGGCAAAAGGACGACGCCCAGGCGCCGCCGGCCATCACCGCCACCTTGGTCCGGATTGTGCCGTTTTCGGTGACCACGCCGCTCAAGCGTTCGCCTTCGGTCTCGATGCCGCGCGCGGCGCAGTTCTGGTGCACCGTGCCGCCGAGCTTCAGGATGGCGCGGGCGACCGCGGGTGCGGCCCGCGACGGATCGGCGGTGCCGTCGGTCGGCGAAAAGACGCCGCCTTTCCAGCTTCTGCCCGTGGCGCGGCCGCGTTCGCTGGCCTCGCGACTGTCCAGCATATGCGTGGTGACGCCGGCCGTCTTGGCGAAATCGCGCCAGCGCGCCCAGCCGGCCAGTTCCGCCTCGTCATTGCTGAGATAAAGCAGGCCGCAGCGGCGGAAGCCGGTGTCCTCGCCGCTTTCGGCCGCAAAGCGATCCAGGAGATCGAGGCTGCGGGTCGCCATCGGCAGTTCGCGGGCGTCGCGGTTCTGCTGGCGACACCAGCCCCAGTTCCTGGAAGACTGCTCGGCGCCGATGCGTCCCTTTTCGACAAGCGCGACCTTCATGCCGCGCAGCGCCAGGTAATAGGCCGCGAAGACGCCGACGATGCCGCCGCCGATCACCACCGCGTCCGCGGCTTGCGGGAGGTCGCCCGAAGTCTCGATTTGCTGCAGCGGCGCGCGCATGATCCTCTCCGCCTTGAGGCTTCAATCTATCGCGTTGCGCAGGCAGCCGCTGCTGCAGTTGGATCGGAAGCAGAATTTTATTCCGGTCACGCCGTGGAAATCGGGAGCCCACGCTTTTCAAAGCGCTGTCCGTTTGGATGGACAGCGTGGCGGGCTATGGTAGTTTGGACGATCATCGGTGCGACGGCATTTTGTGCTGTAGCGCTTTTTCCGTGGAGGCGGCCGTGAAACTGGATCGGATCGATATCAAGATTCTGCACGAATTGCAGAAGAACGGCCGCATCACCAATGTCGAACTGGCCGATCTAGTGCATCTGTCGCCGAGCCCGTGCCTGATGCGGGTGAAGAAACTCCAGTCGGAAGGCTACATCGAAGGCTATTCGGCGCAGGTCAATATCGGCAAGCTCGGCCAGACGCTGACCGTATTCACCGAGATCACCCTGAAGAACCACCGCCAGGTCGACTTCGCGCGCTTTCTCGCCGTGGTGGAGAAGATCGATCAGGTCATCGAATGCCACCTCGTTTCCGGCGGCTACGACTATCTGATGAAATTCATGACTGCCGGCATCGGCGAGTATCAGACGATCATGGAGCGGCTGACCGACATGGATATCGGCATCGACAAGTACTTCAGTTTCGTCGTGCTGAAGTCGCCCATCGTCAAGGCGCACATGCCGCTGCCCAGCCTGTTCCCGATGTAAGCCGAGCCGTCTCTTTCAGTCTTTGTTTTGATGCATGTCGTTATCCCAGAACCGCTGCACACTTCTGGGCGACACGCATCAGCGATGCCCGTACTGGCTGACGAGCTCGGGGTCGCGGACGAGACCGTCGAGCCAGGTCGGGTCGAGCTTCGGCACCGATGAGAACAGAAGCTTGGAATAAGGGTGGCTGGGCGCCTTTACCTTGTCGGGCGTGATCTGCTCCACCCGCTCGCCATTGTACATGACCATGATCTGGTCGCAGATCGCCTCGACCACGGAGAGGTCGTGGCTTATGAAGATGTAGGACAGCTCCAGCTCGCGCTGCAGCTCCTTGAGCAATTCGATAACCGCCGAGGCCACCACCGTGTCGAGCGCCGAGGTGATCTCGTCGCAGATGATGAGCTTAGGGTTGGCGGCAAGCGCGCGCGCAAAATTCACGCGCTGCTTCTGGCCGCCCGAGAGCTCCGAGGGATGACGGTAACGCAGCGCCTTCGGCAGTCGCACCATGTCGAGCAGTTCGTCGACGCGCTTCGAGCGCGCGCGCTTGTCGAGCCCGTGATAGAAGGCCAGCGGCCGCGCAATGATGTCTTCCACCGGCTTGGCCGGGTTAAGCGCGGTATCGGCATACTGGAAGACGATCTGCATCTCGCGCAGCTGGTCGCGGCTGCGCTTGCCGGCGGCGGGTTCCAGTTCCTTGCCGTCGAAGACGATTTCGCCTACCGCCGCCGGATGGATGCCGGCGATGGCGCGCGCCAGCGTCGATTTTCCGCAGCCGGATTCGCCGATGACGCCGAGATTGCGTCCCTTCTCCACGACCAGGCTGACGGAATCGACGGCGCGCACGAGAGGCAGTCCGTCGGGCTTTGCCGGTCCATAGCCGGCCGTCAAACCCTCGATGCTGAGCAGCGGCTTCGTTGCGGCATCGGCATCCGCCTGCGCTTGCCGCGGCTTCGGCTCGAAGGCGGCCAGCAGCTCCTGCGTGTAGGGATGCTGCGCGGCCGACAGGATTTGCGCCGTCGTGCCGGTCTCCTGTACCTCGCCACCCTTCAGCACTAGGATGCGGTCGGCGATCTGGGCGACCACCGCGAGATCGTGGGAGACGTAGACGCCCGCTATGCCGCCGGCCCGCATCACCGACTTGAAGGCCTTCAGCACGTCGATCTGGGTGGTCACGTCAAGCGCCGTCGTCGGCTCGTCGAAGATGACCAGCTTGGGATCGCCGATGAGCGCCATGGCCGCCGCCAGCCGCTGCAATTGGCCGCCGGAGACCTGGTGCGGATAACGGGCGCCGATATTGTCCGGATCCGGCAGCGACAGGGCCCTGAACAGCTCGACGGCGCGCTTGCGCGCCTGCTCGGGCGGCATCAGCCTGTGGATGCGGGTGACCTCGATCACCTGCTCCATGATCGTCGACGCGGGATTGAACGAGGCAGCCGCACTTTGCGGCACATAGGCGATGTCGGTGCCGCGCAGCTTGGCGCGTTCCTTCTCGGAGAGTGCGGCCATGTCCTTGCCGTTGACGTTGATCTCGCCGGCGGCGATGCGGCAGCCGGGCCGCGCATGGCCCATCAGCGACAGCGCCAGCGTCGTCTTGCCGGAGCCGCTCTCGCCGATCAGTGCGACGATCTCGCCGTCGGCGATGTCGAGGCTGACGCCCTTGATGATCTCGACCAGACGTCCGGCGTCGGTGGTCGCCTGGATTTTCAGGTTCCTGACCTCGACGAGATTGCTCATGCGTCGCGGTCCCTGATCTTCTGGGGCAGATTGTCGATCAGCAGATTGACGCTGATGGTGAGGCTGGCGATCGCCAACGAGGGCACGATGACGGCGGGCGCCGCGAAGGGCAGGCCGCCGATGTTCTCGCGCACCAGCGCGCCCCAGTCGGCCAAAGGTGGCTGCAGGCCGAGACCGAGGAAGGACAGACCGGAGAGCAAGAGCACGATGAAGACGAAGCGCAGACCGAAATCGGCGAGCACAGGGCGGATGATGTTGGGCAGGATCTCGGAGCCGATGAGATAGGCCGTGCTTTCGCCGCGGACGCGGGCGACGGTAATGAAATCCATGGTGTTGATGTTGACGGCGAGCGCGCGGGCAAAACGGTAGGCGCCGGGAATGTAGATGACGGCCAGCGTCAGGATCAGCACCGGGATCGACGAGCCGACCGCGGCGACGACAACAAGGCCGAACAGCTTGCTCGGAATGGAGTTCATGGCATCGAGGAAGCGGCTCAGGCAGGTGTCGAGCCAGCCGCCGGTGACGGCCGCGATCATGCCCAGCACGACGCCGGAGAAGCAGGCGATGGAGACGGCGGCGAGCGATATGCCGACGGTATAGCGCGCGCCCATCAGCACCCGCGAGAGCATATCGCGGCCCAGATAATCCGAGCCGAGCCACAGGCCCTGGCGCATCGGGCCGAAATAGTCGTCGTCGACGATGTCGCCGATCGGATGCGGGATGATGTAGGGCGCGAAGATAGCGACCAGCGTCCAGGCCAGGATGACCAGCGCGGCCGCGACGCCGACAAGGTTATAGCTGTGGCCTAGCAAGGACCGTCGGGAGGCTGCGGCGCGTGTCGTCATCTCAGCCTCGGGTTCGACATGATGGCGACGATGTCGGCGGCCGTGATGAGGAACAGATAGCCGAGGCAGAAGATCATCGCGCAACTCTGGATCAGCGGCAGGTCGCGGGTCGCGACGGCATCGACCATCAGCTTGGCGATGCCGGGATAGTTGAAGATCGTCTCGACGATGATGACGCCGCCGACCAGATAGGAGAGCGATAGCGCCACCGCATTGACGATCGGCCCAAGCGCATTGGGCAGCGCGTGCCGCAGCACCATGCGGCCGCGCGAGGCGCCTTTCAGCAGCGCCATCTCGACATAGGGCGTGGACAGCGTCTCGATCACCGCGGCGCGGGTCATGCGGATCATTTGCGCGGAGATGACGAAGGTGAGCGTGATCACCGGCATCGCATAGATGCGCACGAGGTCGGTCAGCGAATGCGCCTCGTTGACCGAGGACAGCGCCGGCAGCCATTTCAGATAGACGGCAAAGAGCAGCACCGACAGCGTCGCCACCATGAATTCCGGAACCGAGATGACGCCGATCGAGAGCACGGTGACGATGCGGTCGTAGAGCGAGCCACGCAGCATCGCGGCGGTGATGCCGAGCGTCAGCGCCAGCGGCACCGAGATCAGCGTGGTGATGCCGGCGAGCTTCATGGTGTTGACAAAGCGGCCGCCGATCAGCGCCGCGACCGGCATCTCATTGGCATAGGAGGTGCCGAGGTCGCCATGCAGCAGGCCGAGAAGCCAGCGCAGGAAGCGCAGGATCGCCGGGTCGTTCAAATGCATGGCCTCGCGCAGGCCGGCGACCGCTTCGGGGGTCGCCGCCTGTCCAAGCAGGATCGAGGCGGTGTCGCCAGGCAGCATGCTGGTGGCGAAAAACACCGCGAACAGGACGATCAAAAGCGTGACGAGGGCGATCGCCAGCCGCTTCAGCACGAGGTTCAGAACCCCAGACGTCATGGAAACGCTCCTGCGGTTGAGTCCGGCCGACAATGTTGCGCAAGGCAGTGACGGGAGCCGGCTCACCGGCTCCCGTCAGCGTGTCTCTCAGGCCTCGAGCCAGAGATATTCCGCCATTGCGTAGCCCATCATGCCACCGAGCGGGTTCGCTTCCAAACCCTTCACCTTGCTGGAGAGGGCATCGACGTTGGAAATATAGGCTGGGATGATGGTGCCGGCTTCCTCGGAAATCATGGTCTGCATCTGGCCGTAGATTTCCTTGCGCTTGGCCTGGTCGAGCGAGCCGCGCGCCTCGATCATCAGCTTGTCGAACTTCTCCGACTTGTACTGGCTTTCGTTCCAGGGCGCGTTGGAGGCGTAGAGGAGCGAGAACAGAATGTCCGGCGTCGGGCGTGGATTGATGTTGCCGAAATGGACCGGCGCCTTGAGCCAGTAATTGTCCCAGTAGCCGTCGGACGGGACACGCTGGACATCGAGCTTCATGCCGATATCGGCGCCTGCAGCCTGGATGATCACCGCCATGTCGATCGACGAGGTCGCAGCATCGGAGGCGATGACCGGGATGGACTGGCCGAGCAGGCCCGACTTCTGGAAGTGGAACTTCGCCTTGTCCGGATCGAAGGCTTTCGGCTTGAGGTCTGCATTGTGGAAGATGTTCGCCGGCGATACCGGCTGGTCGTTGCCGACTTCGCCGAGGCCGCGCAGTGCCGATTTGACGATCTGCTCGCGGTTGACGAGATACTTCATGCCGGCCACGAAATCGGCCTTGTTGCCCGGATCCATGTCGAGCCGGATGTTGAGGTCCGTATAGTTGCCCGCGGTCGTCTTCGACAGCTCGAAGCCCTGCTGGCTTTCCAGCAGCTTCATGGCGCGCGGATTGATCGAGGCGGCGAAGTTGATATCGCCGGACAGAAGCGCGTTGACGCGGGCGCTGTCGTCGCTGATGGCGATGAACTCGAAGGAGTCGAGATAAGGCTTGCCCGACTTCCAGTAGTTCTTGTTCTTGGTGACGACCGAGCGCACGCCCGGCTCGAAGGTCTCGAGCACGAAGGCGCCGGTGCCGTTGCCCTTGGAGAAGTCCGTGGTGCCGTCCTGGACGATCATGAAGTGATGCAGCGCCAGGATGGTCGGCAGATCGGCATTCGGATCGGCGAGCGTGATCTCGACCGTCGACTTGTCGACGGCCTTGAAGCCGGTCATCTGGGCGGCGATCTTGGCGACCTTGGAGCCGACCGCTTTGTCGAGATGGCGCTTCATCGAGAAGACGACGTCGTCGGCGGTGAGGTCCTTGCCGTCATGGAAGGTGACGCCCTTGCGCAGCTTCACGGTCCAGGTCTTGGCGTCCTTGCTGTCGAAGCTTTCGGCCAGCTCCATCTGGGTGACGCCGTCCTTGTCGAGGAAGGTCAGGCGATTGTAGAGCGAGCAGCAGCGTACATAGTCGGTGGAGAGCGAGGCTTTTGCCGGGTCGAGCGTGTCGGCGGTCGAGGACGACCAGCCGGCCGCCTTGAACGTTCCGCCGGAGACCGGCGTGGCGGCGACGGCCTGTGTCGCACGGCCAAGCACCACGCCGCCCGCGGCAAATGCGGCGCCGCCGGCCAGCAGCATCTTGAGGAGCTCGCGGCGGCTTGCGCCCCGCCGTATGGCGTTCTCGACCATGGCGTCGTCGGCGCCGGTCCAGTTGGTAATCTTGTCGGTCATGTCATTCCCCTTTCTGTTTTGTTTGGCCGGGATGCGCGTCTTGATGCGGCTTTCCGGGTTTAAGCTCAGGTTCGTTCTTTCAGGCTTTCCCGCACGGCCGCCGCGAGGTCGGCCATCGAGGTGAAGTGGTAGTCGGGCACGGTGAAGTTGGCCGGCTCGATCGTGCCGCCATAGCCCTTCTGGGCGTGCCGGCGCTCGATCCAGCAATTGGTCAGCCCAAGTGCCCGCGATATGCCGATGTCGTGATGCTGGCTTTGCGCGACATGCAGGATGTCGTCCTTGCTGTCGCCGCGCGAGGCGACGAAATCGAAGACCATCTGGAAGAAGGCCGGATCGGGTTTCTCGGTACCGGTATCGTCGGCGGTGAAGGTGGCGAAGAAGGGCGATCCGAGCTGCTTCTCGAAATGGTCGAGCGCCCAGCGCCGCGCATTGGTCATGGCGATCAGTCTGTGCGACTTCGCCAGGCTGGCCAATGCCGCCGCGCTGTCGGGGAAGCCTTTCCAGGTGGCGGCGGAATCGCGCAGGCGGACGCCGTATTTCTCGTCGGCCGGCAGGCCGAGCTGCGGCGCGATGACCGTGTAGACGCGCACAAGATCGTCCGGAAACAACCCCACGCCGGGCATGTAGCGGGCCTGGCGATAGAGGCTCAGCGCTTCCTCGCTGTCGACCGAAACACCGGCCTCGGCGGCGATTGCGGCGAGGCAGCTCGTGATGCCGCCCTCGAAGTCGATGAGCGTGCCGACGACATCGAAGGTCATGTATTTGAATTCGCTTAAGGCCTTGGCCAAGAACTAGCTCTCCTCTGCAGTCGAACCGTGCCGGACAGAACAAAATTCCGTGCTGTCCGGGACGTCGCCTTTTCAAGAAGCCGGTAAATCCCGGCTTTCTGGCCTTGTCTTAACGGTAGTCTGGCACTTCCCCCGCGCTGGATTCTCCGAAAAGGCGCGGGGCTTCGGCACAAAATTGCGAAATCGTCTGCCCTGGCGATATTTCGAGACACGACATATTCGGCGTGCGTCATGCCAAGGCCTTGCGCACATCTGGATCTTCCAGCGTCTGGTCGAGCGTCCGGCGTGTGCGCTCGACGATCGCGTCGATGTCGTCGTCGGTGCAGCAGAGCGGCGGGGCGTAGCCGAGGACGCCATTGGCAAAGGCGCGGATGATGAGGCCGTTGTCCCAGGCCCTGTCGAAGACGCGTCGCGCCGGCATGGCCGACGCCGGAAGCGGCGTTTTTTTCGCCTTGTCGACCACCAGTTCCACAGCGGCCAGCATGCCGCGGCCGCGTACGTCGCCGACGAGCGGATGGTCGCGCAGGCTTTCCAAGCCGGCCATCAGGCGGGCGCCAGCCTTGATGCCATTCTCCAGCAGGCCGCCGTCCTCATAGAGCTTCAGCACCTCGAGCGCGACGGCGGCGCTGACGGGATGGGCGGAATAGGTATAGCCGTGGCCGACCGCAGAAGTGCCGGCGCCGTCGGCGATGACGTCATAGACATGATCGCCCATGAACACGGCGCCCATCGGAACATAGCCGGAGGTCAGCCCTTTCGCGGTGGTCATGAAATCGGGAACGATGTCCTCCTCGGTGCAGGCGAAAAGCGGGCCGGTGCGGCCGAAGCCGGTGATCACCTCGTCGGCGATGAACAGGATGCCGTAGTCGCGGCAGAGCTCGCGGATCGCCTTGATCCAGCCCTTCGGCGGCACGATGACGCCGCCCGAACCCTGGATCGGCTCGGCATAGAAGGCGGCGACGCGCTCCGGCCCGAGTTCCTCGATCTTGGCCTTCAGCGCGGCGAGCGACGCGGCGATGATGGCGTCGCCGTCATCGCCCACCGGGTTGCGGTAGGGATAGGGCGAGGGGATCTTGTGCTGCCATTCGAAGGGAATGCCGAAGCCGGCATGGAAGGCGGGCAGCGCGGTGAGGCCCGCGCCGACCACCGACGAGCCGTGATAACCCTGCTCGATGGAAATGAACTGGTCGCGCTGCGGCTTGCCCTTTGCGTTCCAATAGTAGCGGACGAAACGGATCGTGCTGTCGACCGCGTCCGAGCCGCCGAGGGTGAAATAGACGTGGTTGAGATCGCCCGGCGCGCGCTCGGCGAGTTCCGAGGCGAGCCGGATGGCCGGCTCCGAGCCGAGGTCGAAATAGGCGGTGGCGTAGGGAAGCTCGCGCATTTGCCGGGCAGCGGCCTCGACGATGCTGTCATGGCCGTAGCCGGCATTGACGCACCAAAGCCCGGCGAAGCCGTCGACGAGCTGCTTGCCGGATGCGTCGGTCACGGTGGCGCCCTTGGCGGATTTAAGCACTCGCACGCCAAGCGCCTCGTGGCCGCGATAGGAAGAGACCGGGTGGATGAGATGGGCGCGGTCGAGTTCGATCAGGGAATTGGCGAGCATTTTGTCCTCCGAACTAGCCGAGCGCCTGGTTGGCGAGGGCGTAAACTTTTGGCCGGGCCGAACCCGTCTTCCGCGGACGATCCATGGCTATGCCGCCGCCGACATGAGAAAGGCCGATTTCGGCGAGCCAGCCGGCGATGCCGGTCCGGCTGTCGGTATCGACGCGCAGGAAGGCGCCAGCGCGCGGCGCGGCGAAGAAGCTGATGAGCGCCTTGGCTTCCTCCGCACTGCCGGCGATGACCGGGCCGATCACCTCGCCACGTCCGAACGGACGGATCGCGGCATAGGCCTCGATGACGCCGTCGCGGCGGATGACGGCGAATTCGCCACGCTCGGCCAGCGCATCGATCAGGGTCTCACGGTCGGCGCCGTATGCGTTGCGATCCAGCGCCTTGATCTCTGCCAGATCGTCCGGGCCTGCGGCCTCCACGCGGTCGGGCGAACCAAGCGTCGCGACATTGCCCTGATGCTGCAGGATGGTGCCGGAGGGAACGAAGCCGAGCTTTTCGTAGAGAGGCATGCCGTCTGCTGTTGCGACCAGCCTGAGCGGACGATCGCCGGCAAGGGCGAAGGCTTCTTCCATGAGTTTGCGCCCGAGCCCCTTGCCGCGCGCGTTCCTGTCGACGATCACCATGTTGATCATGGCGCAATCCATGCCGTAGGGGGTGACCAGGATGGTGCCGCTGACCTGGCCCTGGTCGCCGAGCGCCACAGCGCCGCTGGAGAGTTGCAGCGCCATCTGCCAGTCCTGCGGTCGATGCGGCCAATTCTCCTGGCGCGAGAGCGCCACCGCGCCCTCGATATGGTCAGGCCCGAAGGCCTGGATTGCGATTTCGTCCTGCTGCATGAGGCATCCTTCCGTATGGCCCAAGTCTCGGTCATCGGCGCGCGGCAGATCATCTGAAGGCTTTGGCTTTGACGGTATCTTTGGCCGTAGCGCGAGGGGCGCGCCGCATCTTGTGCTGGCACTGTCCGAGGCGAGTGCCCGCTATGCAACCGGTCGGCCGCAGCTTCTATTCTTTTGCCCGTAGCGTCCGCGATGCACGCGCCATGCCCAAGCGCGTACCGAAAATATCGGGCTGCAGGTAAGAACTATGTCGCCCTTCAAAGAGGACGATCGCAAATCATCAAATAATGAACACGCAATCTATCACTTGATGTGATCACTATCATAGTGAATACGCGCCTTGTCGATTTCGTCCATGTGAGTATAGGCCCAGTCCCGGATCACGGCGACCGCCTTGGCAAGGCTGTGCCCAAGCGGCGTCAACGTATATTCGACCGTCACCGGGACCGTCGGATAGACGTGTCGAGACACCATTCCGTCTCGTTCGAGGCCTCGCAAAGATTGTGTGAGCATCTTCTGCGTCACGCCCCGGATACGAGCGCGCAATTGCGAGAAACGCAATGTACCGTCGCCGAGCGCCAGAACGACCAGCATCGTCCATTTGTCGGCGACACGGGTCAGAACCTGGCGCGTAGGGCAAGCGTCCTGCATCACGTCGAATGATTGCGACATTGGTATCCTCCGGGAACCTATACAACTTTACAGTGCCTTCTTTCGAAAAGAAACATACCATCCTATTTTGCTGTCGAACAAATCTCGATGGCGATGGCAGCGACTCATGAAAGCCCTTATTCCTACCGGAGAAGCAACGCGGGCGGTGGCGCTCGCCGACGTTCCGGAACCCAGCCCCGCACCGCATGAAGCTCTTATCGAAGTGGCTGCGTATTCGATCAATCGCGGCGAGACCTTTCTGCTTGAACGCCCGGCGAAGGACTGGCGGCCCGGCAAGGATGTCGCGGGGACGGTTCTTCGCGCCGCAGCCGACGGGTCGGGGCCGCCATCTGGAACGCGAGTCGTCGCACACCCGCCAGCCGCGGGATGGGCCGAAAGAGTTGCGGTTGCGACCAGCCGTCTCACAGCCCTGCCTGGCACGGTGAGCACGACCGTGGCGGCAGCCCTCCCGCTCGCCGGCCTCACCGCGCTGCGGCTGTTGCGCGCCTCAGGGCCGCCTGCCAGCCGACGCATGCTCATGACAGGCGCATCGGGAGGCGTCGGCCACTACTTCACCGAGCTTGCAGCGACCGGCGGAGCCGAACTGACCGTCGTTGTGGCAACGCCGGAGCGAGGCGAGCGCCTGCGCGAACTCGGTGCAGCCAAGGTCGTGCAAAGCCTCACCGAAGCCATAGGCCCGTTCGATGTCGTTCTGGAATCGACAGGTGGCCCGGCGCTCCAGCAGGCGCTGGTCAAACTTCGGCGACGCGGGACCCTGATTTGGTTCGGCCAAGCAAGCCGCGCCGCGCCGACACTGGATTTCTTCAAGTTCTGGGAAGGGCCGATCTCGGGATCGATCATGCATTTCGACTATACGGACAGTGACGTCACCGATGGGAGAGACCTCGCAACTCTCGTGCATATGGTCGAGGCAGGTCGGCTGCATCCCGAAATCGGCCTGATTGCCGATTGGTCCGAAACGGCCGTTGCCCTCAACACGCTCCGCAGCCGAGGCGTGCGCGGCAACGCCGTTCTCACGCTGAAGCCAATGTAAGAAACCATCGTTCATTCTTCTCGTCGCAAGGAAAGGCCCGACAATGACCGAAAAGAGCTCCATGATATCCAATCCCGAACTTCGCGCGCGAGGCATGGCGGTTTTCGAGCAACTGTTCGGGGCCGGTTCCGGCGAAGCTCTCAAAAAGGACATGGAAGGCCTCTGTCCCGACTTCACGGAGATGTCGATCGAATGGGCGCTGGGCGGCATTACGAGCCGTCCCGGATTGGATCGCATAACGCGGGAACTTGTCGTCATCGCTTCATGCGTTACCCTTGGCCATACCGTTCCGCAGCTGCGTGCGCACACTCAGGCCGCCCTGGCGCTCGGGGCAACGAGGCAGCAAATCATCGAAACCATATTGCAGCTGCTGTTTTATGCCGGCGGAGCCGCTGTCCGAAACGCGCTCGTCAATGTGAAGGACCTTCTCGCCGAACAAAGCTGAACCGAGCTAGCGCCATGGGCTTCTCGTGGCCGTGCTCTCGATGGCCGAAGCGACAACGCGCCCGCCAGACCGGTCTGGCGCGGCGCGCCGCCTGACGGCCACTTAACGATCATCGGCCTTCGGCATGCTACAGCATGCCAAACCGGCCAGCGGATACGGAACTTTCTGCTTTCGGGAGGTCGATTTCGGTCAGGTGGGTCGATGCCTGCGTCCTATGATGAAGCACATCCGAACGCGAATGTGCTTCCACCGGAGATCGACTGCTATGGCTCCCTTCAGGCCCAAATACATCACCTTCGACTGCTACGGCACGTTGACCAATTTCCAGATGGCGGAAGCGGCGCGCGATCTCTATGGCAGCCGGCTCGACGAGCCGCGCATGCAGGAGTTCATCAAGAATTTCGCGGCGTACCGGCTGGACGAGATCCTGGGCGACTGGAAGCCTTATGCCGACGTGATCCACAATGCGCTCGAGCGCGCCTGCAAGCGCAACGGCGCCGCCTTCAGCGACGATGACGCGAAGATGGTGTACGAGCGCGTGCCGACCTGGGGTCCGCATGCCGACGTCCCGGCGGGCCTCGCCAAAGTCGCCAAGGAAATCCCGCTGGTCATCCTCTCCAACGCCATGAACGCGCAGATCATGTCCAACGTCGAAAAGCTCGGCGCGCCGTTCCATGCCGTCTACACGGCCGAGCAGGCGCAGGCCTACAAGCCGCGTTTCCAGGCTTTCGAATACATGTTCGACAGACTGGGCTGCCGCCCGGAAGACGTTCTTCACTGTTCGTCATCGTTCCGCTACGACCTGATGTCGGCGCATGACCTCGGCATCAAGAACAAGGTCTGGGTCAATCGCCGTCACGAGCCGGCCAATCCTTACTACGGCTATGTCGAGATCGCGGACATTTCCGGCCTGCCGGGCATGGTCGGTCTTTGAAACAGGCGGGTCGCCGATGAAGTTCGTCTCCTACTGGCACGACACCGCCCCGCTCTTTGCAGGCGGCGCGCAAGGCCCGGTCGATGGGCATTACGATGCGGCTATCATCGGCGGCGGCTTCACCGGCCTCGCCGCGGCGCGCCAACTGGCGAAGGTCGGCGCCAAGGTGGTGGTGCTGGAAGCGGAGCGGGTCGGCTGGGGCGCCTCCGGGCGCAACGGCGGTCACCTCAACAACGGCCTCGCTCACAGCTATCTTTCGGCCAAGGCGGAGCTCGGCAAGGAACGCGCCATCGCGCTTTACCGGGCGCTGGACGATTCCGTCGATACGATCGAGGCGCTGGTCGCCGAGGAAGGCATCGACTGCAATTTCCGTCGCGCGGGCAAGCTGAAGCTGGCCTCCAAGCCGCAACACTTTGATGCGATCGCCCGTAATTTCGAAGCGCTCCATGCAGAGGTGGATCCGGAAACGGCACTGCTGTCGGCGGCCGATCTCAAGTCGGAGATCGGCTCGCCCTTCCATGGCGCGATGCTGTCGAAGAAGAGCGGCATGATGCATATGGGCCGCTATGTCGCTGGCCTGACCACGGCCGCCGCCCGCCACGGCGCCGTCATCTATGAGAATGCCGCGGTGACGGGCCGCAAGCAGGCCGGCGCAAGGCACGAGCTGACTACATCGCGCGGCCGGATCAGCGCCGACAATGTTCTGGTGGCGACCGGCGCCTACACCACGCCGAATTTCGATTATTTCCGCCGCCGGATCATCTCCGTCGGCAGCTTCATCATCGCGACGCGGCCGCTCAGCGACGCCGAGATCGCGGCCACCATGCCCGGCAACCGGACATGCGTGACTTCGATGAACATCGGCAATTATTTCCGGCTCTCGCCGGACCGGCGCCTGATCTTCGGCGGCCGCGCGCGCTTCTCGGCGACATCGGATCAGCGCTCGGATGCCAAGAGCGGACAGATCTTGCAGGCAAGCCTCGCCGCGATGTTCCCACAGCTCGCCAAGGTCGAGATCGACTATTGCTGGGGCGGGCTGGTCGATATGACCAAGGATCGTTTTCCGCGCGCCGGCTACCATGACGGCGTCTGGTACGCGATGGGCTATTCCGGCCACGGCGCGCAGCTTTCCACCCATCTCGGCATGATCCTGGCCGATGCCATACTCGGCCGCGAGGACCGCAATCCGCTGAAGGGGCTCGAATGGCCGTCCATCCCAGGCTACTCGGGCAAGCCCTGGTTCCTGCCGGTGGTCGGACTCTACTACAAGGCGCTCGACCGGGTGCAGTGAGCGGGACTCGGCCTAGCCCAGCCCGCCCATGTGAAAACTCTTCATCTCGAGATATTCCTCGATGCCGGCCTGCGCGCCCTCGCGACCGAGGCCGGAGAGCTTGACGCCGCCGAAGGGGGCGACCTCGATCGAGACCGAGCCGGTGTTCAGGCCCACCATGCCGAACTCCAGCGCTTCGCCGACGCGCCAGGCGCGTCTCAGATTCTCGGTGTAGAAGTAGGAGGCAAGGCCGAAGGGCGTGCCGTTGGCGAGCGCGATCGCCTCCTCTTCGGTCTCGAAACGGAAAAGCGGCGCGACCGGGCCGAAGGTTTCCTCGCCGGCAAGTTCCATGTCTTTTGTGGCGCCGGTCAGCACCAGCGGCGCGACATATTGCGCGCCTTCCGGCAGAGCCGGCTTCTGCGTGATGATCTCCGCACCCTTGGCCAGCGCGTCCTCGACATGGCGGTTGATCTTCTCGACCGCCGCCCTGTTGATCATCGGTCCGATGGCGACGCCGGGCTGCGTGCCGGGCCCGACGGTCATGGCGTTGACGCGGGTGGTAAGCTTCGCGGCGAAGGTATCGTAGACACCGGCCTGGACGATGATGCGGTTGGCGCAGACGCAGGTCTGGCCGCCATTGCGGAATTTCGAGACCAGCGCGCCCTCGACGGCAAGGTCGAGATCGGCGTCGTCGAAGACGATGAAGGGCGCATTGCCGCCGAGTTCGAGGCTGAGCCGCTTCACGCTGTCGGCGGCGCCGCGCATCAGCAGCGAGCCGACGCGCGTCGAGCCGGTGAAGGAGATCTTGCGCACCGTCTCGTTGGCCATGATCTCGTTGCCGATCTCGGTCGGCATGCCGGTGACGATGTTGATGACCCCGGCGGGGATGCCGGCGCGCTCGGCCAGCACGCCGAGCGCCAGCGCCGAATAGGGCGTGAACTCGGACGGCTTGATCACCACCGTGCAGCCGGCGGCCAGCGCCGGCGCGACCTTCCGGGTGATCATGGCGTTGGGGAAATTCCACGGCGTGATGATGCCGCAGACGCCGACCGGTTCCTTCAGCACGATGATGCGCCGGTCGGCCGTCGGGGAAGGAATGGTGTGGCCGTTGATGCGGCGCGCCTCTTCGGCGAACCATTTGACGAAGGAGGCGCCATAGCGGATCTCGCCCTTGGCCTCGTCCAGCGGCTTGCCCTGTTCCGTCGTCAGGATCAGCGCCAGATCGTCCAGATGCGCCAGCATCAGCCCATGCCAGGCTTCCAGCAGGGCGGCGCGCTCGGCGTTGGTCTTCTTCTTCCAGCTTCTGTATGCGGACGCCGCGGCCTCTATGGCCGCGCGGGTCTCGGCGCCGGCCATGTCGGGCACCGTGCCGATCGCGGCCTGGGTCGCCGGATCGACGACATCTACCGTCTTGCCGGAAGCGGCCGCGACCCATTTGCCGTCGATCAGGCCGGCTTCGCGGAACAGAGTTTTGTCCTTGAGGTTCTTCATCGAAATCGACCTTGCAATCAGGTGAGTGCCGCAATGACGGCGGCGGTGATGGCTTCCGTGCGGTCCTTACCGGGTTTGGTGCCGATGCCTTGCGCGGTCGTTGCCTCGAGAGCCTTCATGATGCGCCCGCCCGCAACCTTCTCGCCCAGATGATCGAGCATCATAGCGCCGGACCAGATCGTGGCGATCGGATTGGCGATGCCGAGATGGGCGATGTCGGGCGCGGAGCCGTGCACCGGCTCGAACATCGACGGCGCCGAGCGATCGGGATTGATGTTGGCGGAAGCGGCATAGCCCAGGCCGCCCTGGATCGCCGCGCCGATGTCGGTCAAGATGTCGCCGAAGAGATTGGAGGCGACGACCACGTCAAGGCTCTCCGGCTGCATGATCATGCGCGCGGCGAGCGCGTCAACGTGATAGCTGGTGACTTCGATGTCAGCGTATTCTGCGGCCAGCTTGCGGGTGATCTCGTCCCAGAACACCATCGAGTATTTCTGGGCGTTGGATTTGGTGACGGAGGCGAGCTTGCGGCGCCGCGCCCGTGCCTGCTCGAAGCCGAAGCGCAGGATGCGCTCGACCCCGGTGCGGGTGAAGATCGAGGTTTCCACCGCGACCTCGTCCAGCGTGCCCTGGTGCACGCGGCCGCCGGCGCCGGAATATTCGCCTTCGGTGTTTTCGCGGATGCACAGGATGTCGAAACCTTCCACCCGCAGCGGTCCGGTGACGCCAGGCAAGAGGCGGTGCGGCCGGATGTTGGCGTATTGCACGAAGGCCTTGCGGATCGGCAGCAAAAGGCCATGCAGCGAGACCGAATCCGGCACCTCCGCCGGCCAGCCGACGGCGCCGAGCAGGATGGCGTCGAAGCCGCGCAAGGTCTCGATGCCATTCTCCGGCATCATGCGGCCGGTCTCTTTGTAGAATGTGCAGGACCAGGGAAATTCGGTGCCAGCCAAGGCAAAGCCCGACTGCTTGGCCACCGTTTCCAGCACCGTCGAGGCGGCGGCGGTGACGTCACGGCCGATGCCGTCACCGGGGATCAGGGCGATCGAATAGGATTTCATCGGCATCTCTCTAGAGGCTGACCAGGACGCTCTTCGTCCTGCGGTTGGCGAGATAGGCCTCG
Source organism: Mesorhizobium sp. CU3 (assembly GCF_006442965.1). GTDB lineage: Bacteria > Pseudomonadota > Alphaproteobacteria > Rhizobiales > Rhizobiaceae > Mesorhizobium. The sequence goes on along the minus strand of NZ_VFWX01000014.1, from coordinate 107,248 downwards.
CGGCCGAGGTCCTTGCCGATGCCGGAGCGCTTGTAGCCGCCGGTCGGCAGGATGTGGTCGCGCGAGCGGCTGTAGCGGTTGACCCACACGGTGCCCGCTTCGAGCTTGCGCGCGATGCGGATGGTGCGGGACAGATCGGTGGTGAAGAGGCCGGAGGCCAGGCCGTAGGTTGGATGGCTGGACAGCGCCAATGCTTCTTCCTCGGTCTCGAAGGTCTGAACAGTCAGGACCGGGCCGAAGATCTCCTCGACGATCGCTGGGTTTACCTGATCGACATCGGCGATCAGCGTCGGTTCGTAGAAATAGCCGGGATCGTCCATCATGGAACCACCGGTCAGGCATTCGCCGCCAGCCTTGACGGCGGCCTGCACGATGCCGTCGACACGCGCCCGCTGCCGCTCCGAGATAACAGGCGAATAGTATGTCGCTTCGTCCCAGGTCGGGCCGGCCCGCACCGCCTTCATCTTCTCCAGGATCGCGGCCGTCAGCCTGTCGGCCACGCGCTTCTCGACGATCAGCCGCGTGCCGGCGACGCAGGCCTGGCCGGCGTTGAAGGTGACGCTGCCGGCGATGGCCGCCGCCGCCTTGTCGAGGTCGGCATCGGCAAAGACGAGCTGCGGGCTCTTGCCGCCGAGCTCCAGCGTCATCGGCTTGACGCCGGTGCGGGCGACGTTCTCCATGATCGCCGAGCCTGCGCGGGTCGAGCCGGTGAACGAGACCTTTGCAATTTCGGCATGGCCGGTCAGCGCCGTGCCGGTGGTCGGGCCGTCGCCGAGCACCACGTTTATCAAGCCCGCGGGCAAGCCTGCTCTTACGGCGAGCTCAGCCAAATAGACGGTCGAAAAGGGCGTCATTTCCGACGGCTTCAACACCACCGCGTTGCCGGCTGCCAGCGCCGGGCCGAGCTTCCAGCCGGCCATCGAGATCGGGAAATTCCACGGCGTGATCGCGCCGACCACGCCATAGGGCTCGCTCATGATCATGCCGAGGCTGGCGTCGTCGGTCGGCGCCAGCTCGCTACCTTCCTTGTCGGCGAATTCGGCGAAGAAGCGTATCTGCTCGGCAGTGATGGCGATGTCGCCGGCGACGAGCTGGCCAACGGGGCGCGTGGAGCACAGCGCCTCGATGCGGGCGAGTGTCGCGGCCTCCGCCTCGATCAGGTCGGCCCAGGCCTGCAGCGCCCTGGTGCGCTCGCGCGGGCGAACGCCGCCCCAGTTGCTGGACTTCAGCGCCGCCTTGGCGCTTTCGACCGCGCGGTCGATCATGTCGACGCTGGCCACCGGACAGGCGGCGTATGCCTTGCCGTCCGACGGGCGGCGCATCTCGATCGCGCCCTCGGCCGCGAGCAGCTCGCCGCCGATGAAATGGCCGACGGGAAGCGAGATCGTATCCGGGTCGAAGCTCAGGCCCATGGGCGCCCACTCTCAGCTATTCTGAAGGAAGCCTAGCTTGGGTGGGCAAGCAGCATGCATCGTTCGGCGAACCGCCGCGGACGAATGTTGCGCGAGAACCCCGCGGGACGGCAAAATCTGTTGCGGTTGCTGGAGGTCGGGCTGGTCAGCCGACCGTCACGTAGATCTTGCGCACGGTTTCGATCGTCTTCCAGACCCCGGTGAAGCCGGGTTTCATGACAAAGCTGTCGCCGGCGCGGTAGGTAACCGGCTTGCTGCCGTCGGGCGTGATTTCGATCACGCCGGCGAGGATATGGCAGAACTCGAAAGTCTCGCCCTTGATCGAGCGCGTCTCTCCCGGTGTAGCTTCCCAGACGCCGGTATGGACGAGGTCGTCCTTGGCGACGTCCTGCGCCCAGGTTTTGAACGCGGGGTCGCCGGCGATCAGCCGCTCGGGCATGGCCTTGGATTGGTGTGGCGGGAAGGACGGGTCGGTTTCGACGGTCTTGAGCAAGGACAAGGGGTGGCCTTTCAGGTTAGAGTTGATTTTTGATGCATGTCGTTCTCCCAGAACCGCGGCACACTTCTCGGCGACATGCATTAATAGCCGCGCGAGCGGTCGACGAGCCCGATCGGGTCGAGACCGGCGCGGTGGCGCCTGATGTTGTCGATAACAGCGCGCGCGGCGGTCGCTGGCTGGGTGACGCTGGCGATGTGCGGGGTGAGGATGATCTTCGGATGCGCCCAGAATGGATGGCCGGCGGGCAACGGTTCGGGATCGGTGACGTCGACCATCGCCGCCGAGAGATGGCCGCTGTCGAGCGCGGCGATAAGCGCTTCATGGTCGAGCTGCGGCCCCCGGCCGGTGTGGATCAGTGCTGCGCCTTCAGGCAGTTTCGCAAACAGTCCGGCATCGAGGAAACCACGCGTCTCCTCGGTCAGCGGCAGCAGGCAAATGAGTATGTCGCTGGCCGCGAGCATCTCCTCCAGTCCGCGCTCGCCATCGTGGCAGGTCACGCCCTCGATCCGGCGCGGCGAGCGGCTCCAACCGGCGAGCGGGAAGCCGAAGGGTTTAAGCCGGTCGAGGACAGCCTGGCCGAGCTGGCCGAGGCCGAGCACGCCGATCCGGCGCGATCCGGCCTGCGGCTGCGGGATGTCACGCCACTCGCCGGCGCGCTGCTGCGCCAGATAGGCCGGCAGGTTGCGGTGGAGCGCAAGCACGGCCATCGCGACATATTCCTGCATCATGCGCACGATGCCCTCCTCGACCATGCGCACGACCTTTACGTCCGCAGGCACGGTATCGAGGCGAAACTGGTCGACGCCGGCGCCGATGGAGAAGAGGATTTCGAGATTTTTGTAGCGGGCGAGGTTATCCGGGACGGTCCAGGTGATCAGGTAGCGCACGGCATCGGGATCGACCGCCGCCGGGTCCATCGCGAAGGCAAGGTCCGGCAGCTCCCTGGCGAAGGCGTTGGCGAAAACCGCGCCGCGCCGCGCATCGGAATTGAACAGGAAAGTCATCGCGGCCGCTCCTTCAAACGCTTCATTCCAACCCTCCAGGCACATTCGGACTTGTGGAGATCAATATCGCCGCGACTGCGCTGCGGATCGAGGCAGCGATGGTCAGGGCCGCCTATCGCTCTGTTTTCCAAGGCGGATTGCGCGCTTGTCCCGCCATTCGTAGAGCGAATAGACTGCAGGGATGAACCACGGTCGGCCGCGGTAGAAGGGCACGGCCTTTGGCGCGCGGTCGAAGTCGAAGGCCGATCCCGCATCGTCTGTCCTGCCGATGAGCTTCAAGGCAGCCTTCTTGCCGAGCCAGCGCGCCCAGACCACACCGGAACCGCAGAAGCCGGTCGCATAGACCGTGTCCCCCGCCGTAAACAGGCGTGGGATCATGTCACGGTGCATTGCGACCTGGCCAAACCAACTATGAGACAGGGCGACGTTCTGCAGGTCGGGGAATATGCGACCAAGCTCGGAACGCAAATGTGTGGTGGGAGAAAGCGGGTCGCCTTCGGTCGTACCGTCCCGTCCGCCAAAGAGAATGCGCGAACCGTCCGGCGATGGACGGTAATAGTAGCTGAGCTGCCTTGTATCGCCATACATCATGCGCTTCGGCATGAGACGGTCCATGACGCCATCGCCTAGAGGCTCCGTGGCGACGATACGGCTGCGCACCGGCACGATACGGCGCCGAAGCCAGGGGTCGAAGCCGTCTGTGTAGGCGTCGGTGCACACCAGCACCTTTTTCGCGAATACTTCGCCGCGCGAAGTGGCGACGCGCACGCCGCCAACGTCCGCGCTCGTTGCCAGAACAGCCGTGTTCTCGTGGATGGTTGCGCCGCTGGCCCGGGCAATGCGCAAGATGCCGTCAAGCAGCTTGGCGGGATGAAGCCCGCCAATGTCCATGCGGACAAAGCCGCCGGCATAGAAATCCGTGCCGATGTATCGTGGAACTTCCGCGCGCGACACCGAAAACGCCTCGATGCCCAGGAAGCGCTGCAGCAGCTCGGCGTAACGGCTCAGTTCCTCGCATTCGCGATCATTTATCGCTCCGTCGAACAGGCCGGAGAGGAAAAAATCGCACTCCACCTTCTCTTCGTCGAGAAAGGTTTGAAGATCGTCTCGAGCAGCCTTTCCCTCCATCAAGATGGCATTGGCGCGAGCCTCGCCGAATCGATGGATCAATTGCTTGCGGCTTGGCCTGATGCTGCCGCTCGCCATCCCGCCATTGCGACTGGATGCGGCTTGTCCGATCGGCTGCCGATCGAAAAGCTGAACGTTGAGCCCGGCCCTTGCAAGCTCGATGGCTGCCGAGAGGCCAGCGTAGCCGCCGCCGACTATGGCGACGTCGCATCGTGCGGCCAACGGCATCACAGGAAGGGGGGCAAAAGCGCAATCCTCCCACCAATACGGCGTGGATTTGAAGGGGCGTACGGTAGCGGTGCCTGTGCTATGCATCATCGGATCGATCAGCCTGGAACGGGAAGGTGTTGCGGATCAATCGCGAGAGACCCAAAGCTTTCGCGTCGTTTCGATCACCCGCCAGATTCCCGTGAATCCGGGATGCATGACGAACGCATCACCGGCCGTAACGCGGCGTGGCTCAAGCCCGTCCTCAACGAGTTCCGAGACCCCCGAAAGGATGTAGCAGAATTCGAAGGTGGCGCCCTTGATCGAGCGATAGGCGCCGGGCGTGGCTTCCCAAACACCCGTCCGCACTTGACCGTCAGCTGTCTCGGCGATGTCCCAGGTCAGAAAGCGCGGATCGCCTTCCACCCGCCGCTCCGGCAGAAGCTCTCCCTTCCTCGGTTCGGGGAGGTGATCGAAGAAAGTCAGTTTGGACATAAAAATACCTTTCAGCGCGCTGTGTGCCGATCGAAAGACAATCGTCTTTCGAGGACATTCAGCGCCGTTAGACAGACGACGTTGATGACGAGATAGAATGCTGCGGTGATGACGAAGATTTCCATGATGGCGAAGGTCTCGCTCATCAGCCGTTTGGCATAGCCGGTGATCTCAAGCACGGTGATGGTGGAAGCAAGGCTCGATTCCTTGACGATGACGGCTACCTCGGTGCTGTAGGAGGGCAGCGCCTGCCGCAAGGCCAAGGGGAACTTGATCCGCCGGAAGATCACCCACGGGGACATGCCGCAGGCCTCCGCCGCCTCGATCTGCCCGCGTGGGAGCGACAGCAGGGCAGTGCGGAAGATTTCGGCCGTATAGGCGCCGGTATTGAGAATGACCGCGATCACCGCGGCACGAAGGCTGTCGCCTACCATCCACCAAAGGATCGCGTTGTGGCGAACAAAATCGATCTGCGCGAGGCCGTAGTAGATCACGAATATCTGCACGAGCATCGGGGTGCCTCTGAAGACCGAGCAGTAGAAATCGGTACAGCGGCGGAGAAGTCCGTGTCGGGATGTTCTGGCTGTGGCCAGCAGAATGCCGAATGGCAGGCCGACGCCAACTCCGAACGCGGCAATAAGCAGGGTGGTCTTCGCGCCGACGAGCAAAAACGGAATCGCGTATGTGACGATGCTGAGATCCATGTCAGCTCCGACGGAAACCGCGATTGAGGTATTTCTCCGCGCTGCCGAACAGGGTCTGGCTCACGGCGGTCATGGCATAAAACATGATCGCCGCCAGGCAATAAAACAGAAGCGGCGAGCGCGTGATGCCCGCGGCAACTGCCGCAGCCCGCATCAACTCCTGCATGCCCACGACGGAAACGAGCGAAGTGTCCTTGATCGTCATCTGCCAGACGTTGTTGATGCCACCCAGAGCCAGCCTGAAGGCGAGCGGCAACGTCACCCGGAAGAAGGTCACTCGGGACGACAGCGAAAGCGATCGGGCCGCCTCCAGCATGCCGACGGGTACGGCCTGCAGCGCACCCCTTATGACTTCAATCGAGTACGCGCACGAGATGGCGGCGATCGCGATGATGCCGACGATAAATGGAAAGGCATTTTCGGCACTGTCCGCATAGCCGAATGCCGCCGCGATCTTGCGAACCCAGTCCAACGACCCGAAAAAAAGCAGATAGATGACCAGGAGACCGGGAACACCGCGAATGACGATGCTGTAGGCATCGACAAGCTGAGACAGCACGCGAAGTCTGCGCCAACGAAGGATGGCGAGCGGAATTGCCGCCGCCAGCCCGATGACCAAGCCGAGAAAGCCGATCAAAATTGTAATTCCGGCGCCACGCAGCAGGGCCAGGGCCCAGCCCTTCTCCACCAACAGCACCCAGATATCCTGCAACATTTATAGATCTCGTCAGATCGTCGCGGCGCCGCCGCGACGATCCATTGCCATTGGGACGATTATTTCTTGCATGCGATGGTGTAGTCGTCCTTGAACCAGTTTTCCGAGGTCTTCTTCACCGCGCCGTTGTTGATCATGTTGCAAAGAGCCGCGTCCAGCTTCGCCTTGAGTTCGGTGTTGCCTTTGCGCAAGCCGACACCCATGCCGTAGCCCAGTGTTTCGTGATCGTCCGCCCCGGTGACCTTCACGTCGATGCGAGCGAAATTTGCTCCGTCAGGCGAACTCAGGAAGTCCACCCAGGTCGGAGAATCGCCGAAGGCAGCGTCGAGCCGCCCTGCGGCAAGATCGGCGTTCTGCTGGGTCGTGGCATCGTAGGTCTTCAAGTCGGCGGTCGGAATGTACTTCTTGATGAACTGGGCATAGGTGGTGCCGTTCACGACCCCGATGGTCTTGCCTGCGAGCGCTTTTTCAATTTCGGCAAGGCTTTTCAATCCGACGAGCGGAGAATCCTTGGCGACCACAAAATACTCAGGCGTGGTTGCGTAAGGAATGGAATAGTCGATCTTCTTCTTCCTCTCATCGGTGATGCCGAGGCCCGAGATGATGACATCGAAGCGGTCGCTGTCCATCGACGGCACCAGGGAACTGAACGTCTGGACCACGAATTTGCATTTGACCTTGAGTTCGGCGCAAATGCCGTTGGCGATATCGGCGTCGAAACCGGTAACGTTGCCGTTGGCATCGGCCATGCTGAACTGCGGCGCATCGCCTTCGGTGCCCACGCGCAAGACGCCGTCCTCGGCCGATGCGGCGCCCATGGCGGCCATCACGATGAGGCCGGATGCGTAGATTGAGCGAAGTGTTTTCTTTGCTGGCATGTTGAGTTACCCCTCTTTGCTTTCTGGTTTTATGGCCGCCATCAGGCGGCGGTTGAAATAACGCTGGAGAGGAACCGCTTCACCGCCTCTGACGCGGGATTGCGAAACAGTTCTTCCGGCATCGCATCCTGCTCAACGACACCTTTGTGCAGGAATATCATTCGGTTCGACACATCGCGTGCGAACCGCATTTCATGCGTCACGAGGAGAATGGTCGCCCCGTCATCGGCAAGCGTTCGGATGACCTTCAGAACCTCGCCGACCAGTTCGGGGTCGAGCGCGGACGTTGGCTCGTCAAAAAGCATCAGCTTGGGTTTCATCGCCAGGACGCGCGCGATCGCGACGCGCTGCTGCTGGCCGCCCGAAAGCTGGCTTGGATAGCGCTGGCAAAAGTCGGCCATGCCGACCTTCGAGAGTGCGGAAAGCGCCGTTTCCTGCGCTTTCCGCTTATCCATCGCCAGCACGTAGATCAGCGCCTCGGTTACATTGCCGAGCACCGTGCGATGAGGCCAAAGATTGAAGTTCTGAAAGACCATGCCGATGCGGCGGCGAAAGACCCTGATGTTGGCAGCGTTGACGATCTGCGTTTCGTGACGATCGTTCTGCGCGGTGGAGATCGCGTCGCCCATGACCTCGATCTCGCCCGAGGTCGGCATTTCCAGGAAATTGATGCATCGTAGTGCCGTGCTCTTTCCTGAGCCGGAAGAGCCGATGAGGGAAATGACCTCGCCCTGGCGCATCTGGAAGCTCACCCCGTCGAGCACGCGGGATGCGCCGAATGCCTTACGAAGGTCGCGAACTCTCAAAACAGGGTGCATACCGGGGCGTCTTCCGTCCGTACCGCTTTCGTCTTCACAACCGCTGCTTCGTCGCTTGGACTTCGATCGTTTGCATGATCTCGCTTACGGCTGCCTTGGCGATGGCAACCATCTCGTCGATTTCCGCTTCCGTCATGACGAGCGGCGGCGCAAAACCAAGGATGTCGCCGTGTGGCATTGCGCGGGCGATCAGACCGCGGGCCTTTGCCGCCTGCGAAATACGGGCGCCGACTTTCAGGGAAGGATCGAAGAGCTGCCTGGTATCGCGATCCGCGACGAATTCGACCGCGGCCAACATGCCGACGCCGCGCACCTCGCCGACAATCGGATTTTGCTCGAACGCCGCCTTGAGACTCTTGAGCAGATAATCGCCCTTGCGCGCAGCCTGAGCGGGGAGATCCTCGCGCTCGACGATGTCGAGCACCGCGTTCGCGGCAGCCGCGCCGATCGGATGGCCGGAATAGGTATAGCCATGCGAGAAGGAGCCGACCCTCGGCGTTGCTTCTTCCATCACGCGATAGACCTCCTCGGAGACCAGCGAGGCAGAGAGCGGCACGTAGGCGGAGGTCAGCCCCTTGGCCAACGTCACCAAATCCGGTTCCATGCCGTAGAGGTCGGAACCGAACATGGCCCCGGTCCGGCCAAAGCCGCAAATGACTTCGTCGGCGATCAGAAGCACATCGTATCTCTTCAGCACGGCCTGGATCCTGGCCCAGTAGTTTGCCGGCGGGGGAATGATGCCGCCGGTCCCCAGCACCGGTTCGGCGATGAAGGCGGCAACGGTGTCGGGCCCCTCAGCGAGGATCAGCGCCTCCAACTCGTCGGCGCGCCGCTGGGAAAACGCCTCCTCGGTTTCACCGGGCAATGCGCCTCGGTAGAAATGCGGCACGCCGGTGCGCAAGATGCCGGAGACAGGCAGATCCATGTGGTCGTGGTAGAAGCTCAATCCGGTCATCGAGCCGGCCACGACGGAGCAACCGTGATAGCCACGTTCGCGCGCGATGATCTTCTTCTTCTTCGGCTTGCCGCGAAGATTGTTGTAGTACCAGACGATCTTGGCCTGCGTCTCGTTCGCGTCGGAGCCGGACAGACCGTAGAAAACCTTGGACATGCGTCCCGGCGCCATGCGGACCAACCGATCCGAGAGGCGGGCAAGTTCCTCGGTCGTGTGCGCGGCATAGGAATGATAGTAGGCGAGCTTATAAGCCTGACGCGCGATGGCCTCCGCGACTTCGGTGCGGCCATAACCGATGTTCACGCAGTAAAGGCCGGCGAAGCCATCGATATAGTCGCGGCCATTTGCGTCCTGGACGCGGACCCCCTTTCCCGTCTCGACTATGGTGGGCTCGACCGATCCGGACGCATAGTCTTTCAAGTAGGTGAAGGGATGAAGGACCGAACGGCGGTCCATTTCGGCAATGTCGGAGATGGTGGTCACATTCGCTTCCTCAGGCGGCCAGGCTGCCAAAACATACGTATTTCAGTTCCGAAAAGTCCTGCAGGCCATGGCGAGATCCCTCCCGCCCCAAACCGGACTGCTTCCAGCCGCCGAACGGTATCGGAGCGCCGGTGAAAGACGGCGTGTTCACCCCGACCATGCCGTATTCCAACCGGTCGGAAAGGCGCATCGCGCGGTTAACATGCGTGGTGTAAACATAGGCCGCGAGCCCCATCTCGGTCGCGTTTGCGCGGGCCTGGATTTCTTCTTCGCTCGAAAATCGCAGGACGGGCGCGACAGGCCCGAATGTCTCTTCGCGGGCAATCAGCATCTGGTCGTCGACATCGGCCAGCAGCGTCGGTGCTACGAAATTGCCCGCACCCGGCTCCGGCGCAGCGCCAACCACGAGGCGCGCGCCGCGCTCCAGCGCATCGTGAATATGGGCTCGGCACTTTTCGACTACGGACCGCTTCGTCATCGGTCCTATATCGACACCCGCTTCAAAGCCAGAACCGCTCCGCAGTGCTGATATTCGCTTGGCAAGCCGCTCGATGAAACGATCGTAAAGCCGGTCCTGCACGAAGATGCGGTTAGCGGCCAGGCAATCCTGCCCGGATGTCGTGAACTTAGCCGCCATACAGCCTTCGATGGCTAGATCGAAATCGGCATCGTCGAACACGATGAACGGCGCGTGCCCTCCAAGTTCCATCGAGACCTTCTTGACCGTCTTGCCCGCCCGCGACAGCAGCATTCGGCCGATCTCGGTCGAACCGGTGAAGCTGAACGCGCGTACCCGTTGATCATCCAGCAGACGGCCGACCAGCCTTCCCGGCTCGCCGGTGACCACCTGGAAGACGCCAGGAGGAAATCCTGCGCGCTCCGCCAACACTGCGAGCGCCAATGCCGAAAGCGGGGTTTCCACCGCGGGCTTGACGATCACCGTGCAACCGGCGGCAAGTGCCGCCGAAGCCTTGCGAGCGATCATGGCGCTGGGAAAATTCCACGGCGTAACGGCCGCAGCGATGCCAACCGGCTGCATGGAAACGAATAGCCGGCTCCCCGGTTTGTGGCTCGGAATGGTCTCACCGTAGGCCCGCTCGCCCTCGGCGGCGAACCAATCCATGAAACCCGCGCCGTAGAGGATTTCAGCGCGCGCTTCCGCAAGCGGTTTGCCCTGTTCGGCAGACAGGATGACGGCAAGGTCGGCAACGTTTTCGCGAACGAGCCGTCCCCACGCCGCAAGGATCCGTGCCCTGTCTGCCGCCAGCATGTCGCGCCAGCCGTCGAAGGCATTGCCGGCACAGCTTATCGCCCGTTCGAGCATCGGCTCGTCGCAAGCCCCTACGCGGGCGATCTCCAGTCCGGTCGCCGGATCGGTCACCGCTATATCGAGATCCGTGTCAATGAAGGTGCCGCCGACAAACAACTGCGTCCGCAGCAGTCCGGCATCGCTCAGCCGAGCGAGCGCCAAGCGCGCTTGCGGCACCATCTGGTTCATTGATTTTCGCGCCTTGAATTCATACGGGCAGCCTATGCGCGCAGAGGCGCAGAAATTCGTCCCAAGTACTTGCAAGATCGCAGGATTCCTGCAAATTTTTGGAGAATCTGAAGAAATACGCAAAGGATTGGCATGAAACTGGATCGCCTTGATGCTCGCCTCGTCAGCATCATGCAAAACCACAACCGATACAGCACCGAGGAACTCGGACAGATGGTCGGCCTGTCGGCCACGGCCGTTCAGCGTCGTCTCAAGCGGCTGCGCGACGAGGGTGTCATCGAAGCCGATGTGTCCATCATCAAGCCCAAGACAGTCGGTCGCCCCGTCGCCATGCTCGTGCTTGTCTCGCTCGAACGCGAGCGGGCCGACATCGTTGATCGCTTCAAACAGTCGATCCGCCACACCCCGGAGGTTATGAACGGCTATTACGTTACGGGAGAATCCGACTTCGTTCTGATCGTGACATCCCAAAGTATGGAAGACTATGAAGCCTTCACTCGAAAGTTCTTCTATGAAAATCCGGACATCAAGGGGTTCAAGACGATGGTCATCATGGACCGGGTGAAGGTGGGTTTTTCGATGCCGATCGACCTCGATAATTTTTCTTGATTTCTTGTCTTCCGGATCGGTGTGGCGGACGAGTGTGAAGGCCCGGGCAGCCCGCTCTTTCAAGTCGAGCAAAGTGCACCCAGCATCTCGATCATGCGCTGGCAGGCGGCGAGTTCGCCGGCGAGGATGTATTCGTCCGGCTTGTGGGCGCGGCCGATGTCGCCGGGGCCGCAGATGATCGCATCCAACCCGGCGGCCTGGTAGAGCCCGGCCTCGGTGCCGTAGCTGACGGCGGCGAGCGGGGTTTGGCCGGTCAGCTCCTGCAACAACGCCGCCAGCGGCGCGTCCTGCGGCAGCGACAGCGCCGGATAGGCGCTGAGCGGCGTCCACTCGACTTGAAAACCACCGGTTGCGCTGGTTTCCGTGCTGGCTTTGACCAGCGCCAGCAGACTGGCCGGGTCGACGCCGGGAATGGCGCGCGCTTCCAGGTCCAGCGTGCAGTTGTCGGGGATGATGTTGACCGACTGTCCGCCCTTGATCACGCCCGCTTGCAGCGAGGAATAGGGCGGCTCGAAGGTCGGGTCGAACGGGCCGTGCGTCAGCCGCTCGGCCTCGCTCACGACGGCGCTGAGCGTCTCGGCCATGCCATGGATGGCGTTGCGCCCGAGATCGGGGCGCGAGGAATGGCCGGAGCGTCCATGGATGGTGACTCGGGCTGCTGCCTTGCCCTTGTGGCCGCGCACGGCGCGCATGCCGCTCGGCTCGCCGACGATGACGCCGAGCGGCTTCGCACAAAGGTCGGGAAGCCGGGCGATCAGATGCGGCACGCCGCGGCATCCGATCTCTTCATCGTAAGAGAAAGCGATATGGATCGGCCTGGCCAGGCGCTGTTTCGCCAGCGCAGGGACGGCCGCAAGCACCGCCGCGAGAAACCCTTTCATGTCAGTAGCGCCGCGGCCGTAAAGCCGCTCGCCCTCCCGGCGCAAGATGAACGGGTCCGAGCTCCATTGCGGCTCACCAGCGGGGACGACATCCATGTGGCCGGACAGGACATAGCCCGGAACATCGGCTGGACCGATCGTGGCGAAAAGATTGGAACGGTCGCCTTCCGGCCCGGGCAGCAGGGTGACCCGCGCCTCGTGTTTCGCCAGATAGGCCTCGATCCAGCCGGCGATGTCGCCGTTCGGCTGGCCGGCGAGCGAGGGGAAGGCGACGAGCCGGTCGAGGATGTCGAGAACGTCCATTCAGCTCCTCAAGGCATTTCGCTTCGCCGGAACGCTGCCGCGCCTTGTGCACGCTTGCAAGGTTTCCGAGAGGATGCGCGCACGCTTTCGCGATTGCGTGCCGAAAGCGGAAGTGTTTCAGTCGAATCTAGCGTTGGCGTGCGGCTTTCGAGCAAATCCTACGGGTCCGCTCGGTTAGCGTTGGCGAGACAGAGGGCGGCCGACAGGCTGGAACCTCTCTTGCGGCAGTCTTCAGGGGCATGGAATTGAAGCCGTCCGGGAGTTTGAAAATCGACGCTTTCTCGATGCGCATCGGCGACATCGAGGACGTCGATCTGGAGCGTCTGCACGCGCTGTCCCTGTCGGTGGGATGGCCGCACCGGGCCGAGGACTGGCAGTTCCTGCGCGGCTCGGGACAGGGGTTCGTGGCGCTCGACGAGATCGGCCGGGTTCTGGGCTCCGCCATGTGGTTCGGGCATGGCGCCGGTTTCGCGACCGTCGGCATGGTCATCACCTCGCCGCGCCTGCAGACGCTCGGCGCCGGGCAATGGCTGATGAAGCGGGTCTTCGAAAAGGTCGGCGGGCGCGACCTGCGCCTCAATGCAACGCGGGCGGCAAGGCGGCTCTATCTCTCGCTCGACTTCCAGCCGGAAAAGACTGTCTATCAATGCCAGGGGCTAGCGCGCGCCGAGGCGGCAGGCCGGCTGGTGGAGACACGGGGCGAGCTGCGCGCTTTGACTGCAAGCGATGCGCCGGCGGCGATCGCGCTCGACGCGGTAGCGTTCGGCGTCGGGCGGGCGGCGCTTATCGAAAAGTTGTTCGCGCATTCGGTCAGCTACGGTCTTTTCCGGGGTGACAGGCTCTGCGCTTTCGCGCTCTGCCGGCCGTTCGGGCGAGGCCATGTGCTGGGACCGGTCGTGGCTGAAAACGACGCCGATGCGGTTGCGGTCGCCCGGCCGCATGTGGCGCAGCATTCTGGCAGTTTCCTTAGGGCAGACACGCATATGGAGAGCGGCGAGTTCGCCTCCTTCCTGTCGCATAGCGGGCTGCCCGTCTACGACACGGTGCTGACCATGTCGCTCGGCAAACGCCTCGACGATTTTGCCGCCGCCGGCGCAACCGAGCCGACCACCTACACCCTTGTCAGCCAGACGCTCGGGTAGGCGCGAAGACGACGGCGCTTGGCCGCTTCAGAACGGTTGAGCAGAATTTGGTGCGTAGGCGACTGGTTGGGAGTCTATCTCGGGGCTTTGCGTTTCGCTCGCCCTGACGCAACCCAGGCAGGCGAGGGGGTGTGCCACTCACGAACGAACGCGAATGATTGTTTTCCCGCTGATCCGCTCGGTCGGGTTGAAGGCGGCGACGGCACTGTCGAGGCTCGCGACGGTTCCAATGTTCGTTCGCAATCGTCCGTCCCGCACCCGTTGGACGATCTCATTCAGCTGGGCACGATCGGATTCGACAACGAAGTCGACCGCCAGACCCTCGGTGGGCAGCGCCTCGGCGGGGCCGACGACGGTCACCAGCGTTCCTCCGGTTCGGATAAGGGCAACGGACTGCTTCTGGATGTCGCCGCCGATGACATCGAACACCAGATCGACTTCACCGATGTCTTCCAGGGCGTCGTTCTCGAGGTCGATGAATTCATTTGCGCCGAAATCCAGCGCCTTTTGACGGTCTGCGGCGCGCCCGGTGCCGATGACATAAGCGCCGGCCTCGCGCGCGAGTTGCGTCACCATTGAGCCGACCGCGCCGGCCGCGCCGTGCGCCAGGACGCTCTGCCCCGCCTGAAGGCGGCCGTGCTGGAACAGTCCCTGCCACGCGGTCAGACCCGAGATTGGCAAACTCGCGCCCACCGTTAAATCGACGTCGCCCGGCAGCGGCGCGAGGTTGCGTGCCTCTATGGCCATGTATTCTGCCAGCGTGCCGTCGCGATACCAGTCTGCGAGGCCGAACACGCGTTGTCCAACTGAAAGACCCGTCGTGCCATAGCCAAGTGCCGTAACCACTCCGGCCAGTTCGTGCCCAGGGATCGACGGCGTCCGATCCCGGCCGACGCGATCGGTCCAGGTCGAGGGCCATGAGAGCTCGGTCGGGACGAATCCCGACGCATGAACCCGAACGATGACATCGTTTATCGCTGCCTGCGGCTCGGGCCGCTCCACCAGCTTCATCCCGGCGGCTCCCGCAGCTTGGTCCGTCACGACGATTGCCTTCATGGGAATTGTCTCCTCGATCATTGTCACGTGGCGATACCCCTAGATGTAGGCGGCTCCGGTCATGAAAAAACACCAGATTTGCGGGAATGATGGTACCATCGCGTATGGCATCTCTGCCCATCGACCTCGATCGCGCTGCAAGGGCGCCGCTGGCGACGCAGGTCCACAAGGCGGTCCGGGACGCCATCGAGACGGGTCGGCTCGACCCGGGAGCAAAGCTTCCGTCCTGCCGCGATATGGCCGCCCAACTCGGCGTCTCGCGCGGCACGGTACGCGTCGCCTACCAACGGCTCGTCGACGAGCAGTTCGCCGTCGGCGCCGGCGCGGCGGGCAAACGAGCAGTTCGACAGGCTCATCCCGGAGATCGACCCGGTCAAGTGGCGTGCGGTGCATTACCGCGTTGCGCACGAGAAGCGCCAGCGACGACCGTCGACTGGATGTTCCTCGGGACCGTGCTCGCCGGCTGGCTGGCACAGTACCTCATTGCCGGTTGAAACGTTCCGGAATCTATTCCGGAACGTTCGGCCCACTGCCTCGCGGTGGCGAGCTTTCCATTTTCGGCCTTTCGATGCCATCCTATCAAAGGGCCAAGGATGGAGGGGTGCGCGAATGGCATATGACGCAATTGCTCTGGAAATTTTCATCGCTTCACCGAGCGACGTACTCCCCGAGCGCGGATCGGTTCGGGAGGCCATCGCGGGCTGGAACGCGGTCTATTCGCGATCTGAGAACGTGGTTTTGATGCCCGTAGGGTGGGAAACACACAGTTCTCCCGAGTTGTCGGGTCGCCCACAGCAGATGGTGAACGATCGGCTGTTAGCACATGCCGATATCCTGGTCGGCATTTTCTGGAGCCGGGTTGGGACGCCGACAGGTGAAGCTGCAAGCGGGACCATCGAAGAGATCGAGCGGCACATGGAGGCTGGAAAGCCAGTGATGCTGTACTTCTCCAATGCCCCGATCCCGCAAGATATGATCGACGACGAGCAGAGAAAAAAGCTGGCGGAGTTTAAGGCTTGGGCACAGGATAAGGGACTGTACCACACCTATAACACCCCGGAGGAGTTGCGATCGCTTCTTCGGGATCACCTTCCCACAGCGATGCGGGAAAATAGCTACGTATCAAGCATGCTAAAATCCGACGGGGCAGCATCTGGGGTGGAAACACAGTTTGGCCCGCCCGTTGCTATCCCAAGCTCACCCGCCCGTTCCGTCAGCGATGATGGGCTTCGAGTTTTGAAGGCAGCAGCCGTTGGCAACGGTACTGTTATCGTGCGCAGATATCTAAGCGGCACTGTGGTCAGCGCCGGTCGACAGCAGTTCGCTGGCCAGGGAGCGGATAGCAGGACTATTGCGAGGATGACCGCAGCCGTCAGCGAACTAAGTCACCTTGGGCTTCTTGAAGACAGAAGCGGTAAAGGACAACTTTTCCGAGTTACACACCAAGGCTACCAGGCCGCGGACGCATTGCCTGATGATTTTGCCGGTCCGGCCTGACAAAAGGTCAGCCTGCCGACTGTGCAAAGCCGCCGATCAAACCACCGATCAATGAGCCGATCTTGCCGTAGCTCTCAGCACTGAGACCGCCCGGCTTGCCTTCAACCGCCTCGCGGATCGATGTCGATCCATTGAACGCCCCCTTCTCGATCGCGGCGATGCCCTTAGCCGTCAATTGCGCTCCAAAATAGCCGCCAGCTATGTTCTGCGACAGGACGGTGACCAAGCCCTCGGCGCGCAGCCACTCCATTACGTCAACGAAATGATGCACATCGTCCCCAGTCGGGTACTGTTCTGAGAAAACATGCTTTGCCTCAAGCTCCTGCCGGCGAAGGCCGTTCAAGATGAGCTTTGCGAGGATGCGGCCGATAACTTCATAGCTGTCACTGAGGGTTGGCATCTTTGGGCGTGTCCGCAGCTTTGTACGCAAGAATCAATAAAACGGAAAATTCAAGTATTTCAAGGATATCTGGCGGAGAGAGCGGGATTCGAACCCGCGTTACGGTTTCCCGTAAACACACTTTCCAGGCGTGCGCCTTCAACCACTCGGCCACCTCTCCGTCTTTTCGCATCTCGCGCCGGCCGGTTTCGCCGTGCGGGTTGGGGAGATGCTCCCTTAGGAAATCCTCTACGGATCATGTGGCTGCCTTCAACCGGCGGGCAGCCCTTCCCAGCACCGCTAGCCGTCTAGGCAAACGGGCGCGGGGCTCATCTAGTCGATCCGCAAGCGAATGCCAAGCCATAATGGCAGCGCAACGGCTTTTGCCGTGGATGGTCCATGCGTCCGCCTTTGCAGCGCCGAATGATGTGCATAGGCCGGTCGGCATATGCAGCCGCGCTTGACTTCGACCCTGTCCGGCTGTCGACTGCGCTAAATGTTTGTTTTCACGCGATTCCAGACAGAAAATCGCTGAGCGTTGGCTGGAATTGCCTTGGGCTGTGCGAGGGGCATCGTCCTGACATGGCATCGATCGACCAGCGACCCGCGGGACAACCGGACGGCGGGCTTTCCTTTATACCGGTGGGCTGGCTCGTCGTCGTCATGGGGCTGTCGGCCTATGGCCTGTTCGCGAACTGGCGGCTGATCGGCGACTTCAGCCTGCCGGAAAATGCCTTCCTGCTCGTTTATGGCGGACTGACCGGCGGCGTCATCACCATTCTGTGGGGATTGTACCTGCTTGGCCTTGCCTTCAACCGCTCGGCCCGCTTTCCGCGCCATTACACGATCTGGCAGGTGGCCATCATCATCTGGCTCGTCATCCGTCAGGCCTATGTGTTTTTCAGCTTCGCCTTCTCGGCCGAGGCGCTTGGCTTCACCGTTGCCGAAATCGCCATTGGCCTGCTCTGCATCTACCTCCTGCGCCAAGGCGCTGGCGCCAAGACAGTCTATGCCAATGCCGAGACCGAACGGCCGCCGGTCCTCGTTTCGGTGCTTGCGGCGTTGCTCGGCATCATTCTTGGCGGCGCCATCGGCGCCTGCGCCGGATTCTTCGCCGGATCGCTGATCGCCGATGCCACGCAGATGAGCTGCTTCGAGGGCGCCTGCGGGTTCTTCGCCGCCTTTATCGGCCTGGGCGGCTTGATCCTTGGCGCGATCGCCGGCGGCATTTTCGCTGTCTGGCGGGTCAACCGGCGCAAGCCGGCGCGGGCTGCCTAATTTCAACCGTTGCGATTGCGCGTGACCTGCGCACGCTCTATGTCGGTTGCGGGGTAGACGGGAGCTTCCCGGGGAGAGCGGTCGATGTTGCGGTTTATGTTTCGGCTGGCGGCGATGGTCGCGCTGTCGATTTCCGTGATCATGGCGGTGATCGACACGACCCGTTCGGTCGCCGAATCGGCGCTGGTGATAACGCCGCTCAACACGAGCTGGCTGGCGGTTTCGCCCGATACGCGGGCGGCTTTCGAGACTTTCGTGCGGGCCAAGGCAAGCCCGATCGTGTGGGACGGCATCGTCGCCTGGGTGCTCGCCCAGCCGGGTTTCGCGGTGTTCGCGGCGCTCGCCTTCCTGCTTTACGCGATCGGCTATCGGCGCAAGCGCCGCAACGCCGAATTTGCCCCGACGCCCTGAAGTCGGCGATCGAGCCGGCCGGTAACGCTTTTTCCAACAGGTCAAAATTCCACGTGAATTTTGTTTCGCGGCGTGCCAGATTGACCGCGAGCGGGAGGGGAAAACACTTCCTGCCTGACGTCGCGAACCTGCCGGAGAACCGGGCGGGCAAGCGGTACAAACCATAAAACAACCGTCACGGACATAACCGACAGGGTGTGGATCACATGAAACGTATCGTTCTCGGCCTCCTGGCCGCAACCGCAATGGTTCTTCCGGCTTTCGCCGCGGATGTGCAGCCGGCCATCCTCTACGACCTGGGCGGCAAGTTCGACAAATCCTTCAACGAGGCCGCCTATAACGGCGCCGAGAAGTTCAAGAAGGAAACCGGCGTCGCTTACGTCGAATTCGAAGTTTCCAACGCCTCGCAGCGCGAGCAGGCGCTGCGCCGCTTCGCCGAGGACGGCCGCAACCCGATCGTCATGGCCGGCTTTGCCTGGGAGGACGCGCTGAAGGCTGTCGCGAAGGATTATCCGGACCTCAACTTCGCCATCATCGACGATGCCGTCGACATGCCCAATGTCCGCTCGCTGGTGTTCAAGGAGAATGAAGGCTCCTACCTCGTCGGCATCCTGGCGGCGATGGCGTCGAAGTCGAAGAAGGTCGCCTTCGTTGGCGGCATGGACATTCCGCTCATCCGCAAGTTCGAATGCGGCTATGTCGGCGGCGCCAAGTCGGCCGGCGCCACCGACGTCATCCAGAACATGACCGGCGACACGCCGGCAGCCTGGAACGACCCGGCCAAGGGCGGCGAGATCGCCAAGACGCAGATCGACCAGGGCGCCGACGTGGTCTACGCGGCGGCCGGCGGCACCGGCGTCGGCGTGCTGCAGGCGGCCGCGGATGCCGGCAAGCTCGGCATCGGCGTCGATTCCAACCAGAACGGCCTGCAGCCGGGCAAGGTGCTGACCTCGATGATGAAGCGCGTCGATGTCGCCGTCTACAACGCCTTCATGGATGGCAAGAACGGCACCTTCAAGGGCGGCTTGCAGAATCTCGGCCTCAAGGAAGGCGGCGTCGACTACGCCATGGACGACAACAACAAGGCGCTGGTCACCGACGAGATGAAGGCCGCCGTCGAAAAGGCCAAGGCCGACATCATCTCCGGCAAGGTCCAGGTGCACGACTACACCACCGACAACGCCTGCCCGTACTGATCGGCAGTTGAGTTGAAAATCGAACCGCCGGGCATTGCCCGGCGGTTTCGTTTTGGAGACGAATGATGCGACCGACCATCGAAGTCATGGTGCACGGCGATGTCGAAGCGATCGCCAGGCTTCGGCTCGCGGCATTTTTCGATGGCACCGGGCGAACGCTCCAGGACGACATGGACGGACTGCGCGGGCTGATCGTCGGCGACGGGTTCGAGGCGGCCTTCGTCGCGCGCGATCGGGGCCGGCCGATCGGGAGCTGCCTCCTGGTGCGCGACGAGATCGAGCCGGCGCATGATCTTACGCCCTGGCTGGCCGGCCTCATCGTCGACGAAGCCTGTCGAGGCCAGGGCGTCGGTACGTCGCTGGTCAAAGCCATTGAAGCGCGCGCCGCTTCGGTCGGAGTGAGGACGCTTCATCTCTACACCTGGCAGGCACGAGGCTTCTACGAGGCGCTGGGCTGGACCACGGTCGAGCCGTTCGAGCAGGACGGCGAGCCGATGCTTCTCATGTCGAAAAAACTATAGCGTGCCGGCGATATAGCCGAGCGCGAAGGCGGCGAGCAGGGCAAGCGCGATGACGAAGCCCAACCGTCCGCCAAGGGCATGCAGCCCGACGCCATAGGGCTTGCGTTGCAGCCGGTGGATCACGACCGGCGGCAGATCGGCCTCTGTCTCGGCGGGTCCAGCAAGCCGGATGTGCATCTGCGGCAATTCGGCAAGGCGTTGCGAAACCTGTTTCCAGCGGGCGTCCTGTCCTTCCGTAGAGGAACCGGCAGGGTCGAGGGCGCGCAGGCGCTCGGCGAGCTTCAGCACGGTGTCGCGGAAGGCGGGATCGATCTTGAGGTCGCGCTCGGCGCGGGCGCGTTCGCGGTCATTCATCAGGCCGAAGACATAGTCGCCGGCTCTGGCGACGCGGTCGCTTTCACTCGACATGGCCTTCTTCTCCCATGCTCCCTCACCAGTGCGGCGGCTTGGTCACCGGCACGTCGGGAGCAGCCTGTTCTTCCAGCTCCAGGAACCGGTCGGTGAGCGCGGCAAGCTTGCGTTCCATGCGCTCGATCACCTTCCACTGCTCGGCGATCTGGCCGGACAGTTCCTCGATGGTCTTGTCCTGCTCGGCGGCGCGGATTTCCAGCGTCGTCAGCCGGTCGTCAGGCATGGCCATTGAGAACCGCCTTTTGCGAATGTGAAGCTCCTACCCACCTTGGAAATTGACAAGCGCGCGGGGATTTGTCGAGAGTGAATGGCCAATTGGCACGGGCTGGGCATCATGCTAGGCATTTTGACCAAGCGATAAAAAATAACAGTGGGAACAGGCCGCATGGCGCAAGCCGCTATCGAGCTCATCGGCATCAACAAGAGCTTTGGCGCCGTGCGCGCCAACCGCGACATCAATCTGGAAATCACGCGCGGCACCATCCACGGCATCGTCGGCGAGAACGGCGCCGGCAAGTCGACGCTGATGTCGATCCTCTACGGCTTCTACCAGGCCGACAGCGGCGAGATCCGCGTCGGCGGCAAACCGGCGTCGATCCACACCTCCAACGACGCCATCGCGCTCGGCATCGGAATGGTGCACCAGCACTTCATGCTGGTCGACAATTTCACCGTGCTGGAAAACGTCATTCTCGGCGCGGAGAACGATGCGCTGTTGAAAAGCAGCATCGCCAAGGCGCGTTCGGAGCTCGAGCGGCTGGAGCGCGAATATGGGCTGGAGGTCGATCCCGACGCCGTCATCGAGGAATTGCCGGTCGGCTTGCAGCAGCGCGTCGAAATCCTCAAGGCGCTCTATCGCGGCGCCGAGATCCTGATCCTCGACGAGCCGACGGGTGTTTTGACGCCGGCAGAGGCCGATCACCTCTTCCGCATCCTCAAGCAATTGAAGGATCAGGGAAAAACCATCGTTCTCATCACCCACAAATTGCGCGAGATCATGGCGATTACCGACACGGTCTCGGTGATGCGCCAGGGCACGATGGTGGCGACCAGGGTGACCAAGGAGACCACGGTCGGCGAATTGGCCGAACTGATGGTCGGCCGGCGAGTGCTGCTCAGGGTCGAGAAGGGCGAGTCCGAGTCCGGCGCCGTGAAACTTTCGGTGAAGAACCTGACGGTGAAAGACTCCCGCGGCGTCACCATGGTCGACGACGTCTCCTTCGACCTGCGCGGCGGCGAAATCGTCGGCATCGCCGGTGTCGCCGGCAACGGCCAGTCCGAACTGCTCGAGGCGATCTCGGGCATAAGGCACGCGGTCTCCGGCGAGGTGATGCTGGACGGCAAGCCGATCGACCTCACCGGCAAGGCCGACCCCGGCGAATTGCGCGACCGCGGCCTCGCCCATGTGCCGGAGGACCGCCATCATGTTGGACTGGTGCTGGCCTTCGAGGAGAACGAGAATTCTATCCTCGGCTATCACGACGACGAGCGTTATCTGAAAGGTCCGTTCCTCAACGTCGAGGCCATCGTCAGTGATGCCAAGGACAAGATCGCGAAATACGATATCCGGCCCGCTAATCCTCGCCTGAAGACAGCCAATTTCTCAGGCGGCAACCAGCAGAAGATCGTGCTGGCGCGCGAGATGGAGCAGGATCCAGGGGTGCTGATCGTCGGTCAGCCGACGCGCGGCGTCGATGTCGGCGCCATCGAATTCATCCACAAGCGGCTGATCGCCATGCGCGACCAGGGCAAGGCCGTGCTGGTGGTCTCGGTCGAGCTCGACGAGATCCGCTCGCTTTCCGACCGTATCCTGGTGATGTTCGCCGGCCGCATCGTCGGCGAGCGCGGCCCCGACGCCACCGAAGGCGAGCTCGGCCTCTTAATGGCCGGCGTCGAGCAGCAGGAGGCCGCCGAATGAGCACGCCCTACGCCAAGCTGCCGGCCTGGGCCGACTATGGGCTAATCCCGCTGATCAACCTCTCGGTAGCCTTCATCGTCGCCGGCCTCGTCGTCGTGCTGGTCGGCGAAAATCCGTTCCGCGCCGCCGTCATCCTGGTCGAAGGCGCCTTCGGCAAGGGGACAGGCATCGCCTTCACGCTGTTTTATGCCACGACCTTCATCTTCACCGGCCTTTCAGTCGCGGTGGCG
Organism: Mesorhizobium sp. CU3; assembly: GCF_006442965.1. GTDB lineage: Bacteria > Pseudomonadota > Alphaproteobacteria > Rhizobiales > Rhizobiaceae > Mesorhizobium. Next base: position 84,620 of record NZ_VFWX01000014.1, on the reverse strand, counting down.
GCGCATTGCGGCCTGTTCAACATCGGTTCCGAGGGCCAGGCCTATATTGGCGGCCTCGGCATCGCGCTTGTCTGCCTGCCCTTGGACAGCATTTTGCCATGGTGGGTGCTGTTTCCGCTTGCCATTGTCGCCTCGGCCGCGTTCGGCGCCCTCTGGGGCTTCATCCCGGCCTATCTGCAGGCCAAGCGCGGCTCGCACATCGTCATCACCACCATCATGTTCAACTTCATCGCCGCCTCCGTGATGGTCTATCTGCTGGTCGGCCTGCTGAAGCCGGCCGGCTCGCAGGCGCCGCAGACCCGCAACTTCGTCGGCGGCGCGGAGCTGCCGAAGCTCAATTGGGTGATCGAATTGTTCGGCGCCAAGATCCGCTCGGCGCCGCTCAACATCTGCTTCCTGCTGGCGCTGCTGATGGCGTTCCTGGTCTGGCTTTTGATCTGGCGCACCCGGCTCGGCTACGAAATGCGCACCTATGGCCACAGCCCGAAAGCGGCGCGTTATGCTGGCATTTCGGAAACCCGCATCATCATCACCGCCATGATGATCTCGGGCGCGCTGGCCGGCATGATGGCGCTCAACCCGGTGATGGGCGACCAGCACAATGTCGCCATCGATTTCGTCTCCGGCGCCGGCTTCGTCGGCATTGCGGTGGCGCTGATGGGCCGGCTGCATCCGATCGGCATCGTGCTGGCGGCGATCCTGTTCGGCATGCTCTACCAGGGCGGCGCCGAGCTTTCCTTCGAGATGCCGGCGATCACCCGCGACATGATCGTCATCATCCAGGGCCTTGTCATCCTCTTCGCCGGCGCGCTTGAGCATATGTTCAGGCCCTACATCCAGGCGATTTTCGCCTCGTTCAGTCCGAAGTCGGTCGGCATGGAAGCGGTCAAGGGAAAGGGCGCCTGAGATGGATATCTTCATCGCCATCGTCCAGATTCTCGATTCCACCATTCGCCTGTCGGTGCCGCTGCTGCTCGCCTGCCTAGCCGGCCTCTATTCGGAGCGCGCCGGCGTGTTCGATATCGGGCTCGAAGGCAAAATGTTGGTCGGCGCCTTTGCCGGCGCCTCGGCGGCCGCGGTCTTTCATTCCGCCTTCATCGGCCTCGGCATGGCGATCCTGATCTCGGTCGCCTTTGCCATGGTGCACGGCTTTGCCTCGATCACGCATCGCGGCAACCAGATCGTGTCCGGCGTCGCGATCAACTTCATCGCGGCGGGCTCGACGATCATGCTTGGGCAAGCCTGGTTCCAGCAGGGCGGGCGCACGCCGGCGCTGCAGCCCGGCGAGCGGTTCGAGGCGATCGTCTGGCCGGGCGCCGACGCCATCAGGGATGTGCCCATCATCGGCCCGATCTATTCGGAACTGCTCTCCGGCCATTCCATCCTGGTCTACATCGCCTTCCTGATGGTGCCGTTCACCTGGTGGGTGCTGTTTCGTACCCGTTTCGGGTTGCGGATGCGCGCGGTCGGCGAAAATCCGGCCGCCGTCGATACCGCCGGCATTTCGGTCGCCTGGTTGCGTTATCGCGCGCTGATCTGCACCGGCATCCTCACCGGTATTGCCGGAGCCTACCTGTCGATGGTGCAGAATGGCGGCTTCGTGAAGGACATGACCGCAGGCAAGGGCTATATCGCGCTTGCGGCGCTGATCTTCGCCAAATGGAAGCCGGTCAACGCCATGTTCGCCTGCCTTCTGTTCGGCTTCCTCGACGCGGCCTCGATCCGCCTGCAGGGATCGCCGCTTCCTCTTGTCGGCAAGGTGCCGGCACAGTTCATGCAGGCGCTGCCCTATGTGCTGACCGTCATCCTGCTTGCCGGCTTCATCGGCAAGGCCATTCCGCCGCGCGCCGGCGGCGTGCCCTATGTCAAGGAACGCTGAGGCCCTATTTCGGTCCGCCAGCCGGCATTTGAACAAGATCGTGGGAGAGAAGAGCTGAATGTCGCATGATCTGTTCGAGGCGGCGAAAGCGGCGATGGCCAAGGCCTATGCGCCCTATTCGAAATTCCCGGTGGGTGCCGCACTTCGCACCGAGGACGGCCGCGTCTTCACCGGCGCCAACATCGAGGTGGCATCCCATCCCGAGGGCTGGTGCGCCGAGACGACCGCGCTTGGCCACTACATCATGGGCGGTGGCGGCAAGATCGTCGAGATAGCGGTGATCGCCGAGCGCATGGCCAAATGCTCGCCTTGCGGCGGCTGTCGGCAGCGGCTGGCGGAATTCTGCCGGCCGGACACGAAGCTCTATCTGTGCGACAACACGGGCGTCGCCGAGACGGTGACCATGGGCGACATGCTGCCTTACGGCTTCAGGGGCGATATCCTCAAATGAAGAGCTGGTCGACATGATGGAAGCACTGGATCGCCTGGTCGAAAAGCTCGACGGGCTAGCGCCGACGGCGGCGCTGGTGCTCGGCTCCGGCCTTGGCGGCCTGGTCGATCAGGTCAAGGACGCCAGGCGTATCTCCTATGCCGAGTTGGCCGGTTTTCCACGCAGCGGCGTTTCCGGCCATGCCGGCGAGGTCGTGGCCGGAAACTTTGCCGGCACACCGGTGCTGATGCTGTCCGGCCGCGCCCACTATTATGAGCACGGCAATGCCGCCGCGATGCGTCCCGCACTTGAGGTGCTGGCCGGCATCGGCATCTCGCATCTGATCCTGACCAACGCCGCCGGCTCGGTCGATCCCGAGATGGGGCCGGGCTCGGTGATGATGATCACCGACCACATCAATTTCTCCGGCTCCAATCCGCTGATCGGCGAGCCGAGCGATCGCCGCTTCGTCGGCCTCACCGAGGCCTATGACGCCGGCCTGCGTGGCGCGATCGAGAAGGCGGCGAAGGCGACGGACACCGCGCTGCACCAGGGCGTCTATATGTGGTTTTCGGGACCCTGCTTCGAAACGCCGGCCGAGATCCGGATGGCGCGTGTCATGGGCGCCAATGCGGTCGGCATGTCGACGGTGCCGGAGGTGATCCTCGCGCGCTTCCTCGGGCTGAAAGTGGCCGCCTGCTCGGTCATCACCAATCTCGCGGCGGGGATGACCGGGGCCGAGCTGTCGCATCAGGAAACCAAGGACATGGCCCCGATCGGCGGCGCCCGGCTGGCGACGATCCTGCGGCGCGTGTTCCAGGACGGCTTGCCCGACTGATGCTCCCGCAAGAAATCATTCGCCGCAAACGCGACGGCCACAGGCTCGCGGCCGACGAGATCGCGGCCTTTGTCAGAGGGCTGACGGCGGGCAGCATCTCGGAAGGTCAGGTCGGCGCTTTCGCCATGGCCGTATTTCTCAACGGCATGAGCCGCGAGGAGGCCGTGGCGCTGACGCTCGCCATGCGCGATTCCGGCGATGTGCTCGACTGGTCCGACCTGCCGGGTCCAGTCACCGACAAGCATTCGACCGGCGGCGTCGGCGACAATGTCTCGCTGATGCTGGCGCCGATCGTCGCTGCCTGCGGTGCTTATGTGCCAATGATCTCGGGCCGCGGCCTCGGCCACACCGGCGGCACGCTGGACAAGATGGATGCCATTCCCGGCTATATCAGCCAGCCCGATGTGACGCTGTTTCGCAAGACGGTGCTGGAGACCGGCTGCGCCATCATCGGCCAGACCGCGGATCTCGCGCCCGCCGACCGCAGGCTCTACGCGATCCGCGACGTGACGGGCACGGTCGAATCCGTGCCGTTGATCACCGCCTCGATCCTGTCGAAGAAGCTCGCCGCGGGGCTCGGCTCGCTGGTGCTCGACGTCAAGGTCGGCAACGGCGCCTTCATGGAAAAGTCGCGTGATGCGGTGGCGCTGGCGAACAGCCTGGTCGAGGTCGCCAACGGCGCCGGCCTGAACGCCTCGGCGCTGGTAACCGGGATGAACGAGCCGCTGGCATCGGCTGCCGGCAATGCGGTCGAGGTGAAGAATGCGGTGGACTTCCTCACGGGCCGTTATCGCGATCGCCGGCTGGAGGACGTGACGCTTGCGCTGGCGGCCGAGATGCTGCAATCGGCCGGCATCGTTTCGTCCAATCAGGACGGGTTGAGGCGCGCCGCCGAGACGCTTGCGGGCGGCCGCGCGGCCGCCATCTTCGCGCGCATGGTCACGGCGCTTGGCGGCCCGGCCGATTTCATCGAGAACCCGGACAAGTATTTGCCGAAGGCGCCCGTCGAACTGGCGGTGCGGGCTGAGACGGATGGTTTCGTCACCGTCGTCGCGACGCGCGACATCGGCCTTGCAGTCGTCACGCTTGGCGGCGGGCGCAGGCGGCCGGATGATAAAATCGACCATGCCGTTGGCTTGACCAGGCTCTTGCCGGTCGGCGCCGAACTGCGCCGGGGCGAGCCACTGGCGCTGGTGCATGCCCGCACAAACGCAGATGCCGAAGCGGCCGCTGCCGCCGTGCGCGCGGCCTATACGACCGGAGGTTCGAAGCCGCCCGCGGAAAAGACCGTCCTCAGGCGGATATTGGTTAGATAGAGCGTTTACGCAATTCCGGATGGAAACCGCGTTCCACTTTTCCTGGAATTGCTCTGACCGGACTACTGCACAAGGAGCAGCGCGCCGTCCTGGACCTGATACTTTTGCAGGCGCTGCAGGAAGCTCATGCCGATCAGGTTGGTCTGCAGCGCCCTGTCGTCGAGCACCATCGCCTGCACGTTGTCGACCGAAATCTTGCCGATCTGCAGATGGTCGATAGTCGCCACGGCGGCCTTGATGGCGCCGTTGGCGGTGTTGACCTGGCGATTGAAATCGGACGGGTTGAGCGAAATGCCGATCCGGCGCGCGGTCGAGATGTTGATGGCGACAAGCGTGGCGCCGGTGTCGATCATGCCGTCGACCTGGCGGCCGTTGAGCTTGAACGAAGACGTGAAATGGCCGCGCGCGTCGGCATTGACCAGCACCTGGCGGCCGAGCGGCATCGGCGCCGCCGGCTTGTCCGGCACCGAAGCGAGATTGGCTTGCGGCTCGGGCTGCGCCGCTTCCGGCTTGGCGGCGACGCTTGATCTTAGCCAGCTTTCGACGATCTGCGGATTCGACTGATACACAATGGGTATCGAAGCCGAGGTTCCGGCACAGATGCCGAGGATGAGAAGCTTGCGCAGCATGGACGCCCCTTAAAACAAGGCTCCACCCTTAAGCCGACATGGTGTTTTCCGTTTTAACGCGCGCCGGAACCACGGACTTGCGTAAACGATCGGTAAACAAATGCGCTCATTTCGTGCCGTACATGCGGTCGCCGGCATCGCCGAGACCGGGCATGATATAGCCCTTCTCGTTCAACTGGCGGTCGATCGAGGCCGTGAAGATCGGCACGTCCGGATGCGCCTTGGTGAAGCGCTCGATGCCCTCGGGCGCGGCAAGCAGGCACAGGAACCGGATGTTGGTGGCGCCGCGCCCCTTCAGCTTGTCGATGGCCGCGATCGCCGAATTGGCGGTCGCCAGCATCGGATCGACGACGATCACCAGGCGGTCGGCAAGATCGCTCGGCGCCTTGAAGAAATACTCGACCGCTTCCAGCGTGTCGTGGTCGCGGTAGAGGCCGATATGGGCGACACGCGCCGCCGGCACCAGGTCGAGCAGGCCTTCGAGCAGGCCGTTGCCGGCGCGCAGCACCGAGGCGAAGACCAGCTTCTTGCCTTCCAGCGTCGGCGCTTCCATCTCCTCGATCGGCGTCTCGATCATGGTCGTGGTCAGCTCGAGATTGCGGGTCACCTCATAGCCGAGCAGCAGCGAAATCTCGCGCAGCAGCCGCCGGAAACCGGCCGTCGAGGTCTCCTTCTTGCGCATGATGGTCAGCTTGTGCTGGACAAGGGGGTGGTCGACGACGGTGACGCCCTGCATGATGTGCTCCGACGTGATGGTTCTGTGAATAGTCAGTAGTGAGTAGTGAATAGTGAGCCGATTTGCGAGTCCCCGCCTCGGGGAAAGCGACGGCCTTCAACCGATCGATGCGCGCGCGGTCAAATCCGTCACTACTGACTACTCACTAGTCCCTACTCACCGAGCCTTCGCATCCAGTCGGCCAAGCAGCATCGTCTTGGTCTTGCGATCGACGAAGGCCGCCTCGATCGCCGTCCTGGTGACAGCGGCAAGCGCCTTGTCGTCCATGGAAAAATGCTCGGCGGCGATGTCGTATTCGCGCTTCAGCGACGTCCAGAAATAGGGCGGATCGTCGGAGTTGAGCGTCACTTTGCAGCCGGCGGCGCGCAGCGCCGGAAAGGGGTGGTCGGCGAAGCTGCCGAAGACGTTCAGCGCGATGTTGGAGCCCGGGCAGCATTCCAGCACCACCCCCTGGTCGGCGATGCGCCGCACGAGGTCGGGGTTCTCGATGGCGCGCACGCCGTGGCCGATGCGCGAGGGGCGGATGTGGTCGAGGGCTGCCGCCACACTTTCCCAGCCCATTAGCTCGCCGGCATGGATGGTGATGCCGAGGCCGGCCTCGCGCGCGATCTCGAAGGCGCGCACATAATCCTCGAAATCGCCCATGCGCTCATCGCCGGCGACGCCGAAACCGGTCACCAGCGGATGGCCGCAGCGCGCTGCGAAGCGCGCCGCCTGCTCGATCGCCTCGACGCCGACATGGCGCACGCCGGTGACGATCATGCGGCCCTCGATGCCGGTCTTGGCCTTGGCGCGGGCCATGCCTTCGCCCAGCGCATCCGTATAGGCCTTTGGTGACAGGCCGGCCTTCTTCGCATGGTCCGGCGAGGTGAAGACCTCGGAATAGATGGCGCCGTCGCGGGCGAGGCTGGTCAGATAATGATCGGCAAGGCGTGCATAATCCTCCTCTGTCCGGAACAGGTCCGAGGCGAAGTCGTAAGCGGCTAGGAAAGACGTGAAATCGTGCCAGACGAAGGAGCCGTCCTGGATGTAGGGCGAGGTGTCCTTGCCGTATTTGCGGGCCTGGGCGACGACGAGCTCGGGCGCCGCCGCCCCTTCGATGTGGCAGTGCAGTTCGGCCTTCAAGATCATGCGGTCATCCCGTCTGGTACGCTGCTCTCGCGCTGATTCTGGCCTGGAAATCACGCGAGACCTTTCCCGGCAGGGGTTTGAAAGCGCGGCCGAAAACCGCGCCCTGGACAATAGCTTCGGCACCATCGATCGGCTATGGTCGCGCCGGTTTTATGACGGATCAAAATAATGTCAGTTGAGAGAACCACGGCCGCGGGCGGCATGGAAACCTCCTATGGGTTCAGGAAGGTCGGCGAGGGCGAGAAGCAGCCCCTCGTAAACGACGTCTTCCATAAGGTGGCCAATCGATACGACCTCATGAACGATCTGATGTCGGCTGGGTTGCATCGATTGTGGAAGGACGCGATGGTCGCCTGGCTCAATCCGCCGAAGCGGACGGGCTGGAAGGTTCTCGACGTCGCCGGCGGCACCGGCGACATCGCCTTCCGCATCGTCGAGGCCAGCCAGCGCCAGGCGCATGCCACCGTGCTCGACATCAACGGCTCGATGCTCTCTGTCGGCCGCGACCGCGCCGAAAAGCAGGGGCTTTCGGCCAACACCGATTTCGTCGAAGCCAATGCCGAGGAACTGCCTTTCGAGGACGAGACCTTCGACGCCTATACGATCGCCTTCGGCATCCGCAACGTGCCGCGCGTAGAGACGGCGTTGAGCGAGGCTTATCGTGTGCTGAAGCGCGGCGGACGGTTTTTGTGCCTGGAATTTTCCGAGGTCGATATGCCGCTGCTCGACAAGGCCTATGAAGCCTGGTCGTTCAATGCCATTCCGAAGATCGGCAAGGCTGTGACCGGCGACGGCGAGCCCTATTCCTACCTCGTCGAATCGATCCGCAAATTCCCCAACCAGCAGAATTTCGCGGCCATGATCACCCGCGCCGGGTTTGGCCGGGTGAGCTTCCGCAATTATTCGGGTGGCATCGCCGCGCTGCATTCGGGCTGGAAGCTTTGAGGCGGGACCCTTTGAAGCAGGCCCTCTTGAACCGGGGTGGTCAATGAGCAGCGCCGCCGCCGCCTTTCGGCTGGTCCGGGCCGGCTGGGTGCTGGTCCGCGAGGGCGTCGTCGCGGCGTTGCCCGGCGAAGAGCTTTCCGGCATGCCGAAATTCGGCTGGCGCGTGGCGCGCCTGTTCACGCGCCGCCGGGCGCTGAGCTATCAGCGCGGCGACCGGCTGGCGCGGGCGGTGGTGCGGCTCGGACCTTCCTATGTCAAGCTCGGCCAGTTCCTGGCGACGCGGCCAGACGTCGTCGGCAACGACATGGCGCTCGACCTCGCGCTTTTGCAGGACAAGATGCACACCTTCCCGAAAGCGGAAGCGGTGCATGCGATCGAGGGTTCGCTCGGGCGCAAGATAGACGACCTCTATGTGAGCTTCGGCGAGCCGGTGGCGGCGGCCTCGATCGCGCAGGTGCACAGCGCCGAAGTTTCCCGCGAGGGCAGCATTTCGCTGGTGGCGGTGAAGGTCATCCGGCCCGGCGTGCGCCGCCGCTTCTTCCACGACCTCGAAAGCTATTTCCTAGCCGCCCGCCTGCAGGAGAAATACATCCCCTCGTCGCGTCGCCTGCGGCCGGTCGAGGTGACCGAGACGCTGGCGCAGACCACCAGGATCGAGATGGATCTGCGGCTCGAAGCGGCGGCGCTGTCGGAGCTTGGCGAGAACACCAAGGACGATCCGGGTTTCCGCGTGCCGGCGGTCGACTGGGAGCGCACCGGCCGCGACGTGCTCACCATGGAGTGGATCGACGGCATCAAGATGAACGATCTGGCCGGTCTTGCCGCAGCCGGGCACGACCTCCAGGCGATCGCCGCCAACCTGATCCAGTCGTTCCTGCGGCACACGCTGCGCGACGGCTTCTTCCATGCGGACATGCATCCGGGCAATCTGTTCGTCGAGGCGAACGGCACCATCGTCGCGGTCGATCTCGGCATTGCCGGGCGTCTCGGCAAGAAGGAGCGCCGCTTCCTGGCCGAAATCCTCTACGGCTTCATCGTGCGTGACTATCAGCGCGTCGCCGAGGTCCATTTCGAGGCGGGCTACGTGCCGCGCCAGCACAATGTCTCGGCCTTCGCGCAAGCGATCCGCGCCATCGGCGAGCCGATCCACGGCCAGTCGGCCGAGACCATTTCGATGGCGAAGCTGCTCACGCTTTTGTTCGAAGTTACCGAGCTGTTCGACATGGCGACGCGGCCGGAGCTGATCTTGTTGCAAAAGACCATGGTCGTGGTCGAGGGCGTGGCGCGCACGCTCGATCCCGCCTTCAACATGTGGAAGACGGCGGAACCGGTGGTCGGAGACTGGATCGCCGGCAATCTCGGTCCGCGCGGCCTGCTCACGGACGCGCGCGACGGCGCCAAGGCGCTGCTGACGCTAGCAAGACAGGCGCCGGACCTCGCCGCCCGGACCGACCGGCTGTCGCGCGAGATCGACCTGATGGCCGAGAACGGCCTGCGCTTCGACGAAGCGACCGCGCGCGCCATCGGCAAGGCCGAAGCGCGGCACACCCGCTCGGGCCGCGTGGCGCTGTGGGTGATTGCGTTGACGCTGATCTACATCGCGTGGAAGCTGCTCTGACGGCCGTCGACTTGCCGATAGGTGATTGCATTGCTATCATTGCATTCGTGACGATTATGCGAGTGCAATCAAATGGCCAGTATCACCATCCGCAACCTGGACGATGACGTGAAGGATCTGCTGCGGCAGCTCGCGGCCGAGAACGGCTGCTCGATGGAAGAGCAGGCACGCCTGATGATCCGCGCCGCGGTCGAAGGCCGGGCAGGGCAGGCCGGTCGCCTCGACCAGATCGAGAAGACGCTGCGCACGCTGGCAGGCTCAAGCCAACAGACGGCGCCGGTTGTCGCGGTTTCCGGCAAGACATCAGTGCGCGGCTCGCTGTTGGGCAAGCGCATCCTGCTGATCATAGGCGGTGGCATCGCCGCCTACAAATCGCTTGACCTGATCCGCCGGCTGCGCGAGCGCGGGGCCTCGGTACGGGTGGTGATGACCGCCGCTGCGCAGGAATTCGTCACCACGCTGTCGGTCGGCGCGCTGTCGGCCGATCACGTTTTCACCGATTTGTTCGACCGCAAGGATGAGCACGATGTCGGCCATATCAGGCTGTCGCGCGAGGCCGACCTTGTGGTCGTGGCGCCGTCGACCGCCGATTTGATGGCCAAGCTCGCCAACGGTCATGCCAACGATCTTGCCTCCACGGTGCTGCTAGCCACCGACAAGAAGGTGCTGATGGCCCCGGCGATGAACCCGAAAATGTGGTCGCATGCCGCGACGCGCCGCAACCGCGCGACCTTGCAGAAGGATGGCATCGCCTTTGTCGGTCCGGCCAAAGGCGAGATGGCGGAGAGCAACGAGGCGGGCGAGGGCCGCATGGCAGAACCGCTGGAGATCGTCGCTGCGATCGAGGCGATGCTCGACGAGAGGCCGAAGCCGCTTGCCGGCCGCCGGATCATCGTCACCTCCGGGCCGACGCATGAGCCGATCGATCCGGTGCGCTACATCGCCAACCGCTCCTCGGGCAAGCAGGGCCACGCCATCGCGGCCGCACTTGCGAAGCTCGGCGCCGATGTGCGGCTGGTGTCCGGTCCGGTCACCATCGCCGATCCGGCGGGTGTCGCGACCACGCATGTCGAGACCGCCGCGCAGATGAAGCAGTCGGTCGAGAGCCTGTTGCCGGCGGATGCCGCCGTGTTCGTGGCCGCCGTCGCCGACTGGCGCACGGCCAATGCCGCCGGCGAGAAGATCAAGAAAGTGGCGGGCGAGGGCCCGCCTTCGCTGCAGATGGTCGAGAACCCGGACATCCTTGCCGGCGTCGGCCATCATGCCCAGCGGCCGGGCCTCGTCGTCGGCTTCGCGGCCGAGACGCAGGACCTCATCGGCAATGCCGAGGCCAAACTCAAGAAGAAGGGCGCCGACTTCATCGTCGCCAACGACGTCTCGCATGAGAGCGGCATCGGGCCGTCCGGCGTGATGGGCGGCGACCGCAACAAGGTGCGCATCGTCTCGAAAACGGGCGTCGAGGAATGGCCGGAAATGGGCAAGGATGAGGTGGCGGCGCGGCTTGCCGGGCTCATTGCCGAGCGGCTAAAGACCATTGTCGTATAAGGCTTCGCCGGCCGAGAGGCGATCTGGCCGGGGAAATCCTATTCGGCGGCTATGCCCGGTGCGCTCCCGCTCGCGGCGAGCGAGGCTTCGATCGACTCCGAAATGATCCGCAGGCCGAGATCCAGATCCGCCTCGGAGATGGTCAACGGCGGCGCGATGCGGAAGACGCCGCCCATGCCGGGGAGCTTGACGATGTTCATGCTTAGCCCGCGCCTGAACGCTTCGGCGGCGATCGCCGCGCCAAGCTGGTGATCTGGGACACGGTCCTTACGGTCTTTGACGATCTCGACGCCGAGCAGCAGCCCTAGGCCGCGCACGTCGCCGACGCATTCGTAACGCTGCTTCAATCGGGACAGGCCCTCGAAAAGTTGCGCGCCGAGACGCTGGGCACGCTCGACCAGTTTTTCTTCCTCCACCACATCGAGCACGGCGAGACCGACCGCTGCCGGCAGCGGGTCGGAGACATGTGTGGTGTAGAACAGGAAACCTTTCGCATGCGCGTCTTCCTCGATCTCGGCCGTCGTCATGACGGCCGAGAGCGGAAGCCCGGCGCCGATCGTCTTGGAGAGCGTCAGGATATCCGGGGTGACGCCATCCCGCTGGAAAGCGAACATATGGCCGGTGCGGCCGATGCCGGTTTGCGCTTCGTCGAGGATAAGCAGCATGCCGCGCTCGCGGCACTTCTGCTTGAGCGCTGCCAGATAGCCTTGCGGCAGTCCCAGTATACCGCCGCTCGACAGGATCGGCTCGGCGACGAAGGCGGCGAGGCTGCCCGTCGACTGGCTGTCGACGAGATCGAACGCGTCGTCGAGTTCGGTCCGCCAATCCAGCGAGCCGTCGGCATTCCTGAAACGCGGCCGGAAACTGTTCGGCGCTGGGATGGCGAGCGAGCCGACGGCGGCCGGCCCATAGCCCTTGCGGCTGGCGCTGTAGGTTGCGGAGGCCGCGACGCCGGTCATGCCGTGCCAACTCTTCGAAAAGGCGACGATTTCGTGCTTGCCGGTGACCAGCTTGGCCATGCGGATGGCGGCTTCATTCGATTCCGCGCCGGTCGACAAGAGCAGCACCCGGTCGAGCCCTGGCGCCAGCGCCGCAAGGCGCTCGGCCAGCTCGACCACTGGACGGGACAGCATGCCGCTGAACAGATGCGCGACCTGCCCGACCTGCCGGGTGACCGTCGAGACGATGCGGGGATGCGAGTGGCCGAGCAGCGCGCTCATCTGGCCGGAGGTGAAATCGAGGATAGGCCTGTCGTCGGCGTCATATACGAAGGAGCCGGCCGCGCGCTCGATGATGGCCGGCTCGAAGCTGCCACCGTAGCGGATCAGGTGCTTTTGCGCCGAACTCCAAAAGCCACGGTCCTCGTTCTTCGACATCGTGCAGCTCCATCATATCGCCTGGCAAACGATAGCGGCTGGCGCGAGTGCAGTAAAATTGATAGTAATCGGATCCGGATATCAATGGATTTGATATGCAGGCTCCGCTTGACCTCAAGCTCCTGTCGACTTTCGTGCGTGCCGCGCATTCGGGCACGCTGAGCGCCGTGGCGGTGCAGGTCGGGCGCACGCAATCGGCCGTGACGATGCAGATCCAGCGGCTGGAGGAAGCGCTGGGCCAAAACCTGTTCCACCGCAGCGGCAGCGGCGTGCGGCTGACCGGCAGCGGCGAACGGTTTCTCGCCTATGCCGAGCGCATCCTCAAGATCCACGACGAGGCGATCTCGGCCTTCTCCGATAAGGGCCTGCATGGCTCGATCATCTTCGGCAGTCCCGAGGATTATCTCAGCGCGTTCTTCCCGTCGCTGCTGAAGAGCTTCGGCACGATGTATCCCGATATAGAGATCAAGGTGGTCTCTGCGCCGACGGTCGAATTGCGCACGCTGCTCAACGCGCGGCAGGTCGACCTTGCGCTGGTTTCCGTTCCCGATCCGGGCGCGGCGGCGGACGTCGTGCGCCGGGAAGCGCTGGTGTGGGTGGGCAGCAGGCCGGCCCTGGAGCATTACGATTTTGGCGACACCGTTCCGCTGGCACTGGCCGCCTCGAACGCCATCGATCACAAGGGTGCTTGCGAGGCGATGGCGCGCGCCGGGCTGCGCTACAAGATCGCCTATGCCAGCAACAGCCTTGCCGGGCTGATCGCCGTGGCGCGGTCGGGCCTGGCGATCAGCGTGATGGCCGAGGAAGCGGTGCCGCCCGATCTTCACATACTCGGCGCTCCGCTTCCCGCCTTGCCCGGCCTTGGCATACTGGTCGCCTTCGCCGGGGCGGAACGATCGCCCGCGATCGAGGCATTCGCCGATCACATCCGCGGCGTGCTTCCATCGCTTTGACGCCGGCCTATTCCCCGGCCGCCAGCTCAGGCCGGCTCGCCGCGGAAAATATCTTCAGCGCGGCCAGGCATCCGACGATGCCGAGCGGCAGGAAGGCCAGGAACAGCCAGCCGGCGACGGTTGCGGCCGCCGCGCGGCTCAGCCCCTCGGAAAAGCCGCTGGCATTGGCGATGATGCCGGCGACAGCGGCGCCCACCGCATAGCCGATGCGCTGCATGGTCGGCACGGCGGCGGACGCAATCGTCTGCTCGCCATCGCGGGCCGAGGCGACGATAACGCGGGTGAGGAACGGCCAGGCAACGCCGAAGCCGCCGCCCTGCAAAAGAGCGCAAACGAGGATCAGCGGAATGGACCCCAACGGGATCGAGTAGGCGAAACCGGCGAGGCCGGATGCGATCATCAGCGCGCCGATGACGATGATTAGCCGTTCGCGCTCCAGCGGCGCGTTGGCGACGGCGATGGACAGGATCGACCAGGCAATCGATTCGGCGGCGATGATGTACCCCGTGGTCAGGATCGGGATGTCGTGCAGCGTGGTGAGAAGCAGCGGTCCGTAGATCGAGAAGGAGACGGTGGCCACCGAAAAGGCGGCGACCATGGTCATGCCGCTGCCGACCGGCGAGCGCCAGGAAAACAGCTGCGAGGGAAACAGTCGCGATTGCGGCTTCATGGCGTCGACAACGACAAACAGCGCCAGGCCGGCAAGGCCGAGGACCAACAGCAACGACGAGCGCAGCAAGGCGACGTCGACGCCGGCGGTGGCGATGAGCACGACGGCGACGGCCAGGCAGCCAAGTGCGGCATAGGGGAAGGGCGGTGAGCTGCCGGCGGCAGCCTGTGGCCTTTTTGCTTGCGGCGTGTTGAGCACAATGAAGCTCGCCAGCGCCATGGCGATGCCGCCCAGTACGAAGACGCCGAAAGCCCAGCGCCAGGACAGGAAATCGACCACGATGGCGCCCAGCATCGGGCCGCTGAAGGCGGCGACCCCCCAGATCGCCGACATGATGCCGAAAAGCTGCGGCCAGATGTTGCGGTCGAACAGCCGCTCGACCGAGACGAAGGCCAGCGACACCAGCGCGCCGCCGCCGAGACCCTCGACCAGGCGGCCGGCGAGAAACACCGGCATGGAAGGCGCGGTGGCGCAGATCAGCGCGCCGGCGGCGTAGAGCAGAGCGGCGACCGTCACGTTGGAGCGCAGCGCGACATAGCTGACCAGTCGCCCCGCGGCGGCGCCCGCGACGATGGCGCCAAGTTCATAGACCGCCAGCGACCAGCCGACGAACTGCACGCCGGCAAGGTCGCCGACCATGGCCGGCATGACGGTAGCCACCATCGTCTCGTTGGTGGCGTGGAGCAGAATGCCGAGGCTGATGAAGCAGAAGCGCGCCAGGTCGCCGCTTGCCCACAATGCACGCCAGTCGACTTTGTTGCTGGTGATGTCAGTCATCCCCTTTACCCTGCCTTTGCATAGCTCGATGCCGGCGCATGGCGCCAGAAGCCAGTCGAGGCTTTTCGGCGGGGCCATGCGCGGCTGTTTCAGCCAGGGCAGGCTTGTAAAACCTCAACCACGGTTGAGCTCAAGGGCTTTTTGTCGAGACGTTGGAGATCGGCCTAAAGCCTCTCAGCTTGGTCATCCACGGGCGGAGCAAAGAGCGAAGCGACGCGGCGCAGACCCGAGGATCCATGCCGGGACTCCTGAGCACCGCCACGGTGCAGAACTCTGCATCGCAGCACCCTTCGCCGAGGTCGCGGCATGGATCCTCGGGTCTTCGCGACGCCGCTTCGCGGCTGCTCCGCCTGTGGATGACGAAGGGGCCGTCAGTTCGCCGTGCTGCGCAGCTGGAACTGGCTGACGCCGATGGCGATGTTGAGGCCGGTCTGGGTCTGGACGCTGAGCGGCTGCAGCGTGAAAGCGTTGCCGGTGCCGCCGATCAGAAGGTTGGCGCCGGCGCCGACGGCGGCCGTCACTTCGGCGCTGGCGCCGACATAGTCGCCGGCCAGCGCGCCCGGAGCATAGATGTTGGCCATCGGCGTCAGCACCAGCCAGCGCATCACGCTCTGGCTGGTGGTGCCGATATCGAGGCCGTATTTGTTGACGGCGCCGAAATAGGCTTCCGGTGCGAAGGTTTTGTCGGCCGGGGTGAAGGTGCAGTTCAGGTCCTTGCTCGAGCCGAAGACGAAACCGGTGCCGCCGCCGATGGCGCAATCCAGCACGCCGAGCTCGACGCCGCCGCGCTCGGCACGAACCTGTCCCGTCGGCGCGACTGCGACAATGATGGCTATAACGGTGACTTTCAGCATCACGTTCCCCCAAAAAAGATGCGGCCCGGAACGGGCACATTGTCCTGTTCCGGGCCGGCTGTATAGGGAACTGGCTTAACGCCTTACTTGTAGGAGTGTACGAGGTCCAGCGAAGCCACGGCGACGGCCAGGTTGACGCCGGTCTGCGCCTGGACGCTGAGCGGCTCCAGCATGAAGGCGCCGTCGAGGCCGCCGACCAGGAGATTGGCGCCGCCGCCGGTCACGACGGAAGCCTCGGCGTTGACGCCGTAGTAGCTGCCGGCGAGGTCGCCCGCCTCATGATGGCGCGTTCCGGCGAGCACTGCCCAGACGAGCTGGCCCTGATGCGTCTGGCCGAGGTCGACGCCGAGCTTGGAGATCATGCCGGTATACTGCTCGGCCGGTCCATGATGGTACGGGCGGAAAGTGCAGGACACGCCCTTGTTGGAGGTGATGACATAGCCGACGCCGCCGTCGATTGTGCAGTCCAGCGTGCCGAGCCGCAGCGCGCCGGCGCTGACTGGCGAAGCGAGGACCGTGGCGGCGAGCGCGGCAGCGGCACAGGCAAGGGATTTGATCATTGGAAAGGTCCTTTCGCGAAAATTTTGCCCCGCTTTAAACGATCGAGGTGCGCGGAGCGTTCCGCCGAAAACTTGGCGCGAACATGGCAAAGGTTAACGCATTGCCGTCGACGGTTAACGGCAAGTGACAATTGCGCAACGGCTCCGGATGCGACGCTCAAAGCGCGTCGCGTTGAAAGGAATCAGTCACGCGCCTTTAAGGCCGGCCGCAGATCAACTCGCGTTGCCGCCGACGCGCGACAGGCCGTCCTTGGCCGGCTGATAGGTGGGGTCGAGGTGGATGGCTTCGCGATAGGACTTGGAAGCCTTCACCTTGTCGCCGCGCTTTTCGTAGATCAGCGCCTGGTTGGCCCAGGCCTCGGCGTTCTTGCCGTCGAGCTTGATGGCCATGTTGAAGTCGGAGAAGGCGTTGTCCTCGTCGCCCGTCGCCAGATAGGAGAGGCCACGGCCGTTGTAGGGCTCGGCGGCGTCAGGCGCCAGCGAGATGGCGGTCGAGAAATCCTCGATGGCGAACTTGTGCTGGCCCTGGCTCTGATAGATCAGGCCGCGATTGTGGTAGGCGCGCGCATCGGTCGTGTCGAGCTGGATCGCCTTCTGGAAGTCGTTGAAGGCGTCCTGGGTGCGGCCCGCCTTGCGGTAGAGATTGCCGCGGCCGATATAGGCGGCGTCGTAATTGGCGTTGATCTGGATCGACTTGTTGTAGTCGGCAAGAGCCGCCTGCTGGTTGCCGAGGAAGCGCTGGATCAGCGCGCGGTTCGAATAGGCCTGGTAGAAATTCGGATTGAGCTGGATGGCCTGGTCGAAATCCTTCAGCGCCGCCTGGTACTGGCCGCCGCGGCCATAGGCCGAGCCGCGCACATTATAGCCTTCCGGATCCTGCGGATTGCGCTGGATGACCGCCGACAGCGAGGAGATGTTCTCGCTCGAGCCCTGCGCCTTGTCGATCGAGTTGAACTCACCTGTCGGGGCCGTTTGGCACGCTGCAAGGGCGAGGCCCGAAAGCAGGGCCGCCGTCAGGGCGAAGCCGCGGAAAGCGGCTCGGCGCTCCACCGGAATTGCGTTCATCTTTGTCCTCACTGCCGCAGCGCCGTCAGTCCGTTCCCTCTCCGAACCGGCCCCTATGCATAAACAAAAAGGTGGCGGCGATTCCACATCGCGCCACCCCTGGGTATCCTTCGAAAAGGACGAAAAATTGGCGTTACGAACGCGGCGAGCGCGGCGCGCCACCAGCGCCAGCCGGAGCCGGACGCGGGGTCATCGGCAGCAGGCCTTCGCGCTGGGCGCGCTTACGGGCCAGCTTGCGGGCGCGGCGCACGGCTTCCGCCTTCTCGCGGGCACGCTTCTCCGACGGCTTCTCGTAGTGACCGCGCATCTTCATTTCGCGGAAAATACCTTCGCGCTGCATCTTCTTCTTCAGCGCGCGAAGCGCCTGATCAACGTTGTTGTCGCGGACGAGTACCTGCACGGGCAATCCTGTCTTCGGGTTTGATATCAATAGGCATACAGCCATAGCCGCCATGCCTTCGCGGCGGGTTGCACCGCGAATTGTGGGCGGCTGATAGCAGAATCATGCCGTCCTGTCCACCGCTGATTGCAGGAAACCGCGATCAAAATCCCGCGTGTCCCGGCGTGGGCGCCGAAGCGCTAAAGCGCGTCGCGCTGAAACGGATTCAGGCGACGCGCTTTAGGCCTCAGGTTTATGCATGTCGTTGCCGCAAAACCGCTGCCCAGTTTTGCGCGACATGCATCAGGCTGTCGCCAGATGCAGGCGGGCGAAATCCTCGAAAAACTCGCCGTAATCGCAGGTGATTTCCTCGCCGGCGGCGATGTCGCGCGTCGCGGTGGCGCCGCCATATTGCGAGAAGTCCGTGTTCGGCCGCTCGGCATGGTTCATGAAGCGGCCATTGTCGACCTCATAGACCATGAAGCCCGGCTTGTCGGGGCTCGGATAGGCGTAGCGGTCGAGCAACTCCCTGAGATGCGGCGGCGCTGCCTCGTATTTCTCCATCGGGATAAGCCGGTCGAAATCGGGATCGAGCCGCCAGATCGAAGCGCCCTTGCGGATCGGCTCGGCGGCAAAGACGCCGACGCCTTCGATGGCGCTCTGGGCGACGTAGGTTCTGATCAGCAGCATCGTTCCGGTCCGTTTTCGACGGGAAACGGAATCGTCAAATCGCGGCGAAATGCAAGGCCGCCCCGCAACATTTTCGGCTGGCCGGCGGCATGGCTGACGCCAATCCCTTCACGTCCACTTGATCAACGCATCGCCATCGGCAACGGTGCGATCTGCCGCGGCGCAAAACGGCAAGCGCCGTCGCAAACAGCGCAAGGATGTCCACGCGGTTTCGCTAGTGATACACCTCGCGCTCCGGGAGATGCCCGGGCGACATCCGTGATATTTTGGGGCGAGCTGGAACGTGAAGAAATACTCCGTATTCGCCATTGCCCGCGAGGCCATGCGCGGCCACAAGGGCTGGGAACAGCAGTGGACCTCACCTGAGCCTAGGAAGGAATACGACGTCATCATCGTCGGCGCCGGTGGTCATGGCCTGGCGACAGCCTATTATCTCGCGACCGAGCACGGCATCACCAACATCGCGGTGCTTGAGAAGGGCTGGCTCGGCGGCGGCAATACCGGCCGCAACACCACAATCATCCGCTCCAACTACCTCTATGACGAAAGCGCCGGCATCTACGACCATGCGCTGAAGCTTTGGGACGGGCTCAGCCAAGAGCTCAACTACAACGTCATGTATTCGGCGCGCGGCGTCATGATGCTGGCGCACAATGTGCATGACGTGCAGGTGTTCAAGCGCCACATCCATGCCAATCGCCTAAACGGCATCGACAATGAATGGCTGACGCCGGAAGAGGCGAAGGCCTTCTGCCCGCCGCTCAACATCTCCAAGGAGGCGCGCTATCCGGTGATGGGCGCGGCCTTGCAGCGGCGCGGCGGCACGGCTCGCCACGACGCGGTCGCCTGGGGCTATGCGCGCGGCGCCTCGGCGCGCGGCGTGCACATCATCCAGAATTGCGAGGTCACCGGCATCAAGCGCGCGGCCAATGGCGCGGTCGCCGGCGTCGAGACGACGCGCGGCTTCATCGGCGCAAAGAAAGTGGGCGTGGTCGCCGCCGGCCATTCGTCCGTCATCATGAACATGGCTGGCGTGCGCATGCCGCTCGAAAGCTATCCGCTGCAGGCGCTGGTGTCGGAGCCGATCAAGCCGGTGGTGCCTTGCGTGGTGATGTCGAACACCGTGCACGCCTATATCTCGCAGTCCGACAAGGGCGAACTGGTCATCGGCGCCGGCACCGACCAATATGTCTCCTATTCGCAGACCGGCGGCCTGCACATCTTGCAGCACACGCTGGATGCGATCTGCGAGATGTTCCCGATCTTCACGCGCATGAAGATGCTGCGTTCCTGGGGCGGCATCGTCGACGTGACGCCCGACCGTTCGCCGATCCTGGCCAAGACGCCGGTCAAGGGCCTCTACGTCAATTGCGGCTGGGGCACGGGCGGCTTCAAGGCGACGCCCGGCTCTGGCAACGTCTTTGCCCACACCATCGCGAAGGACGAGCCGCATCCGATCAACGCGCCCTTCACGCTCGAGCGCTTCCGCACCGGCCGGCTCATCGACGAAGCCGCCGCGGCAGCGGTGGCGCACTGATCCATCGACTACGGCGAATTGTAGGAACAAACAGAATGCTTCTCATCCGCTGCCCCTATTGCGAGGAAGAGCGCCCGGAACTCGAGTTTCGCAATGCCGGCGAGGCGCATATCGCGCGTTCGGCCAACATTGCCGGCGAGAGCGACGACGATTTCGAAAAGTTCTTCTTCATCCGCGCCAATCCGAAGGGCATCATCTACGAGCGCTGGCGCCACATCCATGGCTGCGCGCGCTTCTTCAACGCCGTGCGCGACACCGTCACCGACAAGTTCGTCATGACCTACAAGGCCGGCGAACCGAAACCCGCGAAGCTGCCTGGAGCCGCGAAATGAGCGCCGCCTTCCGCATCTCCGGCGCCGGGCGCCTCAGCCAGGCCAAGACCGCCTCCTTCAGCTTCGACGGCCAGTCCTATTCCGGCATCGAGGGCGACACGCTCGCCTCGGCGCTGCTTGCCAATGGCGTGCATCTCGTCGGTCGCTCCTTCAAATACCACCGGCCGCGCGGCTTCCTCTCGGCCGGCGCCGAGGAGCCCAACGCGCTGGTGCAGATCGTGCGCGACGATGCGCGCAAGACGCCCAATGTGCGGGCCACCGTGCAGGAGCTCTATGACGGGCTGACCGCCAATTCGCAGAACCGCTGGCCGTCGCTTGCCTTCGACGTCGGCGCGGTCAACGACATCGCATCGCCGATGTTTTCGGCCGGCTTCTACTACAAGACCTTCATGTGGCCGAAATGGGCCTGGAAGGACCTTTACGAGCCAAAGATCCGCGCCGCGGCCGGCCTCGGCGTTTCGCCCGAGAAGCCGGACCCGGATCATTATGCGTCGCGCTACGCGCATTGCGAGGTGTTGGTGCTGGGCGGGGGTGCTGCAGGCATTGCCGCGGCGCTTGCCGCGGCCGAGACCGGCGTGCGGGTGATCCTCGCCGACGAGCAAGCCGAATTCGGCGGCAGCCTGCGTTTCGAAAGCGGCGCGAAAATCGATGGCGAGAACGGCTATGCCTGGGCGCAAAGCGCGATCGGCAAGCTCAAGGCGATGGGCAATGTGCGCGTGCTGTCGCGCACCACTGCTTTTGGCTATTACTCGCAGAATTTCGTCGGCCTTGTCGAGCGGGTCAGCGATCACCTTAAGAATCCCGGCCACGATCTGGCGCGCGAGCGTCTGTGGCAGGTTCGTGCCAGCCGCGTCGTCATTGCCACCGGCGCCATCGAGCGGCACATGGTGTTCGCCAACAACGATCGTCCGGGCGTGATGCTGGCATCCGCCGCGCGTACCTATCTCAACCACTACGGCGTCGCGGTCGGCAAAAATGTCGGCGTCTATACGGCCAATGATTCCGCCTATGCCGCCGCGATCGACCTCAAGAAGGCCGGCGTCAACATCGCGGCCATCGTCGACCTGCGCGACAATCCGACAGGACCGGTGATCGACGAGGCGCGGGCGCTCGGCATCGAGATCAATTTCGGCCGCGCCGTGGTCAGCGCCGGCGGCAAATTGCGCGTGTCCTCGATGACGGTGCAGCCGAAGAATGGCGGCGGCGGTCGCACGATTCCGGTCGACGCCATCCTGATGTCGGCCGGCTGGACGCCTTCGGTGCATCTGTTCTCGCAATCGCGCGGCAAGGTCGCCTTCAACGAGGAGACGCGCCGCTTCGTGCCGGGCACCTATGCGCAGGACTGCGTCTCGGTCGGCGCCAGCAACGGCACCGACGGGCTGGACGCGACGATCGACGAAGCCTACGCGGCCGGCGCCAAGGCGGCGAAGGACGCCGGCGGCAAGGCCGGTAAGAGCGCCAAGCCCAAGGTCGATGCCGGCGAGAGCTGGTCGCGCGGCATGCTGGGCGCGGCGCCCGGCGCCGGTCCGGGCACCACGGTCAAGGCCTTCGTCGATTTCCAGAACGACGTCACCGCCAAGGATATCCGCCAGGCGGTGCATGAGGGCATGCACTCGATCGAGCACGTCAAGCGCTTCACCACCAACGGCATGGCGACCGATCAGGGCAAAACGTCGAACATGCACGGACTGGCGATCGCCGCTGAGGAGCTCGGCAAGCCGATCCCTGCGGTCGGCCTCACCACCTTCCGCGCGCCCTACACGCCGGTGACGTTCGGCTCGATCGTCGGCCACGCGCGTGGCGCGCTGTTCGACCCGACCCGCCGCACGGCGACGCATGGCTGGGCCGCTTCGCAAGGCGCGGTGTTCGAGGATGTCGGCCATTGGAAGCGCGCCTGGTATTTCCCGAAAGCCGGCGAGGACATGCACAAGGCGGTCGACCGCGAATGCGTGACGGTGCGCAAAACGGCCGGCCTGTTCGACGCCTCGACGCTCGGCAAGATCGAAGTGGTCGGGCCGGACGCGGCAAAGTTCATGGAGCTGCTCTACACCAATCCGTGGGAGAAGCTGGAGACCGGACGCTGCCGCTACGGCATCATGCTGCGCGAGGACGGCTTCATCTATGACGACGGCGTCGTCGGCCGGCTGGCGCCGGACCGTTTCCATGTCACGACGACCACGGGCGGCGCGCCGCGCGTCATGAATCACATGGAGGATTACCTCCAGACCGAATTCCCGCATTTGAATGTCTGGCTGACCTCGATCACCGAGCAGTGGGCGGTCATCGCCGTGCAGGGACCGAAGTCTCGCGACATCATCGCGCCGCTGGTCGAGGGCATCGACATGTCGGACGAGGCGATGCCGCATATGTCGGTGCGCGAAGGCAAGATCTGCGGTGTGCCGACCAGGCTGTTCCGCATGTCCTTCACCGGCGAGCGCGGCTTTGAAGTCAACGTGCCGGCCGACTATGGCGAAGCCGTCTGGGAAGCGCTCTGGACCGAAGGCCAGAAACATGGCGCGACCGCTTACGGCACCGAGTCCATGCACGTGCTGCGCGCCGAAAAGGGCTACATCATTGTCGGTCAGGACACCGACGGCACGGTGACGCCGAACGATGCCGCGCTCGACTGGGCGGTCGGCAAGAAGAAGACCGACTTCGTCGGCATTCGCGGCCTTACCCGATCGGATCTTGTCGCCAAGGGCCGCAAGCAGCTCGTCGGCCTGAAGACCAAGGACCCGAAGGTGGTGCTGGAAGAGGGCGCGCAGATCGTCGCCGACCCGAAGCAGCCGATCCCGATGAAGATGATCGGCCACGTCACCTCAAGCTACTGGTCGGAAAATTGCGGGCGCTCTATCGCGCTGGCGCTGGTCGCCGGCGGCCGCGACCGCATGGGCGAGACGCTTTACGTACCGATGCCGAACGGCACGATCGAGGTGGAAGTCACCGGCATGGTGTTCGTCGACGAAAAGGGAGAACGCCTCAATGGCTAAGGCCGCCGCCAAGACAAAAGCCGCCGCGCCTTCTGTCGAACGCCGCCCGGCGCTTGCCGGCCGCACGCTGTCGGCGCCAGGTGTGAAGGTGGAGATGCTGCCGCCGGCCGAACGCATCTCGCTGCGTGCGCCTGGGGCGTCGCTCGCCGTCCTCTCCAAGGCGCTCGGCGTTACGCTGCCGGCCAAGCCGAAGAGTTCGGCGACCAGGGACGGGCGCACGGCGCTGTGGCTCGGGCCGGATGAATGGCTTGTTATCGACGAGGCCGGCAACGATCCGCTCGCCGACTGCGCCAAGGTCACCGCGCTGCATTCGGCGGTCGGCATCTCGCATCGCAATGTCGGGATCTCGGTCAGCGGACCGGCGGCCGCCGCGACGGTGAATTCCGGCTGCCCGCAGGATCTGTCGCTCGACGCCTTCCCGGTTGGTGCTGCCTCGCGCACCATCCTCGGCAAGTCCGAGATCGTGCTGTTGCGCACGGCGCAAGACACGTTCCGGGTCGAGTGCTGGCGTTCCTTCTCGGACTATGTCTTTACTCTGCTGTCGGAAGCAGCCGGCGACGCGGCGAACTGAGCTTCACACTGCGCTGCCGGGAAAGTCCCGCAGCAGGAACCATCGCCGGCCCTGTCCGTTTCCGCAGCTCGCGAGGGAGGTCAGCGATGCCGTCTAAAACAGCGCCGAAGTCGCCCAAAAAGACAGCGGCTGTTCGCTCGCTGGAGCATGAGCGGCATCAAGAGGCCGAGGAAGAGGAACTCGAGGAAGGCCTCGAGGACACGTTTCCCGCCAGCGATCCGGTGTCGATCACCAGCAGCGCCATTCCCGGCGCACCGGCCAAGCCCGGCAAGGCCAAGGTGGTGGCGGGGAAGAAACCGCTCAAGAAATAGCGCTTGGCAATCGCTTCAGCGCGATAGGTAAAACGAAAAAGGGCGGCCGCGTGCCGCCCGTTTTCGTTTGAGTTTCAGTGACCAGTCTTAAAGACCAGGCACGAACCAGGGGTTCACGTCGATGCCGAGGCGCGCGCCCTTGGCGGTGTCGGTCTTGGCGGCGTCGGCCTTCTCGACCGAGCCGGTCGCGGTGCAGTCGAGCGCCACGTTGGCCTGAGCGCAGGCAGTCGGAGCATGCTTGGCCGGCTGGTTCGCACCGGCAAAAGCGGCGCCCGAGAAAGCCAGAACGGCGGCGAGGGTAAGGATGGTCTTCTTCATTTTCCGTCTCCAGTCGTTTTCCGTACATGTACGGTATGACGTACACATACGGTTAACAAAGACGGAATTCAAGAGGGAATCTGTACATGTACGAAAAATTTTTACGGACGTGGGAATTCACCGCCGCAGATCAAGCGATCGCTGCGTGCAATCACGACGAAAGTGATCAGCAGTCGGCCGGCGTTTCGGTGAGCGGGTGGATGTCCTGGGCCGACAGCGAGGCCACCATGAAGTTGCACATGCGCTTCACATACGCCTCGGGGTCGCCGAACGGATAGAACGGAAAGGTGATCAGCAGCGAGATCGTGCCATGGGCGACGGTCCACAGCATGGTGGCGATGGCGCGGGGGTCGCCCTTGAGCTTGCCGGCGGCGACGCAGGCCTCCACCCGCTTGATCAGCACCTTCATGGCCGGATTGCCTTCCTCCATGTCCTCGTAGCTGCGGCCTTCCGGTAGATGCGTTTTCTCAGTCATGAAGACGGTGCGGTATTCGTTCGGATTGCCGAGGCCGAAGGCGGCGTATTCGGCCATCACCGCCTTGAGCGCCTCGACCGGGTCGTCGGCGGGACGCGCCTCGATGCGTCGCGCCAGCGTCTCGAAGGCGTCCTCGGCCAGTGCGAAAAGGATGTCCTGCTTGTCGGCGAAGTAGGAATAGACCGACATGGGCGCATAGCCGACCCGCTTGGCCAGCTTACGGATGGTCAGCCCCTCATAGCCTTCTTCCTGCACGAGCTTATGGGCGGCCGCGACCAGTTCGGAACGAAGCTCGGCTTTCTGCTTTTCGCGGCGTTTCTGAACGGTGAGCGCCAATATGCGCCTGCCTTGTTGGTTGGTTGCCTCACGAAATTATATACGCTGTACGGAAACGGACAAGGGCGCGAACTGGTTCCGCTAGGGCGTTTCACCGTTTCACGGAACCGGTGAAACCGCCCTATATCTTGTCTTCACGCAATTCCGGACGGAAAACCGCTCACATTTTTCCTGGAATTGCTCCAGGTCCGGCTCAGTGGAATCACTCAGATGGCGCCGATGCCGCCGTCGAGAGCCAGCGTGTGGCCGGTCATGAAGGAGTTGGCCGGGTCGGCCAGGAACAGGATACCGGCGGTGATCTCGTCGACCTCGGCAACCCGCTTCATCGGCACGCCGCGCGTGAGTTCGGCAATCGCATCGGCTTCCGGTGCGCCGCTGAAACGGACGAAGCCGTCGACCATCGCGGTCCTCGTATGCGCCGGGCAAACGGCGTTGATGCGCAGGCCCTTGCTCGCATATTCGGCCGCCGCCGAGCGTGTCAGCCCGACCACGCCGTGCTTGGCGGCGGCGTAAACGGACAGCTTCGGCGCGCCGGAGAGGCCGGCGACCGAGGCGACGTTGACGATGACGCCGCCCTTGCCGCTGTCCTTGAATTGGCGTTCCATTTGCGGGATCTGGTGCTTCATGGCGTAGAAGACGCCGAGCAGGTCGACATCCACTACCCGTCGCGCTTCCTCTGACGTGACGTGCGGCAGGCGCACGAAACTGTGCACGATGCCGGCATTGTTGACGGCAATGTCCAGCCGACCGAATTTTTCGGTCGCCAGCTTCACCAGATCCTCGGAGAGTTTCTCGTCGGCGATGTTGCCGGCCAGGATCGCTGTCTCGGTATCGAGAGTGGCGGCGAAATCGTTGAGCGCCGTCTCGTCGAGGTCGGAGAGAACCAGCCGCGCGCCCTCAGTGGCAAAGGCCCTTGCAGCGCCGCTGCCGAGGCCGCCCGTCGCGCCGGTGATGAGGACAGTCGCTCCGTTGAAACGGCCCATAGGTCAGCCTTCCCTGTCGATCAGTTCCATCGCAAGCGCGGCGAGTAGTTTCACCGCCTGGCCATAGGTCTTGGCCTTCTCCGGATTGGAGGCGTTGCCGTCCAGCGCGCGGCGGTAGACGCCCTGGCAGATCGCCGCCAGCCGGAAGAAGGAAAAGGCCAGGAAGAACGTCCAGTTGCCGATCGCCTCGAGGCCGCGCCGACGGCAATAGGCGGTGACATAGGTCTCTTCCGACGGCAGGCCGGTTGCCGCGCGGTCGACGCCGCCGAGGCCGCGAAAGCCGGAGGCATGCGGCAGCCGCCACTGCATGCATTGATAGGCGAGGTCGGCGAAGGGGTGGCCGAGCGTCGACAATTCCCAGTCGAGCACGGCGATGACCTTGGGCTCGTCCCTGGCGAACATCATATTGTCCAGCCGGTAGTCGCCATGCACCAGCGAGACGCGGCCGTCATCGGTCGGCATATGCGTCTCCAGCCAGGCGATCAGCCGATCCATGTCGGCGATGGTTTCGGTTTCGGAGGCGCGATACTGGCTGGTCCAGCGGGCGAACTGACGCTCGAAATAGCTGCCCGGCTTGCCGAAATCGCCGAGGCCCACGGCCCCGACATCGACATCGTGCAAGGCGGCAAGCGTCGCGCTCATCGCGTCATAGATCGCGGCGCGCTCGTCATTGCCTGAGGCGTCCGGCAGCGACGGATCCCAGAAGATGCGGCCGTCGAGGTACTCCATGGCATAGAACATGCGGCCGATCGGGGAGTCTTCGCTGGAGAGATGCAGCATGCGCGGCACCGGCACCGCCGTGCCGGCAAGCGCCTGCATCACCCGGAATTCGCGGTCGACCTGATGCGCGGATTTCAAGAGCTGTCCCGGCGGCTTGGCGCGCAGCACGTAGCGGCCGCTGGCCGCAGTCAGGAGATAGGTTGGGTTGGATTGCCCGGACTTGAATTTCTCGATCGTGGAGAGCCCGGCAAAACCGGGGATACGCGCCTCGAGATAAGGCGCAAGCGCAGCTTGATCTAAAGTGTT
Organism: Mesorhizobium sp. CU3; assembly: GCF_006442965.1. Classification (GTDB taxonomy): domain Bacteria; phylum Pseudomonadota; class Alphaproteobacteria; order Rhizobiales; family Rhizobiaceae; genus Mesorhizobium. The sequence goes on along the minus strand of NZ_VFWX01000014.1, from coordinate 57,350 downwards.
GGCGTCGCCACTCATGCGGTCTCGGGCTGGCGCTCGATCAGCGTCAGGGTCAGCCAGCGTGCGGTCAATGCCGGCTTCTTCGAACCCTCGATCTCGATGGTCACGTCATGCGCCGTCTGCACCCAGCCGGAGGGCCGCACCTTGACGTCGGCCAGCACGAAATGGGTGCGGATGCGCGCGCCGGTCTTGACCGGCGCCAGGAAGCGCAGCGTGTCGAAGCCGTGATTGACGCCCATCTTGCTGTTTTCGAGCGGCGGCATGGTCTCGAAGGTCATCGCCGACAAAAGCGACAGCGACAAAAAACCATGCGCGATGGTGCCGCCGAACGGCGTCTCGCGCGCGGCGCGCTCGGGATCGCAATGAATGAACTGGTGATCGTCGGTGGCATCGGCGAACTGGTCGATCATGCGCTGCGTCACCGTCCGCCAGGGCGAGACGCCGACTTCCTTGCCGACGCTTGCCAGAAGCGTATCGAGACTGATCGGTTCCACGCTGATGTCCTCCGCACCCCCGCCCGGATTGCTTGAACCGGGCGTCTTATTCCTTGAACCCCGCCGGGGGTCTTTGACCCGGGCGTCTCACTCTTTGAACAACGTCATCCCATGCTGCACCGACTGGCCGCCGTCGATGGGCAGGATGGCGCCGGTGACATAGCTGCCGGCACGGCTGCACAAATAAAGCGTTGCGCCGGCAATGTCATCCGCTACGCCGATGCGGCCGAGCGGAACATGGTTACCGATGTGTTTCGCCTGCTCTTCGGTCGCGGTCGCAAAGGCCGTCATCCGGCTCTGGAAAGGGCCGGGGGCAAAAGCGTTGACGGTGATGCGGCGGCCGGCGAATTCGATCGCGAGCGTGCGCGTCAGATGATGCACCGCGGCCTTTGAGGCGGTGTAGGAATAGGCGTCGTCGGCAAGCGGCTGGGTGCCCATCACCGAGCCCAGATTGATAACGCGGGCCGGGTCCTCGTCGCTGGCGGCGGCATCGAGCAGCGGCAGTAGCTCCCGGGTCAGGTGGAAAACGGCTGTAACGTTGACGCCGAACACCTTGGCCCAGGCGTGGTATGGGAACTCCTCCAGCGGCGCGCCCCAGGAGATGCCGGCATTGTTGACCAGGATGTGCAGGCGTTCGGTGCGCGCCTTGACCTCGGCGACAAGTGCCGCGATGCCAGCTTCGCTGGATACGTCGCCGGCGAAGCCTTCGGCATGGCCGGAGCCGCCGAGCGCGTTCAGCTCGTTGGCGACCTTGGCGCAGTCCTCGCCCTTGCGCGAGGCGATCATGACATGCGCCCCGGCGCGCACCAGCCCGGTCGCCACCATGCGGCCGATACCGGTCGCGGCGCCGGTCACCAGCGCCGTCTTGCCGGCGACCGAGAACAGCTTGTCCAGATAACTCATTGCACTCCTCCGCATGTCTCGGCCGAACGCCGGGAGACTCGCGTTGACAAGGCTAGCCGAAGTACGGTCATCCTTGCCACGGGTAAAGATGCATCTGCGAAAGGGCCGAACCGATGGCGGACATGAATCTCGGTATCACCGAGCGGCTGAAGCCGATCCACCAGCGCGTTGCGGCGATGGTCCGCGACGAGATCGCGCCGCTCGGCGAGGAATTTCTGGCCGAGGTCGGCAAAGGCGATCGCTGGGCCTACACGGCCAGGCAGAGCGAGATTCTGGAAGGCCTGAAGAAGACGGCGCGGGAGCGCGGATTGTGGAATTTCTGGCTGACCGATTCGACGCGCGGCTACGGCCTTTCCACCGTCGAATATGCTTACCTTGCGGAAGAGATGGGCAAGGCGTATCTCGGCGCCGAGACCTTTAACTGCTCGGCGCCCGACACCGGCAATATGGAGGTGCTGGAGCGCTACGGTTCCGAGGAGCACAAGAAACAGTGGCTCGAGCCGCTGCTCGACGGAAAAATCCGCTCGGCCTATCTGATGACCGAGCCGGACGTGGCCTCCTCCGACGCCACCAACATTGCGATGCGCTGCGAGCGCCAGGGCGGCGATTATGTGCTTAACGGCGAGAAATGGTGGGCATCCGGCGCCGGCGACCCGCGCTGCGCCATCTACATCGTCATGGTCAGAACGGGATCTAACGAGGAGCCGCAGCATCGCCGCCATTCGATGATCCTGGTGCCGGCCGACAGCCCGGGCATCACCAAGCTGCGCGCCATGCAGGTCTATGGCGATGACGACGCGCCGCATGGCCATATGCATCTCAGATTCGAGAATGTGCGGGTGCCGGCGGCGAACCTGATCCTGGGCGAGGGCAGGGGCTTCGAGATCGCGCAGGGGCGGCTCGGACCGGGCAGGATCCATCATTGCATGCGCGCCATCGGCCAGGCCGAGATGGCGCTGGAGATGCTGTGCCAGCGCTCGGTGCGGCGCGAGGCCTTCGGCCAGCCGCTGGCCAGGCTCGGCGCTAATTTCGACATTGTTGCCGAATGCCGCATGGAGATCGAGATGGCCAGGCTGCTCTGCCTCAAGGCGGCGTGGATGATCGACCAGGGCGATGCGCGCGCCGCCGCGCCCTGGATTAGCCAGATCAAGGTCGTGGCGCCCCGCGTGGCGCTGAAGGTGACAGACGAGGCGGTGCAGATGTTCGGCGCGCAAGGCATCAGCCAGGACACGCCGCTGGCGCGCTCTTGGACGCATTTGAGGACCCTGCGGCTTGCCGACGGGCCGGACGCGGTGCACCGGCGTCAGGTGGCGCGCACGGAACTCAGGAAATACACGCAGGAAAAGGTCTGATCCCATGGCACTTCCATCCGAAATGAAGGGCTTGCTGCTTGTCGGCGACGGCTACACCAGGACGCCATCGGCCGCAGCACTTGAGGCGATGGAGCCTTATCTCCAGCCGGGCCGGATCGCCGTGCCGGCGCCGGGGCCGATGCAGGCGCTGATCAAGGTCAGCCTCGCCTCGATCAATCCGTCCGACATCGCCTTCATCAAGGGCCAGTACGGCCAGCCGCGCGTCAAGGGCCGGCCGGCCGGCTTCGAAGGCGTCGGCACGGTCGTCGCCACCGGCGACGATGCCTATGCCAGGAGCCTTGAAGGAAAGCGCGTCGCCTTCGCCACCGGCGTGACGAATTGGGGCGCCTGGGCCGACTATGCGGTGGCCGAGGCAGCGTCTTGCATTCCGCTCATTGACACGGTGCGCGACGAGGATGGCGCGGCGATGATCGTCAATCCGCTGACCGCGCTGGCCATGTTCGACATCGTCAAGCAGGAGGGCGAGAAGGCCTTCATCATGACCGCCGGCGCCAGCCAGCTCTGCAAGCTGATCATCGGCCTGGCGAAGGATGAGGGTTTCCGGCCGGTCGTCACCGTGCGCCGCGACGAGCAGATCCCGCTTTTGCAGGAACTCGGCGCCACTCATGTCCTCAATGAGAAGGCGCCGGATTTCGAGACCAGGCTGCGCGAGGTGATGAAGGCTGAGCAGCCGCGCATCTTCCTCGATGCGGTCACCGGGCCGCTGGCCTCCGCCATCTTTAACGCCATGCCCAAACGCTCGCGCTGGATCGTCTATGGCCGGCTCGATGGCGAGCCGACGGTGATCCGAGAACCCGGCCAGTTGATCTTCCAGCACAAGCGCGTCGAAGGTTTCTGGCTGGCCGAGTGGATGCGGCAGTTCCGCGACCGGCTGGGTCCGGCGGTGCTCGAAGCGCAAAAGCGCTTTTCCGACGGACGCTGGTCGACCGACGTGACCGCGGTGGTGCCGTTCGACGAGGCGATGGCGCGGCTGCCGGCCGAACTCGCCAAGCCGAACGGCAAGGTGTTCATCAAACCGTAGGCACCCCATCCGTTCAGACCACGGCCAACGCCTTGAACACAATGCCGTGATCGGCAAGGCGGAGGCGGAAAAATGCCGCTGTTGCGCCGTTCCTTGCCCTGCGCCGGTAACAGTCACGCTCGTATGTTTTATTTCATTTTGATGTGATATCTCGCCGGCGCTGGAGGCCGGGTGGCGATGGGAAAGCCATCCTGGTCGGAACGCGGGGTGCGCTATGACGGTAACCAAGCCGGTTTTCGACCGTTTGGGGTTTTGGCTATGGGTCGGGTCGTTCCTGATTGTGCTCGGCCTGACGCTATGGTCGCCCGGTACGCGTTCGGTGGTCCATATCTACAGACATGGCAGCGAAGCTTTTCTCGCCGGAGAACCGCTGTATCACGTCGTAGTCGCCATGGGGTATCTATACGCTCCCGCCTTCGCGGTCCTCTATATTCCCCTGCTGAAGCTCGGGCCGTATCTGGGCAATATTTTGTGGTACATGCTGGGCTTCGGGTTGCTGACCCTTGCCGCGATGCGCCAGGTGCGCAAGCTTGGTGGCCAGGAACAAACATGGCTGCTGTCCTTCGGCCTCTTCCTTGCCTTGCCGGTGGCGCTGGCGGCGCTTCGCAACGGTCAGGCGACGATCCTGCTCACCGGGGCATGCTGGTTTCTCACGCTCTCGGCGCTCGAGGGGCGCCGGGCTGAAAGCTTCTTGTGGGCCACGCTTGCGATCGTCGCCAAGCCAACCGCGATCATCATGCTGCTTCTGGCCGGAGCGCTGCGTCCCAGGCTTATACCGGTGCTGGTGCTATCGGTGCTGGCCGTTCTCGCTATCCCCTATGGTTTTGCGTCTGCGGACTACGTCACCGCCCAGTACCATGATTTCTTCCGCATGCTGACTTCGATGGCGGTCGACCCGACCGGCTCATTCGTCCCAACCGATTTCACGGCGCCTTTCGCCAGCCTTCGACTGCCATTGCCCGAATTCGACGCGACGGTCGTGCGCGTCGTCGCGGCATTGCTGACCCTTTGGGTGGTGCTTCAGTTCGACCGCAGGCTGGACGACACCACGCGCGGGCTCGCGATTTTCCTGGTGGCGACGTTCTACATGTGCGTCTTCAACCCGCGTGTCGAGCAGAACACCTATGCTATGGTGGCGGTTCCTTCCGGGATCGCGATCGCTCTGTTGTGGCGGGATGAAAAAGCCGCCGCAATACGCTGGTTTCTGGCCGCCCTGCTTTTCGTAACCGGCCTGACCAGCCTCGACCGCCAGATGCACAATTTCTTCTATCCCTGGTTCAGGCCGGTCAGCATCAGCATCGTCGCCAGCCTGCTCATCGGCTGGTTCTGGGCACGGGGTCGCGAAAAGGCGGCGGCCGACGCCGGGTCGGTCGCGCATGGCTGAGACGCTCGACATTATCGCGCCGTTCCTCAACGAAGCTGAATCCGCGACCGCCTTCGCCGGATTGCTCGACAAGCTCGAGGCAGCGGTCGGCGCGCGCTTCGGACTGGCCGTGCGCAAGATACTCGTCGACGACGGGAGCCGCGACGGCAGCGCCGGAAAATTCGCCGCGGCTTTGTCCGGTTCCTGGCAGATCGTGCGGCTCAGTCGCAATTTCGGCAAGGAGGCAGCGGTGCTCGCCGGCCTCGACCATTCGCGCGGCGATCTGGTGCTGATCATGGATTCCGACCTCCAGCATTCGATGGAGATCAGCCTGAAGATGATCGGCGAGCTGATCGCGGATCCGGAGATCGATGTTGTCTACGCGCAGAACGACCGGCGCGAGGCGAGTTGGCGGCGCAGCCAGCTGGCGCGGATTTTCTACAAGGCGATCAACAGCAGCCAGCGTTTCGACATTCCGGAGAATGCCGGCGATTTCCGCGTCATGCGCGCCGCCGTGGTGCAGGCTCTCACCAGTGTGCGCGACAAGCGGCGCTTCAACAAAGGCCTGTTCGCCTGGACCGGCTTTCGTCAAAAAGCCGTGCTTTATTCGCCGGAGCATCGCGCCAACGGCACGTCGAAATGGAGCCGATTCAACCTGATCGCGTTTTCGCTGGAGGGGTTCACGTCCTTTTCGGTGATCCCGCTGCGCATCATCAGCCTCATCGGCTTGCTGGCGGCATTTACCGGTGTGGCCTACGGCGTGAAGGTGCTGTTCGAGGTGCTGTTCTACGGCATCCGCGTGCCCGGCTATCCCAGCCTAATGGTCGCCGTCGTTTTGCTGGGCGGCCTCAACCTGACCCTGCTCGGGCTGATCGGCGAATATGTCTGGGTGACGCTGAGCGAAAGCAAGGATCGGCCGGTCTATATAGTGCGCGATGTCCTTAGCGGCGCCGAGCAGGCCTCAACCGGAAAATGACCAGATCGATCCGCTTGATCGCCGACGATTACGGCCTGGCGCCCGGCATATCGGGCGCAATTCTCGACCTGATCGACCGTGGCCGCCTGACCGGCACCGGCTGCATGACCGGTTTTCCCGATTGGGAGCAAGAGGCCGGGCGGATAAGACCGTTCCGCACGAGGACTACCGTCGGCCTGCATCTGACGCTCACCGACCAGATTGCCGTCACCGGACCGTCGAGCCTGGCGCCGGAGGGCAGGTTGCCGCCGCTTGCATCGCTGGCGCTGCCCATCAAGCGCGGCCGCATCAATGCAGCTGACATCCATGCCGAGCTCGACGCGCAGTGTGATCGTTTCGTCGCAGCACTCGGCGGCCCTCCGGCTTTCATCGATGGGCACCAGCATGTGCATTTCCTGCCGGTAGTACGGAAGTGGCTGCTTACGCGCTTTTCGGCAGGCGCGAACAAGCCTGCGCTCAGGGGGGCGCCGGCGTTTGGCGGCCTTGACTCCGCGACCACCAAGATCGCTGCGGTCGCGGCTTTGGCAGCGGGCTTCAACAAGGCGATGCGTCGCGCCGGCTTCACCGTCATGACGCCGCTTTCCGGCATCTATGACTGGCGGCGGCCGGAAAAATTCGCGCCGACGCTGCAGGCCGCGATCGACAGCTTGCCGGAACAGGGCGTGTTCATGTGCCATCCGGGCCGTGTCGACGACACGCTGCGCGCGCGTGACGTCATGCAAGGCGCGCGCGAGGTCGAGTTTGCTTTCCTCCGCTCGGAGGAGTTTGGTGCTCGCCTCGACAAGGCCGGAGCCCGCGTCATGGATGGCAGCGCATGAACGGTGCAGGCCAGTCCCAGCGCTCGACCGGCAACAAGATCGTCCGTTTCGCCTTGGTGGGGCTGGTCAACACCTGTATCGACCTTGCCGTGTTCTTCCTGTTGCTCAAGCTTGGCATTTGGCCCCTGGCCGCCAATGTCGCGGCCTGGTTCGTCGCCGTGCTGTTTTCGTTCGTGGCGAACCGCTTCTGGTCGTTCGAGCGGGATCCGGAGATACGGCTGCACCACTCTTTCCTTCGCTTCGTCTCGCTGGGCGCACTGATTTCGCTCGGCGTTTCCAGCCTATCGATCGCTGCGCTGGCAGGAACCATTGGCGTATGGCCAGCCAAGATCATCGGCGTCGTCGTGGCGGCGATGCTGAATTTTTTGGCGGCGCGCTGGTCGATCGAGGGCCGGCTGGTGAAGTAGCTACTCAGCCGGCTCCGCGTCCACATAAGCCGCTTCCTCGAGCTCGCGCTTCAAGCGGGCTTCCTCATGTGCCTTGGGCGTGACGAAGCGGCCGAGCAAGAGATAGGCGACCGGGGTGAGGAACAGCGTCGAGACAGTGGCGAGCCCGAGACCGCCGACGATCACCCAGCCCAGCGCGATCCGGGCTTCGGCGCCGGCGCCGGCGGCCAGCACCAGCGGCACGCCGCCGAGCACGGTGCAGATCATGGTCATCATCACCGGACGCAGCCGGATGGTCGAGGCCTCCTCGATCGCTTCGCGTACGCCGAGCCCGCGGTCGCGGAGCTGGTTGGCGAATTCGACGATCAGGATGCCGTTCTTGGCCATGACGCCGACCAGCAGCACCAGGCCGATCTGGCTGTAGGCGTTGAGGCTGGTGCCCGAGAGCAGCAGCGCGAAGATGGCGCAGGCCAGCCCCAGCGGCACCGTTGCCATGATGATGACGGCGCTGACAAAGCTTTCGAATTGCGCCGCCAGCACCAGAAGGATGATGACCAGCGCGAAGCCGAAGATGGTCGCCATGGCGTTGTTACTCTCGCCGAGCGTCGCCGCCTCGGCAAGGGGCAGGATGCGCGCGCCCGGCGGCAGAAGCGGCGTCGCGATTTCCTCCGCCCGGGTCAGTGCATCGCCGAGCGCCAAGCCGCCGCCGAGATTGGCGGTGATCGCCACCGAGGGCTGCTGTTGCTCGCGCGTGAGCGACGGCGGCACGGCGCGTTCGGTCAGCGTGGCAATGGTCGACATCGGCACGAAGCGGCCGTCGCCGGTCTTCAGGAAGATGTTTTCGAGGTCGGTCGGATCGTTGATCGGGTTGGTGGTCGAGACCAGCTTCACGCCGTAGCTGCGGTCGGCGATGTAGACGTCGACGACGTCGTTGCCGTCGAGCATGGCCTGCAGCGTGTTGGCGAGCCCGGTGATGTCGATGCCGAGATCGGAGGCGCGCTCGCGGTCGATGGCCACCGCCAGCTGCGGCTGCGTCTGGTCGACGGAAAGGCGCGGCGTCTGGAAGCGCTGATCCTTGCGCATCTCATCGACGATTTTCACCGCTGCTTCGCTGAGCGCCTTGCGGTCGTTGCCGACCAGCGCGAATTGCAGGCCGTTGCCGGCGCCGCGTATGCCGAGGCTGTTGGGCTGCACAGGGAAGACGCGGACGCTCGGCACCTGCCTGGTCAGACGGCTGATCTCGGCCATGATGTCCTGCTGGCTGCGCGAGCGCTCGGCCCACGGCGCCAGCGTCATCACCATGAAGCCAGAATTGTAGGAGCCGTTGTTGCCGGCATTCTCGAAGGTCGAGCGGATTTCGCCGGAATCGCGCAGCGGCTGGATCAGCTTCTCGATCTTGCGCATCTGCTCGCTCGTGTAGTCGAGGCTGACGCCTTGCGGCGCGCTGATGCGCAACAGCACGACGGCGCGGTCCTCGGTCGGCGTCAGCTCTTGGCGGATGGTGCCGAACAGCGCGAATGCGGTGCCGGCGAAGAGGAGGGCGACCAGAACAACGATCCAGGGCGCGTCCAGGCAAATGCGCAGGCAGCGCTTGTAGAGCGCATTGAGTGTGCCGCCGATGCGGGCGCCGATGCCTGTGCCACCCCCTTGGTGAAGCGAGGCGCTGGTCAGCATGCGCGAGGCAAGCATCGGGCAAAGCGTCAGCGCCACGACGCAAGAGAGCAGCACCGATATCGCCAGCACGAAGCCGAACTCGCGGAACAGGCCGCCGGTCTGCCCCGGCAGGAAGGAGATCGGCACGAAGACGGCGACCAGCGTCAGCGTGGTGGCGATGACGGCGAAGAACACTTCCTGCGCGCCGAGCACGGCGGCGGCGCGGGGCCCCATGCCTTCGTTGCGGCGGCGCACGATGTTTTCCAGCACGACGATGGCGTCGTCGACGACGAGGCCGGTCGCCAGCACCAGTGCCAGAAGGGTCAGGATGTTGACGGAAAAGCCGGCGAGATAGATCGCGGCGATGGTGCCGATCATGGCGACGGGCATAGACAGGCCGGGGATCAGCGTCGCGCGCCAGTCGAGCAGGAAGGCGTAGATAACGATCAGCACGATCGAGACCGAGAGCGCCAGCGCGATCTCGACCTCGTGCACGGCGCCGTTGACGAAGGCGGCGTCGTCGCTGGTGACTTTGATCGACATGCCTTGCGGCAGGTTCGCCTGCAGCTTTTGGACGGCGGCCCTGACGCCGGTCGAGATGTCGAGCGTGTTCGATTCCGCCTGGCGGATGATGCCCAGCCCGATGCCGGTCTTGCCGTCGGAGCGCAGCGAGGTCTGGCCGATATCGGGACCGAGCGTCACGGTGGCGACGTCGCGGATGCGCGTCGCGCCGCCGATCACGATCGCCTCGAACTCCTCCGGCGTGGTGACGTCGGCCGTTGTGCGCACGATCAGGTCCTGGTTGGTCGTGGTGATCGAGCCTGCCGGCGAATCGAAGGCGACCGAGGCGAGCGCGGTCCTGACATCCGCCACGGTGAAGCCGTGGCTCGCCAGCTTGTTCTGGTCGACATCGATGCGGAAGATCTTGTCGCGATCGCCGGAGACCTGGACGTCGGCGACGCCTGGAACGGCGGCAAGCTCATCCTCTATGCGGTCCTGGACGAGCACCGTCATGTCCTGCACCGACATGGTGTCGGAGGTGACCGCCAGCCGCATCACCGGATCGGAATTGGCGTCGGCCTTGACGATGCGCGGCGCGTCGGCGGTCTCGGGCAACTGGTTGGCGATGCGGCTGACGGTATCGCGCACGTCCGAGGCGGCGACGTTGAGGTCGACGCCGTCGTTGAACTCGATGGTGACGCGGCTCTGGCCGAAGGAGGAGGTGGACGAGATCGATTTGACGCCCGAGACGCGCGCCACCGCGCCTTCGATGGCATCGGTGAGCTCGCGGTCGACGGTCTCGGCGGCGGCGCCTTCGAAGGTGGTGTTGACGGTGATGACGGGGCGGTCGACATCCGGCAACTCGCGGATCTCGACGCCCCAGAAGGCGGCAAGGCCGGCGACCGCGATCAGCGTGTTGAGCACGAAGGCCATCACCGGCCTGCGGATGAACAGCGCGGTGAAGCCCGAGCCCGCGGCCGGATCGCCGGCGGCACTCATGAGCCTTCGGCCTCGGTGGCGCGGTCCTGGCCGGCAATGCGGACGTCGCCGCCTTCGCTGACGCTCTGCGTGCCTTCGGTGACCACCATGTCGCCGCTTTCGATGTCGGCGTCGATCAAGACGGTCTCGGTGTTGCGCTGGATGATGCGCACCGGCACGCGCTTGGCCTTGCCGTTGTCGACCGCCCAGACATAGGCGCCGTCGCTGCCCCACTGGATCGCCAGTGGGCTGACGGCCGGATAGGTGTCGCCGGGGAAGCGCATGCCGATCTGGAAGGACATGCCGGCGCGCAGCGAATCCGCCGGGTTGGCGATGGTCGCCTTGACGAGCAGCGTGCGGCTGTTCTCGTCGATGTGGTTGTCGATGGCCGAAACCGTGCCGGTATAGACCTGGTTGGGGTTGGCGAGCGGCGTGGCCGACAATTGCTGGCCGACCTTGACGGCGGCGGCGAAGCGCTCCGGCACCCAGAAATCGACCAGGATGTCGGAGCGGTCGTCAAGCGTGGCGATGGCCGACTGGCTGGTCACGTAGTTGCCGGCGGCGATCGGCAGGATGCCGACCGTGCCTTCGATCGGCGCCACGATCGAGCGGCGCTCGAGCGCAAGCTCGGCATCGCGCAGCGCAAGCCTGGCGTTGGCCAGCGTCACCTCGGCATCGGCGACCGCCACCGGCGTCGCGGCATTCGAGGCGCGCAGCGACTTCACCCGGTCGAGCTTGGACTGCGCATCCCCGATCGCCACCTGGGCGCGGTCGCGCGCGATCACCTCGGTCTCGGAATCGAGTTTTGCGATGACGTCGCCCTTCTCGACATGCGTGCCGGACTTCACAAGCAATTCGGTGAGGCGGCCGGAAGAGTAGGGATTGACGGTGACGGTGGCACTGGCGCGACCGGTGCCGATCGCCTGCAGCCGGTCGTTGATGGTGGCGGTGCCGGCCGGCGTGGCGACGATGGTCACGATCTGGCCGGCGCGGCTGCGCCCGCCCTGCATGGAGCCGGCGGCGGTGTTTTTCGGCTCGGGCGGGGTCGCGGCGCTCGCCCAGTCCATGCCCCAGCGCGCCAGGATATCGGGGGCGCCGGGATAGAACCGCGCCCACGCGGCGACCGCCGCTACAACGATCACGAGCGCTACGACAATCTGTTTCCAGGTCCGCATCGAAACTCCGGTGGCAACGCGTCCGCCGCTCCGATGGAAGCAGGCTCAAGCGACGGCGCGGCGGGGCAAAGACCGGCCGCGCGACATCGCGATATCACCGGTTTATGGCAATTATCACGCAATCGTGCACATTAAATCTCGGTAACGTGAAGCGTTGCGCGCCGTCCGAGCCTTGCATTTCGCCAGTTTTTCGGTCTGAGGCGCGTTGCTAGGCTAGCGCAAACTCTCCAAATCGCGGATGCGCCTGGCGCCTTCCGCCTCGAGCCGCCTGGTGACGGCGCCGATCAGCGTTTCGGCGACGACGAAAAGCGCGGCCGACGAATCCCAGGCCGAGGGAACCGCGGTGCGCCCGGCGATGACGTGGCGGGCGAAACGGGCGATCGGCGACAGCCACTGGTCGGTGAAGAGCACGATCTGCACGCCGCGCTCATGCGCCTTTTCGGCGAAGCGGATCAGGCTTTCCTGGTAGCGCCTGATGTCGAAGGTCACGAGGACGTCGCGCTTGCCCATGTCGATCAGCCGGTCGCGCCAGATGCTTTCCTGGCCGGCGAGGTGGTGGACGTCCGGCTGGATGATCGCGAGGTGCGCCGCCATGTAGCGTGCCAGCGGGTCGGTGAAGCGGCCACCGATCAGGAAGGTCTTGCCGCGCCGTCCCGCAAGCGTGGCGGCGATGTCGTCGATCTGCTTTTCTGACAGATGCCGGAAGGTTTCGCGCATGTTGTCGAGCGTCGCTTCCAGCATCGGCGAAGCGGCACCGGCGGCGGACGACGGATTGAGCGTGCGCGAAGCCGGCGATTGCAGCTGCGCCGCCAGCTCATCCTGTAGCGCCGCCTGGAACTCCGGATAATTCTGGAAGCCAAGCCTGGCGACGAAGCGCAGGATCGTCGGCGAGGAGACGCCGGCGGCGCTCGAGAACTCGGCGACCGTCTTCAGCCCGGTCAGCGGATAGTTGGCGATCAGCGTCTGCGCGGCGCGGCGCTCGCCGGCTGGCATCGTGCCGATGCGGTCCGAGATCAGTTCGGCAATGCTGGAAATCATCGTTTTCCCCCGCCCGTTTGACCCGTCGCCGCTGTTTTGCGAATTCGCGTTTGACAAAGTCCGACAATGTGTATGAAATAATCCACAGGGACGCAATGATACAAAATACGTAACATACGGTACAGCGTTCCCCAGGGGACGATAATGGAGAAAGCTCGGCCCGCTAGCCCTGCACCGTCTGAGACCGTAAGGGTGACTAACCCCGGCGGATCAAGCCCGTTTGTCTTCACCTGTGACCACGCCTCCAACGTCCTGCCCGCTGAATTCGGCACGCTCGGTCTCGCCGCGGAAGATCTTACCCGCCACATCGCCTGGGACCCCGGCGCGCTGCCCGTCGCCAGCCGCATGTCCGAGGCGCTCGACGCCACGCTGATCGAGACGCGTGTGTCGCGCCTCGTCATCGACTGCAACCGGCCGCTCGATGCGCCGGATCTCGTGCCGCCAGTCAGCGAGACGACAGTCATTCCCGGCAATGCCGGCCTGTCGGACAAGCAGCGCGCCGCCCGCGTCGATCTCGCATGGCGTCCGTTCCACGGCGCGATCGCCGACATCATCGAAAAGCGTCTGGCGCGCGGCCAGGAGACCAGGCTGGTCTCGGTCCACTCCTTCACGCCGGTCTACAAAGGCAAGAGCCGGCCCTGGCATATCGGCATCATCCACGATGAGGACCGCCGGCTGGCAGCACCTCTGATCGGCGCGCTGCGGCGGTTGTCCGGCGTCACCGTCGGCGTCAACGAGCCCTATTCGCCGGCCGACCGCGTTTATTTCACGCTGGAACGGCATGCGCGTTCGCGCGGGCTGCCCTGCGCGATGATCGAAATCCGCAACGACGAAATCTCCGGCGAAGCCGGGCAGCGGAAATGGGCGGATCTGCTCACCGGCATCTTTTCTAATCTGGAGCCCGAGGAGGCCAGGGGCTCCAGTCAAAGCGCAGTGGGAAAGTCAGTTCAATCGGCCAGCTAAGACTTAAAGGGGACTTTCAATGGCAGCACCTGGTTATACTGAATCAGATAAGGCGGAGGACGTAAAACACCTCCACAGCATGGGCTACGCCCAGGAACTGGAGCGGCGGCTCAGCCGCTTCTCGAACTTCGCGGTTTCCTTCTCCATCATCTGCATCCTTTCGGGCGGCATCAATTCGCTGGCCCAGGCAACCTCCGGTGCCGGCGGTATCGGCATCGGCATTGGCTGGCTCGTCGGCTGCTTCGTGTCGCTCACCTTCGCGGTGGCCATGTCGCAGATCAGCTCGGCCTATCCGACGGCCGGCGGCCTTTATCACTGGGGCTCGATCCTCGGCAATCGCGGCACCGGCTGGGTGACGGCCTGGCTCAACCTGCTCGGCCTTATCACCGTGCTCGGCGCCATCAATGTCGGCACCTGGACCTTCTTTGTCGGCGCCTTCGGCCCGGCGCTGGGAATTGAGGGTTCGCTGACCAACCAGATGATCTTCCTGGTCGTTATCACCGGCGCCCAGGCGCTGATCAACCATCTCGGTATCAAGCTGACGGCGAAATTGACCGACTTCTCGGGCTATCTGATCTTCTTCGGCTCGATCCTGATCGCAGTGGTCTGCCTGTTCTGCGCCGAGACCTGGGATTTCAGCCGTCTGTTCACTTTCCATAACTACTCGGGCGATGCCGGCGGCGGCGTCTGGCCGCAGGTGTCGAATGCCTGGGTGTTCGCGCTCGGCCTCCTGCTGCCGATCTATACGATCACCGGCTATGACGCTTCCGCGCACACGTCGGAAGAAACCATCAAGGCGGCCTCTTCCGTGCCGCGCGCGATGGTGATGTCCGTGATCTGGTCGGCTGTCTTCGGCTACTTGTTCCTAGCCGCTTTCATCCTGATGATCCCGAACATGGACGATGCCGCCAAGCAGGGCTGGAACGTGTTCTTCTGGGCCTTCGACCAGCGCGTTCCCTCGGGCATCAAGGAGTTCGTCTATCTCGTGGTGTTCATCGCGCAGCTGCTGTGCGGCCTCGCCACGGTGACGTCGGCTTCGCGCATGATCTTTGCCTTCTCGCGCGACGGCGGCTTGCCGGGCTCCTCGGCACTCGCCAAGGTCAGCCCGACCTATCGCACGCCGGTGGCGGCGATCTGGACGGCGTCGATCCTGTCGGTGCTGTTCGTCTGGGGTTCGACGCTGGTTTCGGTCGCCGGCACCTCGGCCTACACCATCGTGGTGTCCTGCACGGTCATCTTCCTGTTCCTCTCCTTCACCGTGCCGATCGTGCTAGGCATGCTGGCCTGGGGCACACCGAAGTGGGACAAGATGGGGCCATGGAACATGGGCCGCGGCATATTCATGCTGTTCGCCTTCCTGTCGATCGTGTCGATGATCCTGATCTTCATCATCGGCATCCAGCCGCCGAACGACTGGGCGCTCTACATCACCGTCGGCTTCTTCATCCTGACGGCGATCGTCTGGTTCGCCTTCGAACGCAACCGCTTCCAGGGTCCGCCGCTCGGCGACATCATCGCGGCGCGTCAGGCGGCGATCAAGGCAGCGGAACAGGCGGTCGGCGAGACCGGCCACTGATACCCACCACCATGGCCATGGCCGGCATCCCGCCGGCCATGGCTCGTTTTCCCTCTCAACGACCAAGCACTGGAGCGCCAAAGGTATGGCCGGGAATTTCTCGTTCGATCAATTGAAGAAAGCGGTCTCGAACGGCGAGATCGACACGGTGCTGGCCTGCATCGTCGACATGCAGGGCCGCCTCTCGGGAAAACGCTTCCTGGCCCAGTATTTCGTCGATTCCGCGCATGGCGAGACGCATGGCTGCAACTATCTCTTGGCCTGCGATATCGATATGGAGCCGGTGCCGGGCTACAAGGCGGCGAGCTGGTCGAAGGGCTATGGCGACTTCGTCATGAAGCCGGATCTGTCGACGCTGCGGCGCATTCCATGGCTGGAAAAGACGGCGCTGGTCATCTGCGACGTGCTCGACCATCACACGCATGAGGATCTTGGCCACTCGCCGCGCGCCATCTTGAAGAAGCAGGTCAATCGGCTGAAGGAACGCGGCTATATCGGCTATTTCGCTTCCGAGCTCGAATTCTACCTGTTCAGCGAAACCTACGATTCGGCCCGCAAGAAACACTGGCAGGGGCTGGACTCGGCCTCGCCCTATATCGGCGACTACCAGATCGGCATCACTTCCAAGGAAGAAGGCGTCATGCGCCGGCTGCGCAACGAGATGGAGGCGGCCGGAATTCCGATCGAGAACTCGAAGGGCGAGTGGGGTCCCGGACAGGAAGAGATCAATGTGCGCTATGCCGAAGCGCTCGACATGGCCGACCGCCACGTCATCCTGAAGAACGGCGCCAAGGAGATCGCCGATTCCGAAGGCAAGGCCATCTCGTTCATGGCCAAGTACAATTATGGCCTGGCCGGCAATTCCAGCCACATCCACAATTCGCTGTGGAGCGCCGACGGCAAGACGCCGCTGTTCTTCGACAAGAAGGCTGATTGGACGCTGTCCACCCTCGGCCAGCAATGGGCGGCCGGGCAGTTGAAGTATGCCAAGGAGTTCACTTGGTTCCTGGCGCCCTACATCAACTCCTACAAACGCTTCCAGGCCGGCACCTTCGCGCCGACCAAGATCATGTGGAGCGAGGACAACCGTACCGCCGGCTTCCGCCTTTGCGGCGAGGGCACCAAGGGCATCCGCATGGAGTGCCGCATCGGCGGCGCCGACCTCAACCCCTACCTCGCCTTCGCGGCGCTGATCGCGTCGGGGCTGGCCGGCATCGACGAGAAGCTGGAGTTGCAGAAGCCTTTCGTCGGCGATGCCTACCAGGCTTCGCGGCTGCCGGAGATCCCGAAGACGCTGCGCGACGCCACCGAGACGCTGGCCAAGTCGAAGATGCTGAAACAGGCCTTCGGCGAGGCGGTGATCGAGCACTATGTGCACACCGCCCGCTGGGAGCAGTTCGAATACGACCGCCGCATTACGGATTGGGAACTGCATCGAGGCTTCGAACGGTACTAAAGTGCCTTGAGATCGGCACTGCCCCTGCTTTCGCATTGACGGAAGAGAGGGCCTTGGCATTCGGGCAGATGGTGCCGGCTGGTGCGAAAGGCAGCGCCAGCCACGTGATTCAAGTTTATTGTAAACTGCGAGGAAGACATGACCGAAACGGTCAAACTGAAATCCCCCATCGACGGCTCGATCTATGCCGAGCGTCCCGTTGCGAGCGACCAGGCGATCAACGCCGCTGTCGAGCGCGCCAGGGCGGCGCAGGAGAAATGGGCTGAGACGCCTGTCGTCGAGCGCGGCAAGTACATGCTGGCGATGCTCGAAGCGCTGGTCGCGATGACCGACGAGATCGTGCCGGAAATCGCCTGGCAGATGGGACGGCCGGTGCGCTATGGCGGCGAGTTCGGCGGCGTCAAGGAACGCACCAACTATATGGTGGAGATCGCCGAACAGGCGCTCAAGCCGGTGCTGGCTTCCAACCCGAAGGACGGATTCCGCCGCTACGTGAAGAAGGTGCCGCTCGGCGTCGTCATGGTCATCGCGCCGTGGAACTATCCCTATCTCACCGCGGTCAACACCATCGTGCCGGCGCTGATGTCGGGCAGCGCCGTCATCCTGAAGCACGCCGCGCAGACGCTGCTGGTCGGCGAGCGTTTCCAGCAGGCTTTCGACAAGGCCGGCCTGCCCAAGGGCCTGTTCCAGAACCTGGTCATGAACCACGCCCAGACCGAAAAGCTGCTCGGTTCCGGCAAGATCGACCATGTCAACTTCACCGGTTCGGTCGGCGGCGGCCGCGCCATCGAAAAAGCAGCGGCCGGCACCTTCATGAGCCTCGGGCTCGAGCTTGGCGGTAAGGACCCGGCCTATGTGCTGCCCGACGCCAAGATGGACCACGCGGTCGCCAACCTGGTCGACGGCGCCTTCTTCAATTCGGGACAGTGCTGCTGCGGCATCGAGCGCGTCTATGTGCATGAGAAGGTCTATGACGAATTCGTCGAAGGCTTCATCGCCGAGACCAAAAATTATGTCGTCGGCAATCCGCTGGAGCAGGCGACGACGATGGGGCCGATGGCGCAGGCGCGCTTTGCCGACCTGATCCGCGAGCAGAAAGCCGAGGCGCTGCGCAAGGGTGCCAAGGCGCATATCAACATGAAGGTCGAGAACGACCGCGAAGGCTCGCCCTATCTGGCGCCCGAAGTGCTGACCGAGGTCGACCACCAGATGAGCGTCATGCGCGAGGAAAGTTTCGGGCCGATCGTCGGCATCATGAAGGTGCGTAACGACGAGGAAGCCATAGCACTGATGAACGACAGTCCCTACGGCCTGACGGCCTCGATCTGGACCCGCGATACCGATCGCGCCATGGCTATCGGCGACCGGGTCGAGACCGGGACGGTGTTCATGAACCGCTGCGACTATCTCGATCCGGCGCTGGTCTGGACCGGCGTCAAGGACACCGGCAAGGGCGCCGCACTCTCGGCCATCGGCTACGACAATCTGACCCGGCCGAAATCCTACCACTTGCGCGAAGCAATCTGACCTTTCGAAAGACGAACAATGTCCAAGCTGATTTCCAAATGGAACTACCCGACCACCGTCCGCTTCGGCGCCGGCCGCATCAAGGAACTGCCCGACGTGCTGGCGGCCACCGGCATCAAGCGGCCGCTGTTCGTCACCGATCCCGGCCTGGCCAAGCTGCCGGTCGTCGCTTCGACGCTGAAGATACTCGACGACGCCAAGATTCCTTACGGCGTCTTCTCCGAGGTGAGGCCGAACCCGGTCGAGTCCAACCTCACCGTCGGCATCGCCGTGTTCAAGAAGGGCAAGCATGACGGCGTCATCGCCTTCGGCGGCGGCTCGGCGCTCGACCTCGGCAAGTTGATCGCCTTCCAGGCGGGGCAGACGCGGCCGGTGTGGGATTTCGAGGATGTCGGAGACTGGTGGACGCGCGCCAATTCCGACGCCATCGCGCCGATCATCGCGGTGCCGACCACGGCCGGCACCGGATCGGAAGTCGGCCGCGCCGGCGTCATCACCAATGAGGAGACCCACACCAAGAAGGTCATCTTCCATCCCAAGCTGTTGCCGGCCATCGTGATTGCCGATCCGGAACTGTCGGTCGGCATGCCGGGCTTCATCACCGCCGGCACCGGCATGGACGCGCTCGCCCACTGCCTGGAGGCCTATTGCGCCCCCGGCTATCATCCGATGGCCGACGGCATTGCTGTCGAGGGCATCAGGCTGGTTTTCGAGAACCTGCCCAAGGCCTTCGCCAACGGCAAGGATCTGGTCGCACGCGCCCATATGATGAGTGCCGCCGCCATGGGCGCCACCGCGTTCCAGAAGGGGCTCGGCGCCATCCACTCGCTGTCGCATCCGATCGGCGCGCTTTACGACACCCATCACGGCATGACCAATGCGGTATTCATGCCCTATGTGCTCGCCTTCAATCGCGAGGCGAT
Source organism: Mesorhizobium sp. CU3 (assembly GCF_006442965.1). GTDB lineage: Bacteria > Pseudomonadota > Alphaproteobacteria > Rhizobiales > Rhizobiaceae > Mesorhizobium. The sequence goes on along the minus strand of NZ_VFWX01000014.1, from coordinate 38,229 downwards.
CGAGGACCGCATCGCCCGGCTTGCCGCCTATTGCGGCATCAAGGGCGGCTTCGACGGCTTCGCTAAGGCGATCATCAAGATGCGCAAGGAGCTCAAGGTGCCGCATGCGCTGCCCGGCCTGATCAAAGGCCTCGACATGGACAAGAAGCGCAAGGGCCTGATCGCCGACATGGCGGTGGTCGACCCGACGGCGGGCGGCAATCCTGTCAAGCTCACCAAGAAGGCGGCGCTGACGCTGCTCGAAAATGCGATCGCCGGCGAGGTATGAAAGCCGGCTTCCCATGCCTATAAAGTTGAATAAGGGAACACTCGAGAAAAGGGAGAAGGGGCAAAAATCAAGGGAGATAACCATTAGCCGGAAAATTAAGTGCGGGCTAATTGCTACAGCCCGTTAAAAAGAGTTAACTTTTTGTGCCGCGGGGCTCCGGTTTCAAAAAGCCTTCATCTGGCTGTCACACGAAAACGATACCCGCATCGCAGGCGCTTAAGCGCGCCAGTTCAACGGAGAGAACAAATGTTCAAGTTCACGGGGAAAGTGCTTTCCCTTTCGGCCGCGGCGCTCTTTGCGTCGACGGTGATTTCGTCCGCGGATTCGATGGACGATCTCGTCAAGGCCGCGAAGGCTGAAGGCCAGCTCACCACCATCGCGCTTCCGCATGACTGGTGCGGCTACGGGGCAGTGATCGACGGTTTCAAGGCTAAGTATCCGGAAATCACCATCAACGAGCTCAATCCCGACGCCGGTTCGGGTGACGAGGTCGAGGCGATCAAGGCAAACAAGGACAATAAGGGCCCGCAGGCTCCCGACGTGATCGACGTCGGTCTGTCCTTCGGTCCGACGGCCAAGGCCGACGGTTTGCTGATGCCCTATAAGGTGTCGACCTGGGACTCGATTCCTGACAGCGCCAAGGACGCCGATGGCGCCTGGTACGGCGACTACTACGGTGTGCTCGCCTTCCAGGTGAACAAGGATCTGGTTAAGGAATCGCCGACCGACTGGGCCGATCTGCTGAAGCCGGAATTCGCCAACTCGGTCGCGTTGGCCGGTGATCCGCGTGCTTCGAACCAGGCCATCCAGGCGGTCTATGCTGCCGGCCTTTCCGGTGGCGCCGCCGCAGGTGAAGCCGCAGGCACCGCCGGTCTTGACTACTTCAAGAAGCTCAACGCAGCCGGCAATTTCGTGCCGGTCATCGGCAAGACGGCGACGCTCGCCCAGGGTCAGACGCCGATCCTCGTCACCTGGGACTACAACGCGCTTGCCGGCCGCGACACGCTGAAGGGCAACCCGCCCGTCGACGTCATCGTGCCGAAGACCGGCGTCGTCGCCGGTGTCTATGTGCAGGCGATCAGCGCCTACGCGCCGCATCCGAACGCCGCCAAGCTGTGGATGGAATACCTCTATTCCGACGAGGGCCAGATCGGCTGGCTGAAGGGCTATTGCCACCCGATCCGCTTCAACGATCTCGCCAAGAACGGCAAGATCCCGGCAGACGTGCTGGCCAAGTTGCCGCCGGCCGAGTCCTATGCCTCGGCCGTGTTCCCGTCGCTCGACGAGCAGGGCAAGGCCAAGGAAGCCATCACCAAGAACTGGGACGCCGTCGTCGGCGCCAACGTCAAGTAAGACTGCAATCCCCGGGCGGCCGCCAGGCCGCCCGGACTTTCCTCCAAGACGGTAGCCGGCGCATGACCGATCTTACGCTTTCCAACCAGGCCGTTGCGGGAAAGACCGCGCCCCCAGAGGAAGCGCGCGCCATGCGATTGCCGACGCAATGGCTTGGCGTAACGCCGTTCTTCATCTTCGCTCTGATGTTCCTGATCCTGCCCACGCTCTATCTGATGCTGGGCGCATTCCAGAACGACGCGGGCGAGTTCACATTCGCGAATATCGTCGCGCTGTTCTCGGCCAATATCGTTGCCGCCTACTGGATATCCATAAAGGTCAGCCTGGCGTCATCGCTGATCGGCGCTTTCGCAGGTCTCGCCATCGCCATCGCGATCGTTCGCGGCGGGCTACCCAATTGGATACGTTCGGCGACACTGACCTTTTCCGGCGTGGCCTCTAATTTCGCCGGCGTGCCGCTGGCGTTCGCCTTCATCGCTACGCTCGGCCGGCTTGGTCTCGTCACCGTCCTGCTCAACACGCTGGTGGGGCTCAACATATATGCGCACGGCTTCAACCTGCTGTCGTTCTGGGGACTGACGATCACCTATGTCTATTTCCAGATCCCGTTGATGGTGGTCATCATCGTACCGGCGATCGATGGGCTGAAGAAAGAATGGGGCGAGGCCGCCGCGACGCTTGGCGCGACGCAGGCGCAGTACTGGCGCATCGTCGTGATACCGGTGCTGTGGCCGAGCTTCCTCGGCACCGTAATCCTGCTGTTCGCCAACGCCTTCGGAGCCATCGCCACCGCCTACGCGTTGACGGGCTCGTCGCTCAACATCGTGCCGATCCTGCTCTATGCCCAGATCCGTGGCGACGTCCTGCACAATGCCCATCTCGGCTATGCGATCGCCTTCGGCATGATCTTCATCACCGGGCTTGCCAACATCTTCTACATCTGGTTCCGGACGCGCTCGGAGAGGTGGCTGAAATGAAATCGGGCAAGTTCTGGGCCTGGGTCGTCTTCCTTCTCGGCGCGGCTTATTTCTTCATTCCGCTGATCGCGACAATCGAGTTCTCGCTACGCATGCGGCGTGGCGTCTATTCGTTCGACGCCTACAAGGTCGTGCTCGGCGATAGCCAGTTCCAGGCGACGTTCCTGTTCTCCGTTGTCGTCGCCATCTTCACCATCCTTCTCGGCGTGCTGATCGTCGTGCCTACGGCATATTGGATCCGCCTGCGCTTGCCGCAGCTCAGGCCGATCGTGGAATTCATCACGCTGCTGCCGCTGGTCATTCCGGCCATCGTCATCGTCTTCGGCTACATCCGCATGTACGGTTCGAATTCACCGTTGCCGTTCCTGGGGTCGAATTTGGGAGCGAACGCATTGCTGGTCATCGGCTATGCGGCACTGGCGCTGCCTTATATGTACCGGGCCGTAGACACCGGTCTTCGCACCATTGACGTGCGCACGCTGACGGAAGCCGCGCAGATCCTGGGTGCTGGCTGGGGTACGATCGTTGCCCGGGTCATTCTGCCCAATGTGCTGATCGCGGTGCTGTCGGGCGCGTTCCTCACCTTCGCTATCGTCATCGGCGAATTCACCATGGCAAGCCTGCTCAACCGGCCAGCCTTCGGTCCGTATCTGCAGAACCTGGTGGCCAACCGTGCCTATGAACCCGCGGCGCTGTCCATCATCGCTTTTGTGATAACCTGGGGCTGCATGTCGCTGATCCAGATCCTGTCCCGCTTCGCGCCGAAATCGGCGAACCGCCCGAACTGAAAGTCAAAACCATGGCCGAGCCGTTCCTCTCCATCCAGCATGTGCGAAAGTCCTTCGGCGCCACAACGGTGGTGGAGGATTTCAATCTTGATGTCGCGCCCGGCGAGTTTGTCTCCTTCCTCGGCCCGTCGGGCTGCGGCAAGACGACGGTGCTGCGCATGGTGGCCGGCTTTGAGGAGCCTTCTGCCGGCAAGATTGTCGTCGCCGGCAAGGACATCACCAGGCTGAAGCCCAACCAGCGCAATGTCGGCATGGTGTTCCAGGCCTATGCGCTGTTCCCCAACCTGACGGTGGCGCAGAACATTGGCTTCGGGCTGAAGGTGGCGGGCATGGCCAAGGCCGCTATCGATTCCCGCGTCGCCGAGATGCTCGACATCATCAAGCTGCCGCAGATGGCCGACCGCTATCCCTACCAGCTCTCCGGCGGCCAGCAGCAGCGCATTGCGCTGGCGCGGGCCATTGCTCCAAAACCCAAACTGCTTCTGCTCGACGAGCCGCTGTCGGCGCTCGACGCCAAGGTGCGCGTGTCGCTGCGCGAGGAAATCCGCTCGATCCAGAAGAAGCTCGGCATCACCACCATCTTCGTCACGCATGACCAGGAAGAAGCGCTGTCGATCTCCGACCGCATCGCGGTGATGTATGGCGGCAAAGCCGAGCAGGTCGGCACGCCGTTCGAGATCTACAACCGGCCGGCGACCAAATTCGTCGCCAATTTCGTCGGCACGCTCAATGTGCTGGAAGGCAAGGTCACGGACGCCTCGGCCGGCAAGGTGCAGGTCAACGCCCAGGAGGTCTCGCTCAAGGGCAAGCTCAACGGTTCGAAGTCCGGCGATACGCTTTCGCTGGCGCTGCGGCCGGAAGCCATCTCGCTGGCGCGCCAGCCCGGCCATGACACCAGCCTGTCGGGGGAGATCGCCGAGGTGCATTTCCTGGGTTCCGTCATCCGCGTGCGCGTCGGCATCGGCGGCAACACGGTGTCGCTCGACACGTTCAACAATTCGACGACGCCGCCGCCTGCCGTCGGCGACAAGGCGGATATCTCGTTCTCGTCGGGCGACATGCTGGTGCTGCATTAGGCTGTGCTGGGCTCAAGCCGGCGCGATAAACGGCTGCGATATCTCTTGAAAAACCGGCATGGCTTCCATGCTTGCCGCATGGGCGGCGAGCGCCGGAAAGCCGGCCATCGCCACCAGCCGGGGATGCGCATCGGCGAGAAAGCGCAGCATCACGGCGACCGCTATGTCGGCGTGGCCGAAACGGTCGCCGAACCACCAGGGGCCGGGGCGTAAAGCGCGGTCGGCTTCCAGAACGGCAAGTACCGTCTCGATCTGCGTGCGACAGCGTCCGACCCACAGGTCCGAGACCTTGTCGTGCATTCGTTTTTCGTAGAACAGGCTGACGATCTTGTCGCCCAACCCGATGGCTAAAGCCGCGACCTTGAGCGCCTGGCGGCGCGCCGGCTCGCTTGCCGGAAACAGCTTCTTGTCGGTCGCCACCTGACTGTCGAGATAGTCGAGCATCATGTGGCTTTCGATCAGCACCTCGCCATTGTCGAGCACCAGTGTCGGCACCCGCGTCAGCGGGTTGTAGGGCCTGATCTTGTCGGCGTCGCCGAAGGCAGACCATGGCCGGTGCTCGAAAGGCAGGCCGTAGAGCATGAGCGCGATGCCGACGCGGCGGACGAAGGGCGAATCGTACTGGCCGATGAGGATCATGACGAACGCTTACAAGGCGACCAGTGGGCCGCATACAGCCAGGCAAGCAAGACCCGCTGGACAATCGACGGTATCCTGTCACCTTGTCCCTGCAACTGACTTTTCAGCCGCTGCGATAATCCCATGGCCCTTTTCGAACTCACCCTAGTCCTGCTTCTGATTGCGGTGGCGCTGACGGCGTTGTCGCGGCGATTGGAGATACCCTACCCGTCGCTGCTGGCGCTTGCCGGGGTGGGGCTGGCCTTCGTGCCCGGCGCGCCGATGATCGAGATCGATCCGGAACTGGCGCTGGCGCTGTTCATCGCGCCGGTGCTTCTGGATTCGGCCTACGACACATCGCTGCGGGATCTGAAGCGCTATCGGCTATCGCTGGCGTTTTTGGCGCTCGGCGCCGTCGTCTTCACCGCTGCGGTCGTCGCCTATGTCGGCTGGAAGATGGCCGGCTTGCCGATCGCGGCGGCGATCGCGCTCGGCGCCATCGTCGCGCCACCGGACGCGGTGGCGGCAAGCGCTGTGCTCAACCAGTTCAAGGTGCCGCATCGGCTCACCGCCATCCTGCAGGGCGAGAGCCTGCTCAACGACGCCACGGCGCTGCTGATCTACCGCATATCGGTTGCCGCCGCCATCGGCTCGCTGGTGTGGAGGGATGCCGTGCCGGTTATCCTGCTGGCGACCATAGGCAGTGTCGTCGCCGGCTACGTTTTCGGTCGCCTCTCGCTGATCGCGCTCCAGCGTATCGAGGATGCGGCAAGCAGTACCGTGGTGCAGTTCGCCGGGACCTTCGCGGTCTGGATCATCGCCGACAAGCTCGGCCTCTCCGCCATCATCACCATCGTCGTTTATGCCATCACCATCGCGCGCCGGGCGCCCCGCCGCATGTCTGCCAGACGCCGCGTCAGCACGTATTCGGTCTGGGAATCGGCGGTGTTCGTGCTCAACGTGCTGGCCTTCGTGCTGATGGGGCTGCAGGCGCGGTCGATCGTCGGCCGCCTGTCGGGCGACGGGCAGGGCGAAGCCTTTCTGTTCGCCGCGACGGTGCTTGCCGTCGTCATCGTGGCGCGCATCGTCTGGGTGGCCGGCTACGTCGCGGTGATACGCTGGTTCGGCCGCTACGCCAGCGAGGAAGAACGGCGCGATGGCCCGACATTTCCGGGCGCCGTGCTCGTCGGCTGGTGCGGCATGCGCGGGCTGGTGACGCTGGTCGCGGCGATCGCCTTGCCCGCCGGCTTCCCTGGGCGCGACCCGATCGTGCTTGCCGCCTTCGCCGTGGTGCTGGGCACGCTGGTGCTGCAAGGAATGAGCCTGAAGCCGCTGCTGCGCCGGCTCGATTTCCCGCGCGATACGACGATCGACGGCGAAGTGGCGCAGGCGCGCGTCGCCATCATGCAGGCCGCGCTCGATGTGCTCAGCCGCAAGACATCGGCCGCCGCTGCGGTGGTGCGCGAGCAATATGAGGCGCAGCGCAAGGTCGCGGAGAACCCCGAGGATGCGCAAGCGGCGACCGAGTATGACCGGCTGCGGCTCTACGCCATCAACCGCCAGCGCGACACGCTGGAGGAATTGCGCCGCAACGGCACGATCGGCGACGAGGCCTACCACCGGCTGGAAGAGGAGATCGACTGGGCCGAACTGGCCGCGTCGCCAGCCGGAAGCTATCAGCCGCTGACGACCTATTAGCGAGTGTCGATACGCCCGCCTTCGACTGGACTATTCCGCCTGCCGGCGCGGCACATTGCAACGCCGGAGCCGGGGCGCTACTGCGATCTCAGAAGTGAGCCGGTTAAACAATGAAGCTAATCAGCTATAACATCCAGTATGGCTATGGCAGCGACGGGCGTTACGATCTCGCCCGTGCCGCGCGCCTGGTCGACGGCGCCGACATCATTGCGTTGCAGGAAGTCGAGCGTCACTGGCAACGCTCCCATGAGGACGACCAGCCGGAGATCCTTTCCAGCCTGCTGCCCGGCTACCACTGGGTCTACGGTCCAGCCTTCGACATGGATGCAAGCCAGATCCACGATGGCCGCGTCGTCAATCGTCGGCGGCAGTTCGGCACCATGGTGCTGTCGAGGCTGCCGATCATCTGGTCGCGCCTGCACACGCTGCCGCTCAGGCGCACGCTGAGGCCGCTCAACACGCGCAACGCCGCGCTCGAATGCATGATCCGCACGCCGGCCGGGCCTCTACGGGTTCTGTCGCTGCATCTCGCCCATATCGCGGCCGAGGAGCGGCTGGAGCAGATCGACTATCTGCTTGCCGAGCATCGCCGCGCTCCGGCCGACGGCGGACCTTGGAGCGGCGCCGACGACGAGCCGCAACGCAACTGGACGAATGGCCAGCCGGAACCGGAAAACCCGCTGGCGGCGGTCTGGCTGGGCGATTTCAACTTGGAGCCGGGCAGCGCCGAATACCGGCGCATCGTCGGCTCGGCGCCCTATCACCGCGGCGCTGCCTATATCGACGGCTTTGTCGATGCCGCCGCCGTGGCGATCGAACCGGCGGCCGACTTCCACACGCATGAAAAGATCATCGACGGCAAATTGGCCAAGCGCCGGCTCGACCATTGCTTCGTCGGCGGGATGCTGGCCGATCGCGTCCGCTCGGTAGGCGCCGATATCGGCGAGGTCGCCTCGGATCATTTTCCGCTCAGGGTCGAAATCGATCTCGAAAGCCCTTTCGGCGCGGGAGCTCGATGAACCTGATATGACGCTGTTCGTTTTCCTCGCCGTGCTTTCTGCGGCGGCCATGCACGCGATCTGGAACGCGCTGGTCAAGGTGCATCTCGACCGCTTCCTGTCGATCACGCTGATGACGCTCGGCATGGGGTTCGCCGCCCTGTTCGCGCTGCCTTTCGTCGAGGTGCCGAAGGCCGAGGTGTGGCCATTCATCCTTGCTTCGGTGGTCTTCCACATGGGCTACCGGACATTCCTGATCGGCGCCTACAAGGCCGGCGATTTCGCGCAGACCTATCCGCTGGCGCGGGGCACGGCGCCGCTGCTGTCGGCACTCGGCGGCATTGTCGTGGTCGGCGAGGTGCCGGCGCCGTTCGCTATCCTCGGCATCCTGCTGTTGTCCGCGGGCACGCTGGTGATGTCGTTCCGCGGCGGCGTCCATTTAGAACGCTTCAATCTGCGCGCCGTCGGCTTTGCGCTGGGAACCTCGATCTTCATCGCCAGCTACACGCTCTCCGACGGCAGCGGCGCCAGGCTGGCGGCAACCGCGCAAAGCTACGCGGCCTGGCTGTTCGTCTGCGATGCGGCCTGGGCGCTGGTGCTGTGCGTGGTGTTTCGCGGGCCGCGGTCGCTGCCTGTGCTAGCGCGCGACTGGAAGGCGGGGCTGTTCACCGGCGTGCTCAGCGGCGCCGCCTATTGGATCGTCATGTGGGCGATGACCAAGGCGCCGATCGCCTCGGTCGCGTCGCTGCGCGAGACCTCGATCCTTTTCGCCATGATGATCTCGGTCTTCGCGCTGGGCGAGAAGATGACGGGCTGGCGCGGCGCCGCCGCGCTCAGCATCGTCGCCGGCGTCGTCGCCCTCAGGCTCGGCTGATTTCTCCATCCACCACGGTCATCACCTGACCGCGCTTCTCCGGGCTGAAGCGGATGACGACGATGATGCAGACGGCGACCACGCCGGCAAACAGCGCCAGCGCGTAGCCGTAGCTGCTGCCGGGCGCTTCGGCGATGCCGGCCTGGTAGGGACCGCCATAGGACGCCGCGAGATTGCCGGCCTGGTAGATGAAGCCGGGCAAGGTCGCGCGCACGGCGCCGGGTGAGAGCTCGTTGAGATGCACGGGGATGACGCCCCATGCGCCTTGCACTGCCACCTGCATGACGAAGGCGCCCACCGCCAGCATGAAGGGGGTCGTCGAATAGGCCCACAGCGGAAGCGCCGGGAAGGCGATCAGGCAGGCCAGCGTAATCGCATTGACGCGGCCGATCTTTTCCGACAGCGCGCCGAAGGCGAGGCCGCCGACGATGGCGCCGATATTGGCGACGATGGTGATCCAGCTCACAGTGTGCGCGTCGAAGCCATGCTGCTTCTTCAGGAAGGTCGGGTAGAGGTCCTGGGTGCCATGGCTGAAGAAGTTGAAGAACATCATCAGCACCACCGCATAGAGCGCGATGCCCCAGTGTTTCTGCAGGGTTTCGACAAGGCCCGGTTTGACCGATTTCTGCGCCTCGACGAAGGCCGGCGATTCCGGCACGTGCGAACGGATGAAGAGCACAATCAGCGCCGGGATGAAGGAGAGCAGGAACATGGCGCGCCAGCCGAAGGTGAAGTCGCCGATCTTCTGGCCGTAGAGCAGGCCGTAGACCACCGCGGCCAACAGATAGCCGGCCGGATAGCCGCATTGCAGGATGCCCGAGACCATGCCGCGGGCGCTGGGCGGGATGGATTCCATAGCGAGCGAGGAGCCGAGGCCCCATTCGCCGCCCATGGCGATGCCGAACAGCGCGCGCAGCGCCAGGAAGATGCCGAGATTGGGGGAGAAGGCGGCCAGGGCGCCGATCACCGAATAGCTGACGATGTTGAGCATCAGGATCGGCTTGCGGCCATATCTGTCGGCAAGCATGCCGAAGAAGAACGCGCCGATGAAACGCGTCGCCAGCGTCAGGAATATCGCCTTGGTGACGGCGGGCACCTCGGTGTGAAATTCAGCGGCAATGTCGGTGAGCAGGAAAGTCAGAAGGAAGAAATCAAACGCGTCGAGTGTCCAGCCCAGAAATGACGCAATAACGGTCTTCTTCTGTTGTGAATTGAGATCCAAGACATTCCTCCTTTGTCGCCGTCAAAGGAACGATATGTTCCTTGGCGGGCAAAAGAGAACCGTAGATTTGCCGGTTTTCGAGAACTGGCGGTCACATTTCCGTAAACTCGAGGTCGAAGACCATCAGGCCTTCCGTCCCGCCCTTGAGCGCGGCGACCAGGCGCGCGCCGGCGCGCTGATGCGCCTCGTGCACGAGATAGGCGTCGCGGGCGGCGGCGTCGCGGAAGTCGATGGTGAAGCCGTCGCCAAAACCGCGCGCGAACGGTTCGGGGCTGACATTCGAGCTGAAATGCACCTTGCCCATGCCGTCGATGACGGAGCGCAGCGCTTCAAGATCGGCATGGATCGCCGCGCGCTCGGTTGCGGGAACATCGTCGCGAAAACGGACAAAGACGCAGTGCCGGATCATAGATCTTTCCTCACGCCGCCTGGTTGCCCTTGAACACGGCCGGCGGCAGCGGCTCGCGGCCGAGGATCAGGTCGGCGCCCTTTTCGCCGACCATGATGGTCGGCGCATTGGTGTTGGAAGAAGGCACGCGCGGCATCACGGAGGCGTCGCAGACGCGCAAGCCTTCGATACCGCGCAGCCTCAGATCCGGCGTCACCACGGCCATGGCGTCATGGCCCATGCGGCAGGTGCCCACCGGGTGATGGTCGGTCTTCGAGGTGCGGCAGGCATAGTCGAACAGGTCGTCGTCGCTTTGCAGGGCAGGGCCGGGCAGTACCTCGCGCAACACGTAGGGCTGCAGGGCCTTCTGGCGCATGATCTCGCGCGCCAGGCTGAGACCCTTGATCGACATGTCGCGATCATACGGGTCCGACCAGTAATTCGGGTCGATCAGCGGATGGTCGACCGGGTCGGCGCTCTTCAGCCGCACGGTGCCGCGCGAGCGCGGGCGCAGGAAGGCGGAGTTTAGCGTCACGCCGGGGTTCTTCAGCTTCTCGACGCCGGCCTCGATGCCTGAACCGAGACCGAGATGGAACTGGATGTCAGGCGAGGCGGCGGTCGGGTCGGCGTACCAGAAGCCGCCGGTCTCGAACAGGCTGGAGGCGACGGGCCCTTTCTTCAGCAGCAGATACTGCAGGCCGGCCCACATCGTGCGGTGCAGCTTGGCGTAATTGTCATAGGTGTGGTCGCCGGTGCATTCGGCAATGACGAACAGGTCGAGATGGTCCTGCATGTTGGAGCCGACGCCGGGCAGGTCGTGCACCGGCGTGACGCCGACCGACTTCAGATGGTCAGCGGGGCCGATGCCGGACTGCATCAAAAGCTTCGGCGAGCCGATGGCGCCGGAGGAGACGATCACCTCGCGCTCGGCGCGCAGGATCGTCTTCTCGCCGCCCGGCCTGTCGACGATCTCCACGCCGATGGCGCGGCCTTTTTCGACGACGATGCGGGTGACCAGAACTTCGGTCCTGACCGTCAAATTCTTGCGGTCGCCGATCGGCTTCAGATACGCAACCGAGGCGGACGAGCGCCGCGCGTTCTTCTGGGTGAGTTGGTAATAGCCGACGCCTTCCTGGGAAGCGCCGTTGAAGTCGGGATTGAAGGGAATGCCCATCTCCTGGCCGGCGCGGAAATAGGCCTCGCAGATCGGCAGCGGCGAGATCGGGTTGGAGACGCCGAGCGGGCCTTGGTCGCCATGGAAGTCGTTGGCGAAGCGCTGGTTGTTTTCGGCGCGCTTGAAATAGGGCAGCACGTCGCGATAGCCCCAGCCGGCGAGCCCCTCTTCCTTCTCCCAGGCGTCGTAGTCGCGGGCATTGCCGCGCGTGTAGATCTGCGCGTTGATCGATGAACCGCCGCCGACCACCTTGGCCTGCGTGTACCAGAAGACGCGGTCCTTCATGTTCCTCTGCGGCACGGTCGACCAACCCCAGGAGGCGATGCCCTTGGTCATCTTGGCGAAGCCCGCCGGCATGTGGATCAACGGATGCCAGTCCTTGCCGCCGGCTTCCAGCAGCAGCACGGAATTGCCCGGATCCTCGCTCAGCCGGTTGGCGAGAACGCAGCCGGCCGGACCGGCGCCAACGATGATGTAGTCAGCCATGGTTCCTCACAAGCGCGGCACGGACAGCGCGCCGTCGACGTCGATGACCGAGCCGGTCGAAAAGCCAAATTTTCCGGAAGCGAGCGCTGCCACCGCCGCGCCGATGTCGGCGGCTTCCCCCCAGCGTTTGGCCGGCACCAGGCCGCCCTCGATCAGCGCATCATATTTGGCGGAAACGCCGGATGTCATGTCGGTGCGGATGATGCCGGGCCGCACCTCGAACACGCCGATGTTTTCGGGCGCCAGCCGCAGCGCCAGGTTCTTCAGCCACATCGAAAGTCCGGCCTTGGAGATGCAGTAGTCGGCACGCTCGGGCGAAGCCATCGTCGCGCTGACCGAGGTGATGGTGATGATCGACCTCGCGGCGCTCGCGGGTGCCGCGAGCATCGCCTTGGCGACGGCCTGGCTGAGGAACACCGTGCCGCGCAGATTGATGTTCAGCGCGCGGTCGAAATTCTCCGGCTTCAGCTCCAGCAAGTCGCCGCGCACCACGGCGCCGACGCCGGCATTGTTGACCAGGCAATCGATGCGGCCGAAGGCGCGCATGGCGGCGTCGACAAGCGTGGTGTGGTCTGCGAGATTGGCGATGTCGCATTGGACGTAGGCGAATTTCGCGCCACGCGCGGTGATGTTCGCGGCAAGCTCCTCGGCGGGCATGTCAGCGAGATCGGCGATAAGGATGTCGAATCCTGCATCGGCCAATGCCTCCGCGCAGGCAAGGCCAATGCCGCGCGCGCCACCGGTGATAATGGCCGCCGGGCGGGTCATTGGAGACTGATCCTGCGAAGGTCGGCGCTGCCCCTCATCGCCCTGCCGGGCACTTCTCCCCGTATAGTGACGGGGAGAAGGAGGCTGTCGCGGCCGCTTTCGCTAGCCTTCTTCTCCCCCTATACGGGGAGAAGGTGCCGGCAGGCGGATGAGGGGCGGCGCCGGCCTATCATGAGGAAAGCTCCGTCTTGCGGAGATAGTCGGCAACGCGCAGCGCCTGGGCGGCGATCGACAGCGCCGGGTTGACCGCGGCCGAGGTCGGCAGGAAGCCGCCGTCGACGACGAACAGGTTGCGGTGGTCATAAGCGCGGCAGAATGGGTCGAGCGGCGACGTCGCCGGGTCGTTGCCCATCTTCACTGTTCCGCACTGATGCGAGGGCGTGCGCTTGTCGAAGGGGCGCGACAGCACGATCGGATAGCCGCAGGCGCGCAGGTTCTCGCGCATGACCTTGGTCAGGCCTTCGAGCGACTGCATGTTGGAGCGCCGCCACTGCATGACGATCTCCTTGCCGTCGACCATGATGCGGCTTTCGGGATCGGGCAGGTCCTCGCACATCAGGTACCAGTCGACGGCATGGCCGGCCATGTAGTCGAGCGCGAATTTCGGCATCGTCTTGACATTGGCCTTCAGCATGTTGCCGTCGATCTTGCCGAGCAGTTGCACATTGCCGAACGGCTTGCCGCCCTTGCCGTCCGACAGATAGTAGTCGTTGAGCATCAGCGTCTTCTGGTAGACGCTGTCGTTGCGACGGCGCGGGTCGATCGCCAGCATGGCGGCCGAATTGTGGTTCATGAAATTGCGCCCGACCTGGTCGGAGCTGTTGGCGAGACCCTTGCCTGTCGCGGAAGGCGAGCGCAGCAGGATGGCGGCCGAGTTGATGGCGCCGGCCGACAGGATCACCAGCTTCGGCGACAGCGTCTTTTGCGCGCCGTTCTGGGTGTAGTGGATTGCCGCGATCGACTTGCCGTCGGGCGCGGTTTCGAGCCAGTCGACAAAGGCGCCGGTTTCGAGTCGGATATTAGGGTCCTTCAACGCTTCGGCCAGCGGGCCGGTCTGCGCGTCGATCTTGCCCTGGCCGGTGTTGGGGAACGCGTCCCAACCGGTCCTGCCCTCCTTCAGCCAGGTGTCGATGTCGACACCGAGGGGCAGCGAAGCCGGATGCAGGCCGAGCGATTTCAATTCGGCGCGGGCGCGCGCGATCGGCGGCTCGTCCGGCACCGGCCTAAAGGCGTAGGGGATCGAATGGAACGGCTCGGTCGGGTCTTCGCCGAGCGTGCCGCGCACGCGAAACAACTGCTCGGCCTTCGAGTACCACGGCTCAAACTCGTCATAGGAAAACGGCCAGGCCGGCGAGACGCCGCCGAAATGCTCGAGCTCGGAAAAGTCCTCCTTGCGGTAACGGATCAGGACCGCGCCGAAGAACTTCGAATTGCCGCCGACATAGTAGTAGTTGCCGGGGTTGAAGGCGGCGCCGCCGGCCTCGCGCCACATCTCCTTCGGGCGGTAGTGCTCGTCGAGGAAAATAGACCGCGTCGAGCGCGCATGCGGCGTCGCGGGCAAGGGCTCGCCGCGCTCCAGGATCAGGATCGAGGCGCCGCTGCCGGCCAAGCCGGAGGCGATCGTGGCGCCGCCGATGCCGGAGCCGATGATGACGATATCCGGATTTGTCATAGACTAAAGATCTTTGTTTTGATGCATGTCGTTGCCCCAAAACCGGAGCCACTTTTGGGCGACATGCATCAGAGAATGCGCTTTTCGGTCGCGGGGTCGAAAAACACTGCCTTGCTCAGGTTGAAAGCCAGGGGCGTGCTGGTGCCGGGCTGGATCTTGGCATCGGCGCGCAGCCGCGCCACCACGCCCTTGCCGCCGAGATTGGTGACCGCGAAGGTGTCGGAGCCGGCCGGCTCGACGACCTCGATGTGGCAGTCTGCGGTGGCGATGCTGGAGCCGTTGCGTTCCGCACCTTCCGGATCGGTTAGGGCTTCGGGACGCACGCCGAAGATCACCGGCTTGTCCTTGAAGGCTGCAAGACCCGCGGGCGCTCCGGGCATAGGCAGCACGATCGGCTGACGGGCCTCGCGGTCGAGCACCACGGAGAGCGCGCCGCTGTTGCCGTCGATCTTGGCCGGGATCAGGTTCATCGCCGGCGAACCCATGAAGTCGGCGACGAAGATGTTGGTCGGGTTGTTATAGATCTCGGCCGGCGTGCCGAACTGCTGCACCTCGCCGTCGCGCATCACGGCGATCTTGGTGGCTAGCGTCATCGCCTCGATCTGGTCGTGCGTGACATAGACGATCGTCGTGCCTGTAGTGGCGTGCAGGCGCTTTATCTCGATGCGCATGTCGACGCGCAGCTTGGCGTCGAGGTTGGAGAGCGGCTCGTCGAACAGGAAGAGCTTCGGGTCGCGCACCAGCGCCCGGCCCATGGCGACGCGCTGGCGCTGGCCGCCGGAAAGCTGGCTCGGCTTGCGGTTGAGCAGGTGGCCGATCTGCAGGATCTTCGCCACCTTGTCGATCGCCGCCTGACGCTCGGCGGCGGGCACGCCGCGCATCTCCATGCCGAAGGCGATGTTGCCGGCCACCGTCATGTTCGGATAGAGCGCGTAGCTCTGGAACACCATGGCGATGTCGCGCTTCGAAGGATGCAGGTCGTTGATCGCCCGGCCCTCGACGCGGATCTCGCCTTCGGTGATGTTCTCCAGCCCGGCGATGGTGTTGAGCAAGGTGGACTTGCCGCAGCCGGACGGACCGACCAGCACCAGGAAGCCGCCCTTTTCGAGCTCGACATTGATGCCCTTCAGGATCTCGACATTCCCGAAGCGCTTCTTCAGTCCATCAATTTCCAGAAAAGCCATGGTCGTTCCTTTAAGAAAGAGATCAGCCCTTGACCGCGCCAGCCATCAGCCCGCGCACGAAATAGCGGCCGGCGACGACATAGACGATCAGGGTGGGGAGGGCGGCGATCATCGCCGCCGCCATGTTGACGTTGTACTCCACGACGCCGGTCGAGGTGTTGACGACATTGTTCAGAGCCACTGTCATCGGCATCACATCGCCGGTGCCGGCGTAAGCGGAGGCGAACAGGAAGTCGTTCCAGATGTTGGTGAACTGGTAGATGACGGTGACGACGAAGATCGGCATCGAGTTCGGCAGCATGATGCGCCGGAAGATCTGGAAGAAGGAGGCGCCGTCGACTTGCGCCGCCTTGATCAGCTCGGTCGGGAAGGCCTCGTAATAATTGCGGAAGAACAGCGTGGTGAAGCCGAGGCCGTAGACCACGTGGACGAAGACCAGGTTCACCGTCGAATTGCCGAGGCCGAAGTTGAAGCCGGTCGCGTTCTGCAGCGTGACGCCGAAGCGGCCGATGCTGCCGAGGATCGTCGCCATCGGCAGGAGCACCGACTGGAACGGGATGAAGCAGGCGAACAGCATCATGGCGAAGACCAGCGTGTGGCCGCGGAAGCGCCACTTGGTCAGCACATAGCCGTTCAGCGCGCCGAGCAATGTCGAGATCAGCACCGCCGGCACCACCATCTTGATGGAGTTCCAGAAATAGCCCTTGATGCCGGCGCAGGTCAGGCCGACGCAGGTCTCGCCCCAGGCCTTGAACCAGGGTTCGATGGTCGGCGACTGCGGCAGCGCCAGCATGTTGCCGTTCTGGATCTCGTCCATGGTCTTGAACGAGGTGACCAGCATGACGAAGAGCGGCATCAGATAGAAGATCGCAAACAGCGCGAGCAGGCCGTAGATGACGATGCGGTTGAGCGTTCGGGCGCTCATTCCGCTCGAAGCCGGACGGGCAGGCGAGGCAACAGTGCTCATCGCGGCTTCTCCCTGAGCTCGGAATAGAGGTAAGGCACGATGATCGCGGTCAACGTCATCAGCATGATCACGGCGCTGGCCGAGCCGACAGCCATCTCATTGCGCTTGAAGGTGAACTCATACATGAAGTTCGACGGCAGCCAGGCCGAGCCGCCGGGGCCGCCGCTGGTCAGCGCCACGACAAGGTCATAGGACTTGATGGCGAGGTGCGCGAGCACGATGAAGGCCGACAGGAAGACAGGTCTGAGCAGCGGGATGACGATGCGGCGGTAGAGCTGGAAGGTGGAAGCGCCGTCGATCTGCGCCGCCTTCATGATCTCGCCGTCGATGCCGCGCAGTCCTGCCAGGAACATCGCCATGATGAAGCCGGAGGCCTGCCACACGCCGGCGATCACCACAGTGTAGATGACGAAATCCTTGTTCTTGATCCAGTCGAAATGGAAGCTCGTCCAGCCCCATTGATGCAGCGTCTGCTCGAGGCCGAGGCCGGGATCAAGGAACCATTTCCAGGCGACGCCGGTGACGATGAAGGAGAGCGCCATCGGGTAGAGATAAATCGGCCGCAGCACGCCTTCGCCGCGGATCTTCTGGTCGAGCAGGATGGCCAGGAACAGGCCGAGCGCCAGGCAGATACCGATATAGAGGAAGCCGAAAATGCCCATATTGGTGATCGAGGTGTACCAGCTCGACGGCGGGTCGCTCTCGAAGGTCCAGCGCCACAGCCGCTGATAGGCGCGCGCGCCGGTGATGTCGTAGGACGGGAAGGTCTTGGAATTGGTGAAGGACAGATAGATCGTCCACAGGATGAAGCCGTAGACGAAGACGATCGTCGCCGCGAAGCTCGGCGCCAGAACGATCTTCGGCAGCAAATCCTGCAGCCGCGAGCGGACAGACGCGCCGGGACGGGCGTCGTGCTCCGGTGTCAACTTGATCCGGGTTTCGGCAACTGTGCTCATCGGCTCATCCAGTTCCGGTTGGTCGGAAACCGCCCGGCGCGAAAACGCACCAGAGTTGTCCCACACCTTTTGTCGACAGGAGACCTCCCCCGCCGAAGCGGGGGAGGTCAGTTTACGCTTACTTGGCGTCGTCGATCGCCTTGACCAGTTCGGTCACGGCTTCGTCGGAGGTCTTGATCTGACCGTGGACGAATTTCGACACGACGTCCTTGTACGCATTGGCGACGGCCGGCGGTGCGCCATAGCCCTGGGCCAGCGAGCCGAACAGCGTGCCGCCTTCATTGGCCTTCTTCAGGTCGGCGATGCCCTTCTTGCCGCAAGCGTCGAAGTCGGTGTCCGGAACGTCGGTACGGGCCGGGACCGAACCCTTTACCACGTTGAAGGCCGACTGGAAGCTCTTCGACAGGGTGGCGGTGGCAAGCGCTACCTGGGCGGCCTTGCGGTCGTCCGGAACGTTGAACATGCCGAACATGTCGGAGTTGTAGATCACCGAACCGTCGGTGCCCGGGAAGCGGTAGCACAGGAAGTCGGTGCCCGGGGTCTTGTTGGCGGCGTGGAACTCGCCCTTGGCCCAGTCGCCCATGACCTGAACCAGCGCGTCGCCCTTGATGACCATGGCGGTGGCGAGGTTCCAGTCACGGCCCGAGAAATTCGGGTCGACATAGGTGACCAGCTTGGCAAGGTTGTCGAACGACTTCTTCATCGTGTCGGACTTGAGCGACTCTTCGTCGAGGTCGTTGAAGGCCTTCTTGTAGAACTCCGGACCGCCGGTCGACAGGACGACGGAGTCGAACATCGTGGCTTCCTGCCAGTTCTGGCCGCCGAGAGCGAGGGGAATGACGCCCGCGGCCTTGGCCTTGTCGAGCAATGCGACGAAGTCGTCGAAGGTCTTCGGCTCGGTGCCGCCGATCTTGTCCATCACCGCCTTGTTGATCCACAGCCAGTTGACGGAGTGGACGTTGACCGGGGCGGCAACCCACTTGCCGTCATAGACCGAGAACTTCTGCAGGGCGGCGGGAACCGACTTGTCCCAGCCTTCCTTCTTCGCCGTTTCGGTCAGGTCGCCCATGACGCCGGCGGCGGCATAGTCGAGCACGGTGTAGCCAAGCATCTGCGATGCCGTCGGATAGTTGCCGGCCGCGACCATGGCCTTCAGCGCGGTCATGGCGGCGTCGCCGCCGCCGCCGGCCACCGGCACGTCCTTCCATGCATAACCTTCCTTGGACAGATCCTGCTTGAGCACGTTCAGAGCAGCCGCTTCGCCACCCGACGTCCACCAATGCAGCATCTGCACTTCCTTGACGTCCGCGGCATGCGCCGAGAACGCAAAGCTCGTCGCAAGAGCCGTTCCGATAAGCAGTTTGCGCAACATGTAGTACCTCCCTTGTTGCATGCACATCACCGGCGGGCGTCCGCCGGGGTCTCCCAACTCAGCCGACCCACCATCCGGTGCGCTGGCCGCGATGAAACTGAATAGTCTTTTCTTCGGTATAATCCTCGACGGCGCGTTTGCCGAGTTCGCGTCCGATACCGGACTGCTTGTAGCCGCCGAAAGGCAGCTCGGGATAACCTTCCATGAACGTGTTCACCCAGACGGTCCCCGAACGCACACCCCGCGCCACCGACATGCAGGTGTCGATATTGGCGCTCCACACTCCCGCGGAAAGACCATAGGGCGTGTTGTTGGCAATGTGCAATGCCTTTTCAATCGTTTCAAAAGTGAGCACGGACAGCACCGGCCCGAACACTTCCTCGCGCGCAATCGCCATGTCTTCGGTGACGTCGCGTAAGATGGTCGGGTCGAGATATTGACCGGCACTCGAGGTCAATTGTTTGCCGCCGCTGAAGATATTGCTGCCTTCCCCTGCCGCGGCCGCGACGTAACCGGTTACCTTGGCCAGATGGTCGGACGAGATCATCGCGCCGACCTTGGTGCGGTCGTCGAGCGGATCGCCGACACGGACTTTTTCGGTCAGCGCCTTCACCGCGCCAAGAAAATCGTCGGCGATCGCCTCATGCACGATCAGCCGGCTGCCGGCATTGCAGCACTCGCCGGCATTGAAGAAGCCGCCGAACACGGCAGCATCGGCCGCGGCCTCGAGATCAGCATCGGGGAAGACGATCTGGCCGTTCTTGCCGCCGAGCTCCATCGAGACCTTTTTCAGGGAATCCGATGCGGCCGCCATGGTCATCTTGCCGACGCGGGTCGAACCGGTGAAGGAAACCATCTCGACCAGCGGATGGCCGACCATCGGCGCGCCGACATCGGCGCCGTAACCGGCAAGGATGTTGACGACGCCGGCGGGAAGGCCGGCTTCGAGCAGGATGTCGCCGAGCACGAAGGTCGAGGCCGAGGTCATCTCGCTGGGCTTCACCACCGCCGCGCAGCCGGCGGCGAGCGCGAAGGGCAATTTCTGGCTGACGATCAGGAAGGGGAAATTCCACGGCGTGATAATCGAGACGACGCCGACCGGCTCGCGCAGCACGACGCCCAACATGGCATCGCCAAGATTGGCATAGCTCTCGCCGTGCAGCGTGCGGGCGAGCGAAGCGGCATAGCGCCAGATATCGACGGCGCCGCCGATCTCGCCGCGCGCCTGGGCGATCGGCTTGCCGGATTCCAGCGCGTCGAGCCGGGCGATTTGTTCCAGGCGGCTCTCGATCAGGTCGGCGGCCTTGAGCAGCACCGCGGCGCGTTCGGACGCCTTCATGCGCGGCCACGGGCCGGTCTCGAAGGCTTTGTGCGCGGCCTTTACCGCGGCCTCGACTTCCGCGGCACCGGCCTGCGCGTAGCGCGAGACGACGAAACCGTGGCCGGGGCTGGCCCGTTCGATGCTGCGGCCGTCGCGGGCGTCGACATGCTTGCCGTCGATCAAGAGCTTGTAGGCCTTCGGCGCGTTGGACGCTTCGGCGGGCATGGAAATGTTGAGCGGTGCGTTCATCGTCTCTTCTCTAGGCTCTCGAAAAGGCCGGCTTCTGCTTGGCCTTGAAGGCGCCGACGCCGGTTTTCAGGTCGGCCGTCAGCGCAATGAAACCGCTGGCCAGCGCTTCGACGGCGGCGGCACTCTCCTCGCCTTCGGCAATCGCGATCATCAGCTTGGCGGCCTCGGTCGCGAGCGGACCGCGCTCGGCGATCTTTTCGGCCCATGCCTTCGCTTCGTCAAAAGCCTTGCCTGTTTCGACCAGACAGTCGACGATACCGTGCGCAAGCGCGTCGGTTGCCAGGAATATCTCGCCGCCAATCGCCATACGGCGCACGATCTGTGCGCCGAAGCGGCGCACGGCGCGTTGCGTGCCCGACCAGCCGGGAACGACGCCGATCGAGGTTTCCGGGAACCCGAGTTTGATCTGCGTTTCGGCGACACGGAAATCGCAAGCCGCCGCCAGTTCCAGCCCGCCGCCCAGCGCATGACCGGACAGCACCGCGATGGTCGGCTGCCTGAGCCGCGCCAGCCGGTCGAAGACACGATGGCCGTAGCGCACCCATTGCACCTGGAAATCGGCGGCAGTCATGGCCCCCCAGGCTTCGACATCGCCGCCGGCGCAAAAGCCCTTGCCTTCGCCGCGGATGAGCACCACGCGCACGCCTTCGGCCAGTTCCGCTTGGTCGAGCGCTACCTCCAGCGCGTGCAGCATCGGGATGTCGAGCGCGTTGAATTTCTCCGGCCGGCGCAGCGTGACGATGCCGACGGCACCGTCCTGCTCGAAGGTGACAAGCTCAGCCATGCGCGCCTCCAAGCGAAGCGCCGCCATTGAGCGACAGGCCGATCGGCCGGTCCTGGTAGAGCGCGGCAGGCGTCACCTTTAGGTCGTTGGCAATGGCCAGCGGAATCTCGGCCTGCGCCAGCACATCGCGTTCGAGATCGATGCCGGGCGCCAGCTCCGTCACCATCAGGCCGTCCGGCGTCAGCTTCATCACGCAGCGCTCGGTGACATAGGTGATGTCCTGCCCCTGCGCGACGGCGCGCTTGCCAGAGAAGGAGATGTGCTCGACCTCTGCGACCACCTTCTTGACCTTGCCTTCCTGGTCGATGCGGATGGCGCCGTCGGCGAGCGACAGTTTTGCCCCAGCGTTGAAGAAGCCGGAGAAGACGATCTTCTTCGCCCTGGACGTGATGTCGACGAAGCCGCCGGCGCCGGCCGTCACATGCGGCCTTGCCGACAGTTTCGACACATTGACCGAGCCGTGGCGGTCGATCTGCAGGAAGGAGAGCAGCGAGGCGTCGAAGCCGCCGGCCTGGAAATAGATGAACTGGTGCGGCGATGGCATGATCGCCTCGGCGTTGGAGGCGCAGCCGAACTTGAAGTCGAGCAGCGGCACGCCGCCGACCGCGCCCTGCTCGATCACCCAGGTGACCTTGCCGTGCTGGCCTTCCTCCAGGAGGATGCGCGGCACGTTGGCCGAGATGCCGAAGCCGATGTTGACGGCCATGCCGTCGCGCAATTCCATGGCGACGCGCCGCGCGATCACCTTCTGGATGTTCATCTCGGGCGTGCGGAAGGTCGACAGCGGCCGGAAGATTTCGCCCGAGATCGCCGGATCGTAAGGCGTCTGCGTCGTCTGCAACTGGTCTGGAGCGACTACGATATGGTCGACCAGCACGCCCGGCACCCGCACGTCATGCGGCTTCAGCGTACCGTTCTCGACGACGCGCTTGACCTGGGCAATGACGATGCCGCCATTGTTGCGCGCGGCGAGCGCCTGTTCCAAGCCGCCGAGATATGCGCCTTCGTGCTCATAGGTGAGATTGCCGCGTTCGTCGGCGGTGGTGGCGCGGATGATCGAGACGTTGGGCACGATAGAGCGGAAATAGAGCCATTCCTCGCCGTCGAACTGCTGCACCGAAACGATCGGCTCGCTGGCCGCCGCGTTCATGGCGCAGCCCTGGTGGCGCGGATCGGCGAAGGTGTCGAGACCGACCTTGGTCAGCACGCCGGGGCGCTTGGCGGCCGCTTCGCGATGCATATCGAACAGGATGCCCGACGGGACGTTGTAGGCGGCGACCGAATTGTCGCCGATCATCTTCCAGATTTGCGGTGGTTCGGCCGAGGAGGGGCCGGACGGATAGGAGCCGCACAGCGTGCGCTTGAGCAGGCCCGGCTTGGCGAGATGGTCGATGCCCTTGATGCCGTACATGTCGCCGGCGGCGATCGGGTGCAGCGTGGTGATCGCCTTCGGATGACCTTCGGCATCGAAGCGTTCGCCGATCGCGGCCAGCACGGCGTCGGGGCAGCCGAGGCCGCTCGACGACGACACCGAGACGGTCATGCCGTCCTTGATCAGGCTGGCGGCATGAGCCGCCGAGACGAGCTTGCTCACGCGAGGCTCCCAAGTTGCGGGTCGATCATGACGGCCTTGCCGGTCTTCGACGATTGCAGTGCGGCTTCAGCCGAGGCCAGCGACCAGATGCCATCCTCGCCGGTGGCGGCGGGCTGGCCTTCGCCGCGGATCGCGGCATGGAACTGGCGCACCGAGCGGATGTAGAGGTCCTCGCGATCGAAGGTCAGCTCTTCCTCGCCGCTTGCGGTGCGCAGCAGCACCGAACCGACCGGCTTCTGCGTCATCACATTGCTGGCGACCAGCGAGCCTTCCGAGCCGTGCACCTCGAAGCCGGTGCCGGCGAACTTCGTCGTGAAGCCCTCATGCGACTGGGCGATGAGGCCGGACTTGAAGCGCCAGATGCACATGGCGCCGTCTTCCAGTCCGCTGCCTGCCATGCCGGCAGCTTGCGTGAACGCCGAAACCTCGACCGGATCGTCGCCAAGCACGAAGCGCAGCGTATCGGCGTCGTGCACGGTGATGTCGAGGACGACGCCACCGCCGGCTTCCGGCTTGGTGATGCGCCAGCCCTGCAGGTTCTCCGGCAGGAAGACGGAGTGGAAGACGCGCGCGGCGATCGGCTTGCCGATGCGGCCGGCGGCGATCGCCTCGCGCATGGCGCGATGGGCGCCGGCATTGCGCAGATGATGGTTGGTGCCGAAAACGACGCCGGCAGCCTTGGCGGCCGCGACCAGCTGGCGGGCATCTGCGCTGGTCAGCGCCAGCGGCTTCTCGCACAGCACATGCTTGCCGGCTTTGACCGCCGCAAGCCCTTGCTCGAGATGCAGTTCGTTGGTGGTCGAGATGTAGACGGCGTCGATATCGGCGCCGAGCAGCGCGTCGAGGCTCGAAACGGCGGTGGGAATGCCGTTTTCCTTGGCATATGCCTCGGCCCGTTCCGGGCTGGAACTCATCACCACCGCGACCTCGCCATCGGCCTCAGCGCGGATGGCGTTGATCATGAACTGTTTTGCGATCGTGCTGGCGCCGACCAATCCCCATCGCACACTCATGCCGCGTCTCCCAGTTGGCTGCTGCGGTTTTGGCCGCAGCTTTCCCGTACGACGAGGCTGACGGCGCCGATATGGTCCTCGGCGCGCGTGGTGCGCGACTGGATCATCTTCAGCATGACATGGGCGGCGCGCTCGCCGAGGCCGGCGGTGTCGACG
The DNA here is from genome assembly GCF_006442965.1 of Mesorhizobium sp. CU3. Classification (GTDB taxonomy): domain Bacteria; phylum Pseudomonadota; class Alphaproteobacteria; order Rhizobiales; family Rhizobiaceae; genus Mesorhizobium. Next base: position 14,273 of record NZ_VFWX01000014.1, on the reverse strand, counting down.
GCGACGCTGGTAAGCGCCGGACTGTAGTGCTCGGCCTCGGCGACATCGTCGAAGCCGACGACGGCGAAGTCCGAGCCCGCTTCCAGATTGCGCCGACGCAGCGCGAGCATCACGCCGAAAGCGACCGCGTCGTTGAAGCAAAGGGCCGCCGTCGGCGGTTCAGAGGTGGCCAGCGCGGTCTCCAGGCAGGCCATGCCGCCCTTGCGGCTGGTCTCGCCCTCGACGATCGTACGGTCGGCAACCGGGATGCCCAGCGCCTCGCAGGCTTCGAGGAAGCCGCCCAGCCGCTCCTGGTATACGACGAGGTCGGACGAGCCGCCGAAGAAGGCAAGGCGGCGATGGCCCTTGGCGATCAGATGCTCGGTGGCGAGATAGGCGCCGCGATGATTGTCCGGCGCGATCGCCGGGATGCGGCTCTCGGGCAGCCTGCGCATGGCGAAGACCACGGGCACGCCCGCCGCTTCGATGCGCCGGAAAGCGCCGGGCGTGGTGCCACGCGCCGGCGAGACGATCAGGCCGGCGACACCCTGCTCCATCATCGACTTCAGCACTTCTTCCTGGCGCACCGGGTTCTCCGCCGTGTTGGCGATGAAAGGGACGATGCCGGCCGCCTGGAAGACTCGCTCCATGCCGACGGCAAGCTCGGCGAAGAAAGGGTTGGTAAGATCGTTGATCACCATGCCGATGACGTTGGAATGGGCCTTGCGTAGATTGGCGGCGCCGCGGTTGTAGACATAGCCGACATCCTCGATCGCCTTGCGCACCTTGACCGCGGTTTCAGGCCGGATCAGCCCGCTGCCTTGCAGCACGAGCGACACCGTCGATTTGGACACGCCGGCCTCGCGGGCGATGTCCAGGATCGTCGCCTTGGCCCGGCTGGCCATCCTCGTCCCGTCCTCCACGGTTTGTACGAATTTATTGGAACGTTCTAATCATTGTCCGAAATCAGAGTCAATCGTGATTCTTGCGAGAATCGAGAAATTGATTGAAGCGGTTTAAAATTGTCGACAATGCAATGCTTTCCGTATCGCGGCACGACAACCGACTGGCTCGAGTCCCTTGAATCATAAAGGTTCTTGATTTATTGGAACGTTCCATTTATAGGGGCCGTAACGGGAGAGTTCGATGGACATCATCTTGCCTGCGGAAAACGGCGACCGGGTCAGCTACCGGCTTGTCGGCAAACCGGTTGCGCCGGTCATCGGCGCGCAATTTTCGCGCATCGCCTACGCGGCGGCGCATGTCGTCGCCGATCCCATCGCCCTGACCGATCCCTGGTCGCGGCCGGCGATCGACTGGGACAGGACGATGGCGTTTCGCCACCATTTGTGGCGGCTGGGCTTCCGCATCGCCGAGGCCATGGACACCTCGCAGCGTGGCATGGGCTTCGACTGGGAAAGCGCCAAGGAACTGATCCGCCGCTCGACCGCCGAGGCGCGCAGCGTGCCCGGCGCCGATCTCGCTTCGGGGGCGGGGACAGATCATCTCGCTCCGGAGGCGGCAAGCACGCTGGACGACGTCATCCGCGCCTATGAGGAGCAGTTCGCGTTTATCGAAGGCGAGGGCGGCAAGGCGATCATGATGGCGAGCCGCGCGCTTGCCGCGGTCGCCAAGGGGCCGGACGACTACGCCAGGGTTTATGACCGCATTCTCGGCCAGGCTTCCGGCAAGGTGATCCTGCATTGGCTGGGCGACATGTTCGATCCGGCGCTGCGGGGATATTGGGGCACCGCCGATTTCGGATCCGCGCTCGACACCGTCGTCGCCATCATCGAGAGGCATGCCGGCAAGGTCGAAGGCATCAAGATATCGCTGCTCGACGCCGACAAGGAAGTGTTGCTGCGCGATCGCCTGCCCGAGGGCGTGGTGATGTTCACCGGCGACGATTTCAACTATCCGGAGCTGATAGCCGGCGACGTCAGGGGACATTCGCACGCGCTGCTCGGCATCTTCGACGCCATCGCGCCGGTGGCCAACGCGGCGCTGGCCAGGCTCGCGTCGGGCGACCGGGCGGGCTATGACGCGCTGATGGCGCCGACCGTGCCGTTGTCGCGGAAAATCTTCGAGGCGCCGACGGCCTATTACAAGGCCGGCATCGTCTTCATGGCCTGGCTGAACGGGCACCAGGACCATTTCGCCATGGTCGGCGGCATGCAGTCGGCGCGCGGCATTTGCCACTATGCGGAAATCTTCCGCCTCGCCGACCAGGCGGGTCTGCTGGCCGACCCGGAGCTTGGCGTGGCCCGGATGAAGAGCCTTCTCGCCGTCGCGGGCGTCTGAGCCGTACACGAAACCGTTTCCCGCACGGGATTTGCGTTCTGCCCGCAAATCTGTATTCGCTTGCGCGGGGGAGGGGATGTACCTGGCGATGGCAGACAAAGTCGCCCTTATTACCGGCGTGACCGGGCAGGACGGGGCCTATCTTGCCGAGCTTCTGCTTGGCAAGGGCTATGTCGTCCATGGCGTCAAGCGCCGCTCGTCTTCCTTCAACACCGAACGCGTCGACGACATTTATGTCGATCCGCATGAGCGCGGCGCGCGCTTCTTCCTGCATTATGGCGATCTGACCGACGCGAGCAATCTGATCCGGCTCGTGCAGGAGACCAAGCCGACAGAGATCTACAATCTCGGCGCCCAAAGCCATGTCCAGGTGAGTTTCGAGACGCCGGAATACACGGCCAATGCCGATGCGCTGGGAACGCTGCGGCTGCTCGAGGCGATCCGCATCCTCGGCCTCGAGAAATCGGTGCGCTTCTACCAGGCCTCGACCTCGGAGCTTTACGGCCAGGCGGCGGAAATCCCGCAGAGCGAGGCGACGCCGTTCCGGCCGTGCTCGCCCTATGCGGCGGCCAAGCTCTATGCCTACTGGATCGCGGTCAATTATCGCCAGGCCTACGGCCTGTTCGCCTCGAACGGCATCCTGTTCAATCACGAAGGGCCGACACGCGGCGAAACCTTCGTCACGCGCAAGATCACGCGGGCCGTCGCGGCGATCCATCACGGGCTGCAGGACACGCTCTATCTCGGCAATCTCGATGCGCGACGCGACTGGGGCCATGCGCGCGATTATGTCGAGGGCATGTGGCGCATATTGCAGCATGACGAAGCGGACGATTTCGTGCTGGCGACGGGCGAGGCGCATTCGGTGCGCGAATTCGTGGAACTCGCCTTTGCCGAGGTCGGGCGGACTGTGCGTTGGCAGGGCGATGGCGTCGAAGAGCTTGGCCTGGACGCGGGCTCTGGCGCGGTGCTGGTGCGCATCGACCCGCGCTATTTCAGGCCGACGGAAGTGGACGTGCTGATCGGCGATGCTTCCAAGGCGAGAACCAGGCTGGGCTGGTCCCACACGATCGGCTTCAAGGCGCTGGTGGCCGAAATGGTTCAGGCCGATCTGGCGCGCGCCGCCGGCGGCGCGCGGCGCGTTCATTCCTAGGGGTGCCGATGAACCAGACCTTCGACCTCAAGGGCAAACGCATCTTCGTCGCGGGGCATCGCGGCATGGTCGGCTCGGCGTTGGTGCGCCGTCTCGCCGGCGAGGATTGCGAGATTCTGACCGTTGCGCGCAGCGAGCTCGACCTTCTCGACCAGGCCGGCGTGCGGCGCTGGATGGCGGAGCGGCGGCCGGACGCGGTGATCATGGCCGCCGCCAAGGTCGGCGGCATCCTTGCCAATGACAGCCTGCCGGTGGATTTCCTCTACGAGAACCTCGCCGTGCAGAACAATTTGATCGAAGCGGCCTTCCGCAACGAGGTGCGGAAGCTTTTGTTTTTGGGCTCGTCCTGCATCTATCCGAAGCTCGCGCCGCAACCGATCCCGGAAGACGCGCTGCTGACAGGCCCGCTCGAACCCACCAACGAATGGTATGCGGTCGCCAAGATCGCCGGGTTGAAACTCTGCCAGGCGTATCGCAGGCAATATGGTGTCGACTACATCTCGGCGATGCCGACCAATCTTTATGGTCCAGGCGACAATTTCGACCTCGGCAGCAGCCATGTCGTGCCGGCGCTGATGCGCAAGGCGCACGAGGCGAGGCGCGCCGGCCAAAAGACATTGCCTGTGTGGGGGTCGGGCAGGCCGATGCGCGAGTTCCTGCATGTCGACGATGCCGCCGACGCTTTTGTCTGGCTGTTGAAGACCTATACGGGCGACAGCCACATCAACATCGGATGCGGAGAGGACGTCACCATCGCCGAGCTTGCCTGCACCGTCGTGTCGGTGGTCGGCGCCGATGCCGAGATCACCTTCGACGCAAGCAAGCCGGACGGCATGGCGCGGAAGCTGCTCGATGTGTCACGGCTGTTTGCCACGGGCTGGCGTCCGCGCTATTCGCTTCGCAGCGGACTGGAACAGACCTATGCGTGGTTTCTCGATCATGTCGAAACGGACCAGATCCGGCTTGGGCCATCCGGGTAGCGGCATGACCTTTCCGTATCGAAGCCGGGCGGACGAGGCCGGCAGCGCTTGAGCGATTTCTCGACGAAGACAATTGCGGCGACCCGGGCCGACGGCTTGGGTGGACGATTGCTGGCGATGGTCAATGCAAAGGCTCTCGCCGACAGGATGGGGTGCCGTTTCGGATTCACCTGGAACGGCCAGTCGATCGAGCAGATGGAGTTCCACAAAGTCGAACGCGTCGACACGGTGTTTTCCGGCGATTTCGTGGAAAAGCACTGGCTGGGCGAGGCAATCGACAGCAGCGCCGGGTTCGGTGCTCTCAACGGAAGCTTCTCCCGAGGCAGCCTCGAGGCCGATGCACGGCGGACCGGGCTGCGGGGCTGGATCTGCAACGACTTCAACATCCTGAAATCGTGGCGACAGGGCTGGTTGAAGGCGCGGCTGCCGGCCAACCGGCCAGCTGCCTTGCGGCATCAGGCATTCGGCGGCTTCGGTTTTTCTCCGGCTGTGAAGGCAGCCATCGCAGCCGCCAGTGAGCGCCGGTTCTCGCAGCCAACGGCGGCGCTGCATCTGCGCAGCGGCGACATCGTCTACGGCACCTATCGCTGGCGGCTGGAGTTCGGCGACAAGGTCATACCGGCGCCGCTGGCCAGGCAGATCGTGGCGAAACTTGCGTCCAAGGGTCTGGCGACCCTGCTGATCGGGCAGGACCGGGCGATGCTCGACTATCTGAAGTCGGAGACCGGCGCCCTGCTGACCGAGGGTTTCGGATCGAACGAATTTCCCGACGAGACGCATAAGGCATTCTTCGAGATGACGCTGATGGCGCGATGCCGCCAGATCTACGCCGGGAGCAGCATCTTCGCGACGATCGCCTCGGTCATGGGCAATGTGCCCGTCTTCAGGCCCAAGGCCCTGTTCAGCCAGAGGCGGACAGCGAACATCATCCTGGAGGAATTGCGGAGCAGGGAAACCGACTACCACCCGCTGGAGGCGGCGTTCGGCTATCAGCGCGCCTTCTGCATGCTGGAAGGCCGGATCAGCCCCGCCCGCGCCAGGGAAATCCTCGAAAGGGCGCTGGCGCTCGACCCGGAAAACCGGGCCTATGCGCTGAAGATCGTGGCGAGCCATTTTCGCGAGAGGGACTACGCGGTCGGCGATGCGATGCTGAAGGCGTTGATCAGCAGGGAATTCGAGGCTGCCGGCAAAGTGCCGACCGAGATCATGCGGCTTCTCACCAGCCGGTCTTGGCGGGGCCTGGTCATGGCGGACGACTTCGACCTCTATCTGGCCGCCGGCAAGGCCGGTTATGTCTATGCCGCGGCGTGCGCGGCCCAGATCCAAGCGGCCTTGGGCAGAAAGGAAGCCGCGCTGGCGATGGCGGCCTTGTCCCTGAGGGCGGACCCCGGCAACAAGCTCTTCCAGGAGAACGCGTTGGCGATCCGATCGGGTGCAAAGTCCGATGATGCGCAAGCTACCGATCCATCAACACGATCGTGACTAGAGGTGAGCCTCAGTCTCGCGTCCGATATGGGCAAGTTCGTCACCGGCCGTTTGTTGCGCATCAACGGCGGCGCGTTCATGGTGTAGGACTGCAATCATCAAGGAGCGCTTCAGCGTGAAGGGTTATTGGCTCATCGTCGGAACCGAGATTTCGGACCCGGAAGCGCAGGCCGAATACGGCCGGCTCTGGAGGCCGATCGGCGAAAAATACCAGGCAAGGACCAACACGACCAAACAGCCGCCTGTGCTCGTAGAGGCGCGTGACGCCAAGCGCATGGTTCTTGTGGAGTTTCCGTCGTTGGAGGTCGCCAAGGCCTGCTATGCCGACCCGGACTACGAGGAAGCGATGCGGTTTGCGCTTAAGGCGTCGAATCGCACGCTGGTGATGTTCGAGGGGGAGCTCAGGTAGCGGTGCGCGGGCGGAGAGCCGTTGAATTCAGCACAGGTTTGGAACGGCCATCGTCACATCCAGCCCAGAGAAGCGAGGTAGTCAATGACCAGACCGGTCGGATGGTATGTTCGGGTTTGGGTTGGTGAGGAAGAATCAGACGATCCCGCCTACGAAACAGCCCTCTATATAGCAGGATATCCGACGCCCGCCGAAGCTGAAGCAGCGGTGAGACGTGTTCGACCAAAAAACGGCGAACGCATGGAAGTCGTGGAAGGTGGAATCGTGCCTGGGGCTGGCCCGCAACCTGCGCCGGGCGAGGTTCAAAGACTTCGAGGTGCCGTCTGATGAGTATCAATCGTCGCAGCATTTCTGCACCAAGCGACGGGGATGACTAGCCAAATTATTGAAAGGATGGTGGGCGTGACAAGGATTGAACTTGTGACCCCTGCAATGTCAATGCAGTGCTCTCCCGCTGAGCTACACGCCCATCCGAAGCCGCGCATACACCACTTTTGATCCGGCGCGTCAATAGCGGGAATGTGGAAAGACGGCTTCTCTTTGCCGCATCGGAAAAGTGCTCGCCGATGGCGGCCCCGATGCAAGTCAAAGGCGGCTCAGGCCGCCTGCAGCATCTTCTCGACCTCGTTGACGAGATCGCGCAGGTGGAAGGGTTTCGACAGCACCTTGGCGTCCTTGGGCGCCTTGGAATCCGGGTTGAGCGCCACGGCGGCGAAGCCGGTGATGAACATCACCTTCAGGTCCGGATCGATCTCGGTGGCGCGGCGCGCCAACTCGATGCCGTCCATCTCCGGCATCACGATGTCGGTCAAAAGCAGCGAGAAAGGTTCCTCGCGCAGCCGCTCATAGGCGCTGGCGCCATTGTCGAAATCGCTGACCTGGTAACCGGCGCGTTCCAGCGCCTTGACGAGGAAGCGGCGCATATCGTCATCGTCTTCCGCCAGCAGAATGCGTGCCATCATGTCCCGTCCGAATCACCCGCCCCAAGCCTGCCGCCGGGCAAGGCCGTTAACCATCCTGTATATGAGGTGGTGCGGGTAAACATCAAGTGAATGAAGGCGTTCCACATCGGCTCCGCGCTTTGGTTTTGCCTCTCGAAATGCTGGACATGCCGCCCGCACAGTGGCACTTTTGCGTTATGACGCAGTGCTGTTTCCTGGTTCGTGCAAATTGAAGACGGCAGCCGAGGATTTTTCGGTCGTTCCACCCTTCGCAATCCGATCGGGCGCCGAGCAGCGCGTCCCTTTCCTGTTCAACTCGCCGCATAGCGGCCGCTACTATCCCGAGCGCTTCCTGGCCATGGCGCGGCTCGACCGCAACGCCATCCGCCGGTCCGAGGATTGTTACGTCGAGGAACTGTTCGGCGGCTGCGTGGGGCTCGGCGCGCCGATGCTGGCAGCCAACTTTCCGCGCGCTTATCTCGACGTCAATCGCGAGCCTTGGGAACTCGACCCGCGCATGTTCGCCGAGCCGGTGCCGTCCTTCTGCAACATCCGCTCGGCCCGCGTCGCGGGCGGGCTCGGCACCGTGCCGAAGCTGGTCGGCGAGGGGCTCGACATCTATCCGGGCCGCCTGCCGCTCGCCGAGGCGGTGAGCCGCATCGAGGCGGTCTACAAGCCCTATCACGAGACGCTCAAACGCCTGTTGACCAGGACCCATGCCAGGTTCGGCTATGCCGTGCTGATCGACTGCCATTCGATGCCGGCGAGCATCCGGGTGGGCGACAGCGGCGCGCGGCCCGATTTCATCATCGGCGACCGCTTCGGCATTTCGGCGACGCCGGCGCTGACCGAAATGGCGATCAGCCTGCTGACCGGCATGGGCTATACGGTGGCGCACAACAAGCCCTATGCCGGCGGCTTCATCACCGAGCATTACGGGCGGCCGGCGCGGCATCTGCATGCGCTGCAGGTCGAGGTCAATCGCGGGCTCTACATGGATGAACGGACGTTCCAGAAGTCGGCCGGCTTCGACGCCCTGGTCGGCGACCTGACGCGCTTTTCAGCCGATCTGATGTCGATGCCCGACCATCATTTCGTCGATCTGCCGCTTGCGGCCGAATAACGGCGCGGTCCGCGCTCAGCCTTGAAAGCGACCCATGCGTAGGACCAAAAAAAGACCGCATCGTTTTCACGACACGGTCGAAGTCTAGGGAGGAAACGCCCAAGGAGGGCATGGACAGGAAAACCTGTCCGATAACAAAATCATTGTGCGCCGCACAAATGTCAATCGACTTTGGGCTTTTTTAATTCAATATGATGTGGAAATTCCGCATCGACGGCCGAACTGTGATATTCGGGCAACAGAAAATGGGCACAAACCGTTGTGTGCCTATAAAAGCGGCAGAACTGCGTTGGCGATCTGCAACCGCAATGGGGAGACTGGGTTGGATATCAGCATCGATTTCATGCGGCGCATCGCCGGCGCCGCCGCCGCAGAGACCTTGCCGCGCTTCCGTAGCCAAGGGGCGGTGGCCAACAAGCTCGCTGAGAGTTTCGACCCTGTGACCGAAGCGGATCGCGAGGCCGAGCGGGTGATCCGGGCGCTGATATCGTCGGAATATCCGGAGCACGGCATCCTCGGCGAGGAGCACGGCAGCGAGAACCTGTCGAGCCGGCATGTCTGGGTGATCGATCCGATCGACGGCACACGAGCCTTCATTTCCGGCATCCCGGTCTGGGGAACGCTGGTCGGTCTGACGGTCGACGGCGACGCGGTGGCCGGGTTGATGTCGCAACCCTTCACCGGCGAGCTGTTCTACGCCAACGCTTCCGGCGCGCACTACGAGGGCCCGGGCGGCCCGCGCAAGCTCGCGACCCGCAAGACGACCGAGCTTGCCAGGGCAACGCTGTTCACCACGACGCCTGCGCTGTTCAAGGGCGAGGCGCGCAAGCGCTATGACCAGTTCGAGACCAAGGTGCAACTCGCCCGCTACGGCACCGATTGCTACGCCTTCGCCATGCTGGCGGCCGGCAGCGTCGATATCGTCGCCGATCCCGGCCTGAAGCCCTACGACATCGTCGCGCTGATCCCGATCATCGAGAAGGCCGGCGGCGTCATCACGACTTTCGAGGGCGGACCGGCGGAGAAGGGCGGCGACGTGTTGGCGGCGGCAACGCCCGAGCTGCACGCCGCGGCGATGGCTGCGTTGCGCGGCTGAGGAGTAGGGTTAGGCGGCGTCGCCGGTGCCGGGGATGAAGGCGTCGAAAGCCGCCAGAAGCTGCTCGCGGTAGAGATCCCTCTCCTGCAGGATTTCATGCTCCGCGCCGTCGATCATCAAGAGCGAGCCGACGCGCAGTTTGCGCGCATAGGCTTCCACCGCCTTGGTCGAAACCACCCGGTCGGCGCCGGCGGCGACGATCAGCATCGGCACTTGGATGCGTCTCATGAAATCGGGATCGCTGACCGCTTCCGCGGCAGCGGCGGCAGCCTTCAGCCAGCGGATGGTCGGGCCGCCTAACGCGAGCTGCGGCCACGCCTCGTAGATCGCGACATTGCGCCGGTAGCGTTCGGGGTCCGACGTGACCTTGTTCTCTTCGAAGGATGGCGGCGTTTTCGGCCGCGGACCGAGCGCGGCATAGAGCCGGCCGAGGCCCAACGCGCAAAGGACCGCGCAGACTCGCCGCACGGTGGCGGTCGAGACCGGAAGGTCGGGCACTTCCAGGAAAGGCGTGAGCAGCACCATGCGGCGCACGCGGTTGACCATCGACGGCGAGGCCAGTAGCGCGATCACCGCACCGGTCGAGTGGGCGAGGATGTAGTACGGGCCGCGGCAGTCCGGCAGCACGATCTCCTCGAAGAATTGCTCGAGGTCGCGCGTGTAGTCGCGGAAGCTGCGGACATAACCGCGCTGACGATTGCGCAGCAGCCGGCTGGAATCCCCCTGGCCGCGCCAGTCGAGGATGGCGACGCCGAAGCCGCGATCGGCGAGGTTGCGGATGGTCTCGAAGTATTTCTCGATGCACTCGTTGCGGCCTGTGAGCAACACCACCGTGCCCTGCAGCGGACGGGCAACGGCGCCAAAAACCGCGTAGCGGATCTTCTTGCCGTCGCGCGTGGTGAAAAAGCCGCCCGCCGCGTTTTGCGGCTCGGGATTGCCCTCGGTCTGGTGGAAAAGATCCGTCATTCGGCGTTGTCGTTGCTGTTTCGGCACGCAGGCTTCGGCATGGTGATAGACGGCCATGTGGGAAAAGCAAAGGCGTTGCTGGGATTTACGCGGCGTCACAAATGGGAAGGCCGGAAGTGCCTGCGGCGCACTTCCGGCCTCTGTCGATCCGGGAGGAAGGGACGTTGCACCCGGTTCGGCCTCGTCGCGGCGCGGGAAGAGAAGCGCCGCTTGACTCTCTGTCTTGACGCAATTCCGGACGGAAAACCGCTTCGCACTTTTCCTCGAATTGCTCGAACTTGGCTGAAGGATAGCGGCGCCTGGCTGAACGGATGCCGAAGCCCGAGTTCATCCGCGGTTCATCAACGTGGCGGCATTGCGGCCGCCGAAAAAGCCTTGAAATGGGTTTTTGAGCTTCCCAAATGAGGGTTGCGGCCGCCGATTGTCGGGGCCGCTGACCTATCCGGAACGCCTTGCGAGGGTTTCGCACCGGTCACACGCAAACCATGTTGCTCAACAGGAGAACACCTTATGCGTCACGTTGATTTTTCCCCGCTCTATCGTTCGACCGTCGGCTTCGACCGGCTGTTCACCATGCTCGACTCGCTCGGCCAGCCCGAGACCGCGCAGACCTACCCGCCCTATAATATCGAGCGCACCGGCGAGAACGCCTATCGCATCTCGATGGCCGTTGCCGGCTTCTCGGAAGACGAGATCTCGATCGAGGCGCACCGCAACGTGCTGACCGTCAAGGGCGAGCGTAAGGAAGAGAACAACAGCGAGGGTTCCGAGCTGCTCTACCGCGGCATTGCCTCGCGCTCCTTCGAACGCCGCTTCCAGCTTGCCGACCACGTCGAAGTCGAAGGCGCCACGCTGAAGAACGGCCTGCTCTTCGTCGACCTCAAGCGCAACATTCCCGAGGAGCTGAAGCCGCGCAAGATCGCGATCACCTCGTCCTCGGACAAGGCCAAGCAGATCGAAGCCAAGGCCGCCGCGTAATCTGCGGACTGCATCATAGACAACAACGTCTCCCTCCCGAGACGGAAGCGGCGCCGCGCGGCGCCCCGTTTTCGGGGTGCCCCGGGCCACCCGGGGGTCGGGGGCCTTTGAAGCGGGTGCCGGCTGCGGCTCCGCTTGGCCTTGCGCCCGCTATTTCCCGTCTGCCGCGAGAACGGCCTCGACGTTTTGCCTGTGCACGGCCTCATAGCGCGCGAAGTACTCAACCGCCGTTGTCGCAAACATCTCGGCGCCGAAAGTCTTCAAATCCTGCTTCGCCAGGTCCGGGTCCTGCCGGCAGGCGAGCAGCTTTCGGACATAAGCCTCGGTCGCCGCGATGAAGCTTCTGTCGTAGCCACCCGCTTCAATTGCTTCCAAAGAACCGTGATTGGGCAGGATGCGATCGAACCGCCAACTGGACATGCGCTCGAGGTCGATCAAGTGTTCCGCCAGACGCTCAGGTTCTGAGACATAGGTGACCGAGTCTTCCAGCGTGTCGCCGGCGAAAAGCAGGCCGGCATCGGGCATCAGCAGCACCGTGCCGTCATGGCTGTGGATTTCCACCTGGCGCAGTTCAACGGGGATCGATCCAACCAAGAGGCGCAGGCTGTCCTCGAATGTCCTGTTAGGCAGCACCAGCGGCTTGATCGGCGGATTGCCGCCTTCGATGTCGGCGCGGCCGCGTTCGAGGGCTGCGGCGGTGAGGCTGTTGGCGATGATCTCGCAATCCTGGAACACTTCGTTGCCGGCGATATGGTCGTCATGCCAGTGGCTGAGGACAACGCGGATCGAGGTCACGCCCATGTCTTGAAGCGTCTTCCTGATGAAGCGGGCATGGGGCAGGGATATGTGCGTGTCATAGACCAGCGCCTTCGATCCATCGACGATCGCATAGGTGCAGATCCCCAGCGTATAGGCGCCGTCGTCCAGCCAATTCGGGCCGTCCGACCAGATGCGGGTGCCGTCGACGCGGCCATCATAGAAGCCGAGCACGTTCGGCGCCGGACGAATGAGCCGCATGGTCGAGCCGAGAGGTGGCCTGGTCATCCGAAATCAGGCGATCAACTGACTGAACCGATCGACTTCATCGGCCGTCGTGGCGAAGCTGGTGACGAAGCGGTAGAGCAATTCGTCCTCGCCGATATGGCCGTCGAAGCTGTGCGGCTTGTGCCAATCGTAAAAAGCGGCGCCGGCTGCTTGCAGATTTTCGGCCTCGGTCTTCTTCATCACCGCGAACACCTCGTTCGCCTGCGGCAACCAGGCAAGCTTGGCCGTTGCCGAGTCCTCGAGGGCGGCTGCAAGACGCGCTGCCATGGCATTGGCATGACGTGCCGTCTCGAGCCACAACCCATCCTTGAAATAGGCGTCAAACTGCGCGGCGATAAAGCGCGACTTAGAGAAGAGCTGCGCGGCCCGCTTGCGCAGGAAGGCCAGTTCCTTGGCGCGGTCGAGATCGAACAGGACTACGGCCTCGGCGCACCAGCAGCCATTCTTCGTGCCGCCGAAGGAGACGATATCGACGCCGCGCTTCCAGGTCATTTCGGCCGGGGTCGTATCGAGCGCGACCAGCGCATTGGCAAAACGCGCGCCATCCATGTGCAGCGGCAGGGAATGCCGCTTCGCGATCTGCGAGATCGCGGCAATGTCGTCGAGCCCGTAGACCGTGCCGACTTCGGTCGACTGGGTGATCGAAACCGCCGTCGGCCGACCCCAGTGGACGATCTCGGGCGCGAAGCGGGCGATCGCCCGTTCAAGGTTGTGCGGGTCGATTTTGCCCAGCGGCCCGTCGACCGCGTGCAGACGCGAGCCGCCGCTGAAATATTCCGGCGCGCCGCATTCGTCCTCGATGACATGCGATTCACGATGGGCGAAGGAAATGCCGCCGGGTTTGCCGTAAGCCGTCAGCGAGAGCGAGTTGGCAGCGGTGCCGGTGGCCACGAAGAACACCGCGACCTCGCGCTCGAAAATCTCGCTGAAATGCCGATAGACGGCACGGTCGAGCTCACCATCGCCATAGGCGGCCGAGAAGCCCCCGGCATTGGCTGACAGCCCAGCCGCGATTTTGGGGTGGACGCCCGCCCAGTTGTCGGAAGCAAAGAACATCGAGAGGTCCGTGTCATGATTGGCAAAAGCGGCGCGACTTGACCGCTTCGGCATCCAGAGCGCAAGGGCCAATCATTGGCAAAGCGGTGGAGCCAGTCCGGCAAATTCGCGGAGACCAAAGCTTACGTTTGTCGCAGCCGTCACGAAATTTTGTGTCGCGGCGCGGCCAAGATTTTTGTGAATCGGTCTTGTGCGGCTGCCCGATTTCTGTCATAAAAAATTTAGGACAGCAGTGCTGTCTTATTTTGCCGCACAAAACAGGCTGGACTGGCGTATCATCACTGCCATTCCGGCCATTGTCGCGAGCGGCGGGTAGACGGCCCGGCCCTGGCCTGTACGATACCGGATGCGAACCGGGCGTATGGCCGTATGGTTCGGTTGGATTTCGCGAGACGTGCAGCAAGGATGAAGGGGAAGCGCAGTGCTTCCCAAGGCAAACCAGCGCCCTGAGACATTCAGGTCAAGGTGAAGAACGGAGGATAGGACGATGACGGAACTGACGCCATCTGCGATCAACGGCCAGGCCGCGCAGACGAAAGCGGCAGCCGTTAAAACCACCGTCCCGGCCAAAGCGCTCCGAACCGCCAACGGCATGGCCGCGCAGGGCCTCTACGATCCGCGCAACGAGCATGACGCCTGCGGCGTCGGCTTCATCGCCAATATGAAGGGCGCGAAGTCGCACGGGATCGTCGAGGACGGCCTGGCGATGCTGGAAAACCTCACCCATCGCGGTGCGGTCGGGGCCGACCCGCTGGTCGGCGA
>NZ_VFWX01000013.1 GCF_006442965.1 Mesorhizobium sp. CU3 | reverse complement strand
GGTCCGCCGGTCCCGCCGGCGCGGCGGGGGGGCCGCGCTGCTGGCGAACAAGGCGACGGTGCGCTTCGATATCCTGGAATCCGAAAAGCGCCCGGTGAACGCCGCCGCCGACCACACCGAAGTCAAGGCGGTGACCTCCGTGACGGTGCGGGAATCGCCGACCAAAACCGCGACGTTGCTGTTCGATCCCAACCATTCCTGGAACGAGCGTATCCTTGCAGAGCAGTTCCGCTATTGAGCCGGCACAGCGAAATTGTTTCGATTAAAGCGTGTCGCGCTGAAACGAATTCAGGCGACACGCTTTAAGTCTCTGTTTTGATGCATGTCGTTGTCCCAGAACCGCTGCACACTTCTGGGCGACATGCTTTAAGTCACTGTTTTGATGCATGTCGTTGTCCCAGAACCGCTGCACACTTCTGGGCGACATGCATTAAGCATCGCGATTAAGGTTACGTGCTCACAATCGCCGGTTTTCCGGCCGTTTCTGTTGACAAATCGCGGACTTGCGCCTAACTGCAAGCCCGATCTTGCAGACGCGCGGCGCCTGCCGCAACACGTGTTGCGATTTTCCTAAACCAGCCAAAGACATCAAACACTTGTCCTCAGACGCCACGACCGCTCAAGAAGCGTTGACCTTTTCGGACCTCGGCCTTTCGCCGAAGGTCCTTTCCGCAGTCACCGATGCCGGCTACACCAAGCCGACGCCGATCCAGGCTGGCGCGATCCCGCATGCGCTGCTCGGCAAGGATGTGCTGGGCATTGCCCAGACCGGCACGGGCAAAACCGCCTCCTTCGTGCTGCCGATGTTGACGCGGCTGGAAAAGGGCCGGGCACGGGCTCGCATGCCGCGCACGCTGATCCTCGAGCCGACGCGCGAGCTCGCCGCCCAGGTCGAAGAAAACTTCGTCAAATACGGCAAGAACCACAAGCTCAACATCGCATTGCTTATCGGCGGCGTCTCCTTCGACGAGCAGGACAAGAAGCTCGAGCGCGGCGCCGATGTGCTGATTGCCACGCCGGGCCGTCTGCTTGACCACCGCGAACGCGGCAAGCTCTTGCTCAACGGCGTCGAGATCCTGGTCATCGACGAGGCCGACCGCATGCTCGACATGGGCTTCATCCCCGATATCGAGCGCATCTGCGAGATGATCCCGTTCACGCGCCAGACGCTGTTCTTCTCGGCGACGATGCCGCCGGAGATCACCAAGCTGACGGAAAAATTCCTGCATGCGCCGGTGCGCGTCGAGGTATCCAAGGCTGCCTCCACCGCCACCAGCATCACGCAGCGGCTGGTGAAGTCCGGGTCCAAGCCGTGGGAGAAGCGTGAGACGCTGCGCAGCCTGATGAAGGCCGAAGACGCCGATCTGAAGAACGCCATTATCTTCTGCAACCGCAAGGTCGAAGTGTCGGAGCTTTTCCGCTCGCTCTTGAAATATGACTTCGACGCCGGCGCGTTGCATGGCGACATGGACCAGCGCGCACGCATGCAGATGCTCGCCAATTTCCGCGACGGCAAGCTGCGCTACCTCGTGGCCTCCGACGTCGCCGCGCGCGGCCTCGACATTCCCGATGTCAGCCACGTCTTCAACTACGACGTGCCGATCCACGCCGAGGACTATGTCCACCGCATCGGTCGCACCGGCCGCGCCGGGCGCTCCGGCAAGTCGTTCACCATCGCCACCCGCTCCGACACCAAATATGTCGATGCCATCGAAAGGCTGATCGGCGCCAAGATCGAGTGGCATGACGGCGACCTGTCGACGGTGACCGAAAGCGAGGGCGAGGATTCGCCGCGCCGCGGCCGTGGCGCGCCGCGCCGGGCCGGCCGCAAGGACGAGGACCGCAAGGGCCGCGGCAAGAGAGACCGCCACACCAAGCCAGACACGGACGTAGCGCCGGAGGCGATCGCCGACGCGCAGCCGGCGGCCGAAGTCGCCGACATTGCAGAGCGGCGCGCCCGCAAGGATGCGATCCGCTCCGAGAACGAGCGCAAGGGCACAAGCAGTCGAAACGATTTTGGCAATCGCAACGACTCCAGCAATCGCAACGAGCAGCGTGGCGATGCCCGTCCGCCGCGCGACCAGAACCGCCCTGCCCGTCATCGCCGAGAAGAGGACGACGGCACCGTCGGCTTCGGCGACGATGTGCCTGCCTTCATGCGGATCGTCGCAAAGGTCTGAACTCCGATCGATGCAGCAGACATGAAAACGGCCCCTTGAGGGCCGTTTCTTTTTTCACTGCTTCGCCCGAGGGATCAGCCTCCTACATCGGTCCGGGCATCATCTTGGTCGGTTTTTCCAGCATCGGAAACTCGGCCTTGCTGCATTTCACGTTCGGATTGGTCGGGCTGAACATGCCGTTGGGGTTGTCCCTGAAAAGCCAGGCGTGCAGATCGTAGTGGACGAACTCCCTCGGGATGAGCGGATAGTGCCCTTCCATCGGACCCATGAATTTCTGCCCGAACAAGGATGGAGCCTCCTTGGTGTCCGGCGTCAGCGGCATCAGCCACTCCACGCCGACAAGTTTCAGGCCCTTCTTGGTCGGCTCGTAGATGAGGACGTTGGGTTTCATCGGGTCGAGCGGCTTGCCGATGCTGGGCACGTTGACGAAATGGATGCCCATGGCGCCCTTCGGATAATACATCGCTCCGGCGACCTTCTCGCCCGCGTAGTGGACGCAGCCGACGGTCGACAGATAAAGGTCGCGGACCGCCGCGGTATAGTCTTCATACTTGGCCAATGATTTCTTCAAGGCCTCGATGTCGGCCTTGTTTGCGTCTTCAGCCCGGGCCGTGCCGGCGCCGAACGACGCGCCGAGAAGGCCAGCCAAAACAAGGACGCCGCAACGCCCAAGGCGAACTGCTCTTGTCATGCATTCCTCCCAGATATTTCATCTGGCCGTGCAAGACCGAGGCGGGAAATGCTGATTGCGCGGCCAGTTGTACCGCCTCATCCCCTCTGGAACGGCACTGATGCTAGTCCTTTCGATCACTGCGGGAAAGCAGTGATTTAGACCTAGCTAATTTTCTTTTGAAAACGACACGCTGGCCCGTGTTCGCACAAACGAAAACGGCCCCGCGCGGGGCCGTCTTGCAACTCCATTCGCCGACCTGATCAGGTGAGCGGCGAGAGCTGGATCTCGACGCGCCGGTTCT
This sequence comes from Mesorhizobium sp. CU3, assembly GCF_006442965.1. Taxonomy (GTDB): domain Bacteria; phylum Pseudomonadota; class Alphaproteobacteria; order Rhizobiales; family Rhizobiaceae; genus Mesorhizobium. Next base: position 208,089 of record NZ_VFWX01000013.1, on the reverse strand, counting down.
GCTCGCGGCCCTGGGCCGTCGCATTGGAGGCGATCGGGCGCGTCTTGCCGAAACCGGTAACGGCGAAGCGGCGCTGATCGACGCCCTGGCCGGCCAGGTAATTGGCAACGGCGAGCGCGCGGCGCTGCGACAGATCGAAATTGTGCTGGTCGCCACCGGTCGAATCGGTGTGGCCGAAGACGTCGACGGTGGTCTGGCGGAACTTCTTCAGCACCAGCGCCACCGAGTTCAGCACCGGATAGAAGCCAGGCTTCACCGCATCCTGGTCGACATTGAAGGTGATGTCGGACGGCATGTTGAGGATGATCTGGTCGCCGCTGCGGGTGACGCTGACGCCGGTGCCCTGCAACTGACGGCGCAGCTCGGCCTCGTTCTGGTCCATGGTCGCGCCGATCGCGCCGCCGGCCAGCGCGCCGATGCCGGCGCCGATCAAGGCGTTGCGGCGGTCGTTGCCGCCGGCGAGCAGACCGAGGCTGGCGCCTGCCAGCGCGCCGAGGCCGGCGCCGGCCGCCGTGTTCGAGATCTTCTGGTCGCCGGTATAGGGGTCGGTGGTGGTGCAGGCGCTCACCAGCAGAGCCGTCGCCACGGCGACGAGCACGGTCTTCTTCATGAAATTGATCCCTCTCAATTCGCGGCCGCGCGGCCGCGCCAAATCAGCCCTTCCGGAAGCCTTGTAGCACGAAATGCGGCGAAAAACGGAACAGGAAAACGGCGGAAAAATGCTTCATCTGCAATGGTTGCGGCCGGCATCCCTCGCACCGATGCCGGCTACCAAAGATTCTTGCCGTCGATCACCACCACCTCAACCTTGTCGAGGTCGAAATCATCGAACAGGCGGGAATTGACGCTGATCTTGGGATTGTCGAAATCCGGCTTGCCGGTCGACCAGTCCGGCGTTTCGGTGAAGGTGCCGCAGCCACAGGTGGCGCAAAAGCCGTGTTTGACGGTTTTTGAACCCCATTGGTAGAAGGCCACGTTTCCGGGCGGGCTGGTTAGCTTGAATTGCGAAGGCACATAGTAGGCCCAGAGCGACCCGCGCTTGGAGCAGAACGAACATGTGCATTGCGTCACCGTCTGCGGCGCTTCAGAAACCTCGAACGTCGTCGCCTTGCAGTGGCAGCTTCCCTTGATGGTCATCGATCACCTCTCCATTGTCCGCCGCCACGCCGGATCCCCTAGCGGCAACGCAACATAAAGAAGCGATCCTGACAACTGTCTGTCAGCAGCTTCGGCAGATATCCTGCCGCGATTTCAGGACCTCGCGCTAGGCCGCCCGGTCCTAGTAAGAAGGCGGCGGCACGAACAGGCAAATGGTCCTGCCGGCATCGAGCCCGGCCTGGTGCGCGCACCAGTGATATTCGCCGTCCGGCGAATTCCTGATGCGCTTGTCGCTGTAGGCGACGACTTCGCCGGTGCCTTGTATGACGTAGCCCTCGGGCCGCTCGCTGATCGACGACTGCGGCACTTCCTTGCAGTCGTAATTGGCGCAGCAGGCAAAGGGATAGCTCCAGCCTTGCGGGAGCGCTGCCGTCGGCTTGGCGTCATGGGCGAAGGCCGGCATGGCCAGCATCGCGACGGCACCGGTCGCAAACAGGGACAATAGCAGTCGGCCAGGCGGTCGAGCGGCTTGGGCCGAACTTAATGTGGCAGAAGACATCGAAGCGTTCCTTTCGAGCATCAAGCGTTTTCGCTTGCCCGTTCCCGGAACGTGTCTTCCCAGTGGCCGGATCGTCTCGCAGTTATGCCGCGTCCGGCCATAAATGCTTTTGTATCACAGCGGCGAGGCTGCGCTGATTCCTTGGTCGGCGCAATAACCCGCCGATTGAGCACTCCAGGCAATCCGCGACCGGTCACAAACGGGATTGCGGCAACGGACGTTCCGGCCACTCAGCCGGGAACATGCTCATCATACTGCGGCAGGTCGTCGGTGATTGTGAACCAGTTCGCCTTGGAGCCGACAAAGATGTGAGCGCTCGGCCGGATGGCCGGCTCGTCCACGAGTGTTCCCATCGGCACATGAACATAGGCGCCGTCGCGCACCAGCGAATAGAGCAGCGAGCCGCATTGCCCGCAATGTGCGTCGTGGCCGCTAGAGTCGCCGTAGATCAGCAGCCGGTCGTCGCCAGCGGTCAGGCGAAATTTGTCACGCTCGATGCCGGCGAAAGGCTTGAAGGCCGAGCCCGTCGTGCGACGGCAGTTGGAGCAATGGCAGTTCGCTGCGTAAGCGAATTCATCCGCCACCTCGTAGGTAACCGCGCCGCAAAAGCATTTTCCGACAAGCTTGCGCGTCACCGGCGCCTCCTTCATGCGACGCCGGGATACTCTAATCGAGGTCCGCCACCGCTTCGCCGGCGCCGCCCTCGATGCGATGCGACAGCGAGGCTTCCATGAACTCGTCGAGGTCGCCGTCGAGCACACTCGATGGCGAGGTGCTTTCGACGCCGGTGCGCAAGTCCTTCACGAGCTGGTAGGGCTGCAGCACATAGGAGCGGATCTGGTGGCCCCAGCCGATGTCGCTCTTCGAGGCCTCGGTGGCGTTGGCGACCGCTTCGCGCTTCTTCAGCTCTTCCTCGTAGAGGCGAGAGCGCAGCATTTCCCAGGCCTTGGCGCGGTTCTTGTGCTGCGACCGCTCGGCCTGGCAGGCCACCGCGATGCCGGTCGCCAGATGGGTGATGCGCACAGCGGAATCGGTGGTGTTGACGTGCTGGCCGCCCGAACCAGACGAGCGATAGGTGTCGATGCGCACGTCGGATTCCGAGACATCGATCTCTATCTTGTCGTCGACGACAGGATAGACCCAGACGCTGGAGAAGGATGTGTGGCGGCGCGCATTGCTGTCATAGGGCGAGATGCGCACCAGGCGGTGCACGCCGGACTCGGTCTTCAGCCAGCCATATGCGTTGTGGCCCTTGATCAGCACCGTGGCCGACTTGATGCCCGCCTCTTCACCGTCATGGACTTCCAGCACCTCGACCTTGAAGCGGCGGCGTTCGGCCCAGCGCGTATACATGCGCAACAGCATCGAGGCCCAGTCCTGGCTTTCGGTGCCGCCGGCGCCGGCATGGATTTCGAGATAGGTGTCGTTGGCGTCGGCCTCGCCCGACAGCAGCGTCTCGACCTGGCGGGCCTTGGCTTCGCCCTGCATCGAACGCAGCGCGGCTTCAGCCTCGGCGATAATGCCGGTGTCGCCCTCTTCCTCGCCAAGTTCGATCAGGCCGATATTGTCTTCCAGTGCCTGCGTCATTCCCTTGACGGCGGCAATGCCGTCTTCAAGCTCCTGGCGCTCGCGCATCAGTTTCTGCGCTTCGATCGGGTCGTTCCAGAGGCTGGAATCCTCGGCGCGCGAGTTCAGGTATTCAAGCCGCTTTACAGCCTGATCCCAGTCAAAGATGCCTCCTCAGCAGGGTTATCGCCTGCCTGATCTCGTCGACAATGTTGAGCGTTTCCGCGCGCATGGCTGTTGGTTCTGTCCTGTTCTTTTCGGTCTTTTCGGATAAGGCGCGATACATAGGCACGGCATCGCCGCCTGTAAAGCGAAATGGGCCGGCGCTTGTTGCCGGCCCATTCCGCGAAATAACGATACGTCAGTAGAGCCCGCCGCCGCCGCTCTGGATGGCCTGGTTGGCTTGTGGCGACAACGGCCCGCCGGCGCCGTTGGAGCCGTCCGCGCCCATGCCGATCACCCAGTAGCTGTCGGCCGGGCCGGTGCCGGGCTTGAACGCCTCGATGATGGTGTTGGGATCGCCTTCGGCGGCGCGCATGCCGGTCTTGCGGTTGATGGCGATGAGCTTCATGCCCTCCGGAACCTGGAAGTCGGTGTTGGGCTTGCCGTCGAGCGCGACGCGCATGAAATCCTTGAAGATCGGGGCCGCGAGGCCGCCACCGGTGGCGCCATGGCCAAGGCCGCGCGGCGTGTCGTAGCCCATGTAGAGGCCGACGACGAGGTTGGGCGTGAAGCCGATGAACCAGGCGTCCTTCTCGTCATTGGTGGTACCGGTCTTGCCGGCGATGTGGCGGCCGAGCTCTCCGATGGTGGCGCCGGTGCCGCGCTGCACGACGCCTTCCATCATCGAAGTGATCTGGTAGGCGGTCATCGGGTCGAGCACCTGCTCGGAATTGTCGACCAGTTCCGGCTCTGGCTGGTTCTTCCATTCGGTGGCGTTGCAGCCTTCGCAGCCGCGCTCGTCCTGCTTGAACACGGTCTTGCCGTAGCGGTCCTGGATGCGGTCGATCAGCGAGGGTTTGATCGACTTGCCGCCGTTGGCCATGATCGAATAGGCCGAGACCATGCGCATGACCGTGGTTTCGCCCGAGCCCAGCGCCATCGGCAGATAAGGCGCCAGATGGTCGTAGACGCCGAAGCGTTCGGCATATTCGACGACCAGCTTCATGCCCATGTCGTTGGCGAGCCGCACCGTCATCAGATTGCGCGACTTTTCGATGCCGGAACGCAGCGTGGCCGGGCCGGCGACCGTGCCGTCATAGTTCTTCGGCGTCCAGGTCGTGTTGCCGCTTTGGATGGTGATCGGACCGTCCATGATCACCGAGGCCGGCGTATAGCCGTTGTCCAGCGCCGCCGAATAGACGATCGGCTTGAACGAGGAGCCGGGCTGGCGCATCGCCTGGGTGGCGCGGTTGAACTCCGACTGGGCGTAGGAGAAGCCGCCAACCATCGCCAGCACGCGACCGGTATGCGGATCCATGGCGACGAGCCCGCCTTCGACCTCCGGCACCTGGCGCAGCATATAGGTGTTGTCGGAACCTTCGTTCTTCTGCACAAAGACGACGTCGCCAGGCTCCAGCACCTCGGCCGGAGACTTCGCCCTGACGGACTTGCCGTTGACGAAGTGGCGCATGGCAAAGCTCATGTCGTCCTTGCTGACGGTGCCCTGGACACGCTCCTTGACGAGATCGCCGGAAATCTGCCGCCCCGGCTGCAGGCCGATGGTCAGGCCGGCATCCGAGCTGTCCAGCACGACGGCCAGCGTCCATTCCGGGACATCCTCGAGGCCTTTGACGTTGCCGAGCGGCACGCCCCAGTCGCCGGAGACGTCGATATGCGTCACCGGTCCACGATAGCCGCGCAGCATGTCGTATTTCAGCAGGCCGTTCTGCAACGACTTGCGGGCGATGAGCTGGATTTTAGGATCGAGCGTCGTGCGCACCGACAGGCCGCCCTCATAGAGCGCGTTCTCGCCGTAGCGGGCAATGATCTGGCGGCGGACTTCCTCGGTGAAATACTCGCCGGCGAACAAATACGACCCATTGCGGCGCGGCTTCACGCCGAGCGGCTCGGCCTTGGCCTTGTCGCCTTCCTCGCGAGTGACGTAGCCGTTCTCGACCATCTGGTCGATGACCCAGTTACGGCGCTCTATGGCGCGGTCGGCATGCTTGAAGGGATGGTAGTTGTTCGGGCCTTTCGGCAACGAGGCGAGATAGGCGGCCTCGGCAACCGTCAGTTCGTTGACCGACTTGTCGAAATAGGTGAGCGCAGCACCCGCGACGCCGTAAGCGCCGAAGCCGAAGAAGATTTCGTTAAGGTAGAGCTCGAGGATGCGGTCCTTGGAATAGGCCTGCTCGATGCGGAAGGCCAGGATCATCTCCTTGATCTTGCGCTCATAGGTCTGGTCCGAGGTGAGCAGGAAGTTCTTCGCCACCTGCTGGGTGATGGTCGAAGCGCCGACCTGGCGCCGGCCGGAACCGAGATTCTGCAAATTGACGATGATGGCGCGGCCGAGGCCGGTGATGTCGATGCCCGGATGGTTGTAGAAATTCTTGTCCTCGGCCGACATGAAAGCGGCCTTGACGCGATCGGGGATCGCCTGGATCGGCAAATAGAGGCGCCGCTCGCGCGCGTATTCGGCCATCAGCGAGCCATCCGAGGCGTGGATGCGCGTCGTTACCGGCGGCTCGTATTTGGCCAGCACCTCATAGTCGGGCAGGTCCTTCGCCACATGGCTGATATAGATGGCAACGCCGGCAGCCACCAGCAGCGCCAGCGTGGTGCCGATGCCGAAGAAATAGCCGATGAGACGAATCATGCCCGCTCCAGTCCGAGGTTCGGGATTTTCCTAAACGAAGCCGCTTGCCGCGCAAGCTTCCCGGAGCGGTCCCAATCCGCAATGGAAGAGCATTGTCGCGACCATGTGGACAAAATACGGCAGCGCCGGATTTCAGGACTCGGTCCTGTCGATAATAGCGCCGTGTGTTGTCGTCGTGCAACGCCTGCTTGTGGTTGTAGGCGGCTGGCGGTTGTAGCCGGCTGCGCTTCGGTCAGCCGCCGGTGGCGGTCCCCGTCTTCGCCGAAGCGAACAGGGCGACCGCATTGGTGATCGACTGGGCGGCCTTGCCGCGCCAATCGGCGTTGAGCAATTGCGCCTCGTCCTTGGCGTTGGACAGATAGCCGAGCTCGACCAGGACCGACGGCACATCCGGCGCCTTGAGCACCCTGAAGCCCGCGGAACGCTGCGGATTGTTGATCAAGCCGACATTGGTCGACAGCTGGCCGACCAGCGTGTGGGCGAAGCTCATCGAGAAATTGTGGGTTTCGCGACGGATCAGGTCGATCAGGATGTCGGTGACTTCCTTGTCGTCGTCCTTGATCTTCATGCCGGCGAACTGGTCGGACAGGTTTTCGCGATCGGCAAGCGCCTGGGCTTCGGGATCGGACGCCTTGTCGGAAAGCGTGTAGACCGTGGCGCCGCGAAGGCCCTTGACGGCAATCGTGTCCGCATGGATCGAGATCAACAGATCGGCCTCATGCTGGCGGGCGATCCGGACGCGGTCGTCGAGTGTGAGATATACATCCGTGTCGCGCGTCATGAACACGTCGTATTTCCCAACCGCGGCCAGCTTGTCGCGAAGTTCCGTGGCAAAAGCGAGCGTGACGTTCTTTTCGATCGTGCCGGCAGCGCTTTCGGCGCCGCCGTCGACGCCGCCATGACCCGGATCGATGACGACTGTGAAGCGGTGGCCGGGCGCCGAGATCGGCCCGGTGCCGACCCGCTCGCCCTTGTCGGTGGACACGGTCGAACCGGTGGTCAGCGACTGGTTGGCCAAAGCTTCGTCGAATTCGCGCTCGGAAGCGGCCGAGATGTCGATGGCGATGCGATAGCCGCTGCCGTCATCGTTCTTGAGCACGTCCAGCTTGTCGACGGCGAACGGTCCCTTGCCGGTGAGGATGATCCGCGATGCCTCCCCCTGATCGCCGTAGCGGACGGCCCGCACCAGACCGCGCGGCTTCACGTCCTTGGCGTCGAGCGCGAATCGCGTGTGCGGGAGATCGACGACAAGGCGATTGGGACCGCGCAGCAGGAACCATTTGAGGTCCGGCTCGCGATCGAAATTGATGACGATGCGCATCTTTGTGGCGTCGCCCGCCATCTTGTAGCCGGTCGCGCCGAGCATGGCATCCGCATGCGAAACAGCGGCAAGACCAAGGAGCAGCGTGAGCGCGAGGAGGGCCGAGGCAATGAACCTGAGCCGCCCTGCGGCGCCACGCCCCTTGTCTGCGCTGCCTGCCAGTCCCATCTCTAATCCGTCGCTCCCGTTTGGCGCATGGCGCCGGGTCTTTTTGCAGTGTGCCTGTAACGCCGCCAATTCGATTAACGATTGGTATGCAGAGAAGGTTAACCAAGCCTTTCAGCGAGTGAATTTGGCAGCCGACCTTCCGTTGCGGAAGCGCTTTTTGCCGGCATCCGAAATCGGGGTTGCCTTCCATTCCGCCAAATCATAAAAGCGACGTTGGATCACTGCAATCCTGGGACCGCCCGCCTCAACAGTTTCCTGTAAAGGTCGGATGCAAAGGCGGGTTCTCGCTTCCGGGCTCAGGTGATCGCGACGATTTTCGCAGGCGTGCTCCCGTGGCGGGGGAATCGCTTGCGTGAGGGAAACGGCCGGGTCGACCCGTGCCGGCTCTGTATGAGCAAACAAGCTGGTCCGGCTCCGCCCGGGCTTTGGTTCAAAAGGTCTGCTGGGTGCCGATGGCTTCAAGCGCAATCATGGGAAGGTCCGCATCAAACCGCGCCACAATGGCTGCGGGCGGCACCTCCATCGCGCTGAAGCGGCGGCCGGCGGACATTCAATTATCCGGCAAGCACTCATTTACAGGCGCACAGCGGCGGGTTTTGCCTCGCCAGCTGCGGCTGTCGGCTGCCGGCAGGAAACAAGATAATGCCGAACAAAATGCTGATAGACGCCTCCCACCAGGAGGAAACACGCGTTGTTGTCGTTCGCGGTAACCGCATCGAAGAATTCGACTTTGAATCCCAGGACAAGAAGCAGCTCAAAGGAAACATCTACCTCGCCCGCGTAACCCGCGTCGAACCTTCCCTCCAGGCAGCCTTTGTCGAATATGGCGGCAACCGTCACGGTTTTCTCGCCTTCAGTGAAATTCACCCCGATTACTACCAGATCCCGGTCGCCGACCGTCAGGCCCTGCTGCGCGCCGAAGCGCAGGAGGCCGAGGATGAGGACGACGAGGAAGCCGCCGAGGCCGGCGAGGAGCAGCAGGCCCGCGATCGCGGCGGCCGGCGCAACCGTCGGCGCGGCGGCAAGAACCGCGACCGCGGCGATCACAAGCGCGACGCGGAAGCCGCCGCTTCCGCTGGGAACAGCGAAGGGCCGGCCGAAGCGGCCGCGGCGGACGAAACCGCCGATGAAGCTGCCGACGGCTCGCAAGTAGCCGTCGAAGCCGTTGACGTCGAAGCCGCATCGGATGCGGCTGACGAAGGCCAGCCGGCCGTGGTTCAGTCGGACAACGAGACCCTTGCCGAAGATCACGATGCCAGCGAAGGCGACGAGGACAAAGGCTCCGAAGGCGGTCCGACCTCGATCGCCGCCAGCATCGAGGGCGATGTGATTTCCGAGGCCGTGCCGCAGGCCGAGGCCGCCAGCGAAGCCCCCGCCGGCGATGAAGCCGCGCCCAGCGACAACGATCGCGGCATGCTGGAGGAGGTCTCGTCCTCGCATTCCGACGAGCACGAGGTCGAATCCGTCGGCGCCGAGGACGCGCTGGAAGAAATCCGCAACCGCCGCAAGCCGGTGCGCCGCCAGTACAAGATCCAGGAGGTCATCAAGCGCCGGCAGATCCTGCTGGTGCAGGTGGTCAAGGAAGAGCGCGGCAACAAGGGCGCGGCGCTTACCACCTATCTGTCGCTTGCCGGCCGCTATTCGGTACTGATGCCGAACACGGCGCGCGGCGGCGGCATTTCGCGAAAGATCACCAACGCGCAGGACCGCAAGCGGCTGAAGGAAGTGGTCGCCGACCTCGAAGTGCCGCAAGGCATGGGCGTCATCCTGCGCACCGCCGGCGAAAGCCGCACCAAGGCCGAGATCAAGCGCGACTACGAATATCTGATGCGGCTTTGGGAGAATGTCCGCAACCTGACGCTGCAGTCGACGGCCCCTGCCCTGGTCTATGAGGAAGGCAGCCTGATCAAGCGCTCGGTGCGCGACCTCTACAACAAGGACATCGACGAGATCCTGGTCTCTGGCGAAGACGGCTATCGCGAGGCCAAGGACTTCATGCGCATGCTGATGCCGAGCCATGCCAAAGTGGTTCAGCCGTTCCGCGATACGACACCGATCTTCGTGCGCAACGGCATCGAGGCGCAGCTCGACCGCATGCTGCAGCCGCAGGTGACGCTGAAGAGCGGCGGCTACATCATCATCAACCAGACCGAGGCGCTGGTTTCGATCGACGTCAACTCCGGCCGCTCCACCAAGGAGCACTCGATCGAGGAGACCGCGCTCCACACCAATCTGGAGGCGGCCGAGGAAGTCGCGCGCCAGTTGAGGCTGCGCGACCTTGCCGGCCTCATCGTCATCGACTTCATCGACATGGAGGAGAACCGCAACAACCGCGCGGTCGAAAAGCGGCTCAAGGATCACCTCAAGAACGACCGCGCGCGCATCCAGGTCGGCCGTATCTCGCATTTCGGCCTGATGGAGATGTCGCGCCAGCGCATCCGCGCCAGCGTACTGGAATCGACCATGAAGCCCTGCCCGCATTGCGGCGGCACCGGCCATGTTCGCTCCGATTCGTCGGTCGCGCTGATGGTGGTACGGGCGATCGAGGAGTTCCTGCTCAAGGATTCGCGCAGCCACATCATCGTGCGTACCCCGTCCGTCACAGCCCTCTATGTGCTCAACCACAAGCGCTCGACACTGGTCGAGCTCGAAGCGCGCTTCGGGCTGACGATCACCATCGAGGCGGACGAGACGCTCGGCACCCAGCATTACGCGATCTTCCGCGGCGCCATCGCCGAGAAGCCGGAAGGTTTCGTCGAGGTGCGCAGCCTGCCGGCCTATGTCGAGCCGGAAGAGCCCGAGGACGAAATCGTCGTCGAGGAAGAGGAAGACGACGTTGTAGTGCAGGCCGAGCAGCCGCGTCACCCGCAGCAGGGCCAGCATCAGCAGCGGTCCGAGGATGGCGAAGGCCGCAGGCGCCGAAAGCGCCGTCGCCGGCGTGGCGGCAGGGATCGCGACCGCGAGCACGGTGACGACGCAGCGGCCGCGCCGACGCTGGCTGAAGCCGGCGAAGCGGACGATGAAGCTACGGATGAGACCGCTCAGGACGTGACGGCCGGTGGTGAAGCTGCCGCGGCCGAGACCGAGGATGGCGCCAACAAGAAGCGCCGGCGCGGCAAGCGCGGCGGCAAGCGCAACCGTCGCGAGGACGAGGCTGCGGAGGCCGGTGCCGGCGATGCGGTCGGCGACGCCGAAGGTGAAGCCACCGAGAACGGTGACGACGCCGGCGAGCCGGCGGCGTCAGCCGCGCCCGAGCAACCTGCCACTCCCGTCGCGGCCAACGACGATGCCGAGGTGGCCGAAAAGCCGAAGAAGCCACGTCGTTCGAGAGCGAAGAAGGCAGCCGAGGAAACGGTGGCCGAGACGGTCTCCGAACCTGTCACGGAAGTTGCGCCGGTGGTTGCAGAGCCCGAGCCGGCGGCTGTCGCCGCGTCCGAGGTGGAGCCGGTCGCCAACGCGCATCCGACGCGGCGCAAGCCGCAGTCGATCGACGCGCCGGTCGTTCCCGTCGTGTCCTCGACCGTCTCCGACGAGGCCAAGACCGAGGACAAGCCGAAGCGCGCCGGCTGGTGGCAGCGTAAGGGCTTCTTCTGAGATCTCTGAGTTATCAGACTGATTTCAAAGCAAAATCCCGCGCATACGGCGCGGGATTTTTCGTTTTGAACATGGCCGAGTTAAACGCGATGAACCCATGCTTCTCCTGCTAGCGCAGTTTCAGCACCTCGCCGTCTCTGTAAACCAAAGAGGCTTGGCGATTGGCTGCCATGTGGGTGCGGGCAAACTTGCGGCAGCGTTCGTCTGTGTTGATCTGGCGCTCAACCCAACGTCGCCAAAGAGGATCGGATAAGGCGATACGTTCCGCTTCAAGAAGGCTCACGCCATGGCGGGCGCGCACCTCCTTGATATGCAGTATCCAACGATCTCGATCTTCCATGGCCGCCTCCTCCGCGCCTCTCTCACATCCTATGGCGCGAGCATCGGAAGCGCAGGAAGCCGCCATTTGCAGGCCGGCCTCACCTGAATATCGACTTGCCTTAAGGTGCGAAGATTGACCAGCCCATCATCCGGGCAAGCTTCTCCAGAGCGATCGAGCCGAGCTTGGAATTGCCGTTCTCATTGAGGCCGGGCGACCAGACCGCCAGCGAGGCGACGCCCGGCACGATGCCCAGAATGCCGCCGCCGACACCGCTTTTGCCCGGGATGCCGACGCGGAAGGCGAAATCGCCGGAGCCGTCATAGTGGCCGCAGGTCAGCATCAGCGCGCCGATGCGGCGTGCGCGTTCGGCCGACACCACGGAATGGCCCGTCGCCGGGTTCCTGCCGCCATTGGCAAGGAAACGTCCGGCCATGGCGAGCTGCCTGCAGCTCATGGCGACGGCGCAATGATGGAAATAGACACCCAATGCCAGCTCCGGCTGATGATGGAGATTGCCGAAGGATTTCATATAGTTGGCCAGAGCGAAGTTGCGGTAGCCGGTGGCGCGTTCCGACGCCGCGACCTCACGGTCGATGATGATCGTATCGTCGTCGGCGAGGAATTGGATAAAGCGCAGGATCTCGCCGATCGCCTCGCGCGGCTGATGGCCGGCGAGCAGCACGTCGGAGACGACGATGGCGCCGGCGTTGATGAACGGATTGCGCGGAATGCCGTTCTCGTGCTCGAGCTGGACGATCGAGTTGAACGGATTGCCGGACGGTTCGCGTCCGACCCGCTGCCAGAGCGCGTCGCCGATCTTGCCGAGCGCCAGCGTCAGCGTGAAAACTTTCGACACGCTCTGGATCGAAAACGGCTGATCGGCATCGCCTGCCAGGATGACGCGGCCGTCATTGGTCACGGCCGCGATGCCGAATTTCTGCGGATCGACCTTGCCGAGCTGCGGGATATAGCTGGCGACACTGCCGCGATCGGTGCGCGCCGCCATTTCGGCGGCGACTTCGGCCAGGGCTTGCTCGAGTTCCGGCATGGCGACTATCTCAGCCAGCGTTCGATGCGAGCCAGAGCCTCGACCATGTCGTCATGGCTGCCGGCATAGGAAAAGCGCATGGTCCTGTGCCCCTGCAGCGGATCGAAGTCGCGGCCGGGCGTTGCCGCGACATGCGCCTCGGCAAGCATCTCGCGGGCGAAGGCCATGCTGTCATTGGTATGCCGGGTGACATCGCAGAAGGCATAGAAGGCGCCGTCCATGGGTGCGGCAAGCGGGAAGCCGAGTTCAGGCAGGCGCTTCATCAAGAGATCGCGGTTCCAGGCGTAGCGCGCCTTCACGGTCTCCAGTTCGGCCGTGGCCTTGAAGGCCTCGATTGCTGCGACCTGCGACAGTTCGGGCGGCGAGATGTAGAGGCTCTGGGCGATCCGCTCGACCGGCCGCACAAGCTGATCTGGCAGCACCATCCAGCCGATGCGCCAGCCGGTCATGCAATAGTATTTCGAGAAGGAATTGATCGCCGTCACCCCGGCGCCATAGGAAAGCGCACTGGTATCGGGCGCGGCATAGGCCAGCCGGTGGTAGATCTCGTCCGAGATCACGGCGATGCCGAGATCCTCGGCCGTCTTCACCAGCGCCGCAAGCTCATCGGCCGGAATGACCGCGCCGGTCGGATTGGCCGGGCTGGCGAACAGCACGCCCTTCAACGGTTTTTCGCCGTGCGCGGCCTTGAGGTGCTCGGCATGCAGATAGGCGTCCGTGCCAAGCTCGATCTCGACGATCTCGATGCCGAGCGCGACCATGATGTTGCGGTAGGCCGGATAGCCGGGCGCGGCGATGGCGACGCGGTCGCCGGGATCGAACATCGCCAGGAAGGCGAGATTGAAGGCGGCGGAGGACCCGGTCGTGACGGCGATGCGGGCCGGCGCGACGTCGAGCCCGTAATGCTCGCCGTAATGCGCCGCGATCGCCTTGCGCAGATCGGCTAGGCCGAGAGCGTCGGTGTAGCCGATACGGCCGTGCTTGAGCGCGGCGGCCGCCGCCTCGCGCACACCAACCGGCGCCGGGTCCGACGGCTGGCCGACCGCCATCGACACCACGGACGCGCCCGTCGCCTTCAGCCGGTTGGCCTCCGCCAGAATATCCATGGCATGGAACGGCTCGACCTCGCCGCGGCGTGAAAGCGAAACCACCATTTGACCTCTCGTCCAGCCTGATTTCCCGGCGCAATTGCGACAGAAAACCGCCGCCTGTTCTTTGGGAATAGCTTGGCGTTTGGCGGCCGCGCCGCACAAATGCCCGATTGATGTGGGGATCACAAGCGCGCAGGAAGTTATCGGCGCCGACTTTTCATCTTTCGCCCGCTCGTCTACCAGTGGACCTATGTTGAGCCGACCCGGACCATCGATTGGCAGATCGACGACATTGAGGCGAACCGCAAGCGGATTTGCCACGCTGCTGCTTGCCGCCGCCGTTGCCGTATCGAACTCGGTCAGCGCCTTCGCGCAAGGCGTGCCGGTGGTGCGCGACGCTGAGATCGAGGCGCTGGTGCGCGATTATGCGCGGCCGATCTTCAAAGCGGCGGGGCTTGCCAATGACGGCATCGACATCGTGCTGGTCAACGACCAAAGCTTCAACGCCTTCGTCACTGGCCGGCGCCTGTTCATCAACACCGGCGCGCTGGCGACGGCCGAAACGCCGAACGAGATCATCGGCGTCATCGCGCATGAGGCCGGCCACATCGCCGGCGGCCACCAGCAGAAGCTGCGCGACCAGCTCGACCGCGCCAAGACCATGGCCATCATCGCCACGCTGCTCGGCGCCGGCGCCATCGTTGCCGGCGCAACCACCAACAGCAAGGGCCTGGCGGGCGCCGGCATGGGCGTCGCGGCCGGCGGCGGCGAGATGGCGCAGCGCTCGATCCTCGCCTATCAGCGCACCGAAGAGATCACCGCCGACCGCTCGGCCATCACCTATCTCAACGCCACTGGCCAGTCCGGCATGGGCATGCTGAAGACCTTCGGCCGCTTCCAGAGCGCACTGTCGCTGGCCGGCACCCAGATCGACCCCTACCGCATCAGCCATCCGATGCCGCAGGAGCGCATCGCCAACCTCGAAGTGCTGGTCAAGCAGAGCCCCTATGTGGCGAATGTCGACGCTCCGGCGCTGCAGCAGCGGCATGACATGATGCGCATCAAGATCGCCGCCTATATGCAGGGCCAGGCGGCCGTTGCACGACTGATGCGCAAGAACCCGGCCAGCCTCGCCTCGCGCTATGGCGACGCGCAGCAGACCTATCTCTTCGGCAATCCCGGCGCGGCGCTGGTCAAGACGGCAGCGCTGATCAAGGAGCAGCCGAAGAACCCCTACTTCCAAGAGTTGCGCGGCGATATCCTGATGAAGGCCAATAAGCCCAAGGATGCCGCGGACGCATATGCCAAGGCGGTCAGCCTCGATCCGGCGCGATCTGGACTGCTTCTGGTTTCATCCGGTCAGGCGCTGATGGCGGTCGGAACCCCCGATTCGTTGAAGAAGGCGGTGGTCCAGCTCAACAACGGCGTAGGGCGGGACAAGGAAAATTCCCAGGCCTATCGTTTCCTGGCTCAGGCTTATGGCGAACTTGGCGATATCCCGGCCGCCGACCTTGCCACCGCCGAGGGCCACTACTATGCCGGCGACTACAAGAATGCGAAAATCTTCGCCATGCGCGCTCAACAGAAATTGAAGCGTGGCGAGCCCCGTTGGGTGCGCGCGCAGGATATTATTAACTACACGCCTTCAAACAAGCTCAAGTGAACCTCCCGGACGCTGGCGGCGACCAAGGCGGACCGGAACAGGCAAAAGGACCGACGATCATGAACAAGGCAATCCTGCTTGGCGGCGCGGGCGTGGCGGTAGCGCTCGGCATGCTGGCGTTCGGCTTCGTGGCGGGCAGCCCGCAGGCGGCGAAAGCCGATACGGCGCAAGTCGTCCAGGTCGCGTCCGCCGACACCAAAGTCTCCGCCGACACCAAGGTCGACCGCAAGGAAGTCGAAGGCATCATCCGTGACTATCTCTTGAAGAACCCGGAGGTTCTGCTTGAAGTGCAGGACGCCCTCGAGGCCAAGCAGAAGGAAGAGCAGCGGCTCGCAGCGCTCGGGGTTATCAAGGACGCCAAGGACGAGATCTTCAACTCCACCTTCGACGGTGTCGTCGGTAACCCGAAGGGCAAGCTCACCATCGTCGAGTTCTACGATTACAATTGCGGCTTCTGCAAGCGCGCCATCGACGACATGCAGGCGCTGACCAAGGCCGATCCGGAGTTGCGTTTCGTGCTGAAGGAATTCCCGATCCTCAGCCCGGATTCGCAGAAGGCGAGCGTCGTGTCGATGGCGTTCCACCTGATGCACCCGGAGAAGTACGGCCAGTTCCACACCGCGCTGCTCGGCGGCCAGGGCCGCGCCACTGAATCCACCGCCATCAAGCTGGCGGTGTCGCTCGGCGCAGACGAGGCTGCGCTGCGCGAGAAGATGAAGGATCCGAGCATCGCCGAGGCGCTGTCGCGCACCTATGATCTCGCCACCAAGCTGTCGATCACCGGCACCCCGTCCTATGTGGTCGGCAACGAGGTTATCTTCGGCGCGCTCGGCCAAGAGGTTCTGGCGCAGAAGATCGAGCAGGCGAAAACCGCGCTCTGAGCACCGCCACCTCCGCAACAGGCGGTTTTGCGCCTGTTGTGGACAGCAAAAGAACGCACTTGCGCTCTTTTCGCAGGCGGCTATGCCCATTATAGAGGCCCAGTGCGGCGGCTTGGGCCGGCGCGAACAAGGTCGGCATATTGAAAACGATTTTCGTCCTCAACGGTCCCAATCTCAATGCGCTCGGCAAGCGCGAGCCGGGGATTTATGGCGGCAAGACGCTTGCGGCCATCGCCGAGGACTGCAAGGCGGCCGGCGCGGCGCTGGGACTAGAGATCGATTTTCGCCAGTCCAATCATGAAGGCGATCTGGTCGACTGGATCCAGGAGGCCGGCGAAAAGGCTGCCGGCATCGTCATCAATCCCGGCGCCTACAGCCACACCTCGATCGCCATCCATGACGCCATCCGCGCCGCGGCACCCCTGCCCGTCGCGGAAGTCCATCTTTCCAACATCCATGCGCGGGAACCCTTCCGCCATGTCTCGATGGTCGCGCCGGTCGCTGTCGGCATGATCTGCGGGTTCGGGCCGCTCGGCTACACGCTCGCGCTGCAAGCGCTGGCGGCACGGCTGTGACCGGCCCCCAAACAGAAGGCTCGAAAATGTCCATAAAGAAGACCGGTGTTGACCAGCAGCTGATCCGCGATCTGGCGGGCATCCTGAACGATACCAACCTGACCGAGATCGAGGTCGAGCTCGGCGATCTCAAGGTCCGCGTGTCGCGTCAGTCGCAGGCCGTCCATGCGGTCGCCGCGCCGCTGCCAGCCATTGCCGCGGCCCCGGTCGCAGCGGCAGCCCAGCCGGCGGTGGCCGCAGCCGCCGATCCGTCCAAGAACGCCGTGCCCTCGCCGATGGTCGGCACCGCCTATCTCGCCCCCTCGCCCGACGCCAAGGCCTTCATCGAGGTTGGCCAGAAGGTCAAGGAAGGCCAGACGCTGCTCATCATCGAAGCGATGAAGACGATGAACCAGATCCCCTCGCCCCGCGCCGGCACGGTGACGGCGATCCTGATCGAGGACGCCCAGCCGGTCGAATACGGTATGCCGCTGGTGGTCATCGAGTAAGCCGGGAACAGCCAAGAGATGTTCCAGAAAATCCTCATCGCCAATCGCGGCGAAATCGCCCTTCGGGTGCTGCGCGCCTGCAAAGAGCTCGGCATCCAGACGGTGGTGGTGCATTCGACCGCAGATTCCGACGCCATGCATGTCAGGCTTGCCGACGAGAGCGTCTGCATCGGCCCGCCGCCCTCGCGCGAGAGCTATCTCAACATCCATCAGATCGTCGCGGCCTGCGAGATCACCGGGGCTGACGCCGTGCATCCGGGCTACGGCTTCTTGTCGGAAAACGCCAAGTTCGCCGACATCCTGGCCGCTCACAACATCACTTTCATCGGCCCGTCGGGCGACCATATCCGCATCATGGGCGACAAGATCGAGGCCAAGCGAACGGCAAAGCGGCTCGGCATTCCGGTCGTGCCCGGCTCCGACGGCGCGATCAGCGACGACAAGGAAGCCAAGCGCGTCGCCGCCGAGATCGGCTACCCGGTGATCATCAAGGCCTCGGCCGGCGGCGGTGGCCGCGGCATGAAGGTGGCGCACAGCGAAGCCGATCTCGAGGTCGCGCTGCAGACGGCGAAGTCGGAAGCGGGCGCCGCCTTCGGCGACGACGCCGTCTATATCGAGAAATACCTGCAGAAGCCGCGCCATATCGAGGTGCAGGTGTTCGGCGACGGCGCCGGCCAAGGCGTGCATTTCGGCGAGCGCGACTGCTCGCTGCAGCGCCGCCACCAGAAGGTCTGGGAGGAAGCCAATTCGCCGGCGCTGAATGCCGAGGAACGCTCGCGCATCGGCGGCATCTGCGCCAAGGCGATCGCCGATCTCGGCTATTCGGGCGCCGGCACGATCGAGTTCCTCTACGAGAATGGCGAGTTCTATTTCATCGAGATGAACACGCGCCTGCAGGTCGAGCATCCGGTGACGGAAGCCATCACAGGCATCGACCTGGTGCATGAGCAGATCCGTGTCGCTTCGGGCGGCGGGCTGTCGGTGCGGCAGGAAGACATCAAGTTCAACGGCCACGCCATCGAGTGCCGCATCAACGCCGAGGATCCGCGCACCTTCACGCCCTCACCCGGCACGATCACGCATTTCCACACGCCGGGCGGCCTCGGCATCCGCGTCGATTCCGGCGTCTATTCGGGCTACAAGATCCCGCCCTATTACGACAGCCTGATCGGCAAGCTGATCGTGCATGGCCGCAACCGCGTCGAATGCATGATGCGGCTGCGCCGCGCGCTCGACGAATTTGTCGTCGACGGCATCAAGACGACGCTGCCGCTGTTCCGCGACCTGGTCGGCAATCCCGATATCGCCAATGGCGACTACGATATCCACTGGCTGGAAAAGTATCTGGCCAAAGAGGAATAGGCTGTCGCTATAATGCCGCGATGACCCGCCCCTACGCACCCGGCTATCGCATCCCGACCGACCTGTTGCTGAAGGCCTATGCTTCCGGTGTCTTTCCGATGGCCGAAAGCGCCAGCGACCCGGAAGTGTTCTGGGTGCGGCCGGAAACGCGCGGCATCATCCCGCTCAACGCCTTCCACACGCCGCGCAGCCTGAAGAAAACCATCCGCAGGCACGCATTTGACGTCCGCTACGATTTCGACTTCGAGGCGACGATCGACGGCTGCGCGGAAAAGCGCGAGGAACGCCGCTCGACCTGGATCAACGCGCCGATCCGCGAAGCCTATGTCGAGCTTTACCGGCTCGGCCATTGCCACTCGGTCGAGGCATGGCGCGAGGAACGGCTGGTCGGCGGTCTCTACGGCGTGTCGCTGGGGCGCGTGTTCTTCGGCGAAAGCATGTTCGCGCGCGAAACCGACGCCTCGAAAACCTGCCTCTTCCATCTCGTCGAACGCTTGAAGGGGCGCGGCTTCGCGCTGCTCGACACGCAGTTCACCACCGACCACCTGAAACGCTTCGGCGCCGTAGACGTGCCGCGCGGCCAGTACGAGAAGATGCTGGCCGAGGCGCTGAAGGGCGAAGCCGTCTTCTACCCTTAGAGCGCTTCCCTTAGAGCGCTTCACCGTTTCATGGAAACGGCGGGCGGAAAATCGCTACACACTTTTCCTGGAATTGCTCTGGGCCTGCGCCTCGATCGGCGTCTGCGAATGGAACATCATCTTCCAGCCATCGGCGCGATGGACGTAACCGGTACTGACCAGCGCCGCGTAAGGCTCGCCGTCGTCACGCGTCGCATGAGCCTCATAGGTCAGCATGACGATGTCGCTGCCTGGTTCGACCATCCCCTTCACCTTGATGTCGAGGTCGCGCCATTTGTTCGGCTTGGTGGCAGTCTCGGCCAGATCGGCGTTGGTCATCGCCTGCGCCACCTTCGGGAAAGCGACAAGGCATTCAACGTCGGCATTGGCTTCGTAATACGCTGAATCCCCGGTCCAGAAGCCCCTCTCGAGATCGAGGAGCTCTTTCTTGTTGGCGGTGATCGGCTTCTTGTTGGTCATCGCGGAATCCTCCTCGCATTCGCCGAATTAGGAACGGCTAAAGCGCGAGCAGGTTCCGGGATCAGTTGGTGTTGGCGGGTTCGTCGTCCGTCGCGTCCGGGCTCGCGTCGGCCGGAGCCGCGTCCGCCGGCTGGGGCGCGATCGCTTTCGGCTTGGCGGCGGGAGCCGCCGGCTTTGCCGTATCGGCCTTGGCGGCGGTCGGCGCTGGCACATCCGACTTCTGCTTGCAGCCCTTCAGCCAGACGTCATAGACGGCGTGCTCGACGGCGTTGAGGCCGGGACTTTCGGCAAACATCCAGCCGGTAAAGATGCGGCGGATCTTGCGGTCGAGCGTGATCTCGTCGACCTCGACGAAGGAATCGGTCTTGGGTTGCTCGGTGTCGGGCCGCGAGTAGCAGACGCGCGGCGTCACCTGCAGCGCGCCGAACTGCACCGTCTCGTCGATATAAACATCGAATGTGATGATGCGGCCGGTGATCTTGTCGATGCCGGCGAACTCGGCCACCGGATTGGTTATGCGATCCGAGGTCGATGGCGCTGGGGCCGGCTCCTGGGCCGCGGCAGACGCTACCGTGCAAGCGACGGCAGAAGCTGCGAACGCCGCCAATGCGGCCATCGGGATCTGGCGGAGGATGCTCATGCAAGGATACCGGTGGTTGCGCCCGGGTGATTCTTCAATGCCCAAGGCTAATCATGGCTGCGATACCAACAAGCAGCTAAACGCCAATTGTGGCGACAAAGGACCGAAGCGACGCTGGATACGGATTAGGAACCGGGTGTCCAGGCGTCGTAATCGCCGGTGACCTGCGGACGATGCTGGTTGGTGAGGATCGAACCCTTCGGCCGGTATGCCGACGGCGACCCGGTCGGATTAGCCTGGTGCGGCTGCTGCCATTCGCGCGGCTTGTAGCTCTCAGCGACGGGAGCAGTGTCGACGCGATGATGGATCCAGCCATGCCAGCCCGGCGGGATCTTCGAGGCTTCCGAATAGTCGCGATAGATGACCCAGCGGCGGGTGCGGCCTTCCGAATCGACGCCGCCTTCGTAATAGACGTTGCCGGACTCGTCTTCGCCGACCTTCTTGCCGAAACGCCAGGTGTGGAGGCGGGTGCCGAGCGTCTGGCTGTTCCACCAGGTGAAAAACTGCAGCAGGAACGTTTTCATCCAAATCCTCACGGGCGGCAGCGGCTGCGCCTTGCACCTGCTTATGGCGTCACGGCACAGCGAAGGCAAGGGTTTTGCCATGGCGCCGATCCAAATGCTTCGTGCGCTAAATCGATGCAGTCAAGCGGACAACATCCGCTCGGCTTGCCAAGCGCTGCCTGTCTTTCTAAAGCTCGACCCGTCCTTTTCGGGCGCGCCTTGAGGGAGGGTGACGATTGGTTCCAGCCGCCGACAGCCGGATCAGTGCTGAGGATATCCGCCGCCGCAAGGGCGGCGTGCCGATCGTCTGCCTCACCGCCTACACCTATCCCGTCGCTCGCCTGCTCGATCCGCATGTCGACCTGCTGCTCGTCGGTGACAGCGTCGCCATGGTCCTGCATGGCCACGCCACGACGCTCGGGGCCTCGCAGGAGATGATGATCGCTCACGGCCAGGCGGTGATGCGCGGTTCGGCGAAAGCCTGCGTAGTGGTCGATATGCCGGCGGGCAGCTACGAGACGTCAGCCACGCAGGCCGTTGCGTCGGCGCGACGCATTTTTGAGGATACCGGCTGTCAGGCCGTGAAGCTCGAAGGCGGCGTCGACATGGCTGCGCAGATCGCCGCGATCGTCGCCGATGGCATCCCGGTCATGGGGCATATCGGCCTGCAGCCGCAATCGGTAGAAAAGGACGGCGGCTACAAGATCAAGGGCCGAACCGAGGAGAACATCCACGCCCTGCTTCGCGATGCCGAGGCGGTGGAAAAAGCCGGCGCTTTCGCGCTTGTCATCGAAGGCACGATGGAGGCCGTGGCGGCACAACTCACCCGTCACATCGCCATCCCGACCATCGGCATCGGCGCCAGCCGCGACTGCGATGGGCAGATCCTGGTCATCGACGACATGATCGGCCTGACAGTCGACCGCGTGCCGAAATTCGTAAAGCAATATGCCGATTTGCGCGGCGTCATCACCGATGCGGCGGCACGCTACGCCGAGGAGGTGCGCGGCCGCACCTTCCCCAGTCCCGATCACGTCTTCAGAGAAGCATCCGGCAGGAACGAAGCATGAGCGGACCGATCGTCGTCGACAGCGTCGCCGCGCTGCGCGCTCAGATCCGCGACTGGCGGCAGGCCGGCCAGCGCATCGCCATGGTGCCGACCATGGGCGCCTTGCATGACGGCCATATCTCGCTGGTCAGGATTGCGCTCGAGCGGGCCGAGCGCTGCGTCGTCTCGATTTTCGTCAACCCGACGCAGTTCGCGCCGACGGAGGATCTCGACAAATATCCGCGCCAACTCGCCCGCGATCTCGACCGACTGCGGGACGCAGGCGCGCATCTCGCTTTCACGCCGACAGTGGCGGAGATGTATCCGGCCGGCTTCGCCACCAAGATTTCGGTCGGCGGCCCCTCCTCCGGCCTCGAAACGGATTTTCGGCCGGCTTTTTTCGACGGCGTCGCCACCGTCGTGGCCAAGCTCTTCCTGCAAACCGCCCCCGACTGTGCGGTCTTCGGCGAGAAGGACTATCAGCAGCTTTGCGTCGTCCGGCAGCTCTGCCGCGATCTCGACCTGCCGGTCGAGATCGTCGGCGCGCCGACGGTTCGCGACGCGCATGGCCTCGCCATGTCGTCGCGCAATGCCTATCTCGGCGAGGCCGAGCTCGATATCGCGCGCAGGCTCAACGTCATTTTACGACGGACGGCAGCGGCGCTTGCGGCAGGCGCCGATGAAGCGCCGGCCGTTGCCGCCGCTGCCAAGGAGCTTGTCTCGGCCGGATTCCAACAGGTCGATTATGTAGCGGCCCGTCAGAGCGTTACGCTCCAACCCTGGCGGCGTGACCGCGATGGCCGCCTGCTGGCGGCAGCCTGGCTGGGCAAGACCAGGCTGATCGACAATGTGGAAATCGCCTCGGCCTGAGCGCCTACTCTTCCGACGGCATATGCAGATACATCGACTGGATGCCGACGCGGCCCGGCCCGGTGAAGCGGTTGACTACGAAATTCATGGCGGCGCCGAAGAAGCCGCTGGAAAGCTTGTCGATCCTTGTATCCATCCGCACCGAAGCGTCCTTGAACAGCCAGCCGCCGGGCTCGATGTCGATGGTCTCGCCGGGCGCCAGCACCTTCTCGAAGACATTGCCGTAGCCGTGCAGCCAGACGATGCCGTCGCCGGTTTCGCCGCGGAAACGGTCGATGAAGAAGCCGCTCTGGCCGAACAGCATCGTGCCCAGCCCGCGCACGCGCTCGAACGTGTAGTCGACGCTGGCGGTGGCGGCGAGAAACTGATGCTCGCGCACCTGGATCTCCTCGCCGCGCCGGAGGTGGATCGGCACGATATGGCCCGGCCCGTCACGGCTGAAGGCGATGATGCCCGGGCCGGAGGCCTCGGTGACGAATATCTGCATGCCGGCGATCATGCGCTTGAGTGCGCCTTTCAGCGATTTCAGGCCGATGGTGATCGAGGTGTTCTTCCAGAGCAGGATGTGGTGCTCGAAATAGACCGGCATGTTGGTGACATCGACCGACAGCACCGGCACCAGTTCACCGGCGACGTGATAGGTCACGCCACCAAAGGTCTCGTCCGACACTTCGGTCGGCGTCAGTTCCGGCAAGCTCGGCATGGTTGTTCCCCCTCGGCGAGCGGCGCGCCGCGCCTCGTGGCGGGTGCGAACGCTGCGGGAAACAGGTTTGATCGGGCGGATCGGCGCGATCAAATCAAAACCGCGCGATGATATAGGGGCATGCGCGCTAGCGATCTAGCCTAAACGCTTCTCCAGAACGAGCGCCGGCAATCCCGAATTGCCGCCGCAATCGGCGGTGCTGCCCGCCGACCGGAACCCGTTCGCCTCGTAGAAGGCAACGGCGCGCGTGTTTTTCTCTTCCACTTCCAGCCGGATGCGGCGGGCTTCCGGAAAGCTCTCGATCACCTCATCGAGAAGCATGCCGCCGATGCCTCGCCCTTGCAGGGAGGGCAGCACATAGAGCTGCTTCAGCATGAGCAACTCACCGCCATCGATCGCCTCGGCAAAGGCGACGCCACCGATGCGCTTGCCGTCGTCGGCGACGAGAAACTCGCCGTTCGGCTTTGTCAGCCGCGCCTTGAGCGAAGCGACCGAGTGCCATTCGTCGGTGATCTCGGTGACCTTTTCGGCGCCGTAGATGGCGTCATAGGTCGCGTGCCAGGTCTCGACCAGCAGCGTTCGGATGGCTGCAAGGTCGCGCTCGCCGGCGGTGCGGACGAACATCGCCTACTCGATGCCGAGCTTGGCCTTGACGAGGTCGTTGACCGCCTGCGGGTTGGCCTTGCCGCCCGTCGCCTTCATCACCTGGCCGACGAACCAGCCGGCCATGGTCGGCTTGGCGCGCGCCTGCTCGGCCTTATCGGGGTTGGCGGCGATCACCTCGTCGACCGCCTTCTCGATGGCACCGGTGTCGGTGACCTGCTCCATGCCACGGCTCTCGACGAGCTGGCGCGGGTCGCCGCCTTCGCTCCAGACGATCTCGAACAGATCCTTGGCGATCTTGCCGGAGATGGTGCCTTCCTTGATCAGGTCGAGCACGGCGCCCAGCTGCTCGGGCGAAACCGGAGCGTTTTCAATGTCTTTGCCGGCCTTGTTGAGCTGGCCCAGCAGATCGTTGATGACCCAGTTGGCGGCGAGCTTGCCGTCGCGCCCGGCCGCCACCTTCTCGAAATAATCGGCAATCGGCTTTTCCGAAACCAGGACCGAGGCGTCATAGGCCGAAAGTCCAAGCACATCGACCAGCCGCGCCTTCTTGTCGTCGGGCAGTTCCGGCAGGTTTTTCGCCAGCGCGTCGACATAGGCCTGGTCGAACTCCAGCGGCAAAAGGTCGGGGTCCGGGAAGTAGCGGTAGTCATGCGCCTCTTCCTTGGAGCGCATCGAGCGCGTCTCGCCCTTGACGGCGTCGAACAGGCGGGTTTCCTGGTCGATCTTGCCGCCGTCCTCCAGGATGGCGATCTGGCGGCGTGCCTCATAGTCGATAGCCTGGCCGATGAAGCGGATCGAGTTCATGTTCTTGATCTCGCAGCGCGTGCCGAACTCGCCACCGGGCCGGCGTACCGACACGTTGACGTCGGCGCGCATCGAGCCTTCGTCCATATTGCCGTCGCAGGTGCCGAGATAGCGCATGATCGAGCGCAGCTTCGTCACATAGGCCTTGGCTTCGTCGGCCGAACGGATGTCGGGCTTGGAGACGATCTCCATCAGCGCCACGCCGGAGCGGTTGAGGTCGACATAGGACATGGTCGGGTGCTGGTCGTGCATCGACTTGCCGGCATCCTGTTCCAGATGCAGGCGCTCGATGCCGACCTCGATGTCCTCGAACTCGCCCAGGCGGTCGGGGCCGACCGAGACGATCACCTTGCCCTCGCCGACGATCGGCTGCTTGAACTGCGAGATCTGGTAGCCCTGCGGCAGATCCGGATAAAAATAGTTCTTCCGGTCGAAGACCGACTTGTGGTTGATCGCGGCCTTCAGGCCGAGCCCGGTGCGGATCGCCTGCCTGACGCATTCCTCGTTGATGACCGGCAGCATGCCGGGCATCGCCGCGTCGACCAGGCTGACATTGGCATTGGGCGCGGCGCCGAACGAGGTCGAGGCGCCCGAGAACAGTTTTGCTTCCGAGATCACTTGCGCATGCACTTCGAGCCCGATGATGATCTCCCAGTCGCCGGTGGCGCCGGGGATCAGCCGTTTTGCGTCGGGGGTGCGGGTGTCGATGATGCTCATGGAGGCCTGCGTACTGTGAATTCGCGAATATGCGTGAACGCATAATTTGGTGTGCAACTTCGCTAGTGCAAACTGCCTTGCGAGACAAGCCTAACGAGACAAGCGCAAAGCCGCGCTCTGGCCTTTTGCGGCGCTTTGGCCTATAGGACCGCCCATCCCAATGGAGAGTGGATGTCCACTTACGCTCAGTCCCGCTGAAGCCCTGACCTCGTAAGAGGCGGGGCAGAAAAACCTGAAACCCCGTGCCGCGAAGCCTCGCGGCGGTGGCCTTTGTTGTTTTTCCCGGGACTCACTCCAATGGACATTTCGCGCACAGAACAGCGCATCCTGCACCTGCTAGCGCAAGGCGGGCGCATCGAAATCGAAAAGAACGAGAGCAGGAAGATCGCCACGGTCCAATGCCTGACCCGCGACGGCTGGCATTATCCGGGCCTAGATCTCGACCTGTTTCGAAAATTGAGGCGGAAGAAAGCGGTTTCGTCGTCGGATGGCGGCCCTTACCGCATCACTCGGCGCGGACTGCAGCTCGTCCGCGCCGAACTCGACAATCGCTAAAACCGAAGCCGCCGGCCGAGACGCCGGCGGCATTTTCGCGCTGCTCAAGCAGTCGCGATGTATTGCTTGATCTCCTCGGCTTCGCGCTCGACATCCTCGATGCGGCGCTTGACCACGTCGCCGATCGAGACGATGCCGTCGAGCAGCCCGTCCTTCTCGACCGGCAGGTGGCGAAAGCGGCCCCTGGTCATGATCTCCATGACCTCGTTGACGGTGTGATTTTCGTTGCAGATCTTGACCTTGGGCGTCATGGCCGAACGCACGGCGATATCGAGCGCGGCCGCGCCCTCCTTGGCAACCACGCGCACGATGTCGCGCTCCGAAAGGATGCCGACGATCTTGCGGTCGCCGTTGGTGATGACGAGCGCGCCGACCCTGTGCTCGGCCAGCATGCGGATGGCTTCGCTCAGCTTCTCGTTGGGCCCGAGCGTGAACACGTCATGGCCCTTGCTTTCCAGAATTGCTTTAACAGTCATGGCGTCCTCCTCAGCGTTGCTCGCCGGTTCCTACCCTCGACCGGCTTTTTTTCAGCTCCAGCGCCTTGGAAGAGACGCCAGGTGCCTGGGCAACATCGTGCGCCGTCAATGGTTGCATTTCAAGTGCGCGGCAACGCTATGCCACAGGCAGCGGACGGTCGAAGAACCGCAGGCCGAAGAAGCCGGCGATCAGGCCACCGATGTGAGCCTCCCAGGCGACCTGGCCATCGACGCCCGGCGCAAAGCCGGCCAGGCCGATGGCGAGATTGGTGACCATGAGAATGCCGAGAAAGACCATGACGCGGCGCGAGCGCAGCGCGAGCATCACCGGCAGCGGCTCGCCGACGAAGGCCGACCTGCCGGACCAGCGGTCGACATGGAAGCCGTAGCGCGCCGCCGCACCCATCATGCCGGAAATGGCGCCGGATGCGCCGACGAGCGGCGCCTCGCCATGCGGATGCAGCGCCCAGAACAGCCCGACAGAGGCCAATCCGGTCGCCGCGTAGAACAGCAGGAAGCGAAACGAGCCAATGCGATAGGCGAGCGGCGAACCGAAAGCGGCAAGCCAGATCATGTTGACGGCGATATGGGCAAGGCCCCCATGCATGAAGGCATAGGTGAAGGGACGCGTGAACAGGAACCAGTCGAAGCCGTACTGGCCGGTGTATAAAACCGGGATAAAGGCGCCATCGTAGAGCAGCGTCATGTTCTGCGTATCGTTCAAGACATACTGCTGCAGCAGATAAACGATCGCGCAGACGCCGATCACCGCCAGCACCGCCGGCGGCAGGTTGAAGACCGGCTCGCGGCGCCGCTCTTGTTCCTCTTCCGGCTGCGGCTCCGCCGGCTGCATCTTGGCTTCAGGAGGGGTTACCGGTTCGCTCATGCATCCTGCAATCGACTGGAATTTGGATTCGGGCGATGTAGATCACGGCCCGGCCGGCGAGCAAACAGCGAATCGCCGCAATGGCCGAGCGAAGGGCCCGAATCAAAAAAAGGGCGAATCAAAAAGAAGGCCGTCCAGGTGTCCCCCTGAACGGCCGGTCGAGCCCCACGCTCCCCATAAACTCGTGACTGAAGTGCTGCCGGTCATTGCGAAAACGACCGTTTTGGAGTGATTTCGGTGTGCCACAGGCTTCCTTGCCTCGCAACGTAAACCATTCGTTAACCTTAACGACCCCGAAGCGTGAACAAACGTTAACGATACTGGCACGCATCCTGCTCCGCACCGCATGAAGGTCATCGGAGGGCGCCCTGTCTGTCCGCCGATGGGACACACAAGACAGACTGCGCGGAGCGGAATGGACATGAACGAGAACGGATCGATCACGCTGTTCCAATATTGGAACCAGTTGCGTGACGGCCGCCCGGCACCGAAGCGATCGGAAGTGGAGCCGGCCGATATCAAGTCGCTACTGGCCGACACGTTCATCCTGGAGCGCGACACGCGTGGCGAGGCGGTTTTCCGGCTGGCCGGCACGCGGCTCTGCGCCTGCTATGGCCGCGAGCTCAAGGGCTTCTCTTTCCCCTCGCTCTGGCGCGAAAAAGATCAGCGGCTGGTATCACGGCTCATGTTTGGCGTTTTCGAACAGAAATCCGTGCTTTTGCTGACTTATGAAGGGTTCAGCCGCAACGGCCGCTCGATGAAGTTCGAACTGCTTGCGCTGCCGCTCGACGGCGGCGCGGAGAACCCGCGCTGCCTCGGCATCATCAGCGCCGCGGAGAGACCGTTCTGGCTCGGCGCGGATCCTCTGGCCGATGCCCTCATCGATTCGATCCGCGTCATCGACCCGAGCAAGGAGCCGATGTTCCTCAAAAACCGGCCTGCGATCGACGTTCCTTCGCTGGTTCCGACCGAATTCGATCCGCCTGAAACGATCTCGGAACTCGGCCGCGCGCGCCGCATCCGGCACCTCGTCGTTTTCGATGGCGGGCGTCACGAATAGACTGTCTGGCGGCGGCTTTTGCTCCCGTCTTCGGTCGGCTTTTCAGGCCTTCGCCGACCTCTCGGCTTTAGGTATCAACGGCCAATTTTTCCCGTTTGTTAACCTGCTTCGCGGTAAGTTTGCGCTCGAAATTCCTCGCATCGGCGCGCGGAATGCCAACGGGGTGTAGCCAGCATGAGGTCAGCGGCGGTAGATTACGCACCGTCACGAGCTGAGCGGCGCAACTTCCAGCGTGTCCAAGTCAAGATCTACGGACGCTTCATGCTGGAAGACCGCACCGAGCATCCATGCCAGGTGATCGACATGTCGCCCGGCAACGTCGCCTTGCGCGCCGAACGCATCGGCATGCCTGGCGAAAAGATCATCGCCTATATCGACCATATCGGTCGTATCGAAGGCGTGGTGACGCGCACATCGCAAGACGGTTTCGCCATGACCGTCATTGCGTCCGACCGCAAGAAGGACAAGCTCGCCGCGCAGCTTACCTGGCTCGCCAACAAGCACGAGCTTGACCTGCCGGAAGACCGCCGCCACGAGCGCGTGGCGCCGCGCAATCCGATGAGCGTTCTGCAGCTTATCGACGGACGCCAGTATCAATGCCGCATCATCGACCTGTCGCTTTCGGGCGCGGCGATCGAGATCGACGTCAAGCCGGCGATCGGGATCCAGGTCATGCTGGGCACGATGCGCGGCCAGGTGGTGCGCCATTTCGAGGATGGCGTCGCCATCGAGTTCGCAGTCATCCAGCGGCCGGAAACGCTCGACCAGGAATTCAACGCGCCGCGTTCCTGAAGCATCTGTCTTTATGCTCGACCCGAACCGGCCGCCCGCGGCCGGTTTTTTGTTGCCTTGCCGCAGGCTGGAAGTTCTCGAATCTCAATAAACTCAAATCCTGATAGTTCAAATTTTATGCTTATTCGACCGGCGTTTTACTCAATGTCTACTTCGGGTTTTTGCGTCAAATAAATCCCATCGTGGCACAGTCTTCTCGAACGGGGAGACTACAACAATGAAAATGACGAGGGGCAAGCTGTTGCTCTTGGCAATGGCAATGCAGCTTTCCGCCTGGGGAACGGCGAACGCTGGACCGACCTTCATGCACACCGGCGGCCGCACCACCCAGCCGGTCGGCCATTACGATTTCTGCCAGCGCATTCCGGCCGAGTGCAACCAGCGCACGCCCAAGGGTGCGCCGGTCGAGCTGACGCGCAAGCTGTGGGCGACGATCATCAACGTCAACAATTCCGTCAACACCCGCATCAAACCGAAGACGGACCTGGAAAACTACGGCGTCGAGGAATACTGGGCCTATCCCGACAACGGCTTTGGCGACTGCGAGGATTATGGGCTGGAGAAGCGCCGCGAGTTGATGGCCGCGGGCGTGCCGGCCGGCGATCTCTTGATGACCGTGGTGCGCCAGCCCAATGGCGACGGCCATGCGGTGCTGACGGTGCACACCAGCCTCGGAGATTTCATTCTCGACAATCTCGAGCCGAAAGTGCTCGCCTGGAACGACACGGTCTACACCTACCTCAAACGTCAATCGACCGAGAATTCGGGTGTTTGGGTCACGATCAACGACGGACGCGACGACGCCGTCGCCAGCGTCCGCTAAGGCGTCGAAGCCGTCAGTCCAGAACTGCGCAGTCGTTCGGGGACACGATCTGCGCGAAAAAGTTAAGCACGTCGCCTTGGTGCGACGCGCTTAGGGAGAAAGCCCGGTCGAGTCCCCACCCTCCCCGTCCCCAACGACCGGGTTTAGGAGCCGGCCCCTGTCCCCGGGGCCGGCTCCGCTGTTTCTGGCTAAGCTTAGTGAAGGCCGTCGATCAGTTCGATGCCGAGGAAGCGTCACTGGCTCGGAGGCTTCCGGATCGGCACGGATGGGAGCAGTATTGCTCGTCCTTTTGCGGATGAAGGCAATGCTGGAAATCCCTGACGACCGCTGCGAGCAGGCAAAGTTGTTCAGAGCCATCGACGACGCCTTCAAGGCCGGTGACTTCGACGCTCTGAGTGCAGCCCTCGGCGGCGCGCCGCGCTGGTTCGACGAGAGGATGCCGTTCGAGCTCGGCCTCGGGCACCCGCTGGAGTCCGCGATCTACTGGAGCCCGAGCAGCTTCGTCGCCACGCTGCTCGATGCCGGCTCGGATCCGAATTATCAGGATCCCGGCGGGTTTCCCTCGATCATTGCCGCGCTTTCAACGGAGCGGCCGGACCGGCTGGAACTCATCCGCATCCTGCTCGACCACGGCGCCGATCCAAACATGCGCGGCGTGAACGACTGGACGCCACTCCACTACGCGGTGTGCCAGCGCGACGCCGAAGCGATCCGCCTGCTGCTTGCCTCCGGCGCCGACGCGCTGCTCAGGACACGCATTGACGACTACGAAACCGCGCTCGAGGGCGCGGAGAAGGCCGGCTTCGAACAGGGCGCTTCCCTGCTTCGCGGGGCCGCAGGCAAAGGCGGCGCCTGATGCAAGTCGGCAAGATGCGGGAAGCGAGCGGCTACACCGACTTGAGCTTGGCCTTGAAGCGCTTGGCGTTGGCAACATAGTGCGCGGCCGAGACGCGAAGCCGTTCGATCGCCGCCTCGTCCAGCGTGCGGATCACTTTGGCTGGCGAGCCGACGATCAGCGAATTGTCCGGAAAAACCTTGTTCTCCGTCACCAGCGCGCCTGCGCCGACCAGCGAGTTGTTGCCGATCCTGGCGCCGTTCAGCACGATGGCGCCCATGCCGATCAGGCTGTTGTCGCCGATCGTGCAGCCATGCAGCAGGGCGCGGTGGCCGATCGTGCAGCCCTGGCCGATGGTCAGCGGGAAACCGGGGTCGGTGTGCATGATCGTATGTTCCTGCACATTGGTGTCGGCGCCGATCGCAATGGGCTCACCATCGCCGCGGATGACGACGCCGAACCAGAAGCCGGCGTTGCGGCCGATCCTGAGATTGCCGATCAGCGTGGCGTCGGGCGCGATCCAGTTCGTGTCGGCATCCTCGAACTCGGGCGCGTTTCCGTCGATCGCATAGAGCGGCATTGTCTGATCTCCGATTCGTTTGAAGCTGGGAAGTTGGCCGAGCCTAAAGCATGGCGCGCGAAAGTGCGCGGCTGTTTCCGAAACAGGATATGCCTGGAATCAAACTGAACCGGTAGCCCAGGAGGCGATGGCGACAAGCACGATACCGAGCGCCAGCGACCAGGCGACGGCCGTGCAGCCGCAGGACAACAGCGCCAGCAGGCCGATGCGGCCCTCGCGCCGGGCGGCCAGGGCCTCGTTGGCGAGCATGAACGGGCCGGCGCAAGCCGTTGCGCCGAGCGAGCGCAGAACAAAGGCCGGAGAGACATAGGGCTCGGCAAAAGCAAGCCGGCGGCCGCAGATCAGCTCCATGGCCGATCCCGCCAGTCCGCAAGCGGTCAGGCCGACCGCGAAAGCGTAGACAGCAAGCATCACGAGCTCCATCTTTACCATCCGTTTACCATGAGACCGCACAGTCGTGCCAACGCGCTGCAAGAGCCATGCCGCGTTTTATGTGCCGCCTGTGGACAGGCGAGCGGATCGGGGAATCGCTGATGAGACAGGCAAGCGTCGCCGAGAACCCGGACTTCCAGGTCATCGACTCGACCT
Source organism: Mesorhizobium sp. CU3 (assembly GCF_006442965.1). GTDB lineage: Bacteria > Pseudomonadota > Alphaproteobacteria > Rhizobiales > Rhizobiaceae > Mesorhizobium. The sequence continues at coordinate 175,952 of NZ_VFWX01000013.1, read as the reverse complement.
TCATGAAGCGGGTCTTTTACGTCTTCGCGGCGCTGGCGCTGCTTTCGGTGGCCATCAGCCTCGGCGGCAAATCGCTGGGGCGCTCGATCGCCATGGCCGGCTACACCGATGACACGACCCTGCGCCAGGTCGTCATGGGCAACAATGTGATCGCCGTGCCGGCAAACTTCATCCGCTTCGAGCAGGCTCGGCGCGACGGCATTGCCTCGCGGCTCGATCTCTATCTGCGCTATCCCGAGATGGACGGCTACAGCACGGCAGCGCGCGACGACTTCAACCACGCCACAACCAAGAAGATTATCTTCCTGTCGTTCGAGCCGCGCATGATGTCGCGCGACATGAGCGGCCGTTTCGCGCCGATCTACAGCGCGCTGATCGAAAAGCCTGGAACGCCCGGTCCCGGCGGCACGACGATCTACGCCTTCAGCGAAAAATCAGGCTATCTGAACGAGGTGCTGGCTGTCGCCGAGCGGGCCGGCAAGGATCCGTTCGTCGCCCGCTGCCTCAGCGGCCCGAGCGCCGAGGAGTCGCTCGCGCCCTGCGAGCGCGATATCCAGGTCGGCGACGAGCTCAGCGTCACCTATCGCTTTCCGCGCGAGCTACTGGGTAGCTGGCAGGCACTCGATGCTGCGATTGCCGCCAAGGTGGCAGGAATCCTGAAGCCAGGGCATTAGCGGCTGGCTCAACGCTTCTGCGTCAAGGGCGTCAAAACACCGTCTGGCATCGCGCTGACAAGGCGCGCTAAAGATCGAGCATGACGCCAGCCTATCTCACCTTCGATCAAGCCAGCCGCCGCCTGCGGCTCGACCCGCATGAGCCGACCTTCGTGCAGAATCCGTATGAGGCCTATGCCTTCTTGCATGGCGCAGCGAACGCCTTCTTCTGGGACAATTACGGGTTCTGGTGTTTCGGCGGCTTCGACGACGTCAGCCGCCTCTTGCGTGACCGCCGCTTCGGCCGCCAGAATCCGGCAGGCATTCCCGACAGCCGCGGCATCGGCAACGACCGGTCGCATCTTGCCGCTTTCGACGGCATCGAGGCCAATTCGATGCTGGAGCTCGAGCCGCCGGTGCACACCAGGCTCAGGACGCTGGTCAACCGCGCCTTCGTCTCGCGCCAGGTCGAGCGACTGAGGCCGCGCATCGAGGCGCTGGCCAATGAGCTGATCGACCGCTTCGAACCGGGGAGCGTCGACCTCCTGCCCGCCTATGCCTCGCCTTTGCCGATCACCATCATCGCCGAAATGCTCGGCGTCCCGGTCGAGATGGGGCCGCAACTGCTCGACTGGTCGCATCATATGGTCGCCATGTACACCCATGGCCGCACGCGCGAGACCGAGGACGCGGCCAACCGCGCCGCGCGCGAATTTTCCGATTTCCTGCGCGGCTATGTCGCCGAGCGGCGCAAGAAACCCGGCGACGACCTGCTGTCGCTGCTGATCGAGGCGCAAGACAATGGCCAAAAACTGTCGGAGGACGAGCTGGTTTCCTCGACTATCCTTCTGCTCAATGCCGGCCACGAGGCGACCGTGCACCAGACCGGGAATGCCGTGAGATCGATCCTCGCGCAAGGCGGCGATCCACGCAGCTTCTTCGGGACGCCGGAGGCCAACGCCGCCACGGTCGAGGAATGCCTGCGCTTCGATGCGCCGCTGCATATGTTCCTGCGCTATGCCTATGAAGAGATGGAGTGGAAGCCGGGCATTCTGCTCCAGCCCGGCGACAAGATCGCGCTGCTGCTCGGTATGGCCAATCATGATCCGCTGGCCTTCGCCGGGCCTGACACTTTCAACGCGTCCCGCACCGACCAGAAGAACGTATCCTTCGGCGCCGGCATTCATTTCTGCATCGGCGCGCCGCTGGCGCGGCTGGAATTGCAGGTGTCGCTGAAGACGCTGTTCGACCGGCTGCCGAAGCTGCAGTTCGCCGGCGAGCCGCGCTTTCGCGACACCTACCATTTCCATGGGCTGGAAGCGCTCACCGTTAGCTTCTGACCCGCAACAATCCAGAGAGCCCGGAAAATGAGATTCGCCTTTCTACAGGAGCCGCCCTTCTGCTTCACCGATGCATCTGGGAAACTCGACGGCTGCGACGCCATGCTGGCCGAGAAGATCTGCGCGATGTCCGGAACGACGGCTTTCACGCCCATCGAGGCTGAATTCGCCGAATTGCTGCCGGGACTGGCCGACGGCCGCTGGGACGTGACGACCGGGCTTTTCATCTCCGAAGAGCGCGGCAAGCTGGTGGACTTCAGCCGCCCGATCTGGTCGCTGCCCGACGGGTTGATGGTCGCGAGCGGCAACCCGCTCGACCTTGACGGCTATCGCTCTCTTGCAGGCCATCCCTCGGCGAGGCTTGGCGTGATATCGGACCAGATCCAGCATCGGACGGCCCTGCAGAACGGCATGCCGCCCGAGCGGATCAAGGTGTTCGCCACGCAGGCCGAAGCGGCGGAGGCGGTGGCTGCCGGCATGGTGCAAGCCTATGCCAGCGTTGCCATGGCGCATCGCGGCTATATCGCGCGGCGATCGGATGCAATGCTCGATGTCATCGACGTTCCCGCGTCCGAACGGTTGCCGGCCGCTGGTGCCTTTGCGGTCGCCAAAGGCAACGACGCATTGAGACGGCGTGTCGACGACTGTCTGGGTAGCCTGCTTGGAAGCCGGTGGCACCGCGACCTGATGGCCGGCTTTGGATTCTCCGAAGCGGATGTCGACCGGCTGCTGTAAAGCAATTCCAGGAAAAGTGTGACCGGTTTTACGTCCGGAATTGCATAGAAAAAACAAATTGATAGAGCGGTTCGCCGTTTCCGCGAAACGGTGAAACGATCTATCCCCCGGCAAGGACCCGCTTCAGAGCTTGATCACATATTCCTTGCGGGTCGTCTCCAGCACTTCCCAGCTGCCCTTGAAACCAGGCCTCAGGACAAAGCTGTCGCCGGCTTTGACGGTGCGCGCCGCGCCGCCGTCCTCGGCGATCACCGAAACACCGGACAGGATGTGGCAGAACTCCCATTCGTCGTAAGAGATGCGCCATTTGCCGGGAGTCGCTTCCCAGATGCCGGCATAGAGGCCGCCGTCGCGCTCCTCGACATTCCAGGTGCGGAATTTCGGATCGCCCGAAATCACCCGATCCGGAGCCGGCGCGCCGGATTCGGGCTCGATGCCGTCAGTCGATATTGTCAGGTAATTCGTGGGCAGGATCAGCCTCCAACAAGTGAGTAGTGAGTGGAATTACTCTGCCGGCTCGCTAGTCACTACTGACTACCGACTACTCACTACTTCTCCTCAGACCTTGGCCAGCGCCTGTTCGAGGTCGGCGACGATGTCGTTGACGTCCTCGATGCCGATCGACAGCCGCACCGTGTCCGGGCCGGCGCCGGCCTTGACCTTCTGCTCGTCGGACAGTTGGCGGTGCGTGGTCGAGGCCGGGTGGATGACCAACGACTTGGTGTCGCCGACATTGGCGAGATGCGAGAACAGTTCCAGCGCCTCGACGAATTTGACGCCAGCCTCGTAGCCGCCCTTGAGGCCGAAGGTGAAGACGGCGCCGGCGCCCTGCGGCGAATATTTCTTCTGCAGCGCATTGTTCTTGTCTCCGGGCAGGCCGGGATAGTTCACCCAGGCAACCTTGGGATGGTTGGAAAGCCAGCCGGCGACGCTCGCGGCGTTGTCGCAATGGCGCTGCATGCGCAGCGGCAGCGTTTCCAGGCCGGTGAGGATCAGGAAGGCGTTGAAGGGCGAGATGGCCGGACCGAGGTCGCGCAGGCCGAGCACGCGCGCGGCGATGGCGAAGGCGAAGTTACCAAAGGTCTCGTGCAGCACCAGGCCGCCATATTCGGGCCGCGGCTCCGACAGCATCGGATACTTGCCCGATTTCGACCAGTCGAAGGTGCCGCCGTCGATGAGGGCGCCGCCGATCGAATTGCCGTGGCCGCCGATGAACTTGGTCAGCGAGTGCACGACGATGTCGGCGCCGTGCTCGATGGGCCGCACCAGATAGGGCGAGGCCAGCGTGTTGTCGACGATCAGCGGCAGGCCGTGCTTGCGGGCGATGTCGCCGATCTTCTCGATGTCGACGAAGATGCCGCCCGGATTGGCCAGGCTCTCGATGAAGATCGCCTTGGTCTTATCGTCGATCTGGCTCTCGAAGGTCGAGGGGTCGTTGGTGTCGGCCCAGCGCACCTCCCAGCCGTAATTCTTGAAGGCGTGGCCGAACTGGTTGATCGAGCCGCCATAGAGTTTCGTCGCGGAGACGAAATTGTCGCCCGGCCGTAGCAGATTGTGGAAGACCAGAACCTGAGCGGCATGGCCGGAGGCGGCGGCAAGTGCGGCCGTGCCGCCTTCGAGTGCGGCAAGCCGCTCCTCGAGCACCGCCTGGGTCGGGTTCATGATGCGGGTGTAAATGTTGCCGAAGGCTTTCAGGCCGAACAGCGAGGCAGCATGGTCGGCATCATCGAAGACATAGGAGGTCGTCTGGTAGATCGGCGTGGCGCGCGCGCCCGTCGCCGGATCCGGCTTGGCGCCGGCGTGAACCGCGAGCGTGTTGAAACCGGGTGTACGGGTCATCGAAACCTCCCTCTCCTAACCTTTTGGAAAATCGCCGGGCATTGTTGGCGAAGCGCGATGGCGAATGCAAAGAAGAAAATACCTTTCGGCGAACGATCCGCAAGGAACGCTCGGGAAAATCCGTTTCTTCCCGGAATAATTTTGCGTCGCCGAAACCGAGCCTATTTCTGCCGCACGCCGAAGCTCTGAAAACCCTGCCGCATCAAAGGCTTTTTCGACGACAGCACACCGGAATTGACGCCGGTCCAGCCGATTTCGCCGGACAGCTTGCCATATTCGATCTTCGGGCAGCGGTTCATCACCACTTTGATGCCGGCGGCCTCGGCGCGGGCCGCCGCCTCGTCGTGGCGCACGCTGAGCTGCATCCAGACGACTTTCGGCAGCGGATCGAGTTGCAGCACCTGATCGATGATGCCGGGCACCGCCGCCGAGCCGCGAAAGATGTCGACCATGTCGACCGGCTGCGGCAGGTCGGCCAGGCTGGCATAGACGGTGCGGCCGAGGATCTCCTTACCGGCATGGCCCGGATTGATCGGGAAAACCGAGAAGCCCTTGGCGATCAGATATTTAAGCACGAAGTAGCTCGGCCGCACGTCGTTGGGCGAGGCGCCGACCATGGCGATGGTCTTCACCGAATTGAGGATGCCGGCGATATAGGCGTTGTCGTAGCTGTCGTGATTCATGGTTCGTCCTCATACTGCGCTTCGGCGAGAAAGGCAGCCGGGTCGCTGCAGAAGTCGCGCATCATGCGAAAATGGTCGGTGTCCTGAAAATCGATCGGATCGAGCCCGAAGCGGCTGATGCGGAAGAGGCGCGCGTTTGGACAGGCCATCAGAAGTGGCGAATGCGTGGCCATGATCACCTGCGCGATGCCGGATTGCTCCATGCGCTGGAGCAGTTTCAAAAGCTCGATCTGACGCGTCGGCGACAGCGCGCTTTCGGGCTCGTCGAGGATGTAGATACCCTGCCGGCGGCAGCGCTCCTCGAAGAAGCGGATAAAACCTTCGCCATGCGACCAGGAGAGGAAATCCGGCGGCGGCGGTTTGAACGGATCTTCGAGCGCAACCTTATCGAGGTAACGAGCGACCGAGTAGAAGGATTCGGCGCGGAAGAACCAGCCGGCGGTGACCTTCGGCAGCCAATGCGCGCGAAATGTGTCGGCCAGCGACGCGCCGCTCTTGTCGATGGCGATGGAATGGTCGACTGGACGATAGCCCTTGCCGCCGCCGGCTTCATCATAACCGGCCAAAGCGCCGATCGCTTCGAGCAGCGTGGATTTGCCGGTGCCGTTCTCGCCGACAATGATGGTAATCGCAGCCGGAAACTCGAACTCGAATTCGCGGTCGCGGAAGAGCGGCAGGTTCCAGGGATATTGATCCCAGTCGGCGACCCGCGACGGGTCGAGCAGGATGCGCTTGAGATACGGCGCTTTCAGCCGCGTCAGTTGCTTTCGGGCAGCCACGACGCACCTTCATCGATGGAAAAGCGTGGCACCATTGGCAGGCCGACTACTCGTCAGCCCATTCCGGCTTGCGCTTGCCGATGAAGGCGCCGATGCCTTCCTCGGCGTCGCGCGCCAGCATGTTCTCGACCATGACGCGGCCGGTATAGGCATAGGCGTCGGCCAGCCCCATCTCGGCCTGCGCGTAAAAGGCTTCCTTGCCGGTCCTGACGACCAAAGAGGATTTGGAAGCAATGGTTTGCGCGTATTTGTTGACAACCTGATTCAGATATTCGCGCGGCACGATGCGGTTGATCAGGCCGAACTCCTTGGCGGTCGCGGCGTCGATCGTCTCGCCAGTCAGAAGCATTTCCATCGCCTGCTTGCGCGAGACGTTGCGCGACAGCGCCACCATCGGCGTCGAGCAGAACAAGCCGATGTTGACGCCGGGCGTGCAGAAGCTCGCCTCATGCGAGGCAATGGCAAGGTCGCAGCTGGCGACCAGTTGCAGGCCGGCGGCGGTGGCAAGGCCGTCGACTTCGGCGATCACCGGCTTCGGATGGCGCACGATCGTCTGCATCAAAGTCGCGCAGGCGGCGAATGTCTGTTCGAAAAAGGCCTTGCCGCGGTCCGGCTCGGCGCGGTGAGCGGTCATCTCCTTGAGGTCATGGCCGGCGCAGAACACTTTTCCGGAGGCCGCCAGGATGATGACGCGCACGGATTTGTCGTCCTTTGCGCGATCGAGTTCGGCCTGAAGCGCCGCCATCGTCGCCAGCGACAGCGCATTGGCCGGCGGGCTGGCAAGCGTGAGGCGCAAGACGCCCTTGTCCTGGCTGACAAGGACAGGGCCGTCGGCGACGGCGGGCTTGATGGCGACGACTTCAGCCACTTCAAAAAACCTCTCGGTCGGCGCCCGCGGCGCATGGAGCAACAGAACTAGCATGCTGCCGGTTGAAGAACAGCCGCGAGGCGTGTTTTCTCCATCGCACCGTTTGGTCCAGGCCTACAGCCTGCCATCTCATATAGGACGCCGCCCATGCCCGCCCAAAGCAATCTGAAGCCAATGCTCGACGCGGCGGAAGTCAATGCGCTGATGGCAAGCGTCTATCCGCAGCTCAACGATAACTTCACCGCCTATGAGGCGATCGAGGTGTTTCCGGGCGGCTGCACGGTGCGGCTCAATGCCGATGAACGGCATCTGCGTCCCGGCGGCACGGTCTCGGGTCCGTCGCTGTTCACGCTGGCCGATATCGGCGGCTATGTCTGCGTGCTCAGCCACGCCGGGCCGGATGCGCTCTCGGTGACGACCAATCTCAACATCAATTTCGTCCGCAAGGCCGAGGCCGGGCCGATCGACGGCCATTGCCGCATCCTCAAGCTCGGCAAAAGCCTGATGATGTTCGACATCGACATCGTTGCCGGTCCGGACGGGCACACAGTGGCGCACGCAACGGGAACCTATTCGATCCCGCCGAAGCGCGCCGATGTGGTAAAATAATACCGTATCACTAACCCATTGTTTTTACAGACTTTTGCGCACTATGATACTTTTCGGCTGCCTTGACGCCTCTGGCGCCCTCGCCTATAAGCCCTGCCGAAGCAGCGGCCCGCAATGGCCGCCGTTTTGTTATTGGCGGGGTGGCATAGCCGCTCTGCCAATCCAAGCAACAAGAAACGCCTTTCCATCCCTCACGGATTGGAAGGTCAACCTGAGAGCAAAACCATGGCTACCTTTTCGCAGAAGCCTGCGGATGTGGTGAAGAAGTGGGTGCTGATCGACGCCGAGGGTCTCGTCGTCGGTCGTCTGGCCACCGTCATCGCTAATCATCTGCGCGGCAAGCACAAGCCCACCTTTACCCCGCATGTCGATGATGGCGACAACGTCATCGTCATCAATGCCGACAAGGTGGTGTTCACCGGCAAGAAGTACACCGACAAGGTCTACTACTGGCACACCGGCCACCCCGGCGGCATCAAGGAGCGCACCGCGCGCCAGCTGCTCGAGGGCCGCTTCCCCGAGCGCGTCGTCGAGAAGGCCGTCGAGCGCATGATCCCGCGCGGCCCGCTTGGCCGTCGCCAGATGAAGAATCTCCGCGTCTATGCAGGCGCCGAGCATCCGCACACCGCCCAGCAGCCCGTCTCGCTCGACGTGGCCAAGCTGAACTCCAAGAACAAGAGGGCTTCGTAATGGCTGAGCTTTCCTCGCTCGCAGAACTGGGCGCCGCCACCGGCAACACCAATGCCCAGGCCGCCGCGCCCGTGCATGTCCAGAAGCTCGACAAGTCGGGCCGCGCCTATGCCACCGGCAAGCGCAAGAACGCCATCGCGCGCGTCTGGGTGAAGCCGGGCTCCGGCAAGATCACCGTCAACGACAAGGAATTCGCGAACTATTTCGCGCGTCCGGTGCTGCAGATGATCCTCAACCAGCCGATCGTCGCCGCCAATCGCGCCGGCCAGTACGACATCGTCGCCACCGTCATCGGCGGCGGCCTGTCGGGCCAGGCGGGCGCCGTGCGTCACGGCATCTCCAAGGCGCTGACCTACTATGAGCCGGGCCTGCGTTCGGTGCTCAAGAAGGGCGGCTTCCTGACCCGCGACAGCCGCGTCGTCGAGCGTAAGAAGTACGGTAAGGCCAAGGCCCGCCGCAGCTTCCAGTTCTCCAAGCGCTAAGCTCTACGGCTTACGGATTTCTCGAAAGGCCGCCTCCGGGCGGCCTTTTTTGTTCCTGGCGTCGCTTTGCCCGGATTGTCACCACCGACCCGCCGGTGTCTTGATGTAGTCGATGAAAGCGCGCAGCGGCGCGGGTACCAGACGGCGCCCGGGGTAGTAGAGGAACGGCCCGGAGAATTCCTGCCACCACGGCTCCAGCACAGGTTCCAGCACGCCGGTCTCGAAGTGCGGGCGCACCCAGTCCTCGAAAAGCCAGAGAATGCCGACGCCGGCGATTGCCGCGTCAATGGCGAGATCGACGCCACCACCGATGCTGACGACCAATGGCCCCGTGGTATCGACCCGCACCACCTCGCCGTCGCGCTCGAATTCCCAAGGCGTCATGACCCCGCTGGGAAAGCGACCGCGCACGCATACATGGCCAAGCAGGTCGCGCGGATGTTGCGGCCGGCCGTGCCGATCGAGATAGGCCGGAGACGCGGAGGTGGTGAAGCGTTGCGCGCGCGGTCCGATCGGCACGGCGATCATGTCCTGCTCCAGCCGCTCGTCGTAGCGGATGCCGGCATCGCAGCCGGCCACCAGCAGGTCGACGAAGTTTTCCTCCGCGATCACCTCCAGCCGGATGGCCGGATAGGCGGCTAGAAATCCGGGCACGATCCTGGGCAACACCAGCCGCGAGGCGCTGATCGGCACATTGAGGCGTAGGGTCCCGGCCGGCCGGTCGCGAAAGCCGTTCACGACATCGAGCGCGGCCTCCACCTCACCCAGCGCGGGGCCAAGACGCGCCAGCAGGCCGGCGCCCGCCTCGGTCAGCGCGACACTACGCGTAGTGCGGTTGAAGAGCCGTACACCAAGCTGGGTTTCCAGACGGCGAATGGCTTCGCTGAGCACGGACGCGCTGCCCGCCGTCACGCGGGCCGCTTCGCGAAAGCCGCCGGCGCGCGCCACGGCCATAAATGCCTGGAGATCGTTGAGATCAGCTGCCATTGTTCTTAATTCCGCACAGGTCGTGCTGGTTATACCTGGTTATCGGGACAGCGGCCATGCCCTATCTCACTCGCCGACAGCGAAGGAGAACCACGATGTCCAGCAATAAATCCGGTACTTACAAACTCGGCGAGCGCTCGGTTCGCCGCCTCGGCTATGGCGCCATGCAACTGGCGGGCAAAGGCGTCTTCGGGCCGCCGAAGGACCATGACGCGGCGATCTCCGTTCTGCGCGAAGCGGTGGCGCAAGGCGTCAACCATATCGACACCAGCGATTATTACGGACCCTATGTCACCAACAAGCTGATCCGCGAGGCGCTGTCGCCCTACCCCGACGACCTCACCATCGTCACCAAGATCGGCGCCCGCCGCGGCGAAGACGGCTCCTGGCTGCCGGCCTTCACGGCGGATGAGCTCGAGCAGGCCGTGTACGACAACCTTCGCAATCTTGGCCTCGAGGCGATGGAGGTCGTCAATCTGCGCATCATGTTCGGGGTGCATGGTCCGGCGGAAGGCTCGATCGAGGCGCAGGTCACCAAGCTTGCCGAGCTGCAACACAAGGGCCTGGTGCGCCATATCGGCTTGAGCAACGTCACCCGCACCCAGATCGCGGAAGGCCGCAAGATCTGCGACATCGTCTGCGTGCAGAACCAGTACAATCTGGCGCATCGGGAGGACGATACGCTGATCGACGAACTGGCGCGCGCCGGCATCGCCTATGTGCCGTTCTTCCCGCTCGGCGGCTTCAACCCGCTGCAGTCCTCGACGCTGTCGGGCGTGGCCGAAAGGCTCGGCGCGACGCCGATGCAGGTGGCGCTGGCCTGGCTGCTGCAGCGTTCGCCCAATGTGCTGCTGATCCCCGGCACGTCCTCGGTCGGCCATTTGCGGGAGAATTTGGCGGCAGCGGAGCTGGAGCTGTCGGCGGATGTTTTGCGGGAGTTGGATGGGGTCGCGAAGGCGGCGTGATTGGCTAATCTCCCCCCTCGTGGGGGAGATGGCCGGCAGGCCAGAGGGGGGCGCTGTCCCGCCAACCCATCGCGTTCGTCATCCTCGGGCTTGACCCGAGGATCCATGCCGTGACCTCTGGCGCAGAGTGCAACGGTTCAGAATTCTGTAAATGTTTCAACGCCTTAGCGTCACGGCATGGATCCTAGGGTCTGCGCGCGTCGCTTCGCTCCTTGCTCCGCCCTAGGATGACGACGGCGATATGTCGGCATTCCTTCGCGCCCCCCTCTGCCCTGCCGGGCATCTCCCCACGAGGGGGGAGATTGGCAGCTTTCGCGCCGACTCTAATTAATACTCGCCGTATGCGCCGGCTCAGCTTGCTTGATATCCGTCGCATACGGCACCCGAAACCCATTGGCCGTCAGCCAGTCGATCGCCGCTTTCGGCTCGTCGGTCTGGATAATGGTGGCGCCGCGGTCGACCCAGAAACCCCAGGCTTCTCGCGGCAGGCTAGCGGCGACGGCCAATTCGTCGCCGCGGCCGCCGGCAAGGAAGCCGCCCGGCTTGTTGACGATGGCGTAGGTGTCGGCCCAGAGGTGCCAGTCGTCGCGCGCGGCTTGCACCCGCATGCGGGTGCTGAACAGCGGACCGCCGGTCGCGGTCAGCGTCTCGGCGCCGTTGCGCCAATTGATCAGTTCGATGGCGCGCGGCGCGAAGGCCTTGTCGACCTCACCGGCGAAGGCGGCGTCATGCACGGCATCGTCGGCGAGGATCGGCATGAACTGGAAGCCGCCGCCGGCCTTGGCAAGCGCGGCCCTCGCCGCGTCGATACGCTGGCTGTTCCAGAGGTTCTCCTTGACGATGACCTGATCGGCCATACCGAGATCGCGAGCCTCGGCGATCATGCCTGGCAGGTCCGTCACCTCCAGCTTGTTGTCGAGATTGATGAGGATCCTGTCCCGGGTCGCCAGCAGCATTTCGCGCAGTGTCGACACCGTCTCGTTGGTGACGGCACCGGTGCCCTCGACCACCAGCCGGCATTTCTTCAGCTCGGCCTGCGTGTAGTCCAGCACCTCGCCTTTGCAGGTGGTGGTGCGGTCGAGCCAGCTGTCATGCATGATGATGAATTGACCGTCCTTCGAACGCCGGACGTCGACCTCGACGATCTCGGCGCCGATGGCGATCGAGCCCTCGACAGCGGCCAGCGAATTCTCGGCGTAGAGCGTCTTGCCGGCCTGCATGCTGCCGGCGCGGTGGGCCGCGATCATCACATGGACGCGCCATTGGTTGGCGTGCTCGAAGCGGTCGAGAATCTGGCTCGCTCGGCTTTCACCGGCTAAGCCTTGGCCCATCGAGCCGGCAAGGGCAGCGGAAAACAGCAGGCTCAGCCAGAGTGTTCGCATCGGGAATCGCTCCGTTCCGGGTCGTGCCCCAGTTAGGCGATGCCCATGACATGCCGGTGAACGAAGCCGGCTAGCTGTCTCTCTGTTTGGCGCAATTCCGGACGGAAAACCGCTTCACACTTTTCCTGGAATTGCTCGGGCCTAAACCCGCTTGGCGAGGCGCCGGAACCAGGCCAACGCCGGCATTTCGACGACGCGCCAGGTGAACCAGGAAGTGACGATGACGGCGATCACCATTGCCATCATTGCCGCGAGACCGAGCCATGGCGAGCCGACGCCGAATCCGGTAGCGGGATAGCCGCGCAAGGTGAATTCGCCGACAAGGCCGAGACCGAGCTTGCGCTCGATCAGCCCGCCGACATTGATCATGCGCGCTTGCACGAAGATGTGGACCATATAGATCGAATAGGAGAGCGAGCCGAGCAGCAGCATCGGCCGGCTGCGCAGGATCGCGCTGACCCAGCCGCCCTCATGGGCGAAGAGGTAAAGCGCCAGTGCGAAGACGACCGGCGCGGCGATGCCGGCATTGCTGGTTCCCGCGACCGAAACGAACACGGCGATGACGGCGATCATCGCCAGCTCCGCCAGCGTCCAGGCAAGGCGCCCTGCCCCGCGGCTAAGCGCCTGTCGCGCCTCTGCAATGGAATCGTGCTGAAACCAGGCAAGCAGCGCGCCGAGCGAGAAGCCGTAGAGACAGCGGATGAAGCCGAAATCGAAAGACACGTCCATATGACGCGTCGAGACCGCCAGCAGGAAGAATGGCGCGGTGACAGCCGCGGCGACGAACCATATCCAGGCGCGCTGGCCGGCAGTGAAGACGACGGCGGCAAAGAAGAGATAGGTGAAGAACTCGGCCGAAATGCTCCAGCTCGGCGCGTTCCAGCTCAGATGATCCTCCACGCCCATGCCCTGCAGAAGGAACAGATTGGCGACGAGGCTCCTCAGGTCGAAGCCGCCGGTGAAGGGCGCAGGCCCGGTTCCGTGCAGCGCCGGCAGGACCAGGCGCAGCGCTTCGAAGCCGACGAAAGCGGCGAGCATCAAGAGATGCAGCGGATAGATGCGGCCGAAGCGCACCAGGGCGAAGCGGGCAAGGTCGTCCGGCTCGTTCAGCCGGCTGGCGTAGGCGCCGGCGATGACGAAGCCGGACAGCACGAGGAAGAAGTCGACGAACAGATAGGCGCCGCCGACAAAGGCGCTCTGCGAAATCATCGACGTGGTCGGGAAATGGAACAACGCCACCAGAAGCGCGCAAATGCCGCGCCAGGAATCGAGGACCTGGAACCGCTCGCCGGCTGCCGAGCCGACACGGGTCGCGGCCTGGGCCGGAGCGAGATTGAGCAAAGCGGTCTCAGCCATAATGATACAGATCCTGTGTTGCCATGGCACTCGCCAAGCGCCATTCCCTCTCCACAAGCTGTGACTGGCATGTTGCGTGCCGGTTCTGTAGTTGTGGCTGCCCGATGAAAACCGAGGACCCGTAATGGCGAACCAAGAGATCGACCACGCGTTTACCGCCCGCTCCAAGACGGGTGCGTCGTTCGAGCCGACCTATGCCGGCGCGCTGTCGTTCATGCGGCGCAAATACACCAAGGACGTGAAGGGTGCGGACGCGGTCGTGTGGGGCATTCCCTTTGATGCCGCCGTCACCAACCGGCCCGGCGCGCGCTTCGGGCCGCAGGCGATCCGCCGCGCCTCGGCGATCCTCGACAACGATCCGCAATACCCATTCTCGCGCGACCTGTTCGAGCATCTCTCGGTGGTCGACTATGGCGACTGCCTGCTCGACAGCGGCAACCACCAGAAGACGCCCGGCACGATCGAGCGCGAAGCGGCCAAGATCCTGAAATCAGGCGCGTTCCTGCTGACGCTCGGCGGCGACCATTTCGTCACCTGGCCGCTCCTGAAGGCCCATGCGGCGATCCATGGGCCGCTGGCGCTGGTGCAGTTCGACGCGCATCAGGACACCTGGCCGGACGACGGCAAGCGCATCGACCATGGTTCGTTCGTCGCCCGCGCGGCGAAGGAAGGCATCATCGACCCGGACCGCTCGATCCAGATCGGCATCCGCACGCATGCGCCCGACACGTTCGGCATCAAGATCCTCTATGGCCACGAGGTCGAGGAAATGCGCGCCTCCGATATCGCCTATGCGATCGTCGAGCGCACCGGCGGCAAGAAGACTTACCTCACCTTCGACATCGACTGCCTCGACCCGGCCTTCGCGCCCGGAACCGGCACTCCGGTGGCCGGCGGCCCGTCCTCGGCAAAAATTCTGTCGACGCTGCGCCAGCTTGGTCAGATCGATATCGTCGGTGCCGACATCGTCGAGGTTGCGCCGGCCTATGATCATGCCGATATAACGGCGATCGCCGGCTCGATCATTGCCATGCACTATCTCGGCCTGCTGGCGGAGCGAAAGGCCCGGGCCGAGGACTTGAACAATGGCAACCATGCCGCGATAAATCATGCGCACGGCATATAGACTTGAAATCGCAGGGAATTTGGCAAGAGATGAAACCGAAGATCTTCATTGACGGCGAGCACGGCACGACAGGATTGCAGATCAGGGCGCTGCTTGCCGATCGCAGCGACCTGGAGATCATCTCGATCCCGACGGAGCGCCGCAAGGAAGCGGCGGCCCGGGCAGAATTCCTCAATGCCGCCGATGTCGCGATCCTGTGCCTGCCCGATGCCGCTTCCAAGGAAAGTGTTTCGCTGATTGCGAACGACACCACCAAGGTGATCGACGCCTCGACGGCGCATCGCGTGGCCGAGGGCTGGGAATACGGCTTTGCCGAGATGGACAAGGACCAGGCGAAGAAGATCGCCAACGCGAAGCGCGTCGCCAATCCCGGCTGCTGGCCGCAAGGGCCAATCGCGACGCTGCGGCCGCTGGTGTCGGCCGGGCTTTTGCCGGCGGATTTCCCGATCGCCGTCAACGGCATTTCCGGTTATTCCGGCGGCGGCCGGCCGATGATCGAGGACTATGTCGGCAAGGGCGAGGACGCGCCCGAATTCCTGCCCTACGGGCTGACCTTGCAGCACAAGCATGTGCCGGAACTCAGGACCTATGCGAAGCTGTCGCATGACCCGATCATGCAGCCGGCGGTCGGCAATTTCGCCCAAGGCATGATCACGGTGGTGCCGCTGCAGCTTGGCGGGCTCGACCGCGTGCCGAACGGCGCCGAGCTTCATGCCGCGCTTGCCGACCATTTCGCGGCGATCGACGGCGGCGTGGTCGAGGTCGCGCCGTACACGCATATGGAGCGCGTACCGGAGATCGATCCGGAGGTGTTCAACGGCACGAACCGGATGAAGGTCTATGTTTTCGCCAATGACGAGCGGGCGCAGGCGCTGTTGCTTGCGGTCTACGACAATCTCGGCAAGGGCGCGTCGGGCGCCGCGGTGCAGAACCTCGACCTGATGCTCGGCATCAAGCACTGATCATCGATGCAGGCTTTTCCCGAGCGTTGGAAACTCAGCGCTCGGGAACTGGTTTGACAGCTGCGCGCGACTCCGATCGCTGAATTGTTGGGTAACCAGCGATTCACCATGACAGGCTATTGATGGAGCCGGCCCTCCACAAAGGATTCTCCATGGTCAGCGCGATCTCGAGCTCCGTCCAGTCGGTGCAATATTCCTCATCCACGTCGTCCGACAACGCATCTCAGGAAGCGGCGCTCGAAAGCCAGATCCAGACCCAGCAGGATCAGGCCGATGCCGCCAAGGATCAGGTCGAGGCGGCCCAGTTGCAGCAACAGATCGCCGCGCTGCAGGCGCAGCTCGATGCGCTCAAGGCGGCCGACGCGCAGAAAGCCGCCGAAAAGGCCAAGCAGGCCGACCAGAACCAGTCGGTGTCGCCGGCTGCCGCCGCGCGTCAGGCGGAGTTCGACGGTTCGTCGTCGACGCAAAAAGAACTGTTTCGGATTTGACGCCAGGCTCTGTCTTCCGACGCAATTCCGGACGGAAAACCGCTCTACACTTTTCCTGGAATTGCTCTGACGACGATCCCTGTCGGCAGCGGATAAGCGCCTTTGGTGCCGCGCCAATGCGCAGCGGCGAAGCCGAGAAGGATCAGCGCGAACCCCTGATGCGTCAGCGCAAGGTGCAGCGGCACCTGCATCAGGAGCGTGCTGATGCCGATCGAGGCCTGCACGACGACCAGCAGGAATAGCAGCGTGGCGCGGCGGGAGTGCGTGGTGCCCGGCAAGCGTCGCCGTGTGGCGATCATCTGCCACAACGCCACCAGGAAGATCGTATAGGCGCCGATGCGGTGCACGAACTGCACCGTCTTCGGGTTCTCGAAAAAGTTGCGCCAGGCGGGTTCAAGCAACAGAAGGTCGGACGGGACGAGCTTGCCGTCCATCAGCGGCCAGGTGTTGTAGGACAACCCTGCATCCAGGCCGGCGACCAGCCCGCCGAGATAGATCTGGATCAGCGCCAGAAGCACGATAAAGCCGGCGAGCCGCTGCGTCGACCGGTCTCCCGTCGGCTCGGAGTGCGGCGCAAGGCCTCGTGCGACCACCATCGTGGCGGTGAAGATGACCGAGGCAAGCGTCAGATGCGTGGCCAGCCGGTACTGGCTGACCGAAACGCGATCGACGAGGCCCGAAGCCACCATCCACCAGCCAATGGCACCTTGCAGGCCGCCGAGCAGGAGGATGCCGACGAGTTTCGGGCCAAGGCCGCTTTCGATACGGCGTGTTACCCAGAAAAAGATGAGCGGCAAGGCGAAGACGACGCCGACGCCCCGCGCAAGCAGGCGATGTGCCCACTCCCACCAGAAGATCGACTTAAAGGCCTCGAGGCTCATGCCCTTGTTGAGCTCGGTATATTGCGGGATCTGCTGGTAGCGCTGGAACTCTTCCTGCCATTCGGCGGCATTGAGCGGCGGGATGACGCCATGGATCGGCTGCCACTCGGTGATCGACAAGCCGGACTCGGTCAATCGCGTGGCGCCGCCGACCAGCACCAGCGCGAACAGAACCAGCAGCACGACATAGAGCCAGCCGCGCACCAGGGCACGGTTGGTAAGGTCGCGGTCGCGTGCGGCGTAAGGGGCCGTGGCGGTCATGGCAGCCATTGCGCTTTCCCGGCGGTTGAGACGCTGACGTGGTGGACCAAGGCTCGCGCCGTGGCAAGGCCGGACAGCGCGGCACGCCGTCGCGCCGGCCCGCGACGGTTGCGCGCGCGTCCCGTTCGGCCTAAGCGAAAGGCGTCAACGGGACCGCGACATGCCCCTTCGCCTGAAAAAGCTGATCGGAACAATCCTGCTGGTGGCGCTGGTCATCATCTATGCGCTGATCGCCTCGGCCATCGCCGTCACCAGGCTGGTCGAATACGGCCCGGTGGTGCATCTGTTGTTCTTCCTGTTCAGCGGGCTGTTGTGGGTGCTGCCGGCCATGGGCATCATCAAATGGCTGATCCTGGAGCCACGCCCGAAAAGCTGAGCGCCGTCGCGCCTGCTGAAATCCCTCCAAACGCTAACGTGATTCATAAGTGATCGCGCATGAGTTTATTTTGCCCGGCTTCATGGCTTGGCAGGGAGGGCTTGGCATGCGGAAGGCGCTGTTCTCGGCAATCACCCTGATTATCGCATCGCTCACCGTTTCGGTCGCGGCCGCGGAAACCATCAACGTCTCGGACGCTCACGGCGGCAGCGTCGCTGCTTACAGTCAACGCTGGAAGGCGCTTGCGGCGCGCGGCGTCGATGTTCGCATCGTCGGCAAATGCCAGTCGGCCTGCACCGTTCTGCTCGGCTATATTCCACGCAACCGCATCTGCGTGACGCCCGCGGCGAGCTTCGGCTTCCATCTGGCACACCGCACAGACGCGACCGGCATGCTGTGGAATGCCTATGCCTCGGATATCCGCGGCTGGATCAACGCGCATGGCGGACTGTCGGCCAACTTCAAATGGATGAGTGCGCCGGACACCTACCGCTATTTCCACAAATGCTGACCAAAGCGCAGGGCTAGATAGTCACAACCATCTTGCCTGCATTGGCGAGCGGCGTCGTCACGCCCGACAGCATCGTGCGGATGTGGGCGACGCTCTGGTAGCGGCCGTTGATCGAGATGCGCGGCAGCGCATGCAGGAAACCGGCATGCTCGGCCCGCAGAACACCGTGCCGTGTCGTCACCGCCGAGGCATAACCGGCGTCGCGCGCAAAACCCACCTCGCGGCAACCGACGGCGCTGGCATAGCCGTAGGGGTAGGCGAAATGGCGCGGCTCCACGCCGAGCTTTTCTTTCAGGATGCGCCGGACGTCGCCGATCTCGTGACGCGCATCGGTCTCCGACAGCCGCTTCAGATTGCGATGGTTCACGGTATGCGCGCCAAGGGTCACCAGCGGATGCGCCGCCATGGCGCCGAGTTCGTTCCAGCTCATCAATTTGCATGTGCGGCCCGAGCCGAACTCGTAGCCATTCGAGCGCGCCAGTTCGCGCAGCGCCGCGCCTTGCTCCTGCTCCGGCACCTCGAGCGTCAGCCAGCCGTTCAGCCTCACGATGGCCTGGATCTTGCGGGCCGGCGTCGAGCAATCGATGACCATCGACCCGGCCGCGCTCTTGAGGGTCAGGCGCGAACTGGTGTCGACGATATCCTCGATCACGTCCCACCACAGATCGGCAGCACCGTCGATCAGGCCGGGCGCGACATAGATGGTGATCGGCGCCCCGTGCTTCGCCAGCACCGGTAGCGCTTCCGTCATGTTGTCGCGATAGGCGTCGTCGGCGGTGATGGTCGCGAATTGGCCGCCCTTGCCGCCGGTCTTGATGCGCTCGATCGCTTCATCAAGGGAAACAAAGGCATAGCCCCTTCCCTTCATGTCCGCGATCAGCTTGTCGAGGAAGGCCGGGGCGATGTTGAGGTGGCGGTTGACGCTGTTCGGTTTCTCCGGAGTCGCGGTGACGCGGTGCAGCATCAGGATGGCGCCGATACCGCCGACGAACGGCTTCGCCAGCGGGGCAAGGCCGGTGTAGCGCGCGACGTTGAGCGCGAGCTTACGGATTGCCTCCCCCCCGTCGATCATTCCTTCACCTTTTGCGCCTAGGCTCATCCAAGCACGAAAAGCGCCCATGCGAACCCCAAGTTGCAACCAATACGTCTTAAGGATTGAGGTATGGTTGACGCCGCCGCGTCATTTGACGGCAACCGGATCGCGGCCAACGAGCCACCCACGGCGCGGACATTGCGGGCCGGCCACGGCCGGCTGACTGCCTCAGTGAGCGACAGTGCCGGTCTTGCGAATTACACGGAATTCTGCGGCTCGGCCTTGTTTGCGCCGGCGCAAAGCGCCTCCTGGGTGCGCAACTGGGACGCCAAGACGGTCGCCGATATGGTCGTCGCAACGCTGAGCGCCGAAGGCCGCCCGGCGCTTTCGCTGGCGCTGGAAGTGGTTCGCCGCGGTCCGTTCAAAACTGCCCGCTTCGCCGGCGGGCGCCACGCCAACGGCAATTTCGCCGCCGCCGATGCGCGGCTGCTGCCGGCAATCGACGCCGCGGCGATCGGCTCGCTGTTCGCCGCGATCCGCAAGGCGCGGCCGGATATCGACCTCATCGCATTGGAAAGGCTGCTGCCCGATCTCGACGGCGTCGCCAACCCGTTCGCAACGATGGTCAATTCGCCAAGTCCCAATCTTGCGCTAGCGGTCGATCTCGACGGCGGGTTCGACGCGTTGCTGTCGCGCTCGAGCGGCAAGCGCAAGCGCAAGAAGCACCGCTCGCAGACCCGCAAATTCGAGGCGGTCGGCCCCTTCCGCCGCATCGAGGCCCGCACCCGCGAGGAGGTCGATAGCTTGCTCGACGCCTTCTTCGAGATGAAGCAAGCGCGTTTTGCCAAGATGGGCATCGCCGACGTGTTCGGCGCGGCCGATATCCGTGCGTTCTTCCGTGCGCTGTTTGCCGATGCGCTCGCCGAGGAAAGACCGTCCTTCCTGCTGCACGGGCTGGAGGTGGCCGGCAAATTGCGCGCCGTCACCGGCTCCAGTTGCTCAGGCAAGCGGCTGATCTGCGAATTCGGAGCGATTGCGGAAGACGATCTGGCCTTCACCAGTCCCGGCGACTTCCTCTTCTTCGACAATATCCAGGAAGCATGCGAGCTCGGCTTCGCCGTCTATGACTTTTCGGTCGGCGACGAGCCCTACAAGCGACTGTGGTGCGATCTCGAGACCCAGCATTTCGAGGTGCTGGCGCCACTAACACTGAAGGGCCGCGCGTTGGCCGGGGCGATGCGGCAAGGCACGCGCGCCAAGGCCTTCATCAAGAACAACCCGACGGTGTGGAGGCTGACCAAGATGCTGCGCCGCAAGACCGCCGGTCAAGCGGTTGCGCCAGCAACCACCGAGGACGACAACTAGACCAGCTGTTACCGGCTATCGGCGGCGCGCTCAGGCCGCCGAGCGGCGTCCTGGGATCGGGGTTCCCGGCGTCTCGTGACCGACCGGCGTGACCAAAGTCAGGTCCGGATAGCCGTTCTCGATCAGCTTGACCGCGGCCTGCGTCACCTGATCGTCGGCCTCCAGCATCGACAGGAACACCTCGGTGCCGTCGCCGACGAGGCGGCCGATGCCGTGCGCGTCGGCCGGGCCGCATTCGACCACGACGAGGTCGTAGGCCGTGGTCAGCGACTGCATGATGATCGGCAAGCGATCGGCGGCGCGCATGGCGCGGACCGGATCGGAGGTGCCGACCGGAATGACATGCGCGTCCGAATAGAGGTCGGGGTGAATGACGTCGCTGAACTGCGCCTCGGAAGCGAGCAGGTTGGTGATGCCGGGGAACAGGCTCGAATCCAGCATCGGCCGCGACGCGGCGCCCGAAGCGGTGAGATCGAGCAGCAGCACGCGCAGGCCGGCATCCGAGACTTCGCGCGCAACCAGCACGGCCGAAGCGGCGGCTTCGTCGCCCTCGGGCGAGACAAAGATCGCCCGCGCCGCGCCGGACGCGATCAGCTTCTCGGCCGCTTTGTCGACGTCAATCTCGCCCAGCTTGGATTGCCTTGGCTCGGGTTCAGGCTCCGGCGCCGATTCACCTGGTCCAACAGGCGGCGGCGCGGCGGCAGCGTGGGCCTCCACCGGCTCGCTTCCAACCGGCTTCGGGAGTTCCGCCTCTGCAATCGACTGTCCGGCAGTCGGTTCCTGGTAAGGCGCAAAGGTGCGACCTTCTTCAGGAAGCTCAGCCACCACTGGCTCGGTCCTCGCTGCAGGCATCGGTACCTGCTCGATCTGCTCGAACCGTGCGCCCGGCGCCGGCCGCATGGCGCGACCGGAGAACAGTTCTCCAAGCAAGGTGGCGATCGCCATCAACAGCAGCGAGGCAGCCGCCGCAGCGCCCGTTATCGGGCCGATCTTCGGGAAATAAGGCTCGCTCGGCACCCGCGCTTCCGAAATGATGCGCGCGTCGACAGGGACATATCTGCGGTCGTTGCGCGAGGCGGCCTCGCGATAATTCGCCATATAGGATTCAAGCTGTTGGCGCTGGACGTTGGCGTCGCGCTGCAACGCGTCGAGCTCGACCTGCTGCTCGCCGGCCCGCGCCGAAGCGGCTTTCTGCGTGTTGACGTCAGCGACGAGCTGCGCCTCGCGAGCCTTGGCCGCGTCGGCCTGCGCCATCAGCCCGCGGATGATCTTCTGGGCCTCGTTGCGGATCTGGCCGTCGAGATCGGCGAGCTGCGACTTCAGCGCCCGGATGCGCGGATGGTTGTCCAGCAAGGTTGTCGACAGGTCGGCGATGTTGGTCCTGAGTTCCACCTGACGCTCACGCAGGCGCTGGATCAATTCGGACGACAAGACCTCCGGCACCGCGTCAAGCGAGCCGCCATTCTGCAGCGCCTTGCGCACCGCATCGGCGCTGCCCTCGGCTGCGGCGCGATTGGCGCGCACCCGCGAAAGCTCGCTCGACAGCTCCGACAACTGCTGAGTCGCCAGCACCGCATTGTTGCCGCCCATCAATAAGTCGGACTGGGCCCGGAATTCCGCGACCTTGGCATCGGCCTCCTTCACCCGGTTCTGCAGGTCGGTGATCTCCGGTCCGAGATAATCGGTCGCGGCCGAATTCGACTGCATCTTGGCGTTGCCCTTGGAGGCAAGATAGGCCTGCGCGATGGCGTTCGATATCTTGGCGGCGAGCGTGGGGTCCTTCGAGGAGAACTCGATGGCGATCGCGCGGGTCTTTTCGACGGCATAGACGTTAAGCTTGTCGTGCATGGCGGTCAGCACGAGCTCTTCCGGCGGAATCTCGCGAGGGTCGCTCTTCAAGCCGAACACGACAAGCGCGTTGCTCAGTGCAGACATATTGCGCGCCGTGTTGAATTCGGGGTTGGCTTCCAGATCGAGGTCGGCAGCCACCTTCTTGAGGATGTCGGGCGAGGAAATGATCTGGACTTCGGTGGCCACCGCGCTGTCATCGATCGCAGGCCTGTCGTCGTTGGCCGTGCCGGGCGGCCGGGTGAAGACCGATTCGCGCGGCCCGATCTCCAAAGTCGCCACCGCCTTGTAGCGTGGCGTGGCGAGCCAGGCGAAAGCAAAGGCCAAACCTGTGACCAGAAGCGTGACGACGACGATGCGCAGCCAGTTTCGCCCCAGGCTGGCGAAGAGCTGTCTCAGATCGACATCGACATCTGCGGCCGCGGGTTGAACGGACATGCATCCTGCTCCGAACTTTGAGTCGAGGATGGACCGTAAACAACTATGGTAACCCAGCCGTTAAGATTACAACCAAGCGCCACCCGGCGCGCAGTGGCAAAGCACTTGGCGAAAGCACTCTAAAGACTCTGTTTTTTGCCGATCGCCGCCCGTTCAGGTTGCCGTCCTTTACCGCCCATTAACCCTAACAGGATGATAACGAGCCATGTCCTTGGGTTGGCCGCGGCGGCTTGCGGCGAGAGCGATGAAGGTACCTGACCGGTCATGAAAAGCAGAGCTTCCCTTTTTCGCGCTTTCATTGCCCTGTCGCTGCTGACCGGCTGCTCCAGCTACCGGCCGACGCCTGCCGCCTTCCACGAAGTGCTCGACCAACCCTATCGTCTGGGCGCCGGCGACCGGATCCGCGTCACGGTGTTCGAGCAGGACGGGCTGACCAACACTTACAGCGTTGATCAATCCGGTTACATCTCCTTCCCGCTCGTCGGCGCCATCCCGGCGCGCGGCCACACCGCACAGCAGTTGGAGAAGGAGATCGCCGACAAGTTGCGGCAGGGTTATCTGCGCGATCCAGACGTTTCGGTGGAGATCGACCGCTACCGGCCGATTTTCGTCATGGGCGAAGTCGGCGCCGGCGGTCAGTATTCCTACGTTCCGGGCCTCACGGTGCAGAAGGCGATCGCGATCGCCGGCGGCTTCACGCCGCGTGCCAACCAGGAGAGTGTCGACATCACCCGCGACATCAACGGCAAGGTGATGACCGGCCGGGTGCTGACATCCGACCCGCTGCTGCCCGGCGACACCGTCTACGTGCGCGAACGCCTGTTCTGAAAATCATCGACGTGGCGGCGAACCTCAGGATCGTCCACTGTTTTCGCTCACCTGTCGGAGGTATCTTCCGGCATGTGCGCGACCTGACCGAGGCGCAGGTCGCGGCCGGCCATTCGGTCGGCATCGTCTGCGATTCGACCACCGGCGGCGACTATGAGGAGCGCCTGTTCGACGGCATGAAAGGCAGCCTCGTGCTCGGCATCCATCGCACGCCGATGCAGCGCCATGTCGGCCCCGGCGACCTCGCCGCCGCCTGGCGCACCTACAAAATCATCAAGGAATTGCGGCCGGACGTGCTGCATGGGCATGGCGCCAAGGGTGGCGCCTATGCCCGGCTGTTCGGCTCATTGTTGCGGGTATCAAGGTCTCGCGTTGCCCGCCTTTATTCGCCGCATGGCGGCTCATTGCACTATGACGAAACCACAGTGACGGGGAAGCTGTTCTTCGCGCTGGAGCGCTCCATGACGCGCTTCACCGACTGCCTCCTGTTCGTCTCCGACTATGAGCGCAGGACCTACCGCCGCAAGGTCGGCGAGCCGCCTATTCCCAACAGGCTTGTCTATAATGGCCTGCGGGCCGCGGAGTTCGAGCCGGTGACGACGGCGCAGGATGCCGCCGATCTCTTGTACATCGGCATGATGCGCGACCTCAAAGGCCCCGACATCTTCATCGATGCGCTGGCCTCGGCCGGCACCGAGATGGGCCGAGCGTTGAATGCGGTGATGGTCGGCGACGGCGACGACCTGCCCCGCTACCATGCGCAGGTCGAGCGTCTGGGACTGAAGAGCAACGTCCGCTTCCTGCCGCCGATGCCGGCCAGACAGGCCTTCGCGCTGGCCGAGCTGGTCGTGGTTCCGTCCCGCGCCGAGGCGATGCCTTACATCGTGCTCGAATCGCTCGCCGCCGGCCGGCCGATGATCGCGACCGCGGTCGGCGGCATTCCGGAGATTTTCGGCGAAACCTCCCCTGCCCTGATCCGGCCGGATCCCGCCCAGCTCGCCGACAAGATCGGTCTGGCGCTCAAGGACCTCGACGCCTACCGGAAAGCCATGCCGCAGACCGACGAACTCAAGGCGCGATTCGGCGCCGACGTGATGGCCGCCGAGATCGAAAAGGCTTATTTCGCGGCGCAGAGTAAATAGTCTCGAGGCGCCGACCTCCAGCAGCCTATTGTCCTACGTCAATTGCCAGTCGGCGCGCAGCTCATCCGCGACTGCCGGCCGATAGCCCAGACGCATAGTGCTATCCCTGGCCAAGCCGACCAGTTCCTCATTGCCGCTCGCTATCCGTCCGTCGGGCATGAGCAGATTGTTCTCGAAGCCGACGCGGATGTTCCCGCCAAGCAATGCGCCGGCGAGGACGCACGCCGCCTCCTTGCCGCCGAAGGCGCATGTCGACCAATGCGCGAAACGCGGCATGGCTTCACCGAGAAAAGGCAAAAGGTCGGCGGGATCGGATGTCTGGCCGACGGTATAGCGTCCCAGCACGTAGAGCACCGAAAGCCGCTCGAACGAACGACGCCGCGGGCTTGCAACGCAGCCAGTTGCAACGCTTCAGACGGCGTATAGAGGATGAATTGCGGCGCGACGTGTTCCCGGCGCAGCCAAAGAAGGAAAGCGCCGAAGTCGCCTTCGCCGCCGGCATCCGGCAACAGCTCGCGCAAGGCGAGCGAAACCGCTTCGGGTCGTACTTCGCGGACCACCCGCATCTGCTGGGCGGGCGTATAGATACCGAGCGATTCGCTGGTGATTTGTGCGACCAGCCTGTCACGGACGACTTCCCGTATCGCGCTCAGAGCTTGGCGATAAGCGTCGGCATCAAGAAGGTGGCCGCAGTCACGGTCGCGCACATGCACATGTATCATGCTGGCGCCGGCGTCGAGGCAAAGGCCTGCGACGCGCGCGAGTTCGGACGCCGTCATGGGCAAAGCAGGATGATCCGCTTGCGTCTTTCTGCCGCCGTTCGGTGCAACGGCGATCGAAACAGAACGGGGCGTCATAGCAACTCCATTCGATCCATGGGCATTGCTATCGACCCTTCCGCAAGGAGAAACAAGGCACTTCGCCGATATGGTCTAGACGCTCCAGTCGATCGACTTTGCGCCTGGTCTAGTCGCCGCCCCCGCGCACCTGACGACCCCTCCGATCCCTGACGCGCCGCGCCGCAACCCGCATCGCAACGGCACAGACCGGTCTAAAACCACCGGTTGTTTCAAGGCTTTATTAGCTCTCTTTTGCTATGCAGTTCCGGTAGCTGGCGGACCAGTCCCATGAACGAGATCGATCCCGCGCGCCGCTTTTCCATGGATGCGGTGCGCAATTTCGACACCCCTGCCGACGGCGAGAAGCCCAGCGGCATGAACGACGTTGCGCGCAATGTCGCCTCGCAATACCGGCGCGATACGATGTCGCCGATCATGGTCAGCGGCGTGCTGCGCATGGTCGAGTTCGCGCTGCTGTTTTTGTCGGGGCTCTGCGTCTACTTCTACTATGTCGGCTTCTTCAACTATCTGGCCTGGCAGTATCCGCTGACGATCGCCGCATCTTCGTTCCTGGCCGTGGTGCTGCTCGACGTCTCCGACTGCTACCAGATCGCGGCGCTGATGCGCCCGTTCGCCAATTTCGGCCGGGTGCTGCTGGTCTGGGCCGGCACCTTCGCGCTGATGGCGCTGACCGCCTTCGCCATGAAGGCCTCGGAAGACTATTCGCGCCTTTTGTTCGGCACCTGGTTCGTGGTCGGCTTCCTTTTGATCTTCGGCCTCAGGGTGGTGATGTCGCGACTGATCCGGCGCTGGGCGCGCGACGGCCGCATGGAGCGGCGCGCCGTCATCGTCGGCGGCGGCAAAGCGGCGGAGCAGCTGATCCGTTCCGTCGAGAAGCAGCCCTACAACGATATCCGGATCTGCGGCATCTTCGACGACCGCGGCGACAAGCGCTCGCCGCCGATCGTTGCCGGCTATCCGAAGCTCGGCACCATATCCGAACTGATCGAATTCGCCCGTATCGCGCGCATCGACATGCTGATCGTGTCGCTGCCGCTGACCGCGGAGTCGCGCGTGCTGCAGCTTCTGAAGAAGCTCTGGGTGCTGCCGGTCGACATCCGGCTGTCGGCGCATTCCAACGCGCTGCAGTTCCGCCCGCGCGCCTATTCCTACATCGGCTCGGTGCCGATGCTCGACATCTTCGACAAGCCGATCAACGACTGGGACTCTGTCGCCAAGCGCGCCTTCGACATCGTCTTTTCGCTGATCGGCATCGTCGTCTTCTCGCCGGTGATGCTCGCGACCGCGATCGCCATCAAGCTCGACAGCAAGGGTCCGGTTCTGTTCAAGCAGAAGCGGCATGGCTTCAACAACGAAATCATCGAGGTCTACAAGTTCCGCTCGATGTTCACCGACCGGTCCGACCCGACGGCAAAACAGACGGTGACCAAGAACGACCCTCGCGTCACCCGCGTCGGCCGTTTCATCCGCAAGACCTCGATCGACGAACTGCCGCAATTCTTCAACGCGCTGCTCGGCTCGCTGTCGCTGGTCGGGCCGCGCCCGCACGCGATCGCCGCGCAGTCGCACAACCTGCTCTACAACGAAGTGGTCGACGGCTATTTCGCGCGCCACAAGGTCAAGCCTGGCGTCACCGGCTGGGCGCAGATCAATGGCTGGCGCGGCGAGATGGACACCAACGAAAAGATCCGCATGCGCACCGAATACGACCTCTACTACATCGAGAACTGGTCGATGCTGTTCGACCTGCGCATCCTGTTCCTGACGCCGATCCGCCTGCTCAACACGGAAAACGCCTATTGAGCGCCGTCGTCCATGAGGTGCCGGCTTCGGCGGTCAACGCCAAGCTGATCGCGCTGATCGCGTCGGCGGCGATAGGCATCGGCATTCTTCTCTCCGGCTTCGTCATCAGCGAGCCCGCGCCCTACGAAATCTACATGGCCGGGCTGATCGCGGTGTGGGCGCTGTTCGGCCTCAGGATCTCGCGCGCGATCCTGCCGCTGCTGATCCTTTTGGTGACGATGAACATCGGCGGCATGATCGCCATGACGCAGATGGAAGACCTCGCCAACACGCCGCTCTATCTCGCGGTGTCGCTGTTCCTGGCGTTCAGCGCCGTGTTCTTCGCCTCGGTGACCTCGACCCAGCCCAGCCTCTACCGGCTGATCTTCATCGCCTATGTGGTATCGGCTGTGGCGACGTCGCTGCTCGGCATCGCCGGTTATTTCCACGCCTTTCCTGGCGCCGAGATATTCACCAAATACGACCGCGCCGCCGGCGCGTTCCAGGACCCGAACGTGTTCGGGCCGTTCCTGGTGCTGCCCGGCACCTATCTGCTCTATTTGCTTTTGACCGGGCCGGTGTCGCGCATGCCGCTATTGGCGGTGCCCCTGCTCGCCATCACCGCCGGCATCTTCTTTTCCTTCTCGCGCGGTGCCTGGGGCATGTTCGCGGTCTCGGCGGTGTTGCTGACCGCATGCCTGTTCCTGCAGAGCGCCAGCGGCAAGTTCCGGCTGCGGGTCGTGGTGATGACGATCGCGGCCGTGGCGCTGCTGGTCATCGCCTTCGTCGTCATCCTGCAACTGCCTGGCGTGTCGGACATGTTCACCCAGCGCGCGCAGCTCGAGCAGAGCTACGATTCGGCGCGGCTCGGCCGTTTCGCCCGCTATACGATCGGCTTCCAGCTGGCGATGGAGCATCCTTTCGGCATCGGCCCGCTGGTCTTCGGCACGATCTATGGCGAGGACACGCACGATATCTGGCTTAAGGCGCTGATGGATTATGGCTGGCTGGGGTTCGTCTCGTTCCTGACGCTGACTTTGTGGACGATCGGCGCCGGCTTCCGCATTCTTTTGCGCGACCGGCCGTGGCAGCCCTATCTGCTCTGCGCCTATGTCGCCTATCTCGGCAATATCGGCCTCGGCACCTTCATCGACATCGACCACTGGCGCCATCTCTATCTGCTGATGGGCCTGGTCTGGGGTGCGATCGCGCTTGAGTACCGGCACCAGCGAGAATTGCGGCTGGAGAGGCCGGCATCCCTGCTCTCGATTTCACCTGCAAGATAGCAGCCGAATTCGGTTGACCCGCACGGGGTTATCACGATACATCGCCACCCGGTCCGGAGTGTAGCGCAGCCCGGTAGCGCACTTGACTGGGGGTCAAGGGGTCGTCGGTTCGAATCCGGCCACTCCGACCATTCTAATCCTTGAAATCCCCCGCGAAGGCAGCGTGAAGCGTTAGCGGCGAGTTTGCGCCAACCGCCTATGCCCCATGCGCCGCCAACATCCGTCGCGCGCTTTCCTCGTCAGTGATCAGGATGGTCGGCGCGATCAGGTTCATGGCGCCGAGCAGCGCCTGGGTCTTTTCCGCGCCACCAGAGGTGAGGATGCGGATCGGCGCCTTGCGCAGGCGGTCGACATCCACCGACATCACATGGCCGTTCACGGGATGGTCGACCAGATCGCCATTGCGGTCGTAGAAATGGAACAGAAGATCGCCGACCGCGCCGCGCGCCAGCAGGGCTTCGCGGTCCGCTTCCTTGAGGAAGCCGCCGCGCGAGAAGGTGGTGGCCGAGGCGATGCCGCCGACGCTGAGCAGCACGGCGTCGAGCGCGTCGGCCATCTCGAAGATCTCCTGCAGGCCGCAACGCTCGACCAGCGCGATCTTGGTTTCGACGCTGTCGACGACGGCCGGCGTCGGCATCAGATAGCCGTCGCCCTGGAAAATCTGGGCAAAGCGCCAGGCGAACTCGGCCGGGTTGACCCGGCGCGCGATGCCGACGCCGCCGAGCAGCGAAATCACGCTGAAATCGGTCAGCGATTTGGCGCTGATGAACGGCAAGGAGTGGAACAGCGTCACGCCCCAGCCGACGCCGACGCGCATGCCGGATTTCATCGCGTCGGACAGGAACATGCCGGTCTTGGCGGCGATGGCCGGGATCGGATCGGCATTGGGGTCGGTGAGCGGCGCGACCAGCGCCTGCTGCAGGCCGAAGGTGCGTTCCAGCGCCCGCTCCAGCCGTACGATCTCCAGAAGCTCGCTCTCAATGGTGATCTTCACCTCGTTGCGCGCCCTCGCGTCGGCCAGCATGCGCACGATGGTGACGCGGCCGACGCCGAGCACGTCGGCGATTTCGTTCTGCGTCATCTGCTCGACGAAATACATCCAGGCGGCGCGGATTCTCAGGCGATCGCTGCGGCTTTCATTGACGACCTGCTCGGACGCTTCCGCCCGGCCGCTTTCAGATTCGCCTTGATGCCGCCTGCCCAAATTCCCCTCCACGATCGAACGCCGATTCTGCACGCTGGTTAATTATCGTCTATTGATCTACCAATCGACACGAACAATCTAGAGAGGGCGACTGGCGCCCTAAGCCGTAACCGGCTTCAGCATTTCGAGGCAATTGGCAATGCTGCGACAAATCTCCGAGGATGTCCGCGTCAACCTGAAGGACCGGCTCAGGGAACTGCGCGACGTCATCCGCCAGAGCCGGCATGACAGCACCGGCGAGCCGCCGCGCGAAATCGCCAATCTGCCGCCGTTCCCAGGCAAGAGCCTGCTCGGCCACGCGGCGAGCGCCGTCGACGAGGCGCTGACGATCGCCGAATCCTTCGTTCCGCATTCGCGGCCGCTCAAGATCGACGGTACCACGGTCAAAAGCCTGAGAACCTATTTTCCCGAAGGCAATGAGGACCGGCAGATCGACGGCGAGCGCCAGTTCCGGCGCGATATGTACTACCTGACGCGCGCAGTGCTCGCCGGCTATGGCGTCGACAATCCGCGCGTGCATGAGGCGAGTTTTTCCGCCGTCCAAGCCGCGATGCGCAAGCGCTATGCGGACCTTCTCGCCGTAGCGACCGCGGAGGCGGCCGCCACCGATCAGGTCGCGGCGGCGTGCTCGGCGCTGCTTGTCGAAAGCCTCGGCCATCACCCTGTGCAATCCGGCGAGACCGCAAGCGGCGACCGCTCGTTGAACATAAAATGCCTTGCGCCGCTGGCGCTTGCCTGCGGACTGGCGAGCAAGGCCGAGGGCGCGCCCGAGCCCGATATTCTGGAGATCGCGGTGCTGGCGGCCGAAGTGCGGGAGGATCGCATCCGCCAGGCCTGCGCGCAGCCCGATGCGGTCAAGGAACTGACCCCGGTTTTCGCCACCCTGCTTGCGCATCTGACGTAACCGGCGGTTCGACATCGGTTATTTTTCGGCCGCCATGGCGGCGATGGTCTTCTTGGCACGCTGGATCGAGGCCGGGCTCATGCTGAGCTCGGTCAGGCCCATCTTGACGAAGATCGGTATCAAATCCGGACGGCCCGCAGCCTCGCCGCACATGCCGACCATGATGCCGGCGGCGACGCCCGCTTTGGCCGTCAGCTCTATCGCCGACATCACCGCCGGATTGGCGACGTCGTTGAGCTTGGCGACGGTCGGATTGAGGCGATCGGCGGCCATGATGTACTGGGTGAGATCATTGGTGCCGATGGAGAAGAACGCCACTTCCCTGGCCAGCGCCGGCGCGATCAGCACGGCGGCCGGCGTCTCGATCATGACGCCGAGATCGAAGGCCGCATGCGGCACGCCTTCGGCCTTCAGTTCGGCCGCGCATTCTTCGACCAGCGCACGCGTGCGGGTGACTTCGGCGATTTCCGAGACCATCGGCAGCATCACCTTGATGTTGCCGTGGACGGCGGCCCTGAGCAGCGCCCGCAGTTGCTTCTTGAAGATGTCGGGGCGGTCGAGGCACATGCGGATGCCGCGCCAGCCGAGGAAAGGGTTTTCCTCGTCTGGGAATTCGATGCCGGCGATCGGCTTGTCGCCGCCGATGTCCAGCGTGCGCACGATGACGGAATGCGGCGCGAAGGCCTTGGCCAAGGCG
The DNA here is from genome assembly GCF_006442965.1 of Mesorhizobium sp. CU3. GTDB lineage: Bacteria > Pseudomonadota > Alphaproteobacteria > Rhizobiales > Rhizobiaceae > Mesorhizobium. The sequence continues at coordinate 144,592 of NZ_VFWX01000013.1, read as the reverse complement.
CTGTAGGTCTCTGCCTGCATGTCCTCGGACGGCAGATGCATGTGGCGCATGAAGAGCAGTTCGGTGCGGAACAGCCCGACGCCCATGGCGCCGGCTTCCTGCGCCGCCTCGATCTCCTCCAGCGAACCGATATTGGCCGCGACCTCGATGACCGTGCCGTCGGCGCGTTTCGGTGTCACGCTCTTGAAGACGGTCAGACCCGCCCGCTCCTGCGCAGCGGCCTCGACGCGCCGCGTGAAATCGCTGCGCACGGCCTCGTCCGGATCGACGATGACATGCCCGGCATTGCCGTCGATCGCGACCTCCTTAGCGGCGCGCAGCGCGTTTACCTTCTCGCCGAGACCCAACACCGCCGGGATGCCGTGCGAGCGGGCGATGATGGCGATGTGCGAGGTGGCGCCGCCATGGCCGCAGACCACGCCGCCGATGCGCTTCAACGGCGCGCGCGCCAGGTCCCAGGCGCCGATATCGTCGGCAATCAGGATCGCGCCTTGCGGGATCGACTCGAGGCTGACCTCGTCCTGGCCGAGCAGAACGAGGCAGATCTGTCGGCCGACGGCGTGGACGTCGTCGGCGCGGGCATTGAGGTAGTGGTCGTCGACGGCGCTGAAATCGGCCGCGATGGTGGAAGCCGCGCCAATGACGGCCGACACCGCGTCATCGCCCTCGCCGATCAGCTTTTCGACCTCGCCGGTCAGGCTGTCGTCGGCGGCGATGTCGCGCAGGGCGGCGACGATGCCGCGGTCGCCGGCCGATAGGCTGTCCTCGGCAAGCGTGCGGTCCATGCGCGCCTGCACCGTCGCTATGGCGCTGCGAAAGCGTTCGATCTCGCCGTCGATCTCTTCGGCTCGCAGGCGCCTGCCCGGCCCTTCGATCTCGGCGGGGAAATGTGCGAAGGCCGGTCCAATGGCCACGCCCTCACTGGCGGCAACGCCCTGGAGCTTCGGCGTTGCATCTCCTGGCGGAGCGTCGGCGGGCGATGCGACTTCAGGAGCGGCAGTGGCCGGCGCCTCCGCAGCGGCTTCGCCCGGCTCTTCCTCGAGACCGGCGCGCGGGTTCTCCAGGTAGCCGATCAGCGCCTCGATCGCCTCGATCGCGTCGGCGCCATTGGCGCGCACGGTGACTTCCTGGTTTTCCTTGACCGCCAGGAGCATCAGCTTGACCGAGCTCTTGGCGCTGACCGCCTTGCCGTCCTTGACCAGCTCGACGTCGGATTCGAAGCCCTTGGCGAGCTTGACGAACCGCGTGGCGGGACGGGCGTGCAAACCTTCATGCACTCTGACGATGGTCGAGCGTTCCATGACTATACTCTAGCTTGTAGCGCCATCTTCGCGACGGCGGAAATCCTATCAGGCGGCGATGGTGATGACAGCGCCCGGCGTCAGCGCGCTCACCAGCGCAGCGGTGTCGATCTCGGACGCGCATAATTCGCCCGGCCTTTCGGCCTCGGTCGCGCCGTTGAAGGAGATGACGACATGGCCCATTTCGCGGACCTTGCTCCAGGCCGTTTCGCCGACGGCCGTTATCGTTGCCGAAACCGCTCCGAGCGTGATCGACGCGCCTTTCGCCGGCCCGTCGTCGCTCGGGCCTTCCTCCGTCTTGTGCAGCACGGAGACTTCGGCCAGTTCGGGAGGCGAGCCATCCGCGAACAGGATGACCACGCCGCCCTCGGCGAGGTCCGCCACTTCGGGTCCGATAGAAGTGACCCGTGTCTTGAGAAGAACCGACATATGGCGAACCTCGTTTTGTTACTGATACCTTAGAGCAGTTCAGCGTTCCGCTAACCTGCTCTAACTATTTGTCTCTACGCAATTCCGAACGGAAAACCGCAACGCACCTTTCCTGGAATTGCTTCAGAACACGATCAGGGACACGACCCACGCGATCAGCACGGAGACCGGGCCCATGATCTGGCGGCTGATCAGCACCGCCGGCACACCGATTTCGATCGTCTTCGGCTTGGCTTCACCCAGCGCCAGGCCGACCGGGACGAAGTCGCAGCCGACCTGGGTGTTGTAGGCAAACAGCGCCGGCAGCGCCATTGCCGGGGAGATGGTGCCGTTGGCGATCTGCGGTCCGATGATGGCGACGCCGATGACCTGCGCGATGACCGCGCCCGGTCCCAGGATGGGCGACAGGAACGGCAGGCCGCAGATGGCCGAGATGATCAGCAGGCCGACGATGTTGTTGGCCAGCGGTCCCATCGGCTGGGCCAGCACGTCACCGATGCCGGTATAGAGGATCAGGCCGATCAGCATGGTCACGAAGGCCATGAAGGGCAGCACGTTGCGCACGACCTGGTCGATGGTGCGGCGGCCGGAGTTGAAGAAGATGCCGACCACGCGGCCCATGACGCGGCCGATCGAGCTGATCAGGCCGATCAGCCCGCCTTCGCTCGGCAGCGGCTCGGCCGCCCGGGTTGCTGTGTTGTTGTTGCTCGAACTCATCGATGCTGCTCCCCCCGCAGTGGTGACCGCCTCGGATCCGTCGGCCATTGTGACATTGGCCGGCTTCACGCCCGAAACGTAGATGTCTTCCGTGATGAACTGGGCGAGCGGACCCGCCTGGCCGACCGGCGTCAAATTGACGGTCGGGATACGCTTGCGCGGGTAGACGCCGCAGCGCGCGGTGCCGCCGCAGTCGACGACGACGACAGCCATCTCGCTTTCGATCGGCGGCGCCTTGAACCCGTCGACGGCCGTGGCGCCGGTCATATCGGCAATGAGCTGCGCCACCGGATGGATGCCGCCGCCGGTGACGGAGACGACCTTGTCACGCTGCGCGGTCGGCTCGATGACGAGCGGACCGCCCCAGCCTGTGTTGCCCCGGGAGATCTTTACGGCTTTGAATGTCTTGGCCATGATGTCCTCCCCGCCCTTAGAGCTCGACGCCCTGGCGGCGCGCCATGATGGCGGTGATGCGCTCGGTCAGCATGCCCTTGAGCAGGATGACGACCAGGCCGACGATGGCGTACCAGATGGCCACCTTGACGTGGTAGCCGTTGGCGATGACACCGCGCTTCTCGAGATCGAGCAGCGCCACCAGCATGCCGCCCCAGACGAAATATTCACCGGGGTTGATATGCGGGAACAGGCCGAGCGGCGGATGCACGTAGGACACTGCCGCATCGTAGAAGGCGGGCTTGTGCTTTTCTTCCAGGAACGAGCCGAAGGTGTAGGCCATCGGGTTGGTGAGGAAGAACACCGAGAGCACCGGCAGCACCGTATAACGGGTCAACGCGATGCGGCCGGCGCCGCGAGCCAGACCGTGGACGCGCTCTTCGCCGACCAGTTCGGTGACGGCGTAGAAGGCCGTCATCAGCACGACCAGCGTCGGGATGATGCCGGTGACGAAGCCGGCGAAGACCTCGCCGCCCTTCTGGAAGATGCCGATGAAGTATTTGCCGATCGCGGTCAGCCAGCCAAGCTGTTCTTCCTGCTGGACGTTCTTCAGCTGTTCCTTCAGCTGATCGGCGGTGACCGGCGCGCTGTCGGTCGTCGCCTGTGCCAGGACCACGAGATGATCGGTGGCGTGCTCGACGCCGAGCTTGCCGTGCCAGGCAGCATCCGAGACCATGGTGCCCGCGACATGCATATTATGCACCGCGAGGTCCGCATGCTGCGCCAATAACGATATTACAGACATTTCTCCTCCTTATGACCCCTGCCGGTCATTCCCAGCCGGCTGACGGCGTCGCTTAAGCCCTTGCTACGTTCAAGCCGGCCAGGCCCGGCTTCTTCCCCGGCTCCGACCGCGCGCGGTCGATCTGCTCGATCGCACGTTTGACGGCCTCGGCCACACCGGGTTCCCCCTCCCCCATGATTGCAGGGTTGGACCGGAGTCGATCGAGGGGGATGCCCTCGAATTCTTCATGTCGTTTGAACTTGGTCAGCACCGAGCGGCCGCTCATGACCATCATGCGGCGCACGATCAGATCCGGCGTCACGACGATGAGCGCAATGGTTCCCTTGGCCAGCCTGCCGCGGAAATTCCCGGCGCCGACGTAGCCATCCTTGTACTCTGCGGTGACGCCTTTGAAGACGTCCGAATAATGCCGCATCTGCAGCCAGACGCCCAGCGATTGCAGCGCCCAGACAACAAACAGCAGAAGCAGTGCCCACTGCCAGATCGCCATTCGGTATTCCTCCCGACTCTCGTTGCTCCGGCGCATATTGGACGGAGGCGAGATGACCCGAAAGTGAGAACATTTGTTTCCTCGGATGTCAACATGTATTATATTAGCCGCCACAGCGCTCCACAGCTAAGCCGCCGATTTCGGCATCGGCACCGCCTGTGCTAGCCTGCCGCCAAACGGGAAATGAGATATGGACCTGCCTTTCAGGCACGAACTCGCGCTGATGCCGGACTTGCGCCACCGGTTGCGGCAGTTGCGCTGGTTCCGTGCCACCTTCCGCAGCAGCGCCAAGGTCGTGTCGGAGACGTTCGGCGTGCGCTTCGAGATCGACGAGGCCAAGCTGACGCGCGCCTTTCTCGACTGGATCGAGGTGATGGAAGCGCAGAAGCGATTCGCCGATGTCGATCGCGGCGACTTCATCGTCTTCGCTGCAGGGCTGGTGCTGCGCGAACTGATCCGGCAGGCGCCGGCGCGCGAAATCTCTGGCCTGGGCGAAATGATCGAGACGGAGGCTAATGCCGGGACGGCGGAGATCGTACGCTTCTGGCCGGAGGGCTTCCTCTATACCAACTATTGCGTGTCGGCGATCCTGGCCGTGCACGAGCAGGAGTTCGGCACCGCGCCAAGCATCGACCAATGCGCCGACGATTTGCGCACCTGGTGGTCCTATCGCGAGAACGCGACCGAGATGCCGGCCTATGCGGTTGCTTTCCTCGACCGCTTCCTCGGCGCCGAACCCAACTGGATCACGCCCGACCGCGCCCAGTCGCGCCAGGCCATGCAGCGCGCGCTAGGGGCCTCGCCGAGCGAGGCGCTGCGCCAGCTTTGATGCGTAGGGGATGCATTCGCCTCACTATTGAACATCTGACTTTTTATCGATAGCGATGTGCAGCATTGATATCGAAGCCGGGGGAAGTGCGTGGCGCGATCCAAACTAATGATTTTCGACTGCGACGGCGTGCTCGTCGATAGCGAGCCACTGGCCGCCAAGGCTTACGAACGCGTCTACGACAAGCACGGCATGCCGGGCGTTCATGGCGGCATCATCGCGCAGTGCATCGGCATGAAGCAGTCGGATATCATCGCCAAGATCAAGACACTGACCGGCCATCAGTTCCCGCCCGCCGCCGAAGCCGACATCTGGGCCGAGACCAAGCTTTTGTTCTCCGAGGAGCTTCAATCCACGCCGGGCATCGTGCCGTTTCTCGAGGCGCTGGCAGGCGAGCGCTGCGTCGCCTCGTCGTCCTCGGTCGAGCGCATCAACCACAGCCTGTCGGTGACCGGGCTGTCGCGCTTCTTCGGCGAAGCGATCTTTTCCTCCTCGATGGTGAAGAACGGCAAGCCGGCGCCCGACATTTTCCTCTACGCGGCCGAGAAGATGGGCGCAAAGCCAGCCGACTGCATCGTCATCGAGGATTCTCCCTTCGGCATCCAGGGCGCGGTTGCAGCCGGCATGATTGCGATAGGGTACACTGGCGGCGGCCACACCTATCCCGAGCATGCTGCGCGGTTGAAGGCCGCAGGCGCCGATTTCGTCTGTGCCGACTGGCATGAGGTCGGCCGGCAATTGGCCGGGCTCGGCGTGCCGGCCTGATCCAGAGCGGTTCGCCATTTCAAACCGCTCTATCTCTTTGTTTTACGCAATTCCGGACGGAAAACCGCTCACACTTTTCCTAAAGCGCGTCGCGTTGAAACGGAGTCAGGCGACGCGCTTTAGGTCTTTGTTTTATGCATGTCGTTCTCCCAAAACCGAGATCACTTTTGGGCGACATGCATTAGAATTGCTAACGAAGACTTGGGAATTTGCGCCGTGTCCAGTCGCCGGGCGGGACCAATCCGCCGACACGGTAGTTGAAGGACAGAACCCTCGTCGCGTCGGGGTCGACCTCGCAGCGGAAGCTTAGATCATACCATTGGGTCGTCGTGCTGAAGGCAGCCTGCGTCGGGCTAAGAACATTGCCCGTCTTCAGCGGAATGGTCGGCAGCCATTTCGGCGAATAGTCCGCGCTTTGCAGTTCCTGGTTGAGAATGTTGGCGCACAGGTTTGCCACGCGCTGATCGCGCGGCACATTTTCCATGGAGCTTGTGGCAAAGACATTGCCGGTTGCCCCCTGCGAATAAAGCTTTCTGACGCCCGGAAGACCGGAAAAGATCGGCGATCCCGCGACGTCATTGTTCGTGGGATTCGACAACGCCATGCCCGCGCTGGGGGCCTTCAAGGCTCTCGCGGATTTGAACTTCATCGGCTTTGCAGGCTTGGGCTTCGCCTTTTCGGTTGAAGACGGAGGAGCAGGCTTGACGCCGTCCTCGGCCGCCAATGGCTTTGGCGCGACCAGCGCTTGCTTCTCTTCGGTTTGCGGCGCCGCCTCCTGCTTGTCAGGCTGCTGTTTATCGGTGTCCTCGGTCGCCGGCTTCTCCTCGCTCGGCGTGGGCTTGGGTTCCGGCTGGACGGGTGCGGACTTCTCGTCGGCCTTGGCGGAATCTGCCGTTTGCTCGGAACCCGCGGGCGGTGGGTTCTGCGCCGGCTTCGGCTCTACAGGCGGCGTTGCAGCCTGCTCCTTGGCCGGTTGCGGCGTATTGGCCGGAGCGCTGCCGCCATCAAGAGATTTCTCCGGCCCGGTATCCTTCTGGCCATATTGAAAGACGCGCTTCAGAACCTGGTCGTCCGGCAGCTTCGGCTTCGTCGGTTCGGGAGGCGGTTTCTGTTCAGGCGGCTTTTCGACCTTCTGTCCAGGCTTCGGTTCCGGCGGCTTTGGAGTGGGCTTCGGCTTAGGCTGCTCGGGCGGCGGCACGATCGCGACATTCACCGGCTGTTCCTGCTGGTCCGGCAATTGCTCGGGCCTCGGCAGGCCAAAGAACAGGAACGCTGCGGTCGCGACGTGCAGGAACAGCGATGCGGCCAGGGCCCATCGCCAATTCCGAAACCAATCCTGCAACTTGCCATTCATACCGCCCGATGTGGAACGAAATAACGGCGGCTTCAAGCATACGAAGCAAATCGCTGCTGGCTATCCGCCTGACAAGTCGGTGATCCGACGCCCTCTTGGGGAAGGTTCGGAGCCGCCGGGGACGGCCTAAACCAGCATGCCCATCGGGTTTTCGATCAGGCGCTTGAAGGCGCCAAGCAGCTCGGCGCCCAACGCGCCGTCGACGGCCCGGTGATCGGTCGACAGCGTCACCGACATCACGGTCGCTATTCTGATCTCGCCCTTCTTGACCACCGCCCGCTCCTCGCCGGCGCCGACCGCCAGGATCGTCGCATGCGGCGGGTTGATGACGGCGGCAAAGTCCTTGATGCCGAACATGCCGAGATTGGAAACGGCCGTGGTGCCGCCCTGATACTCTTCGGGCTTCAGCTTGCGGCTGCGGGCGCGGCTGGCCAGGTCCTTCATCTCGTTGGAGATGGTGGACAGCGTCTTTTCATCCGCATGGCGGATGATCGGCGTGATCAGGCCGCCGGGAATGGAGACCGCGACGCCGACATCGGCATGCCGGTGCTTGACCATGGCGCTGTCGGTCCAGGACGCATTGGCATCCGGCACCGCCATCAGCGCCATCGCCATCGCCTTGATCACCATGTCGTTGACCGAGAGCTTGTAGGCGGGAACCTCGCCCTTGTCGGTCTTCTTCACGGGTGCCGCCGCATTGAGCTGCGTGCGCAGCGCCAGCAGAGCGTCCAATTCGCAATCCAGCGTCAGGTAGAAATGCGGGATGGTGCTCTTCGCCTCGACCAGGCGGCGCGCAATGGTCTTGCGCATGTTGTCGTGCGGGACGAGCTCGTAAGAGCCTTCGGCGAACAGTTTTAGCACCTGGTCGTCCGACATCGGCTTGGCTGCGGGTGCCGGCGGGACTTCAGCCTGGGCAGGCGAAGCGATCCCGGCGGTCGGCTGCGCAGGGGCAGCAGAGCCTTTCGCTGAAACCGCGGCCTCCACATCGGCGCGCGTGACGCGACCGCGCGGACCGCTGCCTGTTATGCCGGCAATCGAAAGACCTGCCTCGCGCGCCAAGCGGCGCGCCAGCGGCGTTGCGCGCCCGGCGGTCGGCGATTGGCTGATCTCCCCCCTTGTGGGGGAGATGGCCGGCAGGCCAGAGGGGGGAGCCTCGCGCTGAGAGGTCGGCGGGACAGCGCCCCCCTCTGTCGACTTCGTCGACATCTCCCCCACGAGGGGGGAGATTGGCGCGTAAACTTCATCGTCGGCATAGATCCAGGCAACGGGCTCGCCGACGGGAATGTCGACACGCTCCTTGCCGGTAACGTTGCGCAGTGTGCCGCTGGCCGGCGCGTCGATCTCCATCGCAGCCTTGTCGGTCTCGATCTCGAAGAGCACGTCGCCCTTCTTGACCTTGGCACCCTCTTCGGCGAACCAGCGTGAGATTTGGCCGGTCGCCATGTCCATGTCGACCTTGGGAAGAATGACCTCTGTCGGCATCGCTCAGCGGACCCCTTTCACCAGGTCGCGCGCGGCGGCGATGATGTCGGCGACCTGCGGCACGGTGGCCTTTTCGAGGTCCGGATTGTAGGGGATGGGCGTCTCGGCGCCGCCGAGGCGCACGATCGGCGCGTCGAGATAGTCGAAGGCTTCGCTCTCGGCGACCATGGCGCTCACCTCGGCGCCGATGCCCAGCGTCTTCACGGCCTCGTAGACGCAGAGCAGGCGCGAGGTCTTCTTCACGCTGGCGATGACGGTCTGCCGGTCTATCGGCCTTATCGTGCGCAGATCGACCACTTCGATATCGATGCCCTCGCCTTCCAACGCGGCCGCTGCGTCGAGCGCCTTCTGCACCATGATCGAGGTGGCGACGATGGTGAGGTCGCGGCCCTCGCGCCGGATTTCGGCCTTGCCGATCGGTACGGTGTAGTGGCCTTCCGGCACGTGGCCCTTCATCTTGTAGAGCAGCTTGTGCTCGAAGATCATGACCGGGTCGGGATCGGCGACCGCAGCAAGCAGCATGCCCTTGGCGTCGTGCGGGGTCGCCGGCTGGATGACCTTGAGACCAGGCACGTGGCCGAGCCAGGCTTCGAGGCTCTGGCTGTGCTGCGCGGCGGCACCGGTGCCGGAGCCGGCCGGAAAACGCATCACCAGCGGCACCGAAACCTCGCCGCCCAGCATGAACCGCATCTTGGCCGCCTGGTTGACGATCTGCTCCATGCCGAGCGTGGCGAAATCCGAGAACTGAAACTCGAAGATCGGCCGCATGCCGGTGACTGCGGCGCCCACCGCAACGCCCGCGCCGCCCAGTTCCGAAATCGGTGTGTCGATGACGCGGTCGGCGCCGTAGCGCTCGACGAGGTCGCCCGTCACCTGGAAGGCGCCGCCATAGACGCCGATGTCCTCGCCCATCAGGAAGACGCGCTCGTCCATGTCCATGGCGATCGCCATGGCTTCCTGGATCGCCTGGGCATAGCTCAGTTCACGCACCGCGATGTCCATCACGCATGCTCCGTGTAGACATAGTCCTCGAGGGTGGCGATCTCCGGCGCCGGGCTTGCCTTGGCGAATTCGATGCCGTCGGCGATCTCCTTGGCGACCGCATCGCGGATCGCCTGGATGCCTTGGTCGTCGATGAAGCCGAAATCGCGCAGTTCGGTCTCGAACAGCGTGATCGGATCGCGGTTCGCCATCCAGTCCTCGATCTCTTCCTTGGTGCGGTAGCGGTTGCGGTCGCTCTTGGAATGGCCGCGATGGCGGTAGGTTTTGGACTCGATCAGCGTCGGCCCCTCGCCCGCGCGTGCCCGCTCGACGGCCTTGAAGGACGCCTCAGCGACCTCCGAGAAGATGTTGCCGTTGACGATCACGCCCGGCATCGCATAGGCGGCCGCGCGCTCGGCGATGTTCTTCACCGCGGTGGAGCGGGCCGTCGAGGTCGACATGCCGTAGCCGTTGTTCTCGCACACGAAGATCACCGGCAGTTTCCAGATCGCCGCCATGTTCAGCGCCTCGTGGAAGGCGCCTTCATTGTTGGCGCCGTCGCCGAAGAAGGAGACCACGACCTTGCCGGTCTTCATCCGCTTGGCGGAAAGGGCGGCGCCCACCGCGATCGGAATGCCGCCGGCAACGATGCCGTTAGCGCCGAGATTGCCCTTGGCGACGTCGGCGATGTGCATGGAGCCGCCGCGGCCCTTACAGTAGCCGGTGGTCTTGCCGAAGAACTCGGCGAACATGCGGCTGACCTCGGCGCCCTTGGCGATGCAATGGCCATGGCCGCGATGCGTCGAGGTGATCTGGTCATCCTCGGCAAGCGGCATGCAGATGCCCATGGCGCTGGCTTCCTGGCCGATCGACAAATGCATCGTGCCGTGGATCAGGCCGCGCATGTAGCACTCTTCCGCGCCCTCCTCGAAACGGCGGATGAGGTACATCTTGTGGAGCACCTGCTTCAGCTGCTCCTGGCTGTAGTGGCGGTAGACGAAGGGCAGGTTGGCGCGGCTGTCCGCGACGGCTTTGCGGGCTGTGGCCATGGTCACGCCTCCACGGCGCCGTAAACGAGCCTGTCCTGGCGGGCGCGCAGCTCGGCGATGCGCGAGCCCGGCGCGGGTGCTGCATTGGCATAGGTGATGAGCTCGCCCTTCTTGATCGGCTGGGTGACCGAGCCGCCCTGCAAGAGGCCGCAGGGAACGGCTCGCGCCGCATGCGCTTCGGGCGCCGTCATGATCCAGGCGCGGTAGCAGAACTCGCCGATGGCATCGAGCTTGTCGCCGGGCTTCAGATCCTTCTTGGCGACGGCGCAGACCTCGGCTACCGGCTTGGCCAGCGGCACCATGTCGGCCTTGCCGTAAAGCACGACGCGGGCGCAGGTCAGCGGCACTTCGAGGGAGGTCAGGTGATAGGGGCGGTGGAAGGTGAAGTACGGGCCCTTGCCCATCTTCAGGTCTTCCATGCGCTCTGAAACGCGCGGATGCGACATGTCGGCAACGACGAAGACGCCGGGCGCGACGCCCTTGCCAATGGAATAATCGACGACGCCGACCTTGGAGAGCACTCCGCCGTCCTTCTGCGGCACCAGCACCTTGTTCAATTCGCCGAGCGTCGCGGCTGGGCCATGCATGCCCGGCTTGTCGGGCACCAGTCCGGTGGCGTTGGCGATCGCCGCCATCTCGACCATGGTCTTAGAGCCGTCGACGAATTCGACCAGCATGCGCACGTTCATATGCCGGCGCTTAGCTTCCTCCTCGTAGTCGGGAGGCGTGGCGTCGATGTTGAGCGGGTTGTTCTTGCCCTTGCCGGCGGCAACGATCGGATGGCCCATGGCCGACACGAATTCGATCAGCTCCATGCAGGACGACGGCTCGTCGCCGGCGCCCAGCGAATAGGTGACGCCGAGGCGGTCGGCCTCGTTCTTCAGATAGGCACCGATGGTGACGTCGGCCTCGACATTCATCATCACCAGATGCTTGCCATGCTCCATGGCACGCAGGCCGATCTCGGCGCCGACAGCCGGAACACCGGTGGCGTCGATGACGACATCGATGAGGTCATTGCCGATGACCAGGCTGGAATCATTGGTGACGGCGACCTTGCCGGCCTCCATGGCAGCGGTCATCGCCGAGGCGTTCGACACTTCCTTCGCGTGACCGGTTTCCTGGAAGGCGATATCGACGGCCTTGCTCGCCGCCGGAAGGTTCAGTTCGGAGATGGCGCCGATCTCGATGCCGGACATATGGGCGACGCGGGTGACGATGTCGGTGCCCATCTCGCCGGAGCCGATCAGGCCGATGCGAATGGGCTTGCCGGACTTGGCGCGTTCCTCGAGATCGCGGGCAAGGCCCGTCAACGAAACGTTGGATGCCATACCGTGTATTCCTCCCATATCGCATGCTGTTCGGTTGCTTGACCGGTATTGAACATATGTATTTCTGTCAAGACTAATGTCCATAATTTGGGCGCTCGCTACTGCTTTTCGAATTGGTCCAAGCGCAATGGCGACAAGCCGCACGCATCAAGGCGCGCACGCCAATTCCGGCAGCGGTTGCTCGGTACGTCGCCGAAAGCCGATTTCAGACACTGGCTGGCGCTTCGGCCGACGTCTCGAAGATATCTAGGTGGGAATTGTTACTGGCAAACGTCGACCCATTCGGCACCGACCAGCTCGGCCATGCGCTGCGGAGCGATGTGCACGGCAGCATTAGTAGCGCCGGCGGCGGGAACGACCATGTCGAAAGCCTTGAGCGAGAGATCGCAATAGATGGGCAGCGGCCCCGGCAGGCCGAACGGGCAGACGCCGCCCGGCGGATGGCTGGTCGCCGCCAGCACCTCGTCGCCGCCCAACATACGCGGCTTGCCGCCCATCCTGTCCTTGAACTTCCGGTTGTCGAGCCGGGCGGTACCGCTGGTGACGACCAGCATGGTTTGCTCGCCGATGCGCAGGCAGATCGTCTTGGCGATCTGCGCCGGCGTCACGCCATGCGCTTCGGCGGCAAGCGCGACCGTGGCCGAACTCTCCTCGGTGACGATGACCTTCACGTCCGGCGCGTGCTCGGCAAAAAAGGCGCGAACCGATTCCAAGCTCATGGAGACCCCTCGTCAGACTAGTTCGAACAACCGCGAATCGCACGGGGGCTCGATGATTGGCAAGAGCCACGCCGCCCGTGTGCAGCAAACTAAAAAGCCCGCCGGGCTGGTTGGCCGGCGGGCCTTCGCATGGGCGCTTGTCGCGCCTCTATTGCTGGACGGGGCGGTCCTCGGCGGCCGGCACCCGGATCAATTCCTCTTCAGGCACCTGCAATGCCGTGGCAATGCGCCGGAGCTTGGCGGGATCGGCATCCTTGCCGTCCTCGATGTCGACGATCTCGCCGACGGCCAGGCCGCAGGTCAATGAGAGTTCCTCGAGCGTATATCCCCTGGTTTCGCGGGCGGCCCTGAACGGATTGAGGCCGGACGCAGCAATGATGTCGTTGGAAACAGCGTTCCGTACGGTGTTGGGCATGGCAACTCCTTGAGATGAAACAGGGTCGGATAAAATGGCGTTGCCTGAGACGGGCGGGAGAATGCTCGTTAACGAATGATTTGCCAAGAGCTTAAGCCGTCACGCCATCGTGAAGCGGCATTGCGGCCGGGTATCGCAGGCTTCGTACATGTAAGATGGCGCGGCGCTCGATCAAGTTCTTTTGAAGCTCCGCGATCGGATTCGCAGGGCATTTTCGCCGCCTCGATTCGTTAGCTTGCCGTCACCGGCCGCCGGCAAATGGCGCCGGGCATTTTACGGAAGGATCGGAAGCGATGAATCTGAAATCACTCGCAATTGTGCTTGGCACAGTATCAAGCCTCGTCGGCGCGGCGGCAGCCCAGGCGGCGGACGCGACGCGCGTGCGCGGCACGGTGGTCAGCTTTGCCGGATCGACGCTGACGGTGAAGGACCGCGACGGCAAGACGGATGCCATCACCCTGGCCGACGGCTGGAAAATCTCCGGGGTCGCCAAGGCGTCGGCCGCCGACATCAAGCAGGGCGACTTCCTAGGCATCGCCTCGGTTTCCAAGGCCGATGGCGGCAGTGGCGCGCTGGAGGTCGTGGTCTTTCCGGCTGCGCTCAAAGGCACCGGCGAAGGCGATCGCGATTGGGACTTGCAACCCAACAGCCGCATGACCAACGGCACCGTCGCCGACGTCACCGAGATCAACGGCCGCACCGTGACGCTCACTTATGATAATGGCCAGAAGAAGCAGATAGCGATCCCGCAGACGACGCCGATCGTGACCTTCGCGGAGGCCACGCCGGCGGACCTGACGCCGGGCATGGCCGTATTCGTCAACGCGCAACGCGGCAGCGACGGCAAGCTGGTCTCGAATCGCGTCGTTGTCGGCAATCACGGCATCGCGCCGCCCATGTAAGGCGAGCGCATTCGCTTCCTGGCGCTATTGGCCCACGCGTTGCGCCGCAGACAACACGTGTGCGGAAACGTGTCCCAGAAACAATCCAGAAACAAAAATCTACAGTTGGGAAAAAGTGTCGAAAAAATCCGGGAGGATAGTTTCAACGCGGGGCTTGGGTCACCGATTTGATCCGGTGAGTCTCGGAACGCCCGCGTAAAAAGGAAACGAAATCATGAAGAAGTCCCTCCTCACCGCGTCCGGGCTTGCTCTGGCCCTGGCGTTCAGCATGGCCTCTCTCGGCGTGACGAGCGCTGATGCGGCTCCGGCCAAGAAGCACCACCATCATCACCATCATCATCATCACCACAAGCATCATCATCACCATCACCACCATCATCATCACCACCACAAGAAGATGGCTCCGAAGAAGGCCTGATCCTTCCCAACTACCGATGGGAAGGATCAGGCCTTCGCCGTTTGAGCGGACCGGCCTTCCCATCGGACCTCCTAGCATCCGCCATCCGGTACTGCCGCACAGCGCTCCGGACCGTATCCGATGGGAACAAGCGTCGACCTGCCGACCAGACACCGCCTGGTGCTGACTGCCGCGCGCATTGCCCTTACCCTTCGTCATCCATTGCTCATTGCCCGCTTCGCTCGACGAATGGGCTATCTGCCCAATCCGGCCGCGCCGACGCGCTACAACGAGTTGATGCTGTGGCGGAAGATCGTCGACCGTAACCCGCTGTTCGTGACGCTGACCGACAAGCTGGCGGCAAAGGCCCATATCCGGGCCGCCTGCCCCGAATTGCCGATACCCGAAACGCTTTGGTCCGGCCCGGACCCGAGCGACATCCCGACGGAACTGCTTGCCGGCCAAGTCGTCGTGAAGGTCAATCACGGCTGCGAAATGAACATCTTCGTTTCCGACGGCCGGCCCGATCGGGAGCAGATCGTGCGCAAGACGAAGCGGTGGCTCAAAAGGCGCTTCGGGCGGCGTAACGGCGAGTGGGCCTATTGGCCGATCGTCCCAATGGTTCTCGTCGAGGAGCGGCTGCAACTCAGCGGCGGAACGATCGCCACCGACATCAAGGTCCATGTCTGCGCCGGCGAGATCAGCCATGTCTGGGCCGAGGACAAGCTCGCCAAGCGCTCGCATCTGTTCGACGGCAACGGCCAGCCGTTACCGGGACGCGATCCCGATTATCCGCGTGAGGATCAATCGATGCCGGTTGGCCACGCCCTGCTCGACCTTGTCCGCCAAGCGATAGCATTGGCGCCCCGCATCGCCGGCGATCTCGACCATGTCAGGGTCGATTTCCTGGTGACGGACAAGGGTCTCCATGCCGGCGAGATTTGCATCTATTCCGCGGCCGGTTACGGCACCTGGACAAACCCCGTCATCGCCGGCAGCCTCGAATGCCTGTGGCATCTCGAAAACTCCGCCTATCTCAGGCGGCCGCATCGCGGCCTTGGCCGCGTTTACGCCGAGGCATTGCGCGCCAGATGTGCCGGCGCGAGGGCAAAAGAAATCCGCGCCTAGAGCTTCCATTGCTTGGGCAGCGCCGTCCCGAAAAATCGCGCCCATATGAACCATTCCGCTGGTTGCGGCACTCAACGGTCATGGACGCCACGAAGGCGCTCCCAAACCTGGAAGGACGCCAAAGAGGCGATCCTCGCAAACCAATGGAAGGAAATGCTCAAATGACCAACTTCAAGCGTATCACCCTCGCCGCGGCTCTCGTCGTTTCGGCTTTCAGCTCGGTTTCGGCGCCGGCTTTTGCCGGCACGCATCCGACCGGCGACGGCGGCGCCGTCTGTAAGGGCTCGGGTTCGTGTCTGGTGCTGCAGATCGACTGCAAGGGCACCTACACCGACGCCACCGACAAGAACGGCACCGTCTACGGCAAGTGCAGCCAGGTCATGAAGGTCGACCCGAAAACCCGGCTCAAGGCCGCGAACTGATCGCCAAAAGCGGGGTATGAAGATGGTGGCCGCGATCTGCGGCCGCCATTTTTGATTTGCCGCTCTATCCGCGACAGCCTTTCCCCGGCTTTTTCGCGTGATACGCGCCTCGCCAATGAGGGATGACAAGTTCTTTATGATTTGTGCTACGGAATAGTCGCGGGTCGATCGGCCCTCCTTCTCGGCCTGACAGGGGCTTTCCCGGAATGTATCCCGCATGAAGGCCAATCTCGCGACCAGACACCGTCTCATTCTGGCTATTGCGCGCCTGCTGCTCACGCTTCGTCATCCGGTCCTGCTCGTTCGATTTGCCATGAAACTGGGCTACCTGCCCAATCCGGCCGCGCCTGAGAGCTATCATGAGAGGGTGCTCTGGCGAAAAATCTTCGACCGGAACCCACTGTTCGTGACACTGACCGACAAGCTCGCCGCGAAGGCTTATATCCGCAGCGTCTGCCCCGAACTTGCCGTGCCGCGAACGATGTGGTCCGGGGGCGACCCTGCGGACATTCCTGTCGACCTTTTGGCCGGCGATGTCGTTGTCAAGGCGAACCACGGCTGCGCGATGAACATATTCATTGCCGGTGGCGAACCGAGCCGCGACCACATCATTGCCAAGGCCAGGCGCTGGTTGCGAAAAATCTATGGCCGCCGCGATGGCGAATGGGCTTATTGGTCGATTGTTCCCCCCGTCTTCGTGGAAGAGCGGCTGCCGCTCTCCGGCGAAACGATAGCAACCGACATCAAAGTGCATGTTTGCGGCGGAACGGTCACACACGCCTGGGTCGAGGATAAGGCCGCACTGCGTTCTTTGCTTCTGGATCGGGAAGCCGCCCCATTGCGGGGCGCGATCCTGACTATCCCCGCGAGGATCAGGCGGTGCCTGTCAACGCGCGGCTTCTCGACTATGTCCGCCAAGCGATATCGATTGCACCCGTGATCGCCGGCGACCTCGATTACATCCGTGTCGACTTCCTGGTGACCGACCGGTGTCTCTACGCCGGCGAGGTCGTCGTCTATCCCGCAGCAGGCTATGGCATCTGCGCCAATCCGGCGTTCGCCGGCGAAATCGAGCGGCTATGGCGACTCAATCGATCGCACTATCTGCAGCGGGAACAGAAAGGCCTGGCGCGCTTATACGCCAGTGCACTTCGGGCCAAGTGCGGATCGACGCCAGACGTTCCCGCCAGGCAATGGAAGGCCGACATCAGCATCGAGCAAACGCCTTGATGTCTGCCGCCAAACGTTCTGAAAACGGCGCGTGGATCTTTCACCGCCGGGAGAAAAGCAGACCAGCGAGCAGCCCGACCACGACCAAGCCGACGGCTGCGGTCGCCGCTGGATTGTCGCGGGCGGTGCGCTCGAGCGCCCTGCCCCTGCGCCGGATGGCCGGCAGCGCCTCGTGGAGGCGTTCGCCGAGCTGCGCATAGTAGTCGGATGCCGCCTCGCGGCCGTCTTCGACATAGGCGTCGCCGTGTTTGGTCAATGCCTTCTTGAGATCGTCGAGCTGACGCGAAAGCGAGGCGACCTTCCGGTCGAGGTCGAGGTCAGAGAGCGTCGAGAACGATGCCATGCGAAATGTCCTTCTCTTCGAGAGAAGGGCTAACGCGCCGGCATCGCGGCAGTTCCGTTGCCGAACAGCGGCGCTGCGTCAGCGCACCTGGTCGAGCAACCGCTTGCATTCCAGGAGGTCGAACAGCGCTTCCTGCAGCAAAGCGCGATTGTCGCGCGACAATTTCGAGGAATCGGGCTGTACAGGACCTTCCTCGTCGCCCTTGCCGAGACCGAAGAAGCGGCGGCTGGGTTTCACCTTGGGCTGCCCGACCAGCGCATCCTCGTCACCGCGCGGCTGGGCGCCGGCGGTCAGCGGCACCTGCTCGGCCTGTCGGCGCTGCGCAATTGCCTCGACGGCCGCCATGTCGCCATTGCCGATGGCGACCAAAAAATGGTTGCCGTTCTCACGCAACAGCTTCTGCACGCCCTTGATCGTGTAGCCCTGGTCGTAGAGCATGTGACGGATGCCCTTGATCAGCTCGACATCCTGCGGCCGGTAGTAGCGGCGGCCGCCGCCGCGCTTCATCGGCTTGATCTGGTTGAAGCGCGTCTCCCAGAAACGCAGCACGTGCTGCGGCAGATCGAGATCTTCCGCGACTTCGCTGATGGTGCGGAACGCATCGGGGCTCTTGTCCATAGGCGGAACCTCACGCTGGACGGCGATCGGGTCAGTTCATCCCGAATCGAGGCTTATTTCAGCGGCTTATGAAACAATATTCAAGCCCGACGTCAAAGGAGCCGGCGGTTTTCAACCGTATTGGCCGGCGATCTATTTGCCGCTCTTGGTCTTGCTGTTCTGGTGCGAGCGCAGGATGCGGCTCTTCAACACGTTCGACGATTTGAACGTCATCACCCGGCGCGGCAGGATCGGCACCTCCTCGCCGGTCTTGGGATTGCGGCCGATGCGCTCGTTCTTGGAGCGGACATGGAAGGTGGCGAAGGACGACAGCTTCACCGTCTCGCCGCGAACGATGGCTTCGCAAATCTCATCGAGAACCGCTTCGACGAGCTCCGCCGATTCCGTGCGCGACAAGCCGACCTTTCGGTAGACGGCTTCGGCAAGGTCGGCACGCGTCAGTGTCTTTCCCCCCATGCGACCGTCCCATCAGCTCGCGCAAAACGTAAATCGATACAGATAAAGGCCGAGCCTAAGTAATTGATCCGGCAAGGTCAAGAACCGAAACTGGACTGTTCGGCACTTACCAGCGGACCAACACCGCGCCCCAGGTGAAGCCTCCACCCATCGCCTCGAGCAACACCAGATCGCCCTTCTTGATGCGGCCGTCGGCGACGGCCACCGAGAGCGCCAGCGGTACGGAGGCAGCCGAGGTGTTACCGTGTAAATCGACGGTGACCACCACTTTCTCTTCGGCGATCCCGAGCTTCCTGGCCGAAGCGTCAATAATTCGTTTATTGGCCTGGTGCGGCACGAACCAGTCGAGATCGTCGGCCGTGATGCCAGCCTGCGAGAAGGTCGCCTCGATGACGTCGGTGATCATGCCGACGGCATGCTTGAACACTTCGCGACCTTCCATCCTGAGATGGCCGACCGTTCCCGTGGTCGACGGTCCGCCATCGACGAAGAGCTTGTCCTTGTGGACGCCGTCGGAGCGCAGGCTGGCCGCCAGCACGCCGCGATCGGCGATGGCGCCCGCTCCCTCTTGCGCCTCGAGGATCAGCGCGCCGGCGCCGTCGCCGAAGAGCACGCAGGTCGAGCGGTCGTTCCAGTCAAGAATGCGTGAAAAGGTTTCGGAGCCGATCACCAACACGCGTTTGGCCTGGCCGCCGCGGATGTAGAGATCAGCGGTGGCGACGGCGTAGACGAAGCCCGAGCACACCGCCTGCATGTCGAAGGCGAAGCCGTGATGCATGCCGAGCCGGTTCTGGATCTCGACGGCGGTCGCCGGAAACGTGTTGTTGGGCGTCGAGGTCGCCAGCACGATCAGGTCGATGTCGGCCGGCGTCAGGCCGGCGCTGGCTAGCGCGGCGCGCGCAGCCGCCTCGCCGAGCGAGGCCGTCGTCTCGTCATCGGCCGCGACATGGCGCTGGCGGATGCCGGTGCGCTGGACGATCCACTCGTCGGAGGTCTCGACCATGCCTTCGAAGTCGGCATTCTTCATGATGCGGCGGGGCAGCGCGGCACCATTGCCGCGCACGACTGATCTGATCAAGGCTCTTTCCTATTCCTCGGCGTCGGCGGTGGCGCCGGATTTCCTGTTTGCCTGCGCATTCGGGTTGCGCGCATGGAACAGATCGAGGTCGGCCTCGATCCGGTCAAGCAAATTGTTGCGGACCATATCATAACCGAGCTCGATCGCCGCCGCGAAGCCATCCGAATCGGTGCCGCCATGGCTCTTCACCACGATGCCCTTCAACCCCAGGAAGACGCCGCCATTGGAGCGGCCGACATCCATCTTCTCGCGCAACCGATCGAAGGCGCCCTTGGCGAAAACATAGCCGATCTTGGCCATCAGCGTGCGGCTCATGGCGGCGCGCAGGTAGCCGGCGATCTGCCTTGCCGTGCCCTCGGCGGTCTTCAGCGCGATGTTGCCGGCAAAACCCTCGGTGACGACAACGTCGACCGTGCCCTTGCCGATGTCGTCGCCTTCGACGAAACCGCGATAATTCATCGAGGCCATGTTGGCCTCGCGCAGCATGCGGCCAGCCTCTTTGACCTCTTCCTGGCCCTTGATCTCCTCGACGCCGACATTGAGCAAGCCGACGCTCGGCCGCTCGATGCCGAACACCGAGCGCGCCATGCCGGTGCCGAGAATGGCGAAGTCGACAAGCTGATGCGCGTCGGCTCCGATGGTGGCGCCGACATCGAGCACCACGCTTTCGCCGCGAGTCGTCGGCCAAAGCGCCGCGATCGCCGGCCGCTCAATGGTGGCCATGGTGCGCAGGCAGAATTTCGACATCGCCATCAGCGCGCCGGTGTTGCCGGCGGAGACGCAAGCCTGCGCAGTGCCGCTCTTCACCGCCTCGACTGCCTTCCACATCGACGATTTCCAGCGGCCGTGGCGCAGCGCCTGGCTGGGCTTGTCGTCCATGCGGACCGCAATCTCGCAATGGACGAACTCGCTCACCTCGGCCAGCTTGGGGAATTTGGCAAGTTCGGGACGCACGGCGTCCTCGCGGCCATAGATGACGAAGCGGATGTCGGGGCGGCGGATGGCGACCGTCATCAGCGCCGGGATGACCACGCTCGGTCCGTGATCGCCGCCCATGGCATCGATGGAAATCCTGATCACGTAGTGTTTTTCTCACGGTTTGCCTGGCTTGCGGCGGATGCTTGCCAGGATATTGGGGGCTCGCGAAGGTTCGGCGAAAATAGCGGTTTTGCGCCTGCGCACAACCAACTTTTCCAAAATCGGAGGCGCTTTCAGGATTTTCCGAGCAGCGAACGCAGCTTTTTCTGGAATTCGCTTTCCTCCGCCTGATCGTCGCCGGCGACGTCCACCGCGGCGCCGGGCTTGCGCGGATAAGGGTCAATCGCCAAGCCGAAAAACTGCTCGGCCAGAGCCCCGACGTCGATGAAGTCGCCGGAGAAGGTCTCTGGGCTGTCGGGCCCGTCGGC
This sequence comes from Mesorhizobium sp. CU3, assembly GCF_006442965.1. Taxonomy (GTDB): domain Bacteria; phylum Pseudomonadota; class Alphaproteobacteria; order Rhizobiales; family Rhizobiaceae; genus Mesorhizobium. Next base: position 123,552 of record NZ_VFWX01000013.1, on the reverse strand, counting down.
GTCGAGGACGATCTCGCCGCCGCCTTCGAAACCTTCGCGCCCGAGCTTCGAGTCTTCCGGAAGGAATAGCGCCTCGACAGGCTCGTCGATATGGGCTGCGACGGGATCGAGGGTGACGATGCAGGCCTGGGTGATGTCGGCTTCGACGCGTCCGCTCACCTTGACGCCGTTGCGCTTCCAGCGCGTGACCAGAAGCTCGGCGCGATAGCGTTCGACCGAAAGCAGGTCGTATTCGGCGGCCAGAGCCGTGCGCTGCCGTTCATCGGCTTCGACGACGACAGGCAGGCCCTTCTGCGGCAGGCGCGCGACATTGGCAACGAAGGAGACAGGGCTTTTCGGCTCAGCGTGTTTCATGCCGGCCTCTCGGCCTGCCCGGCGACCGGAAACATCACCTTGCCGGCGACGATCGATTCGCTCGGCTGTGCGGCGAGTTGCCGGGACGCCTGCGCAACATAGTCCGCCAGCAGCGGCGCCTCGGGCCATGCGCCGGCATCGGGCCTGATGTTGCGGGCAAGTGCGGCGGCAAGTGCGGCGCGGTCGTCCGCGCGCAAGGCGTCGTCATAGGCGGCGGTGCGGCCATAGAACATCTTTGCCAGCTTCTTCATGCGTTTCGGCACGCCGACATCGCTGATGCCGAGTTCCCGCAGCGAATGGTCGACGTCGAGGAAAAACTCGTCGATCAGCACCTGCGCGACTTCGGCGGCAGCACCTTCCTGGCCCCGCAGCCGGTGCTGGAACAGGAACATATGCAAGGACAGCATCTCGAAGCGGCCGAGCGGCGTGTCCGGCACATTCCAGTCGGAATAAAACAATGTTTGCCGCGCCGCCGCCACGATTTGTGCGTAGAGCGCGTCGGTGATAGCGCGGTTGGCATGGCGTTCACGGCCAAAAAGGCGCTGGAACATTGAGGGCGGTCTCCCGGGGACCTTTTGTTTGATTTGGCCTTGTTGCATCGGCATGCAAGCTGGTTTACCGGTTTTGCGGCCCAGCGCAAGTTGCGGGGATGTGATGGAGAATTGTTGTTGGGTGCGCTGAAATTCAAGTCGATTCTCACGCCTGTGCCGATGGGCGTGGCTTCCCTGCTGGTCGCCGTAACCGCGCTTTCGGCCTGCAATTCGTCCAAGATGTTCGGCGACCTCCACCCGAGCGAGACGCTGACGCAAGGCTATGTCATCGACCAGGCGGCCATCGACTCGGTGCCGGTGGGATCGAGCCGTGAACAGGTGCTCCTGGCGCTGGGCACGCCGTCGACCACCGCGACCTTCGACAACGAGGCCTTCTATTACATCTCGCAGACGCGCAAGCGCTACGTCGCCTTCGACAAGCCGCACATCGTCGACCAGCATGTGCTGGCGGTCTATTTCGGCGCGGACGGGCGCGTCACGCAGATCGCCAATTACGGCCTCAAGGACGGCAAGATCTTCGACTTCATCTCGCGAACCACGCCGACCGGGGGCAAGGACCAGAACTTCCTCAGCCAGGTCATCAAGGGCGCGAGCAAGATGGCGCTGCCCACCCCGGGCACTTAAGACCGTAGCAGCGACATTTCAGACAGGCAGAAGACCCGCCGAAGCGATTCGGCGGGTCTTTGTTCGACAGCTTGGCCGCGGCCGGACGCCGGCTTGTTGCCAAGGCCGGGACGTACCCCTATCACTTTGCAGGCATTTCCGGGGACTGGGCATGGGCAACGACAATCGCACCGCACCACAAGGCTGGATGGCGACCGGCTCGCCGGATCGGCAGACCGTGACGCCGGACTGGCAGATTGTCGATCCTCCGGGGATCGACGGCGTGACATTCAAGGAGATCCGGCCGGTTGCAACGTCGACGGGTTATCTCACCGAAATCTTCCGCGAGGAATGGGGGCTGGACGCGCTGCCGATAGGACAGGTCTTCCAGCGCACCTTGTACCCGGGCGCAGTGACCGGCTGGCACGCGCATGCGGTGACGCAGGACAGGCTGTTCTGCTCTGTCGGCAGCGTGCGCATATCCTTGTTCGACGGCCGCAAGGCCTCGCCTACTTTCGGCGCCGTCTGGCATAAGATCGTCGGCGCACTGAGGCCGGCGATCGTCATCATTCCGCCCGGCGTGTGGCACGGCGTCACCTCGCTCGGACCGGAGACCGCCCTGCTGCTCAACCTTGTCGACAAGGCCTACGCCTTCGACAGCCCCGACCACTGGCGTCTGCCGCCCGACACCGAACAGATCCCCTACAAGCTGGTGTAGCGTGAAGCCCTCCAGCCAGCCGGCTCCGACCGCAGAGCCCCTCGTCTCAGTCGTCATCGCGACTCACAACCGCCCGGCGGTCCTGCGTCAGGCGCTGAAGAGCCTCATCGGTCAGACTTTGCAGGACTGGGAGGCCATCGTCGTCGGCGATGCCTGCCGGCCTGATACGGCAGCAACTGTCTCAGCTTTCTGTGACTCGCGGATTTCCTACATCGATCTTCCGGTGAATTTCGGCGAACAATCGGGACCGAACAGTATCGGCTTTGCCCGGGCCCGCGGCCGCTTCATCGCCATCTTGAACCATGACGACCTCTGGTTTCCCGACCATCTGGCGTCGATGAGCGGCTGGATCGAGGCCACCGGCGCCGATGTGGTGATCGCGCGAGGTGCGGTGGTCGAGTCAGCGGCAAGTAGGGAGTCTCTGCATTCGGTCGTCGGGATGGGACGGGACGGCTTCTACGATCCGGTCATCACGGTGGGATTCGGCTCGGCGCAAATGTTCAGGCGGACGTCACTGCCAATTCTTGGACCATGGCGCCCGGCCGCCCAGTGCGTTTGCGAAAGCTCCCAGGACTGGCTGTTCCGGGCTTGGCGCAAGGGCGCGGTGATCGCGACGATGCCGCATCTCACAGTGCTGATGCTGCATTCAGGCAAGCGCGAAGGCAGCTACGCGGGCGATACGGCGCGCGAGCAGGAAGACTTGATGGACGCCATGAGTGCGCCGGATGCATTGCGTTTGAAGATACTCGGCAACGTCGAAGAACCTCGGGTTCCCACGCGCTTCCGCTATCTCAAACGCAGGCTGCTGGCTGCGCTTGGCGTGCACCCGAGAGCCCGGGAATTCCGCCGCAGATTTGCGCGTGGTGCGTTCATCGCCATGCTGCGCAAGAAGCGCGGCTTGCCGCCGATGCCCGGGCGCGAACCGACCGTGGACGAGCTAAAGGCTCGCTACAGCAAAGGCCATGACAAACCAGAGGACAACTAAGCGTCCCGGAGAGATGTGGCTGGCGTGGTCAAGGCCGGCAGCGATGGATTGTCATTCCCCGACAGCGCGCAATGCCTTTTCCATATTAAGTCTATAAAAAAGATATAATTTCTGTAGCTGGACGATTTGGCCCCTTAGTGTCCCGCCCATATCAGCGGGGACACGACGCCTCATGGCAAAGACGATACGATTCAATGCTTTCGAGATGAACTGCGTGGGGCACCAGTCACCTGGTCTATGGCGGCACCCGCGCGACCGGTCATGGCAGTACAAGGATCTCGAGTACTGGACCGATCTCGCCAAGCTTCTGGAAAGCGGCTTCTTCGAGTCGGTCTTCATAGCCGACGTCGTCGGTTACTACGACGTCTACAAGGGCAATCTCGACAACGCGCTGCTTCAAGGCGTCCAGATCCCCGTGAACGACCCGCTGCAGCTCGCCAATCCGATCGCGCTGGCGACTAAGCATCTCGGCATTGGCATCACCGCATCGACCAGCTTCGAGCATCCCTACACGTTCGCCCGCCGGCTCTCGACTGCCGACCACCATACCAAGGGCCGCGTCGGCTGGAACATCGTGACGTCGTATCTGGAGAGCGGCGCCAAGAATGTCGGCCAAGGCGGCCTGCGTTCGCACGACAACCGCTACGACGTGGCGACCGAATATGTCGAGATTCTCTACAAGCTCTTCGAAGGAAGCTGGGAGGAAGGCGCCGTCGTCCGCGACAAGGAGCGCGGCATCTTCGCCGATCCGTCCAAGATCCACGAGATCGGCCACAGAGGCAAATATTTCGACGTCCCCGGCTATCATCTCAGCGAACCGTCACCGCAGCGCACGCCGGTGCTGTTTCAGGCTGGCGCATCCGGCCCCGGCAAGCAGTTCGCCGCCGGGCATGCCGAATGCGTCTTCATCTCGACGCCGCTCAAGGATGCGACGCGCGCCTATGTGTCGGACATCCGCCAGCGCGCCGCCGCGCAAGGCCGCGATCCGAACAAGGTGCTGGTTTACGCGATGGCGACCATCATCGTCGACGAGACGGACGAGAAGGCCCGCGCCAAATACGAAGACTATGCCAAATACGCCTCCTATGACGGGGCGCTGGTGCTGATGTCCGGCTGGACCGGGATCGACTTCGGCCACTACAAGCCGACCGACACCGTCAAGAAGGTCAAGACCAACGCCATCATCTCCGCGGTCGAGCATCTGGCGGAGGGCGACAAGGTCTGGACTATCGAGGAACTGGCCAAGTGGGGCGGCATCGGTGGTCTTGGCCCGCTCTTCGTCGGCTCGCCGTCGACGATTGCCGACCTTCTGCAAGAATGGGTCGAGGAAACCGACATCGATGGTTTCAACCTAGCCTATGCGCTGGCGCATGACAGCTTCGCCGACGTGATCGGCTATGTCGTCCCTGAGCTCCAGAAACGCGGCGTCTACGCGACGGCCTATCGCGACGGCACGCTGCGCGAAAAACTGTTCGGCGAAGGACCTTACCTGCCGGCAAACCACCCTGCCCACCGGTTCCGCGACATCGAGCGCGTGAAGCGCGAGCAGAACGCTGCCGCATCCGGCGAGGCTGCCTGAGCGCGGCCAGCCGCCGACACGCACCGGCGCGCATCCCCGAAAGCCTGCCTTCCCGGACCTTGCCGCGCGCCAGAACAATGGAATGAAAGTCGATGACCACGCCCACACGGCCCGCACTCGAACTGAAGAACGTTTCGCTGTCGTTCAAAGGCGTCAAGGCGATTTCGGAGCTTAGCTTCCGTGTCGAGGCCGGGGAGATTTGCGCGCTGATCGGACCGAACGGCGCCGGCAAGAGCTCGTTGCTCAACATCCTGAACGGCGTTTATGTGCCTGACGCCGGCGAGATCATCCTAGAGGGCGAGCATTTTTCCCGCATGCAGCCGCTCGAGGCGGCGCGGCGCGGCATCGGGCGCGGTTTCCAGAACAACGCGCTGTTTTCCGGCATGAGCGTCATCGACAATGCCATAACCGGGCTCTCCCGGCATTCCCGGCTTACGCTTGTAGAGGAAATGTTCCGGCTGCCGCGTGCACGCCATGAAGAGCGCCGCTTTCGCGAACGGGCACATGAGGTGCTGCGCCTGTTCGGGCTGGACCGTCATGCCGCGACCGTCGTCGGCACCCTGCCCTATGGCGTGCAGAAGAAGGTCGAACTGGCCCGCGCCATCGTCGCGGAACCGCGCCTGGTGCTGCTGGATGAGCCGCTCGCCGGGATGAATGCATCCGAAAAGCAGGAGATCGCCGCCGTTATCGCGCGTCTCAACCGCGAGCTCAAGCTGACGATCGTGCTGATCGAGCACGACATCGGCATCGTGCTGGAACTCGCCCATCACGTTGTGGTGCTCGACTACGGCCGCAAGCTCGCCGACGGACCTCCGGAAACGATCCGCGACAACCCCGATGTCATCGCGGCCTATCTCGGCTCCGAACGCGCGGAGATCGCCGCATGAGCATGTTCCTCGAAACCCTGATCGGCGGCTTGCTTGCAGGCACCATGTACTCGATGGTCGCGATTGGCTTCGTGCTGATCTACAAGGCATCCGGCGTCTTCAACTACGCGCAGGGCTCGATCCTGCTGTTTGCGGCGCTCACCTTCGTCTCGCTGACGGATCAGGGCGTGCCGGCCTTCGGCGCCATCGCTCTGACGATTGCTTTGCTCGTGCTGATGGCAATCACCATCGAGCGGCTTCTGCTTCGGCCGCTGACGAACCGCAGCCCGATGACGCTTTTCATGGCGACGCTTGGCCTGTCCTATCTCGTCGAGGCGGTGGCGCAGGGCACGATGGGCTCCCAGGTTCGCGCCCTCGACCTCGGCATAGACGACCTGCCGATCTTCCTCGGCGACATCATGATCAGCCAGTTCGACCTGGTGGCCGCGGGCGTGGCGCTGACCCTCGGCATCGCGCTCTCGCTGCTGTTCAACCGCACCCGCATCGGCATCCAGTTGCGTGGCGTCGCCGACGATACGCGGGCAGCACTTTCGCTCGGCATCGACATCAACCGCATCTGGCAGATCGTCTGGGCGGTCGCCGGCATCGTAGGGCTGGTCGCCGGCCTGCTGTGGGGCGCCCGCCAGGGCGTGCAGTTCTCGCTTTCGCTCGTGGTGCTGAAGGCTTTGCCGGTCCTCATCATCGGCGGATTCACCTCGATTGCCGGGGCCATTCTCGGCGGCCTCATCGTCGGCGCCAGCGAGAGCCTAGCCGAGACCTATATCGGCCCCTTCCTCGGCGGTGGCATCACGCCCTGGTTCGCCTATGCGCTCGCGCTGGTCTTCCTGTTCATCCGCCCCGCCGGGCTTTTCGGCGAACGCCAGATCGAGAGGGTTTGAAGATGTCCGAGATCGATCTGCCCATCGCCGCGCCGACGATCGACAAGGTCGGCTTGCGCGCCGTGGGACTGGCCGCCATCGCCCTCCCGGTACTCGCCGGGCCGTTTCTCGCCTCCGAATACTGGATCAACGCCATCATCGTGCCGTTCCTGATCCTGTCGCTCGCGGGACTCGGCCTCAACCTTCTGACCGGTTATGCGGGCCAGCTGTCGCTCGGCGCCGGAGCCTTCATGATGGTCGGCGCCTACGCCACCTTCTCGCTGCAGCTTCGCGTGCCGGACCTGCCATTGCCGCTCGCCCTTGTCGTCTCCGGGCTGATCGCTGCCGCCCTGGGACTGGCGTTCGGCATCCCCTCGACGCGCATCAAGGGCTTTTACCTGATCGTCAGCACGCTGGCCGCACAGTTCTTCTTCGAGTGGCTGTTCCTCAAATTCCCATGGTTCTATGACGGCAACTCGTCGGCGACCATCGCCCTGCCCCGCGGCCTCACCGTCTTCGGCCTGAACGCCGAAACGCCGCATGGACGCTACTATCTGACACTCGGCACGGTGCTGCTGGTCACCCTGTTGTCATTCAACCTGGTGCGCAGCCAGACCGGCCGGAACTGGATGGCGACCCGCGACATGGACACCGCGGCTGCGGTGATCGGCGTGCCGGTGGTGCGCGCGAAACTCCAGGCCTTCGCCGTATCGAGCTTCATATTGGGCATCGCCGGGGCGCTCTGGGCTTTCGCCTATCTCGGCTCGGCCAGCGTGCAGAGCTTCGGCCTGTCGCGATCCTACCAGATCCTTTTCATCATCATCATCGGCGGACTCGGCACCATTCGCGGCGCCTATCTCGGCGCGGCCTTCGTCAGCCTGCTGCCGCTGGCGCTGGACTGGCTGTTCCAGCACCTCTTCAGCGGGCATGTCGATGCCGGCCTGCTGCAGAACATCCAGAAAGGCATCTTCGGACTGCTCATCATGTGGTTCCTGATCAAGGAACCCGAAGGTCTTGCGCGCCTGCTCGGCGTCAAGCTGCCGGCGCGCCGGCGACTGTTTCCATCCTCCCAAACCTAGGAGCCTAAAACCAATGAAAAGACTGCTTCTCGCCGCGCTTCTTGCCGGCACCGTGTTTTCCGCCACATCGGCGGCGCTGGCCGCCGATGTCAGCCAATACATACCGCTGCCGACCTACCGCGTCGGCGCCTATGCCTCGTCCGGCGAGCTCTGGTGGGCCGGCGAGCGGGACTATTTCCGCTATATCAACGAGGTCGAAGGCGGCGTCGAGGGCGTGAAGCTCAACTACGAGGAATTCGAAACCGAGTGGAGCCCGGACCGCACGGTGGAAGTCTACGAGCGGGTCAAGGCTGGCAAGGACGGCTCGCCGCTCGCCTTCTTCTTCACCCATGGCACGCCGGCCACCTATGCGCTCTTGGAAAAGGCGGCGGCGGACAAGATCCCGCTGATCGACCCGGCAGGCGGCAAGACCGAGACCGTCGACGGAACGGTATTCCCCTATGCCTTCCCGCTGCTCTTCAGCTACTACAGCCAGGCTTCGACGGGCATCAATTACATCGCTTCCAAGGTCGGCGGCTTCGACAAGCTGAAAGGCCTGAAGATCGCAACCGTCTATCACGACAGCGCCTACGGCCGCGCCAGCCAGCCGGCCATCGACCTGCTCGCAAAAAAGTACGGCTTCGAGAACATCCAGATCCCGGTCGCCGACCCCGGCAACGAGCAGTCGCCGCAATGGCGCCAGGTTCGCGAACAGAAGCCGGACTGGGTCTTCCTGCGCACCTGGGGCGTCTCGACGGTGGTCGCCATCAAGACGGCGCAGCGCTTCGGCTTCCCGGCCGACCACATCATCGGCGACGTCTGGGCAGGCTCCGAGTCCGACGTCATACCGGCCGGCAAGGCGGCGATCGGCTATTCGGCGCTGGCGCCCTATCCGGGCGGCACGGATTTCGACATTCACAAGCGCCTGAAGGCCGAGATCCTCGACAAGGGCAAATCGGATCTCAGGGACCAGAAACTGTTCGGCGCGGTGAACTACAATGTCGGCCTGGTCAACGCCGCTCTCGCCGTCGAGGCGTTGCGGACCGGCTACAAGCATTTCGGCGCCCGGCCGCTGAATGGCGAGGAAGGACGCTGGGCCTTCGAGCACCTGACGATCGACGACGCCAGGCTGAAGCAGATCGGCTTCGAGGGCCTGCTGCAGCCGATCAAGATCACGCCGTTCGACCATGAAGGCGGCGGCGCGGCCCGCATCCAGAGCTGGGACGGGCAGAAATGGGTGCTCAAGACCGACTGGATCAAGGCGGATCATGAGCTCCTCAACCCGCTGATCAAGGACGGCGCGGCGGCCTATGCCAAGGAACACGGCATCACGCCGCGCACCCCGGAAGCCGAAACCAACTGATTGCGTTCGGCGAGGCGCGGCATCCGCCGCCCCTCGCCATAAGGAAAACGACGATGACGACAGCGCCTCACCTCGCCGATCCGAATGCCGCCGGCCGCAAGCTGCTCGATGTGTCGGGTATCGAAGTCGTCTATGGCGGCGCGATCCTGGCGGTGGCGGATGTCTCGCTGACGATCAGCGGCGGCGAAATCGTCGCGTTGCTCGGCGCGAACGGCGCCGGCAAGAGCACGGTGCTGAAGGCGATTTCCGGTCTCGCCGCAGCCGACCGCGCCAGTGTGCGTCGCGGCCATATCCGTTTCGACGGCGAAGACATCGTCGGCACGCCGGCGAACCGGCTGGCGGCGCGTGGCATCGTCCATGTGCTGGAAGGACGTCATGTCTTCGCGCATCTGACCGTTGAGGAGAACCTGCTCGCCGGCGCCTTCCTGCACCGGCCGGACCGCGCCGAAATCAAGCGGCAACTTGACGACATCTATGCCTGGTTTCCACGACTGAGGGAGAAGCGCCGAACGCTGGCCGGCCTGACGTCGGGCGGCGAACAGCAGATGCTCGCGATCGGCCGTGCTCTGCTGACGCGGCCTCGCCTTGTCCTGCTCGACGAACCGTCGATGGGGCTTGCCCCGCGCATCGTCCAAGAAATCTTCGAGATCATCGTCAGGCTCAACCGGGAAAAAGGCACCGCCTTCATGCTCGCCGAGCAGAACGCCGCCCTCTCGCTCGCCCACGCCTCGCGTGCCTATGTGCTCGAAGGCGGGCGCGTGGCGCTCGAGGGCAATGCCTCCGACCTCGCCGCGCGCGATGACCTTCACCGGTTCTACCTCGGCTACGGCGCGCCAGCGGCGATCCAGGCCGGGTAGGATAATCCGAGGCGCCAACAAAAAACCCGCGGGATCGCTCCCGCGGGTTTTGTCTTGGAACGTGTGCTGCGATCAGCCGTGCGCGAGCACGGCGAGCAGCAGGAGCGCCACGATGTTGGTGATCTTGATCGCCGGGTTGACGGCCGGGCCGGCGGTATCCTTGTAGGGATCGCCGACGGTGTCGCCGGTCACCGAGGCCTTGTGCGCATCGGAGCCCTTCAGGTGCTTGACGCCGTCCTTGTCGGTGAAGCCGTCTTCGAACGACTTCTTGGCGTTGTCCCAGGCGCCGCCGCCGGAGGTCATCGAGATGGCGACGAACAGGCCGTTGACGATGACGCCGAGCAGCGAGGCGCCGAGCGCCGCGAAGGCCGAGGCCTTCGAGCCGGAGATCAAAAGCACGCCGAAATAGACGACGAGCGGCGCCAGCACCGGCAGCAGCGAGGGGATGATCATTTCCCGGATCGCCGCCCTGGTCAGGATGTCGACGGCGCGGGCATAGTTCGGCTTCGAGGTGCCGGCCATGATGCCCTTGTCCTCGCGGAACTGCTTGCGCACTTCCTCGACGATCGAGCCGGCGGCGCGACCGACGGCGGTCATGGCGATGCCGCCGAACAGATAGGGGATCAGGCCGCCGAAGATCAGGCCGGCGACGACGTAAGGGTTGGAGAGGTCGAAGGAGACGTCGCCCATGCCCTGGAAGTAATGGTACTTGTCGCCATTGGCCGCGAAGAACTTCAGGTCGTTCGAGTAAGCCGCGAACAGCACCAGCGCGCCGAGACCGGCCGAGCCGATTGCATAGCCCTTGGTCACCGCCTTGGTGGTGTTGCCGACCGCGTCGAGCGCGTCGGTCGAGTGGCGCACTTCCTTGGGCAGGCCGGCCATTTCGGCGATGCCGCCGGCATTGTCGGTGACCGGGCCGAAGGCGTCCAGCGCCACGATCATGCCGGCGAGACCGAGCATGGTGGTGACGGCGATCGCGGTGCCGAACAGGCCGCCGAGCTGGTAGGTGGCAATGATGCCGCCGACGATGACGATGGCCGGCAGCGCCGTCGATTCCAGCGAGACCGCGAGGCCCTGGATGACGTTGGTGCCGTGACCGGTCACCGAGGCCTGGGCGATCGAGTTGACCGGGCGCTTGTTGGTGCCGGTATAGTATTCGGTGATCACCACGATAAGCCCGGTCACCACGAGGCCGATCAGGCCGCAGATGAACAGGTTCTTGCCGGTGATGGCGATGCCGGCGACGGTGCCGACCTCGCCCCAGCCGACGGTTGCCGAGGTGGCGATGCCGAGGCCGACGATGGAGAGCAGACCGGTGACGATAAGGCCCTTGTAGAGCGCGCCCATGATCGAGCCGTTGGCGCCGAGCTTGACGAAGAAGGTGCCGACGATCGAGGTCAGGATGCAGGCGCCGCAGATGGCGAGCGGGTAGAGCATCGCCGCGCCCAGAATGGCGGTGCCGCCGAAGAAGATCGCGGCCAAGACCATGGTGGCGACGACTGTCACCGCATAGGTCTCGAACAGGTCCGCGGCCATGCCGGCGCAGTCGCCGACATTGTCGCCGACATTGTCGGCGATGGTGGCGGGGTTGCGCGGATCGTCTTCGGGAATACCGGCTTCGACCTTGCCGACGAGGTCGCCGCCGACGTCGGCGCCCTTGGTGAAGATGCCACCGCCGAGACGGGCGAAGATCGAGATCAGCGAAGCGCCGAAGCCGAGCGAGACCAGCGCGTCGATGACGATGCGGTCATTGGGCTGCAGGCCCATCGGGCCGGTCAGGATCCAGTAGTAGATGGAGACGCCGAGCAGCGCCAGGCCCGCGACCAGCAAGCCGGTGATGGCGCCCGACTTGAAGGCGATGTCAAGGCCGGCGGCGAGGCTGTTGGAGGCGGCTTGCGCGGTGCGCACATTGGCGCGCACCGAGACATGCATGCCGATGAAGCCGGCGGCGCCTGAAAGCACGGCGCCGATCAGGAAGCCGAGCGCCGAGGTAAAGGAGAGCAGCCACCAGGCGAGCAGGAGCACGACGACGCCGACAATGGCGATGGTCGTATATTGGCGCGCCAGATAGGCCTGGGCGCCCTCGCGGATGGCGGCGGAGATTTCCTGCATGCGCTGGTTGCCCTGATCGGACGCAAGGACCGACCGTGTCGCCCAGATGGCGTAGAGCACTGAAAGCAAGCCGCAGGCGATGACGGCGAAGATGATGGTCATGCCGGATTTTTCCTCGATTTTTGGCCCAAAAGAACCCCTCCCTGGGCCGATGAGACAGAAGACGAATTGCCGGCAAGTCGGAATCCGCCCCTTCGCTGGCGTGTATGCGAAACAGGGCTCGGAACGTCAAGATATTGTTCGGTTTTTGCCCTGCTTTCACCCGAAAGACGAAGGCACTAAACGTTGTGCCAGCACGGGTCCGGAATTAGATCGATTGAAATGACGTTACGTCCGGCTGCTCGGATCTGGTCTTGAGCAAGGCCAATCGCTGACGGATCGCGCGCTTTGCAAATGCTCCAGACCAAGCATATCTTCAGGCGGACAGGAGCTGATCAATGACGTTCAAGGCTATCGTCCACGAAGCGGAAGAAGGCGGATTCTGGGCCGAGGTCCCCGCCATTCCCGGTTGCGCGACTGAGGGAGAAACTCTGGACGAACTTTACGCAAATCTGCGTGAAGCCATTGAAGGCTGTCTTTCGGTGGATCTGCCTTCCTCGGTCACTTCATTACCCGGCAGGTTGGTGGAAATCGCAGTTTGAAATCCATTTCAGGCAAGGACCTGGCAAAGGCCGTCGAGCGGCGAGGCTGGCAACTTCTGCGAATAGCGGGCAGCCATCACATCTACGGATAGGCGGGAAGCATCGTACGCCTCTCCATTCCGATACATGGCAACAAACCGCTTAAAACGGGGCTCGTTCGCCATCTTTTGAAGATGGCGGAAATCGACGAAACCGATGTCTGAGCCTCACTATTCCGTGCCCTGCCCCATGCGCCGCGCGGCGTAGCGTTCGACTGCCGACAGCGCGTCGTAGATAAGCACGGCCAGCGCGGCGACGATCAGGCCGCCCTGCAGCACGAAAGCAAGGTTGTTGGTGGTAAGCCCGGCGATGATGACCTCGCCGAGCGTCTTGGCGGCAACCGTCGAGCCGATGGTTGCGGTGGCGAGGCTGATGACCACCGAGAGCCGGATGCCGCCGAGGACCACCGGCGCGCTCAACGGCAGTTCCACCTTCAAGAGCCTTTGCCAGCCAGTCATGCCGGCACCGCGCGCCGCTTCCATGACGTTGCCGGGGAGCGTGGTGAGCGCGGTGAGCGCGTTTTCGAAGATCGGCAGCAGGCCGTAGAGGAAAAGCGCAATCAGTGTCGGCGTCTGCCCGAAGCCGACAGCGGGCACGGCGAGCGCCAGCACCGCAACCGGTGGAAAGGTCTGGCCGATATTGACCAGGCTGCGCGACAACGGCAGGAACTCGGCGCCGAACGGCCTGGTGACCAGAATGGCGAGCGCCACGGCGACGATGGTCGCGGCGACCGTCGCAATCGCCACGGTCCACAGATGCTGCAGGGTCAGGGACAAGAGGCTGCCCTGGTTGTAGATCGCCGGCGCGCCGTTCTCTGTCAACGGCTTGAGCAACGGCTCGAACCAGCCGGGATTGGTGATGAAGGCCACCAGAAACACCAGCACGGCGAGCCTGAGCAGCGCGGGCAGCCAGGCTTTCATCGCGGCCTCGCCGCGCGTTTCACCAGGCCTTCCACGGTGATGCGGCCGAGCGGCTTGCCGTCGGCGTCCGTGACCGGCAATGCCGGCCGGCCGGTCCACAACAGCTCAGCCAGCGCGTCGCGTTGGCTGGCGTCGCCAGGGATCGCCTCGCCTTCGGCGCCGCCCGGCTCTACGGCGTCGCGCACATGGCCGAGCGACAAGAGCCGGAACGGCCTTTCGCTGGCGCCGACCAGCGTCTCGACGAAATCATTCGCGGGTCTCGCCAGGATTTCGGCCGGCTTTGCGTACTGGACCAGCTTGCCAGCGTCCATCACGGCGATCTTGTCGCCAAGATGCACCGCCTCTTCCATATCGTGGGTAACGAGGATGATGGTGGTGCCGAAGCGTTTCTGGATCTTGAGCAGATCCTCCTGCGCCTTGGTGCGGATGATCGGGTCGAGCGCGCCGAAAGGCTCGTCCATCAAAAGCACGTTCGGCTCGGCGGCGAGAGCGCGGGCGACGCCGACGCGCTGCTGCTGGCCGCCGGAAAGCTCGTGCGGATAACGCGGCCCGTAGGCTTGCGGATCGAGTTGGTAGAGCGTCATCAGCTCATCGACGCGGGCCTTGATGCGGTCTCGGTCCCAGCCGAGCAGCACCGGCACCGTGGCGATGTTCTGCGCCACCGTGCGGTGCGGAAAAAGCCCATGGCCCTGGATTGCATAGCCGATGCTGCGGCGCAGCTGGTAGTCCGGCACCGAGCGGTTGTCGACGCCGTCGAGCTTGATCACGCCGGCGGTCGGTTCGACGAGGCGATTGATCATGCGAAGCAGCGTCGTCTTGCCGGAGCCCGAGGTGCCGACAATGGTTGCGATGGTGCGCGGCTCGATGACCATCGACACGTTGTCGACCACGGTCGTCTCGCCATAGCGCTTGGTGATGCCTTCGATCTCGATCATGCGGGTTCGGCCCTGCGCCTGGTGGAGGTCATTTCAATGATGGCGTCGAGGATGATGGCCGCGGCGAAGGCCAGCGCCACGGTCGGCAGCGCGCCGAGCAGCACGAGGTCCATCGCCGTCTGGCCGACGCCCTGGAAGACGAACACGCCGAAGCCGCCACCGCCGATCAGCGCCGCGATGGTGGCCAAGCCGATATTCTGCACCAGCACGATGCGGATGCCGGTCAGGATAACCGGAAAGGCGAGCGGGAACTCGACGCCGAACAGGCGCTGGCGGTCGGTCATGCCCATGCCGCGAGCGGCATCGTTGGCGGCACGAGGCACGCCGGCCAGGCCGACCACCGTGTTCGCGACCACCGGCAGCAGCGAATAGAGGAAGAGCGCGACGAAGGCCGGCGCGGCGCCGATGCCCCTGATACCGATTGCGGCCGCACCCGGAACATGCAACGCGACCCAGCCGAGCGGCGCGATCAGCAGGCCGAAGAGCGCGATCGAGGGAATGGTCTGGATGATGTTGAGCACATTGAGCACGCCGGCCCGCAGCCGCTCGACGCGATGGCAGAGGATGCCGAGCGGCAGGCCGACGATCACCGCGCCGGCCAGCGACCCCAGCGCCAGCGTGACGTGCTTGGAGGCTTCGGCCCAGAAGGAGTCGGCGCGGCTGGCGTATTCCTTGAGGATCGACAGGCTGTCCAGACTTCCAGATGCAAGCAAGGCGGCGATGGCGATCGCGGCGGCGACCAGGACGCCGACGCGCGTCCAGGGAGTAAGGTTCAGGCGGGTCAACACATCTGCCAGAAGCAGCGTAAAGGTGAAGACCAGCAGCCAGAAACCGGAGGCCGGCGCAACGCGGGCGAAGGTGTTGCCGGCGGGAGTGAGAAAGCTCCCAGCAGTGCCAATCAGGATCGCGAGGGCGACCAGCGCGACGACGCTTGTGGCGAGCCTGAGGATAAGCGGCGTCTTGAACAGCGCGACGATGGCGCCGGCCAGCATGACGGCGAGCAGCAGCCATCCGAGCGTGAGCGGCAGGGCTTCGAGGATCGAACGCCCCTGCCCCGGCACGATGCGGTTGGCGCGAAAGGTGGCGAAGGGGGCGAGGAGCGCCGCATAGGCGACGATCACGGCGATGACGACGCCGAGCTTGTCGAAGCGCAGCGTCATGACGCGCGCCCGTGCTGGGTGGCGGGCGTTGAGCGATAAGGGTTGTGAGGCTTGCGCGAAGCCCCCCCCTGTGGCCTGCCGGCCATTTCCCCCTCAAGGGGGGAGATCAGATGTCGCAAGCGCTTTCGCCAATCGCCCAGGCCGGAAAAGGAAGCGGAGCGCAGCAACTGCCAATCTCCCCCCTTGAGGGGGAGATGTCCGGCAGGACAGAGAGGGGGGCCTCGCACCGACGTCACGTTTCGAAGTGTGCTACTTCAAGAACCCGTTCTTCTTCAAAAAGTCCTCCGCCACGCCCTTCGCCGGCTCGCCGCCGAGCTGGACGCGGCCGTTGAGCTCCTGCAGCGTGACGAGGTCGAGCTTGGCGAAGACCGGCTTCAGCAGCGCCTCGATCTCGGGATGCTGTTTCAAAACCTCTTCGCGAATGATCGGCGCCGGCTGGTAGACCGGTTGCACGCCCTTGTCGTCCTCGAGCACGACGAGGCCGGACGGCGCAATGCCGCCGTCCGTGCCGTAGACCATGGCGGCATTGGCGCCGTTGGTCTGGTTGGCGGCGGCGGCGATGGTCGCGGCGGTGTCACCACCCGACAGCGTGATCAGTTGATCAGGTTTCAAGGTAAAGCCGTAAGTGGTCTGGAAGGCCGGAAGGGCGGCGGCCGAATTGACGAATTCGGCGGATGCCGCGAGCACCACCTTGCCGCCGCCAGCGACATATTTGCCGAAGTCCGACAGGGTGACGAGTTTGTTCGCGTCGGTCACGTCCTTGCGCAGCGCGATCGCCCAGGTGTTGTTAGCCGGCGACGGCGACAGCCAGACGATCTTGTTGGCGTCATAGTCGAGCTTCTTGGCGGTTTCGTAGGCCTTGGCGGCATCCTTCCAGACCGGATCGTCGGCCTTCTGGAAGAAGAAGGCGGCATTGCCAGTATATTCGGGATAGATGTCGATCTCGCCAGCGGTGATCGCCTTGCGCACGACTGGCGTCGCGCCAAGCTGGATGCGGTCCGTGGTCTTGATGTTGTTGGCGTTGAGGACCAATTGGATGATGTTGCCCAGGACACCGCCCTCGGTGTCGATCTTCGAGGAGACGACCACCTGGGCCTGAGCGGCGGTGGTGGCGAGGCCGAGCGCGACAGCCGCCACGGCGATCTTTCTCATTGAAAACATTGTGAAAATCCCTTGCTGTAAACCGAGAAACCGGTGGCGGCATATGAGCATGGCTTGAATGGGCCGTCGGGGCACACGGTTTCATAAGTTGTGGGACCAGCGCAATATTTTTGTTCCCGGCGCTAAGAGCGCGCCGTGCGATGTCCCGACAGCGTGATGTCAGTTGGCGGCGCGCAAGCCCGGCAGCTTCAGGGCGCCGAGCGCCAGGAAGCATAGCGCGACCACGGGGAACACGATCCAGTTCAGCATGGTCCAGCCCCAAGCATTGTAGATCGCGCCCGACATCAGCGAAGCGAAGGCGACGGACCCGAACAGCACGAAGTCGTGGAAGCCCTGCACCTTGCTCTTCTCCGAGGGACGGTAGCTGGCGGCGACCATGGCGGTGCCACCGATGAAACCGAAGTTCCAGCCGAGGCCGAGCAGGATCAGCGACGTCCAGAACTGCCACAGCGCCAGGCCGGACAGCGCCACCGCCGCGCAGCCGATCAGCAGGACAAGGCCGGTGGCGACGATGCGTTCGGCGCCGAAGCGATGAATCAGCGAGCCGGTGAAGAAGCTCGGCGCGAACATCGCCATTACATGCCAGGAAATGCCGAGCGTCGCGTTGTCTTCCGACAGGCCACAGCCGACCATGGCGAGCGGCGCGCCGGTCATGACGAAGCTCATCAGCGCGTAGCTGCCGACGACGCAGAAGAGTGCGGCGACAAAACGCGGTTGGGTCGCGATTTCGGCTAGCGGACGAGCGTCGCTGGCGGCAACCTCCGCGACCGCGCTTGTCCGCGTCGAAACATGCAGGAATGAAAGGATGATCGCGCCGACGGCTGCAAGCGGCAGGATCGAGACGAACGACCCGGCAAACATCACCGGCGCCAGCAACTCCCGGGTGTAGATGACGATCTGCGGCCCAAGGATGGCGGTGATGATGCCGCCCGCCAGCACGAAGGATATGGCGCGCGCCTTGAACTCGGGCGGCGCGTTGTCCGCCGCGGCGAAGCGGAACTGCTGGACGAAAGCGCCGCCGACGCCGATGACGCCGAGACCGAAGGCAAACAGCCAGAAGCTTGCGTGGTAGAGCGCAAGCGTCGCGATCAGGCCGCCAAACGCGGTGACGATGGTGCCGGTCATGAAGCCGCCGCGATAGCCGAGCCGGCGGATGATGGCAGCGGCAGGCAGGGCGCCGAGCGCGACGCCGATGTTGAAGCCGGTGACCGGCGCGGTCGCCAGCGACTTGTCGGGTCCAAGCAGATATTGGCCGGCGAGCGCGCCGAGCGAAATGGCGATCGGCGCCGCCGAGCCGACTATCGCCTGCGCGGCGGCAAGCAATACCGCTGTGCGGCGCGCCTCCCTGCCGGTCCCGGCGACCGCGATTGCGGCGGTCACGACGCGTCCTTGCCGCGCCCTTCGCCACGCACCCGGCGCGAGACCCGATCGAGCACGGCATTCACCAGCTTCGGCTCGTCCTCTTCGTAAAACGCCTTGGCGATGTCGACATATTCCGAAACGATGACGGCCACCGGCACGTCCTCGCGCTTCATTAGTTCATAGACGCCGGCGCGCAAGATGGCGCGCAGTGTCGAATCCAGCCGCGAAAGCGGCCAGTCCTCGGTGAGCGCCTGGCGGATGACGGGATCGATGGCCTTCTGGTTCTCGACGACGCCGGTCAGGATGGCGCGGAACCATTGCGCATCGGCCTCGCGGTAGAGCGCGCCGTCGACTTCCTTGCCGAGCCGGAAAGTCTCGTATTCGGCGGTGGTCTCGAAAACGCCGCTACCGGCCACGTCCATCTGGTACAGCGCCTGGACGGCGGCAAGACGAGCGGCGCCGCGCTTGTTGGCATGGCGCACCGTACCGGTCGAGGCGGGCTCGGTCACGATTGGGCTCCGAATTTCTCTTTCAGCGCAATCATGGTCAGTGCCGCGCGCGCGGCAAAGCCACCCTTGTCGCCTTCCGTCTTCCTGGCGCGCGCCCAGGCCTGCGCGTCGTTCTCTGTGGTCAGGATGCCGTTGCCGATGGCGATCGCCTCCTGCACCGAAAGGTCCATCAGGGCGCGGCTCGATTCATTGGCGACGATGTCGAAATGATAGGTGTCGCCGCGGATGATGGTGCCCAGCGCGACAAACCCGTCGTAGTGCGTGCCGGCCTCGGCGCCATCGAGCGCGAAGGTGATCACGGCCGGGATCTCGAGCGAGCCGGGAACCGTCACCACGTCATAGGTGGCGCCGGCTTCGTCGAGCGCGCTGGTCGCGCCATCGAGAAGCGCGTCGGCGAGATCGTCGTGAAAACGCGCCTCGATGATGAGCAGATGCGCCTTCGCCCGCGGACGAATGAACGCTTTGCCGTGTTGGGATGTGCCTGCCATAAAAGTCTCCGGGGGGTTGCCGGTGACTTAGGCCGAAGCGGGATTGATCGCAAGCGGAAGATGCTGCGGCGCGACGTCCTGTGACCTATTCAGGCTGACGCGTTGCGAGCTCCGCGCGATCCACAAGGGTCTTGACCCAAGCCTCGACGTCCTGGTGTTTGATCACTCTGCCGGCATCGACATCCGCTAACGCGTCGAGAGTCATCTGCCGGTGGTCGATGCTCTCTTCAGTTCCTTTGGGATCCATCACAACCCCTCTCTCTCCGCCTCGGCCAAACGCGCGGCGTAGCGGGCCATGGTGTCGATCTCGATGTTGACGCGCTCGCCGGCCTGGCGTTCGCCCCAGGTGGTGACGCTCAGCGAGTGATGGATCAATAGCACGTCGAAGCGGGTGCCTTCGACCTTGTTGACGGTAAGCGAGGTGCCGTCGAGCGCGACAGAGCCTTTCGGCGCGATGAATTTGGCCAGATGACGCGGGGCTTCGAGGGTGAAGCGCACGGCATCGCCCTCCTCCTTGCGCTCGACGATTTCGGCCACGCCGTCGACATGGCCGGAGACAATGTGGCCGCCGAGCTCGTCGCCGATCTTAAGCGCTCGTTCGAGATTGATCCGGGTTCCGGACTTCCAGCTCGAAGCAGTGGTCAGCCTGAGGGCCTCTTCCCAGGCCTCGACCTCGAACCAGCGCGCGTTCGAGCCTTGTTCTGGCAAGGCGGTGACGGTGAGGCAGACGCCGCCGCAGGAAATCGAGGCGCCGATGGCGATGGTTTCGGGATCATAGGCGGTGTCGATGCGCAGGCCGACGCCTTCGGCCAGCGGCTTCACGGTGGCGACAGTGCCGACATCGGTGACAATACCGGTAAACATCAGAAGTCCCTCACCCATTCAGCATAGGCGTCCTCGCCGAAGCGCATGTCGCGCAACTTGCGAAAGCCTGGCGGGATATGGTCGGCGTCCATGGGCGACGCAATGCCATCCTCGCCGATTGCTTCCGGGCCTTGATACAAAACGATGCGGTCGACAAGCTCTTCGTCGAGGAACGCCTTGGCGACCCGGGCGCCGCCCTCGACCAGCACCGTCGCCATACCGAGCGCCGCAAGGTCCTCGAGCAGTTCCGGCAAGGCGACGACGCCGTCATGGGTTTCGGTGCCGAGGAAGCGCACGCCCAGACGCTCGAGCGCCGCGCGCCGGTGCGGACCGGCCTCCAGGCAGGCCGCGACATAGAGCGGTACGCGGTCGACGCCGGACACGAGCTTCGACGTATCCGGCAGCCGGATCTGGCGGTCGAGGATGATGCGCGATGGCGAGCGGTTCTCCAAACCTGGCAGACGCACGGTCAGCGCCGGGTCATCCTCAAGTGCCGTGCCGATGCCGACGAGGATGGCGTCGGATTCCGCGCGCATCAGGTAGACGTCGCGGCGCGCGATCTCGCCGGTAATGGCGACCTGGCCGGCGCCCTTCCTGCCGATTTTGCCGTCGCTCGAAAGCGCAAGCTTCAGCGTGACTTCCGGACGTTTCCTGAGAGATCGAATCAAGTATCCGGCCATTTGCTCGGAGGCTTCGGCCGCGAGTACCTTCTCGACGACCTCGACACCCGCGGCGCGCAGGATAGCGTAGCCCTTGCCGGAGACGCGCGGATCTGGGTCGCTGGCCGCGCCCACGACCCGCGCCACACCGGCGTTGACCAGCGCGTTGGCGCAAGGCGGCGTCCGGCCGTGATGAGCGCAAGGCTCCAAGGTGACGTAGGCCGTGGCGCCACGCGCCAACTCGCCGGCTTCGGCCAGCGCCTCGGTCTCGGCATGCGGGCGGCCGCCGATGGCGGTGACGCCAGTGCCGACGATCATCGGGCCGGCGCCGTCGTCGCGGACCAGGATCGTGCCGACGGACGGATTGGTCGAGGTGCGGCCGGCATTGCGCCGCGACAGCCGGATGGCCGCGGCCATGAAACGGCGGTCAAGGACCGCCTGCCCGGCCTCGCTCAGTCGAGATCCCGCCATGATCAGTCGGCGTCCTCCTCGGCCTTTTCCTCGTCGCCCTTCAACTCGCCCAGCAATTCGTGAAAATCCTTGGCTTCGCGGAAATTGCGGTAGACCGAAGCGAAGCGGACATAGGCGACGTCGTCGAGCGACTTCAGCGCCTCCATGACCAGCCGGCCGACCTCGCCCGAGGCTATCTCGGTCTCGCCGGAGCTTTCCAACTGGCGCACGATGCCGGTCACAGCGCGGTCGATACGCTCGGGGTCGACATTGCGCTTGCGCACCGCGATCTCGACCGAGCGCAGGAGCTTGTCGCGGTCGAACGGCACCTTGCGGCCGGACTTCTTGACGACGACGAGGTCGCGCAGCTGGACGCGCTCGAAAGTGGTGAAACGGCCGCCGCAATCGGGGCAGACGCGGCGCCTGCGGATCGCCGCGCCATCCTCGGCGGGACGCGAATCCTTCACCTGCGTGTCTTCGGACTGGCAATAGGGGCAGCGCATGGAGAGCCTTGTTTGCGATTCTAGCGGGAGAAAAGGCTTAGTGCCTTTTGCCTCGAGGGCAAAGCACGCAGACTTTCATGCCCCAGAGATAGCGAGCCGCGGGCACAATTGCCAGCGCCCTGCCCAACGCCTCAGGGCGCAACGTCCTTGGTCGGAAAGCCGCAGGAGGTGCCTAGATTGCGATAGGCTTTGGTGAAGCCGTCCATCGGAATGCTGGCGACGGTTTGCTTGCCGAAAACCACGTCAAGCGAGGTGACCCTGCGCATCGCGCGCAGCAGCGCAAGGCTGGTCTTGGCCTGGTTGTCGACCATCCAACTCGGATGGCCACCGACGCCTGCGTTGGAGGTGACCGTCGCGGCCACCTTCACGCCGGGGTCACCGAAGGTCGCGGCAATCTTGTTGCCGGTCGGCAGACCAACGGCGTCGGACGTAATCGTGACGGCCGGATAAGCGTTGGGCGGCAGTGCGTCACCGGTCGAGATCGACAGCGTCAGCGTGCCCGGATTGCCGCTACCGTCGACAAAAGCGGTCGAGGCAGCACAGGTCTTGTGCGCATCCTGGCCGCTATCGAGCGTGTCGATGATGGTGGTCCAGCGGCCGAAAGTATTGGTTGCCGGCATGTCTGTCGCCGGCTGCGTGTCGTCCTGCGCAACCGCGCCGGAGGTGGCGAAGGCTGCCAGCGAACCCAACAAAGCCGCGGCGGCGAGACGGGACGTGCGCATCATCGGATCTCCAATAAGCCGCGCCGCTCAAGAGAGCGGCGCAAGCGCAGGATAAAAGATGACGCGCGGCGCCCAGTCAACCAACCGAAACGAGGGCTCAACCCAGATAGGGATAGAGCGGGAAGCGATCGGTCAGCGCCGTGACCTTGGCCTTGACCGCGGCTTCGACGGCGGCGTTGCCTTCGTCGGAGTTCGCCACCTTCAGCCCGTCCAGCACCTCGGCGATCAGCTTACCGATCTCGCGGAACTCGGCCTGGCCGAAGCCGCGCGTCGTGCCCGCCGGCGTGCCGAGACGCACACCGGACGTGACGAAGGGCTTTTCCGGATCGAAGGGGATGCCGTTCTTGTTGCAGGTGATGTTGGCGCGGCCGAGCGCGGCTTCCGCGCGCTTGCCGGTGGCGTTCTTCGGCCGCAGGTCGACCAGCATTAGATGGTTGTCGGTGCCGCCGGAAACGATGTCGAG
The DNA here is from genome assembly GCF_006442965.1 of Mesorhizobium sp. CU3. GTDB lineage: Bacteria > Pseudomonadota > Alphaproteobacteria > Rhizobiales > Rhizobiaceae > Mesorhizobium. The sequence goes on along the minus strand of NZ_VFWX01000013.1, from coordinate 100,752 downwards.
GCCGGTTTCCTTGAGGCTCGAAGCCAGCGCCTTGGCGTTCGCGACGATGCTCTCGGCATAGGTCTTGAAGCTCGGCTTCAGTGCCTCGCCGAAGGCCACCGCCTTGGCGGCGATGACATGCATCAGCGGGCCGCCCTGCAGGCCGGGGAACACCGCCGAGTTCATCTTCTTGGCGATGTCCTCGTCGTTGCACAGGATCATGCCGCCGCGCGGGCCGCGCAGCGATTTGTGCGTGGTGGTGGTGACGACATGAGCGTAAGGCAGCGGCGACGGATGCACGCCGCCGGCGACGAGACCGGCGATATGCGCCATGTCGACCATCAGATAGGCGTCGATCGAATCGGCGATCTCGCGAAAGCGCTTCCAGTCCCAGATGCGCGAATAGGCCGTGCCGCCGGCCAGGATCAGCTTCGGCTTCGTCTCCTGCGCGGTCTTCTCGATCGCATCCATGTCGAGCAGGTGGTCGTCCTTGCGCACGCCGTAGGACACGACCTTGAACCACTTGCCGCTCATGTTGACCGGCGAGCCATGGGTGAGATGGCCGCCGGAATTCAAGTCCAGGCCCATGAAGGTGTCGCCGGGCTGCAGCAGCGCCAGGAACACTGCCTGGTTCATCTGGCTGCCGGAGTTCGGCTGGACGTTGGCGAAGTTGCAGCCGAACAGCTTTTTCGCCCGCTCGATGGCCAGTTCCTCGGCAACGTCGACGAACTGGCAGCCGCCATAATAGCGCTTGCCCGGATAACCCTCGGCGTATTTGTTGGTCATGATCGAGCCCTGCGCCTCGAGCACGGCGCGCGACACGATGTTTTCGGAAGCGATCAGCTCGATCTCATGGCGCTGGCGGCCAAGCTCGTTGCGGATGGCGCCGAAAATCTCGGGATCGGCATCAGCAAGCGTGGTCTCGAAAAAGGACTCGAATTTGCTGGAGACTGCCGCGGCATTTGACATGGCTTGCTTTCCCTTGGGGCCGGAGGTCTGCGAATTCGCCGCGCATTAACACAGTTGTTTTCGCCGTGCCACGTTTGCGCCGCGAAATTTGCTGGCCGGTTTGCGCCAAGACGAATGCGTCGCGCGGTCTATTGCGGCGCCCGGCCTTTCAGCACGGCCTCGGAAAAGGTGATCTCTGTGTAGAGCTTGCGCGCCGTGTGATCGTTGATGTCGCCGCGCCGGAACATTTTTTGCAGCTCGGCGCGCTCGGCCTCCATGCCGGCAAGCCTGAGCTCAAGCTCGAGCCGGCCGGATTCGCGAGCGTCGTCGCGCGCCTCGTCACCGTCGTCTGACAAGGCGATGCGGCGCCGGTAGATGGAAACGACGCTCTCGGCTATAGCGAGCCGGGCTTCGGCTGCCTCGCCTTCGCCGCCCTCGCCGGCGAGGCTTTCTATCCTGGCTATCGCGGCGTTGGCCGCGCCGACCCGCGCCTTGCGCTCCTCGGCAGCAGCCGGATCTTCACCGGGCTCGACCAGACCACGCGCGATGGCCGGCAAGGCGAGGCTGGCGATCGCCAGCGAGCAGATGATGACGCCGGCGGCAAGGAAGATGACGAGGTCGCGGGCCGGAAAGGGCGAGCCGTCCTGCAAGACGAGCGGCAAGGACAGAATGCCGGCCAGCGTGATCGCGCCGCGCACGCCGGCCACCGAGCCAGCCAAGCGGACGCGGAAGCCGAACGGCTCGGCCTTGCGCTTGCCCAATCGCGCGGCGAGCCCGGCAGCGATGTCGCCGATCCAGATCCAGATGAAGCGCAGGCCGATCAGGCAGAGCGTCAGCACAAGCACCGTCAAGGCCGGCTCGAACAGCCAGTGCCGGGTGGTGAGCTCCGGCGGCACCTTGCGGATGATGTCGGGCAGTTGCATCCCGAGCAGGATGAACAACGCGCCGTTGAACATGAAGATCAGCATCGACCAGAGCGAGAATGTCTGGATGCGCGCCGAGACCGTCATGAAACGGACAATGCCGGACAGGCCGGTGAGCAGGCCGGCGGTGACCGCCGCCAGGATGCCGGAAGCGCCGAAATGCTCTGCGATGAGATAGGCGACGAAGGGCAGCAAGGTCATGACCAGCACCTGCGCTTCCGCCGGCGTGCCGCCGATGCGGCCGAGGATCTGCAGCGCCTTGGCGGCGACAAACAGCGCCGCCATGCCGGCAAGGATGCCGATCGCCACGGCATAGAGGAAGCTCAGCGAGGCATTGGCGAAGGAAAAGCTGCCGGTGAGCGCGGCCGCGACGGCGAAGCGGAACATGACAAGGCCCGACGCGTCGTTGAGCAGGGATTCGCCTTCCAGGATGTGCATCAGCCGCGCAGGAACGACAGTACGGTCGACGATAGAAGACACGGCAACCGCGTCGGTCGGCGACAGCACGGCGGCCAGCGCGAAGGCGACGACCATCGGGATGCTCGGCACCAGCCAGTGCAAGGCATAGCCGAAGCCGATAATGGTGAAAAAGACCAGCCCGATGGCGAGATCGAGAATCGGACCGCGCAGCGCGATCAATTCGCGTTTCGGCGCCGAGAAAGCATCGCCGAACAGCAGCGGCGGGATGAACACGAGCAGGAAAAGCTCGGGATCGAGCTCGACATGCAGGCCGCGCGCCGGCCAGGCCAGAGCGACGCCGATAGCGATCTGCAGCACCGGCAGCGGCACGCGCACCAGCCGCGCCAGCGCGCCCGACAGCGTCACGAAGGCGAGCACGATGAGGATGAAGACGGCAACTTCCATGGCGCGATTCCGGCTCTTTCGCCGAACCATGCGCAATTGAGTGTGTGGCGTCCAGCCGGGCGCCACTCAACAGTCGTGATGAAGAATACGTCCGAAATAGAAGATGCGCCCCGACGCCCCGCCGCGCTGGTGCCCTCGCCCTCGGCCGTCGATAGCGGCGCCTGGTTGAAGGCAAGCCCCTGTCGGGGCGCATCTGGCGGCGACCGGCGAGAGGGCGCCGACCGCCGACCTCGATAGCGGCCGACAACGGCCGCGCAGGAAAAAGGCCGGCACCCGGCGTCAGCGCATGGCTGCCTAGGGGGCACCGGGTGTCCGGCCGCCGCGCCAAGGCCCTGGAGTCGGCACGGCAAATGCATAAGAGAACTGTGGCTCGCAGCCCCATCCGCGAGAAGGTGCCAGCATTAGCCGACGCTCATCTTTCCAGATACGCGAGGCGGCAGGTGCATCACACCTCTCGATAGCGCGGGGTTGACAGGTCGAAGCGCCCCTGCCCTCGCGGCATGCGGCGGCTCGTGTCACCGTATGCTCGGGTGGGTTGAATTGGGACGACCGATGCTGTCACGGTTGATGACGCATGTCGAAGGGGCGTATGCGGCGCCGACGGCCGAAGATGCCAGCGTGGCGTTCTTTACGGCGATGCAGGATTTCGGGGCGTCCTATCTGCAGACCAGGCTGTACCGACGGCCGACCTCGATCCTCACCTCGACCAGCCATTGGGCGGCCGGCGGCTTCATCACCAGGCTGGCGCCCACGGCGTGGCCCGGCAGCGCGGCCTTCGACTATGTCTGCTTCGAATGCAACCCGCTGCTCGGCGCCATCCGCGAGAGCCGGACCAGCTATCGCTTCAGCGATTTCGCGCCGCAGGACAGCGTGCAATATGGCGCCTATTGGGAGGCGCTCAGCGAAGCCGACATCGACGACGCGCTCTGCGCCACCTCCTATGGGTCCGACGGCGCCATCGCCTCGCTGCATCTCGGCTTTCACAAGCGCGATTTTTCGCCGGACGAGGCCTTTGCCATCCACATGGCCGGCCTTGGCCTGACCGAGCGGCTGATGAGCCTGACCTCGCCGCCGCCGACCGCCGCAGTCAGGCTGACGGCGCGCGAACGCGACAGCCTGGCGCTGGTGGCCGAAGGCAAGACCGATTGGGAAATCTCGGTGATCCTCGGCATCGCCGAGGCAACGGTACGCTTCCATGTCGACAATGCCAGGCGCAAGCTCGGCGCCGTCAACCGCGCGCAAGCGGTCGCGCGACTTGTGAACCAGCGGCTTATCTAAAAGCGATCATTGCGGCTCCAAACAAAAAAGGCCGCTTCATAGCGGCCTTCTTTTAGTTCGGAATATCAGAGACTTACTGCGCTGAGCTGATCTGCAGCTCCTGGGCGCCGTCGAGCGCGTAGATGTCGTCGCGGAACTGGACGACGCCCGGAGCGGTCGACCAGGCCGACAGATAGAGGAAGTGCACCGGCACCGGGTTCACCACGTTGATCGGCGTGTTCTCGCCGGTCTTGATCGCGGCCTCGAAATGCTGGCGGTCCCATCCGGGCGTGTCGCGCAGGATCCAGGTGACGAGGTCGCGCACGTTCTGGACGCGCACGCAGCCGGACGAGTCGAAGCGCATCAGCTTGCCGAACAGGCTCTGCTGCGGCGTGTCGTGCATGTAGACGCCGTCCGGACTCGGGAAGTTGATCTTGACCGATGCCATGGCGTTGTTGGAGCCCGGATCCTGGCGGAAGCGGTACTTCGCGGCGTCGTCCGTCGACCAGTCGACGGTCATCGGATCGACCTCGCTGCCATCCGGCGCGAACAGGCGGATATGGCTTTCCTTGAGGTAGTTCGGGTCCTTCCGCATCAGCGGAATGATGTCCTTGCGCACGATCGAGACCGGCGCGTTCCAGTACGGATTGACGATGATCTCGTTGATCTTGGAATTCACGATCGGCGTCTGGCGGTCGATCTTGCCGACGATTGCGGTGTGGCGCAGCACGACGCGGTCGTTCTCGACAGCCTCGACCTGCGCGGCCGGAATGTCGACAAGCACGTAACGGCTGCCCAGCGTGCCGGCCTTTTCCTTCAGGCGCTGCAGGTTCGTCTGCAACTGTCCGAGACGGATCTGAGGCGAAACGTTCATCGCCGCATAGGTGTATTTGCCCATGGAGCCGTCCGCCGGCAGGCCGTGACGGAGCTGGAAGCGCTTCACCGCCGAATCGACATAGGAATCGAAGGCCGTCGAGATGCCGGCGCTTTGCGGCAGGTCGCCCGAGACCATCAGGCGCTTGCGCAACGGCACGACATCCGGGTCGTCGACGCCGAGTTGCAATTTCTTGGTCGCCGGAACCTGCTCCCAGCCGCCCTGCGAGACGATGTTCTGGTACTGCGCCACCGCCTGCTCGGTAAAGGCAACGGTCTGCAGGCTGAAGATCGGCAGCGTGGAAGCGACCTTGCCTGTGTCGCTGGCGCGGGCATCGAACTGGTCGTCCCAATTACCGCGCGTCGAGGATTTTAGAATGTCCCCGATCACGTCCTGGGCGCTGGCATGGCCGGCGACCACGGCCGCGGCAAGCGCGGAAGCTCCGGTGAGGAAGAAACGGCGGCTGGTTCTCATGTCAGACATTTTTTCGCTTAATCGCTCTCGCTCAATTCGCTGGCCGGGCGGCATTGTCCGCACTCTAGGGGCGGCAAACTTAACATTTTGCCAACCATGACCCGACGTTTACCGGCTGCCAGAAACGCGCTGCCGCAACGCAGGTTCCAAGGAGCGCAGGGCATAGGCCCGCAGCTTCACCCGTAACCCGCATCGACCCCGATTATGGCGGTAACGTGGCCTTGGCCCGCGATTTGGTTGTGGCAGGGAGGCGAAGGGAAGGCAGCGATGCTTTTTTGCATCGCAGCAACGCTGTTGGGCGCGTGACGAAGGCTTTGCCCCTCAAATCAAGGCCGCGTGCCCGGCGGCCCCTTCAAGTCCGAGCATCGTTGCAGCACCTCATTTTGCGGGTAGCGCAGGATTTTGTTGTCCTCCAGCTTGAGCAGCAGCTCGCGCCTCTTGCTCGAACTTTCGCCATCCGTGCAGGTCATGTCGAGGATGACGGCATCCAGGCGATTGATCTTCTGGACCTTCTCCAGCGCGCAGCCGACTTCCCACATGTCCACCGTCTTGTCGGTGAATGTCACGATCGAGTCGTTGTTATCGCACGGCGAACTGCCCACGGCGGCGAAGGAATCCTTCCACCACTCTTCGGCGATGGCCGGTTGCGAGAACGACAGAAGCGTCGCGCCAACCCAGCAAACCTTCGCGCGTTTCCCCAAGTCCATGGTGTATCCCCCCGCCACGTCAAGACATTACGCAGCGCCGCTGCGAAAGAAAACCAGGCCGGGATCCGAGCCAGCCGCTTAACGCAAAAAGAAATGGACCGGCGCGTTTTCCGCACCGGCCCTCTATTTTTCCCCCGGCCGCGCTTCTTCGGCGCGGCTCGAAACTTGGTATCGGCTTACATCCGGTAAGCGATCGTATCGTTCCAGAAGCGATCCAGCCGCTGCAGCGCGCGGTTCATCTGCTTGAACTCGTCGGTGTTGATGCCGCCGACAGCTTCGATCGAACCGACATGGCGCTCGTAGAGGCCGGCGACGACGTCAGCGACCTCGTTGCCCTTCGGCGTCAGCGAGACGCGGACCGAACGGCGGTCGATGCGCGAGCGCTGGTGGTTGATGAAGCCCAGGTCGACCAGCTTCTTCAGATTGTAGGAGACGTTCGAGCCGAGATAGTAGCCGCGCGAGCGCAGCTCGCCGGCGGTCAGCTCCGAATTGCCGATGTTGAAGAGCAGCAGCGCCTGGATGGCGTTGATGTCGGAGCGGCCGTTGCGGTCGAACTCGTCCTTGATCACGTCAAGCAGGCGGCGGTGCAGGCGCTCCACCAGCTGCAGCGATTCCATGTACAGCGAGCGGATAGCCTCGCGGCGATCGTCGGATACGTTTGCGGTCTTCGCCGCCGGACGCGAATTGATCATTGTCTTTGCCTCTCGTTTGTCGCCTTGGTGATTTTTTGTTTTTCACCTTGATCGCGACACTATCGAATACTCATAAAATTCGACTTAAACGCCAGGGCTAACAAGAGCTTACCGGTAAGAGGTTTCGCAAGACGCTTAACGATCGGTCACCCGAGCAAGAACAATTAACCTAAAGATTTAGGCAACGGATTTTGGGGAAAAACGGGCACGAAAACGGCCCATGAAGGCCGGTTCTCGGCCTACTGGCGAAGCTGGCGCTTCTGCAGCCAGATGGTGACGCGGAAGACGATATAAAGCAAGGCCACGCAGGCATGCGAGACGAGGATCAGCAGCCGGTGGCCGAAGAGATCGGGAAAGCCGGCATACATCACCGTCTCGGTCGCGGCGCAGATGAACCAGATCACCGGCCCCCAGGACGCCAGCATCCACAAGCCCGCCGCCGCGAAGGGAAAGAAGACCGCCAGCATCGCGGCCGCCACCTGCCAATGCACCGGCATCAGGTCGAAGCGCCAGAGATCGCCCGGATAGATGCCGATCAGGCGGATCCAGTAGAGGATGCCGAACATCAGGCAGTAGCCGGCGATGACGCGCTGGAACCAGGCGAAGATCACCTCGGTGGTCGAGGGCTGCAGCACGACGCGCCTGGAGGTCACTTCGCTCACAGCGCAAGCTCCTGCTCGAGCGGCGCGAAATAGGCGTCGATGGCGGCCGCGTTGACGTCCTCGATCGCGGCCGGACGCCAGTCGGGCGTCGAGCCCTTGTCGATGATCGCGGCGCGGATGCCTTCGTAGAAATCATGACCGGCGAGCATACGGTTGAGGATGCGGAACTCCATCTTCATGCACTCGTCCATAGACAGCGTCGAGCCGGCACTGATCTCGCGCCAGGCGACGTGGAGGCTGGTCGGCGAGCGCGTTTTCATAACGTCAAGCGTCTTTGCGGCGAAGGCATCGCCCGAAGCGGCCTCGAGACTGGCGATGATGCCGGCAAGCGAGGTTTGCGAGAAATGCCGCGCGATCGCATCCAGATCCTGCCGCTCGGTCTCGCGCTTTGCCGGCACGAAGAAATCGCGCAGCTCGGCATTCGGATCGTTGCTGGCCGCCAGCTCGTCGAGCAGGCCGGCCTGGTCCGCCGCCTTGATCGTATGCGTGGCCAGCCCCGACCACAGCGCATCGCCGTAGCGGATGCGGGTTCCCGTGAGCCCCAGATACATGCCGAAGCTGCCGCCGAGATCCGGAAGCAGATGGCTGGCACCGACATCGGGGAAGAAACCGATGCCGACCTCCGGCATGGCGAATTGCGCGTTCTCGGTCAGCACACGATGCGAGCCGTGGAAGGAGATGCCGACGCCGCCGCCCATGACGATGCCGTCGATCAGCGCCACATAGGGTTTCTTGAATCGCGCGATGCGGGCGTTGAGCCGATACTCGTCGGCGAAGAAATCGACAGGTGGTGTGCCGGCGCGGCCAGCTTCGTAGATGTGCAGGATATCGCCGCCGGCGGAAAACGCCCTGCCCTCGGCTTTGACGATGACGACGTTGATGCCGGCATCCGCTTCCCAGGCCTCGAGCGCCCTACTCAGCGCCTTCACCATATTATGCGTGACGGCATTGAGCGCCTGCGGCCGCGTCAGCGTGACGACGCCGGCCTTGCCCAAACGCTCGAAGCGGATCTCGTCGCCTCCGCCAAAATCCATCACCAGAGAATCCCTCTCCCGGCCCTCCCAGGGGAGAGAAGTGCTAAAGGCGGCATAGGGATGCGTCAATGGCGGCGCGCCTTGCGCTGGCGGACGACCGCGCCAGATGTTAGGTAATCGGCAAAGCACTGCGCGGCGCCCGACAGATTTCGAGAAAAACCGACATGCCTGGAATTTCTCGCCTGGTGGCTGGATTGTTTGGCCTCCTATGCCTGGGAGGTCCAGCGGCATTTGCTGCGACGCCGACGGACCTCTACCAGGCGCAGGCCATCGTCACCGGCACCGGCGAGCCCAACCGCGAGATTGGTTTTCGCGAATGCCTGGACAAGGTGCTGGTCAAGGTTTCCGGCGACCAGCGGCTGACGCAGAAACCGGAGATACTGGCGCTTCGCGACAAGGCCGGCCATTTCGTCCAGTCCTTCCGCTACCATGACCGGTTGGAAGGCATTCCGATCCATGACGAGCAAGGCACGCATGACCGGCCGCACGACCTGACCTGCCTCTACAAGCCTGCCGTGGTCGACAAGCTGCTCGCGCAACTCGGCAGCAAGCCCTGGCTCGGCGAGCGGCCGCTGCTGGCCATCGTCATGACGGCCGAGCAGGGCCAGCGGCATTTCGTGCTGACGGCCGACGAGGACCAAGGCAAGACGATGCGCGAATCCTTCGCCAACGCCACAGCTCCGTTGCTGATGCGGATTGCCTTTCCAAAGGCCAAACAGCTCGGCGGGCTGGACGAAAAGGCACTCGCAGCGGCCGACATGACAAAGCTCGACCAGTTGGCGAGGAAGGCCGGCGCTGCCCGCGCGCTCGCCGGGTCGATCGTGTGGAGCGACAAGGAGCTCGGCTGGATCGCCGACTGGCGGCTCGCCAATCGCGGCAAGACCTATCGCTGGCAGGTGCGCGGGGTGAGCTTCGACGAGGCGTTCAGGGTGGCGATGCGGGGCGCGGCGCAGATCCTGTCGGGGAACGGGGCGCCCTGAGATTCCTCGCCCCACGCAGTGGGGAGAGGTGGCTCGGCGAAGCCGAGACGGAGAGGGGAGCGCCCTACGAAGGCCCCCTCTCCGTCCGCTTCGCGGACACCTCTCCCGCCTCTGGCGGAGGCGAGGAACTCGCGCGTCCCCCTGGCGCAATCGTGTCGCATTGGTCAGCGGCGGAGACGCGTGGTAAAAGCCGCGCCAAAAGAGAGTTTCGGCGATGAACAAATTCACCCCCGCAAAGCCCGCCGGCGCACGCAGCGTCGACGAGATCACCGGCAGCCGGCGGCTGAGGCGCATGCGCAAGGCCGACTGGTCGCGGCGGCTGGTGCAGGAGAACCAGCTTTCGGTGAACGACCTGATCTGGCCGATCTTCGTCATCGACGGCAAGAACACGCGCGAGCCGATCGCCGCCATGCCGGACGTCTATCGCCTGACCATCGACCTCGCCGTTAAGGAAGCCGAGCGCGCCGCAAAACTTGGCATTCCGGCCATCGCCACCTTCCCCAATGTCGAGCTTGCGCTGCGCGATCAGACGGGATCGCACATCCTCGATCCTGACAACATCATCAACCGCGCCACGCGCGCCATAAAGGCGGCGGTGCCGGAGATCGGCATCATCACCGATGCCGCGCTCGACCCGTTCACCAGCCACGGCCATGACGGCATCTTGCGCGACGGCGTCATCGTCAATGACGAGACGGTGGAACAGGTCACCGCCGCTGCCGTCATCCAGGCCGCGGCCGGCGCCGACATCATCGCGCCGTCCGACATGATGGACGGCCGCATCGGCGCCATCCGCGACGCGCTCGACGCCAACGGTTTCCAGGACGTGGCGATCATGTCCTATGCGACGAAATTCGCTTCGGCCTTCTACGGCCCGTACCGCGAGGCGGTCGGCACCGCCGGCCTGCTCAAGGGCGACAAGAAGACCTATTACATCGACCATGCCAATTCCGACGAGGCGGTGCGCGAGGCCGAGCAGGACATCGCCGAAGGCGCCGACATGCTGATGGTGAAGCCAGGCTTGCCCTATCTCGACATCATCCGGAGGCTGAAGGACGAATTCCAGATGCCGACCTTCGCCTACCAGGTGTCGGGCGAATATTCGATGATCAAGGCGGCAGCCGCCAATGGCTGGATCGACGGCGAAAAAGCGATGTTGGAATCGCTGCTGGCCCTGAAGCGCGCCGGCTGCGACGGCGTGCTCACCTATTTCGCGCCGACCGTGGCGGAGATGCTGAGGGGGTAGTTTCCACCAACCTCAGCGAAAGGCGGCGCGGCGTACCAGCGCCGCTATCCTTCTTTTGAACAATCGCCATCGACCTGGGTGTCAGGAGCCTTCCGCAGCCTGCTTCGCATCGGGTAAAACCGATTGTTTTTTGCAAGCAGTTAAGTTAGACGGGCACTGATTGCAAATTACATGCGGTTCAGGAGGCAACGATGTCCAAGCTTCGTGTCAACGCTTTCACCCTCTCACTCGACGGCTACGGCGCCGGCCCCGATCAGACTCTCGAATCCCCGCTCGGCGTCGGCGGCGAAAATCTACACAAATGGATGATCGGCACCCGCACCTTCCGCCAGATGGTGCTCGGCAAGAACGACGGGACCAGCGACGCCAATGACGGCTTCGCCGCGCGCAGCTTCGAGAATGTCGGCGCCTGGATTCTCGGCCGCAGCATGTTCGGGCCGATCCGTGGCGAATGGCCGGATGACAGCTGGAAGGGCTGGTGGGGCGACAACCCGCCCTATCATGTCCCGACCTTCGTGCTGACTCAGCACAAGCGCGCGCCGATCGAGATGGAAGGCGGCACGACTTTCTACTTCGTCACCGACGGCATCCATTCGGCGCTAGAACAGGCGAAAGCGGCGGCGGCCGGCAAGGATGTGCGCGTCGGCGGCGGCGTCTCGACTGTCCGGCAGTACCTGCAGGAGCGGCTCATCGACGAGATGCACCTGGCGATCTCGCCGATCCTGCTGGGCTCGGGCGAGCATCTCTTTGCAGGGCTGGACGTGCCGAAGCTGGGATACCGCTGCACCGGGCAGATCGCGACAGCCGATGCGACGCATGTGATGATTGGACGGGCTTAGGTACAGCCCTTTCTCCCCGTCACTATACGGGGAGAAATGCCCGGCAGGGCAATGAGGGGCGGCGCTGCCCTCCGAAAATTAGCGACAAGCTACCCAATGGCGAATTGGAGGCCGGCCACCGACGCCGGCGCCGCCCCTCATCCGCCCTTCGGGCACCTTCTCCCCGTGAAACGGGGAGAAGGAAAGATGGGGCTCAATACTTCTCCGGCACATACAACTCGCGCGGCAGCACCTGGCGCTCATATTGCGGGTTGAAGACGCGCTCGGGCAGCGAGATCTCCTCATGCGGCACGTCCTCATAGGGCAGTTGCTGCAACAGATGGTCGATGCAGTTCAGCCGCGCGCGCTTCTTGTCGTTGCCCTCGACGATGAACCACGGGGCTTCCGGAATGTTGGTGCGGGCGAAAGTTTCTTCCTTGGCCTTGGTGTACTGCTCCCAGCGCACGCGCGACTGCAGGTCCATCGGCGACAACTTCCACTGCTTCATCGGGTCGTGGATGCGCATGAGGAATCGCATCTGCTGCTCCTCGTCGGTGATCGAGAACCAGTATTTCACCAGCGTGATGCCGGAGCGCACCAGCATGCGCTCGAACTCGGGCACGTCGTGGAAGAACTCCTCGACCTGATGCTGATCGGCGAAGCCCATGACGCGCTCGACGCCGGAGCGGTTGTACCAGGAGCGATCGAACAGCACGATCTCGCCGCCGGCGGGAAGATGCGGCACGTAGCGCTGGAAATACCACTGCGACTTCTCGCGCTCGGTCGGCGCCGGCAGCGCGACGACGCGGGCGATGCGCGGGTTGAGGCGCTGCGTGATGCGCTTGATGACGCCGCCCTTGCCCGCCGAGTCGCGGCCCTCGAAGATCACCACCAGCTTCTTCTTGTGGTAGGCGACCCAGGACTGCAGCTTGATCAACTCGGACTGCAGTCTCAGCAGCTCACGGAAATAGGTCATGCGCTCGATGGAAGGCGGATGCGACTTTTTGTAGATCTTGGCGATCTCGAGCGAGAGCGCCGGCTCGGAAAGCTCCAACTCATAGTCCTCGTCGAGTGTGTCCTCGAGCTCGGCTTCCAGCCAGTCCTTCGCCCCGGAGTTCGGTTTTTCTTCGTTCATCGCATTGCTCCGCCTGCCTGTTAGCCGCCTTCGCTTCGGGTGCCCCTCCGGCATGGCCGGACACGCAACTCCGTAAGCCGACTGAGATACAGGCGCGCAATGACGGTTTTATTGCAAGCTGGCCTATTCGATATCTGACCGGCCCGTATCGATAGCGGGGCGACAAGCGACTTGAATTGTCCTACAAATCCCCTCGCCTCTTTCGCGGCGCCGGTACGGCGCCTCTCCAGAACAAAATCGCGAGGACCGACATGGAATACCGCACGCTGGGCCGTTCCGGCTTGAAAGTCTCGACATTGACGCTGGGCACCATGACCTTCGGTGGCACCGGACCGTTCGCCGCCGTCGGCAATTCCGATCTTGCGGAGGCCAAACGCATCATCGGCACCTGCATCGATGCCGGCATCAACCTCATCGACACCGCAAACGTCTATTCCAACGGCCTGTCGGAAGAGATCATCGGTGAGGCGCTCGGCGGCAAGCGCCCGAATGATGTACTGATCGCGTCGAAGGCGCGCATGCGCATCGGTACCGGGCCCAATGACGAGGGCCTGTCGCGCCATCACCTGATCCGCGAATGCGAAAAGAGCCTGAAGCGGCTCAAGACCGATGTCATCGACATCTATTTCGTCCATCAGTGGGACGGACAAACCCCGGTCGAGGAGACCGTCGCGGCGCTCGACACCTTGGTCAACCAGGGCAAGATCCGCTATATCGGCTGCTCCAACTGGTCCGGATGGCAAGTGATGAAGGCGCTGGCGGTGAGCGACAGCCGCCACCAGGCCCGTTTTGTCACCCAGCAGATCCATTACACGCTGGAAGCGCGCGAGGCCGAATATGAATTGCTGCCGATCTCGGTCGACCAAGGCCTGGGCGTGCTGGTCTGGAGCCCGCTGGCCGGCGGCCTGCTGTCCGGCAAGTACCATCGCGACAGCCCGACGGCGCGCCAGCTCGGCGGCTGGTCGGAACCGCCGATCCGCGACGAGGACCGGTTGTGGCGGATCGTCGATGTGCTCAACGACATCGGCAAGGCGCGCGGCGTCTCGGCCGCCCAGGTGGCGCTCGCCTGGCTGCTCGGCCGTCCGGCCGTCTCCTCGCTGGTGATCGGCGCTCGCAACGAAGCCCAGTTGAAGGACAACCTTGCCGCGGCCAGCCTGACGCTGTCGCTCGACGAGCGCCTGCGGCTCGATGCCGTCAGCCGGCCGCCGGTGCTTTATCCCTACTGGCACCAGCAGTTCACGGCCAAGGACCGGCTGAGCCCGGCCGACCTGGTACTCGACCGCAGCAGCATCTAACCCATTCAACCGGCAATGTAGCGCCAGACTTCCGGGTCGGGCCTTATCTGGCCGCTAAGCACGAAATATTTGTAGAGGACGAGCAGCGAGATCGCCTGCTCGTCCTTTTCGTTGCCGAATTGCCGGCAATAGGCGTTGGCGGCGGCGGTGATGCGCCCCGCCTCGGCCGGATGTTTCTCGAAATAGGTTATCTTGTCGACAAGGTCGGAGAAATCCGGCGCCAGCGGCACGTAATGCACGTTGGGCTCGACCCGCGCCTCGGCGAACCAGGTCTCGTAGGTCGGCTCCGGCATCAGGCAAAGCGAGTTCGAGCTCATGATCCATTTGAGGTTGGTGGCGACATCATTGCCTTCGAGCGAGACGACGTAGCGATAGCGCCGCTGCTCCTCGATGCTGAGAAACGGCTTGCGGAACTCTGCCGGCGCGTCCGCCTTCGGCGAGCCGGCGTCGCAGATCGGCAGAGCGCCGACCGTCTCCATGAAGCGGGTGCGGATCGGGTTGTTGAGATGGCCGCGCCAGACCGCCATCGGCCGCTTGGCGGCGAAGGACAGGCTGTCGGGCGGCATGTAGAAATGGCGGAACTTGTTGAGCTTCATCAACACGCCGTTCTCGTTGCCGTCCAGTATCGGCCGGTCCTTCACGATCCTCGGGATTTCCGGAACGCCGATGACGTCGCCGAATTCGAGATCGATGAGCAGGTTGGGGTCGAAGTAGCGGGCGAATTCCTTGAGGTCGTAATAATACATGCTGGCCGTGAACGGCACCTTGCCGGCCTCTATGGCGGCCGGGCTCGGCACGAAGGGCGTCGTCAGTTTGTTGTAGTAGTTCAGCCGCTCACGAACCGACTTGCCGGAAAGTCTGGCCTGATCGAGACGCGCGGCCAGGCGCGCACGGAACATCGCCTGCGGGGCGTGGTCGCGCGCATAGTTGCGCGCGTAGTAGAACAGCTTTGCGGCGGTGCGTGAGATTGTGGCCATGCGTCCGCGGTTCAACACAAACGATCGGCGGCTGCTGCCGCTCATCCCCCATCTTTCCTACAGCATTGTGCCGCCTATGTTGCAAGCCCGCTGACGCTGCCACCCCAGACAGCGTGTCATTCGTCACGCCGCAACCACGGCAAAGCCCCTGGCGCGCAGGCTGCGGCGGTCGTCATGCAAGGAGGTGACGAGACGGTCGCGGCTGCCGGCGATATGGGCCGACAGCAGCTTTGCCGCCTGATCGGCGTCGCCGGCCCTGACGGCGGCGAGGATGGCGTGATGCTCGGCCCAGGCGCGGCCGAGCGCCGCTTCGTCGCGGACCTCCAGCCAGCGGGCGCGAGACAGCCTGGTCATGGCGTCGCGCACGGCCCTTAGCAGGAACTCATTGCCGGAAAGCCTGGCCAGCTCGATGTGGAAATCCATGCCTACGCGGTGCCATTCCTCGCGCGGCGTCTCGGCATCGCAGGAGTCCAGCATCGCCGCGATCACCTCGACGCCGCCACGGTCCTCGAGCGCCGCCGTCAGCCTGACCGCGGCGACCTCGACGGCCTCGCGATAGACGGCGATCTGCCCGAGCTCGGCAAGATTGATCGGCGCCACGGTCCAACCGCGGCCGTCGCGGCTGACCAGGCCCTCCGTCTCGAGGCGAAACAACGCAGCCCGCACCGGCGTGCGCGAGGCGCCGAAGCGGCTCTCGATCCAGCGTTCGGTCAACCGCTCGCCCGGGCCGATCTCCAGCCCGAGGATCATCTCGCGAAGCTGCCTTTCGACATTCTGCATCTGCGACATCGTCGTCCCGCTTTCCAAAGCCGCATTGACAGCGGCGGGCTTGAGGTCCATGACGGATACCAAATTGGTATACCAAACTGGTATCTATAACAACCCGGATATCCGGCAGACGTGACATGAGCGAGAAATCTTCCGAGCAGGGCGGCTATAATATCCATTGGCGGCGCAACCTCGCCGTCTGCTTCGCCGGTTCCTTCAGCACGCTCATCGCCATGACGCTGCTGCTGCCGTTCCTGCCGCTCTATGTCGAGCAGCTTGGCGCCGAAGGCCATGCCGCGATCGTTCAGTGGTCGGGCATCGCCTATGGTGCCACCTTCTTCGCTGCGGCGCTGGTGGCGCCCCTGTGGGGGCGGCTCGGCGACCGCTATGGCCGCAAGGTGATGCTGGTGCGTGCCTCGTTCGGCATGGCGATCTGCATGTCGCTGACCGGGATGGTGCAGAGCGTGTGGCAGCTTGTGCTGCTCAGACTGCTGATAGGCTTTGCCGGTGGCTACTCCTCTGGGTCGACCATCCTGGTCGCGATGCAGACGCCGAAGGAACGCTCCGGCTGGGCGCTTGGCGTGCTGGCGGCCGGCATTACCGCCGGGTCGCTGGTCGGCCCGCTGCTCGGCGGCCTACTGCCGCCGCTGATCGGCATCCGCACCACCTTCCTGCTGTCCGGCGGCGTGATCTTCCTTGCCTTCCTGGCCACCACCTTCCTGATCAAGGAGAACCCGCCGGCGCCGCAACCCGCCGTGTCGATGGCTAAGCCGAAAAGCGGTTGGGCACAGATCCCGGACAAGCGGCCGATCGTGGCGATGCTGGCCACCGGGATGCTGCTCGCCTTCGCCAACATGTCGATCGAGCCGATCATCACGGTCTATGTGCAGCAGTTGGTCGAGGACCAGAGCAAGGTGACGATGGTCGCCGGCGTGGTCATGTCGGCGGCGGCGCTCGGCACCATCCTGTCGTCGTCATGGCTTGGAAAGCTCGCCGACCGCGTCGGGCACTGGAACGTGGTGGTCGGCGCGCTCGCCGTTTCTGCCCTGCTGCTGATCCCGCAGGCCTTTGTCACCAATGGCTGGCAGTTGATCGGGTTGCGCTTTCTGATGGGTCTGGCACTGGGCGGGCTGCTGCCCTGTATCACCAGCGTCATCCGCCACAACATCCCAGACGGGATCGGCGGCAATGTGCTGGGGCTTGCGATTTCGGCACAATATGTCGGCCAGGTTGCGGGGCCGCTGTCCGGCGGCTTCGTCGGCGGTCATTTCGGCATGCGCTCGGTGTTTCTGGGCACGTCGCTGCTGATGGCGCTGGGGGCGGTCTACAACTGGATTGTCCAGGCGCGTCGGGCGCGGCATATGCTCATCGAGGCCGGCGAATCCTGACGGTTCGCCTGCCCGACCAGTCAGCACGGAGCGTGTCCGATGAGCCTTTCAGAAAAACCTGCGAATGGCGGCAGCCGGCTCTTCATGCTGGCGGGTGGCCTGGTCGGCGCCGCAGGCGTCGCCTTGTCTGCGGCGGCGGCGCATCGCGGCGGCGCCTTCACCGGCACGGCGGCCAATTTCCTTTTGATGCACGCGCCGGTGTTCCTCGCTATCGGCCTTGCCGCATGCAGCCGGTGCCTCAGGATTGCCGGCCTCATCCTGCTGGTCGGCCTGCTACTCTTCGCCGGCGATCTGCTCGCCCGCGACTTTCTCGGCTCGCGGCTGTTCCCGATGTCTGCGCCGATCGGCGGCACGCTACTGATTGCCGGCTGGCTGGCGATCGCCATCTCGGCGCTGTGGCGGCCACGCCCTTAGAGCAGAAACCGACGATCAAACTCAGTAGCGCGCTATGCAGCGGTGAGTCCGGGGCGAACCGGCCATTTTTGTGCCGGTTTTGAAACTGCGATTGCTGCCTGCCTTGACTTCCTTGATCTGTCCTTTTGGGCAAGTGCCGTCATCGACAAGCACCGTCTGGCCCGTCCGCAACTGCCCCCTGCCGGGCTCGTGGCGCAGTATCTGGACATCCGCGTATGCCTGGCCAACGCCAAGCATCCCTATCAACACCGAACCAATCAGCATTCTCATGGCGGCCCTCCTGCCCTGAGCGATGGCGTAGCACCGCCTTTGACCGGGGCACAATTTCAGCCAGCGCTAAAATTGAACACGTTTTCTTGATAGGCCCAGCGAGCAAACGAGGGCGCACCCTGGTCAAGCCCTTGGTTTCCTTCCACCCTTGGCCGCGGGCTCGGCAGCACGCCGCCGCGTAGGCGGATTACCACGGCCGATACCCCAATAATTACGATAAAGGTCTTCGAACAAATAATTCAGCGGATGCATGGCAGTTCTCCTTTTCTCAACGCCAAGGCTTGTCCTTAGTGAAATTGGATCGATTCAATACATAATATCCGCGCCCTTGGATGACAAGTGAAAATTTGAATCGATCCAACGAAAATGTTAGATGACCGACAGCAATTCAGCGGTCATGGTCGCGATATGACCGGATTCGGAGGAACGACATGGCATCACTCCTCGAGGGCCAGGCGAGACCCATCCGGCTGGCCGACATCGCCAAGGCCGCCGGCGTCTCGCATGGCACGGCCTCGAACGTCTTCAGCCGGCCCGAGATCGTGCGCGCCGAGGTGCGCGAGCGGGTCAAGGCGGTGGCGGAGCAGATGGGCTATGCGGGGCCGGATCCGAAGGGCCGGCTCCTGCGCGCCGGCAAGGTCAACGCCATCGGCGTCGGCACGACCGAGCCCCTCTCCTATTTTTTCGACGATCCCTTTGCCCGCGCCATGATGGCGAGCATCTCGGAGGCATGCGACGCCACCGGCGCCGGGATAGCGCTGGTGTCGGCCGCCAACCAGGAAAAGCTGGCCTGGAACATCCAAAGCGCGCTCGTCGACGGTTTCATCCTGTTCTGCATTGAAGGCGGTTCACGCCTCGTCGAGCTGACCCGCGAGCGCAAGCTGCCCTTCGTGGCGCTGGAACACGGTCTCGACGACGAGACCTTCTCGGCGATCGGCATCGACAATGTTGCCGGTGCGCGGCTCGCCGCGCGCCATCTCGCCGAACTCGGTCATCGACGGTTCGCTGTGCTGTCGCTGGGGTTTGCCGACGACCGCACCGGGTTCGTCACAGCCGAGGTGCTTCGGGGGCCAGCCTACACGGTAACGCGCGACCGGCTTGCCGGCTATCTTGAGGAACTCTCGCGCTTCGGCATCGATACGACACGGATTCCGGTTTACGAGACCGAGAACGACGAAAAGAGCACCAGGGCCGGCCTCGAGGCGATCTTCGCCGGCGGCGAACCGCCAACCGCGATCCTTGCCATGTCGGACCGGATGGCGATGATCGCCATCGATTGGCTGACCGCGCGGGGGCTCAAAGTGCCACAAGACGTCTCCATCGTCGGTTTCGACGGCGTGCCGGACAGCGCGCTTTGCGACCCGCCGTTGACCACGATCGCGCAGCCGATCGCCGAGATCGGCCGCAAAGCCGCGCGCATGATCCTTGACTATGACGGCACGGTGCGCCGCGAGACGATGAGCGTCGAGCTTGTCGTCAGGGCCTCGACCGGCCCTGCCCCGAAAGCAATTCCAGGAAAAGTGTGAAACGGTTTCCGTCCGGAATTGCGTAAAAACAAAAAAGATACCTGACGTCGTTCATCAGTAGCCACCGACCCTTACTGGCACCGGCTGCGCGCCGAACGAAGGCCGCGCGGGCTCCTCGCGCACCGGCTTGGCACGGACCTGGCCGAGGCCGGCAAGCCATTCGAGATAGAGCGCAAGCGCGAACTGAATGGCGATGCCTGCCGCGATCAAGAGCGTGTCATAGGCGATGCCGCCGGGATTGATCAGCTTCAGCACCTGCGCCGCCATGGCCAGCAGCGTACCGGCGATGAACACTGGCAGCGAGCGCTTGCCGAGGATCGCCAGCGGATTGTCCGGACGGAGCCGGAAGACGTTCGAGACCGCCGGCAGCGCGACGATCAGGTAGCTGACCGACAAAATGTGCAACAGGCGCGGCAGCGACAGAAACGTCTTGTCGAAGCCGCCGATCACCACCGGCAGGTTGAACCAGGTGATCTGGCCCCAGAGCGGGCTGTGCACCCAGATAGCGGCGCCGACCGCATAAACGCCGGCAGCGCCAACCAGCCAGCGGTTGACGGGGATGGCGCCGCCGCGTTTGACATGCAGCATGGCGGCAAGGCCGATGTTGAACAGGAACTGCCAGGACAAGGGGTTGAGGAACCACAGGCCGGGTTCGGGATAGTTCGACGGCGCGATCTGCCAGATGCCGGCGACCAGCCACAGTAGGCCGGACAGGGTCAGCGCCAAGGCCGGCCTGTAGCTGATGAACAGCAGAAACCCCGGCGCGGCCAGCAGCAGCGCCGCATAGACCGGCAAGATGTTGTTGTAGCCGAGTTGATGGCCGAGCGTAACGATGCCGAGCAGCACTTGCGGCGTGTTCTTCATCAGCGGCTCGATGTTGATCATCGTCAACATGTCGGGCCGATGGGCGAACACCGCGGCGGCGCAAAACAGCGCGATCACGACCATGGTGATGACGATGTGGGAGATATAGAGCACGCTGGCGCGCCGCCACATTTTCAGCGTCGCGAGCAAACGGCCGCCCGACTTGAACTTGCCGCCATAAGCGAGCGCCACCGAAATGCCGGAGATCAGCACGAAGGCTTCGGCGGCATCGGAGAAGCCGAAATTCTTGTAGGTCCAGTTCTCGAAGATCGTGCCCGGCACATGGTCGACGAAAATGGTGAGCAGCGCGAGCGCGCGCAGGACATCGATACGCGTATCGCGCACGGTGGGAACAGGGGTGGTCATCGACAAAAGGCCTCAAAGCTGGTTGTTCATACCCAGCAATGCGACCCCCGGGGCGCACCGCTTCGATTCCTCCCACGAGGAGGTATCGGCGCAGAAACGGGCTCAAATGCGCCTGGTTCAATCAACTTTCGCGGAGCGCGAAAATATTCCGTTTTGAAGCCGGCAAATCAACGAATCTCTCATGGAATCAGATGGATATGAGCACGTCTGAATATAGCGGCGAAAACAGCATTCTTCGCCGCGATCTCGCTTTCGCCTACCGCTTGTTGAAGCCGGTGAACGCAAGCGGCGAATGCCTGTTCGTGTTGCACGGATCGGGCGTCGACGAGACGACGATGCTGCCGCTGGCCATGCAGATCGCGCCGCGCGCGGTGATCGTCGCGGCGCGCGGCCGCGTTCCACAGGAGGACGGGTTTCGCTGGTTCGAGCGAATCACGCCTACCAGTTTCGAGCAGGCCAGCATCCGCGACGAGACCGCCGCCTATGCCGAATTCGCGGCCGACGCGGCGAAGCACCATGGCCTCGACCTGAGGCGTGCGACCTTTCTTGGCTACTCGAACGGCGCCAATGTGGTTTCGACACTTTTGCTGCTCCACCCCGGCCTTGTACGGCGCGCGGCCATGCTGCGGGCGATGCCGGTGCTCGACAATCCTCCGATGGCGGATCTCGGCGGCACGCGGGTGCTGATCATCGCCGGCGCCGCCGACCAGACCTATGGTCTCTACGCACCGGCCTTGGTGACGCTGCTCAGCCAGCGAGGCGCCGAGATCGACGCGCGCATCGTCGCCTCCGGCCATGAGTTCGGCGACGCAGACGCCGCGATCGTTAGGCAGTGGCTGACAGATCCTATGCCGGTGGCCTGAAAGCGCCCGGCATACGGGTCCCGGCACCGGCGATCAGCGGGTCGTTTTCAAAATTGCGCCGCGCGACCACTCGGCTTGTAGCGGACAAGCACCCTCCGCAGAAGCGGTCATTCAGCGAATGCCCATAATGTGCTATGATTCTACACATGGGGAAGAAGGCAAAGCTTAGGGCTAAGCATGCCGTCGAAGCGCCGGTAGAAGGCGAACTTGCTGCGGAAGCAGCCTACTATGCGCGCAAGTGCGGCATCACCATCGACGAAGCCGCCAGGATCATCCGCCAGGCTCACGCGCCAATCTCGCCTGGAAAGCGCAAGGATCACCCTAAGGACAGATAGGCAAGCGCGGGTGCGTCAATCAACCAGAGTTTGGGCCTAACCCCGGCCCATCCGGTTCCACGCATCCAGCCCGGCGATCTTGTAGGCTTCGGCAAGAGTCGGATAGTTGAAGGTGTTGTTGACGAAGAAGTCGACCGTGCCGCCGAGATTGATTACCGCCTGGCCGATATGGATCAGTTCGGTCGCGCCCTCGCCGACGATGTGGGCGCCGAGCAGGCGGCGCGTCTCGACCGAGAACAGAAGCTTCAGGAAGCCGCTCGATACGCCCATGATGTGGCCGCGCGAGGTCTCGCGGAAGCGCGCCAGGCCGACTTCGTAGGCGACGCCGCTCTCGCGCACCTGCTCTTCCGACTGACCGACGGTCGAGATCTCCGGCACCGCATAGATGCCGTAGGGAAAGCTCTCCGGCGGCGGCGGCAGGTTGACGCCGAAGGCGTGGCAGGCCGCCACGCGGCCCTGCTCCATCGATGTCGAGGCAAGGCTCGGAAAACCGATGACGTCGCCAGCCGCATAGATGTTCGGCACGGTGGTCTGAAAAGTTTGCGGATCGACCTTGATGCGGCCTCTGGTATCCGCCTCGATGCCGACCACGTCTATGCCGAGGCTGCCGACATTGCCGGTGCGGCCCGCGGCATAGAGCACCATCTCGGAGCGGATGGTGCGGCCATCGGCCAGCGTCACTTCTGCATGGTCGGGCTTCGAGGCGATTTCCTTCACCGTGCTGCCGAGGCGTATGGTCATGCCGCGGTCGCGCATCTGGTGAATGAAATCGTCGACGATCTCGCGGTCGATGAAGTCGAGGATCGTGTTGCGCGGCTCGACCAGCGTCACCGGCACGTCGAGTGCTGAAAAGATGGTGGCGTATTCGACGCCGATGACGCCGGCGCCGATCACCGTCAGCGTGCGCGGCAGATGGTTGAGCTCCAGCATCTCATCGCTGTCGAAGACGCGCTTCCTATCGAAGGGCACGTCGGCCGGCCGATGCGGCCTGGTACCGACGGCGATCAGCGCGTTGGCGAAGCCGATCTCTGAGTAGTCGCCATTATCGGCCGTCAGGCTGACCTTGTTCGGCCCGAGGAATTTTACCGCGGCGCGCGCGCTTCTAACCGTGTTGCGCATGAACTGGTGTTGCAGCACCTCGACCTCGTGATCGAGCGTCTTTTGCAGGCGGTCGACAAGGTCGGAAATGGAAATATCCTGCTTTACCCGGTAGCCGCGCCCATAGAAGCCGCGCTCGCGCCAACCCGAGAGATTGAGCACGGTTTCGCGCAACGTCTTGGACGGGATGGTGCCGGTGTGCACGGAGACGCCACCGAGGCGTCTGCCCCTGTCGGCCACCAGCACCGACTTGCCGAGCTTGGCCGACTGCACGGCAGCGCGGCGCCCCGAAGGCCCGCTGCCGATGACCAGCATATCGTAATCCATGTTTCCCCGTCCCCTCGGCGCCTTGTTGCGCCGCAACAAGCTAAACTGGGGAGAGTGTCATGTTCAACTGCCAACACGCGATGCCGGCGTCGTGAAAATCGCAATGATGCGAGCCAAGGCGCACAACTTAACATTGCAGTAAGAGTTGCATGCGATGGTCGAACCTCGAGGTAGCGCCGGGGGCAAGCTGCGTGACCATTATGTTGCCTGCAAAAACGGATACCCTATCCAGGTTCAGGGCAAGCCCGATCGTCGACGATCTGCGGGAAGGTTTCTTGCGCTTCCTGGCAGTGGCCGCAATGTTCATCTTTGCCTATCGAGGCGTGTACAATCTCGTTATCGATCCGGCCCGGCTCAACGTCCTGTTGCTGACGATTTCCGAGACCCTTACCTTGATATGGCTGCTTCTGGCCCGGCGTCCGAAGGTTCGCGATTGGAACCCGTTGACCGTGGTCATCACGCTAACGGCCACCCTCGGCCCGGGTCTTATCTCACTGCAGCCGGGCGTGGAGATCATTTCGCTCGCGGTCGCCGCGCCGTTACAGTGCCTGGCGTTGTGGATGTCCATCTGGGGAAAGCTCTCGCTCGGTCGCTCCTTCGCGCTTCTTCCCGCCAACCGAGGCGTTGTCACCGGGGGCGCATATAGGTTCGTCAGGCACCCGATTTACGCCGGCTATATCACCGGTCACATCCTGTTCTTGTTGTCGAATTTCTCTCTCTACAATTTCGGCGTCTACGCGATCATAAGCTCCTTCCAGATCTACCGCCTCACGCGTGAGGAGGCCATTCTGGCCATGGAACCGGAATACCGCGACTATCTCGGCAAGGTCCGCTACCGGTTCTTCCCCGGCATCTTCTAGGGGGCCTGCCCAATCTCCTTCCTTGAATTCGGCGCGACCTTCACCATCTCATTGGTCGGCATCGCATTGAAATGCCGTTGTGAGGAATGGACATGAACGCGCGCGTGCTTGACGGCGAGATCATCACCACCCGGTTCGAGGACACCCGCGCCTATCGCGGCGTGCGCACGAGGCGCATCTTTGCCTTCCTGCTCGACTATTTCTTCGTCGCACTGCTGACCATTCCCTTCGCCATCCTGGTCGCCATTCTCGGGCTGTTGACCTTCGGCCTCGGCTGGGCGCTGTTTTCGGTGTTGGTGCCGATGGTGGCCATCCTCTACATCTGGAACACGCTGGGCAGCCGGAATCAGGCGACGACCGGCATGAAGATCATGGGCATCCGGCTGGAGAAGCTCGACGGCAGCCGTATCGACGGCATGACGGCGGTGGTGCATTCGGTGCTGTTTTGGGCTGGCAACGTCATCCTGACGCCGCTGGTGCTCTTGGTGACGCTGTTTTCCGACCGCAAGCGCACGCTGCATGACCTTTTGCTCGGCACGGTGGTCACCCGCACCGATATCTGACGGTTCCGGCAACGATCTTCTCCGATTTGTCTAACCCGATGCGCGCAAATATGATTGCAGCGCGCCGGCCAAGGCGTCACAATCCTGTTGAATTTTTCTCCGGCCGGACCAAAGGTAAGGCGATTCGCAGGAGCGTTTCCAAGATTAGATGACGCAGCATCCGACCCAGTCGCCGCAGTTCTTCCTGACCGCGCCGTCGCCCTGCCCCTATCTGGAGGGCCAGTTCGAGCGCAAGGTGTTCACGCACCTCGTCGGCGACAAGGCGCCGGAGATGAACGACCTGTTGACGCAAGGCGGCTTCCGGCGCTCGCAGAACATAGCCTACCGCCCCGCCTGCGAATCCTGCCGCGCCTGCGTGTCGGTCCGCATCCTGGCCCAGGAATTCGAGCCCAGCCGCAACATGCGCCGTGTCACGCAGCGCAACGCCGACCTGGTCGGCGCCATGCATGATGCACAGCCTTCGACCGAACAATATTCGCTCTTCCGCAGCTATCTCGATGCCCGCCACCGCCGCGGCGGCATGTCGGACATGACCGTACTCGACTATGCCATGATGGTCGAGGACACGCATGTCGACACCAAGATCATCGAATACAGGCGCCGCGGCCCCGACACCTTCATCACCGGCAAGGGCCATGGCGAGCTGATCGCGGTGGCGCTGACCGACAAGATGGCCGACGGGCTGTCGATGGTCTATTCCTACTTCAACCCCGACTTCGAGGACCGCTCGCTCGGCACCTTCATGATCCTCGACCACATCGCACGGGCCAAGGCGATGGGACTGCCCCACGTCTATCTCGGCTACTGGGTCAACGGCTCGCGCAAGATGAGCTATAAGATGCGCTTCATGCCGCAGGAGCATCTCGGCCCGAAGGGCTGGGAACGCTACGACCACGAAGCGGTCAGTCGCTGACCCGCCTCACGCTTCATCCTTAAAACTGTTTCAAGGAGGAGGACGCTGGTCTTTCGGCCATCAGGCTGGAAGGACCGCGGCATGGCCGCAATGCGCCTCTTCAATATTGTTGCGAGATAGCCGAGTGTCGACCCATACCGACCACCAGAAAGGCCTCCTGCTTACCGCCCTTGGCGGGGTGACGCTCACTGTCGATATTCCGCTGATCCGGCTTGCCCATGGCGAGGCCTGGACGATCCTTCTGCTGCGCACCGGCAGCATGTTCACTGCCGCGCTTGTCATCTGGGCAGTCTGGCGCTCGTTGAGCGATAAGGCGCCGAAGCTCATCCCGGGCCGGCTGGGTCTGGTGGTCGCCACGCTTTATGGGCTGGGCTCCATCGCCTTCATCACCGCCGTCTATCACACCTCGACCGCCGATCTCGTCTTCATCCTGGCCTTCACCACCATGTTCTCGGCGCTGCTGTCCTGGCTGTTCCTGAAGGAGCGGCCGCGAGCGGTGACGCTCGCGGCGCTGGCGCTGATGATCGTCGGTGTCGCCATCATCGTCGGCGATTCGATCGGCACCGGAAATCTGTTCGGCGATATGATGGCGTTGTGCGCCGCGCTCTGCGTCGCATGCGCCATCACCGTCTCACGAGCCAGCGGCAGGGAGATGGGCTTCACCTCGCTCGTGGGCGTGATCCTGCCGTTCGCCGTGGCGCTCTTCATGGTGTCGAAGACCGGCTTACACGTCGACGCACCGTGGTGGATCCTCCTCAACGGCGCCGTGATCATGCCGATCTCGTTCTTCTGCCTGGCCAACGGACCGAAATACATTTCCGGGCCGGAGGTGGCGATGTTCTACCTGCTGGAAACGGTGTTCGCTCCGGTCTGGATCTGGCTGATCTTCGCCGAGGCGCCGTCGCGAAATAGCCTGATCGGGGGCACGATTTTGATCGTGACGCTGGTCGCGCATTCGCTGTGGCAATTGCATGAAGGCCGCAAGCGCCGCGCCGATCTGGCGGTGCATCACCCGGCCTGAATCTTCCTGGGCTCGGGGGCGACTTCGATCTGCGGCGGCGCGCTGCCTTCCTCGGCGACCGCCGGAAGCTCGTCCATGATCTCGACCTCGCGCAGCCATTCGCGCCAGATGGCGACGAGCAGCGCCATCAGCACCGGGCCGATGAACAGGCCGAGGAAGCCCATCGTCTTGACGCCGCCGATGAGGCCGAAAAAGGTCGGCAGGAAGGGCAATTTGATCGGGCCGCCGACCAGCTTCGGCCGCAGCGTTTTGTCGACGATGAAAAGCTCGACCGCACCCCAGATGAACAGCGCCAGGCCGGCGAACAGCTTGCCGCTGGCAGCCAGGTAGATCGAGACCAGCGTGAAGGAGAGCGGCGCGCCGCCAGGGATCAGCGCCATGATGCCGGTGAGCGCGCCGAGCGTCACCGGCGATGGCACGCCGGCCAGCCAATAGGCAATGCCGAGCACCAGGCCCTCGCCGATGGCGATGATGGTCATGCCGGTTACGGTGGACGAGATCGTCGCCGGCACGACGCGCGAGATGCGCTCCCAACGCGTCGGCAGGATGCGTTCGCCGAGACGATCGACCTGGGCAGCGAAGGATTCGCCATCGCGATAGGCGAAGAACAGCGCGATCATCATGAATAGCAGCGTGAGCAACAGGCCGAACGCGCTGCCGCCGGCGGCCAAGGCGCCGCGATAAATGGTGCCGATGTTGGAGCCGCTGACCGCCTGGATCAGTTCGCCGATGCCGCCCGGATGGCCGAGATAGGCGGTCCATTGATCGTTCAGCCAATCGCCGACCACCGGCATGGTGGCAATCCACCCGGGTGTCGTCGCGCCATGGCGGTTGGTCTCGATCGCCCAGACCACCCATTCGCGCAGCTCGTTGATGGCATAGGTGCCGGCAAGCGCGATCGGCACCACCAGGAAGGTGAGGATGAAGAGGATGGCTAGGGTTGCGCCGATGGTGCGGTTGCCGCCGACAGCGCCAAGCAGCCGGCGATAGAGCGGCCAGCTGGCAAAGGCGATGACGAGCGCGGCCAGAACCGGGAATAGGAAGCCGTGGAAGAAATAGACGCCGGCGGCGACGATCAGCACCAACAGCCAGCGCGCCGCCGAAAGCGGCGGGATGACTGCGGCGCGAAGCGGCGTCGAAAGGCCGAACAGGCGCTGCCCCGGCTTCTGGATTTCTGCCCGCTTCAAGCGCGCGTCTCTCCCCTACCCCGATGGTTCAAGGAATGCTTATGCAGCATGATAGTGCAGCAATCGTGACGAGAGTCCAAATGTTTGGGTAATCCCCCTCACCGGGGAGATCGGCAAATCACCCAAACTTCCCCGTCCGCGGAAATCCCTTCGGCACCATACGGCCGGCGGCGGCACGCGCCCCGATCCACTCGGCCAATTCCTCGCGCGACTTGGTGAAGGTGCGGTCGGCGGAATCCTGCCAGGACAGGCCGGCCTCGAGCGTGAAGGTCTTGAGGTCCAGCACGCCGCCGTCCTTGTATTTCTGCAGGCGCACGCCCTTGCCGCGCGCCATTTCCGGGATTTCGGCGAGCGGGAAGACCAGCATCTTGCGGTTCTCGCCGACGATGGCGAGATGGTCGCCCGAGACCGGAATGCAGCGTTTGGCCTCATCCGGCGCCTTGACGTTCATCACCTGCTTGCCCTTGCGGGTGTTGGCGACGACCTCTTCTTCCGCAACGACGAAACCGTTGGCCTCATAGGAGACGAGCAAGAGCTTGCGCTTCGGATCGTGGACGAACGCGGTGACGATGTCCTGGTCGTTTTCCATGTCGACGATGATGCGGATCGGCTCGCCATGGCCGCGTCCGCCCGGCAGCCGGTCGGCTCCGATGGTGTAGAACTTGCCGCCGGTGGTGAAGACCAGGATCTTGTCCGTGGTCTGGGCATGGAAGGCGAGCTTGAGGCTGTCACCTTCCTTGAAGGCGAGCTGCGAATGGTCAGTCAGATGGCCCTTCATGGCGCGCAGCCAGCCCTTTTCCGACACCACGACGGTGACCGGCTCTCGCTCGATCATGGCATGCGCGATATCGGTCAGGTCATGCTCGGGCGCGTCGGCGAACTGTGTGCGGCGCCGGCCGAGCTCGGTCTCAGGGCCGAACTTGTCGCGTATCTGGGTGACTTCCCACTTGATCGTCGACCATTGTTTGGCGTCGGACGCCAGCAGCGCCTCGATCTGCTTCTTCTCCGCGGTCAGGCCGTCGAATTCCTTGCGGATCTCGATCTCTTCAAGCTTGCGCAAGGCGCGCAGGCGCATGTTGAGGATGGCTTCGGCCTGGTTGTCGGTGAGCGACCAGCGGGCCATCATCACCTGCTTGGGCTCATCCTCCTCGCGGATGATCCGTATCACCTCGTCGATGTTGAGATAGGCGATCAAATAGCCGGCGAGGATTTCCAGCCGCTTTTCGATCTCGCCCAGCCGGTATTTCGAACGACGGATCAAGACGTCGCGGCGGTGGTCGAGCCACTCCTTCAACACGCTCTTCAGCGAGAGCACGTTGGGCACCTTGCCGCGCGACAAGACATTCATGTTGAGCGGGAAGCGGCTTTCGAGCTCGGTGAGCTTGAACAGCGATTCCATCAGGATGCCGGGATCGACGGTGCGGCTCTTCGGCACCAGCACGATGCGGATGTCTTCCGCGCTCTCGTCGCGGATGTCTTCCAGCAGAGGCAATTTGCGCGCCATCAAGAGCTCGGCGATCTTCTCGATCAGCCGGGCCTTCTGAATGCCGTAGGGGATTTCGGTGACGACGATGCTCCACGTGCCCCTGCCCTGATCCTCCTGACCCCATTTGGCGCGCACGCGGAACCCGCCGCGGCCCGTCTCATAGGCGTCGAGGATCGAGGCGCGGCTGTCGACGATGATGCCGCCGGTCGGAAAATCCGGCCCTTGGACGAACTCCATCAGCTTGGCCACCGGCGCATCCGGATGCTCGATCAGATGGAGCGCCGCATCACAAAGCTCGGCCGCATTGTGCGGCGGGATCGAGGTCGCCATGCCGACGGCAATGCCGGACGAGCCGTTGGCGAGCAGGTTCGGGAAGGCGCCGGGGAGAACCGACGGCTCCTCGTCCTCTTCGTTGTAGGTCGGCCGGAAGTCGACGGCGTCCTCGGTGATACCGGCGAGCAGGTCCGCCGCCACCTCGGTCATGCGCGCTTCAGTATAGCGCATGGCGGCGGCGTTATCGCCGTCGATGTTGCCGAAATTGCCCTGCCCGTCGACCAGCGGGTAGCGCATCGAGAATTCCTGCGCCAGCCGCACCAGCGCGTCATAGATCGACTGGTCGCCATGCGGGTGGAACTTACCCATGACGTCGCCGACGATGCGGGCGCATTTGGCGAAACCCTGGTCGGGATTGAGCCTCAAGAGCCGCATGGCATGCATGATGCGGCGATGGACCGGTTTCAGCCCGTCGCGCACATCCGGCAATGCCCGGTGCATGATGGTCGACAGCGCGTAAGCGAGGTAACGCTTCTCCAGCGCCTCTTTCAGATCGACCGGTTCGATATGATCACCGCCGCCGCTATCGTCGGGCGGCAAAAGCCTTTTTCCCATCGGGTTGGACTAGCCGAGCGGGTGATTCGCGGCAAGCGCCGCCTTGGAAATCCGCCGGGAAGAACGGCCGCACGGGCGATGTGAAGCACTTCACGGAAACGGCAAGCCGGAAATTCCAGTTTGCCGGCAATCTGCAACAGGCACCGGCGACGGGGCAGCGCCGGCCAACATCAATCTGTTACATGCGGCCTCTATCTGGCATGCAACGCGCTGGCGAAGGGGAGCCGCGGTCTTCATGACATATTCACCGCATCAGGCAATGCCGCCGGCCAGCGTTTGCTTTTCGTCGCCGTTTTCGACAAATGGGGCTGGGCAATGCCTTCTTCCCGTCCCGTTCCTCACGGAATGGTGATGGAGCAGGTTTCAAAACACTTCTCATCATAGGCAACCAGGACAGGGAACTCGCCATGACGATCCAACGCTCGACCTTCAAGAAACTGGCTCTTTCGACCTTTCTGCTGACGCTGCCGCTCAATGCCGCCTTCGCCGCCGATCCGGCGGTGGCCGAGCGTCTCAAGGCGTTGTTGACCGCCCAGGGCGTCGATATCTCCTGGACCGGAACGTCGGGCGACGATGCCAACGTGACGCTGCAGGGCGTCTCGATCAAGCCGGCGGCGGAAAAGGAAGCGCTGCCGATCGGCGACGTCAAGCTGGAAGGCGTTGCCGCCGACAATGGCGGCTTCGATATCGCCACCGTCTCGACCTCGGCCTTCGAGCACAGCAAGGATGGCGTGACGCTCAATCTCAGCCCCTTCGTCATCCACGACATGAAGGTGCCGGCCGAGGGCAGCACCGACCCGCTCGGCTCGATCCTCATGTACAAGTCGGCCGAACTGTCGAACATGACCGTCAAGGTCGGCGACAAGACGGCCTTCTCGATGGACGGGCTGAATGTGCAGATCACCCCGCCCGCCGACGGCAAGGCGATGGAGTTCACCGCCAACACCGAGAAATTCACCGGCGACCTTTCGCTGGTCGATGACCCGAAATCCAAGGAAGCGATCGAGGCGCTCGGCTACCAGAACATCTCCGGCACGATCGCGATGGCCGGCAACTGGCAGCCCAGCGACGGCAAGATGGAGCTGTCGAAATACGACATCTCGGTCGACAATGCCGGCACGCTCGGCATGACCTTCGATCTGGGCGGCTACACCGTCGATTTCGTCAAGTCGATGCAGGCCATGCAGAAGCAGATGGCCGCGCAACCGGAAGGCGCCGACAATTCGGCGCAGGGCATGGCGATGCTCGGCCTGTTGCAGCAGCTTTCCTTCAACGGCGCCTCGATCCGTTACGAGGACGACTCGCTGACCGGCAAGGTGCTGGACTATGTCGGCAAGCAGCAGGGCATGTCGGGCAAGGATGTCGCCAACCAGGCCAAGGCAATCGTGCCGTTCGGCATGGCGCAGCTCAACAATCCGGAGCTGACGGCCGAAGTGTCGAGCGCGGTCAACACCTTCCTCGACGACCCGAAGAGCCTGGAGATCTCGGCAGAGCCGCCGTCGTCAGTGCCGTTCGCGCTGATCATGGCCGGCGCCATGTCCAACCCGCTCGACCTGCCCAAGACGCTCGGCGTCAAGGTCAAGGCGAACCAGGACTGATTGATTAGCTGCCTTCTCCCCGTCTCTATACGGGGAGAAGGTGCCGGCAGGCGGATGAGGGGCAGCGCCACCGCTTGCGCATATGAATTCGATGCTGAACCGACTGCCTGTCGGAGGGTTTCGGCTTCTGTGACGCTCGCAAATCGCCAGCGTTCGCGCTGCCCCTCATTGTCCTGCCGGACATTTCTCCCCGTATAGTGACGGGGAGAAAGAGCAGTTCCAACGCTGCCGTCAGTCCTTCTTGGCCACCGCCACCCGCAGCGACAGCTCGCGCAGCTGTTGCGGCGTCGCTTCCGAGGGCGCGTTCATCAACAGGTCGTAGGCCTGCTGATTCATAGGGAACATGGTGATCTCGCGCAGGTTCTTGGCACCGACCAAAAGCATGACGATGCGGTCGACGCCCGCCGCCATGCCGCCATGCGGCGGCGCGCCGTATTGGAAGGCGCGGTAGAGACCGCCGAAGCGCTCCTCCACCGTCGCGCGGTCGAGGCCGCGTATCTCGAAAGCCTTCACCATGGTTTCCGGCAGATGGTTGCGGATGCCGCCTGAGGCGATCTCGAAGCCGTTGCAAACCATATCATACTGGAATGCCTTGATTTCGAGCGGATCCTTGGTCGTCAGTGCCTCGATCCCTCCTTGCGGCATCGAGAACGGATTGTGCGCGAAATCGATCGCCTTGGCTTCTTCGTCCCATTCATAGAAGGGGAAGTCGATGATCCAGCAGAGCTCGAAACGGTCGCGGTCGACGAGGTTCAATTCCTCGCCGGCGCGGCTGCGGGCAGCACCGGCGAAGGAGACGAACTTCTTCGGGTCGCCGGCGACGAAGAAGGCGGCGTCGCCGTCGGCGAGGCCGAGTTGCTGGCGGACCGCCTCGGTGCGCTCCTCGCCGATGTTCTTGGCGATCGGGCCGGCGCCTTCCAGCTTGTCGCCCTCCTTGCGCCAGAAGATGTAGCCGAGACCCGGCTGACCCTCGCTTTGGGCCCAGGAATTCATGCGGTCGCAGAAGGCGCGGCTGCCGCCGGTCTTGGCCGGAATGGCCCAAACCTCGGCCTTCGGGTCGTTGGCCAGGATGTTGGCGAACACCTTGAAGCCGGAACCGCGGAAATGGTCGGACACCGCCTGCATCTCGATCGGATTGCGCAGGTCCGGCTTGTCGGAGCCGTAAACGCGCATCGCTTGATCATAGGGAATGCGGCGGAATTTCTGGGTGACCGGCTTGCCGTTGGCAAAAGTCTCGAACACGCCGCGCAGCACCGGCTCCATGGTGGAGAGCACGTCGTCCTGCTCGACGAAGCTCATTTCGAGGTCGAGCTGGTAGAATTCGCCTGGCAGGCGGTCAGCGCGCGGATCCTCGTCGCGGAAGCAGGGCGCGATCTGGAAATAACGGTCGAAGCCGGAGACCATGATCAGCTGCTTGTACTGCTGCGGCGCCTGCGGCAGCGCGTAGAAGGTGCCGGGATGGATGCGCGAAGGCACCAAGAAGTCGCGCGCGCCCTCCGGCGACGAGGCGGTCAGGATCGGCGTCGAGAATTCGGTGAAACCGACCTCGCCCATGCGCTTGCGCATCTCGGCGATGATCTTCGTGCGCGCCACGATGTTCCGGTGCAGCGTCTCACGGCGCAGGTCGAGGAAGCGGTATTTCAGGCGGATGTCTTCCGGATACTCCGGCTCGCCGAAAACCGGCAGCGGCAGTTCCTTGGCTGCCGACAGCACCTCGATCTCGCGCGCGAAAATCTCAATCTCGCCGGTCGGCAGGTTGGCGTTCGTCGTTTCGGGCAGGCGCGCCTTGACCTCGCCGTCGACGCGGATCACCCATTCGCCGCGCACGGTTTCGGCGACCTTGAAGGCCGGCGAATCCGGATCGGCGACGATCTGGGTAAGGCCGTAATGGTCTCGCAGATCGATGAAGAGCAGGCCGCCATGGTCGCGCACGCGATGCACCCAGCCCGACAGGCGGACGGAATTGCCGACGTCGCTCTTGCGCAACTGGGCACAGGTATGGCTGCGGTAACGATGCATGGTCATGGGTAAAGTCCGGAAATTGCGGGCACCAGCCCGGCTCGAAAATTGGCGCGAAAAGCGCATGAGAGCCCGGCTTTGTCAAGGCAAGCGGTCACACAGGCGCACCGCTAGATCTTTCAGGCGAAATGGATTTCGGCGCCTTGCCGCTGGAAATCCGCGAGCACTGCGGCCGGCGCGGTCTTCTCCACCACCAGATGGCGGATCGCGTCGGAGCCGGCAACCCGGTAGGGCGCGGCGGTGGCGAGCTTGTCGCTGGTGGCGGCGATGACGATGCCGGCGCTGTTTTGGGCCATTGCGCGCTTCACCTCGGCTTCGGCCGAATCGAAGGCGGTGATGCCGCGTGAAACATCCAGGCCGCAGGAGCCGAGGAAGAACAGATCGGCGCCGAGTTGCGCTATCGCGGCCAGCGTGTCACCGCCAACGCAAGTGCCCAAATCGGGCAGATAGCGGCCGCCAAGCACGATCAGCTTGACCAAGGGCAGGTCGGCCAGCGCCGCTGCGACGCCTAATGAATTGGTTGCGACCGTCAGCTCCTTGTCGCGCGGGATGGCGCGGGCGATCGCCTCATTGGTGGTGCCGCCGTCGATGAACAGTGACTGACCGGCTTCGAGCAGCATCACCGCCGCCCGCGCCAGGCGCGCCTTTGCCTCGACCGCATGGCCGCTGCGCTGGCTGATCGTCGCAGCTGCGAAGGGCGCCGAGGCGACCGCGCCGCCATAGACGCGGCGCAACTGCCCTGCCTTGGCAAGCTCCCTGAGATCGCGGCGCACTGTGTCTTCCGAGACGCCGAAACGGCTGGCAAGCTCGCCCGCAAGCACCTTCCCGTCAGCCGCCAACTGGTCGCGAATGAGTTGTTGCCGTTCTTCGGTGAGCATACACGATCCTATTTCTTTGTGCATGTTCTTGCATGTTTTGCACGATCATGCAAGAAACGGAATCGTGAACGGCTGGCGACGCGCCGTCGACATGGATGGATTTTCCAATGACTTTTGGCCTGAAACTCGCCTCGCAGCACCGCGTCTATGCCGGCTTCGCGATCTATTCCTTCGCCATGGGCAACATCTTCCCGCGCCTGCCCGACATCAAACGCGCCATGCAGATCGAGGACGGAACGCTCGGGCTCGCCCTGATCGGCACACCGATCGGCACACTGATCGCGCTAACGCTGGCGACGCCGATCCTGGAGCGCGTCGGTTTTCGCCGCGTGCTGCTTTGGCTGGTTCCGCTGTTGGCCCTGGCCTATTCCGTTGCCGTGCACGCGTCGGGACCGGCCGCACTGTTCCTGCTCTTGCTTCCGGTCGGGCTGATGATCGGCAGCATCGAGATCATCTTGAATGTCGAGGCCGACAGGACCGAATTCATGGTCGGCCGCCGCATCATGAACCGCGCGCATTCCTTCTGGAGCGCGGGCTTCTTCGGCGCCGGTCTGTTCGGCGGCGCGATGGCGCATCTCGGCCTGTCGCCGCAGTTGCATCTGGCGCTGGTCGTGCCGGTGGTGGCGATCGCCATGGCACTGTTCCTGGGCGGTTACCAGCCAGCGCCCGCGCGGTTTGCCGATAGCGGCGACAAGCCCCCGATGTTCGCGCGGCCTAGCCTGCCGATTCTAATTCTCGTCGCGGTGACGCTTTCGGCCATGCTGATGGAAGGCGCCAGCATGGATTGGTCGGCGATCTATATGCGTACCGTCTTCGAATCCGGACCGCTGACCGCCGGCTTCACCGTGGCGCTGTTCGCCTTCTCGCAAGCCGCGACCCGCTTCTTCGCCGACAGCTTCGTCGATCGCCACTCGCCGGCGGGCGTGGCGCGCGTGCTTCTGGCAACGATGGCGTTTGGCGTCTTGATCGTGTTCTTCTCGCCCCTGCCCTTCATCTCGATGCTGGGCTTCGCGCTGATGGGCGTCGGCTGCAGCGCCATTTTTCCGCTGGCGATATCGGCGGCGGCGCAGCGGACGGATCGTCCGGCGGCGATCAATGTCGCGGCACTGTCGCAGATCTCCTTCGTCGCCTTCCTGCTCGGGCCGCCGCTGCTCGGCTTCGTGTCGGACCATTGGGGCATCCGCTCGGCCTATGGTATCGGCATTCCGTTCATCGTGCTCAGCCTTGCAGCCGCCGGCGCGCTTGGACGGCGGCCTGTGCCGGACGGCGCCGGATCCGGCTCGGCGGGAGAGCGGGTCCCGGCGCGAGCCTATGAGGCGTAAACGGCTGGTCTTTGGGCACTCAGGAGATTTCACACGGGAGAATTGGGCGATCGAGCCATCGCTTACGCTGCGGCGCTTGACGAAAGCGCGCGCGGCTGAAATTGAAAGCGGTCCAATAGTGTGCCAAAAGCGATTTGATGCAGGTCATCACCACACAAGAAGAACTTGAGCGCGTCATCGCGGCGTTCGAAAAGTCGGAATTCGTCACCGTCGACACCGAATTCATTCGCGAGACGACGTTCTGGCCGATCCTGTGCCTGATCCAGATCGCCGCGCCCGGGATCGAGGCGCTGATCGATCCGTTGTCGCCCGATATCAACCTCAAACCTTTCTTCCGGCTGATGGCCAACGAGGCGGTGCTGAAGGTTTTCCATGCGGCGCGCCAGGACATCGAAATCATCGTCCATCTCGGCGATCTGGTGCCGCATCCGGTGTTCGACACGCAGGTGGCGGCGATGGTCTGCGGCTTTGGCGACAGCGTCTCCTACGACCAGCTTGTGCAGAAGGTCACCGGCGCCCGGCTCGACAAATCCTCGCGCTTCACCGACTGGCGGCATAGGCCGCTGTCCGACAAGCAGCTCGAATACGCGCTTGCCGACGTCACGCATCTCATCGAGGTCTACCAGCATCTCAGCGCCGAGCTGAAGCGCGAGGATCGCGCGCATTGGCTGAACGAGGAGATGGACGTGCTCACCTCGCGCGAGACCTACGATCCGCATCCGGAAGACGCCTGGAAGCGCCTGAAGATGCGACTGCGCAAGCCGCAGGAACTGGCGATCGTGCAAGCGGTGGCCGCCTGGCGCGAGCGCGAGGCGCGCGAGCGCGACGTGCCGCGCGGCCGCGTGCTCAAGGACGACGCGATCTACGAGATCGCCCAACAGGCGCCGCGCGATGCGGCAGCGCTCGGCAAGCTGCGCACCACGCCAAAGGGCTGGGAACGCTCGGCGACCGCTACGGCGCTGCTTGGCGCCGTCAATGCGGCGCTTGCGCTGCCCAGGGACGCGATGCCGAAACTGCCGAAGAGCGTGCAGCCGCCGGAAGGCTCGAGTGCTGCGGCGGAGCTGCTCAAGGTGCTGCTCAGGATCGTCGCCGAAAAGGAAGGCGTCGCGACGAAAGTGCTCGCCTCCAGCGACGACATAGACCGGATCGCGGCCGAAGGCGACGAGGCCGACGTGCCGGCGCTACAAGGCTGGCGGCGCGCCGTGTTCGGCGACCAGGCGCTCAGGCTGGTGCGCGGCGAGATCGGCATCAAGTTCGACAAGCGCCGGATCGCGGTGTTCGAGCTGTAGAGCCCTCTTCTCCTTCTCCCCTTGTGGGAGAAGGTGGATCGGCGCGCAGCGCCGAGACGGATGAGGGGTGTTCCAGCGGAGTGAGACGCTGGCGATCTCGTCGTGGCGTCCAACGCTGGCAAAGGTCTGCGTCAAGCTGGAGCACCCCTCATCCGACCGAGCTTCGCTCGGCCACCTTCTCCCACAAGGGGAGAAGGGAAAGACGCGCTCAGACCACCCCGAGCAGGTGGAACGCGAACCAGATCCAGGCGACCAGCAGAATGCCCGCGCCGAGAAAGAACATGCCGCTGCGGTGCATCAGATTGTTGCTGGTGAGATGCACGAAAGCGTGGGCGTAGCGCGTCAGGACGAAGAGCCACATCAAGACCAGCGTCAGATAGTTGACGCCGTTGGTGACGAACAACGCCAGACACAGAACGTGGAAGAGAACCGGCAGCTCGAACTGGTTGATCAGGTTGTTGGCGACGGTCACGCTCGACGCCGGCTCGGTCGTGCGCACCTTGTAGGCGCTGACCCTGGCCTCGCCGGACTTCACCGCGCCATGGCGTCGCTTCGCCATCACCAGATAGACGATATAGACCAGCAGCACCTGGGCGAGCATCGGCCAGAAGATGGCGGTCTGGTGCATCTGCTCTACCCTGTCCTGGAATGGCCTTAGCGCCGCCGCTGGCCGGCCAGCGCGAACACCGCGATGACGAAGAACGGCACCGCCAGCAGCGCGAATTTGGTCACGATCAGCGACGAGGCGAAGGCCAGAGAATCGGGATTGGCCGACTGGAGATCGGACAACAGCCGCGCCACGACGAGGTTCTGTACATAATCGGCGATCGTGTAAGGCAGCACCAGCACCAGCGAAAACAGCGCCTGCAACTGCGCCGGCATGGCGCGGAAATTGCTGAGCCGGCGGCCCAGCGCCAGGATCAGGCTGACCAAAGTGAGCGACAGCAGCGCCGGGAACAGAAGATCGAAGGTCAGGTAATGCCAGACGATGATGATCTCGCCGCCGCGCCGGCCGAGCGCGGTGAGCCACGCCATG
Organism: Mesorhizobium sp. CU3; assembly: GCF_006442965.1. Lineage (GTDB taxonomy): Bacteria > Pseudomonadota > Alphaproteobacteria > Rhizobiales > Rhizobiaceae > Mesorhizobium. The sequence goes on along the minus strand of NZ_VFWX01000013.1, from coordinate 62,608 downwards.
CCCTCGTCCGGCGTGAAGCCGGTCAGGCGCATGTCGAGCGAAGGCAGTCCGCCGCTCAAGCCGCGGAAATAGAAGAACTCCAGCGCATTCATGGCCAGGAAGACGGCGAACGAAGCGAAGGAAAGCGCCGCCGCATGCCGCGACAGCCGCAGCACCGCGAAACTCAGGCCGCGCCACGGCCCCTGGCGGTCGGGCGCGGCGTCCTGATCAAAGTCCGCCCGGATAGTTCGGGCTTTCGCGGGTGATCGTGACGTCATGGGCGTGGCTTTCACGAAGTCCGGCGTTGGATATGCGCACAAAGGTGGCGCGGTCACGGAATTCTGCAAGATCGCGGCCACCGACATAACCCATAGCGGCTTTCAGGCCGCCTGCAAGCTGGTGCAGCACGCCAGACACAGGTCCTTTGTAGGGAACCTGCCCTTCAATGCCTTCCGGAACCAGTTTCAGGGTATCGCGCACCTCGGCCTGGAAATAGCGGTCGGCCGAGCCGCGCGCCATGGCGCCGACCGAACCCATGCCCCGATACGCCTTGAAGGAGCGGCCCTGGTGCAGATAGACCTCGCCCGGGCTTTCGTCAGTGCCGGCAAGCAGCGAGCCGATCATGGCGGCACTTGCGCCGGCGGCGAGCGCCTTGGCGAGATCGCCGGAATATTTGATGCCGCCATCGGCGATGACGCTGACGCCCGCCTTATGCGCCGTTTCCACCGCCGACATGATGGCCGAAAGCTGCGGCACGCCGACGCCGGCGACGATGCGCGTCGTGCAGATCGAGCCCGGGCCGATGCCGACCTTGACGGCGTCCGCGCCGGCGTCGATCAGCGCCTGCGTGCCATCGGCGGTGGCGACGTTGCCGGCCAGGATACGCACCGAATTGGACAGCTTCTTTGCCCGCGCAACGGCGTCGAGCACGCGCTGCGAATGACCGTGCGCGGTGTCGATGACGAGAAGATCGACGCCGGCGTCGATCAGCCGCTCGGCGCGCTCGAAGCCGTCATCGCCGACGCTGGTGGCGGCGGCGGCGCGCAGGCGGCCTTGCGCGTCCTTGGTGGCGTGCGGGTTGAGCTGCGACTTCTCGATGTCCTTGACCGTGATCAGGCCGACGCAATTGCCCTTCTTGTCGACCACCACCAGTTTTTCGATGCGGTGCTGGTGCAAGAGCCGCTTGGCTTCTTCCTGGTCGACATTCTCCTTGACCGTGATCAGGTTCTCACGCGTCATCAGCTCGTAGACCTTCTGCGAAGGATCCGAAGCGAAGCGCACGTCGCGGTTGGTGAGGATGCCGACGAGACGGCCAACGGTATGGCCACCGGTGCCACCATTCTCGACCACCGGAATGCCGGAAATGCCGTTCGAGCGCATCAGCGCCAGCGCATCCGCCAGCGTCGCGTCCGGGCCGATGGTGACGGGGTTCACCACCATGCCGGATTCGAATTTCTTCACCTGCCGGACCTGCTCGGCCTGCTCGACCGGCGTCAGATTGCGGTGGATGACGCCGATGCCGCCGGCCTGCGCCATGGCGATGGCCAGCCGCGCCTCGGTGACGGTGTCCATGGCGGCCGACAGGATCGGCACGTTGAGGTCGATATCGCCGGCGATGCGGGTGCGGATGTCGGTTTCGCCGGGCATCACTTCGGAATGGCCGGGCTGCAGAAGCACGTCGTCGAAGGTCAGCGCCAGCGCGCCGGTGGACGTTTCGATGATTTTTGACATGGCCAGCCCTTTTGAATGCGGAAAAGGCGCTGGGCCAATTGGCCAGCGCCGACTCTCTTCTTCCCTTTCAGGATTGGCGCTGGCTGGTAACACGTCGCGATGACATTGAAAAGACGGTCGTTGCGTCCAATCGCAAACTGTTGCGTTCCGCCCCTTTCAAGCCACCAGTGGTTGCGGTCGCACAAAAGTGACAGCAATTTAATGCGACATCCGGGCCAAGGCGTGATACCGCCCGGGCATATGCCGGCTCGCCTCCAAGACGGTCCGACGACTCATTCGCTAAGACATATCAGGGCGTTCCTTTGAATCGCATCATTCCGCTCATACTGGCGGTCGCACTTTTCATGGAGAACATGGATTCGACCGTTATCGCGACGTCGCTGCCGGCGATCGCCGTCGACATCCACACCAGCCCGATCGCGCTGAAGCTGGCGCTGACCGCTTATCTGGTGTCGCTGGCGATCTTCATTCCGATCAGCGGCTGGATGGCGGACCGGTTCGGCGCCAAGAACGTGTTCCGCGCCGCGATCGGCGTGTTCATCGCCGGCTCGATTGCCTGCGCCTTTTCCGACTCGCTGCCGGCCTTCGTCGTGTCGCGCTTTCTGCAGGGCATCGGCGGCGCGATGATGACGCCGGTCGGCCGCCTGGTGCTGGTGCGCGCCACGCCGAAGAGCGAGCTCGTCGCGGCGATGTCCTGGCTGACCGTGCCGGCGCTGGTCGGACCGCTGGTCGGCCCTCCCATCGGCGGCTTCATCACCACTTATTTCACTTGGCACTGGATTTTTCTCATCAACGTGCCGATCGGGCTTCTCGGCATCTGGCTCGCAACCCGCTTCCTGCCGGAGACCGAGCCCGCGGAGACGCCGCCGCTCGATTTTCCGGGCTTCGTGCTGAGCGGCCTCGCCGCTTCCGGCGTCGTCTTCGGCCTTTCGGTGGTCAGCCTGCCTGCCTTGCCACCGATGGCGGGTTTCATCACCGTGGCGGTCGGCGTGATAAGTGGCGTGCTCTATCTGCTGCATGCCCGGCGTGCCAGGAACCCGCTCTTGGCGCTCGATCTCTTCCGCAACCAGGTGTTTCGCGCTTCCGTGCTAGGCGGCTCGCTGTTCCGCATCGGCATCGGCGCGGTGCCGTTCCTTTTGCCGCTGATGTTCCAGATCGGCTTCGGCCTGACACCGTTCCAGTCCGGCATGATCACCTTCGTCTCGGCGATCGGCGCCATTGGCATGAAGTTCGTCACAGCATTGCTTTTCCGGTTGGCCGGTTTCCGCCGCGTGCTGATCTGGGGCTCGCTGGTCGCGGCCGCCTCGATCGCCATCTACGGCCTGTTCACGCCAGACACACCTTATGTGCTGATGCTGGCGATATTGCTGGTCGGCGGCTTCATCCGCTCCATGTTCTTCACGGGCGTCAACGCGCTCTCCTATGCCGAGGTCTCGTCAGCAGACACGAGCAAGGCAACGCCGATCGTCGCGGTGTTCCAGCAGCTCTCAATCGCGCTCGGTGTCGCGATGGCCGGCGGCATACTGGAAGTGTCGACCTCGATCCATGGCGGACCGCTGCGGCTCGCCGACTTCCACATCGCCTTCTTCATCGTGGCCGCGGTGTCGGCGGCAGCATCGATCACTTTCATGCGTCTGGCGGCGGACGCCGGCAGCGCGGTGTCGGGGCATGGCCGGCTGGCCACGCCGAAGACGCTGGAATCGGTTGGGACGGCGGGGAAGTAGGGCCCTTCCCTTCTCCCCTTGTGGGAGAAGGTGGATCGGCGCGTAGCGCCGAGACGGATGAGGGGTGTTCCAGCGGAGTGAGACGCTGGCTTTTCCTGGAGCACCCCTCACCCGGCCGCTTCGCGGCCACCTTCTCCCACAAGGGCAGAAGGAAAGGCGCTACCCCTTGAACTCCTTCGCCAGCAGATAAAGCTCCACCGATTCATCCCGCGAAGCCGGTGGCTTCACATGATGGACGGAGCGGAAATTCTGCTTGAGCTGCGTCAACAACTCGTTCTCCGCTCCGCCCTGGAATGTCTTGGCGAGGAAATGGCCGCCGGGCTTCAGGACCTGCAGCGCGAAATCGGCCGCGACTTCGCACAGATGCATGGTTCGCAGATGGTCGGTCCGGCGATGGCCGGTGGTCGGGGCGGCCATATCGGAGAGCACGATATCCGGCTGGCCGCCGAGTGCTTGGGCGAGCTTTTGCGGCGCGTCGGGATCGAGGAAATCCAGCTGCAGGATGACGGCGCCGGGCACCGCGTCCATTTCGAGATAGTCGATGCCGACGACATGCGGATTTTCCGCGCTCGACTTCGTCCGCGCCGCAGCCACCTGGCACCAGCCACCGGGGGCGGCGCCGAGGTCGATCACCTTCATGCCGGGCTTCAGCAGGTGATGCTTGTCGTCGATCTCGATCAGCTTGTAGGCCGCGCGTGAGCGATAACCGTCGGCCTTGGAGCGCTGCACATAGGGGTCGTTCATGTGCCGCTCGAGCCAGCGGCGCGAGGATTCTTTCAGGCCGCTCTTCTTCTTGATGCGGGTCTTGAGGACGCGGATGCTGGCCGAGCCCGGCTTTTCGGGTTTCTTGGTCATTGCCTGATTTCTTGCCCGAGCATGATCCTGCGCGAAAACCGATCGCCACATTTGGCTGGCCCGGCCCTGAAATTCAGGATCAGGATTTCCGGTCCGCTTTTTATCGCTCGCCGAGTCGTGGCCATTTTTCGGCGGCAGCGCGCTTCGCGAATGGCTTCCCCCACTCCGTCGCCGCTTCGCGGCGCCACCTCTCCCCCCTCCGGAGGGAGAGGAAGGGAGCCAAGGTCGGCGCCCTCGCGCCTTTCCTCTCCCCCGTCGATCGGGGGAGAGGTGTCGAGCGAAGCTCGACGGAGTGGGGGTCGACTATTCGCCAAGGCAACGCAGCCACTTTTTGAGATCATGCGCGGCGCCCCTCGTTGCGCCAGACGCCATCATCGGCCATCAGTTCGCTCAGGATTCCCTCGCGCAGGCCGCGGTCGGCGACGCGCAGGCGCTCGGACGGCCACACGGCGCGGATCGCTTCGAGGATGGCGCAGCCGGCCAGCACCAGGTCGGCGCGGTCGGCGCCGATGCAGGGGTTGGCGCAGCGCTGCTGGAAATCCCAGCCGATCAGCCTCTCGATCATGCGGTCGACGCTGTCACGATCCATCCACAGCCCGTCGACGCGGCGACGGTCGTAGCGCTCGAGGTCGAGATGCACGCCGGCCAGCGTGGTGACCGTGCCCGACGTACCGAGCAGATGGAAATTGGGGCTGGCCAGCACATGCGCGAGCCGGTCGCGGCCGTCGAAAGCCTTCAGCCGCGCCGCGACGTCGTCGACCATGGCGGCGAAGGTTTCGCGCGTCACCGTGCGGCCGCCGAAGCGCTCGGCCAGCGAAACCACGCCGACCGGTAGCGAGGTCCAGGAGACGATGTGGTTGGCAAGGCGCGGCGAGCGCCGGCCGGTGAGGTCGATCAGCGCGATTTCGGAGGAGCCGCCGCCGATGTCGAACAGCACCACGCCCTGCGTGTCGCGCTCGACCAGCGAGCCGCAGCCGGAGACGGCAAGGCGGGCCTCGGTCTGGCGGTCGATGATCTCCAGCTTCAGCCCGGCCTCGCGCTCGACACGAGCGAGGAACTCGACGCCGTTGGCGGCCGAACGGCAGGCTTCGGTGGCGATCAGCCTGGCCTTGCGGATCTTGCGGTTGCGCAGCTTCTCGCCGCAAACCTTCAGCGCCTCGACGGCGCGGTCCATCGCGGCCTGGCCCAGCCGGCCGGAAGCGGTCAGCCCCTCGCCCAGCCTGACGATGCGCGAGAAGGCGTCGATGACGCGGAACTGGCCGTGACGCGCAGGAACCGCGACCAGCAGCCGGCAATTGTTGGTGCCGAGATCGAGCGCGGCGAAAACCGGCAGTTCTTGGAACGGGCGCGGCCCCGTTTGAGCCGGCGGCCTGGGCTGCGGTTGCGACGGCTCGGGTTGGGGCTGGGTCGGCGGGTCGGCGGCAGGCGCCGTCGCCTGAGCGGACGCGGCCTCGTCGCGCGCGAAAACCTTGCGGCCGCGCCTGCGCTTGCGCCGCTTGCGCGCCTTGCCCTTCGGCCGCTCGGCATGATCTGACAGTCTTTGGTCGGCATGTCTGGCATGCGCGCCCGCATGGCGGCTGAACCGCGCGGCGGACGGGCTCGCCTCACCTGTCGGCGATGCCCCGGACACACCCACTGCCGACGCGCCCGCGCCGGTGTCGTGGTCTTCCACTTCAGTTCCTTCCGGCGCCGCGCGAACCGGGAACGGACGCAGCAGGCACCTCGATTTGTTTCAAAGTTGGCAACAGACTAGCAGCGCGATCCGCAATCACCAAGAGCGCAGGGCCGAATTTTGACATGGGTCACGCCAGGGCAATCTCTTGCCGGTTGAATAGCCGGCTTCGATCAGGCATGTCTCAAATGAAGCCGGGCGCACGAACAGACGGGGCAACATCGCCGCATGAGCCGCAACGCATGACCATCTCGCCATGAATTGGAAGCGCTTTTTCTGGCCGGTCATCGGCATCGCGGCGGTGGCGTTCTCGCTGTGGCTGCTCATTCACGAATTGCGCGGCATTTCGCTCAACGACGTCTGGGCAGGCATTGCCGCCGTCCCGGCGCGCGGCTGGGTGCTTGCCGGGCTGAGCGCGGTGCTCGCCTACGCCTCGCTTGCCGGCTACGACCACATCGCGCTCCTGCATATCGGCAAGAAAGTGTCGTGGCTGTTCGTCACGATCTGCTCCTTCACCACTTACGCGGTGTCGCACAATATCGGCGGCTCGGTGTTTTCGGGCGCGGTGATCCGCTACCGCGCTTACGGCACGCGCGGGCTGACCGGCCAGGAGATCGGCGTGCTGGTGGCGATATGCTGGTTCACATTCATCCTCTCCAGCGTCTTCCTCGGCGGCCTCGTTCTGCTCTTCGAGCCGCAGATCATCGACCGCTTCACCGGCGCGCCGCATCATGGCGCCGCGTTTGGCGCGGGTGTCGCCATGCTTCTCCTCGTCGGCGCCTATGCCTTCGGCAGTTGGCTCGGGCTGAGGCCGCTGAAGGTCGGCAGCTTCGTGCTCCACTATCCGGCGCTGCCGATCGTGGCGCGGCAGTTGCTGATCGGCCCGGTCGAACTGCTGGCGGCGGCAGCGATCATCTATTTCGCTCTGCCCGAGGCCGGCAATCCCGGCTATTTCGTCATACTCGGCGTGTTCATGGTGTCGTTCTCGATCGGCCTGTTGTCGCATGCGCCCGGCGCGCTCGGCGTGTTCGAGGTGGTCTTCCTGACCGGGCTTTCCGACATGGACCCGGTCGGCGTGCTCGCCGCCCTCCTCGTCTTTCGCCTGTTCTACCTCATCATTCCGCTGGTGATCGGGCTCGGCGTGGTGCTGCTCTTCGAGCATTCGCAATACAGCAAGGGCGAGGGCTGAAAGCCTGGCGCCTGCGGTGTTGGCTAGCCTCACGCATGTCGCCCAAAAATGCGGAGCGGTTTTGGGAAGACGACATGCATCGGAAAAGCCTGCAGTTGAACTCAGCTACGGGCTTGACTATTTTTCGATGGCGGCTACAAGGCAGCGCTCGCGGCGCATAGCCGCCCGCTTCGCGCGGCACCAGCCGCGCCTGCTGGGGAATAGGTTAACGGTAGACCCACGGACTCTGACTCCGTTAGTCCTGGTTCGAATCCAGGTTCCCCAGCCACTAATTTAAATTAACAAAAACAAAGACTTATCTGATACCCTTATCTGTTCCTGCTGCAACGGATTTGCAACACAGTTTCAACTGAAATCTTTTTTCCATGGATTACAAACTCCACGGAACACGGATGGAACATGGAATCGGTGTTTGTTCCCTCCGCCTTGGGCACTCAGTCGAAATTGAGCGATCGGGCGTCTGCTCATAACTTACGCGGGGCGGTTCCGCCGCAAATGCCCGCACATGGCCGGTGCTACCACTCTCCCAATCCCAAAGTCCAAGGCGACACCCGGCCATTCCAAGCCAGCTTGAAACATGATGCCGCCCCTGCGCTTCACCCTGAACGGACAACCCCTCAAGATCATTAGGTTGCCAATGGCCTGCGACCGCTGCCATCATGGTCCGCATGGGGCTTCAGGAAGACATCGAGAGAGTCGAGCAGCACATCCGCGACATTGAGGAGCGGATCGGGAGGCAATTGGCCATCATTGTTCAAACGGAACAAGATGGATTGCCGATAGAACGCCCGCGCAATTTCCTGTGGGTCTTACAAGAATCGTTGAGGCTCAGCCGCGACCACCTCGCCAGGCTGCTCGCGGATGAGTTCATAGCGGGCCGAGCGCCGGATCAAGCCACAAGCTGATCACATCTCGATGTAAGCGTAGGCCGCGCCGAAGAAGGCCAACGTCCCAGCGATGAAAAATGCCCAGCCCTTCAACGCGTGGCGAACATCCTCCGGCCTGGGACCTTTTTGGTTGCCATAATCTTCCATGCTTGCCTCCGCTATTCACGAGTTCTCAGACGTTTCAGGGTAGCGACACGTTCCCGCTGCTCGGCTCGCAGAGATTGCAGGAACACAACCGCATTGTAGATCATCAGGCGCTGACCTTGTTCCTTGAGGCTCCTGACAAGCGCTTCTTGGCGCGCAATCAGTTCCTGACCTTCGCGCACCTGGCGCTCTACCGTTTCCAGCGGAGTTCCGGTTGGCCCATTTGGGGCCCTAGGAGTTCGGGGAAATTGTCATGTCCCTTATACGGAGCAGCGGAGCAATTACATCCCGGCACGTTAGAGTATTCTAAAGCTATGTGAACACTCAAACCCCTCGGACGCATTCTGTTTCAGGTGAGCGGGGCTTAACACACTGAGCTAACATCTTGTTATTAAATGCATTCCAAAACAGATCCGGGCACTTGAAACGAGATACCGGAAAAGACCGGCAGCGCTGGAGCGGCCTGATTTAGATCGCACTAATCCCTGTGCAAGCAGTAATCGCAGAGGCCGCCGGCTCCCTCATGGGCAGGATATGAATTTCCACAGTGGATGCAATCGAGTTTCTGGGGCTCTTCAATGAAGCCTGAGCGCTTACGCCGCAGATAATCCTCGACTTCCTTATCGGTGAAAGTCTCTTGCTGTGCGGCGATGATGATACCCCCTCCCTTGGCTTTGTCTTTGCGCATCTTGGCTAAGTTCATTTGATGACCGCGATGCTGATTGCAGTGGAGATGAGCCGCGGCAAGATTAGTACGCGCGTTCGTGCCGCCGCGCATCTTTCAGGTGCTCTAACGTAGCTCGCTTAGGTCCGGTCGCAGTGAAAGGTTTGTGGCACCAGTAGCAAAGGCCACCCTGCTGTTTGACCAGTTCGTCTCGGCGCTTAGCTGGTTTGAACGTCATGGGGGTTGTTTCCCTCCTTATTGTTGTTGTTAGCCGTTGCTGGCATCGCAAAGAACCACGGCCTCGAGGAGACGTCAAGCCTCCATTAGGCGATGCTTATAAGCCCTGGAGACAGGATACACAGTTTCCGCGCTTAACGAGTCAGCACTTGCCTTTGACTTCAATCGACATTTGCCACCTTTCCATCTCCGCAACAGATCACGAAGATTGATCGACAAGCGAACGGATGAGTTGATCTCTCCAGCAAACGGGAGTGCATCTAAAGCAAGCCAATTCGTGGATTGTCCAAATTTCTGCTTAACTTGGCGATGTCATTGTGCGCCAGGGAGCCGCACACGTCGCCAAGACCCAAGCGGAGGCGGTCGCAAAGAATCGCGAGCATCCGGCGAGGCTTCGCAGAAGCAAAAGCCCGCCGCCATCCAGGAGATGGCAACGGGCTTGCGATCGGCAGCGGCTACACCCCTGAGGGATCGACCACTCACCAGTAGAACGACTCACTTCCCCGCTTATCGCTTACGGAGCGCTCGCGGCGGCTTGCTGGTCGATCTTATCGGCCAGCACGCCCTTGGCCCAAGAGGTGACGTCGGCGTCGACCGGCTTGTTGGCCATGCTGGTAAGCGCCGCATCCAGCGACGCATCGTCCGGGGCCGGCGTGTTGGCGGCCGCGGTCTGGGCATCGGCGAGCGCAGCGGTGTCGGCGGTTATCGCGGCATTCTGGGCGTCGATCTGCGCCTGCAAGGCGTCGACCTGCGCTTGCGTGTGCAGCGGATCCGCCGTCAGCGCGGCCATCTGGTCGTTCAGCGAGGTCAACTGCGTCTGGTCATCGGCCAGTTTGGCGTTTGCGGCGTCAACCGCGGCCTGCGCGTTCTTGGCCGCGGCCGCCGCCGTCACATAGGCCTGGATGCCGGCAAACTTCTTGCTCTTCGAGTTCATGTAGGCGTTGATGTTGCGCTGCAGCGAATTCAGCCGGCCGAGCTTGGAATGAATGTTGGTCTTTTGCGTCGACGCCGTGACGGTGTCGTCCGCGGAGTCGTCGTTGGTATCATCCTGCGACTTTGACAGTTGGCCCGGCGCCGAAGCTTTGCCATGAGAGGCCTTGCCGTTGCCGCCGGCATTGCTGTTGCCTCCAGCGTTGCCATTGCCATTGCCACCGCCATTGCCGTGGCCTCCGCCGTTGCCGTGGCCTCCGCCATTACCGCCGGCTCCCGCAAACGAAGGGGCAGCCGCCAGCGCGAGAACGGCAAGCGATGCTATGAGTGTCTGTCGGATCTTCATCCTTAATCTCCGATCTAAAGCGCCACCACCACCCGACTGCTAGGCCGTGTCATATGGGAAATCCCTAATTGCTTGCAGCGACTTTTAGACAAATGCCGGTGTGCTGGGCCGGGACGCGGCCAACCAGAGCCGCAAGTCAATGCTTGGCGCAAGGTAAGCAATTGAATTATATGCATAAAAATTGAACCCCAAACACGTATCGGCCCTATGGAACAATGAAGGCTGACGCCCCCTTGGACCATAGGCCCAAGAGGCTCGGCAATGTCGCAGCCCATGGGCCGGCGCCAAAGCGCACACCTTGTTTTCAACTCGCTGATTCCATGGGATTTTTTGTTTGCGACCCAGGTCGGAAAAGTGGCCTTGCAGCGTTCGCCGACTGCAATCAGCCGCTGATCAGCGGCACGGTCACCGTGGTCGAATAGTTAATCGGAAAGGAAGCGAAATAGGGGAATGCGATAATGAAGGCGTAACTGGCCGTGATATGGGCCATCTTGAAGCCGCCGCTCGGCGGATCGGTGGCGATTGCGACGTTAACGTTCTGAAAGCCGAGCGTCTGCAGCTTCTGCGTCGCGATCGACTGGATGTCGGCCTGGGTAAGCGTGTTGTTGAGTTGCAGCGAACGGGCGGACGCCTCCAGCGTGTAGCGCACCGTGGAGGCCGAATGCATCGACCAGCCGAAGGCGAAGATGCCGAACAGAAGCATGATCAAGAAAGGCACGATCAACGCAAATTCGATGGCCGCGCCGCCCTGGGCATCGGCCGCAAATTCTCTTGTCCTGGATCGATCAGCGGACACGGACCACCTGCAGATGCGCGATGGCGCTGTTGCCGGGGAAGACACCGAAGGTGAAAGGGGGAACCCAGGTGCCCGAGGCCTGGATCTGGACATAGATGGTGGGCATCTTCGGGCCACTGCACAGTGTCGTCGAAGTGACCTCGGTCGTCCCGCACATATATTTGCGGTTCAGGCTGACCGTGGCATCGTCGGGCTTGTTCTCCCAGCTTGCGAGCGCCACGGCCTGGGTGGAGCTGTCATTCGTGGCGCCGGCCATCACCAGGTTCGCCGCCGTCTTGACGCCGGCCCGCATCGCCAGCGAGGCGGTGACGTAGGACCAGCCGTCCGCAGTGCTCAAAAGCGCGACGGTCAGCACCGGCAGCACGAGCGCGAACTCCACCGCGGCGGTGCCGTTGCGGCTTTTGCGGAAGCGGATCGCAGCCGATCGCATGCTGCTATTCGACGACCGCGACCGACTGGGCTGCGGGAATGGTGCGCATGCCGAGGCTCGAGCAGTCCTGGTTGATGGTCGAATTGCCGGACCATTGAATGGTGTCGGCAACGACCTGGGTGCAGCCGCTCTGCCCGGAGAAGTTGCCGAGATAGTTGACCTGCTGCCTGGGGAAATAGATGGCGCCGGTCAGAAGCGAGTTCGCCGTGCCGTTGAAGGTGCTCTGCGCCGCGGTCCCCGTCTGGTCGCCGTAGAACAGCACCCCGGAATAGGTGCCCGAGGTCGGCGCGCTCAGTGTCACGGTAGCGTTGCCATTCATGCTGACGGTGTTGCTGCCCGACATGAAGATGGTCACGCCGCTGCCGCTGACGGCGGCGTTCGCGTTGACCTTGAAACTGCCCTGGACGACATAGACGCCTGGCTGGAGGGTGACGGTGCCCTTGAGGTCCATGCCGCTGCAATAGGTCCCGGGCTGAAGCGTCTGGCTGCTTTTGTTGCCATTGACGTTCTTGCATGGGTTGGAGGCGGCTGGCGCCGGCAGGCTTGCGAACGGATCGGACGCAGGTAATGCCTGGGTGATCGGGGCCTTGCAGACGGTGGTCACCGGATTGCTGAGCGACACACCGCCGACCGCGATGAGGCAGTCGGCCTGCAGCGCCGCAGATCCCTGCAGCTTGATGGCGTCGGCCTGAAGCGAGTCCGACATGACTGAGCAGCCGATCAGCTTGACGCTGGTGTTGCCGGAAAAAAGCGCCGCCTGATAGGCCGACGGATTGAGCGCCAGCACGCACGCCTTGGACGCATCGGTGATCAGCGCCACCGCCCGCGCCTGCTCCGGCACCTGATTGGTGGCGAAGATCGAGGTGAACATCCGGTCGAGGTTCTGCTTCAGGATCACCTCGACCGCCTTGTTGCCGGTGTTCGGCCCGCTTGCTGGCGGTGTGTTGACGACAACGGTCGCCGCGGACAGCCCGTTGGAGGCGACCGACTGCGTGGCGGCCGCTGTGATGGTGGGCGTGTCGGAGCCAGCGACCTTCTCCAGCGCGCCGGCATAGGCGGCCGCGTCGGCCGCTGCCTGCAGCTTTAGGCTGGAATAATACCAATAGGATGTCTCGACGCCGAGCCCGGCGCCGCCGACCACGACCGGCAGGGTGAGCGCGACGATGGTAGCGACGTTACCGCTCTCGCCCTTTCGCCGACAACCGGAAACGAAAAGTCGCAAAAGTCGACCGAGTGATGCCATGCCCGACGCCCCGACGCGCAACCTGACATCCACGGGAGCGCTTGTTCTATGAACGAAGGACTAACTTTTTTGGTTGATTTGCGATCGTCAGACCTTAGCGCCGACTATACTGCACCTGGCGGAAGCGATACTTAGGACCAAGGTCCCATACCGACGGCGTCCTGGTGTTTGACATCCCAAGGACGCCGCATCTTTCAGTTTGGCCCGGGTGCCATACCCCCTGGCAAGTCAGGCTTCTTTCACAAGCGCCCTCCCCGGCGATGGCAAGCAGCGGGGACCGGGCTGGTGGCGTTGGGGTCGGTCCCCGCCGCCTTGAGCTGCCTTGCGGGTGGGACATGGGCAGCACAATCAAAACGACGGCCGAGCCAGCGAATACATGGCATCGGAGTTGAAGGTCCAGGTGCGGGCGTCAGGGGTGCGGCCGGGGTCGGAACGTCAAAAACGCGTTACAACTTCCGTAACCCAGCCGCACGCCAGGCCTGACGTGCACGCCACCCGTCTCTACCCCAAAAACGCCAGGCGACAGATCAACATAGCAGAAACGGATCACCCCCAAATCGCTCCATGGAGCTAGCCCAGGATAGATAAATCAGGCAGGCGGGGAGACCAGTCTTGCGCCAGCATCATGAACTGGTGGCCGAAACCGATTAAGCACTCCGCTGCGCGCCCACGAGACACTTCGCCATGCGTTCCGAACGAGCAGCCTGTCGGGCAATCGAAGCCGTATTCGCTCTGGCATCGCCAAGGCCCCGGCCTTTCTCGGGGCCAGGCGAGTTCGTGATCCGCATGCAGTGGGCCGGGTAACTGCCCAAGCGCGTCAAGACGTGCTGGCGGGACTGTTGCCCCATTTCGAGACAGGGGGCTTGGCATTCGCCTTGCAAGTCAAGTCCGTGCCGGGCTGGTCCCGGTCCCGATTGCGTACATTGATCGGGTTAGTGGGCTCGTCGGGCTTGAGGCTGTTGGGGTCTTCGCCCGGCGAGTTCCGCACGACAAGCGGCCCGACAATCCCAGGGGTTGGGGTGCATTGGGCTGAGACAGCCGGGCCTAACCGACCCATGCGGCTGAGTCGGCTAGAGCGATCTTAGATTAGCAATTGCGCAGATAGTGCTTTAACTCGATCTTTCCCCTGGTTTCCACTGGGCGCCTTCCTTTCACGCCGGGCGGCCCGACACTGGCGGGGAAGGCCAGACTGTGTCGGGCCTGACCGGTGGGGACTTAGCTACGTGTTGGGCAGCACGAACCGGCTAACGGCGATTTACGTATCTGCCGGCGTAAATTGGAAGGCATCCATTAAGGCGCCAGGCACAAGCATCTACTTACCCCCTTGTAAGTAGGTCGGACTGGCGCGCCTAGACCCGGAAGCCGCTGAGCGCGAGGCTTGTGCGGCAATGGTCTAGCGTCTCGCCGCTGCTCGTGACACGTTCAGCGCTCTATGGTCGTCGGACATTACATTAGCAATCAACGATATATTAATAAGCATGGCAGAGCCTATGCGCGTTAAGACCAGTTCCTGATCGACGATCCGGCGCTATGCCGCGACGTCCGGCCGGAGCAAGAAACATGAGTGCTGAGACAGCGCTGGCCCAGTTATTGCGCATGATCCACCGTCGCGCCTTCAATCTGGCGGCGATGCCGGACGATGAAAGAGACCCGCATTACGACACCATCCGCCGGTCATGCTGCGGAGCCGCAGAGCATATCGGTCAAAGTCCGGACAACGCAGCCCTGACGGCAAACAGCATGGTCGAGTTCACGCGCGCCATGGTCGGCATAATCGAGGCAAACCGCGGCGGCCACGACAGTCGCCAGCCCCACCGCTGAACCGATAGTGGCCCGGGGCCTCGCCACGACCGTCAATTGCCCAGCACCTTCGCCTTGCACAAGAACAAGCCAAGGGGGCACGTTGCCTGGTGTTGCAAAAGCCAAAGGCCGCTCCTCTCTCGAAGGGCGGCCCTCGGCAGGCTCGATGTTTGATTTTTTCGTCAGCCGGCTATTCAGCCGCCTCGTAGCCGGCGATGCCCTTGATCTCGAGGAAATCCTCAAGGCCATATTCGGCATATTCGCGGCCGTTGCCGGATTGCTTGTAGCCGCCGAAGGGCAGGCCGGCGTCCCAGGTCGGATAGTTTATGTAGACATTGCCGGAGCGCATGCGAGCCGCCACCTGGCGCGCCTTCTCGATGTCCTTTGCCTGGAGGTAGGAGGCAAGGCCGTAGACCGTGTCGTTGGCCTGCTCGACCGCCTGCTCGACACTGTCATAGGGCATGATCGCCAGCACCGGGCCGAAGATCTCCTCCTTGGCGATGCGCATGTCGTGGGTGACGTCGGCAAACACGGTCGGGCGCACATAATAGCCGCGATTGAGTTCGGCCGGACGGCCGGGACCTCCGGCGACGAGCGTGGCGCCTTCGTCGATGCCGCTCTGGATCAGGTCCTGGATCTTGTCGAACTGAATCTGGCTGACCACCGGGCCGAGCTTCGAGGCCGGCGCGTCGGCCGGGCCGACTGTGAATTTCTCCGCCGCCTGCTTCGCATAGCCGGCGGCCTCGTCATGACGGTCGCGCGGCACGAACATGCGGGTCGGCGCGTTGCAGGACTGGCCGCTGTTGCCGAAGCAGCCGGCGACGCCCTTGGTGACCGCCCGCTCCAGATCGACATCGGGGAACAGGATGTTGGCCGACTTGCCGCCGAGCTCCTGATGCACGCGCTTGACCGTATCGGCGGCGGCCTTGGCGACCAGGATGCCTGCGCGGGTCGAACCGGTGAAGGACATCATGTCGATATCGGGATGGCTGGAAAGTGCCTGACCGACGCCCGGGCCGTCACCGTTGACGAGGTTGAACACGCCCTTAGGCACGCCTGCCTCGTCGATGATCTCGGCGAAGATGATGGCATCGAGCGGCGCGATCTCGGACGGCTTCAGCACCATGGTGCAGCCGGCGGCAAGTGCCGGGCCGACCTTGCAGGTGATCTGGTTGAGCGGCCAGTTCCACGGCGTGATCAGGCCGACGACGCCGATCGGCTCCTTGACGATCAGCGCCGAGCCCTTGACGTGGCGGAACTGGAATGACTTCAGCACCTCGGCCATCTTCGTGAGATGCGCCAGGCCGACGCCGACCTGGCTGTCGAGCGCCATCTGGCGCGGTGCGCCCATCTCGCGCGAGACGGCAAGCGCAAGGTCGCCGCTGCGCTTCTTGTAGACTTCGATGATGCGGTTGAGGATGTCGAGGCGTTCCTCGACCGAGGTAAAGCCGAACGTGTTGAAGGCGCGCTTGGCGGCAGCCACGGCCTTGTCGACATCGGCCTTGGAGCCCAGCGAAATCTGCGCGAAAGCGTCTTCATTGGAGGGATCGATGACGTCCAGCGTGTTCGGCGCCACCGGATCGACCCAGGCGCCGTCGATGTAGAACTGCAGATTATGGGACATGGATTTCCTCCTCGGTCAGCCGTGGTTCTCGATTGTGATGGATTGGGTCGTCGTATACCGCCAGAGATAACGATGCCGCAAGCGTCCTGTCAAACGCAAGCACGAGCGATTGAGCCAGCCTCCGCGGCGCCAGTGGAGCTTCAGCCAAAGCCAAGATGGACGGCTAAAGCAGCGCGTGTCCAGCCTTGCCCATCAACCGTGCGGCCGCCGCTCAGCCGGCGATCCTCTTGCTCATATAGACGGTCGTGCCATTCATGAACGGCTCCTCCCGGTCGATCGTGTAGCCCAGCCTCGCATAGAGCGAGACATTCGCCTCAAAGGCGCCGTTGGTCAGCAGGCGAAGCTCATGACGCCCGGCCTGGCGCGCCTTGGCCTCCGCCCGCTCCAGCAGCAGCCGGCCGATGCCCCTGCCCTGCGCGTCAGGCGCCACGCAGACGTTTTCGATCCAGAGGTGGTCGTCGGCCAGCACGGTCTCGATCAGGCCGACAATGCGATCGCCGTCGATGGCGAGCCCGAATGGATGCTCGGCGACGGCCTTGTCGTAGTCGGCTCGCATCGGCATCGGCTCGCGGCCGATCACCGGGACCCATTTGGCATAGGCCGCGCGCACGATGTCACGGATGGCGGCGGCATCCGCCGGCGTGGCCAGCCGAAATTCGATGGCAGAAACGACAGTCATTCGAGACACTCCAAAATGCAAAAAACCCGCCGATCGTTTCGATGGGCGGGGCTGGGGGACGGACAGACGAGGGTGACTTGCTAGCCGGCCTTTGTCTTCACGCAATCAGCTTGCCGCTCGAAGGAGCGGCGGCGTCGCTGAGTGTTTGCGATAAGGGCTACCATGGCGCGAAACTGGACCGGAGGCCGCAACGCTGTCAAGCCAACCGCCGGCATCCGATAAGCGCGTTTTACATCGCTCCTACAGATTACGAGCGCTGCGTGCCTGATCGTTCGTAAAAATCGATCGTTATGATACAAACAATTCGCTTGAAAGATTGATTTCGGAATGGCATTTCACCCGTGAAAGCGCCTGGAGAATTCAATTGTCTTTCCTGCCCGCGACCGCGAACGATCTTCCAAACAGCCTGAATTCGGCCAGTCAGAGCAGCAGGCGCCCTGCCCTCGCTGCGATCTCGACCGGCGTCGTGCCGGGACTGGTGCTGGTGGGGATGATCACCAGCGTCGCCTATTCGGCGCGTGGCTTCTCCGGCCTCACTTTGTTCAGCCCGATGATCCTGGCCGTCGTCGCCGGCATGGTCTATTCCAACGTGCTCGGCCTGCCTGCGCACGCCAAGGCCGGCATCGCATTCTCGCAAAAGCGTCTGCTGCGCTTTGCTATCGTGCTGCTCGGCTTCCAGCTGACGCTCGGCCAGGTCGCCGGCATCGGGTTTGGCGGCGTCGGCATCGTCGCTGCGACACTCGGCGCCACCTTCCTGTTCACCGTCACGCTTGGCCGGCTGATCGGCGTCGACCGCAAGCTCGCGCAACTGATCGCGGCCGGCACCTCGATCTGCGGCGCTTCGGCGATCGTCGCCACCAACATCGTCACCGAAGCGCGGGATGAAGACGTCACCTATGCCGTCGCCGCGATCACGCTGTTCGGCACCGTCGCCATGCTCGGCTTCCCGCTGCTCGCGCCGGTGTTCGGCCTCGACCAGCACGCGTTTGGCCTGTGGGCCGGCGCCTCCATCCATGAGGTGGCGCAGGTGATCGGCGCCGGCTTCCAGAACGGCACGCTGTCCGGCGAGACGGCGACGGTCGCCAAGCTGACGCGCGTCGCGATGCTGGCGCCCATGGTCATCGCGCTCGGCCTGATGGCGCGGCGCGGCAACACTGATGCTTCCGGCGCCAAGCCGCCGATGCCGTGGTTCGTAGCGGCCTTCGTCGCGGTCGTGGCGCTGAACAGCCTGGTCGCCATCCCGGCGCCGATCCATTCGGCAATCGCGCTGGCCGCACAGATCGTGCTGACCATGGGGCTCGCCGCCATGGGCCTTCAGGCCGACATCTCCCAGCTACGGTCGCGCGGCCTGCGCCCGCTGATGCTGGCCTTCTCGGCCTTCATCTTCATCGGCTGCTTCAGCCTGATGCTGGTGAAGTTCGCCTAGCCCTATCTCCTTGTTTTACGCAATTCCGGACGGAAAATCGCTCACACTTTTCCTGGAATTGCTCTAATCCTCGAACGAGCAAGACGCGACATAGATCGCGGCGAGTTTCTCGATGCCGGCCTGGTCCTCCTTGTCGAAGCGGCCGGGCGTCGGGCTGTCGAGGTCGAGCACGCCGAAGGCGCCTTCGGCATCGCGCAACAGCACCACCAGTTCCGAGCGCGAGGCGGCATCGCAGGCGATGTGGCCGGGGAACTCGTGCACATCCTTGACCAGCATCGACATGTCGAGCTCGATCGCCTTGCCGCAGACGCCCTTGCCGACGGCGATGCGCACGCAGGCCGGCTTGCCCTGGAACGGACCGAGCACCATCTCGTCGTCTGAGGCGAGGAAATAGAAGCCGGCCCAGTTGAGGTCAGGCACCATCTGGTAGATCAGCGCCGCGGTGTTGGCGGCGTTGGCGATGGAGTCGCCCTCGCCTTCGAGCAGCGCCTTAAGCTGCGCGGCCAATTCCTTGTAGAAAGTCGGCTTGTCCTTGGTGTCGATGGCGGTTGCCGCAAACATGGTGTCGTCTCTCCGTTGCAAGGGCGCCGACGCGCCCGCTAGAGTCTCGCTCTCTGTGCCATCAATGCAGCGCCCGGGAAATACACAATCGTGAATGTCGCCTTAGCCAGCCGAGAACGCGACCGCGACCAACCGGAGGCGAACGAAGCGCCCCTCACCTTCGCAGTGCTTGTCTTTCCAGGCTTTCCGATGATGGCGTTTTCTTCCGTCATCGAGCCGCTGCGCGCCGCCAATGTGTTGTCAAAGCGCGAATGCTATCGCTGGGTGATCGTCGGCGCCGACAAGGGCACGGTCGAAGCCTCCAACGGTGTCGTCATCCAGCCCGGATTTTCGGCCGCCGACGCGCCGAAGGTTGACCGCATCGTCGTCTGCTCCGGCGGCGACGCCGACCACGTCGTGGCCGACGAGGCGATGAGCTGGATCAGGAAAAGCCTGCGCGGTGGCGCGCATATCGGCGCGGTCGCTGACGCGGCCTTCTTTCTCGCCCGTGCGGGCCTGCTCGACGACCATGCCTGCACCTTGCACTGGACCAGCCAGGCCGCCTTCACCGAGGCGTTCCCGGACATCGAGCTTCGGCGCGATCTCTTCGTCATCGACCGCAAGCGCTTCACCTCGGCCGGCGGCGTCGGTGGCCTCGACATGATGCTCGAGATCATCGCGCGCGACTACGGCGCCGAGATCGCGGCCGGCGTCGCCGAATGGTTCGTGCATTCGCCCCTACGCTCCAGCGTCGACCGCAAGCTGATGCCGCTCCGGCTGCGCACGGGCGTCCAGAACGAGCTGGTGCTGTCAGCCATCGCGATCATGGAGGACGCGGTCGAGGAGCGGCTCGGCATGGCCGAGCTTGCGACAAGGCTTGGCGTGTCGCCGGACAAGCTGGAGCGCAATTTCCGCGCCGAGCTAAATATCTCGCCCAACGGCTATTACCGGCGACTCAGGCTGAAGCGCGCCGCCGACCTTTTGGCCCATTCCACGCTGATGGTGCGCGATGTCGCGCTGGCCTGCGGCTTTGCCTCGATGTCGAGTTTTGCGCGGGCTTTCAAGGAGGAGCATGGACACGCGCCGAAGGCGATGCGGCGGCATTAGCGGCCACGCGGCATCCGGCACAACATTTGCGGAACTCCGCACAAGCTGAAACCCCCGCCCCGCTATGGTCTCCGCAACAGGAGACTTCCCATGAGCATCGTCGTTTTCGATCCCGACAGCACCGAGGATGTGGACTTCAAGGACCGCATGCGCCATCCGGCAGCGGCCGATCCGGCCGGCGGCATGTGGCTGTCCGACACCGAGCCGTCCTTTATCGATGCGGATGCCCTTCGCAAAGGCCGGCTGGCAAAACTGCGCGGCTGGATGCGCGAGGCGGGCTATGGCGGCGTCGTTCTGTTCGATCCTTACAACCAGCGCTACGCCACCGGCTCGCGCAACATGTTCGGCTATTTCCTGCGCAACTCGACGCGATACTTCTTCATCCCGACCGAAGGACCGATCGTGCTGTTCGAATATCCGCAGAGCTACCATGTCTCGATGGTGCTCGACACGATCGACGAGGCAAGGCCTTCGAAGCTGGTCTGGTCGTCGGTCTCGGGCCGTGATGACGAGACCGCCGGCCCCTTCGCTGACGAGATCGCAGAGCTGCTGAAGAAGCATGGAGGCGGTTCGATGAAGCTCGGGCTCGACCGCTGCAGTCATTTGCAGGCGCTGGCGCTGGAAAAGCGCGGCTGCGAGGTCCGGGATTGCCAGGGCGAGATCCTGGCGGTCCGGGCGGTAAAGACGCCGGAGGAAGTCAAATGCCTGTTGGCGTCGATGGCCGGCGCCGAAGCGGCGGTCGCCGCTGTGCGCGAGGCGATCAAGCCCGGTGTGTCGGAAAACGAGCTGTTCGCCATCATGTATGGCGAGGTGATCCGCCAGGGCGGCGAGTTCATCGAGACAAGGCTGCTGACCTCCGGGCAGCGCACCAATCCCTGGTTCAACGAGGCGAGCGGGCGCAAGATCCGGCCGGGCGAGCTGGTCGCGCTCGATACCGACACGATTGGGTGCTACGGCTATTATTCCGATTTCTCGCGCACCTTCCGCTGCGGGCCGGGCAAGCCGACGCCCTACCAGAAATCGCTCTATCGCATGGCGCATGACCAGGTGCAGCATAACATCGGCATCGTGAAGCCCGGCATGGCGTTCCGCGAGATCGCCGAGAAGGCCTGGAAGATCCCGGACCGTTTCGTCGACCAGCGTTACACTTCGGTGATGCACGGGGTCGGCATGCATGGCGAGACGCCTTTTATCGCCCACGCGATGGACTACGAGACCTACGGCCGCGACGGCATCGTCGTGCCCGGCATGGTGGTCAGCGTCGAAAGCTATATCGGCGAGAAAGGCGGCCGCGAGGGCGTCAAGTTAGAGGACGAGATTCTCATTACGGACACGGGAACGGAGCTGCTTTCGCGGTTTCCGTATGAGGATGAATTCCTGGGATGAGCGGTTTGATGCCTACTGCCGGCCTCGGTGACGTGAACTTTGCTGCTTGCGCGAACGCCCACCGCTTCGTCATCCTAGGGCGAAGCAAGGAGCGCAGCGACGCGGCGCAGACCCTAGGATCCATGCCGCGACTTCAAAGCACCGCCACGGTCCAAATTCTGCTCCGCTGCATCCGTCGATCAACGTCACGGCATGGATCCTCGGGTCTCCGCGACGGAGCTTCGCTCCTGCTCCGCCCGTGGATGACGAAGGTGGAGAGGCACCGGCCAAGCACCACGGCTTACGCCAGCGCGCTGAACGGAACGGACATGAGCGCCAACCAAGGCGTCTCTGCATGAAAACGCCCATCTCCATCCGGCGCGGCAGCGTCGCCGCGGTGTTCATCGATCTCCAGGAGGAGCATCGCCAGGACGAGCGCTATCTGGTCGAGGGCTTTGCCGACATCCTCGCCAACGTCCAGCGGCTGCAGGACGCGGCGCGGCGCAATTTCGTGCCGCTCTACCATTGGGCCTACATCGTCGACCTTGCCGAAGCGCGGCCGTTCCATCCGGTGGATCAGAGCGGCAAGTCGGCCTTCTCCGATAAAAATGACCCACTGACCGCGATCTGCCACGAGGTTGGCCCGAAGGACGGCGAGGCCATGCTGGTCAAGCAGGAGGCAAGCGCCTTCGGCAGGAACGATTTCGCCGACAAGCTCAAGGCTTCCGGCATCGAATGGCTGGTCATTGCCGGCGTCTGGACCGAGGCCTGCATCGACGCCACGGCGAAGGACGCCGTCGCGCGCGGTTTTCGCGTGCTTTTGGTCAAGGACGCCTGCGGCAGCGGCAGCGCGGCCATGCACCAGACCGGCATCCTCAACCTCGCCAACCGGCTCTATGGCGGCGCCGTCGCCAACACGCTTGACGCCTGCCGGCTGCTGGCCGGCGATGTGGTCGATGTCTGGCAGGTCGAGGGCTCGGTGCCGCTGCGCTTCACTTTCGAGAACGCGGCGCGGCTTTACGCCGAGCTGTGAACCAATGGCGGGCGACGCAGCAGACCAAACGAGGCGCGGCAAATATGCCGACAGGCTCGACCCGGAGTTGTGGGCCTATATCGACAAGGTCAACAGTTGGTACCCGCCAGAGATCGTTGCAGCGCCCATTGCCGAGCAGCGCGCGGTGTACAATCGGATGTGCGCGGCGTTCCACCACGGCCGCCCCGCGGGCGTGAGCGCCGGCGACGGGCTGGTCGTCACGCAAGCGCATGCCATCCCGGTGCGGCATTACCGCATGGCGAACAGGATCGCGACGGCCATTGTCGTCTACTATCATGGCGGCGGCTTCGTGCTCGGCGACCTGAACAGCCATGACGACATCTGTGCCGAGATCTGCGCCGGCACCGGCTTCGAGGTGATCTCGGCCGACAACCGGCTGGCGCCGGAGCATCTGCATCCCGCCGCCTTCGACGATGCGCTGGCCGTGTTCGAATGGGTCGCGGCGACAAGCGCCCTGCCGATCGTTCTGTGCGGCGAGAGCGCCGGCGGCACCCTGGCGGCGGCGGTGGCGCAGGCGACGCGGCATCATGAGCGGCATGCCGTCGGCCAGGTGCTGATCTATCCCGGCCTCGGCGGCGACGAGAGCGGGCGTTCCTATATCGAGCATGCCGAGGCGCCGCTGCTGACGCTGGCCGATATCGAGTTCTACCGTCGCGTCCGTTCCGCACCGGGACAAGTGCTGGACGATCCGACGTTCTCACCGCTCCGCGATCGCGACTTCTCCGGCCTGCCGCCGACGGTGATCGTCACCGCCGAGTGCGATCCGCTGTCTTCCGATGGCGAGGCCTATCGCAACCGGATCCTTGCGGCCGGTGGACAAGCGTGGTGGCGAGAGGAGAAGCGGCTGGTGCACAGCTTTCTGCGGGCACGGATGACGGTGCCAAGGGCGGCTGAGGCGTTTGCGAGGATCATCAGCGACATCGCCAGGCTGGGCGCCGGCGACGGCGCGCTAATCTCCCCCCTTGTGGGGGAGATGGCCGGCAGGCCAGAGGGGGGCGCGAAGGATCGCGACCTTTCGGATTCCTAAAATCCAAAAACTACCTGCGAAGGTAGCGGCAGTTAGTTGAGACGTCGGCGGGACAGCGCCCCCCTCTGCCCTGCCGGGCATCTCCCCCACGAGGGGGGAGATCAGCAGCTTCAACGCTCTGCGGAACAGCGCACAAGAACTGCGGAAAACCAAACATTTCGTCGTGGCAAGCAGACCTATCATCCCTCCGGCAGGCAACGGCGCTCCGGCGGTCGCATCCGCCCCCGCGCCTTACGGCGGCCAGGGTGTCCGCTGCCTCCTGCATGCCGCCGGCCCAGCACTACGCCGGCAGGCCCCGAGCGGCAGCCACCGACAACAAAGGGAACGACGATGAAATTCATGCTGACCGACAGGAAACTCCACCCGCAAGCCAGACCGACCGCCAATGACTTCAAGAAAGGCGCGATCAGCCGACGTGAATATCTGGCGCTGATGGCCGGCTTCGGCGTCAGCGCCGCCGGCGCCTTCGCGCTGGGCGGGCTCACCCCCTCGCCCGCGCGCGCCGAGGAGGCGAAAAAGGGCGGCGTGCTCAGGGTCGCCATGAACGTCAAAGGCTTCAAGGACCCTCGCACCTTCGACGGCGTCGAGATGTCCAATGTGGCGCGCCACTGCAACGAATATCTGGTGCGCTGGAAGACCGACTTTTCCTTCGAGCCGTGGCTGCTGGAAAGCTGGGAGACCAGCGACGATGCCAAGACGATCACGCTGCATGTGCGCAAGGGCATCACCTGGTCGAATGGCGACACCTTCAACGCCGAGGACGTGATCCATAATCTCAACCGCTGGTGCGACGCATCCGTCGCCGGCAATTCGGTTGCCGCGCGCATGGGGGCACTGGTCAATGCCGATACCAAGAAGCCGGTCGACGGCGGCATCCAGAAAGTCGACGACTATACGATCAAGCTCAATTTGCCGAAGCCCGACATCTCGCTGATCGCCGGCATGGCCGACTATCCGGCGCTGATCATGCACCGCTCCTATGACGGCGATGCCGACCCGAAAAAGGCGCTGGCCATCACCACCGGCCCCTGCGAGCTGGTGAGCTGGGACGCAGAGACGGGCGCAGAGGTGAAGCGCAAGGACAAGTGGTGGAAGGGTGAGTTCCATCTCGACGGCATCAAATGGGTCGACTACGGCTCCGATCCCAACGCCACGCTGTCGGCCTTCGAATCCGGAGAGATCGACACCGACCACGAAACCGCTTCGGATGCCGTCTCCCAGACCGAGCAGATGGGGCTGGAAAACTCCGAGATCGCCACCGGTTCGACCATCGTCGCGCGCTTCAATGTCGCCAACGCGCCCTATGACGACGTCAAGGTGCGCCGCGCCGCGCAGCTTGCGGTCGACAATACGGCTGTGCTGAAGCTCGGCATCGATGGGCGCGGCAAGCCGGCCGACAACCACCATGTCGGCCCGATGCATCCCGAATTCGCGGACATCGGACCGGCCAAACGGGACGTCGATCAGGCGAAGAAGCTGATCGCCGAAGCCGGCAAGGCCGACCACGAATACGAGCTGATCTCGGTCGACATCGAATGGCAGAAGAGCACCGCCGACGCGATCGCCGCGCAGATCCGCGAGGCGGGCCTGAAGATCAAGCGCACGGTGCTGCCGGCCGCGACCTTCTGGAACGACTGGGCCAAATTTCCCTATTCCTGCACCGAATGGCTGGGACGGCCGCTCGGCGTCCAGGTGCTGGCGCTCGCCTACAAATCGGGCGCGGCCTGGAACGAAAGCGCCTATGCCGACAAGGAGTTCGACGAGCTTCTCGATAAGGCGCTGGCGACGCCCGATGCGGCGGCGCGCAAGGAGATCATGGCAAAGATCGAGACCAATCTGCGCGACAGCGGCATCATTATCCAGCCCTACTGGCGCTCGGTCTACCGCACCTACCGCAAGGGCGTGCATGGCTGCGAGCAGCACCAGGCGCTGGAGCAGCATTTCGAGACTGTCTGGTTGGAGTCTTGATCCTCCCGGGATAGGACCGGGCCGGCGTGGCTTAGCTGAGCCGCGCCGGCCGATTGCTTTTCAAACTCTCATATCTCTGACGACGGACCTACCGACATCCGTTCGATGATCGTCGTCGGCAGCACGATCCTTTCGGGCGGCCGGTCGTCGCCTTTCAGGCGGCGTATTAACAGCTCCGCCACCAATTTTCCCAGCGCATAGACAGGCTGGTCGATGACGGTGATCGGCGGCGTGGTGACGCTCGTCCAGTCGGCATCGTGGAAGGTGATCAGCGATATGTCGCGCGGGATGCTGAAGCCGCATTCGCGGATCGCCTTGAACAGGTCGAGCGCCACGACGCTGTCGGAGGCGAGGATCGCCGTCGGCCGCTCCTGGCTTTTGAGCAGGCGCTGCACCATGGCGTGCGCGCTCTCCGATCGCCCGCTGCCGAAATGGATGTTGCGCTCCGCGCCTTCTATGCCCGCTTCGCGGCAGGCCTCGATGAAGCCGAGTATGCGCTCGCGCACCGTCGAGGTGTTGATCCTGGACGCCGCGCCGCGAAAGTCTCCCGACAACACCGCCGCGGTGACATAAGCGATCCTTCGGTGCCCTTCCCGGGTCAGGATGCGCGTGGCCTGCAGCGCGGCATTGCGGTCGTCGACCGTGACGGTGTCGACGGCAAGCCCCGGCAAAGCGCGGTCGAGCAGCGCCAGCGGACAGGCGATCTCCTTGAGATGCGCGATCTCGCCGGCCTGGGCCGGCGTCACGATCAGCCCGTCGACCTGCTTGGCCAGGAGGACGCGGATCGCGTTCTTCTCGGCTTCGACGTCTTCGCCCGAATTGGCGAGGATGACGTTGATGCCGGACAAGCGCGCAACGTCGCTGATGCCGCGAACGGCCAGCGAGAAGAACGGGTTCTCGATGTCGCCGACAACCACGCCGATGCTTCCTGAGCGCCCGGTCGTCATGCTGCGCGCCAGTTCGTTCGGCCGGTAGTCGAGCGCCCTGGCGGCTTCCAGCACGGCGACGCGCACCGTCTCGCTCACCGTGCCGTAGCCGCCCAGCACGCGCGCCGCCGTCGCCTTCGAAACCCCTGCTTCGCGGGCGACGTCGCTGACGGTGACGGAGGGAGCCTTGGGTGGGCGCTTCATTCCTTGGGCAGTCGCTCTCAAACGCGTTGACGAATGGTCGTCGCTGTGCCTACAAATGTCAAGAGACCGGTCTCATTCGCATTTGAGACCGGTCTCATAAGAAAAAGAGCGCCGGGAGGCGCCGCATCGGAAGCCGTGTCGAATTGACCGCCGGGCCGTTTTCAGAGCCCGGCTTGAACCGATCTTCAGAGTGGAGAACAACCAAATGAGCATAAGAGGTCTTTTCACAGCGAGCCGGCGGCAGCGCATCGGCTCGGTGTTCTTCGCCATCGCGCTGGCGGCGCTTTCGCTGCCCAAGGCCTGGGCGGCGGACAATCCCTACAATCTCATCGACCCCAAGACGATCAGCGTCGGCACGATGGGCGACGCCAAGCCCTATGCCTTCACCACCGCCGACGGCAAGTTCACCGGCTTCGACCTCGAATTCTTCCTCAACGTGGTCGGCCGCATGGGCTTCAAGCCGGAACAGGTGACCTTCACCGGCCAGGAATTCTCGGCGCTGATGCCTTCGGTCGCCAACCAGCGCTTCGATGTCGCGGTCGCGGCGATCGGCACGACGGAGAAGCGCAAGCAGACGGTCGATTTCTCCGACGGCTATCTCGCCGGATATCTGTCGGTGCTGACGTCAGATCCCAAGATCACCAGCGCCGACGGCCTCGCCGGCAAGCGCCTCGGCGTCGTGCAGGGCACGCTGCAGGAGATCTACGCCGCCAAGAATTTCACCAACACCGACCTGGTGAAGTTCCCCGACAACAACTCGGCCATCGCCGCGCTCAACAACGGTACGATCGACGGCCACTTCCTCGACTATGAGGCGGCCAAACAATATGGCGAGCGCTATCCGGCGCTCAAGATCGCCGTCAACATCCCGTCCTTCGACGCGCCGGCCGGTTTCGTCATCCGGAAGGGCAACGACGCTTTCCGCGAGGCTTTGAACAAGGGCATCCATGAAGCCATGCAGGACGGCACCTGGCGCGACCTCTACCAGAAATGGTTCCCCGGATCGCCGATGCCGGAGCAATATCTCCCCAAGAAGAACTGACCTGTAAATTTGCCGCCGGCGCGAATGCCGGCGGCCTTTCAGGCAGGTGGTGAGCGATCGCGCGACGGAGAATTCCGTCGCCGAGCAGGGCAGGTTGGCGGATGGACTGGTTAGCAAACCTTCAGCGCAGCTTTTTCGACTGGGACGCGATGGCCGAAGTACTGCCGTCGCTGCTCATGGTCGGCTTGAAGAACACGCTGATCCTAGCCGCGGCCTCGACCGTGCTTGGCATCTTCATCGGCATGGTGCTTGCCGTGATGGGCATTTCGCGCTCCGCCTGGCTGCGCATTCCGGCGCGCGTCTACACCGACATTTTTCGCGGGCTCCCAGCGATCCTCACCATCCTCCTGATCGGCCAGGGCTTTGCCCGTATCGGTCGCGAGATTTTTGGGCCCTCCCCCTACCCGCTCGGCATCCTCGCGCTCAGCCTGATCGCCGGCGCCTATATCGGCGAGATCTTTCGCTCGGGTATCCAAAGCGTCGAAAGCGGCCAGATGGAAGCTTGCCGCGCGCTCTCGATGAGCTATGGCCAGGGCATGCGGCTGATCGTCATTCCGCAAGGCGTGCGCCGTGTGCTGCCGGCCCTGGTCAACCAGTTCATCGGCAACGTCAAGGATTCCAGCCTCGTCTACTTCCTCGGCCTGCTCGCTTCCGAACGCGAGATTTTCCGCATCGGCCAGGACCAGGCCGTGGTCACCGGAAACCTGTCGCCGCTGCTCCTGGCCGGCATGTTCTATCTCATCATCACCGTGCCGCTCACCCATGTGGTCAACACCATCGACAACCGCCTGCGGCTCGGCAAGCAAAAGCCGGGCGGCGTGGTCAGCGGGCTGGTCGAGGTCGGCGAATTGAAGGACACGGCGTCGTCCGGCGCGGCGCGGCCGGCGATCAAGGCCGGCAGCCTCGAAGTGCGCGATCTCGACATGGCTTATGGCGAATTGCAGGTGCTGAAGCAGATCAAGCTGAAGGTCGAGCCGGGCACGGTCACCTGCGTCATCGGGCCGTCGGGTTCGGGGAAATCGACGCTGCTGCGCTGCCTCAACCGGCTGGTCGAGCCGAAGGCCGGCGACGTGTTGCTCGACGGCCAAAGCATCCTGGCGATGAAGCCGGAGACGCTGCGCCGGCGCGTCGGCATGGTCTTCCAGCATTTCAACCTATTCCCGAACCATACCGCGATCGAGAACGTCATGCTGGCGCTGACCGAGATCAAAGGCATGCCGCGGAGCCAAGCGAAGCGCCTTGCCGAAGCGCGCCTGACGGAAGTGGGACTCGCCGCCCGCGCCGACTACCGGCCGAGCCGCCTCTCCGGCGGCCAGCAACAGCGCGTGGCCATCGCCCGTGCGCTGGCGATGGACCCTGAAGTCATCCTCTTCGACGAGGTGACCAGCGCGCTCGACCCCGAACTGGTCAAGGGCGTGCTCAACCTGATGGCCGATCTCGGCCGTCGCGGCATGACGATGATCGTCGTCACCCATGAGATGGGGTTTGCCCGCAAGGTGGCCGACCAGGTCGCCTTCATGGACGAAGGCCGCATCGTCGAGGTCGGCCCGCCGGCGGAGATCTTCGACCGGCCGAAGAGCCCGAGACTCCGGCAATTCCTCGCCGAGGTGCTGTGAGCGATGCCGCCGCGCCCTCTCCCAAGCCAAAGCCCGATCATCGAAAGCAGCAGCCATGACCGATAAATCCGCCCTCAAGGTCGCCGTCATCGGTGCCGGTATCTTCGGCGTCTCGACCGCCGTTCACCTCGCCCGGCTCGGCGCGCAGGTGACGATCGTCACCGATGGGCCGGTCGCCAATGGCGCGTCGTCGCGTTCGCTCGCCTGGCTCAACTCGGCGCGCAAACGCTCCGCCGCCTACCACGCGCTGCGCATGGCCGGCCTGGACCGCTACAGGAAGCTCGCCGCAGTGCAGGATTGCCGCGCCTGGCTGCGGCTCGACGGTGGGCTCACCTGGGACGCCGACAATGCCGCCAACCAGATCGCGGAGATTTATCGTCACGAACAGGCGATCGGCTACGAGACGCGCCTGCTTGCGCCCGGCAACATCGCCGCCGTTACGCCGGGTGTCGACGCGAAGGCCGTTTCTCGCCAAGGCGCCATCTTCAATGCCGGCGAAGGCTGGGTCGACCTGCCGTCGCTGATCGGGCTGTTGCTGCGCGAGTTCGGCGAACGCGGCGGGCGTATCCTCACCGACAGTGGTGCAGCCGATGTCATTCTTGCCAGTGGCCGCGCGACCGGCGTTAGGACGGCTTCGGGTCAGGTGGTCGACGCGGATGCAGTGGTGGTCGCGACAGGTCCGGCGGTGCCGGCTATGGCGGCGAAAGCAGGCAGCCGCGTCGGCGACGGCACGACGCGCGCGCTGCTTCTGTTCAGCAAGCCGGTACGCCACCCGCTGCGCGCCGTGCTCAACACGCCGCGCGTCGCCATCCGGCCGACGCCGAACGGCGGTTTCGCGCTGGATTCGGCCTGGTCCGAGGAAGAGGTTGTCGTGCGCGAAGACGGTAGCTATGAGGTCAAGCCGTCGACGATCACAGGCCTGCTGGAGGAAGCCTCCAAAGTGCTGGAGGGCAACCCGACGCTTACCCTGGAAAGCCATCATATGGGGCCCAAGCCGATACCAGCCGACGGCGAACCGGTATTCGGCCAGTTGACCGGCATTCCGGGCTACCACGTCGTCTTCAGCCACAGCGGCGCGACGCTGGGTCTGATCACGGGAGAAGTGCTGGCCGGCGAGATCGTCAGCGGCGCGGCCAGCCCGTTGCTTGAGCCGTTTCGTCCCGCGCGGTTCGACTGAGAGGGATGCTGCAGACAACCTTGACACGATAATTGCTCATCTGTCTGTAATCTGATGCGCTCATGCCGACAGGGAGTGTTCTGATGCGTGCCCGTTGGGCGTTCTTTCTTGCACCCATTATCCCGGCGGCTGTGGCCGGCTACAATCTCCACATGCACCGCTCTCACATCACGCTGCTGGCGGGCTTCATGTTTATGTGCCTGGTATTCTATTTTCTGGAGGCAGTAATCGGGATTCCCGCTTTCTACGCTCTAAGGCGGAAGCGCTGGCGGCATTTTTGGATATATGCTGTCGTTGGCTTCCTTGCGGTTTTCGCGCCATTGTTCGCATTATGCCTGGTTCGGTGGCAGGCATCGTACGAAATCGGCCCAGTTTTATATACATGCGCCTTGGTAGGGATTTTCGGGGGCGCTATAGGTCTGATTTTCTGGCTTTTGGTTCGCCCGGATAAAGATCCTATAGAGCAGATTGCATCTCACTTTACATAAACTGCCTGCTTCTCGGTTAAGGCTTGCGCGAGAACCATGGACCACTTCGACCTCGGCACCTATCGCCGTCCCATCTCCACGGCCTCGACCGAAACGCAGCGCTGGTTCGATATCGGGCTGAACTGGTGCTACGGCTTCAACCACGAGGAAGGCATCAAATGCTTCGAGAGGGCGCTGGAGAGCGATCCCGGCTGCGCCTTCGTGCATTGGGGCATCGCCTATGCGGCCGGGCCTTTTTACAATTTGACCTGGAAGGAGCATGGCAAGGCGGAGGCCGACCAGGCCGCCAAGCGCTGTTTCGAGCACGTGCAGCTGGCGCGGGCCAATGCGGCGAACGCCAGCCTCGTCGAGCAGATGCTGATCGAGGCTCTGGCCGAGCGTTTCCAGGAACCGCATGGGGTCAGCCCGGCCACGTTCGAACAATGGGACGACGCTTATGCCGCAGCGATGCGCGAGGTCTATCGCGACTTCCCCGACGACCATGATGTGATGGTGCTGACCGTCGAGGCGCTGATGATGCGCACGGTCAGGCGGCTGTGGAACCTCAAGACCGGCGCGCCGGCGCCGAATTCGGATGTGCTCGAAGCGCTGGAGATCTGCGAGCGTTCGATCCGGATGTCGGACGAGGTCGGCACGACGCCGCATCCGGCGGCGCTGCATCTCCACATCCATCTCCTCGAAATGTCGACGCAGCCGGAGCGCGGCATGCGCTCGGCCGAACGGCTGGGCACGATGTGCCCGGATGCCGGCCACATGAACCACATGCCGGGACACATCCATGTGCTGTGCGGCCAATATGAGAAGGCGAAGCTCGCCAGCGAGAAAGCTGTGCGCGCCAACGACCTCTATCTCGCCTATGCCGGCGAGCCGACCTATTACCTGCTTGGCTGCTGCCACGACCTGCATCTGATGATGTTTACCTGCATGTTCCTTGGCCAGTACCGCCCTGCGCTTTGGGCGGCCGACAAGGTGCGCAGCCTGGTGACACGCGATGTGGTCGCCATCCCCGAGCGGCCGAAGCTCACCCAGACGGTCGAGGGCTATCACGCGATGCGCTCGCATGTGCAGGTGCGTTTCGGGCGCTGGCGCGAGATCATCGACGAGCCGATGATTGCCGAGCCCGAACTCTATGTTTTGACCACCGCCATGCAGCACTACGCCAAGGGCGTGGCGCATGCGACGCTACGCGACTTTGCCGCCGCGGAGAGCGAGCGCGAGAGGTTTAGCCGGCAAATCGAAAGCATTTCGCCGGAGCGCCGCTTCCTCAGCAACCCGACAAAAGCCTCGCTCGCGGTCGGCGCGGCGCTGCTCGACGGCGAGCTCGCCTACCACCAGGGCCGGTACGACGAGGCCTATGATCGTCTGCGGCGCGCGGTCGCGCTCGACGACAACCTCTCCTACACCGAACCGTGGGCCTGGATGCATCCGCCGCGCCATGCGCTGGCCGCGCTTCTGCTCGACCAGGGTCATGCGACGGAGGCCGAGCAAGTCTATCGCGACGATCTGGGCCTCAGCGGCGCGGTGCAGCGCTGCGCCCAGCACCCGGACAATGTCTGGGCGCTGCATGGATTTGTCGAATGCCTGAATCGGCGCGGCGAGACCGACGAACTGCCCGGATTACAGGGCAAGCTCGCCCCAGCATTGGCCAGAGCGGACGTACCGATCACCTCATCGTGCCTTTGCCGGACGCGCGTCGAGGCAAAGCATAGCTGTTGTCGCTGAGCAGCCTGGCGCGAGCGAAGCTGGCACCTAAGAGAAGATCTCCGCCAGTTCTTCGACGCCGGTGCCTTCCTTGACCTGGCGCAGCTCGACATAGGTGACCGCGATCGCCACCGAAATCACCGCCGAGAAGATCGTCGACAGCAGGCTGCTTCCGACGGCCCCTGCGATGATGCCGGTGGCGGTGAGGCCACCGCTGCTGACAACGGCGAGTTGAAACAGCAAGGTGAAACCCATCTGAAGCACCATCGCCGCGATACCGATGATCAGAAACAGCCCAAATACCCGCCAGCGGCTGCCCTTCGTCAGCGCTCTACTGCGCGAAATCGAGGCGAAGACGCCAGGCCTTTCCTGAACCAGGACGGGTACCGCGACCGATATGCTGATCAGCCACATGGCCATGGGGATAAGCGCAAGGATCGCGATAAGCCCGCCGATGACGGGGATGACCATGGCCATCACGCCCAACACCATCGCCGCCAGAACCAACGCCAGGATGATCACAAGGCCAATTCCCAGCGTGGGGAAGAAGCTGCTCAGGGCTATCTGGATGCAATCGCCGACCGAGGGGCGCTTGCCGTTCAAATCCTCGATTGTCGCCCGCACCAGCGCTGCTTGCGCGAGGAAGGCCAACATCATAAGCACCAGGCCGGCGATCAACGAAATGGCGCCAAAACCTGCCATGGCCGATTGGTCTAAGCCGGTAGCGCCCCCGCCACCCGACATCCTGGCAACCTGTGTGAGGCTCCAGATATTATAGAGCAACGCCGGCAGCGTCGAAAAAAGCCCCACGATGACGACAAGAGGTCCGAAACTGCGACCTATGACGGAAAACGTGTTGCTGAAGGCCCGCCCGATGCTGAATCTCTCGAATCTGTCACTTGCCACCGACACCATGCTATTTCCCCCTGCTGATAAAATATTCAAAGAATAACTCTGCGAGATGAATGTCCGCGACACGAGATAACGGCCGGCGTATCTCGTGGACGCAAGTTCGGGTCGCGAATCGCGGCAACATCCCCCGTGCCGGGCCAGACCAGTGTGGCCATGCCTCGCCCTGCCCGGCCGGACGAAGCTCTAATCTCGGCTCTTACGAAAAGATCTCCGCCAGTTCCTCGACGCTGGCGCCTTCCTTGGCCTGGCGCAGCTCGACATAGCTGACCGCCGTGGCGACCGACAGCACCATCGACACCACGGTCTGCACCAGCGCGGATCCGACTTCGGCGAGGATCCCGCCGAACAGAACCAGGACCAGCAACATCCCCCACTGGATGATCATGGCGATGACGATCAGGATGATGAACAGGCCGAACAACGGCCAGCGGCTGCCCTTGGTAAGCGCCCGGCTGCGCGACATCGAGCCGAACACGCCGAGCCGCTCCTGGATCAGAACCGGCACCGACATCGACCAGCCCAGCCACAGGATGATGCCGGGCACGATCAGGAGGATGAGGCCAAGGCCGGCACCCAGGCCGACCAGCAGGCCAACCGCGAGCGTCGGCAGCAGGAAGCGGATCGCGATCTGTATGCAGTCGCCGAAGGACGGCCGCTTGCCGTTCAAATCCTCGATCGTCGCCCGCATGAGTGCGGCCTGTAGCAGCAGCGCGAAAACGAATGCGATCAAGCCGCCGATGACGCTGACGGCGGTGTTGCCAAACATCGCGCCGGGATCCGGCATGGCGGCCGGATCGTGGTGCAGCATCGCATCGATCTGCGGTTGCTGCCAAAGCCTTATGAGAAAGGCCGGCAGCCCGGAGAAGAGCGCCGCAAGCCCAACGCAAAGCCCGATGTTGCGTCCGATCACGCCGAACGTGTTGTTGAACACCCTGCCGATCTCGAAGCGGCCGGGCTGTCCCAGTGTCGCAGTCGTCATCAATTCCCCCTTTAGTCACCACCGCATCCAACCGGTGACTTCAAAGTAAATTTGCCAAGATTGAACGCCCGCGTCCAGTGCACTTGCAATTGTCATGGCGTATTGCCAGTGTCTGCGCCGAACCGCAGGTTGCAAGGGGAACGAGCGGGTGGCAGCCGTGCAGGCAGCGACACAAGAGGCCGAACGGCTGGGGCAGTTGCACAAGCAGCTGCTGGCGGACGATTCGATTCAGTTCGCTCTGCCGAGCTATGTGCGGCCGGAGCCGCCGGAATGGATGAAGCCCATTCTGGAAGCCCTCGGCAAGCTCGGTCCCTATATGATCTATCTGTTCTGGGGCGCGGTGATCATCGGTGTCGCGATCATCGTCTCCCTACTCGTCCTGGAAGCGAACGGCATCGCCTGGCGGCTGCCATGGCGGCGCAAGCGCAACGAGGCCGAGGAAACGAAGGAGGAGTGGCGTCCCGATGCGGGCACCGCGCAGATCCTGCTGTCGGAGGCCGATGCGCTGGCAGCGCGCGGCGAGTATGACGAGGCGGTGCATCTCATCTTGCGCCGCAGCGTCGCCGACATCGCCACCCGCCTGCCGGATTTCCTGCGGCCGTCGCTGACGTCGCGCGACATCGCCGCCGCCGGCTCGATCCCAACCCGGCCGCGTGCCGCCTTCAGCGAGATCGCGCGCATCGTCGAGGCGGCGCTGTTTGCCCGCCGCCCGGTCGGCGCCGAGGGCTGGCAGCAGGCGCGCGGCGCTTATGAGCGCTTTGCCTTTCGGGATGCCTGGGCATGAGCGCGGCGGCGACGGACACAGCGCAGGAGCCGTTCAGCCGCAAGACGCTGTTCTGGGGCATTTTCGCCAGCCTGCTGGCGGCGGCGGGCTTCTTCCTGCTCTCCACCTATGCGCCCGATTTCCGCCAGCCCGAAGGCGGCGCCACGCCGCTTTCGAAAGGCGGCACCGGCTATGCCGGGCTGGTCGAATGGCTGAAGCTCGCCAACGGGCAGGCGCCGCCGCTGGAGCGCGCGAAGGACCTCGGGTCCCGCTCGGCGGCGAATGCCCTTTTGATCGTCACCATCGCGCCGGGCAGCGATCCGGGCGCGCTCGATACCCTCATCAAGCTGCGCTCGGGCAAGGACACACTATTCGTGCTGCCGAAATGGCAGACCTTTCCCTTGTTCGGTCATGAAGGCTGGGAGGAAAAGGTCGAGCGGCTGCCCAACGCGACCGTCAACGACTGGCTCGGGCGCATCGCCAAGGCGAAACTCGGCGAAGCAAAGAATACACTCTCGCAGATCAACATCGGCGGCCGCATGGTGGCGGCGCCCGATGAGCTGCAATGGGTGGCGGACGAGCACCCGCTGATCGCGGCGGGCGATGGCCGCGCCATCCTCACCGAACTCGACAACGAGCCTTTCTATATCCTGACCGATCCCGATTTCATCAACAACTGGGCGCTGGGCGACCCGCAAAAGGCAGCCGCGGCGCTCAACATCATCGCCATGCTGGAGCCGCGTCGCGGCGGGGTGATGTTCGACCTCAGCCTGCATGGCATCGGCGGCAATTACGACCTTGCCAAGCTTTTGATCGAACCGCCCTTCCTGGCGCTGACGCTGTCGGTTCTGATCGCCGCGGCACTGGCCTTCCTGCATGGGCTCGGCCGCTTCGGGCCGGCGCGCGCGGAGGGACGCGCCATCGCCTTCGGCAAGCGCGCGCTGGTCGACACGACGGCGATGCTTCTTAAGCGCGCCGGGCGGCTCGATGGCCTCGGCGACCGCTACGCGGCGCTGATGCGCCAGCGCGCAGCAACCCTTCTCGGTGCGCCCCAGGGCCTGCATGGCGAGGCGCTTGACCGTTGGCTCGACACCCGCGACAGAAACGAGACGCATGGCTTCAGCCAGCGCTTCAAGACCGCGAATGATTCCAGAGATTTGGCCGCAATGCATGAAGCAGCCGAACAGCTGCATGACTGGACGGCAAGGAGGCTTGGTGAACGTCGATGAAGTAAAGGGCCTGGCGAATGCGATCAGGGAAGAAGTGGCGAAAGCGATCACCGGCCAGAGCGACACGGTCGACCTGATGCTGACGGCGCTGTTCGCCGGCGGGCACATCCTGCTCGAAGGCCCGCCCGGCACCGCCAAGACGATGACGGCGCGTTGCTTCGCCCAGGCGCTGGGCATCGCCTATGGCCGCATCCAGTTCACGCCCGACCTGATGCCCGGCGACATCGTCGGCGCCAACATCTACAATTTCCAGACCGGGCAGTTCACACTGACGCGCGGCCCGATCTTCTGCGACCTCTTGCTCGCCGACGAGATCAACCGCACGCCGCCGAAGACGCAGGCGGCGCTGCTCGAAGCCATGCAGGAGCATGCCGTCACCTTCGACGGCACCACCCATTCGCTCGGCCAGAACTTCATGGTGGTGGCGACGCAGAACCCGATCGAGCACCAGGGCGTCTATCCGCTGCCGGAGGCGCAACTCGACCGCTTCCTGTTCAAGCACCGGGTCAGCTATCCGAACGCGCAGGAGGAACGCGCCATCATCGTCAATCACGGCGGCGGCTCGGCCTCGCACGATATCGGGCAATACGGCATCAAGGCGCAGATCGACCGCGAGACGCTGCAGGCGGCGCTGGCCACGGTCGGCGAGGTCACGCTGGTCGACGACGTCGTCGGCTATATTGCGGCTCTGGTGCGCGGCACACGCGAAAACCCGGACCTCGAGGTCGGCGCCAGCCCGCGCGCGGGCGCCATGCTGGCGCGCGCCGCGCGCGCCCGCGCCGCGCTCGACGGCCGCAACTACGTCATTCCCGACGACGTCAAGGCTTTGGCCGTGCCGGCGCTGCGCCACCGCGTCATCCTTTCGCCGGCGGCGCAGATCGACGGACGGCTGGTCGAGCAGATCGTCTCCGCCCTCGTCGACCAGACGGAAGCGCCGCGTTGATCTATCCGAGCGGACGAGCGGTGTGGGCAGCGGCGGCGGGGGCGATCCCCGCCTTCCTGATCGCGCTCGCGCTGCCCTCCGTCTGGTATCTCGGCCTGGCCTGGATCTGCATCCTTCTGGCCTTCCTGGCGGTCGATGCCGCGGCCGGTCGCGGCCGCGCCTCGCTCAGCCCGACATTGACGGCGCCGCCGCAGGTCGGCGTCGGCGGGCGTTTCACCCTCCATATCGCGGCCGGTCTCGGCGCGCGGCTGCGGCATCTGCAGGCACGCATCGGGCATGACCAGCGGCTGGCGCCGGTCAAGGGCACGGGCGGCGCTCTGCCAACGAATGGCGGCACGCTCGACCTCGAATTCGACGCCGTGCGCCGCGGCATCGCAAGCTTCGACCGGCTGTGGCTGCGCTGGCAGGGACCGTTCGGGCTGGTCTGGAACCAGGTCGTACTGCCGGTCGACCGCAAGGTGGCGGTGCTGCCCGACGTCAGCAGCGCCCGCGACGAGGCGATCACGCTGTTGCAGCGCTCGGCGCTTGCCGACGGCCACGCGCAGAAGCGCGCCGGCCAAGGCCGCGAATTCGAGGCGCTGAAGGACTACCAGCCCGGCATGGGCCGGCGCATGATTGACTGGAAGCGCAGCGCCCGCCACGGCAAGCTTCTGGCGCGCGAGTTCCGCATCGAGGAAAACAACAACATCGTGCTCGCCATCGACAGCGGCCGCCTGATGTGCGAGCCGGTCGACGGCGTGCCGAAGGTCGACCGCGCGGTGACGGCCTCACTTTTGTCGGCCTTCATCGCGCTCAAAGGCGGCGATCTCGTCAGCCTGTTCTCCTTCGACGCCAGGCCGCGCGTCTCGAGCGGCGCGGTGCGCGGCTCGCCGAGCTTCACCATGATCCAGAAGCGCGCCGCCGAGATCGACTACTCCACCGAGGAAACCAATTTCACCCTGGCGCTGACCACGCTCTCGGCCAAGCTCGACCGCCGTTCGCTGGTCATCGTCTTCACCGATTTCGTCGATCCGATAAGCGCCGAACTGATGCTACGCACCGTCGGCCGGCTGACCGAGCGGCATCTGGTGCTGTTCATGCTGATGCGCGATGTCGAGCTGGACACGCTGGCCGACATGGCGCCGCAGACGCCGGAGGACGTCGCCCGCTCCGTCACCGCCGGCGACCTGCTGAAGCAGCGGCAGGTGGTCATCGGCCGTCTGCGCCTGCTCGGCGCGCATGTCATCGAGGCCGATCATACCAGGCTCGGCCCGGCGCTGGTCGAGCGCTATATCCAGCTCAAGGAGGAAAACCTCTTATGACGCTGCCCGCCGGCACCGACGCGGTCCGCCAGTCGCTGCAGAGCTTTCGCCAGGAGCGCGAGGCCGACTGGAAGGCCTTCGAGACCCTCTTGGCGCGCGTCGAAAAACGCGCGCCGCGCGCGCTTACGGAAGACGAGCTTCTGTCGTTGCCGCTGCTCTACCGTTCGGCGCTGTCGTCGCTCTCTGTGGCACGCGCGACCTCGCTCGACAGCGCGCTGATCGCCTATCTCGAAGCGCTCTGCCTGCGCGGCTACTTCTACCTCTACGGCGCGCGCCGCACCATGCGCGCCCGCCTCGGCGACTTCTTCCTGCGCGACTGGCCAGCCGCGGTCCGCGACTTGTGGCGCGAGGTGTGGACCTCGGTCACGCTCACCGTCGTCGGCGCCATCGCCGGCTACTGGCTGGTCGCTTCCGACAAGCGCTGGTACGACGCCATCATCGCGCCGAGCCTTGCCGGCGGCCGCAATCCGGACTCTTCGGCCGAGACGCTGCGCGGCGTGCTCTATGGCGGCGGCGACCATTTCCTGTCGGGCTTCGCCGCCTATCTCTTCACCCACAACACGCAGGTGTCGATCCTGGCCTTCGCGCTGGGTTTCGCCTTTGCGGTGCCAAGCGTGCTGATCATCCTGATGAATGGCTGCATGCTCGGCGCCATCTTCCAGATCTATGCCGCCAAGGGGCTCGGCTTTGAGCTCGGCGGCTGGCTGTCGATCCACGGCACGACGGAACTGTTCGCGATCGCCATCGCGGGTGCGGCCGGCATGCGCATCGGCACCAGCATCGCCTTCCCGGGCGAGCTAAGCCGCATGCAGGCGGCCGCCCAGGCCGGGCGCGCCGCCGCGACCGTCATGGTCGGCGTCACGGTGATGCTCCTGTTTGCCGGCCTGCTCGAAGGCATCGGCCGCCAGACCATCACCAGCGACTTTGCCCGCTATGCGATCGGCGGCGGCATGCTGGCGTTCTGGATCTCCTATTTCTACCTGTTCCGGATGGTGCGGCATGGCGACCGCTAAAACCGCGAAGGTCAGGGATCCGGCGGCGCTGATCCGGCCGCTGATCACGCCGGAAGGTGTCGACCTGCGCGTCAAACTGGCGGATGCCGGCACGCGCGCTTCCGGCTTTCTGCTCGACGCGGTGATCATCATCGTCGCCGCGGTAGTGATCTCCCTCGTCGTCATCTTCGGCCTTTCCGGGCTAGGCTTCGACAGCGCGCAGCCGCTGTTCATCGTCTGGATCATCTTCATCTTCTTCCTGCGCAACATCTATTTCATCGCTTTCGAAGCGGGCCGGCGGGCGGCGACGCCCGGCAAGCGCATGGTTGGCATCCGGGTGGCATCGCGCAGCGGCGCGGGGCTGACCATCGACCAGGTCATCGCCCGCAATTTGATGCGCGAGATCGAGGTGTTCCTGCCGCTGTCGATCATCGCCGCGCGCGGCAGCGCCGGCGTCGCCGACACGCTATCGACCATTTTCGGCCTGGTCTGGGCACTGCTCTTCTCGCTGTTCCTGCTGTTCAACCGCGATCGCTTGAGGATCGGCGACTTGCTCGCCGGCACCTGGGTGGTCGAGGCGCCGAAAGTCGCGCTGGTCGAAGACCTTTCGCTGCGCAACGACCCGATCGCCGCCCGCTTCCAGTTCAGCGCAGCACAGCTCGACGCCTATGGCATCGCCGAATTGCAAAAACTGGAAGAGGTGCTGCGCCGCGACGACTATTTCGCGCTGAAAGCGGTGGCGGAAACGATCAGCCGCAAGATCAACGCCAGAGTCGAGCCGGTGGATTCAAGAGCCTTCCTCACCGCCTATTACGGCGAATTGCGCGCGCATCTGGAGCGCAAGCTGCTGCTGGGGAATAGGAAGGCGGATAAGTACGCGAGGTAGTGCCTCGCGGTAGCTAACGGAACTTGGCGCCGCCCCTCATCCGCCCTTCGGGCACCTTCTCCCCGTGAACGGGGAGAAGGCCATTGCGATGTCTGCCTACCCCACCCACTTCTCGTAATCCGACACCAAGAGGTGTAGCGGCGTGACGTCCTCGTCGATGTTGGAGAAGCGGCCGATCGGCTCGCGGAAGACGTTGTCGGTGAGGTCGTCATTGACGGTCGAGACCTCGCCGATCAACACGTCCTTGCCCTCGGCCCAGAAGGCGTGCCAGACGCCGGGGAGCAGCGTCACGCTCTGGCCCGGGTCGAGCTTGAGCAGCCCGCCGGCCGGCAATCTGGTGATGGTGCCGTCGACCGGCACCGAGACTTCGGCCTTCGGGTCGATGCCGCCGTCGCGATCATGCATGAACAGTTCCAGCACCAGCTTGCCGCCGCCGCGGTTGATGATGTCCTCGGCCTTTATGTTGTGGCGATGCATCGGCGACAGCTGATCCTTGCGAGAGATCATGATCTTTTCGGCATAGAGCATGCCCATGCCGAGCTTCATGTCCTCGTAGCGGCCGTTGCGGACGGTGAACAGGAAGAGGCCGAGGTCGTCGAACTTCTCCTGGCCATAGTCGGTGATGTCCCAGCCGAGGCGCGAGGTGAAGATGGCCGAAGAATCGGCCTTGTGCGACTTCATCTCGTCCGGCGACCAGTAGGCGAAGGGCGGCATGATATAGCCGAAGGAGCGGATGAAAGCGTCGGCTTCGCGGATGATGTCGTTGATCTTGGAGCGCTTCATGGTCCTCTTCCCTTCGGGCGGCTGCCTGCTGAAATCTGCATCTCCGAATAGCCCAATGCCGGTCCGCTGTCGACGCAAACCCGCGGCCCTGGCCTCGTGACATCGGTTGCGTTCAGGGCCATAAACCCAAGCGATTTGACTTAACGCCTGTCTCCGCCCGAAGCGGGTCGGGAGACATGCCTTGGACGGTGATTTCATGCCAAGCATAGACGACCTCGACACGCCGGCGATCCTGATCGATGCGGCCCGGGCCGAAGCCAATATCAGGAAGGCGCAGGCGCATGCCGACGCGCATGGGCTGAAGCTCAGGCCGCACATCAAGACGCACAAGCTGCCTTACTGGGCGAACAAGCAGGTCGCGGCGGGCGCGGTCGGCATTACCTGCCAGAAGATCGGCGAGGCCGAGGTGATGGCCGATGCCGGGCTGACCGATATTTTTATCCCCTACAACATCCTCGGACGTGCCAAGCTAGAGCGGCTGAAGGCATTGCATGGCCGCGTCACGCTGTCGGTGACGACGGACAGCCACGAGACACTGGAGGGGCTGGCCGCGACTTTCACCGATGCCGGGCATCGGCTGTCCGTGCTGGTCGAGTGCGACACGGGCATGGGCCGCTGCGGCGTGCAGAGCCCGGCCGAAGCGGTGACGCTGGCCAAGGTGATCGACAGCGCCAAGGGACTGAGCTTCGGCGGATTGATGACCTATCCGGCGGCCGGCCGCGCGGCGGAAGCCGAGGCCTGGCTGAAAAGCGCGCACGATGCGCTCGCCGCGGCCGGGCTCGACTGCGCCCGTGTCTCCAGCGGCGGCACACCGGATATGTGGCGCTCCGGCGAGAACAGCGTCGTCACCGAATACCGTCCAGGCACTTATATCTATCTCGACCGCTATCAGGTCGCCAAAGGCGTCGGCACGCTGGACGATTGCGCGCTGACGGTGCTGGCCACCGTGGTCAGCCATCCGACGGCGACCCGCGCCATTCTCGACTCAGGCAGCAAGGCGCTGTCCTCAGACACGCTGGGGCTGCCTGAATTCGGCGAACTGCTCGGCATGCCCGGCGCCCGCGTCACGGGCCTCAGCGAAGAGCACGGCACCGTCACGCTTGCGGATGGCGCCGCCCTGCGCATCGGCGAACGCGTGCGCGTCGTGCCTGATCATTGCTGCGTGGTGACCAACTTGTTCGACCAAGTGCACCTGGTCGACGGCGACAATGTGCTGGAAACGCTGCCGGTGGCGGCGCGGGGGCGGATGGGTTGATCCCTACTGCCGCTCGGCTTGTCTGGCCGCAACCCTGCGCATCGCCGTCACCCTGCGCCTGAAAATCTCCGTGCGCATCGCCATCAGATGCAGCGCGAAGAACAGCACGGTGAACCCGAGAGCCATCACGCCAAGCGGCCACAGCATCGAGGGGTCGATGGTCGGGCCGCCGAGGCGGAAGACGGAGGCGGGCTGGTGCAGCGTGTTCCACCAGTCGACCGAGAATTTGATGATCGGGATGTTGATGAAACCGACCAGGGTAATGATCGCAGCTGCCCAGGCGGCGCGGCCGGCATCGTCCAGAGCGCGGGTCAGCGCGATGATGCCGAGATACATAAGGAAGAGCACGAAGACCGAGGTGAGCCGCGCGTCCCACACCCACCACGTGCCCCACATCGGCTTGCCCCAGATCGAGCCGGTGATCAGCGCGAGCGCGGTGAAGGTAGCCCCGATGGGAGCCGCCGACTTCAGCGCGACATCGGCCAGCGGATGGCGCCAGACCAACGTGCCGAGCGCCGAGATCGCCATGATCGTGTAGCACATCATGGCGAGCCAGGCGAAAGGCACGTGGATATACATGATGCGCACCGTGATGCCCTGCTGAAAGTCCTCGGGCGCGGTGAAGCTCATGTAAAGGCCGACGCCAAGAAGGATGGCGGCTATCCCGGCCAGCCACGGGATGACCTTGTCGGCCAGCCCGACGAAGCGCGTCGGGTTGGCGAGATCGGTCCAGGCGCTCAAGCGTGAGGTGGTGTCGCTCATGCCGATCTAAATAGACCGGCATGAGGCTTGGGGCAATCGGAGGGTTGTCGCGGCCTTACGCTGCTTCCGTCACCGGACGGCTGAGGCGGCGAACCTCTTCGTCGTTGAGCAGGCCGCCGGCGCGCAGCAGGCTGGCAAAGCGGCCGTTGCGCAGCGACAGCTCGGTGAAGCCGCCCATCTCGACCACCCTGCCCTTGTCCATGAAGACGACGAGGTCGGCGTCGCGGACCGTGGTCAGGCGGTGGGCGATGATGAAGGTGGTGCGATTGCGGCGCAGTTCGTCGATCGCTTCCTTGACGCGGTCCTCGGTCTCGACGTCTAGCGCGCTGGTCGCCTCGTCGAGCACCAGGATCGGCGCGTCCTTCAGCACGGCGCGGGCAATGGCGATGCGCTGGCGCTCGCCGCCCGAGAGCTGGCCGCCACGCTCGCCGACGACGGTGTCGTAGCCGCCGCTCTTGGCGAGGATGAAATCCTGCGCGGCGGCGGCGATCGCCGCTGCGTGGATCTCGTCATAGCTCGCGTCGGCGCGGCCGACGCGGATGTTGTCCTCGATCGAGCGGTTGAGCAGGCCGGCGTCCTGGAAGACGGTGGCGATCGAATGGCGCAGCGACTTGCGGGTCACCGTCTTTGTATCGATTCCGTCGATCAGGATACGGCCGCTGGACGGTGTGAAGACGCGCTGCAACAGGTTGATCAGCGTCGTCTTGCCGGCGCCGGTCGGGCCGACGATGGCAACCGTCTGGCCTGCCTGGACCTCAAAGGAGACGTCCTCGACCCCGTGGCCGGAATTGCCGAACTCGAAGCTGACGTCCTCGAAGCGCACATGGCCGGTGACGTTGGCGAGCTCGCGCAGGCCGTCCGGCTCGGCGGTGTCGGCAGCCGAGTCCTCCAGGCGATAGAAATCCTCAAGCTTGGCGCGCGCCTCGGAAATCTGGGTGGTGAAGGCCGACATCTGGTCGAGACGGGCGATCAGCATTCCGGCAAAGCCGGTGAAGGCGACGACATCGCCGACACGAAGCTGGCCCTGGGTGACGAGATAGGCGCCGATCGACAGCACGATCATCATCGAGATGGTCGAAGACAGGCGATTCAGCGCATTGGCGATCGCCCACCAGTCAAGCACCGGATTCTGCGCGTCGAGCAGATCCTTGACGTAACGCTTCAGCGTCGCGGTCTCATGGCCGATGCGGTTGTAGCTCTGCAGCACGGCGACGTTGCTGACCGAGTCGCTCACATGGGCAAAGACGGTGTGGTAATGGCGCTCGACAGCGGTCTGCCCCGACTTGGTGCGACGCATGACGATCCGGCCGATACCGACATAGAGCACGCCGAGGCCGAGCAGCACGATAGACATGCGGACGTCCATGGCAAGCGCGGTCGGCACAAGCAGCACAAGCGCAATTGCCGTCGACAGATGCACGCGCATGAATTCTAGCCACAGGCTGAACAGGGTCTCGACGGCGCGCAGCAGTGT
This sequence comes from Mesorhizobium sp. CU3, assembly GCF_006442965.1. Classification (GTDB taxonomy): domain Bacteria; phylum Pseudomonadota; class Alphaproteobacteria; order Rhizobiales; family Rhizobiaceae; genus Mesorhizobium. The sequence continues at coordinate 17,758 of NZ_VFWX01000013.1, read as the reverse complement.
GTGCAGCGAATTCGAGGTGCCGCGCTGGTGGTGCCAGGCGAGCGGCATGGTGATGACGCGCTCGAACGACTGGCACAACACTTCGGAGCGGCGGGCATGGGCAAAGCGGTCGGCGCCGCGTGCCACCAGGACGAAGGCGACGACGTTGAACAGACCAAGAGCGGCCCAGACGGCGAGCGTCGAAAACACCGGGCCTTTTTCGGAGATGGCGCCGATCACGCGGCCGAGCAGGATCGGCTCGAGGATTGCGATCCCTGCCAGCGCGACATTTGCGGCGCAAATCAGCGCGACGCGCTTCTTGTCGGCCGCCAGATAACCAAGCGCTCTAAAGTAGATCTGCAGAAGTGACACTTCAGCTACTCCGCCAAACTCTTATCTGTGCTCAATGCCGGTATTGTGCACCGCACCATTTTTTGACACGTATCGGTTAATGTGTCGCGAAACAATGCCCCGTCTATCGCTTCCGTTCCGATTTAGCGAACAAAAGATGACGACGGTACGAAATCTGACGTGATCACCTAACGGTTTGAGATAAAAGGTGAAATGCCAGCCTTACGGCAAAATAATGGCACATCCCTAGCTCTGCCACATTTTTAGTCACCGGCAGCTTGGTTAGCGTGCGCTAAAAGATCGCAGGCGATGGTGCCCGGCGTGGCCGCCAAGTAAAAAGCCAGGCTTGGCCGCGCACCCCAGAGGGTACACGGCCAACCAGTCAAGCCTTTGATTTTACGCAGGTATCCTGACGACGACTTCGGTCTTGTCTCCAGCCTTCGGCTCGAAAGAGGCCGACTTTTTCTTCGAACCGTCGACTTCTAGCGAGATCGACTTGGTCTTTTTGTCGCGGATAACGCGAACCTTGACCTCCGCGCCGAACATCTTGAGCGTGGCGGCGTAGCCGTCCCAGTGCCCGGGCAGCTTCGGCCTAAACGTGATCTCGGTGCCGCGCCGCTCGATGCCAAGGATGCCTTCCACCGCAGCGCGGTAGAGCCAGCCGGCCGAGCCCGTGTACCAGGTCCAGCCGCCACGACCGCCCTTGCCCTCGCCGGAATAGATGTCGGCCGCCACCACGTAAGGCTCGACGCGGTAATGCTCGGCCGCCTTCTCGTCCGAGGCATGGTTGACCGGGTTCAGCATCGAGAAGCAGCGATAGGCCTCGTCGGTGCGGCCCATCTCGGCCAGCGCGATGACGAACCAGGTAGCGGCATGGGTGTACTGGCCGCCATTTTCGCGCACGCCCGGCGGATAGCTCTTGATATAGCCGGGGTCCTTCTCGCTCTTGGAGAAAGGCGGCGTGAACAGTTTGACGATCTTGAGCTCGTCGTCGACCAGCATCTCGGTCGCCTGTTCCATGGCAGTGGTCGAGCGGGCGGGATCGCCCTCGCCCGAGAGCACGCTCCAGGACTGAGCGATGGAGTCGATCTTGCACTCGTCGGAGGTGTGCGACCCCAGAGGCGAGCCGTCGTCGAAACTGCCGCGCCGGTACCACTGGCCATCCCAGGCCGTGCTTTCCAGCGCCCGCTTCAGCACATCCGCGTGCTTGCTCCAGGCCTGGGCGCGCTTGGTATCGCCCTGCCCTTTGGCGACCGGCGCGAAGTCGGTGAGCGTCTTCAAGAGGAACCAGCCCAGCCACACGCTCTCGCCCTTGCCGCCTTCGCCGACACGGTTCATGCCGTCGTTCCAGTCGCCGCCGAGGATCAGCGGCAGGCCGGCGGGGCTGCTGCGCTTGATGGCAAGATCGAGCGCCCGCGCGCAGTGGTCGTAGAGCGAAGCGGTGGTCTTTGTGATCTCGGGCGTGAAGAAGGCGTCGTGCTCGCCCTCGCCGAGCTGCTGCCCGTCGATGAACGGTATCTGCTCCTTGAGGATCGAAGCATCGCCCGTCACCTCGATGTAGCGCGTCGTGGCGTGAGCCAGCCAGACGACGTCGTCCGAGATCATGGTGCGCACGCCGGCATCAGTGCGCGGCAGCCACCAATGCTGGACGTCGCCTTCCGGGAACTGGCGGCGGGCGGCGTTGAGGATCTGGTCATGCGCGAGCTTCGGGTCATGCGCCAGAAGGGCAAGCGTGTCCTGCAGCTGGTCACGGAAGCCGAAGGCGCCGCTGGCCTGGTAGAAGGCCGAGCGCGCGCGGATGCGGCAGGCGACGGCCTGGTAAGGCAGCCAGTGGTTGACCATGGCGTTCATTGCCTCGTCCGGCGTCTCGACCTGGATGGTGTCGAGGAAGCCGCGCCAGGCCTTTTCGTTGTCGGCCAGCCGCTGGTCGAAATCCTTGCCGCGATGGGTCTGCACCAGTGCGCTTGCCTCGGCGGGCGTCGCCGCGTCGCCGAGCAGCCAGAGCAGCGTGACGTCGCCGCCGGCCGGGATGTCGATGTCGCTGGCGACGACCGCGCAGGGGTCATCGCCCGCCTCGACGCGGCCGGAGAGCGCCAGCCCGCCAAGCACGGCCTGTGGATATTCCGTCGTGCCGTGCCTGCCGATGAACTCGGAGCGGTCCGCGGTCACCGAATGGACGGGATGCGTCGCGGCGAGGAACGCCACGCGCTCGCCGAAGTCGAGGCCGTAGGGGTTCTGCGCCAGCATGGCGCCGGTCGCCGCGTCGCGCGACGGCACGATGGTCGCCGCGGTCTTCGAGCGATGGCCGCCCAGCACCCATTCGGCATAGGCGTAGACGCGCAGCCTGACCGGCACCGAACCGCCGTTCTGGATGCGCAGCCGGGTGATCTTAACCGGATCGGCGGCATCCACCACTTGCGTCAGGTCCATCGACAACGGGCCGCGCCTGGAGCGGAAGGTCGAGAAACCCTGGCCGTGCCAGGTCTCGTAGGTCATGGCCGGATCGCGCACGACGGCGGCCATCGGCGAGAACGCCTTGCCGCTGGCGTGGTCGAATATGTAGAAGCCCTCGCCCGGCCGGTTCGACACCGGATCGTTCGACCATGGCGTCAGCTGGTAGTCGCGGCTGTTGCGGCTCCAGGTGAAGCCGGCGCCCTCGGCCGAGACGTGGAAGCCGAAGGAGGCATTGGAGATGACGTTGATCCACGGCTGCGGCGTCGAGCGCCGTCCGGTCAGCCGCGTCACGTAATGGCGGCCGTCGCCGTCGAACCCGCCAAAACCGTTCCACAGGCTGAGACCGCTGCCGTCGGCGGCGATGTCTTGCCCGCCCTGGCTGGCCGGCACCGGCAAGGGCAGCGGCGCAACCGGTTCGCGCGGCGTGCCGGCCTCGGCCTGCAGAAGCGCGTCTCGTGCCTGCAGTGCCGCCGTGTCGGCGCGTTCAAGCTGGTCGAAGATGGTGCCGTTGCGGGTATGCAGCACGACGCGGGCCACCGACAGCAAGGTCTTGTAGGTCGGCTCGTCCATCAGGTCGCGGCGCACGGAGAAGATGTGCTGGCGCGGGCCAAGCTCGCGGCCGCGCAGGCGGCTGTTTTCGCACAGCGTCTCCACCGCGCGCTGCAGGTCCTGCACATAGGACGAGGCCTGCTCGTTGACGACGACGAAGTCGATCATCATGCCGCGGGCGCGCATATATTCCTGGAAGCGCAGCGCCTGGGCGACGATCTCGAGGTCGGCGACATCGCCGATGCGCACGAGGAAGATCGGAAAATCGCCGGAGATGCTGGTCGGCCACAGGCTCGACTGGCGGCCGAGGCCGGAGGCGATCGATTCCGCCGGCAGGCGCAGGAACGGATCGGGATAGATCAGGTAACGCGCCAGCTTCTGCACATTGGCCGCATCGGTGAGGCTGAGGCCCAGATGCCGGGTCTGCACCTGGCTGCGCGTCCAGGCAAGCATCGCCTGGCGGGCGAAGCTCTCCTGGTGGTCGAGGCGGGCGATCGCCTCGTCGAGCTCGCCGCGATTGGCGCCGACGACGGTCCAGAAGGTCAGCGAGATCTTCTTGTTGGCCGGCACGCGCACCTGGCGGCGAAGTGCTGCGACCGGGTCGAGCGTGAAGCCCTGGCTGCCGGACAGCCTGACGCCAGGATCGAAGGCGACGGCATCGGCAATGGTGCGGCCACGGCCGATGAAGGCGCGGCGGTCGGTCTCGGCCTCGGCATCGCGCGACGGACCCGACGGGTCGGTGACGAAATGCACCATGGTGAGGTCGGGCTCGTTCTTGTCGCGCTTGCGCCGTGTGGCGAAGATCGCGCCGTTGTTCGGGGCGATTTCGGTCTCGACGAACATCTTCGAGAAGGCCGGATGGGCGTTGTCGGAGGCCTCGTTGCCGAGCACCAGCTCAGCGAAGGAGGTCACCTCGATATGCCGGTCTGTGGGGCCGTCATTGTAGAGCGTGATGCGGCGGCCCTCGCCATTGCCTTCGGAGATGACCATGCATTCGACTTCCGAACGCAGCGAGCCGACCGTCTTGGTGAAGCTTGCCTTGTCGTCGGCAAACAGCGTCTGCACGCGCTCGCCCTCGGCGCGCTTCGGCTCGGCCGTGGCCGACCACCAGTCGCCGGACGCTGCGTCGCGCAGGAAGATGTAGGAGCCGAGCCGGTCCTCGTTCGGGTCCGGCTGCCAGCGTGTCACGGCAAGCTCGCCGAAGCGGCTGTAGCCGGAGCCGGTGGCGGTGACCATGACCGAATAGCGACCGTTGGACATGACGTTGGTGGCGCGCAGCGCCTTGATCGGATCGAGGATGACGCGGCTGTCCGGGCTCTCGACCTCGGTCTCGTCCTTCTCGCGCTCGTCGGCCTCGGTCCTGACAGTGGCGGTCGGGATGTCGCGTGGGGCCTTTTCCTGCAACAGCAGCTCGGCGGACTCGATCACCGGATCGCTGTGGAAGCGATCACGCAGCCGACCCTCGAAGATGGCGTCGGCAACGGCGGCGATCGACATGCCGGAATGGTGCGCCATGTAGTTCTGCACCACGGCATGGTCGGTGCCTTCCGGCACACGCTGCGGCGTGAAATCGACCGCATCGTAGAAGCCGTGCTTGCCGAGCGCGCCGATCGAGCGAAGGCGCTGCAGGTTCTGCACCGCCTCGCGCGGGCTGAACTGGGCGGCGAGGATCGTCGCATAGGGCGCAATCACGGTGTTCTGACCAAGGCCGCGCTTCAGGCCGAGGCCGGGCACACCGAAATTGGTGTACTGGTAGGTGAGCTCGCGGTCGCGGGCATTGTAGGCCGCTTCCGAGATGCCCCAGGGCACGTTCTTCGAGCGCGCATACTGGATCTGGCGCTTGATGATGAGCTTGCTGGTCTGGTTGAGGATCGAGCCTTGCGCCTCCTTCATCACCAGCGGCGGCATCAGATACTCGAACATCGAGCCCGACCAGGACATCAGCGCGCCCTGGAAGCCGATCTCAACGATCGGCCGTCCGAGGCGGAACCAGTGCTCGGTTGGCAGGTCGCCCTTGGCGATGGCGAACAGGCTGGTGAGACGCGCTTCGGAGGCGAGCAGGTCGTAGCAGCTTTCATCGAGCTGGCGGTCCTCGACGCGGAAGCCGATGGACAGCAGCTTGCGCTCCTGCCGCATCAGGAAGGAGAAATCCATCTCGAAGGCATAGCGGCGGCAGCGCTCACGCAAGGCGAGCAGCTTGGCCCGCAGCGCCGAAACGGCGCTCTCGTCATTGTGCGAGTCGTGCACATGCGCTTCGCAAGTCGCTTCCAGCCGCTCGGCCCAGTCGGCGATGATCTCGCTCTTCGGCGACGCCGCCTCGGTGTGGATGGCGGTGGCGAGCTTGCGGATCTCGCCCGCCAGCACGGCAAGGTTGATGGTGCGGATCGAGGCCATCTCGGGCTGCGCCTTGATGGTCGTTACCGCGCGGCGCATGCCGTCGAGACGGTCGGCGAGGCGCTGGCGCAGCGGCCTGAGCTGCCGGCGGTCGTCCGGCAATTCCTCAAGGCTCTCGTCGAGGATGGTAACGGTGTCGATGATGCCTTCGAAATCGCCCTGCAAGTGCACGGACGGCGCTTCCGCCCATTCCGCACAGGAGGCCGCAACCGCGACCAGATGGCCGGCGAGATTGCCGCTGTCGACCGCCGAGATGTAGAGCGGGTAGAGCGGCTTCAGCGTCGTGGTGTCATACCAGTTGTAGAGATGGCCGCGGTCGCGCGGCATGTTCTCGATCGTCGTCATCGTGGCGTCGATGCGGGTGATGGCGTCCGACAGGCTGATCCAGCCGAAATCGCGCGCCGACACCACCGACAACAGATAGACGCCGATATTGGTCGGCGAGGTGCGCGGCGCCACCACAGGCGCCGGGTTCTCCTGGAAATTGTCCGGCGGCAAATGATGCTGCTCGGGCGTCACGAAGGTCTCGAAATAATGCCAGGTGCGGCGCGCGAAGGTACGCAGCACCTGGATGTCGGCCTGCGAGATGCGCAGCCGGTCCTCGGTTTCTGCCGAGCGGCTGATCCAGCAGGCAACGGCGGGCGAGCCAATCCAGAAGATGGCGAAGAAGAAGGCGACGAAGGCGCCGGTGGAATCGGCCAGCACCGGAATGGCGAGGCCGACGACGCCGATGATCACGGCGCCATACATCATGCTGTAATAGGCGCCGAGATCGTTGCCGCCCTTGGCCGCCTGCGAGGCGGTGCGCCATTCCAGGAGGTTCTGGCGGCTGACGAAGAGACGGTAGATGGTACGGATGATGGCGTCGCCCATCATCCAGGCGAGATGCGCCATCAAGAGCACCTTGAGCGCGACAAGCGCGGTGCCGAACACGGTATCGCGGGCCAGCGCCGAAAAATGGCCGCGCGGGGTCTGGTCGCCGCTCTTCGGCAGGATGCCGTTCACGATATCGAAGGTCGGAGCCATGAACAGGCTGAGGATCATCAGCGCCTGCCATTGCGCGGCCTGCGTGAAGGGCAGCAGCGTCCAGCCGGCGACGCAGGCCATGACCCAGAAGATCGGGGTGATCGAACGGCGCAGATTGTCGACCATCTTCCAGCGCGACAACGCCGGAACGCCGGAACGCGGATTGAAGATGTAGCCGAGCAATTGCCAGTCGCCGCGCGCCCAGCGGTGATGGCGCGAGGCGTCGACCGAGTAGCGGGTCGGATAGTCCTCGACCAATTCGACATCGGTCACCAACGCGGCCCGCGCAAGGGCGCCTTCGAGCAAGTCGTGGCTGAGGATGGTGTTTTCGTCGATACGGCCCTTCAAAGCCGCTTCGAAGGCGTCGACGTGATAGAGACCCTTGCCGGTGAAGGAGCCGTCGCCGAAGACGTCCTGATAGAGGTCGGAGACCGCGAAGACATAGGGATCGAGACCGCGATTGGCGGAGAAGACACGCTGGAAGAAGGAGGCATCGTCGCCGCTGGTGAGCGAGGCGGTGATGCGCGGCTGCAGGATGGTGTAGCCGGCGGTGACGACGCGCTTCACCGGATCGAAATGCGGGCGGTTGAGCGGGTGGGCAAGCTTGCCGACCAGGTCCGTAACCGCGTCGCGCGTGGTGCGCGTGTCGGCATCGAGCGTCATCACATAGACGACCTTTTCCGGCAACGGCACGTCCAGAGGCAGGAAGGTGGTGTCGCTGTCGCCGCGCAGAAGCAGGTTCAATTCATGCAGCTTGCCCCGCTTGCGCTCCCAGCCCATCCAGCAGTCCTGGGCCTGGTTGTAGAGCCGGCGGCGGTGCAGGATGTAGAAGCGCGGCGAACCTTCCGACGGATAACGGGCGTTCAGCCGGGCGATCTCGTCGCGGGCATATTGCAGGATCTCGATGTCGGCGGCGTCGATCTCGGTCTTGGAATCCGGCCAGTCGGACAACAGCGCGAAATGGATCTCTTCGGCCGTGTTGGCGAGGTGATGCACTTCGATGTTGCGGATGTTTTCCTCGACATCGTCGCGCGAGCCGATCAGCGAGGGCACCACGACAAGCGTGCGCGACCCGGCCGGAATGCCGTTCTTGTTGAAGTCATAGCCGACAAGCCGGGTGGGTTTTAGGAACAGCGCCACCACGGTGTTGAAGAAGGCCAATGCGCCTTCGCTGGCCGGCACCGCGAACAGCGCCAGCATCAGCGCGATCGACTCGACCGACAGGCCGAGATTGCCGAGCGCCCGCCCGGCGAGGAAAAGCAGCAACACGGTCAGCAGGAAGACCGGCACGACGATGCCCAGCCAGCCGGTGGCGGCGAAGGCGCGCTTGACGGTGACGTAGAAGGGCGGCCGGTAGCCGATCGCCTTCTCCAGTTCCGGCCGGCGCGGGCCGACGAGGAAGAAGCCGACATCGGTGTGCACGGAGGGATCGGCCGTCTCCGGCACGCCGGAGGCGTCGGTGACGCCCGGAAGATGCCCGGCAAGCTCGATCGCCTTCTCGGCGACGCGATATTCGGAAAGGTCGGAACGACGCGCCAGCTGCTCGATCGCAGTGCGGTATTGGTCGCGCGAGAAGAAGTCGAGGTGGGCGAAATCGGTCTTGTCGCGCAGCAATGCGTCGGTGCGGCTGACGCCTTCGAACCAGACCGTCCAGTCGATGTCGTTGATGAGGCGCAGGCCGCGGATGATGTTGCCGGTGGTGACGTTGCCGCTCGACAGCGTCTGGTGCTCGGAGATGATGATCTCCTCGGCGTCCGAGCCGGTCTTTTCGAGCTCGCCTTCCAGCCATTCCAGCGCGCGGCCGGCATTCTGCGAGCCGTCGCGCAGGCGATAGAGCAGTTGGGTGGCGAAAGTGGTGTCCTGCGCGTGCGCGCCATAGTTCGACAGGATCCTCGTCCGGTCGGCATTGTCGTCGGTCGCCAGCACCCGGTCAGCGACCTCGTTGGCGATATGGCGCATCTGCCTGGTGCGCTCGACGCGCACGGCGATCCGGCGCAGGTTCTCGATCAGCACGAAGCGCAGCAGCGAGGGCAGCGCCCACAGTTCGCCGATCTTCATCGGCTCGATCGACTGGAAGCCCTCGACAATGGCCTTGAACATGGTCGCCGAGACCGAGCTGTCGGAATGCTCGACATAGCTCCAGGCAACGACGAAGGCGCGCGGCAGCACGGTACCGTCGGCCAGCGTCAGGGTCGGCAGTTGGTGGTAGAAGCGGCGCGGCAGGTCGCGCTTGACCTGAAAAATGGTCTCCTCGACCAGATAATTGTTGTCGAGCAGCCATTGCGCGGCCGGTGTGATGGTCTCGCCCTTGGCCTGGGCGGCATTGGTCGAGCGGTAGACCTCGAGGATCTTCTTGGCGCTATCGCGGATACGGGCCTGGAATTCGAACGGCGTGAGGCCGAACAGCTCCCTCACCTCGCCCTTGGCCAGCCCCACGCCGAGGGCGCGCAGCCGGTCTTCAGGCAGGAAATTGGAGCGTATCGGCGCTTCCGTCACGTTCGGGAAGCTCGCGCTCGACTGTTCTAGTTTGGTGGGGTTCGTCTGAATGTTCATTGAAAATTCCGTAAGGCGGGGCGCAATGCGGCGTCACCGCCACGGCAATGCCCTTAAAACCGGTTCAATTGCAATTGGTTGCATGACTGGTCGGCCGAAAGTTTTGTTGCGCACCATGACAGGGGCGTGCCCTTTCGACAGCTCGTGGGCGAACGCCCCTCGCTCTCCGCCCCCGGTTTTGGATGAGGGCAAGGAATCAGGCTTTTTCGTGATACATGCAAGGGGCCGAGCGATAAATCGCGCGCGCCGCGATCATGTTTGGCAACAGCCGTTAATGGTTGGCTGCGACCGCTTTCAATCCGATGACGAAGACCAGCCCCTGCCCTTCAGGCAGAAGCCGCAATTGTGGGCTGTTGCGGTCGAGGATCAGCGTGTCGAGCGGCCCCAGGCGCGATTCGCTTTCCGTGAGGAGTCTTGCGCCGGCGCCCACCGTAAGAACGAGCGTCGTGTCGGCGCTCGGCGCGATGCTCATCTCGCCGACCATGGGCAACTGCTCCACCGCATGAATCATACGGCCACGGCGGGTCATGACGTTGAGGTCGGTGATCGGACCGCCAATGAGGTCCGCGCTGATCGGCACGTCGCCCGGAAAGGCCAGCGGCGCCGAAGCGACGGTCAGCCGCGCTGGCGGCCGGCCGGCGATTTCCAGGATAATCCCCTCGCCTTCCAGCACCGACAGCGTGCGATCGATGCCGGCAAAGCTTGAGAACGGCCCGCTGGTCTCGACGCGGGCCATCGAAACGCGCCAGTCGAAATCGTCGAGCCCGGCGCCGTCCGGCGAGACGGCTATCTCCGTGGTCGTGCCGCCGCCATTCTTCCACGGCATGACGCGGTAGTCGGCGGCACGAAGGATGCGCATCGTTTTAACCTAGTATGCCCGGCAGGTTGAGTTGGTGCTCCCTGGCGCACTGGATGGCGATGTCGTAGCCGGCATCGGCGTGGCGCATGACGCCGGTCGCCGGGTCGTTCCACAAAACGCGCTCAAGCCGCTTGGCCGCTTCGGCCGTACCGTCGGCGACGATCACCATGCCGGAATGCTGCGAAAAACCCATGCCGACGCCGCCGCCATGGTGCAGCGACACCCAGGTGGCGCCGGATGCGGTGTTGAGCAGCGCGTTGAGCAGCGGCCAGTCGGACACGGCGTCGGAGCCGTCCTTCATCGCCTCGGTCTCGCGGTTGGGCGAAGCAACCGAGCCGGAATCGAGGTGGTCGCGGCCGATGACGACCGGCGCCTTTAGCTCGCCCTTGGCCACCATCTCGTTGAAGGCGAGGCCGAGCCGGTGGCGGTCGCCGAGGCCGACCCAGCAGATGCGCGCCGGCAGGCCCTGGAAGGAGATGCGCTCGCGCGCCATGTCCAGCCAGTTGTGCAGATGGGTGTTGCCGGGGGTCAGTTCTCGCACCTTGGCGTCGGTCTTGTAGATGTCTTCTGGATCGCCCGACAGCGCGGCCCAGCGGAACGGACCGATGCCGCGGCAAAACAACGGCCGGATATAGGCCGGCACGAAGCCCGGGAAAGCGAAGGCGTTTTCGAAACCCTCTTCCTTGGCGACTTGGCGGATGTTGTTGCCGTAGTCGAGCGTCGGCACGCCGGCGTTCCAGAACGCCACCATCGCCTCGACATGCTCGCGCATCGACGCGCGGGCCGCCTTCTCGACCGCCTTCGGGTTGCTGACGCGCTTCTCGCGCCACTCGGCCATCGTCCAGCCCTTGGGCAGATAGCCGTTGATCGGGTCGTGCGCCGAAGTCTGGTCGGTGACCATATCGGGGCGGATGCCGCGCTTGAACATTTCCGGCACGATCTCGGCGGCGTTGCCGAGCAGGCCGACCGATTTTGCCTCGCCGGCCTTGGTCCAGCGATCGATCATCTCCATCGCTTCGTCGAGCGTCTCGGCCTTCTCGTCGAGATAGCGGGTGCGCAGGCGGAAATCGATCGAGTCCGGATTGCATTCGATTGCCAGGCAGGAAGCGCCGGCCATCACGGCGGCCAGCGGCTGGGCGCCGCCCATACCGCCGAGACCGCCGGTCAGGATCCACTTGCCCTTGAGGTCGCCATTGTAGTGCTGGCGGCCGGCCTCGACGAAAGTTTCGTAGGTGCCCTGCACGATGCCTTGCGTGCCGATATAGATCCAGGAGCCGGCGGTCATCTGGCCGTACATCATCAGGCCCCTCTTATCGAGCTCGTTGAATTTCTCCCAGGTCGCCCAATGCGGCACGATGTTGGAGTTGGCGATGAGCACGCGCGGTGCATTGGAATGGGTCTTGAAGACGCCGACCGGCTTGCCCGACTGCACCAGCAGCGTTTCGTCCTCGCCCAGCGTCTTCAGCGAGGCGACGATGCGGTCGAAGTCGTTCCAGGTGCGCGCGGCGCGGCCGATGCCGCCATAGACGACTAGTTCGTTCGGGTTCTCGGCGACCTCCGGATCGAGATTGTTCATCAGCATGCGCAGCGGCGCTTCGGTCGTCCAGTAGCGTGCGTTGAGCTTGTCGCCGCGCGGGGCGCGCACTTCGCGGATGTTGTGGCGAGGGTCGTTCATCATTCTTCCCTTTCAGCAGGACAAGGCCGCGCGTCAGCGCTTCGCCCAGTCGATCGCGGTTTCGAGGATGGTCTTCAGAGTCGCGCGGATCGGCGCGGCGTAGGATGCGTCGTAAGGCACCGGCCAGTTTTCCGGTGACCCCTTCTCCGACGGCTCGCGCATGTAGCCGCGGTTGGAGAGTTCCATCTGCAACGCATGCACGCCGTTTTGGGGTTGTCCGAAGCTGCGGGTTATAAAGCCGCCCTTGAAGCGGCCGTTGACCACCCAGCTCTCGCCGGTCGCGGCCAAGATGGCGGCCACCTTTTCCTGCAGAACCGGGTCCGTGCTTTTGCCGTCGTTGGTGCCGAGGTTGAACACCGGCAGCGTGCCTTCGAACAGGCGCGGCAGCACCGAGCGGATCGAGTGGCAGTCGTAGAGCACTATTCTGTCGTGCATGCCGCGCAGCCGGTCGATCTCGGCCTGCAGGGCGGCATGGTATGGCGCGAAATAGGTCGCGCGGCGCTGGTCGATCTCGGCCGGCGTCGGCTCTTCGCCCATGCGGTAGAGCGGATCGCCGTCGAAGGTGTCCGTGGGACAGAGCGTCGTGGTCGCCTGACCGGGATAGAGCGACACGCCCGACGGATCGCGGTTGACGTCGATGACGGTGCGCGAGATCGCCGTGTGCACCACGGTCGCGCCGAGGTCCTTGGCGAAGTCATAGAGATTGTCGATCCACCAGTCGCAGTCGCGGCGACCGAGCCAGGTCGAGACCAGGCGGCCGTCAAGGCCGGCAAGGTCGATGCCCGTGTGCGGGATCGACACCAGCAAGGGTGCGGTGCCTTGGGTGACGGTGAGCCAGGATGGCGTTGCCATCACGCCGCTCCCGCGATCGAGGGCAGCGCCACACCGTTCGCCGCCTGCACCGTTGCCCCGCTGCGCACCATGGCGATGGCCTTTTCCATGTCGGGATGGAAATGGCGGTCATTGTCGAGATGCGGCACCTCGGCCCGCACCAGCTTGCGCACCGCTTCCAGCGCAGCGCTCGACGCCAGCGGCGCGTGGAAATCGCAGCCTTGTGCGGCGGCCAGTAGCTCGATGCCGATGACAGCCGTCGCATTCTCGATCATGCCGAGCAGCCGGCGCGCGCCATGCGCGGCCATCGAGACATGGTCTTCCTGGTTGGCGGAGGTCGGGATGGAATCGACACTCGCCGGATAGGCCTTCTGCTTGTTTTCCGAAACAAGGGCTGCCGCCGTCACCTGCGGGATCATGAAACCGGAATTGAGACCGGGCTTCGGCGTCAGGAAGGCCGGCATGCCGGAGAGCGCGGGATCGACCAGCATGGCGATGCGGCGTTCCGACAGCGAGCCGATCTCGCAGACGGCGAGCGCGATCATGTCGGCGGCAAAGGCCACCGGTTCGGCGTGGAAATTGCCGCCCGAAAGCGCGGTATCGTCCTCGGCGAAGATCAGCGGATTGTCGGTGACGCCGTTGGCTTCGGTCTGAAGCGTGTCGGCGGCCTTGCGCAGCACATCGAGCGCGGCGCCCATCACCTGCGGCTGGCAGCGCAGGCAATAGGGATCCTGCACGCGTTCGTCGCCGACGCGATGCGATTCACGGATGGCGCTGCCGGCCATCAGATTGCGCAACGCATCGGCCGTTTCGATCTGGCCGCGATGCTTTCTGAGCAGATGGATACGGGGATCGAAGGGGGCGTCCGAACCCTTGGCGGCGTCGGTCGACAGCGCGCCGGCGACCAGCGCCGACTGGTAGAGCACCTCGGCCTCGAACAGGCCGGCCAATGCGTAGGCGGTCGAGAACTGCGTGCCGTTGAGCAGCGCCAGGCCTTCCTTGGCGCCAAGCGTCACCGGCTCGAGCCCATGCGAGACGAAGGCGACCTTGGCCGGGAAACGGCCATGCGGGGTAAAGCATTCGCCGACGCCGATCATGACGGCGGTCATGTGCGAAAGCGGCGCGAGGTCGCCGGACGCGCCGACCGAGCCCTGCGCCGGCACGACCGGGATGACGTCATTGGCGAGCATGCCTTGCAGCAGGTCGATGGTCTCTGCGCGCACGCCGGAAGCACCTTGGGCGAGGCTGGCAAGCTTCAGCGCCATCATCAGCCTGACCACCGCGACCGGCATCGGCTCGCCGACGCCGGCGGCGTGCGAGAGCACGATGTTGCGCTGCAGGGTTTCCAGATCGTTTGCCGGGATGCGGACGCTGGCGAGCTTACCGAAGCCGGTGTTGATGCCGTAGACCGGCTCGCCCTTGGCGACGATGCGGGCAACCGCCTCGGCGCTCGCCTTGATCTTCGGACGGCAGGCCTCGTCCAGCTTTGGCACCGCGCCGCGGTAAATGGCGCGCCAGTCGGCAAGCGTCGCGCTGCCGGGGTTCAAGGTGAGTTCGGTCATTGTCCTCTCCAGATACGGGCATGGAGCGGATTGAAGCCCATGCGGTAAACGAGTTCGGCCGGGCGCTCGATGTCCCAGATGGCGAGATCGGCCGATTTGCCGGCTTCCAAAGTGCCGGCCTTGTCTTGCAGACCGAGCGCACGCGCGGCTTCGCGGGTGACGCCGGCCAGACATTCATCGACTGTCATGCCGAACAGGGTCGCGGCCATGTTCATGGTGAGCAGCAGCGAAGTGAGCGGCGAGGTGCCGGGATTACTATCGGTGGCGACGGCCATCTTCACGCCATGGCGGCGGAACAGGTCGACCGGCGGCTTCTTGGTCTCGCGGATGAAATAGTAGGCGCCCGGCAGGATGCCGGCCACCGTGCCCGCCTTCGCCATCGCCGCGGCGCCGGCCTCGTCGGTGTATTCGAGATGGTCGGCCGAGAGCGCGCCATAGCGGGCGGCAAGGGCGGCGCCATGCAAGTTGGAAAGCTGGTCGGCGTGCAGCTTCACCGGCAGGCCGAGCGCCTTGGCCTTGTCGAAGACGCGCACCATCTGCTCCGGCGAGAAAGCGATACCCTCGCAAAAACCATCGACGGCATCGGCGAGGTTTTCGGCGGCCACTTCCGGCAGGATCGTGCCGGCGACGAGATCGATGAAAGCGTCCTTGTCGCCCTTGGCCTCGGGCGGCATAGCGTGGGCGGCGAGGCAGGTCGTGCGGATCATCACGGGGCGCTCATCGGCCAGACGGCGGGCGGCGCGCAGCGATTTTTTCTCATTGTCGAGGTCGAGGCCATAGCCCGACTTCACCTCGACGGTGGTGACGCCTTCGGCCATCAGCGCGTCGAGGCGCGGCAGCGTCTCAGCGACAAGCTCGTCTTCACCGGCGGTGCGCAGCGACTTGACCGAGGAGACGATGCCGCCGCCGGCGCGGGCCACTTCCTCATAAGTGGCGCCAGCCAGCCGCATCTCGAATTCATTGGCGCGGTTTCCCGCATAGACGAGGTGGGTGTGGCAATCGATCAGGCCGGGCGTGATCCAGCGTCCTTCGCAATCGATGGTTTCGGCGCCCTGCCCGGTCGCAGCCGGCATGTCGGCTTGAGGACCGGCATAGACGATCAGCCCATCGCGCGCGGCGACCACGCCTTTCTCGACGATGCCGAGACCGGCAGCACCCTCGGCCATGGTCGCCAGGCGCGCATTGCGCCAAACACGATGGCCGCTCTTCCCGTTTGCTCCACCCATCATCTTTTCCGTTTGCTTGGACGGCGATTATGTATATACATATTGAAACGCGACGCAAGTGGTAATGTCGCCTGGGCATTCAGATTCGGAGAGAAACGTGACGGCGATCTTTGCGGAACAGGCGCTGCTGCCCGAGGGCTGGCAAGGCAATGTGCGGATCGCCTTCGACGGCGGCCGCATCGCGACGGTAGAGGCCGGCTCTTCCGCGCAGGCCGGCGACGAGCGCCATGCCATCGTCATGCCCGGGATGCCGAACCTGCACAGCCACGCCTTCCAGCGCGGCATGGCGGGTCTTGCCGAATTGCGCGGCCCTTCGGCCGACAGCTTTTGGAGCTGGCGCGATGTGATGTACCGCTTCGCTCTGTCGATGACGCCCGACCAGGTCGAGGCTGTCGCGGCGCAGCTCTATGTCGAAATGCTGGAGGCCGGCTTCTCGCGCGTCGGCGAGTTCCACTATCTGCACCACGACCGCGACGGGCAGCCCTACGCCAACATCGCCGAGATGGCCGAGCGCATCGCTTCCGCCGCTTCCGCCACTGGCATCGGCCTGACGCTGCTGCCGGTCTTTTACGCCCATTCGTCTTTCGGCGGTGCTGCCCCCAATGAAGGCCAGCGGCGATTCACCAATGATGTCGAACGCTTCGGGCGTCTGCTTGAGAAGGCTCGCGAAGGCGTTCGTTCGCTGGAGCAAGCCGTCGTCGGCGTCGCGCCGCACAGCCTGCGCGCGGCAACGCCAGACGAGCTCAATGCCGTTGCCGCGATGGCGCCGAACGGGCCGATCCATATCCATGTCGCCGAGCAGGTGAAGGAAGTCGAGGACTGCATCGCCTGGTCGGGCAAGCGTCCGGTTGAATTCCTGCTGGCCAACGCCAAGGTCGACAAGCGCTGGTGCCTGATCCACGCCACCCATATGACCGAGGCCGAGACCATTGCCATGGCCAAGGCCGGCGCGATCGCCGGGCTCTGCCCGATCACCGAGGCCAATCTCGGCGACGGGACTTTCGCGGCGCCGCTGTTCATCGAGCATGGCGGCCGTTTTGGGGTCGGCTCCGATTCCAACGTGCTGATCGGCCTGCCGGATGAGCTTCGGCAGCTCGAATATTCGCAGCGCCTCGCCCACCGCGCCCGCAACGTGCTGGCGCGTCCCGGCGGTTCGAACGGGCGCGCGCTGTTCGATGCGGCGCTCGGCGGCGGCAGCCAGGCGCTCGGCGCAGGACCCTCGCGGCTTGCCGCCGACGGTCCGGCCGATTTCGTTTCGCTCGACCAAAACCATCCCTCGCTGGCCGGCAAGGCGGGCGACGCGATCCTCGACGCCTGGATTTTCGCCAATGGGAGCACCGTCGATTGCGTCTGGGTGCACGGCAAAAAGCAGGTGAGCGGCGGACAGCATGCGAAGCGCGAACCGATTGCAAAGCGGTTCCGCGACGTCATGACCGCACTGTCGCAAGGCTGAACAGGACTGTACGATGACCCTTGTCGAACCAGATGACGTTGACAGCGGCGAGAGCCTCTCGCTGCACCAGCGCATCCTGTCCGACATAAGCGAAAAGATCCTGTCCGGCGCCTGGCCGCCCGGATATCGCATCCCGTTCGAGCACGAGCTGACGGCCGAATACAGTTGTTCGCGCATGACGGTGAACAAGGCGCTGTCGCAGCTCGCCAAGGCCGGTCTGATCGAGCGCCGCCGACGCTCCGGCAGCTTCGTGCGCCAGCCGCAGTCGCAGGCGGCCGTGCTGGAACTGCACGACATCAGGATCGAGGTCGAGGCGCTCGGCCTGCCCTATCGCTATGAGCGGCTGGAACGCCTGAAGCGGCGCAGCAGCGCCGAGGATCGCGCGCTGCTCGGGCTTTCTGCGTCAGGTCCGGTGCTTGCGCTGGAGAGCCTGCATTTTGCCGGCGAACGGCCCTTCGCGCTGGAGCAGCGGCTGATCAACCTTTCGGCCGTGGCCGAAGCCGCTGACGAAGAGTTTCTCAACATCGCCCCCGGCCCCTGGCTGATCGGCCGCGTGCCGTGGAGCGAGGCCGAGCATCGCATCCGCGCAATGGCCGCCGACGACACGATCGCCGATGCGCTCGACATCGAGGCCGGCGCGCCCTGCCTGGTGGTCGAGCGCCGCACCTGGAGCGCCGAGCACCCGGTGACGCATGTGCGGTTCATCTATCCGGCGGAAAGCCACACGCTGGTGGCGAGGTTCACGCCGTCGCAGGGATAGCGCCTGCGCTCCCTTCTCCCCTTGTGGGAGAAGGTGGATCGGCGCGCAGCGCCGAGACGGATGAGGGGTGTTCCAGCGGAGTGAGA
>NZ_VFWX01000012.1 GCF_006442965.1 Mesorhizobium sp. CU3 | reverse complement strand
GCCGTCGCTTTTGCGACGCCCGGGCTGGTGAGGTGGATGCTGGAGGAAGGCCCGGCGCAGAGCCGGGCCTTGGATCAGAAGGTCTAGAGAGGGCTATTCCGCAGCGTCGAGATGACGATTCTCTTCGATACCGGCATCTTCATGAGCGGTATCTTCACCTTCGGCACCCTCGGTCAGGTATGCCGGCAGATCGATGTCGGCGCCCTCCACCGCGTCATCCGCGATGACCTCGTCCGCGGCTTCGTTGCCTTGTTCCGGGAGCGCCTCATCCACGGTGAGCCGAAGTGGCTCGGGCAGCCATCCGCTGCCTTCGAGCAGCCGGGCGGCCTCACAGGCCATGTCCACCTTTTTGAGGTGATCGATGAGTTGCGCGGACTGCTCACCCTTCGCCTCCCGGACCGCCTGCAGGATATGGGCCTTGGTCACGCGGCCGAGATAATTGTCGACCATCGGCGTCCAGCCTGCCTCGACCATGTCGAAGCCGATCGAGCGGGCGAGTTCATCGGCATGGGCGATCGCCGCGGGGCGCCGATTCCACGGCTGCACGACGGCATTGAGCGACAGCGAGACGCAATGAGCAAACAGCGCCTGCCGACTGGCCTCGTCGAGTGCGACCAGGTAGGCCCAAAGCTCCGCGGGTGTCTTCGGAAGATCATGTCCCCACGCCTCATGACGCTGTTCGATCTCCTTCGCCCAGACCGTGTCGCCCAACCCTTGCGTCTGGCTGAACTTCGCGCTCTGCAACGTGACCTCCAGGCACGAGTCGGAGCCATAGACGAAAAAGCTCTTGAGAACGAGGACGTGCAAGGCAGCGACAAAGGCCATGACCGGATCGTTTGCGAGCGCGTTCCTGAGCGCGATCGTGCGGGCTGCCGTCAGATCCTCGACGACACGATCCGATAGCGGACGAATGCGGTCGTCCTCTTCCTCCGGCGGCTCGACTGCAACCGGCTTGCCGTTGACCGAGATTCCTCCGGTTGCCGATGCCGCAACTGCATGATCGCCATCGTGATCGCCGGCACCCGTGCCATCGGCCTCGACGATCGGCTCGTCCTGAGGTCGAACAAAGCCGCGCTCGATCTTCAACTCGCCGCTGGCGCCGAGCGAGATGAAGGCGCCGCCGCGCGCCACCTCTTCCGGATCGAAGACATGGGGCCGGTCATTCAGCCGGTCCAGCTCGTTACCGAGTTCTTCGAGCCGGGTTTCTGTCTCCTCGGAATAGTCGGTCGCCTCGGCATATTCCGCGTCGAGCTTGTCGTATTCCGCCTTTGCCTCATCGTACTGGGCCAGTTCGTCGGCGCTCAGTTCTGGGCGCTCGCCGTAGAAGCGTCGCAGTCCGGAGGCATGGCCATAGGGAAAGTCGATTGCCGCGTCGACCCAGTTCCAGCCCTCCTCGGCTTTCAGCGCCTCGGCGTCGGTCTTAAGCTTTTCGAACACGAGCTGCTCGAGAAGCGCCGGATCCTGGAGCCACCCACCCTGATCCTGTTCGAAGAGGTCGCGCATCACGACGCCGCCGGCAGCTTCGTAAGCTTCGATCCCGATATAGACCGCGCGGCGATCGACGGCACGCACCGCTGTTTCGGTCAGCAGCCGGCGAATGTAGTACGGCTCACGGACATGCGACCGGGAGACCGTATCCCAGACCTGCTCCTGGCGAACATGATCGTTGGTGATGGAAAAGGCCATCACCTGCTCAAGTTTGATCTCGTCGTTCGCGTAGAGATCGAGAAGGCGGGGCGAAACCGACGCCAGCCGCAGGCGCTGGCGCACCGTCGACAAAGAGACGAAATAGCGCGCAGCGATCTCCTCCTCGCCGAGACCCTGCAAATAGAGGGTCTGGAAAGCCCGGAACTGGTCGAGAGGATGGAGCTGGAGGCGATGGACGTTTTCGGCAAGCGAATCGTCCTCGACCGAGGTCGACCCGCCGCGCTTGATGATACAGGGGATTGGCTCCGTCTTCGCCATGCGCTTCTGTTTGATCAGCAGATCGAGCGCACGATAGCGGCGGCCGCCGGCGGGAACTTCGTACCGACCGGTTTCCTTATCGTTCTCGCCAAGGATCGGCCGTACATTCAGGCTCATGAGAAGCCCGCGAAGGGCGATGTCGTTGGCGAGATCCTCGATCGAGATGCCTGCCTTGATGTTGCGAACGTTCTTCTGCGAGAGTTCGAGCTTGTCGAAAGGAATGTCCATCGATCGGTCAAGGGTGATCTTCTGAATGGCCTTTGCCATATCATTTCTCCATGGCGGGCCGGCCGGAGCCTCTCTCCGAACCTCCAACCCGCTGTGATCACCACTCCCCACTCTCCCTCCTCGCACCGCTCCGCCCCTCCCGGCTCGCGCTATTTGCCGAACCGGTGTCTCCCACGAAAGGCTCTGGGGAAGATCCATTGCGGCTTGCGCTCATTCTCGCAGCAGGAACTCTGCGAAGTGCATAGGTCCGCTAACTACGGATTGGAGCTCTGATCCAGGCGACCCAGCATTGGCAGGAACGCTCAGTCGCCTTGGCGACGTCGACCCGACGATTTGCGGAGCGCGAACATCTTGGCGTGACGCATGTGACGCATCAGGACGCTGATCAACCATCCGCCGGTCGATCATAACGGTCTTGTTGGCATCGAGTGTCCCACTCCATCTATCGGTGATAGTGCTACTGAGCATATCTGAGATGCGATGCCTCGCGTTGGCTGGGGTCACAATGCTGTTGGTGCGTCAGCCGCAGTGGACAATCTGGGCATCATCGGCACGCTGTTGCATACTGCTTGCGGGAGTCACGCAAATTATGCCGACATTCGCGGATCGAGGCGGTTTGAACGTCCGCATTTTCCGCGGCGGATGTTGATGATGCAGCGACAATTGCTTCGGCCGTCACTGCAGCCCACTCAATTGTTCTTAACCCAGCTAGGTCATTGATCTAGCTGGGTTTTTTCTTACTTGGAGCATCGAAAGCCGACCCATGGCCCGTCAAAAAAATAAGGTATTGATTTTAAAGAGAAATTTTCGGCAAAAAAATTTTCGAGGTTTCGTGTGTTATCGGAGTCAATCGGAGCTTCTGCCTGTTCTCTCCCGCACCTAACACGGAAATCCGGCTGAAGAAAAGTACCGTCACGGTATCAAGCGCCCAGCGTTGCCTGGAAACCGTTCGCTTCGGACCGATCGGCAAAATACAGCGGGCCGCCGCGCCAAGCGGGGAAGCCAAGACCGTTGACGATCGCCAAGTCGATGTCTGATGGGCGCAACGCCACACCTTCGGCCAATATGGCCCTCGCCTCGACCGCCATCGCCTCGAGCGCACGACGCACGATCGCGGGGCCGCCTATCGGCTGACGCTTGATGCCACGCTCAGCCGAGGCGCGCCTGATGAGTTCTTCCACGGCCGGATCTGGCACCCGCTTGCCTTCTTCATAGCGATACCAGCCCGCTCCGGTCTTGCGGCCGAAACGGCCCATCTCACAAAGCCAGTCCGCCACCTTCACGTAGCGTTCCAAGGGGTCACGCGTCGGCGCGAGCCGTTTGCGGCGTGCCCACGAGATGTCGAGGCCTGACAAATCGGCCACGGCGAACGGCCCCATGGCGAAGCCGAAAGCCTCCAGAGCCTCGTCGACGTCCTGGGGCAAAGCGCCGTCTTCCAACAGATATTCCATCTCGCGCCTGTAGCGGGCAAGGATACGATTGACGATGAAGCCGTCGCAGACACCGGAAACTACCGCCACTTTATCAAGTGACTTGGCAAAACGTAGCGCCGTAGCGATCACCGCCGGATCGCTGTGCTCGGTACGCACGACCTCGACCAGACGCATCACTTCCGCCGGCGCGAAGAAATGCAGGCCTGCAAAAAGCGCCGGATCTGCCACCGAACGTCCCAGTAGATTGGTGTCAAGATAAGACGTATTCGTCGCGATGATGGCGCCTGTATCGGCATGGAGGGCGATGCCAACCAGCACCTCCTGCTTTACCGCCAAGTCCTCGAACACCGCCTCGATGACGAGATCATGACCTGCCACAGCTGCAAGCGACGTGGCGACCTCGATCTTGGCAAGCAGGGCTTGTGCCCGCGCCGTCTCCCATTTCTCGCTTTTTGCCATTCTGGCAAGAGATTCGCCGATGGCCGTCCGGGCTTGCTCGACGATTGCCGGATCGCGGTCGATCAGCAGCGTCGGATATCCGGCCTTGAGACAGGCGACCGCAATCCCTCGTCCCATGGTGCCGGCGCCGACAACCGCCACGGCAGCGACTTTGCGCGACGCCGCTTGGTCGATGCCAGGAATCCTTAGCGCCTCGCGTTCGGCGAAGAAGAGATGGCGTAGCGCCTGCGCCTGGTCGGATTGGCGCAAATCGAGGAAGGCGGCGCGGTTGGCCGCCGCGGCCTCCTCGAAATCCTGGCTCTCGGCCGCCCGGACCGCTTCGATGGCCGCAGTCACCGAAGCCTGGCCACGCGCCCTGTCCGCCAGCCGTCGCGCAGCGGCCTCGAAAGCTGACCGGTCCGCGGTCGGCCTGATCGGTAGGTCCGACGTCCTGCGCAGCGGCCCTGCCGCCAGTTCGAGAGCCAGGGCTGTTGCCGCCTCCAGGAAATCCGCCGCGCCAGTGATGGCGTCAACGGCGCCCAGCGCGCGAGCCCGGTCCGCAGCGACCGGCTTGCCGGTAGCGACCAGCTCGAGCGCTTGGGTGGGGTCGACGAGGCGAACGAGACGGGGAATTCCGGCGGCGCCCGGAATGATGCCGAGCTTGACCTCTGGGAAGCCGAAGCTACTGCGCTGCGTTGCTACACGAGCATGGCAAGCTAGCGCGAGCTCGGCACCACCCCCCAACGCCACGCCGTCAATGGCGGCTACTACGGGTTTCGGGCAGTCCTCGATGACCCGCAGCACTTCCGGCAGGGCCGGACCCAGCAAAGGTCCCTCGAACTCCCGCACGTCGGCCCCCGCAATGAAAGCCTTTCCGCCGCCCGCGATGACAACTGCCCGGATATCCGACCGCTCGCCCATTTCGCGAACCAGGTCGATCAGTGCCTGGCGGACAGCCTGCGAGAGCGCGTTGACCGGTGGGTTGCTGATGGTGAGGCGGGCGACGCCGTCGACGGTCTCAACGAGCACCGGCGATATGCTTGCTTGCGGCTGGTTCAAGGTGTGCTCCGGATCCGGGTTTCAAAATGGCTGCCGCCGCGGCTAGCTCGCCTGAGCAGTGTCCTTGATCATATTGCGGGCGATAACCAACTGCTGGATCTGGGTCGTGCCTTCGTAGATGCGGAACAACCGCACATCACGATAAAAGCGCTCGATGCCGTACTCGCTCATATAGCCGGCGCCGCCATGGATCTGGACCGCGCGGTCGGCCACACGACCGACCATCTCGCTGGCAAACATCTTGCAGCACGCGGCCTCCGTCGAGACGTTGGCGTCGCGATCCTTGGCGTGCGCCGTCTCGACAACCATGCAGCGCGCCGCATAGGCCTCGGCCTTGCTGTCGGCGAGCATGGCCTGCACGAGCTGGAACTCCGCGATCGGCTGACCGAACTGCTTGCGTTGGATAGCGTAGGCCAGGCTGTCGGCAATGAGTCGCTCGGCCATGCCGACGCACACCGCCGAGATGTGGAGCCGCCCGCGGTCCAGCACCTTCATGGCGGTGTGGAAGCCTTGGCCTTCGCGCCCTCCCAGTACGGCGTCAGCCGGGACGCGACAGTCCTCGAAGATGACGTCGCTGGTGAGGGATCCGCTCTGCCCCATCTTCTTGTCGACGGCGCCAAGGCTCAGGCCCGGGGTGCCTGCCTCGACCAGAAAGGCCGTAACTCGTCCTTTCGGGCGCTCGGCATCGGCGGTGCGCGCAAAAACAGTGAAGAGACCGGCATGCGGAGCGTTGGTGATGAAGCGCTTGGTGCCGTTGAGCACGTAGCTGCCGCCATCGCGCCTCGCGCTCATGCGCAGCGAAGCCGCGTCTGAGCCTGCCTCAGGCTCAGTCAGGGCGAATGAGGCGATGATTTCACCGGTGGCGAGGCTTGGCAGGTATTTCTGCTTCTGGTCCTCCGTGCCATCCATGACGATGCCTTGGGAGCCGATCCCGTTGTTAGTGCCGATCAGCGATCGGAATGCCGCGGACGTTCGCCCGAGTTCGAAGGCGACCTTCACCTCCTCTTCCATCGTGAGACCAAGTCCGCCATAGGCCTCCGGAATGGAAAGTCCGAACAGGCCCATGTCTCGGAACGCCTGCTTGACGTCCTCAGGGATGGCGTTCTGCTCGGCAACCGTCGCCTCGAGTGGAACGAGCCGCTCGCTGACGAAGCGGGCGACGGTAGAGATAAGTTGATCGAAAGTGGCTGGATCGAGCGCCATGTCGGGTTCCGTGTCATCTCTGCAAGTTGGTGCCGCTTCGCGTGGCTTGGGCGGCAGATTCGAGCGATATCGGCTAGCGATTTGCGCCGGGGCTAAGCGGCCTGCGGCACAGCTGATCTGCGCCGAGGCACGGTCGCCCGGCGTCGCGCCTAGATCCCATCCCGTCTACAGCTTCACGCCCGCGCATTTTCGGCTCGCCATCGCTCCGTCCGCCCTTGCAAAGGGCTTTACACTTGGGTACGGTTCAAGTCAATTCTTCGGAAATTAATTCCAACATACGGAATTTGCGTACCAACGCCGAATTGCTCGGCAAGACGTGAGAAGGCCGTGCGTGCATGACGCAAGCAAATGAAATGACGGGTGCCGAGAGCCTCGTTCGAACTTTGATTGCCGGGGGCATTGACACCTGCTTTGCCAATCCCGGCACAAGCGAGATGCACTTCGTGGCGGCGCTCGATCAGATTCCCGGCATGCGCTGTGTCCTGGGGCTGCAGGAGAACGTCGTCACAGGCATGGCCGACGGCTACTACCGCATGGCGGACAGGACGGCCTGCACGCTGTTGCATTGCGGGCCCGGCCTAGCGAACGGCCTGGCGAATCTCCACAACGCTCGCCGTGCCGGCAGCGGCGTGGTCAACATCGTCGGCGACCACGCCACTTACCACGCGCCGCTCGACGCACCACTGACGGCCGATACCGAGGCCCTGGCCCGAACCGTATCGGCGTGGGTGCGCACCAGCGCCAGACCGCAGGATGTCGGGCCAGACGCCGCAGCCGCCATGCAGGCGGCTGGGACGATTGCCCGCAATCTCGCCACGCTGATCCTGCCATCGGACTCCTCCTGGGGTCGCGGTGGCGTCGTGGCCGAGCCGCTACCCGCGCTCAGGGCGCCGCCGATCGACCCGCACGTGGTCGACGCGGCCGCATCGGCATTGCGCGGCAATGGGTCGAATGTCCTCATCCTGCTCGGCGGCAAGGGATTCCGCGCCGCCTCGCAACGCCTTGCGTGGCGCTTGGCCCAGGCCAGCGGAGCCGCGATCCTGGGAGAGTTCGTCGCGCCGCGGGTGGAAAGGGGTGCAGGTCGCCTTTCCCTCGAGCGCATCCCTTATGGCACCAATGCCGCGGTCAAGGTGCTGAGCCGTTTCACAGATATTGTCCTGGTAGGAGCGCGACCGCCGGTCGGCTTCTTCGCTTATCCCGACAAGCCGTCGCGGCAATATGCGGATGGCACACGCCTGCACGTGCTTGCCCGTCAGGACCAGGACGCCGAGGCGGCACTCAACGCCTTGGTCGATACGCTGGGGGTGCCGGAGGCAGCGTTTCCGGCCGCAGCGGCGCGGCCGCAACGGGTCACCGGCAAACCCACCTCAGAGGGCTTTGCGCGCATGTTAGGGGCGGTCTTGCCCGAGGGGGCGATTGTCTCAGACGAGAGTATCTCGTTCGGTCGAGGGTTCTACGCCGAAACGCATAATGCGGCGCCGCATGACTGGCTGCATCTCACCGGCGGCGCGATCGGCGACGGCCTGCCCGTCGCCACGGGGGCAGCGATCGGCGCGGGCGGCTCAAGGCGGGTGATCAGCCTGCAGGCGGACGGTTCGGCCATGTACTCGCTGCAGTCGCTGTGGACCCAGGCGCGGGAACGGCTACCGGTCACGACCATCCTGCTCAGCAACCGCAAGTACAACATCTTGATCGGCGAATATAAAGACGTCGGTGCGGTGCCGGGGCAGACAGCGATGAACATGCTGGACCTTTCGAATCCTGACATCGGCTGGGTGAAACTCGCTGAAGGCCTGGGCGTGGAAGCGGTTCAAGCGCACTCCCTCGAGCAATGCGCCGACCTCCTCGAAGCAAGCTTCCACCTCCCTCGCCCCTTCCTGATCGAGTTGGTCATATGACCTATGGCGTGTATGACAATCGCGACGGCCGGCGTGTCCGGAGCCTTGGTGCTTTCGGGTGGCGCATGGATGTGGCGAGCGTGCCCGCAGGAAGCCGTCGATGCCTGCATGCGAATAAGCTCTACAACGCTGCGATCGCGGCGTCGTCGACCTGAAACGAGCCATGCCCTCCGGGGCGCTGGCGTGCCCGCGAGGGCGCTGGCGTGCTCCGCGACCTCAGACCTCCCAAGGAAGCGGAGCACGTCAACTTGCGTGTTGAAGGACCCTGTCCGACCCGTTGATGCGGATTGCGGATGCAATCCGGCCCGTGCCATGTCAGGCACAATGATGTGCATCGTGCGCGTCAGAACACCGAGGCGGTCGCCTGACCTGAGGGGGCTGATGACACCTCGCGCCCAATCAGCAGAAGCAGGGCCGAGGGAAGCAACGTGATCGTCAATACTGTTGCCACAGCCAGACCTCCGATGATCGCGTAGGCCATTGGCCCCCAGAATACTTGCGGAGCGATCGGGATCATGCCCAATATGGCAGCAAGCGCTGTCAGCATAATGGGGCGGGCACGGTGCATGGTGGCTTCCATCACCGCCACCCTCGCCGAGGCGCCATTGGCTCGGTTCGCGTCAGTTTCCTCGATAAGGATCACGGCGTTGCGGATGATCATCCCGGCGAGCGCGATCACACCGAGCTGGGCAACAAAGCCCATCGGCGTGCCGGTCGGAAGCATAGCCGCAACCACACCGATCAGGCCGAACGGTGCCATAGCGATCGCCAACGCGGTCCGCGAGAAGCTGCGCAGTTGGACCATCAGCAACGCGACCATGATCCCGATCATCAGGGGCACAACGGCGAAGACCGAGTTGTTGCCCTTTTTAGCCTCTTCCACGGCCCCGCCCGTCGCGACCGCGTAGCCCGCCGGCAGCTTTCCAGCGAAGGCCGCGACGGCCGGAGCGAGGCGCGCGGTCACCGTGCTGGGCTGGACCTGATGCGCCACATCGGACTGCACGGTGATGATTGCGTCCCGCTGCCGGCGCCAGATAATCGGTTCTTCCACACCATAAGAGAGGCTGGCAATCTGGCTGAGCGGCACCGACCTTCCGTCGGCGGTCGCGATTTGGAGATTGGCGATCGTGCCGATATCGGTCCGCTCGACATCCTCGCCGCGCAGCAAAACATCCACCAGGCGGGTGCCGTCCCGGACCGCGGTGACGCGATCGCCTGAGAACACGAGGGCGAGCGCGCTGGCGACATCTTCGGAGGAGAGGCCGGCAGCGCGGACTGCGGTCTGGTCAACATCGATCGTCACGCTCTTTCGGGGTTCGCCCGAGGTCAAGTTGACGTCGCGGGCATCGACATCGCTCGCAACAACGCTGGCGAGCGCGAGGGCGTATTCGCGGACCTTAGCGACGTCGGGCCCGGTCACACGATACTTCAGCGGCCAGCCGACGGGAGGACCGAGTTCGAGCGGGGTAGCGCGCGCCACGACGTCGCCGAACTGGCCGCGGAATGCTTCATCGAGCCGCGCGCGCAGGGCGTCACGCTCTGCAAGACCCTTCGCCACCACAACGGCCTGCGCGATGTTGTCATTGGTGAGCAAAACGTCCATCGGCAGGTAGAAACGTATGGCGCCGGACCCAACATATGTCGAGAAGCGCTCGACAGCGGGGTCCTGCTTCAAAATGTCCTCAAGTTTCCGGGCCGCCCGGTCGGTGGCAGCTATGGACGCGTTCTCGGGAAGCGTGAGGCTGACCAGCAGCTCCGGCCGATCGGAGGGCGGAAAGAACTGCTGTTGCAGCTTCGTGGCCCCGAACACGGCGAGGGTCAGTGCAGCCAGTGCCAGGCCCATGGTCACCAGCGGACGGGCCAGCACAAGGCCAACGAGCTTGCTGAACGTCCTCATCACCCTGCCCTCTCCGTGGGCATGGGCCGGCATGGTCCTTGGCAGGATCCAGTTTCCGATCAGGGGTGAGAATAGCACCGCCACGACCCAGGAGGCCGCCAGAGAGATCAGGACAACCACGAATAGCGAGTAGCAATATTCACCGGCGCTTGAAGCCGCGAAACCGACTGGCACGAAACCGGCGACCATTACCAGCGTCCCGGTCAACATCGGGAAGGCAGTGGTGTCATAGGCGTAGCTGGCCGCCCGCGCTCTGTCCCATCCCTGCTCAAGCCTTCCCACCATTGCCTCGACCGTGATCATCGCGTCATCGACCAGCAGGCCAAGCGCGATGATCAAGGCACCAAGGGAGATACGCTGCAACCCGATCCCCGCAAACTCCATCCCCAGGAAGGTCATTGCCAAGACGAGCGGGATCGACAGCGTGACAACCAGACCCGCGCGCATCCCGAGCGAAACGAAGGACACGGCCAGCACAATGGCGATGGCTTCTGCCAGAACTTTCAGAAACCCGTCGACGGCATCCTTCACGACCGTCCCCTGATCGGCGACCTCACTCGCCTCGATGCCGTAGGGCAGAGTCTGCCCGATTTCGGCCATCTTTGCCTTCACTGCGGCGCTGAATTCGAGGAGATTTCCCGTCGGCGCCATGGAGATGGCAAGACCGAGCGCCTTCTCGCCATTGACCCTGAACAGCGGCGAGGGCGGGTCAGCAGCTATGCGTTTGATAGCGACCAGGTCGGTCAGCGGCAAAAACCGTCCATTCACTGATAACGTTACTTTGCGCAGGCTTTCCTCGGATACGAAGGCACCGGTGACGGAGAGGCCGACCAGTTCGTCGCTGAGGCGGACGACGCCGGCCGGCGCGACGGCGTTTTGACCCTGCAGGACTTTGACAAGGGCCGGGACGTCGAGCCCGTACATTGCAAGCCGGCTTGGCGAGAACGTCACCAAGACTTGCTCCTCCTGCACACCGAGAAGGTTGACCTTCCCGACATCTTTGATCTTGAGTATCTCGGCTCGGATGCGATCGAGGCGATCCCGCAACTCACGATCGCTGAATCCCTCTGCCGTAAAGCCGTAGACAAGCCCAAAGGTGTCGCCGAATTCGTCATCGAAGACAGGACCTTGCACCCCTTGCGGCAGCGTGGGTGCGATGTCTTGCACCTTCTTGCGCACCTGGTACCAGATCTCGGTCACCTTGGACGGGGGCGTGTCGTCACGCAGGTTGACGAAGACCACGCTCTCTCCGGGTTTGGTGTAGCTGTCGATACGGTCGAGATAGGGAGTCTCCTCCAACTTTTGCTCGATCTTGTCGGTGAGCAGGTTGGTTGTGTCTTTGGTGGACGCGCCGGGCCAGAAGGCTGAAACCACCATTGTTTTGATGGTGAAAGGCGGATCCTCGTTGCGGCTGAGCTGCACATAGCTCCAGGCGCCGGCGACCAACGTCGCCAGCATGACGAAGATGACAAGGGACTGATTGCTGAGCGCCCATGCCGACAGGTTGAAGCCGCCGGGGCGGGAGGCGTCGCGGAGTGCGCTCACTGGCCAGCCTCTTCGAGCTTGACGGCCTGATCCGGACGAAGCTTGCTGACGCCGGCAACGACTACCTCATCACCCACGGCCAGCCCGGACTGGATCACGGCCGAGGTGTCGGTATAGCGGGCAACGACGACGGATTTGAGCGCGAGCTTACTGGTAGCGGTGTCTACCACGAAGACGGCCGGTGAACTGGACCTGCTGGTGATTGCCAGCGCCGGCACAACCATCACCTTGCCGCCGGGGATTTCCACCGTCCCGCTCACCGTGGCACCGAGCGTCATCGCCTTGGGGGCGCCGGGGAGCGCGACGCGCACACGGTAGGTCCGCGTCACCGGATCGGCCGCCGGGCTGATCTCACGGACCGAACCAAGGACATTGACTGCCGGATCCGACGTCAGCGCCACCCGGACCGGAATATCTTCGGAGGCGCCGCTGATTAGGCGCTCGGAGACGTTGAAAACAGCGTCCTTGGCACCGTCCGAAGCAACCCGGACGACCATCTGGCCGGCACCGACTACCTGTCCGGCATTGGCGCCAATGGCCGTCACCACACCTGCATCGACCGCGACCAGCTTTGTGTAGCCAAGTTTGTTGCGTGCGTTCTCCAGGTTGGCCTCGGCGGCCTCGCGCCGGCTGGCAGCGCTTCGCCATTCCGCGTCTGCGGTTTCAAGCGCGGGCTTGGCCACCACCTGCTTGTCAAACAGCGACCGCTGCCGGTCGAGCGTGGAGCGGGCGGCGGTCTCGGCGGCGCTGGCGCTCTCGAGATCGGCCTCCGCCGCCCTGACCTCGTTGGCGATATCGCTGCTGTCCAGGACGGCGATCGTCTCCCCGGCGCTGACGCGCGCACCGACATCGGCGGTGCGGCTCACGATTCTGCCATTGACGCGGAAGCCCAGGTCGGTCTCGGTATGCGGCTGGATCTCGCCGGTCTGGGCGATGATGTCGGCGACATCGGTCGGCAGAACCCTGAGCACCTTCACGGGCCGCGGCTTCTCGGGCATCTCGGCCTCCTCCTTGCCACAGGCCGTAAGCATCAGTGCAGCGCACAGCAGAGGCGCCACCTTGCAAGCGACAGTCGTCATCTCAATCCCTGTCTCCAGATACAAAGAGGCCGCGCAGCACCGTCGCGCTGGCTACCTCGGCAAGTTTGCGGGCATCCCCGAAGTCGATCTGCTCCACGGTGATCGCCAAGCTCACCACCCCGTGGATGGTTCCCCACAAAACATGGGCGGCGACCGCCACCGGGAGTGGGCGGATGATACCGGCCGTCAACGCGGCCTCGACCCGTTCGAGAAAAAGCTCGTACCCTTTTAGAAGGGTCGTCATATCGCCAAAGCGGGAGAATTGGCCGAGGTCGTTTTCGAGAAAGAGCACACGGAAGCGGTCAGGATTCTCGATCGCGAAGTCGGCATAAGCCAGCAGCATCGCCTCGAGCTGATCACGAACGCCTTTTCTGTCTGCGCAGATTACTTCAAAGCGACGGTGAAGTTCTCCCAGACTATCGGACCAGTAGGCCACGAGCACATGCTGGCGCGTCGGAAAGTAGCGGTAGAGGGCACCGGCGGTCAGGCCAACCTCCTTGGCCAGACGTCTCATCGAGAAGGCCGAATATCCCCCCTCACCCGCGATGATGCGGCCCGTCGCCGCCAACAAGCGCTCGCGCATCACGCCAAGGGCTTCATCCGTCATGGCGAGGCGCGGCATCAAATAGACCCATTTATAAAACGCGTTTATCAAACACTATCACTAAACGCGTTTTGCTTTCAAGGCGGCTCCCCTTACCGACCGCTCGCGATCAGAATGCACAGCCCTGGAACAGGTTCTCGGACGTGAGGCCGGCCGCCCCCGCACACTGCATGATCAGGCGCGACCGCCTACCAGATCCGCCCTGGCCGGAGCAGCTTTCCCGATCATCTTATCGGCCGCCTTCGCGGCCATCATCATAATGACCACGTTCGGATTGCCAGAGATCAAGTGCGGCATGGCGGACGCGTCCACGACACTCAGACCGTCCAGACCGCGCACGCTCAAATCCGGGTCGAGGACCGCAGCCTCGCCCTTGCCCATCTTGCAGGTGCAAGAAGGATGATAGAGCTGGACGGCATTGTCACGGATATGGCGATCGATCTCAGCGTCCGTCCTCAGGTCACGATCGGGAACCGTTGGACGGCCCCGGAACGGCGCCAACGCCTCACTGTTGCCGAGCTCAAGCGAGCGCCGCACGCCGTCGCGCAGAACGCAAAGATCTTCCGGCTCGGAGAGCGAATTGTAGAAGATACGGGGTCTGTCCCTGGGGTCGGACGATTTGAGCAAGATCTCGCCACGGCTCTTCTGGCTAAGCAGCTCGGGCCTGATGCCGAATCCGTCAACGTAAGGCCGCTTGAGGCCGGGGAACCAAAAGTTGGCGTCTCCGGGCACCATGGAAACAACCAGCTCGAGATCGGGCTGGCGCAGCCCAGCCCGCGATTTGATGAAAGCCAATATGGCGCCGGGGATGTTGGTCGCCGGCCCGGTGCCGCCGAAATAGGCGCGCAGCATGTTCGCCCCAATGCGATCGAGCCTGAGGCTGCGATGGAACAGGCCGGGCTGCTTGCGACTCCAGAAAACCCAGACCCCGAGATGGTCCTCGAGGTTCTTGCCAACCGGCAGATCGACCAGGGGCTTGATGCCCATGGCCTTCAGATGGCCGGCCGGGCCGACGCCAGACAGCATGAGCAGGTGCGGCGTGTTGACGGCGCCCAGACACAGGACCGTGCGCTCACGCGCACGGGCGATAAAGGTTTTGCCGTTGCGCACATACTCCACGCCCGCCGCTCGCCTCCCATCAAACAGCACCCTGGTGGCTGTCGCGCGTGTGCGCACAAGAAGATTCGGCCTGGCCATCGCTGGCCTGAGGAAGGCGCGGCCCGACGAAGAGCGGATGCCGTCGCGCACCGTGTATTGCGCCATTGCGAAGCCTTCGGGCTCGGCGCCATTGTAGTCGTCGGTAACGGGGTAGCCTTGGGAGCGGATCGCGTCAAACCAGGCGTCGTAGATAGGGTCTGGCCGGAGTGCCTTACGGGCGCCGAGCTCACCCTCGCCGCCGCGAAAATGATCTTCGCCGCCTTCCCACGTTTCGCACGCCTTAAAATAGGGCAAGACCTCCTCGTAACTCCAACCGGTCGCGCCTTGCTCGACCCAGCGTGCGTAGTCGACTGGGTGACCGCGCGTATGGGCCATGTAGTTGATCGAAGAGCCGCCGCCGATGACCTTTCCGTGAGGAACCTGCATACGCCGTCCGTTGAGCAAAGGATCGGGCTCGGAGACATCCCCCCACTCGTAGAGACCATATTGCGTCAACTTCCTCGCGCCGATGGGGATTGAGACCAACGGATTCCAGTCCCACCCCCCGGCTTCGAGCAACAGCACCCGCGTGCTCCGATCGCGCGACAGCCGATTGGCCACGACGCAGCCGGCGGAGCCCGCGCCAACCACGATGAAGTCGAAAGAATCGGTCAAAACCGGCTCCTGTCATGCTGGCATTTGGTGATGGTACACACGTCGCCCTTTAGTGAACCGGGACGGCGATCGATGGAATTGGCACGGGGGAGGCGGATCGCCAACAAAACTGCAGGACCAAACCGCGCCGTGCGAGCCCCGCATTTCCTCTCAGAGGCAAAGCAAGGCTTCATCGACTGGGATCCGGCGATAGGTCTCTCTAACCAGGCCGTCGCACGAGATGGCCTCACGGGCGGAGGCGGCGCGCGCACGGTCTTGCGCGCCGACATCCGCGCTACGGACCTGAAGCCAACGCGCATAGTCGAGGTCCGCCTCTTTGACCAGACCCTTTGCCGCCACCGCCCGGGCCTCGACCTCCTGCGCACTCGGTGGCTTGATCACCTGTTTGGGATTGTACTCGGTTTTCGGGCTGGTGCCGCGGATTGCGAAGTCTGGATCGGCCACACGACCCGTCGGGCTGTAAACGAATGCCGAGCGTATCGTCTCCAGTGCCGCTTCCGTCTCTTTACGGCGGTGGACAATCTCCCGCCGTGGCCTGTTGGGAATGGCGAGACGTGTGATCGCCCTGTCGTTGATGGCGTCGAGAACCTCCCGGTGGTCCTCGGTCTTGAGGATCACCTCGCGGCGAGCCGGCCAAAAGTCGAACGGTGAGTGCGTGCCAAAGCCCCGGCCGAGGTGAAACGCATAAATCTCGGGATAGATGGCCCTCGCGCTGCGGCGCTGCGGCTTGATCTCATAGAAGCACACGATGGCGAGTTGGATGAGATGGGTCGCGCCGACGCCACCAAGAGGGCTGTCCAGGACGATGCCGAACCGGTCGTGAACATTCCAGTCCGGGAACACATCGCAAACCGTCCCGGCCTGCCCATCTATCTCGACCGCGAACATGTCGGGGAAAAGAAGCTTGGTAACGTGCATTAGGTTTTCCGACCAAGACGACCAAACCTGACGTTACTCAGGTTTTCAGCTATGGTCAACGCCAGGGCGCTCCCTCCCGGGATGGCGACCATGGCTCGATTGGCGGGTTACGATCCTTTGTTAGCCTAGTTAGCCCAATTGCTGGCTGCCTGAAGCTGACAACGGAGTGAGATGCGGGTTCGCCCTGCGATCGACCCGCAAGAAAGCTGATAAAGATCATAATACCCTTGACAGACCCCGCCCACGTGAGAGTAAATGTGAGCGTGACGTGAGCCGTTGCAATCCTGATGGGCCACAGAATCCTGTCAGTTGTTTGAATTGCTGATCGTATGGTCAGTCGGCTCTAAGCGCCTCAAGGCTTTGGATGCCACTGGCTTATTGGCCATCGATGAGGTGCTCAATGTTGCAAGTGACCATAGTTGTCGGAAATCCAAAGGCTCACTCTCGAACTCGGCGAATTGCCGAGATGATTGTTGACGAGCTCTTCGCCGGCACGGAGGTCGACTGCAGCGTCATCGACCTTGTTGAGCATATCGACGAGATTTTTAAGTGGCCATCGCAGCGGATGGCCGATCTTGCGAAGCGCGTTTCGAGCTCTCATTTGGCGGTCTTCGCCTCTCCCACTTACAAAGCAACTTACACCGGTCTGTTGAAGGTATTCCTCGACCGCTATCCGGCAAACGGATTGCGCGGTATCACCGCCTTGTCTGTTATGACCGGCGCCGACTTCGGCCACTCGATGGCTCCAACGGTCAATTTGAACGCTCTAATGTTCGAACTTGGAGCGAGCGTGCCTGTACGAGGTCTCTATTTCAATACGGCACAGATCGAGAAGGTCGACGAACTGGTCAGCGAGGCGGTCAATGAGATCCGAATCGCTATTATCTCAGCCAAGCCGACGCTCGACGCAATCACCGCCAGTCTCTCCATGAAGGATAAGGCCCCATGAACGCACAGGTCATCAATTCACGCCAGTTCCGCGACGCTTTGAGTCATTTTGCGTCGGGCATCACGATCATCGCCAGCATGATCGACGGCAAGCCCGTGGGTTTCACGTGCCAGGCCTTCTACAGTGTCTCGGTCGAGCCGCCCATGGTGTCGTTCAGCGTTATGAAGTCATCTACGAGTTGGCCGAAGATTCGCCAGGGCGGGCGTTTTTGCGTCAACGTGTTGTCAGGCCGCCAAGTGCAACTTTCAGACACCTTTGCCAAATCGGCTATCGACCGCTGGGCCGACGTCGTTTGGAACACGACCGAAGGCGGCAACCCGGTCATAGAGGGTACACTTCTATGGCTTGATTGCAGGCTGCATGCTGAGCACGAGGCCGGCGATCACTGGGTGATCATCGCCGAAGTGAACCAGATTGGCGAACCCAGAGGCGACGAACACTCCTCTCCCCTGCTCTACTACAGGGGGCGATATCACCAGCTTGCAACGGGTTGACGCGGGCAGTTGGGAACGCCAACCGTGTTCGCCACAAGAATCGCTCTTAGATCATATCATCGACCCCGGCTCTACCGATCGCAGCAGGCGGTTTTCCGGCTATCATTGCGAGGTCATCTTTGCGCTCGACGCCGGCAAAAAGCATGACGCCAGCGCCGGGCGGAACCGTTCATAATCTGAACTGCGCATCCTCTACATTGATCAATAGCAATTCCCTCAACTCAAGAGCTCTGAACCGAGCCGACCCTCTACCTAGTCTCACTTGAACAAATGCAGGTTGTTTCGAAAATACTGCCTTAGCGACGTTGCGGGCCGCCCCAACTGCTTATTGATCGTGTCGGTGACGGGCTGCTTGTGGCCGTGCATTGCCGAATAGCGGGTATAGATGGCAAGCGCCTCGGCCATGTCTCCGGCGGTGCTTTCATAGGAATCTGAAGAATCGACCCAAGTGACCACTTCCCCAAGCTCCTCGCTGAGGATACGTGCAATATCGGGAAAGGTCAGCTTTTCCGGGCCGGTGACGATGTATTCCTCGCCCTGATGCGGATCTGAACCCTCTTTCAGCATCTTCGCCATCAATTCACTCGCGTCGCTTTCAACGATCCAGTTGCGTAAGGCGTCTCCTGTGATCGGCATTTCCCGTCGGGTTCTAATGGCCTCGCCGCATAACCAGGGCAGCGTGTAAGCCGTCCAAGCGGAGACATTGACATATGCGATCGGCACGTCGCTACCCTTAAACGCGTCCTTCGCTACCCAATGGGCAGCTGTACCGACCTTCGTGTTTAGCCATTCTTCTGTCATCTCATCGGCTGTAATCGGCGGAATAGCTATGAGGCGGACCAATAGGTCGAAATTGGGCGAAGTCTCGATGGCAGCGATGGTGTTGGGAACGACGACCGCCTCGTCTGTTAGATCCGGCGTTATCATCAGGGCGCGATCAACCCCCGCGAACGCCTTGACCAGGCTGTCACGGTCCGTCCACTCCGCCCGAACCACTTCAGCATGGGGGAACTCCTTGCTCAGCTTGGCCAACCCTTTTTCCGAGCGGCTGGTCACCCGCAACGCGATATCGCCTAGCGTAGCAAGTTCCCGGGCCACGTGAGACGCAAAGTTGCCTGTGGCGCCCACAATCAGAATCTTTTTCATATCACCAACCTTTGCATTGGTAGTGGATTCCCTCTTGCTGGCTCCGAATTCAGGCCGCCGTTAGCGACGGTGGTTGAGACGGGAAATACGCCGCTGGCGTCAGTTGCGGACCAGAAGCATATCTGATGCTGACCAGCCGAGATGGACACGCCGGCCCACTGCAATGGCTTCGAGCAGACGAGTAGTGGGCTGTACAAGATGCACTTGCGGGCCATTCTCGACGCGGACCTTGTACCGAGTGGAGCCGGTTATAAAAGTGATGTCCTCGACCACTCCAGCCACGGTATTGTCTGTCGTCAAAGTTGTGGTCGCGATCGACATTGCTTCAGGCCGCACGCATGCACAGACGTTAGCCGAGCCTGGAACTTGGGATGAGTGCAATATCGCGCCAAAGCTCGTCCGCACATCGACACCGTTGCCCTTCGGAATCAGGTCGGTTATCTCGAAGATGTTTGCGTGCCCGAGAAAAGAAGCCACGAAGCGGCTGCTAGGCATTTCATACAATTCACGCGCGCCGCCTATCTGTTCGATCCGTCCATCACGCATGATCGCTATACGGTCGGCTAGCGAAGCAGCCTCGCCCTGGTCATGCGTTACGTACAAAAAGGTCGAACCGACTGCCTGGTGAAACTGTTTGATCTCGTACTGCATCTCGTCGCGCAAGTTCTTATCCAGCGCGCTGAGCGGCTCATCCATCAGCAATAGGAGGGGGTTGTAGATAGCGGCGCGCGCGAGCGCAACGCGTTGCTGCTGGCCGCCGGACAAGGCTGCCGGATAGCGATCGGCCATTCCGCTCAGCCTCACCAGGTCGATCATGCGCTTCAGACGCGTTGCAATTTCTGGCTTCGGCACATTCCGGACTCTCAGCGGAAAGCTGATGTTCTCGGCAACCGTCATATGAGGAAACAGCGAGTAACCCTGAAACACCATGCCGATATTGCGTTTGAACGGTGGTTTGTCTGCGATGTTGGCACCGTCAATCCGGATCTCACCTGCAGTAGGTGTTGTATATCCTGCCGTCAATCCAAGTAACGTCGATTTTCCAGAACCGCTCGGCCCGATAATTGCGAAAACCTCGCCGGCTTCGATTTCAAGGTTAGCTGGATGAAGTGCAACTACCTGACCGTATGATTTCGTAATTTCGATGAAACTAACTTTGTGGCCACGTATCTCACTCATGCTCTGTTCTGCGCCTTACTGACAATGGAGGAGGACCGTCGTTGTATCAACGCGACAATCGTCAACAGGATGAGCGATATCGAAACTACAACAGTCGATGCTGCAGCGATAGTCGGGTCTAGCTGATATTGCAGCTCGCTGAACATAAACTTCGGCAGCGTGACTGAATTGAAGTCGGTCAAAAACAGCGCGATGATAATTTCGTCAAACGAGGCGGCAAAGGCGAACAATCCTCCAACTAGGACAGCGGGTCGGATCATCGGGAAGGTTACGCTCCAGAATGTCTGCCACCAATTGGCGCCCATTGTCATGGCGGCGAGCTCATAGTTCGGCCCGAAGCCTCGCAACGCGGCGCTGACTGTGATCATGACGAGCGGGATGGATATGACGGTGTGGGCGATAATGATCCCTACAAACCCACCTAGCAGGTTCACTGACGCGAGAACGGGAAAGAGGCCGATCGCTAGAATAATCTGCGGAAGCATCAACGGGGCGAGCACCAGAGCCGAAAATGAGCGCTGCATGGGCAAGTTGCCCCGGACAACCGACAGCGCAGCCAGCGTTCCGAGGGCCATGGACAAGATTGTCACGGGAATGCCGACCTTGAGGGTGTTCAGCATCGAGTGGGCATAGCCTGGGTTGTCGATGAAGCTTTTATACCACTGCAACGAATAGCCGGCCGGGGGAAATGACAGGTACCGCTCGCTGCTCAACGAGATTGGCAGAATGATTAGGGTCGGAATGATGAGATAGGCCATCGTCAGGTAGACGACACCGTGAAGCACAGCAGACTGAAGCTTGGTGAACGTTGACCACATTGCCTGTTAGACCCTATTCGATCTTTGTACAGTGAGCCGCTCATAAATAACGAAGAGAATACCCGCCATGAACAGCAGTGTCGCCGACAGTGCGGAGGCGAGTGGCCAGTTCAAGGTCTTGCGAACATGCTGTTCTATTAGCATCGATACCATAGCGTCGCGACTGCCTCCCATAAGTGCAGGTGTCACGTAGAATCCCAGCGCAGTGATGAAGACCAGAAGGAACCCCGCGAAGACGCCAGGCAGCGTCATAGGGAGATATACGTAGTAGAATACCTGTAAGGGGTTGGCTCCGATGATCTCTGCAGCCTGCACTTTGGTCATATCGAGTTGACGCATGGTGCTAAGGAGCGGGAGGATCATCAGGGGGAGTAGAATCTGCACCATCCCAATATGGACCCCAAGTTGGTTATTCAAAAGACGGAGTGGCGCGTCGATTATGCCCATGTGCACGAGGAAGTTGTTCACCAAACCACGTTGTTGAAGGAGAGAAATCCAGGCATATGTACGAATAATAACGCTTGTCCAAAACGGAATCATTACCAGCGCAAGCATCATGTTAAGCTTGAGACCAGATGCTCGAGACATCAAGTACGCAAAGGGATATCCAAGCAAAAGGGTCACGACAGTGACTGTGAACGCGGTACGAAAGGTATTGATAAGCACCACGATGTGCGCGCGGCTGGTAAAAATATATACGTAGTTTTCGAGTCCCAGAGTTGGCTCAGCGAAACTTCTAACGACCACAACAATTAACGGAAGCAAAAAGGCGGGGCCGAGAAAAAGTAGTACTGGCAGGCTCAGTATGCGGTACCCCTTCTCCAAACTCCAAGCCTTCGACATTTCGATCATTTCCAACTTTGTTCGGTCAGCTAAGAGCGTAGGTCTGCGACGACGAGTCGGCATATGTCCAACCGATCGCCAAAAAGGTCTCCGCCCCAGACAATAAACATGGCCTCAGGGGATTGCCGCACTTTGAAACGAGGAAAGCCGGCGGACGGACCTGCCGCCGCCGACTTTCCCATTCCCTCAGCCAATCGTCCATTCGGTGAAGCGCCGCATGGCCTCCTCGCCATTTTTCGCCCACCAGGCAAAATCCTGCAGAACTGTGACCTTTCTATTCTCAGGTCCTGTCGGCGTCACCGCCAGCCTCGCAGGAGAAACCAGGGCGACACCTGATTTTGTCGCTGCGCCGTAGGGGAGGAGCTCGGTGAATTTCGCCTGGTTTTTCCCGTCGGCGAAGACGACGGCAAGTTCATGTGCCCACTTGGCGTTGGGGTGACCCTTCGGGATCACAAAGGCGTCTCCGTCGAGAACAGCATCTTGGAAAGTGAAGTCGATGGGTTTGCCTTGGTCCTTCAATTGCTGAGCTCGACCATTCCACAGGAAGCCCAAATCGGCCTCGCCGCTGACCATGTTCTGCTGGGACTGCGAGCCGCTCTCCCACCAGACGATATCATCCCGAATTCGGTCCAGGCTGGCGATAGACCGGTTTATGTCCAATGGATACAGCTTATCGCGGGCGACTCCGTCGCCAATCGCGGCAATGTCCAATGTTAGAGTTGCGGCCTTCTGCAAGGTACGGCGTCCTGGAAAGGATCCACTCTTTTTGAAAAAGTCCGTCCAACTTTTCGGCGCCTTGTCACCTGGGAACTTTTCCGTATTCCAGGCTAAACAGCTTGCGGCAACCAGCGTCATGAACCAGTCGTCTGACGACATGCTGTCGAAGAAATCGGCGCGGTCAATGTTGCCGTAGTCGATCTTTTCCGCCAAGCCCTGAGTGCTGACGACCGCGGCTTCCGCAGTCCCCGTCAATGCAACATCACCCTGCCCCCACGCCTTGTTGTCGACAATCGCCTTGATCTCGGCAGCGCCCATATAGGACTGAGGGACAACTTTGATGCCCGTCTTTTGCGTGAACGGTTCATAGTACGCCTTGGTGTACGCGTCACGGAGGATCGAACCTCCGTCCGCTACCAAAAGCTGATCAGGCTTGGACTGCGCGATCGCGGGCATTGTTAGGGTACCTGCAGCCAAGCTGACGCCCACACCCAAGCCTGTTTTGAAGATATCTCGCCTTGTTGGGCGGTATGCGCTTCGAGACGTCGTGTTCATGCGGTTCCCCTTTTTTGTGACCGTTTCCCAAGCGGGTGAGTGTCTCTCCGTACCCCGCATTTTCGGAACGCAATTCCAATAAAGCGCCTTTCGTAGACATCGTCAAGGTGAAGAGAAACGGGGCACGACGTCACCCGTCGCTTGTCAAATAGCATGGAGGGCTTTGTTCAGCGCGACCGAGATTAGGAGGTCGGCTGACTGTGGCGCTCGTCCAGGATCGCTTCATCGATGGCTCGAAGAAGCTCTTGGAGTCTATGGATATCGATTGCTCGTCCGAGGTACACAATCTCATTGTTCTTCGCGTCGGCGGCGAGTTGCCGGCGCCGGACGACCAGCTTCCGCCTGATACCGAGCAGGTGATCGACGTGGGTTTCGGCTGTCTCGCCGCCATCGGCCCCGCTCGCGCCCTTCAGGTAGGCATCATTATCGGCGAGAAAATTGTGTTGGTCAGCAGGTGGCGGAGCCTTCATCGTCCTCGTCTCCATTGAGCTATAACCCGGCCAGCGTCTATGCTGCCGCATTCATCCAAATTTCCGGAAGCGGGCCTGTAGCGCCCAGGAATGGGTCCGTCGGAGGCACCGGAACCTGCTGAACCTTACGAAAAGCTTCGGCAAACTCTGACGCCTCGCATAGCCGGAAATCGCGAATGCCGTAGCCCAACGGGTAAGCGCCTATGGCCAGAATGTCGTCGCTGATCCCAATGCCCAGGTGACCAACGCCGGCCGGAATCACGACGACGTCGCCCTTTTCCAGTTCGACATCAACACCCCCATCTCCGCCGAGCCGTCCTGTCTGGGCGCCGCTGGCAAAGCCGATCAGCTCATGAGCATCGCTGTGAAAGTGGTGCTTTGGATAGAGCCCCATCTTGCTGTACCAGTCCGGGAACCAACCGTTGGCCCGTATGGTCGCCTCGAAATTGGCGATGCTGCCTGAGATGATACCGCGGTAGATTAGCACCGGAAGACGTGAGTTGGGCACTGTCGGCGTGGGCTTGAGAAATATTGTCTCGACCTTCATTGGGATCCCCAA
Source organism: Mesorhizobium sp. CU3 (assembly GCF_006442965.1). Taxonomy (GTDB): domain Bacteria; phylum Pseudomonadota; class Alphaproteobacteria; order Rhizobiales; family Rhizobiaceae; genus Mesorhizobium. The sequence continues at coordinate 191,885 of NZ_VFWX01000012.1, read as the reverse complement.
TTTTTGCAGCTGGCTTTGACGACCTTGCGACTCATGCCTGCCCTGAATTGGCGGACCGCCTCACCGGGTAACCACCAGTACCGACTGGTCGGCTAGCATATCCTTATATCCACCATTTGCGTCGGATTGGTCAAGCGCGCCGCAGGACGTTTTGGAATTCAGTTTCGATTTTTGGTAAGCCTATAAGGGGCAAAGTCGGAACCTAATTCCAAATTGCTTGACAGCTTCGCTGCGGACGATATGAGTTAGTGGAACGCGACGGGTTGCACCTTGCGAAGCGAATGTGGCGCGAGCGCTTTCGCGTCTGACAGCGAAAGGGAACCCACGCGGTATAACCACCGTATTTTTGGATCGCTCCGTCTTGTGCAGGTTCAGGTGATGAATGACCCGACCCCGATTGGCAGATCCAATAGTGACTGAGTGGCCAATGCCAATAGTCCGCTTCTCAGTTTGGATGACGGATTTTAGGCAAGACCTTTTGGATCATGTTTCGGGGATATGGATTGAATGAGCGAAGCTAGCATTTCGCAACTGTTGACGCCGCTGCAAATCGGCAACGTGCGGCTGAAGAACCGAATGGTCTTCACAGCACATGATACGGCGCTCCAAGAGAAGGGAATGGTGACGGACGCCTATATCGCCTACCAAGTCGCGCGGACGCGTGGAGGCGCAGGCCTCCAGATCCTGGCCGCCGCCAGCATCGATGAAAATTCGGCTACCTACGAGCATCAGATTCAACTCTTTACAGACGAGTCGATCCCAGGCTTCCGTCGGATGGCAGAGGCAGTGCATGCCGAAGGCGGGGTTGTTTTCGGCCAGCTCCTCCACTCGGGGCGCGCTGCGACCTACTCTTTGGATGGATCCGCACCGGTAACGTACTCCTCCTCCAACCTTATGTCCGAGAGACATCACATCGTACCTCGGGCGATGTCCCTCGCCGACATTAAATCGGTAATTCGGTCTTATGCTGCCGCCGCCAAACGGGTCCAATTTGCTGGGCTGGATGGTGTCGAAATCTGCGGTAGTCATGGCTATTTGCCCGCGCAGTTTCTGACGCAGGGGGTGAACAACCGAACCGACGAATATGGGGGGAGCGCCGAGAACCGTTTCCGGTTCATTCTAGAAGTGTGTGAGGCCATTCGCCATGCAGTGGGTATCGGTTATGTGGTCGGCATCCGACTGTCAGCAGCTGACCTCGATAATGTTGGGCTGGATGCCGACGATGCTTTGGACATGATGCGCCGTTTGGAGAAGGCAGCTCTTGTCGACTACTATCATCTCGTCGTGGGGGGCGCATCGACCAAGTCGGGGACGATCCACGTTGTACCTCCGATGGCGCTTGCGGCAGGCTACGTAACGCCTTTTGGGGAGAAGGCCAAGAAAGTTCTGAAAGCGCCGGTGATCGTTACCGGCAGGTTCAACACGCCCCAGGTTGCCGAACTGGCGGTGAGACGTGGGGCCGCCGACGCCGTGGGGATGACCCGGGCAATGATCTGCGACCCGCTAGTCGCCAAAAAGATTCAAGAGCGCCGCCTAGATGATATTCGCGCCTGCATCGGATGTGACCAAGCTTGTATCGGCCATATGCAACGGGGCTACAGTGTCTCATGCATACAATACCCGGAGTCCGGTCGCGAAACTTCACTCGCGATCTATCCGCCAGCGGCTCTACGCAAGCGAGTGCTGGTCGCTGGAGGTGGCCCGGCCGGAATGAAGGCCGCGGTCGTGGCTGCAGCGCGCGGCCACGACGTTATCCTTTGCGAGGCTGGGGGGCAGCTTGGCGGCCAGGCAAATCTTGCAGCAAAGATCCCAGGCCGCTCCGAATTCGGCGGTATCGTCACAAATCTGAGCCGAGAAGTGCAACTTGCTGGCATCGAGGTTCGCATGAGAACTCGCGTTACCCGCAACCTATTGGAATCAATGGCGGTCGACGCCCTGGTGATCGCGACAGGGGGCAAGCCTGCTGCCTTTGACCCCACAAGGTTCGAAGGCATGACGACAATAGTTGCGGCAGATGTTCTTTCAGGCGCAGTAAAGGCCGGTCAACGCGTCGTGGTTGCGGACTCGATGTGCGATTGGGTGGGGATCGGCGTAAGCCTGCAACTTGCCTCCGAAGGGCACGAGGTGACGCTCGCCATCACCGGCGTGCAGCCTGGCGAAATGGTTCCGCTGTATGTCCGCGATGAAGCTGCGGGACGGCTTTTCGACGCGGGCGTAAGGGTAGTGAACTATGCGCGGTTATATGGCGCTGACGAGGATAATGTGTATTTCGAACACATCATGGCGATGAAGCCCTTAGTCCTCGAGGGGATAGATACGTTGGTGCTTTGCGACGGCGCACGAGCGGACAGAACGCTCGAAACTGAGGTAGCTGGGCTTAACATTGAGACATATCTGGCAGGCGACTGCCTAACTCCTCGCACCGCCGAAGAGGCCGTTCTCGAAGGGCTCAAGGTTGGGCGGCGTATTTAGAAGCGGAGCCCGCTTCCAAAAAACCAAAACAATTCATGATGGAGATTGAACAATGAGCAGAACTTTGTTGGGAACTGCGGACCAACTGGGCTTCATGGTCGATGATCTTGAAGCTGCCGTACGTTCGTGGGGCGCAAGGGCAGGCATTGGACCGTTTTTTTATTTCGATCCTGCCCCCTATGAAATCGAGTATTTGGGCAAGGAGAGCGCCCCGCTCTGGAGTGCCGCCATCGCCTATGCCGGCACTACACAGATCGAACTCATGTGCCAGCACGACGACGCGCCTTCTGTTTACCAAGATTTCAAAAAGAAGCATGGTGAGGGTCTGCTCCATACCGGTCGGTATGTGCCTAGCCCTAAAGCTGTTTCGGATGCATTGGTGAGCCGAGGCTGCAAGATGTTGCAGTTCAATTGGGATGGCAACAAAGTCGAGGATTGCATCTATCTTGAGACCGCCGATCATCCTGGTGCGTTGGTGGAACTCATCATTGCAACCCCGGCTCGACTGGCACGCGCGGAGCTTTTGCAGAAGCTTGCACGTGATTGGGATGGAACCAATCCGTTCAGACCTTTCGCAGAATTGTCGAACATGACGTGAGTCGATAAATGCATCGATCAGAACGATCAGCCGCCTAAGGAACCCCTCTCCAACCAAAATTGTCCCCGATGCCAGTTGTCGCTTCGCGGGTTTCTTTGCAGGAAAAACGTCGGGAGGACCCGTTGCCGGACACGATCACAATTTGGCATGGTGCGCTAATCGGTATCGGCGCCACTGTGACCATCGACATCTGGGGGCTTGTTCTGTGGAAGCTTTTTCAACAACCGCTCGCTAATTGGGGACTTATAGGACGCTGGGCGGCGCATACACCCGCGCTGAAGTTCTTTCACGACAATATCCGAGAAGTACCACCTATCCAGAATGAACTTACTCTTGGATGGATCGTTCACTATGGGACTGGCGTCATATTTGGACTTGCGTTCGGCATCATCGTAGGATCTTCTTGGTTTGCTGATCCCACGGTGCTGCAGCCCTTGTTGTTCGGCCTCGCCACCGTGCTATTTCCATGGCTGCTGCTCCAACCGGGCCTGGGAGTCGGTTGGGCAGCTTCAAAAACACCGAGGCCGTGGAAGACCCGCGTGCTAAATCTAATCTCGCACGGATTGTTCGGGATAGGCTTGTGGGCGTCAGCCTTGTTGCTCCACGCTCTGAAGTAGGTGGGTGGTCCCACTACCGGCGCGACTTTACGCGCCAGTACTTCTTCAACACCCTCCTAGGTGTTGCTGACAATCAGTGTATCGTTCGCATTCCAGCCAAGAAAGACCGTTTCGCCCATTTCAGAGGCGAAGGACTCGCTGCTGATCTGCTGCCACTGCTCAATGATCACGTCAGGATGGACACCAATGCGATGACGCTGAACACCGTTGGTGAACATGCTGTCGATGACGATGCCCGATTGGACGTTGTCCGTATCCGGACGCGTTCGGAAAATCCGAATGGCCTCGGGGCGAATGCATACGCAGCAATCCTCATCATCGCCAGCGACAGCTGACGACCTGAGTCTCAGGCCACAGTCGGTGTCAACGATCAAGCCGGCTTCGGAGCGCTCCATCCTGGATACGTGCAGCAAATTAGCTTGCCCAAGAAAGGATGCCACGAAGCGGTTCCGCGGCCGGAGGTATAGTTCGCGCGCCGAGCCCATTTGCACGATTTCGCCGCCATTCATGATTGCGATGCGGTGCGCCATGGCAGCTGCCTCACTTTGGTCGTGCGTCACGTAAAGGACTGTCGATCCAAGTTTGGCATGAAGCTGCTTGATCTCATATTGCATTTCCTCGCGTAAGTTCTTGTCGAGCGCGCTTAGTGGCTCGTCCATCACTAATAGTGATGGGTTGTAGACAGCGGCTCGAGCAAGCGCTACGCGCTGCTGTTGGCCGCCAGAAAGAGCACTCGGATACCGGTCGACGAAATCGTCCAGACGCACCAGCTTTAGAGCATCCCGCACCCGCACCCAAATGTCGGCTTTGGGAACGCCCCGCATCTGCAACGGAAAGGCGATATTTTGTCCAACGGTTTTGTGAGGGAACAGAGAATAATTCTGAAACACCATCCCGATATTACGCTTGAAGGGTGGCACGCCTTCAATGCTCTTCCCGTCAATCAGGATATGCCCTTCCGTGGCGGCGATGAACCCAGCCGTGACGCCGAGCAATGTAGTCTTTCCCGACCCGCTGGGTCCAATGATCGCGAAAAACTCTCCGGGCTCGATATCAAGGTAAGTTGGCTTTAGGGCAAGCGCGCCGCCATAGCGCTTCGAAATGCCATCATAGCGGATACCACGCCCACTGGCGCCGAGTACGTTTGGCCTTTCTGTGAGGGAGGCCAGTTTCTGATCTGAGACTCTGGTCGGGTTCTGTAGGTTCATTGGTGCATGTCATTGGAGAAGCGTTTGCCGGCACGCTGCAGAAGCGCCACGGCGGTGAGAAGGCTCAACGAGAAGATGACGGCGACGGTAGAAGCCGCGGCAATGGTTGGCTCCATCTGATAGCGGAGTTCGTTCCACATGAAGACAGGTAGCGTCACAGACGACGCATCGGTAAGAAACAAGGCGATGATGATCTCATCAAACGAAAGAGCGAAGGCAAAGATCGCGCCAACAATTATGCCGAGCCGGATCATTGGCAGTGTCACATGCAGAAAGGTCCGCACGTTGTTCGCGCCAAGGGTCATAGCCGCGAGTTCCATTGAGTCGCTGTAGCTGCGTAGTGATGCCGATACAGTCGTGAAGACAAGAGGGATCGCGATCGCCACATGGGCCATGATTACAGCAGCGCGTGTTCCAACTAAGCCCAAGGCCGCCATGATCGGAAAGATCCCGATCGCCAAGATGATCTGTGGCATGATTAGGGGGGACATGATCATCATCGAGACTGTGCCGCCGAAACGAAGCCGGCCTCTGACCACGCCAAGCGCTGCCATCGTGCCCAGAATGGCGGCCGCCAGGCCGACGCCCAATCCGACGAGGATCGTGTTGCTGAAAGCCGTCATGTACCCTTGGCTGTTCCACATCCGCTCATACCAATGGATCGAGTAAGATGGCACTGGAAGGCGCAGGTAACGCTCGGAGCTAAACGAGATCGGAAAAATCACGAAGAGTGGCGTCAGCATGTAGGCTAAGCCCAGCAACGCAACGACGACGGTCGTGACAGACGCGAAACGGTCAAATAGACGCCAGTTCATGTCGACGGCTCCAATTTTACCCCGCGAAGTCGTGACAAAGCCAGGATCAGCCACACTGATATAAACACCATGACCAGCAACACCGACGCCAAGGCCGATGCCAACTGCCAGTTGAGTGTCTTGGTGACTTCCTGCTCAATGAGTACTGCGATCATCATCTCGTTGTCGCGTCCGAGCAGCGCCGGCGTCACATAGAACCCGAGCGCGCTGATGAAGACGAGAACTGAGCCTGCCATGATGCCGGGCAGACACATGGGGATATAGATATGGACGAATGCGCGAATTGGGTTGGCCCCGAGAATCTGCGCGGCCATCAGCTTGGTTCGGTCGAGCTGCCGCATCGTGCTGACAAGCGGCAGTATCATCAATGGCAACAGCACTTGCACCATGCCGATCTGAACCGCCAAGGAATTGTACATCAGATCCAACGGCGCGCCTATCAATCCGACGTCGGTCAGGACAGTATTGATAAGGCCTCGCCGCCCAAGCAGCGCTATCCAAGCGTAGGTACGTGTCACGACGCTTGTCCAAAGTGGGATCATGACGCAAGCGAAGGCGATGTTGGCCCAGAAGGGTCTTGCCCGAGAAATCACATGCGCGATGGGGAAACCAATAAGAAACGCCGCGCAGGTCGCTATCAGCGCTGTCTTGAAGGTTTGGATCAGAACCCAAACGTAGATCGTGTTTGAGAAGATCTGCCGGAATTGGTCAAGGCTGTAGTCGGGACCGTTGAAGCCGCGGTACACAACGATAACCAGCGGCAGGATGAAAGTTGGCAACAAGAAGAGTGCCGGCGGCAACACCAGCAATTTCATCACCCTATCCGGTGTCCAAACTTTGCTCTTGCTCATCCTCGCCGATTCCGCACGGCCGCAGCCTTCGAGGCGGCCGCAAACGCGGCCGCCTCGAGATCCGAAGATTGCGTCGTTGCTACTCCGTCAACCGATCAACCATTTGTTGAACTCGTTGGTAATCTTCTCGGTGTTCTCAGCGAGCCACTTGAAGTCCTGAAGACGGTTCTTCGGAAAATTGTCAGGATGGCTAGCCGTCTTGGCAAGCTTGTCAGGCTCGACAAGAGGGAAGGCCTTGGTGTTGGTCGGCCCCATGGCTACCTGGTTGGTCAGACGAGCCTGTGCTTCTGGAGACGCCATGAAGGCTGCAAATTCCATGGCAGCAGCCTTCTTGGGATGTCCTTTTGGGATCACGATCCCATCGCCATCCATAATGGTATTGTAAGGAATAAATTTCACTGGTTTCTTGTCGACGACCAGTGCGTCAGCACGGTTCATCCACAGCATCGCCATATCGACGGTACCATCGACTATCATCTGGGCTGACTGAGCCCCTCCTTCATACCAGACGATGTGCTCGCGAACCGCACTGAGCGTCTTCAGAGCCTTGTCAATGTCAAACGGGTAGAGTTTGTCCAAGGGAGTTCCGCCCCCAAGGGCGGCGATATCAAGGGTCTGGTTGCCGGACTTGTAGAGGGCTCTCGGAGCTTTGTTCTCCGGATTGAAGAAATCGACCCAGTTCTTCGGTTCAGAGCCCTCCGGAACCGCATCCGTATTCCATGAGATAACTTCAGGCCCCAGGTCATTGAGGAACCAGCAATCGAAGGTCGTTCCTGGAAGGAAGCTGCTCTTGTCAACGACACTGTAGTCGATCGGTTCGGCCAGGCCCTGCGCCTCGGCCATCGCTGCATCGCCCGCGGCCATTAGAAGAAGGTCGAATTGTCCCCACGCCTTGGCCTCCACCATGGCCTTGAGTTCGGCCAATCCCTTGAAAGGTTGCGGATTGATCTTGATCCCGGTCTGCTTGGTGTAGTCATCAAAGAACGCTTTCCTTATAAAAACACCCCAGTCTCCACCACCGACAGTCACCAGCAATTCGGTAGGCTTCGACTGCGCTAGCGCCGGCATACTCAGACCGGGAAGCGAGAGAGCGACGGCACCGGCGCTGAACTGCAGTACCTTGCGTCTGGTCAGATTACCTGAATTAGCTTTATTTGCCATTTTAGTCCTCTTTCCCCTTTTTTGCGTTTCGTTAAGTCTTGCTGTTTCTCTGTTTTTATTCCGTCTTTCCTATGATTTTGATTTTCATTGCGTCTGGATACTAAGTCGTTAGAGCTCCCGCCCTAATCCATTTAAGTTCCGCTTCTCAGATGATCGCGGAACGTGCGGCCAGTATAGTCCTTGCGATAGATTCCCCGCCTCTGAAGCTCCGGAACAACCCCCGTGACGAATTGTGTGTAAGCAGACGGACTGAGCGAAGGGCACACAATAAATCCATCGCATGCGTTAGCCTCGAAGTATTCCTGCATGTAATCGGCGATCATTTTCGGAGTGCCGATCAGTTGGGGCGTCATCTGGCTAACACCCCAAGCGTAGCCAGCGTCGCGCAGAGTCTTGCCTTCGGAACCTTGCAAGATAATGTCGAGCATCCCCCGCGCACCCTGCGTTACTTCGAGTTCACCCAGCGGTTTGTCCAGGGGATGGCCAGAGAGATCGATATTGACTGCATTCGAAATCTCAGCCACGCCCAACTCGGCACTGACGAATGAGTTAAGATAGTCGGCCTTCTCGCGAGCAATTGCTTCCGTTTCACCAATCACGATATCCACCGCGGGCAGGATTGCGCAGTGGTGCGGGCTGCGCCCGGCAGCTTCCACGCGCGCCTTAATGTCACTGTAGAAGTCCTGCATGTTCTTTTTGTCGGCGTGCAATGTGAAGATAACCTCAGCCCAGCGGGCGGCGAATTGCCGGCCTCGTTCAGAGGATCCGGCCTGCATGATGACTGGCGATTCCTGCGGCGAGCGCGGGGTGTTCAGGGGACCTCGCGTTTTAACGTATTTGCCTTGATAATTGACATAGTGGACCTTGGAGGGATCAGCGTAGACGCCCTTTTCCCGGTCAAGGATGAGGGCGCCCGGCTCCCAACTGCGCCAAAGCGCGTGGCATGCCTCCAAAACCTCGTCGGCGAAATCGTAACGCACATTCTTGTCCATCAGGCGATCCATGCCGAAATTCTGGGCCTCCAGATCGCTGGTGGATGTGACGCAGTTCCAGCCGGCCCTCCCCCCGCTGATGTGATCAAGTGTGGAGAAGGCCCGGGCGATATGGAACGAATGGTAAAATGAGGTCGACATCGTCGCGGCTAGTCCGAGATGCGTCGTCACACGAGCTATGGCAGCTAGCAGCTGCATCGGATCAAGGAGCCAAGTCTGCCCTGGTTCGCGCAGGTTGGGTACAAAAGACCCGCCATGGGAACTGTTCAGCATCAGCACGTCGACGAGGAACATGCCGTCGAATTTGCCTTGCTCCAAAATTCTGCCGATCGTTTCGTACCGCTCTGGCTTCAGCGCGTCCGCTCCGTCGCTCTCAAAATGCCGCCATGATCCGTTGTGATGCCAGGTGGGACTTGCACAGCAATACCCCACCAGGTGCATTTCTCTCGCCATCCAGCCAAGCCTCCGAGAACCAAGATCGATCTGCGCAGCGCAGTCCAGCTTAGTTGCAAATTGGATGAAAACAAGTGGCACCATAACCAATTTCGGAACGCAATTCCATTTATTTGCATCGTCGGGCTATCAAAACCGAGAAAGTCGGCCGGCCGTCGAGCGCCCCGAAAAGCGCAATGGGTTTAGCAGTTCATTTTCGGAACCTAATTCCAATATCGGTTGACGCCGACGAGGGTGAACGGCAGAATGGCCGTTAAAGACGACAAGACTGCTCGCGGCGGGAGGAATATGAACTTGGCATATCGCAGTGCAGCCACGGCCCGCCTGCCGTTAGAAGGGATCAAAGTTCTCGATTTGTCACGGGTGCTGGCTGGCCCCTGGGCGACCATGACCCTAGCAGATCTCGGTGCCGAGGTTTGGAAGGTCGAGAACATCGACGGCGGCGACGACACTCGCGCTTGGTCGGTTCCAAGCTACAAAGGCACAAGCACATATTACCTTTGCGCGAATCGCGGCAAGCGTTCTCTCGCTATCGATCTGAAGACTCGTGAAGGACTTGAAGTTGTCCTTGATCTGGCTCGCAATTGCGATGTTGTTGTCGAGAACTTTCGCGTCGGCACCGCAGAGCGTCTTGGCGTTGGATATGAGCAATTGCGACAGTCGAACCCACGATTGATCTATTGCTCGATCTCCGGCTACGGCAGAGACACGTCCGATGCCCGGCGGCCAGGTTACGACTTCGTGGTGCAGGCAGAAAGCGGACTAATGTCGATCACCGGCGAAAGCGAAGGACAGCCGCTTCGCTTCGGCGTCGCCATCACTGACGTGACTTGCGGAATGATTGCGGCGCAGTCGATCTTGGCGGCGCTTTACCAGCGGCAGGAAACAGGTCTGGGTCAGCACCTCGATGTCGCGCTCATCGATACGGCGCTCAACTTGTTGATTAATGTTGGTAGCGGCTTCCTCAACACCGGGGCCGAGGTGAAGCGATACGGCAATGCTCACCCCACAGTGGTGCCATACCAGATTTTCGACTGCGTAGACGGAAGCTTTGCGCTGGCGGTCGGAAACGACCGTCAATTCGCAGCGCTATGTAATAAGGTAATCTCCCGGCCGGAACTGTCCCAGGATCCTCGCTTTCGCACGGCGAATGGCCGCGCGAAGAATCGCGACGAACTGATCCCAATCCTCGAAGAGATTTTTCGAATTGATTCGAGAGAAAACTGGATGAAGGCCTGCGCGACGGCGGAAGTACCCTCAGGGGTCGTGAAAACAGTTGCCGAGGCGTTGACCAGCGAGACCGCAAAAGAACGTGGCATCGTACAGCTTCTCGATAGTGCGCACCTCGGCAAAGTCTCCCTGGTAGGTCCAGCTCATGGGCTTGCTGCCCAAAAAACGTCAGCTCACCGCGCACCGCCAATGCTTGGCGAGAACACGCGAGAGGTGCTTGCGGAGGTACTCCACTATTCCGCGGCGAGAATCGCGGCGCTCGAAGAGTCGGGTGCTGTGGCCTCTTTTGAGAATTTATTGAGCTCGCCCCCAGACGAGACCGGCGCCGCAGCGTCGTGGGCGCAGTTGCGTGAAACAGGAAAGCCCGACGCATCGTAGTCGCGCAAAGTCAAGCAGGGGATCCATCTTCTTCTGGAGATAGGCAGTCGTGAACACGCCCGCCAACGATCAATAGGCAACTCGCCCGAGCAGAGCGACCGGATTGGCTGTAGGCGACAATCTGGCTTGAACTATCCAACTATGTCGCATCAGTGCGTCATTAATTTGCTCAGATTTCGTCACCGATCGCTATATTGTTTCTTCCCTCTAGGAGAGATTCTAGCTTTTCCCTCAGATCCATCAGGGCCGGTCCGATTTTCTGTCGTGCCGATTTCGAGTCGATGATTTCCGCGATCCCACCACAGGTGAACGCTACCGGGGGCGATCCATCGCGTGGTCGGAATGGGATTCCAACCGCTCTGATATGTCTCTGCCAAGTGCCGAACGCGGTGATGTATCCAAGCCGAGCGTATTGGGCGAGCGCGTCATCGAGCAATTTGATCATCTCTGCTCGCTCGACACGGTTCTTTGGTAGAAAATTCCGCTTTAATTCGTCTCGCTCGTCGTCCGTTAGACCGACGAGAAAGGCCAGACCCATGCCGCTGTTCCACAGCGGAAGTCGCGAACCCAAATTCAGCCGAAGCGTGACAAGGCTTTCGGAGCGGCAATTGGACAGGTAGACCATTTCGTTCTGCTCTAGCCCTGCCAGCGCGACAGCAGCACCGGTTTCGCGAGCAAGCGCATGCATAAGGGGCCGAGAAACATGCACCACGGGATTCGAGCTAAGGGCGGTATAGCCAAGCGACACCGATGCGGTTCCCAGACTGTATCGCCTAAGGGCTTCGTCGTAGACCAGATAGCCCAGCGCAGAAAGCGTATAAGTGAGCCTGGAGACGGTGGCCTTTGGTAGTCCGGTCCTCTCCATCAGGTCCAGATTGCCCAGGGGTGGATCCCCGCTGCCAAAGGCCCTGAGTATCTGCAGCCCACGAACGAGAGACGTCGAGAAGCCCTCACCGTTTAACGTATCGTCATTGGGGTCGAATTTGGTCCGCTTGCGCAATTGGCCTCCATTTCCTCCAAACCGGATTCGACCACCGGCGTGTCGATATATAGCGCCTAGCATTGCTTGGCGAGCCAACCCTCTCCTCTTAACTGAAATATTCGCTCCAATATCATTTTCCGGATCGAAAATGTGAGGACATAGGTGTGTTTCGGCGTGCAAAATTTTGAACGCCGGTTGACACCAATCAGCTGGATACCACATCGACGGCACCTGATACGTCTTTCAGCCGTCTGTTCGTGGTTGCCCCCAGGGCTGCAGCATCGACAACATGACGCGCTTGGCTGCAAGATGCCGGCCATGCGCGCAGCAGCTTCGGTTTCGCTAACGCGTAGCGTGGGATCCGCATATCGATTTCGTAGGCCGCCAAAATTCGATCATTGTCCCAGCCGCTGCGACCGTCCATTCCATCTCCCATGAATGGTGCGAAGCGGTCAGACCCGCTCCAGCGCAATCGCGATACCCTGGCCGACGCCAATGCACATAGTGGCCAAGGCCAGCTTGCCGCCGCGTTCACGCAGCTCAAGCGCTGCCGTGCCGGTGATACGCGCGCCCGACATGCCGAGCGGATGACCAAGCGCGATGGCGCCGCCGTTTGGGTTGACGTGCGCGGCGTCCTCGGCGATGCCGAGATCACGCAGCACAGCGATACCTTGCGAGGCGAAGGCTTCGTTGAGTTCGACGATGTCGAATTGCTGCGGTGTCAGGCCGAGGCGGGCGCAGAGTTTCTTCGTGGCGGGCGCGGGGCCGATGCCCATGATGCGCGGCGCGACACCGGCGGCGGCACCGCCAAGGATACGGGCGATCGGCGTCAGGCCGTGTTTCTTCGCGGCTGCTTCCGAGGCGATGATGAGGGCGGCCGCGCCGTCATTGACGCCGGAGGCGTTGCCGGCCGTCACGGTGCCGCCCTGGCGGAACGGCGTCGGCAGTTTGGCCAGCGCTTCGATTGTGGTGCCGGCGCGAGGATGCTCGTCCTTCGAGACGATGACGGCATCGCCCTTTCTCTGCGGGATCGTCACCGGCGTGATCTCTTTCGCCAGACGGCCGTTGGCTTGCGCGGCGACTGCCTTGTCCTGGCTGCGCGCGGCGAAGGCGTCCTGGTCGGCGCGTGAGACGGAAAAATCCTCGGCGACGTTCTCGCCGGTCTCCGGCATGGAATCGACGCCATACTGCTTCTTCATCAGCGGGTTGATGAAGCGCCAGCCGATGGTGGTGTCGTAAATCTCGGCATTGCGCGAGAAGGCGGTATCGGCCTTGGGCATGACGAAGGGAGCGCGGCTCATCGATTCGACGCCGCCGGCGATCATCAGTTCAGCCTCACCGGCCTTGATGGCGCGCGCGGCAATGGTGACGGCATCCATGCCCGAGCCGCAGAGGCGATTGACGGTCGAGCCCGGAATGTCCTGGGGCAAGCCGGCGAGCAGCAGCGCCATGCGCGCGACGTTGCGGTTGTCCTCGCCGGCCTGGTTGGCGGAGCCGTAGACGAGGTCGTCCACAGCTGCCCAGTCGACGCCGGCATTGCGTTCGATCAGCGCTTTTAGCGGGATGGCGCCGAGATCGTCGGCACGTACCGAGGAGAGGGAGCCGCCAAAGCGGCCGATCGGCGTGCGGATGTAATCGCAGATATAGGCCTCGGCCATCTGAGCAGCTTTCCCTTTGGCGGTTTCCCCAAGCATGCACGGCCTTGTTGCAAAGGCGTGTGATGTCCTGAGTTCGAGTCCGTCGGCTCCAGCGTGTCTTCAACGACCTCAGCAAAGCTGAACCTCAGTCCACACGTTTGGCGAATCATTGACACGTAAAAAGTCTAGCGCGGAAAACGGAGCGGCGGGGTCATCCGCCCACCGATTCTGCGATTGGCGACGTGACGTTTGCGAATGACGCCTTTGGCCAGGAACGCGGCGAGAATACGGCTCGGCCATTTCCGCTTCTTGCGGGTCACGAACCAAGCGTCAGCGTTCTCCGTATGCTTTCCCAAGGCGAGCTCGGCGAGCGTACGACCGTTCTGCATCCCGCAGGGCATGCCGTTGCCCCAGCAGCCGCAAGCGTAGAGGATGCGCGGGTCCCTGGCTTCGCCGACATGAGGAATCCAGTCGGGTGTGATCGAGATAGGCCCTCCCCACGTCTGCGCGACGCCGACGCCGTACAGCGCGGGAAAGAAGGCCGCCAGGTGGTCGGGGCCAACCCGCTTGAGGCGAGTGTCGATCTCTGGGGCGAGATTCCGGTCCCACGGTGCAGAGGTGTAGTAGCCCCCGACATAAAGGATTCGACCATCCGCCGTCGGCGCGAACGAGTAGAACAGGTCCGAATGGATGTTAATGCCCGCTCGTCGGGGCCACCCGACCCTTTCCCATTGCTGTGGTGAGAGGGGTTGCGTGATGACCCCCTTGACCATCAGAGGCGTCTGCTCGCGGGCAAGGCCGAGCCGCCTAGCGCCGGGTAGCAAATGAGTGAAGGCGTTTGTCGCCAGAACCAGTTTCTTGCAGCGGATTACGCCGAGTCCCGTATGTAGCGTCATCAAATTTTCCGTGGTGTCGATCGATGCCACCGGCGAATTCTCGTAGACTCTGGCGCCTCGGCGCTCGGCAGCGCGTTTGAGGCCACGCACCAGCTTAAGCGGGTTGAACTGGCCTCCCCGCGACTCATGGTAAGCGGCGCCAAACTGGTTGCTACCGAGTTCCTGCTCGACCCGCTCGCTTTCAACGTAAGCAACATATTGCGACTGCCCCATCCGCTCCATCAGCCGCATGGCCTCGTCCACGTGCCCGTCACCCTCGATGCGCAGGCAGACGTTCATCGTTCCCGTATTTGCATAGTCACAGTCGATGTCTTCATCCAGACGAAGGTCTTGGATCAGGGCTATGCCACGGTGGATGTAGTTCCACGCCTCACGCGCCCTTTCGGCCCCATAGCTCCCGACAAGGCGCTCGGGTGATGTGCCTCCAAACTTCATGATGATCTGCCCGGCGTTTCGGCCGCTCGCACCAAAGCCGACGACCTCGGCCTCGAGCAATGCGACTTCCAAAGAGGGTTCGAGCTTCTTCAGATGATACGCCGTCGATAGGCCGTTGATACCGCCTCCAACGATGCAGACGTCGACATCGGCTTGGCCGACAAGGGGGGCAGAAGGTTGATAGGAGTCGGAGGTGTTCCACCAATGTGAGCGGGAACGGTTGAGAATGGACCCGCCAGACAGCTTTTCCGCCGAAGTGTTCGGTATCACTACTTCCATGCGGTGTTTTCCTTTCGCGGACACCGACCGGCCATGCGACTGGTTGGCGCCACCTCTCAGGAAATCTGACATTAATCGGATTTTGTCAAGACTCATCGGGCCAGCGTTAGTGCAGCCCGATCTTCACAGAGGTCGTAGCGACATAGAAGCTCGAACACGATCTTTTGTAGTTCGTCGCCCAAAATGACACGTCTGTATCACCATGTGTCGTCTGGCGAGTTTGCCGTACCGACTTGGTCAGATGGGGACGTCGTCTGCTATTCGGAAGTTTCCGCACCGGCTTTGAAAAACCGCTCGTTTATGACCTTCACAGAGAGGGAAGAGCATCGGGAAGTGTTTGGTGAACCTAACCGCACTTGGAAAGGAAAGCCTTCACGTAGGTGCTGTTACTAGGGTACAGCATGCCGACGTAGGATCGAGGAAACCAATTTGCGAAAGCGACTGAGTAACCCTATTGACGACGCTGGCGAGAGCGAGGGCTTCTCAACGTCACTGGTGCGTGGGCTGCAAGTATTGCGAAGCTTCCGCCCGGGCGACGCGTCGCTTGGAAACTTAGAACTTATGGCCCGCACGGGGCTGCCGAAAGCGACTGTGTCGCGACTAACCTACACACTCGCGGGCCTAGGCTATCTCGTGTACGATGAAACCCTTGGACGCTACAGCCTCGGTGCGGCGACAATCTCGCTTGGCTACACCGCTTTGAGTTCAAACGCCATCGTCCACGTTTCGCGCCCGCTCATGCAGGCACTGGCTGACAAAACCGGCGCAGCGGTCGCGCTTGGAACCCGCGACTATGACGAAATGGTCTATATCTCCAACTGCAGATCTGAAAGCTTGCTGACGCTGAGACTCAATGTCGGGTCAAGGGTCCCTCTGTGGAACAGCGGTATGGGCCTGGCCTATTTGGTCGGCCTCCCTGAAGAGCAACGAAAGCTGCTGAAACACCGGTTCCTGCCTCGCGCGAGGAGCGAAAGAGCAACCTTTTCGAAGTTACTCGAACAAGCCCTGGACCAGTATGCCCGTGTGGGCTACGTCACAGCCTTGGGCACTTGGCACAGCTACATCAAAGCCGTCGGTGTTCCGTTTACCCCCATCGATGGGTCTCCGCCTCTTGCGTTCTCTTGCGGCGGGACCGCCGAGGTTATCGACGAGCAAACGATTGCCGAGATAATCGGACCGGCGCTTGTTAAGATGAGAATTGGTGTCGAGGAAATCCTCTCGGGCACGCCTATCGACTCCGTCTCGACCAACAAGGGCAAGCGGCCTAAGGTCGGCCGATGAGGAGTGTGCGCAGCGTAACGGTCCGGCGTGCTTCATGTGTGCCGCTCGGATATCGTGACTTGCCTTAACTGTTTCTCGCGCCCAGATCCTTCTCATGCGCGATCGCCGCTTGCATAGCCTCGATGATCGGCTGGATCTTGGCGATGTCATACGACCTGCCCATGAATGTCATCTGGTAGGCGATCGCCTCCTGCGCGAGATAGCGCCGGCGTTGGATGAGCATGCCAAGCATGCGTTCAAGATTGCCCAGATGATCCTCGCTGAGCTCCGATTTTCCGAAATCTTCGACCGGACGGGCGTAGCCGGACTGCTCCTTTAGGGAATTGTACTCTCCGATCTCCGGCGGACTCTTGTGCATTGTCGTCTCCTTCCTCTGTTCAGGCAGCAACGCCTTGGGCCTTAGACCGTATGCTTGGCCGGTACGGGCTTGCCTCTGTCTGCGTCATTCCATAGTGCCGGAAGGGGACCGCCGGGACCGAAGAAGGGATCAAAGGCCGGGATCGGCACCAGACGCGACGTCTCCGCAAGTTCATAATACTCGTCTGGATGACCCAGACGGAAATCGAGCACTCCGAATCCGGCAGGAAACGATCCGGTCACGAGCAGATCGTCGGTGATCGAAACGCCGAAATGTCCGACGCCAGAGGGAATAGCAACGACATCTCCCTTGCGGAGCAAGACCTCTCTGCCGTCATGGCCCCCAAACAGCCCACACGCCTCGCCCCGGATGATTGCGATGAGTTCGTGTGCCTGGCTGTGGAAATGATGCTGCGGATAGAAGCCGATCGGACTGTGCCACGTCGGGTTCCAGTAATTCGATCGTTGACGATCTTCCATTTGAACCGCTGACCAGACGATAACATTTCTATAAACGAGTAAGGGCAGACGCGAATTCGGCACCCGTCCGTTCCCGTTGAAAAAATAGGTCTCGACAGTTACGCCCATAACAATCCGTCCCTACTAACGCCACCGACCAGGACCGGACTGCGGGCGCCCTGCCTGTGACGGCGCCCACACGTAAGGCCCATGCGCCTTTCCCAAGTCGGCCTTATCGCCCCCGCCTGCCTGAGTTGCGGTGTGCAGCACAAAACCCAGGCCGGCGCCAGCGCCATCACAATCTACGCAGAGTCAATTTGCGCGGGTAAAATCTCTCTGTGCTCTATGATGCCGATGGCACTAACCTGATATTAATCGGGTTATTCATATCGCGTCAACGGTGGGGCGTAAAATTGTCCAGCTCACTCTCGCTGCCAAATGCGTGGGAAGGCAGCCAATCGCAGGTGACCGCTTTTAGGAATGGTTCGAGTTCCCGTTTTGAATCATGCCCCCCTTTTCCCACGCTTGACCGCGAGCACATCAGGGAGAATCGTCCGTAGATAGGAGATCTGCATTCGCATGGAGTGTTCGAAGGATTCGTCGTCAATCCTGCCGTAGAGCAGATATGCGCGCGCCCACACCCCCTCGACGAGGTCCATCGCCCGTGAAAAAGTCTCCTCCATATCGGGTATGTCGGGTATGACAAAAAAAGACCTCAACGCTGAAACCAACTCACGTGCTGCTGCGCGCGTCTCTTGGAATGTCGCACATGTCGCTTGGCGATGGAGTTGCGGACCGAGAAGCACCTCGCAGGCCGGTCGGTTCGAGTTGTATTGATCGCGGGCATATTCGCCCATCTTGTACATCCAGACTTGCCAGCTCGGATTCTTCGATTGTGCCTGAGCGCGATGCGCCCGAACCGTAATCTCTGTGGCAATGTGTGCGCACTTCCTTGTCAATTCGATACGCAGCGCCGCCATGGTGGGGAACAGGTAGCTTATGGAAGCCGGCGGTATGTTTGCCGCTCGCGCGATATCGTAGGAACTGATGTCCTCGATGTTGGCAGTCTCGAGCAGCTTTTCAGCCGTCGTGAGGATCTTCGAAAACCTCGCCTGGCTCCTATTCTGTATAGGTCGACGCGCGATATGCTCGACATCGTCGGACCTGCTTTTGCGCTGGGACGATTTAGGTCTAACGACAGCGCTCTTCGCCGTGTCGAAAACCCGATCCTCATTTGAATGTCTCATCAAAATCTCCGTTCCATCGGCTGTCTGAGATTTGGACCTCGCGAGACCGATATCACTCTCTGCAATCGGGTTTTCTCTTGATAGGATCCGCTAAACAAAATCGCTGCCTGGATATCCAGAACGTATCAGCGTCGTTCTGGCCGGCGAGACCACATCACACACGTGTTTTACAATCTTAATCGAGAATCTAGCCCATCGAAATGTTCGGCGCGAGTAGGAATTGCGCCGAGCTGCTGACGATTTGACATCGACTTCTCACAAGATCGCAAACTACCGCGCGACCAAGTTCTAGACATACCGGAAATTCCAATCTTTGCTCTGGCGTCTTGTATTCTAAGGCGTTTCACACCGATTGCCTCGGCGTTTCGGAAGGTCGAAATGCAGGACAAATAGGTTCGAAACGCGACCTAATGGCGGGCCATATCCCTTATCACGATCTCGGTCACGTCGCGAACCAGTTTTCGATTAAAATCCGATTTACAACCAATTCGAACTGGGCTAAGCCTCTGTGACAGCCATCTTCGGCCCGGCTTTTTGCCGTCGCCGGGGAAGCGGAAAAATCAAAAACAAGATCCACTGAAGGCAAATGGGGAGAACTAAGATGATAAGCAGAATCAGCCGCAGAACCCTGCTGAAGGGGGCGACTACAGCTGGCTTGGCAGCGCTCGCTGCACCGGCCATTGTCAAGGATGCCCTGTCGTCATCGGGCAGTCTAAACTACATGGCATGGGCAGGGTACGACTACGCGCCGTTGCTCGAAAAGTTCAAAAAGGCGACCGGGATCACGGTCAAGATCACTTCTGCACAGCCTGATTCAGAGACGATGCTTTCGCAGGCAAAGCTCGACAAAACCGGCATCGATATCGCTGAGCCTGCGATGCACTATGTGCGCGTGTGGGTTAGCGAGGGCATGCTCCAGCCCTATGATTTGAACAAGATCAAGATGTCCAATTTTGTCGACGGGGCGCCGGGCGCTTCGCCGGGAGACCAGGGTGAGGTCGAGGGCAAGCGTTATTACTTGCCCTCGAGCTGGGGCACAGAAGCGCTGGTGTTCAGCAAGAAGGACGCGCCAATGGCCTACGGTACGGCCAGTCTCGCCGACCTCTTCGACAAGAAGTTCGAAGGCAAGGTGACGTTGCGCCCGCAGTCGGCTCTGCCGGCCATGGGGCGCCTTCTTGAGGCGCAAGGCAAGTTGCCACGGCCGTTCCTCGACAGCTACAAAGATGAAGCTACGATGCGACAGATCTGGGACATCGTCCTGGCTGCGGCGATCGAACGCAAAGCTAATGTAGCCCAGTTTTGGGCCTCGGACTCCGAGGCCGAGGGCGCGTTCCGTACGAATGGCTGCACGCTCGGCCTGTGCTGGGACTCAACCGGCGCCAACCTCGCGCCGGACGGGTTTGGTTTCCTGGCACCTAAGGAAGGGGCGTTCAGTTGGAGCCAGGGTTTCGTCCTGATGAAGAGCGCCCAGAACGTGGAGCAGGCGAACGAATTCATCAACTGGGTTTCGTCGGCTGAGGGGTCCGCCGGGTGGGCCACCATGTATAGCTGCAACCCAATCGGCAAGGGCGGCATCGAGCTCATGTCGCCGAAAGTGCTCGATTTCTACAAGGCTGCATACCCAGAGGATGCCTTGAAGAAGCTCTGGCTGTGGCCGCCACGCGAACCATGGTTCGTAAAGCTGAGCACGGAATACGGCGACAAGTGGCGCGCGGCCTGAGCAAGGTTGCGCATTGGCTGCAGGCGCGGCCAGCCCTTTCGGGACGGAGCCTGCAGCCTTATGATTTGACCTTTAGACCCAGACGCGGCGAGGCTAAGAGTTGATGCCTCCGCCGCACGCGTGCCGTTGGCGGCAGCGTGCAATTATGGCATCCCGTTTTGCAATCTTTAGAAAGCGGTCTATGAGCGAAGGTGTTGAACTCTCAGACGTTTCGGTGAATTTCGGTAGTTTCCGCGCCGTGAACAACGTCTCTGTGTCCATCAAATCCGGAGAATTCTTTTCGTTTCTTGGTCCGTCCGGCTGTGGCAAGACAACGATTTTGCGCACCGTGTCCGGTTTCATCGCACCAAGCGCTGGTGTCGTCAGCATCGGCGGACAAGACATGGCAGGGATTGGCCCGAATCGCAGACCAACAGCACTAATTTTTCAGAACCTCGCCCTCTTTCCGCTGATGTCGGTGTGGGAAAACATTGCGTTCGGTCTGGAAGTGCGCGGTGCCCCCAAGGCCGCGCGGCGCGCAAAGGCCGAGGAGCTTTTGAGGTTGGTTGACCTGCCGGGTGCAGCCGACAAGGCGATTGCCCAGTTGTCGGGCGGCCAGAAACAGCGCGTGGCGATCGCCAGGGCACTTGCGGTCGAGCCAAAAGTGATGCTGCTCGACGAGCCGCTCTCTGCCCTGGATTTGAAGCTGCGGCAACACATGCGCACGGAGCTGCGAGCCATCCAGAAGCGCACCAACATTACCTTCATTTATATTACGCACGATCAGGGCGAAGCGCTCGCGATGTCAGATCGCATCGGTGTCATGTCGCAAGGAAAACTCCAGCAGGTCGACACCCCAAAAAATATCTACGAGAACCCCGCCAACGGCTTCGTGGCATCCTTCGTAGGCGAAAACAATGTATTCAAGGGGAAGCTTGAAGATGTTCAAGCTGGCGTCGGTACGTTTCTGGCCTATGGCGGAGAGGTTCTGCGAGCCAGGGTGGGACCTGGCGTCAAGGCGTATTCCGAGGCGAAGCTCTATGTCCGACCAGAGCGTGTGACGCTCAGCCCACTGGGCGCGACCCCGCGACGGGGCGCGAACTCAGCCGCGGTGAAGATTACAAGCGTCGCTTTCGAGGGAAACTTCATCAGTGTGAACGCCAGTGACAATCGCGGTCGACGATATACGGTGCAGGTGCCAAACGACGCGTCCGTATGGGTTCCGCCTCTAGACGCAGAAGCGCGGCTCGAGTTCGACCCCGACAAGGCTACGGTATTGCAGGACGAATTGGCTGTGCGAGACAGCGAACAGGGCGAGAACACGCGGGGGAGGCAGTCCTTTGCCTTAGAGTTCGCTCAATGAAGGAGGTGGTGCGCAGATATGGCCTTGGCGCGACTGTCCTGATGGTTACGCTGACGGCTTTCTGGGTGCTGGCGTTGATTGTCCTCCCCTATCTTTTCCTCGTCGATGCGTCATTCCGGCCGTTCCTGCCGGCCGACCAGGTCGGCGGTCCGAACGACCACTACACTTTGCAGAACTACCTGACCCTTCTGAATCCGAACGCCACTAAGGACTTCCTGTTCCTGTCCATTCCGATCCACCTCTACGTCTTCTTCCAGACGGTCGCCCTCAGTTGCCTGGTCACCATGATCACATTGGCGCTCGGGTATCCCTTGGCCTACATCCTTGCCAAGGTGGTCAACCGACGCAGTGTCGCGACGCTTTTCCTCATCCTACTCATCCCGTTGTGGATAAGCGAACTGCTCCGCAGCTTCGCGTGGTACATTATTTTGGCATATCAAGGCCCGTTGAATGCGCTGCTGGGACTGTTCGGTGCCGGCCCGATACGCTGGATCAGTGGTTACAACGGCGTCATCATCGGCCTGGTCTATACCTATTTCCTATTCATGCTGTTCCCTGTCTACGGATCCCTTTCTACCCTGGACACCAATCAGATCGAGGCTGCTGAGGACATGGGCGCGCGCTGGTGGCAAATTCACCGCAGAGTGATCATCCCCCATGCAAAACCCGGCATCGCGTCTGGCTGCGTCATGGTCTTCATGATGTGCGCCGGAGCGCTCTTTGTGCCCAAACTGCTTGCTTCGCCAAGTTCGCGCTGGTTCACCGAAGTTATCATGCAATGGTTTTTTGAGGGGTTGGATTGGAACACCGGATCAGCCTACGCCTTCGTCCTGCTGCTGGTATGCACAATATTCGTGTCGTTGGTGATCCGGATCTTCAAGGTAAACTTGGCTGATATCGCACGGTGAGCCCATGAGAAAGCCGACCTTCACCAAAACGCTTTCAAATGGCTTCCTGGGGTTGTGCATCGCCTATATGGTTCTGCCCCTGATAATCATGGGCGGTGCCGGATTCAACGATTCACGCTTTCCATCTGTCTATCCGTGGCATGGTTTCACGGCGCGCTGGTTTGTTGACCTCTGGAACGATCAGCCCATGCTGGATGCGGGCATTAATACATTCTTCCTGGCACTTGTGGTGGTCGCCATATCGGTGCCCACAGGAACCGCTGCGGCACTACTGCTCAACAGCTGGCAGAGTAAGGCACGGCCGGTCCTATTTGGGATCCTGATCGCGCCGATCCTTACGCCCGGCGTGGTTGTCGGCATCTCGACTTTGCTGTTCTGGAAAGAATTCAACATCTCCGCAGGCCTCCACCTGTCAGCATTGGGACAGGTGTCCTACATCGCAACCTACGTGATGCTTCTGGTGCTTGCCAGGCTTCAGAGCTTCGATAAAGGCCTGGAGGAGGCGGCGCTCGATCTCGGCGCGAGCCATGGCCAGGTGATGCGCCGGATCGTTCTGCCTCACCTTTACCCCGCTATCGTCCTCGGCGCGGTGCTGGCTTTTTTCCAGTCTGTTGAGAACTACAACATAACCCTCTTCACCCGCGGCAGCGCGCAGACGCTCACCGTCTACATCGGCTCGATGGTGCGCACCGGGTTCACCCCCGAGATCAACGCGCTGGGCCTGCTGTTCATCCTTATTACCGTCGCCGGAGTGATCTATGTCGAGCTGAGGCGCCGGCGCCACGAACGCAGGGAACTCAAGCTCGAGGCGCTTGCCGCGATCGAGGAAGACAAGGACCTGCAGGGCATAGCCGCTTAGCGTTTCATGCGCGGGAACTGGGCAAGAGGCGCTAAGTCCGCGCTCCGGCGCTGCTCGAACAAATCCAGTGGAGTGCAACGCTCAGACCGGCGTCGGCGCGCGCCCCTGCGTGAACCAGGGCACGAGATTGTCGACAACCAGGTTGGCCATGACGCGCCGCGCGGGGCATGTGGCGACGCCATTTTGGATGTCAGGAACACGTTGGGCGATCAGCGCTTGCGGCACGTAGGGGTCATCTTCGAAAATGCCCAGTCCGGCAGCCAAGATGGCCCTGCCGCGTAGCGCCGGGATCAAGGCCTCCTCATCGACAGTGCTGCCACGCCTGATGTTGGCGGGGACCCCGACGGGTCCAAGCACCGCCGAGACCTACCAGTGGATCGCATGCGCGGTGGCGGCTCCCCCGGGAACGACAAGATTAGCTTTCAGCTCGGTCGACATCAGGCATCGCCGTGAAGGGCGTTTCGTCAGTCCAGTTCGTTGTCGCGGCATCCTATACAGCAGGGTTGGTGCTGATATCGCTTCTGCGCCACTGCAGAACCGCGTGCAGGACGATCGCCACGACAATAATGGCGCCGCCAACGAGTGTCGCTGGCGCCGGTCGCTCCGAAAACATGAGCCAGACCCAAGTTGGTGCGAGTACGACGTCCGCGGTGCTGAGCAGCGCGGCCTCATCCGCGGACAATAGCTTGGCACCGGACAGGTACAGGACAAGGGCCAGGCAGCTGTTGGTCGCGCCGAACAGGGCAAGGACTCCCCAGTCGAAGCGAGATATGCCCCCGACAGATGCCATTGGCAGAAAAAGCGCGAAGGTCACAAGGCAGCCGACCAAAACAGGCGGCAATATCGGGAGGTCCGGTTTGATCTTTGGTAGCAGCCCGATGACGGCGTAGGATAGCGTCAGGCCGAAAGCGAGAATGTCCCCAACCCGCAGCCCCACGGATCCGGACGAGACCACGATCACCGTGACTCCGAATAGGCAGACAAGTCCCGAAACCATCGTCGACCGCTTCAAGGGCTCTCTCAGGAGAAGGCGGGCGAGCAGCGCAGCTACAAACGGCAGCGTGGCGCCGATGAACATGACATTCGCGATGCTCGTATAGTACATCGCGCCCACAAAACACGCCTGGCCGGTCACCTGGCACAGCACCAGGGCAAATCCCGCCGGATGGGCCAGCGCACGCCATTGGTCGCGCCTATTGGGCAGGAGCAAGCAGGCGAGCCCCAGGAAGAGTGCGCCGAAAAGCGCCCTCAAAGCGATCGTCGTCGACACGTCGACGGAGAGCAGGCGCATGTAGACGCCGCTTGCGCTCCAGGCAAGCGTGGCGGCAAGGACGAACACCGTTCCCGCCCACCTGTCATTCCGGGCCATGCGCGTACAACCACCCCATTGGCTCACGAGGCCCCTTGCACCTGCTCGCGGTCTCGCCATTTCGCCGCCAGGGACATCCGAAGCACGCCTACTACAGTTTCAGGGCGGGAAGCTGGGGCGCGAAACCAAAGCGTCGCTGTGCGACCCTTGTTGCACCACATGGCGCCGTGTCGACCCCGGCCCAAGGGTGGCGGTCCGCCACCCCCGGCCGTGTCGAGCCACTGCAAGGCTTCCTCAGCCCCCGACCGGCCTATCGGTCTCGGCAAGGAGATGGCCGACCGCGCGCAACGAGGCTTCCTCATCCAGCATCGGCCAGTGGCTCCGGCCACTTATCGTGGTCAGGATGGCTCGCGGGTGCCCCGCAGCCATTTTCTTCGCCATCTCCAGCGTCAAATATCCCGAAAACTCTCCGCGCAGGATGGCCACCGGAATGGGGCCAAGCGACACGTAGTCGTCCCAGAACGAGGGCTTGGCGGCCTTGAACCGCTCCGTCTCGCGCTGCGTCAGTTCGTCGAAATCGCGGACGTAGCGACCCCCGCCGATGTCGCGATAGGCCTGAAGTGTGAATGCTCGCCAGTCGTCTTCGCTGAACTCGCTAAGATAGGGTCCATGCTGATCTCGTACCTTTCGAAGCGCGTCATCGAAAGTGTATGTGTTGTGATCCATGTGGGCGGCGATCTGTTTTGCGCCCGGCGACGCAGTCTCGGTCCCGACATCGTTCAGCACGATGCCGGCGATCCGATCGGGTTTGGTCCTTGCCATGTGCAGGGCAATGAAACCGCCGAGCGCCATTCCAACCACCACGACCCGCGGCAGCGTGAGCTCGTCGAGCAGCCTCCAGACGTCGGCGACGAGTTTGTCGAAATGATAGTCTGCGGCGTTAAACGACCTGGATGATTTGCCTCGCCCACGCAGATCCGGCGCCACGACCCGTCGCTCAGGCGCAATTTTTGCCGCCAGTCGGTTGAAGTCTGATGAGTTGCGCCAGAACCCAGCGAGGCAAAGCACCGGGGTAAGGCCACGGTCAATGGCAGGGCGATGATCCTGGTAATAGATCTCGCCGAAGCCCGGAACCGCTAAGCTACCCTCCAAAGAGGCGAAATTGTTCATCACCACCTTCCCTTTTGATCACCCAAGTCCGCCGCATCAAATTCCATAAAGGCTCTTCCCGTCCCACTCCGAGGCTGCCTTCTTCATCTTTTCCAACAGCGTCCCACCATCTGCAGGCTGAATGAGCTCGACAATCCCGCAAACCGGATTTCCATCGAAGAAAGCGGTGACTGTGCCGCTCGTTGCGACACCGCGTTGCACCTCACGCATGCCGGCCGTTCTTAGACGAGCCGCATCCTCGGCCAACCGCATGGTCCGGATTCCGACGTGGTGGATTGCGCCGTAGGGAAAGCCCCGAAATACCGATGGCGCTTGGTTGTGCTGTTCGATCAACTCGATTTGAACGCCGCCACCCCAAGCCAGCGCGATGCTGAAATCCACATCGCTGGGCGCCCCGTTCACAACCAATTCCGTGAACTTCAGGTGCTTTTGAACAAAGAACGGCCCTACGCCGAAATGTTCGACCCAATAACGCACGGCCACGTCGAGATCGCCCACGAGGTAGGCCACCTGCGCGATCGGCCCGAGAGTCGGTGGCGGATACGAAGAAACGTTGCGGGGAGGCTGAGCCGCCATCAGAAAGGTGACCTAAGTTGATTTATATCGTTTTTTATATGGATAATGTCGGCTCAACAAGCGAAAATCCGCCAAGCGTTGTAATTTTTCCAATCTTTAATCTGATATTGCCTTGAGCGTCTGGACGGGGATAAACTGGAATTGTCCTCATAGTCTCGATGAGACTATTGCTTCGAACGCGACAGACTTCCGAGATCCAAGGGGGTCGCTCGAGGCCTCTCCAACGGCGCTGCCGACACGAGCCAGGCGTCCAGCCGGTTCACATGTCGGATCAGGGTCCAACATATCTTAGTCCAGCATTGGACGATGGGATAGAAATCGCGTTTCCAGCCAAGACGCTTTGGCTAGACGAATATCCCTTGGCGAAGATTGTTGAATGATCTCGAAGCTCAGCGGGGACGTCGAATTGCATCGGTTCCAAGCGGCTCTGGGCGCGTGCCTAGCCAACGTTCTAGTCGATAGGCTATTAAGACCGAGCGGCTGCGCCATAGCGGGATGATTCGATTGTTATTGGATTTGGGACTAGCTCGTTTCAACACGCCGCCAGACCGGGCGCTTTGGGCTCTGCCGCATACCGAGCCCGTGAGCGGCGGCTGCTTTCCTTGATCGAGTGACCTGAATGGCAGACGACAAGACCCGTGTTCGACCGCGATCCTCGCTTCGCAAGGGTCGATCCGACATAATCGAGCATGTTGCTAGGCAGCCTTCGCAACAACGAAGCATGGATCGATTCGAGAAGATCCTTGATGCTTCGGAAAATCTACTCCAGACAGCAAACATAGAAGATATCAGCTTTTACGATATCGCTCGCCACGCCCACATATCGCCGGCGTCCATAAATTACTTGTTCCCTACTATGGCGGCGCTCAGAATAGAGCTAAGCAAACGTTACCTTCATAAGTCGTCGGAGGACGCGATCGCAGCTGGCCGGAATTTGGCTCGCCGCCGGGACCTTAGTTGGCAGGCTTGGCTCTACGAGGTCGGTAAACATGCCCGCGCCTCCTTCAACGATCACCGGCCTATGAGCGAAGCCTGCTTGGGGCCGATTTTGCATAGGGAATCGCGCCGGGCCAACATTGCCGAAAATGACAGGCTCGCCCAGGCGATGGTCAATATTTTGATGGAGCTTTTCATTCTCCCCGAGATACCGGGCCTTGTGCATAAGTTTGCTTTTGGTATCGAGATCGTTGATACGTTGTGGTCACGATCTTACGTGCTTCATGGGCATATAGATGACGACGCCTTCCAGGAAAGCATGCGCATGCAGACTGCCTATCTGCGCATGTTCTTGCCGGAGGTGCTGCCCGTAAATGAAGGCAGCGCCGAAGCAGCCAATGACTCAGGTTAGTCGGGCTGTCCTTCGCACGGCTATACCGGGCTGTGGTCCCACCCCGATCGGGAAGCGCAACAGCCCCGCCAGCTTCTAACGAATGGTGGCCAGCTTCTATTGGCCGGTGCCCATTCAGCTTCATTCGATCGCAAACCGTTGCCCCCGCCTTAAGAGGGTTGAGCTGCACCCATATTAATTTTATTAACGTCAGATCTTATGGCGAGAATGGGTCGACAACTGTCTTGATCCGGGGTATGTTTGAGCGAATTGCGGTTGGTGAAGCTGATCAAAATCGTGTTTGAGAGGTTGTCGGGCTTATCTCGGATCTGATTTTTGATCTCACCTCTTGGGAGGCAACCGTATCGCAGTCACACGTTCTTTGCCCCTAAGTCAAAGCAGGTACGCACGCGCCCCAACACGATGCAACTGCCTGGACTGACCCGCGCGCGAGGCATCCGCGCTCTGCCCACAAAGTTCGGACAACCAAGGAGCGATTAGTGAAAGCAATCGTATACGAAGCCTTTTCCGGAGCTCCCACAATCAGCACCGTTCCCGATCCCGAGGTTACTCCAGGCGGCGCTGTCATTGCGGTTGGGGCGACCGGTGTTTGTCGTAGTGACTGGCACGCCTGGGTCGGACACGACCCATCCATCGTCCTGCCGCATGTGCCCGGACACGAGTTCGCCGGCACCGTGGTGGCAACGGGCAAGGACGTCGCACGGTGGGCCATCGGTGACCGCGTGACGATGCCGTTCTCGTCGGGATGCGGGCACTGTCATCAATGCAGGACTGGCAATCAACACATATGCGACGTGCCATTTTCACCCGGTTTTTCCCATTGGGGGTCGTTCGCTCAATATGTCGCCGTGGAGCAGGCAGACCTGAACCTCGTCAAGCTGCCAGACTCACTTGAGTTCCAGGCCGCGGCCAGCCTGGGCTGCCGTTTTGTGACGTCTTTTAGGGCTGTCGTCGAACAGGGCCGACTGAAACCCGGTCAGTGGCTAGCAGTCTACGGGTGCGGAGGTGTCGGGCTGTCCGCGATCATGATCGGACACGCGTTGGGCGCGCAGATTGTTGCAGTGGACGTGGCATCCGAAAAGCTGACGCTGGCAAAATCGCTCGGAGCGAATGTGTGCCTCAACGCCAACGACTTCGCGGACGTCGCCGCAGCGGTAGCGGAGACAACCGGCGGTGGCGCGCACGTATCCATGGACGCGCTTGGGAACAAGGTTACCTGTTTCAATTCAATAAAGAGCCTTCGCAAACGAGGGCGTCACATCCAAGTAGGCCTCACAGTCGGGTCGCAGAGTCTTCCACCGATCCCGATGGAAGACGTTATCGTGCGGGAATTAGAAATCTACGGCAGCCTTGGTATGCAATCCCATGCCTATGAACCCATGTTTGGGATGATTGGCCGCGGACTTCTGCCTGTCCACCGTCTGATAGGCGCCACAACCAATTTCACAGGGGCCATCTCTGCCCTGGTCTCGATGGACCGGGCGGATTCACCTGGAGTTACCGTGGTAACCGACTTCTCGTGAGACAGCGCCGCGGCGGCACTACGGGTGTCGCCCGCGCAACCAACCTACAAGGCTATAGCCGCCTTCAAGCCTTCCAGAACGGCCTCCTCGGCGGTACGCGGCGTGAGGCAGTCACCGACGATATGTCGTTCTATCGGCAGCCCTTCAATCTCACGCTCCAGCCTACGGTCCGCTTCGCCGCCGTGACAGATCACAAGCGTGTCGACACCCTCGACCACGATAGGCTTCAGCGCTGCCACGTGCTCAAGATATACTGTGTTCCCGTCGGCGCCGTAGAGGCGTGCATAGTTGATAATCTTGACACCTGCCTCGAAAAGCCTCGCTGCGGATTTATCGCGAACATAGGTTGGCATCGTCTCGCCAGGTTGGATGCCCACTACGGCGATCGTGACATCGTGGCCGTTCTGCGAAAGTTGCAGGGCTGCGCCGACCCCTGCCCAGTCACAGGTGATGTCGGCAATAAGGACGCTTTGGCCCACTTTGGCGGTCCCAGCAATGACATCGTGGGCCGTGACGTGCTTGATCCCTTCGATGCGCTCCGGGGACGGCAAGCGTGGCGTCGACCCAGTGGCCAGCACGACCGCATCTGCCCCTTCGCTCTCGATAAGCTCCTTGGTGACCTTTTGCTTCAAGCGAACGGTTACGCCCGCCAATTCGACCTCGCGCGCAAGGTTGGTTACGATACCGCCGAATTCCGCTCGCCCTGACACTTTACTCGCCAAGATGGCCTGGCCACCAAGTTGGCCCGACGCCTCGCATAGGATGACGTGGTGTCCACGCATCGCGGCGACCGAAGCCGCCTTCATACCCGCTGGCCCACCACCCGCAACGATCACCTTCTTAGCACGATCGGCTTTGCCATAGGCGCCGAGTGTTAGTTCACGGCCAGATTCGGGGAATTGAATACAGGACACGGAATATCCGCGCTGAAAGTGGCCGATACAGGCTTGGTCGCATGCGATGCAGGCCCGGATGTCATCGATGCGACCTTCGCGAACCTTCGACACGAAGCGTGGATCGCAGATCATCGCCCTCGTCATGCCGGCCGCGTCCATGAAACCATTCGCAATCGCCAGTTCCGCCGATTGCGGGGTATTGAACCGTCCAGTCGCAACCAGCGGAAGCTTCAGCCGTTTCTTCGCCCGTTCGGCGAAGGGTACGACGTACCCGGTTTCAGCCGCCTCCATCGGCGCGACTATGTGCATGGCCCCGGCGCGCGTCGACGGCGTGCCTAGTACGATGTGGAGGTAGTCGACCAGCCCCGATGCATCGAGCCGCGCAAGGGCCTCCAGGCTTTCCTCCTCCTCCAGCCCGTCATTGTCGAGATCGGCCGCCGAGAGACGGAAGCCGAAAGCGATGTCCGGTCCGATCGTCGACCGTACCGATTGCGCGACCTCGAGGATGAAGCGGCAACGGTTGGCAAGGCTGCCGCCATATTCATCGGTGCGACTATTTATCGTGGCGGCGAGGAACTGGGCAGGCAGGTTTCCCTGGTTGCCGCAAATCTCGATACCGTCAACCCCCGCCTCGACGGCACGCGCCGCTGCCGCGCCATATGCCTCAACAATCTTGCGAATCTCGCTTATTGTCAGCGCGCGCGGCCTTATATGGAAACGCTCGGCATAAGTATCTGAGGACGAGAAGGTCAACGGAGCGCTGCCATCTGCCGCGCTGTACATTTCCCGACCTGCGTGCAGTAGCTGTGCAAAAACCTTGCCGCCCTCCGCGTGGATCGCGTCAGCCATGGCGCGATAACCCGGTATGGTCTCGTCGCTATCTAGGCGCGGCTGACTTGGCTGCGTGAAGGAGAAATCATCGATGCTGGCCGCAGTCAGGATGTTCAGCCCTGCCCCAGCGCGGGTCCGGGCCACCTGATAGGCGATGTACGCGTCATTGAGCAGTCCGTCGTCGCTCTGCAGAAGCGTCTCGTGGGCCGGGAAAATTATCCGGTTGCGAAGCTCCACCTTGCCGAGCTTGATCGGCGAGAGCAGATGCGGAAACTGGCTTTGCGTCATCGGTTGACCATGGCTGAGTTGTTGAATAATTGGATATTAATTGATTTTTTGGAGACGGCAAACCGTAAAGTTGCGGGACCTCGCATCGCGTTGAAATGATGAGATTTCGAGGCGATACCTCTCAGGGAGACAGGAATTGATCGATTACACCACTTGGAGGCAGATAAGGCCGCCTTCCGCAGGAAAGCATTTGCATGTCTAGGGTTGGGAAGCCCGATTTACCGGCTTAGCAGGGCTGATAAAGGCCTGAGATCCCGCGACCGCATTTCTGCAAATGGAGAGTTTGAAGCGCACGCCCTTCGGACAAACTCGGAGCCGGACCGAGCTTGCGTACAAACCAACCTCCATATAAGCTGATGTAAATCAGTTTATGGACATGGCCATGCTTCCGCCCCCCATCCCTCTATCCGACCTTGTATCCCGCCAATGGGACGTTGTTGTTATCGGCACGGGCATCGGCGGTGCGACATTAGGATACGCGCTTGCCAAGGCTGGCCGGAAGGTTCTCTTCCTGGAGCGGGGCTCATCCTACTTCTCTGCCGACGCTCTGACGGGCAACTGGTTGGAGGCCTTGGTTAAGGGTCAGCCCGATGGTCCGACCCCGGAGCAGCGGCGGCTTGCGGGCAGGCTCGACAAGCCGATAGACGATGTGACATCCGGTTCCGGACGAGCCATCCTTCCGCTCCTCGGTATCGGCACCGGCGGCAGCAGCGCGCTGTACGGGATGGTGATGGAGCGCTTCTTCCCGTCGGATTTCCAGCCCGGCCGCTACTTCCGCGATGCGCCAGGCGCCAATGTTCCAGACGTTTGGCCCGTCACGTTTGGAGAATTTGAGCCATACTATGCCAAGGCCGAAACACTCTACGGCGTGCGAGCCACACCGGATCCTTTTCGTCCACAGGGGGAGTCGTGCGGCACTACTATCCCGCCGCCGCTGACGCCGGCCAATCGGGAGATATTCGATGCGCTGGCCAGCAAGGGGCTGCATCCCTATCGCCTGCCAATGGCCTGTAACTTCGAACCGGGTTGCATGGAATGTCTGGGCTTTGTCTGCGCGAGGCAGTGTAAAGGCGACAGCGTCAAGGCTTGCCTCTCGCCGGCAGTATGGTTGCACGGTGCCGACCTGGTGACGGATTGCGAGGTCGAAACCCTGGAAGCGAAGGCCGGTGTCGTAACCGGTATCAATGCGATGGTGCGGGGTGAGCGCATCACTATTCGGGCGGAGACGGTCGTGCTCGCGGCGGGAGCGATCCACTCCCCGGCGATCCTCCTGCGTTCCGGGGAAATGCCGGGCCTTGCCAACGGTTCCGGACAGGTCGGCCGCAATCTGATGCGCCATCTCACGGACTATTATCTCCTCTACCCACGGACCGCTCCGAACCAAGGTTTTCTCAAGCAAGTGGCGTTCAACGACTTCTACGAGCGCAACGGAACTAAGTACGGCACTGTCCAATCCAACGGACGGTTTCCGCCGAACCGGTCCGTCGCGGCCTATTTCCGGGAGACGATGCGCGAGATTTGGGAACCGCTAGCAGTTCTCTTTCCAGTCATCAGACCTTTCGTTGAACGTCGTGTGGCCCAAGTCGTTAGGGACGCCCACGTCATGGTCGCCTTCCTGGAAGATCTCCCCTATGCCGAGAACCGCCTCGCGTTGTCACCCGATGGCAAGGGGTTGCGATTGACCTACAAGGTCGGATTGAATGACCGCACGAGGCTGCGCGAATTTCGCAGAATGATGGCGCAGGCGATCGCGCCGAAGCGATTCAAGGCGGTGCGGCGGGCGCACGACAGTAAGATGCTGGGACATGTCTGCGGCACCTGCCGATTCGGCGACGATCCAAACACCAGTGTGTTGAACCGCAACAACAGGGCGCACGACGTATCCAACCTCTACGTCGTGGATAGTTCGTTCATGCCAACATCGGGCGGCACGAACCCCTCGTTGACCATCGCCGCCAATGCTCTGCGGGTCGCCGACCACATCCTCACAGAGAGCGGGGCTGCGCCGGCGAAATCAGTTGCCGCTGCGGTGTGACTTTGGCCTCGGCAGCGGCCCCCGCGCAGACTTCCAACCCGACCACGTCATGCCCACCAACTGGTACCGGTGACTCGGCTTTGTCTGCCCAGGTAACGTGCGAAGGTGTGCACTGCGTCGCCGATGTCGACATTTCCGATCGGGCATGTTTCCAAGCCTGTGGTTTTACAAATGGGGCCAGTCGCGGCCAAATCTCTTAGGAGCTATCACGTTTTTGCTTCGAGAGACGTACAAACCCGCCAAACTGCGGAGCAGATCCTGGTTTTGTGCATAGGCGTTGTGGCCGAAGAAGTCGTCTTGGCTGAGGTCCGAAGTGTCGATCACGGAAATATTGTACTTCGACAGAATGGCCGAGTATGGCTTGAAATCCGTTGCCCCCAAACGGTCCACGTCACCAGCGAGCCATTTCGCCGTCTGGAGCGCAAGATCGTTTCGGGACGAAATGATGGTAATATGCGGACGCCTTGACCCTATCTCGAGCACCTGGCGTTTGAAAACGTCGACGTCGATATCTGGTGAGGCCAGTATGACATCATGAATTTTCCGGGAAACTCGGCCTTCCCTCAACGCCATGTCCCGCAGTGCCTCCATTGTCAGCCAGCCACCCATGGAATGGGCAAAGATGGTGACGTCTTCAACCGACGGATCGTCGACAGCGGATTTCAAAACCAGGTCCAGGCCGAATCTTGAGTAGATCGTGCTTTCACGATCATAGGCGTAGTCCAAAGGATTGGCGCGCGAAGGCCAAGTGAAAAGAACGGGAGCGGCTTCGATTCCAGCGTCGTGTACGACTTGCGCGAAGCGAAAGACCGCATCGGCATAACTCGTATTGAACCCATGCACAAAGATCAGGACGCGGTGATTTCCGCCGCTCGCCGTCTTGAACCAGGACTTTATGTGCCGGTTCGTCATCTGGTCGGCTTTCACGGTGACGAACGAGCGTCGAGGATCGGGGGCCTGAGGGTTCGGCCACTTAATTTTACCCGCCTGTCGCGTGGACGCGGGCGGCACCGAAACCACGATGTTGTCGAGCCTGACGTCCTCCCCTCGTTGCCCCGTGTAGCGCACGGCTGCGTCGCGCGATGGTTCTCGGGTCGTTGCAACGAGCATGTCGACGCGTGCGGTAGATATGCCCGAGACACCGGCCACAGGGCGCAAAATGTCGGCACTATGGCCACAGGCGGCAAGAATGAAAGACAATGACAGCGCCGCCAGCAGCCTTGACGATGGCCGGCTTCCGCGATTGCCGGATCTTTGCTGCGCCCGAGACCGTAAGACCCGACTGGACAGCGCTGGGTCCCAGCCAATACTATTCCACTGCTTCACGATCTAGCTTTGCCGGCAGGGTGCGATGCAGGTGGCCGAAAACCAGGGTGGCAGCCAGTGCGGCCAACGCGAGCGGAGCTAGGCAGGACCAGCCAAAAAACGAAACCCCGGACGCTGCGAAGATCGGCCCGGCTACTGCGGTGCCGATGGTGGCGCCGACGATTGCCACAACCAGGATGCGCGACATCAGCGAGCCGTCCGGATCGTTTTCTGTCAACACTCCGGTCAAAAATGGCGTCACGATGAAGAAGCCTATGTTGACGAACACCTGAGCGACAACGAATACCGGTACCGTCAGCACATTGAACAGAAAATGGATTGAAGCGGCCATAATCAGGAAGCCGAGCACCACGAACGGCAAGCGCTTGGCCTTGTCCTGGGCGGTGGCGGGGACGACCGCGCCTAGGAAGCCTGCGAGCGAAGCGCCAGCGAGGTAGAGGCCAATTTGCGAAGCGCTAAGGCCGACCCTCTCTCCGACGTAGCCGCAGACGGCCCACTGCGCCGCCTGGACCATATAGATGAGCAAGACAACGACCATGACAGCGAGCATCTTGCCTCCGGCGAGCTTGGAATGGTGGGTCGCTTCCGTCACCGCTATTCGGCTCCGAAAGATCAGCAGGAGCGGCGGCCCCATAATGGCGGTAAAGGCTGCCAGCATGAGAAAAACAGGCGCATCGGTTTGCCGCTGCGGCATCAACGACACGACAAACAGGAGCAGTCCCATGGCCAAGCCCCCAATGAGGTTAATAGCGCCCCAAAGTCGTTCCGCATCAGCCCGCGATGCCAGGCTCATGCTGACCAGGCTGAAGACACACCCTTCGCCGAGGCCGGTGATCAGACGCGCCGCTGAGAGCAGCAATGGGGTCTGCAGGTAGAAGCTGGCCACCTCCCCCGCGAGCACTGCAAACAGACTGGCGACTGCAAGCACCCAGGTCGGTTTCAAGCCGAGCTTCGGCGTCAGCAGGCCAAAAATGCCAATGCCGGCCAGTTCGGCACTTGCCACAATCGTCGCCAATCCCTCGTCGTAGCCTGCGACCTTGCTCATCGACAAGACAACAATGGGCATGACCGTCGTGCCGCTAAGCGCCACCGCATAGGCGGCGCTCAAGCCCAATATCCATCGAAGCATTGAACCTCCCAGACAAGTCGAGATAGCTGTTCAGACCGTTCCCGGTGTCCTTCAACACGTCGCGCTTCTCGATGTCGCGATCGGCATCAGCGTATGGCGCGACGGGCTGCCAGCAAGTGATCTTCTGGCCTCTTTTGTATCCGTTGCGGCCAATCCAGATGGCCGAGATCGCCCACAAAAGGGAGGCGGTTTCCGTGGAAACGTCGCCGCGGCCTTTGAGACGATGCGCCGCTGGCAGTGACATCTAGTCAGGGTGCGGCAATTCGATCACGAAGACCGGCATGGAATTCCGATCGCAAAACAACCGCCCCATCAATGCGCGTTGCGCTGCGGCGCCCGTCGGCGCCCTACCAAGAAAATCAAAACGCCTCGACAATATCGTGGCCCACTTCGCCAGGCCGGCTTTCGAAGTCGAAGAGCCTCCGAGTTGCTAGAGCAGCAGCACCTCTCTCCCAGGAATCGTCCGCCCAATCCGGCGTGATCGGCGGCGGCGTCCACATCGCATGGCGTTGCAAGGCCTCACGCATCGGCTCGAACAGATAGTCGCCGAAGGTGACAGCTTCGCCGCCGCCGACGATCACTTCCGGATCAACGATGTTGCAGAAGCCGCCAAGCAGCCTGCCGATGCCTTCGCCCGCCTCGCGCAATATATCCACGGCTGTTTGATCGCCGGCCCGTGCCGCGTCAAGCATGTCGTGGCGGCTTACCTCGCTGGAAAGACCCCTCGCCTCCTTCCAGCGCCTTACCATCGCCGGCTCCGAGAAGAACGTTTGCAGGCAGCCGCGGCGGCCGCACTCGCATTCCGGCCCGTTCGGATCGTAGATCGAATGCCCCATCTTGCCGGCGGCTCCGCTCGCGCCGTGATGCACGGCGCCGTCGATGACCACGGCGCAGCTGATGCCGGCGCCGATCGCGAGCGCGCCGACCGTGCGATGGTGACGGCCGAGCCCGAACAGTTGCTGGGCGAGCGCGAAGGCATTGGTGTCGTCGTCGGCCCAGACCGGAACCTGCACGAGTTCGGCAAGCATGGCGGCGATCGGCACATCGACCCAGTTGAACCGGTGGCTCAGCCGGCAGACGCCGTTGTCGATGACGCCCGGCACCGCGATGCCTATTCCGCTGAGCTGCGCGCCGGCCGGCGCGCGGCGATCCGCAAGCAGTTCCGTGACCGCGGTTGCGCAGGCCTCCACCGTGCTTTGCGGAGACGGATCGGGCACCACGACCTGCCTGGAGACAAGCGGCGTCGTGGCGAGATCGGTCAGCACGCAGTCGACGGCGCCGACCTTGAGCTTGAGACCGACCACCAACCGGCCGGCATAGTTTATGTTGACCGGGATCGGCCGCCGCCCCGGCGCCCCCTGACTGGCCTCGCCTTCGACCAGGATATTTTCGTCCAAAAGTTCGGAGACCACGAAGGTCACCGCGGCCGGGCTCAAGCCGCTACGCGCGGCCATGTCCGCCCTGCTCATCGGTCCGTCGGCTCTGATCATGTTCAGGATCAGTCGTCGGTTCATGGCGCGCGACGTCTGCTGATCACCCTTGAGCTTCATTTCTGCCTCATTATTAATTTTGTAAATTAACTATTGACCGGCTTCACCTGCATACGCTACGACTTGCCCCGGTTCAATCGGAATCCGGCTGCTCTCAGGGAGGAGAAAAAAGCCATGGCCATCGACGTTACGACTCTGTCCACGACAAGGCGCCGTTTCCTGAAGGGCACCGGCGCGGCTCTCGCCGCTTCCGCCGCCGGCGGGCTTTGCCTGCCGGCACTGGCGCAGGCGCAGGAAATCACCATCATTTCCAACCTCAGCAATGTCGGGCAACGCGACATCCTGCACAGGCTCGCAGCCGAATACGAGGCGAAATCCGGCGCCAAGGTCACCATCAACAACATGGATCACGAGGCGCACAAGACCGCGATCCGCAGCTACCTGGTCGTCGGCGCTCCCGACATCTGTTTCTGGTTCTCCGGCAACCGCATGAAGGCGTTCGTCAACAAGGGCCTGTTCGACGACATCTCGGATCTGTTTGCCCGCGAGAACTACAAGGGCGTGCTCGGCGCCACGACAAGTGCGGTCACCGTCGGCGACAAGCAGTATGGCCTGCCGATGGGCGGCCTGCTCTGGGGCCTGTTCTACCGCAAGGACGTCTTTGCCGAACACAATTGGACGCCGCCGAAGACCTGGACCGACTTTCTCGCCTTCGGCGAGGCGGCGAAGTCAGCGGGCATGGTCCCGATGAGCATGGGCACCAAGGAGCTTTGGCCGGCAGGCGGCTGGTTCGACCATATGAACCTGCGCGTCAACGGTCTCGACAAGCACATCGCGCTGATGGACGGCAAGGTCCAGTACACCGATCCGATGCTGACGCCCGTCTTCGACAAATGGAACGATCTGATCAAGGCAGGGTTCTTCTCGCCCAACCACAGTTCCTTCGGCTGGGAACAGGCCGGCGCCGCCCTTGCGCAGAAGAAAGCCGCCATGATGGACCTCGGCGGTTTCGTAAGATCCGCCTTCCCGGAGGCCGATATTCCGCAACTCGCCTACGCGCCGTTTCCCGAAGTCGCCCCCGGCGTCGCCAGGTATGAGGATTTCTCCGTCAATTCCGTTCACGTGCCTGCGAATGCGAAGAACAAGCAGGGCGCGCGCGACTTCCTCGCCTATTTCTACAAGCCGGAAAACCTGGGCGCCTTTCTCGCCGCCGAGGGAGCGATCCCGCCGCGCAACGACTGCCCGCCCAGCAAGGATCCGCTGGTCAACGCCGCCGTCGAGGAACTGAAGAAGGTGGTCGGCACGTCGCAATATTACGATCGCGACACCGATCCGGACATGGCCCAGGAAGGCATGACGGGGCTCCAGGAATTCATGGTCAAGCCCGAACGGCGCGACCAGATCCTCGAGCGTCTGGAAAAGACCCGCAAGCGGATCTTCGGTTAGTCCTCCCGGGCCTGGCGGGCCGCCGCCTCTCCCCGGCGGTCCCGTCTCTTTTGGATGAATTCCCATGCCCCGCTTCTGGCGCAGAAATCGTCATTGGATGACACCGGCACTTCTCCTTCTGCCGGGCCTCGTCCTGTTCGGCCTGGTGATTCTGGCCGCCTCCTTCGAGACGGTCTGGATTTCGCTGCATGACTGGGACGGTATCGGCGCGAAAACCTGGGTCGGCCTCGCCAACTACGTCGAGCTGGCTGAAGACCCGCAATTCTACGTCTCGCTCAAGAACAATATCATCTGGCTGCTGATCTTCATGCTGGCGCCGCCGATCGGCCTCGGCTTCGCGCTGATCGTCAACCAGAAAATCCGCGGCATGCGCATTCTGAAGTCGCTGTTCTTCGTCCCGCTGGTGCTGGCGACGGTGACCGTAGGCGTCGTTTTCGGCTGGGTCTACGATCCGAACTACGGGCTGCTGCAGCTGATTTACGGCCTGTTCGGCGGCACCACGCCGGCGCTGCTTTCCGATGAGAATTTCGCCACTTTCGCGGTCGCCGCCGCCGGGCTTTGGCCGCAGATCGCCTTTTGCATGGTGCTGTTCCTGGCCGGGCTGAACAACCTCGACGAGGATCTGATCGGCGCCGGCCGCGTCGACGGCGCGCGCGGCTGGCGCATGCTGCGCCATGTCGTCCTGCCGCAGCTCTCGCAGGTCGGCTTCATCGCCATCGCGGTCACCGTGATCGGCGCGCTGCGCTCCTTCGACATGGTCGCGGTCATGACCACCGGCGGTCCCTACGGCTCCTCGACCGTGCTCGCCTATCAGATGTACGAGGAATCGATCTTCTCCTACCGCTTCGGCTACGGCGCGGCGATCGCCACCGTTCTGTTCGTGATCATGATCGCCTTCATCGCCTGGTATCTGCGCGGCCTCCTCAGAGCCGAACGGAGCAACGCCTGATGTACCCGCGCCCGATCCCCGAAGACGCAAAAATCCAGCGCGTGCTCTATGTCGGCGGCG
The DNA here is from genome assembly GCF_006442965.1 of Mesorhizobium sp. CU3. Lineage (GTDB taxonomy): Bacteria > Pseudomonadota > Alphaproteobacteria > Rhizobiales > Rhizobiaceae > Mesorhizobium. Next base: position 152,332 of record NZ_VFWX01000012.1, on the reverse strand, counting down.
TCACCCTGGTCGTCGCGCTGTGGCTGCTGCCCCTGATCGCCGTCATGCTGACGTCGATCCGGTCCAACGAAGAGCTGATGGCGGGCAATTACTGGGGCTGGCCGCAGAAATTCAGCCTGGTCGAGAACTACACCGCGGTTTTCCAGCAGACCGCCATGCTGCGCTTCTTCCTCAACAGCCTGCTGATCACCATTCCCTCGGTGATCGGTGTGCTGATCCTGTCGACGCTGACCGGCTTCGTGCTGTCGCGCTATCCGTTCCGCGGTTCGAACCTCATCTTCGCGCTGTTCGTCGGCGGCAATTTCCTGCCGGCCCAGATCATGATGATCCCGGTCCGCGACCTCATGGTGCGGCTCGGCCTCTATGACACGATCTACGCGCTGATCGTCTTCCACATCGCCTTCCAGACCGGCTTTGCGACGCTGTTCATGCGCAACTTCATCGCTGCCTTGCCGGGCGAACTGTTCCAGGCCGCGCGTGCCGAGGGCGCTTCGCCCGCCCAGGTGCTGCGCCATGTCGTGGTCCCGCTGGTGCGGCCGGCGCTGGCCGCGCTCGCCATCCTCACCTTCACCTTCATCTGGAACGACTATTTCTGGGCCATCGTGCTCACCCAGAGCGACGCGGTCAAACCCGTCACCGCCGGGCTGAACAATTTGCGCGGCGAATGGACGTCGGCCTGGAACATCGTGTCGGCGGCGACGATCTTCGTCGCCCTGCCCCCGGTCGTCATGTTCTTCCTCATGCAGAAGCACTTCATCAGCGGCCTCACCATGGGGGCGGTCAAGGGATGAGGCTCCTACCACCAATCCACGCCGGACCATGCGGACGCATCCGGCAAGCAGCGAAAGGCGCCTCGCGATGAGCAGCGTTGAACTGCGCAAGGTCGACAAGCACTATGCCGGCTACCATGCCCTGAAGGCGATCGACCTGACGATCGAAAAGGGCGAGTTCGTCGTCATGGTCGGGCCTTCAGGCTGCGGCAAGTCCACCTTGCTGAAGACCATCGCCGGGCTCGAAACCATCAATTCCGGCCAGGTCGTGATCAACGGCCGTGACGTCACAAGGGAAGAGCCCGGCGACCGCGGCATCGCCATGGTCTTCCAGTCCTATGCGCTCTACCCGCATATGACCGTCGCCGAGAACATGGGCTTCGGCCTGCGCATGGCCAATCGGCCGAAAGCCGAGATCGATGCCGCGGTCAAACGCGCCGCGCAGATCCTTCGCCTGGAGGAGCAGCTCGGCAAGCGGCCGAAGCAGCTGTCCGGCGGCCAGCGCCAGCGCGTCGCGATCGGCCGCGCCATCACCCGCTCGCCCGAAGTGTTCCTGTTCGACGAGCCGCTGTCGAACCTCGACGCCGCGCTGCGCACCCAGATGCGGGTGGAGCTTTCGGGCCTGCACGCGCAACTCGGATCCACCATGATCTACGTCACCCATGATCAGGTCGAGGCGATGACCATGGCCGACCGGATCGTGGTCCTGAACAAAGGGCTGATCGAGCAGGTGGGCTCGCCTCTCAAGCTCTACGCCAACCCCGCCAACCTCTTCGTCGCCGGCTTCCTCGGTGCGCCGCGGATGAACTTCATCGAGGCGCGGGTCGAGTCCGTCTCCGCTCCCGGCGTCACGCTGGCCGCCGCCGGAATTCCGCCATTCGCCATGGGCGGCCTCGATGCCAGCGGCCTTGCCGCCGGCGATGCCGTCACAATCGGCATCCGGCCGGAAAATCTGCGCATCGTCGAGCAGGCCACCGCCGGGACCGTCACCTTCCCCGGCGAGGTGCGGCTGGTCGAACATCTCGGCCGCGAAACGGTGCTCTATCTCGACGCCTCGCCACTTCAGGCGACCAATTCCGACAGCGGCACCGGCAATTTCACCGTGCAGCTCAACAAGGTGTCCCCGATCGGCGTCGGCGCCCGCATGACGGCCGGCTTCGATCTGGCCGACGCCTACCTCTTCGGACCCGACGGCCGCACGTTGACCCGGCCCAAAACAATCCCCTCAACCTGACCTGAAATCCAAGAGTATCATCCGCATGCCGCGCAAGACGCCCGCCCCGCTCTCCGTTTGGCGACCGCTCAGTCTCGACCGCTTCCTGCTGGGAGCGCCGCACTATCCCGAACATGTCTATGAAAGCTGCTGGCGGCGCGATGCCGAGCGCATGGCTGCTGCCGGCGTCAACACGGTGCGCATGGGCGAGTTCGCCTGGCATATTTTCGAGCCCTATGAGGGCAAGTTCGAGTTCGGGCTCTTCGACCGGGCGATCGAGGTTCTCGGCGCCGTCGGGATCGACACCATCCTGTGCACGCCGACGGCGACGCCGCCGCGCTGGCTGACCGTCAACTATCCCGAAGTGCTGCGCGTCGACGTCAACGGCCGTCCCGCAAGCCACGGTTCGCGTCAGCATGCCGACACCACCAGCCCGGTGTTCCGCGGCCACAGCCGCCGCATCACGCGCGCAATGGCCGGGCACTACAGGAACAATCCCCGCGTCATCGGCTGGCAGACCGACAACGAGCTCAACACCACCGTTTCGGAATCCTTCGCCCCGGCGACGCGGCTGGAGTTCCAGAAATTCCTGCAGCACAGATACGGCGCGATCGACGCGCTGAATTTCGCCTGGGGCGGCCATTTCTGGGCGACCGCCTATGACGATTTCTCGCAGATCGACTTGCCGCGGCCGCTGATGCCGTCTTACCCGAGCCCCGGGCACGTGCAGGACTATCACCGGTTTCTGGCCGCGGCGACCGCTGCCTTCCAGCACGACCAGGTCGAGATCCTGCGCGCGACCAATCCGGACTGGTTCATCTTCCACAATCTCGGCCAACTCGTCGACATCGATTTCCGTGGCCAGTTCGGTCAGGACCTCGATTTCATCGGCTTCGACATCTACCCGATGCTCTACGACGAGATGCGGCGCACCGGCGGCCATGCCGCCACGCAGGCGCTGCATCTCGACATCTGCCGCGCCTATTCCGGCAACTACATCGTGCCGGAGCAGGCCTCGGGCTTCGGCAGCCAGCCGGGCTTCTCGACGATGACGCCGGAGCCCGGCGAGATGCGGCGCATGGCGATGACATCGGTGGCGCGCGGCGCCGACGGCATCATGTTCTTCCGCTGGCGCCCGGCGCATTTCGGCGCCGAGATCTATTGGATGGGCGTCCTCGATCACGACGACGTTCCAAGGCGGCGCTACGACGAGGCAAGCCGCTTCTTCCATGAGATCGCCGCCATCAAGGATCGGATCCTCGGCACCGCGGTCAAGATGGACGTGGGCATCGCCGGCGCCGACTTCGACAATCAGGAGGCGCACAAGACCTATCCGATCGGACTGCCGAGCCCGCTCGACGACGCGATGATCCTGCACCGTCACTGCTACCGCCAGGGCATAGCGTGCGGTTTCATCCATCCGGAAGACGACCTGTCGCGGCTTAAAGCGCTATACGTCCCGCATTGGGTGATGTGGAAGGATCAGTGGAACGACGCCGTCGAGACATTTGTCCGCAATGGCGGCACCTTGATCCTCTCGGCGCTGACCGGAACACGGGACGAGAACAACCACATCATTCGCGACCAGGCCCCCGGCAAAACCCTCTCGGCATTGAGCGGCGTCAGGGTCAGCGAGTTCGGCCGCCTCGTTCCGGAGGGCGGCACGGGACTGTTTCCACTGTTCCGCCAGGTGGCGATGGGCGCCTACGAGCCGCCATCGCCGCTGCCGTCGTCATCGGCGGACCGCAAATACCGCGTCACCTTCGGCAACAGGCAGTTCGACGCCGCCCACCTCTATGAACTGCTCGAGGTCGCCGACGACACCGAAGTGCTGGGTAAATGGTCGAACCGGTTCTGCGCCGGGCAGCCGGCAATCACCAGCCGGCAGGTTGGCAAGGGCCGCGTCGTTTATGTCGGCACTTATCTAACGCAGGAACTGGCAGAAGCCATTGCCGATGTCGTCCTGGCCCAGGCGGATGTCTCGCCGTTGCTGCCGGATTTGCCGAGAGGGGTGGAGGTGTCGATCCGCGAAGCCGAGGATCGCCGGTTGATGTTCATCCTCAACACTAGGGAAGAGCCTATCGCCGTGCAGGATGTGCCACCCGGCAAAGACTTGCTCACGGGCAATTTGGTTGATGGCATCGTTGAACTCGAAGCCTACGGCTGCGCCATAATATCCCTTTCGCTGCCCAACGCGATCGAGTTTTGAGTGCGATTGCTTGGCTCCGATTTGCTTTCCGTAACGCTCATGTATGCGAGAACAATATCGTCAGCGATGCCTTCTTCACTGGCCTGATGCAACCTGTGTTCACGCGTCCACCCAGGTAGCGCTGACAACGATGCGACCGGCCGCCTCGCTGAAAGCAGTCCAATCCGGAAGCTTAGCATTCGCCCAACTCGGCCAACGACCCGCTTGCATGTTCCGTCACCAACTCGCGCAATTTATTGATCGTTAATCAGTTTGTCTTTCACCCAGCACGAATTTCAACCCAACCAGTCGCACGACAGGCGGTATGCGGAGACAGCTTGAAAGAGCGATCCCGGAAGTCAGCGACGCCCAAGTGGTTCGTTGGAACCTATTCGACGGAAGAAATGAATTGATCCTAGCGCTAAATAATTGAAATTACGTCGTTTCAAGATAGGATCAGATCCTCGTTTCCCCTCCGATCGAAATCGCCAAGGCAGTGAGTCCCGCCAAGCTGTAGGCGCCAACTCGATTCAATTCGTCAACTGCGACCCGTGCGCACCAGCCGGCCGCCTCCGCAACCTCCTTGCGAGCGTTGACCATATCCCTAATCCTGTTAATATCAGCTTTTGTGAACGAGCGATGGAAGTTGCAATGAGACCTATACTGATCCTAGGAGCGACGGGAAACATTGCGGCGCCTGTGGCTCGAGAATTGGCCGCCAAGGACGATGTTAGGCTGCGGCTAACTAGCCGATCCGAGGCAGGTAGAGACAAGCTAAGGGCCGAGTTTCCCGGTGCCGAAATCATGTCGGCCGACTGGTTGGACAAGACCAGCTTGGATCGTGCATTCGATGGTATCCACGGCGCATTGATGGTCACCCCTGATTTCACCGACGAGGTCACAGCTGTTGCAAACGTTCTAGCGGCCGCCAAAGGGTCGCCCGTCTTTGAGCACCTTGTCCGCCTCATAGCCATCCCGCCGATCGCAAAAGAGGATATGACGGAAGAGTGGCTGCGCACCAATGCCGGTGTGGCGATGCATTGGATGGCGATGGAAGCCTTCAGGGGCACCGACATTCCAATAACCTTCGTGAACGTACCAACGTGGACCGATTTTCACTTGGTCACAGCCGGGGCCCAGTCTGTCAGAGAGCGGCGCGAACTTCCCATGAAAGGTGACGCGGCAAGGCTCTGGATTTCCGAAGACGACATGGGCGAAGTGTTTGCCAAGATTTTGCGGGAAGGCCCAAAGCAGCACGTCGGTCGAACCTATGTCTTAACCGGGCCGATGCGGCATCGCTTTGGTGAGATTGCAGAGATGATTTCTGATGAGATTGGCGAGAAGGTAACTTGGGTAGAGTCCGACGAATCTTTTAAGCTGGCATTGGGGGAGCATGCTGAGGCGCTAACCACTTATGCGCGTTATTCCAGTAAGCACGCGGAGAAACAGCAGCATACGAAAACTCTCGAGGAACTGCTTGGCCGCGCGCCGACGACTCTGCGGGAATACATCGCCAGATACAGAGCAAGCTTTATTTAAGAGATGAGGATGCTCGCCCGGTTGCCAGCAGCTCCTCCGATGGACTTGCGGGGGCTTCACATCAACCGCTCGATATTGTCAGCGAACGGCCACGCGTCACTCGATACCGCTTCCGTCTCCAGGTCCTGTATGGCCTCAATACTGCCAGGCGGTTTCGAAGCTCGGTCTTATCTCCGTGGCGGGCGTTTTACTCACCAGGTCAGAGGCCCGGCGGAGGACTTTCTTGAAGCTGCCGACGCCTTCGTTCCGGAAGCGGGCACGCTGATGTTTCATCATGGTGCAGCGTTTCCGACGCCCTGGCCAACCGGAAGGTGACATCCACTTTTCGGGACAGGGTAATCAGAAATACTCTTAGGCAAAGGGAAGTCTTTCATGAAAATCCTGGTTCCGATTAAGCGTGTCGTCGATGCCAACGTCAAGGTCCGGGTCAAGGCCGACGGACAGGGCGTGGAGCTTGCCAACGTCAAGATGGCGATGAACCCGTTCGATGAGATCGCGGTCGAGGAAGCGATCCGCATCAAGGAAGCCGGCAAGGCCGAGGAGATCATCGTCGTCTCGATCGGCCCGCAGCAGGCGCAGGAAACGCTGCGCACCGCGCTCGCCATGGGCGCCGACCGCGCCATCCTGGTCAAGACCGACGAGCAGACCGAGCCGCTCGGCGTCGCCAAGGTGCTCAAAGGCGTGGTCGAGGCGGAGAAGCCTGGCCTCGTCATCCTCGGCAAGCAGGCGATCGACGATGATAGCAACCAGACCGGCCAGATGCTGGCGGCACTGCTCGGCTGGGCTCAAGGCACCTTCGCCTCCAAGATCGAGCTTGCCGGCGACAAGGCCAAGGTGACGCGCGAGGTCGACGGCGGCCTGCAGACGGTGGAACTGAAGATGCCGGTGATCGTCACCGCCGACCTTCGCCTCAACCAGCCGCGCTATGCCTCGCTGCCCAACATCATGAAGGCCAAGAAGAAGCCGCTCGACGAGAAGAGCCCGGCCGACTACGGCGCCGACGTCAAGCCGCGCCTCAAGGTGGTCAAGACCGAGGAGCCGAGCGGCCGCAAGGCCGGCGTCAAGGTCAAGTCGGTGGCCGAGCTCGTCGAAAAGCTGAAGAACGAAGCCGGCGTGCTCTGAGGAAATCCGATGAGGCCGGCCTGCAAACGGCTGGCTTCTGCGCTTCCGGTGCTCACCTACGGATGTACGCTCCGATCCGGTTCTCGAAACCAACCGTTTTCGGCTCGGCCTGACCGGATTTCAGGGAGCCTCGAAGACGAAAGTCAGGGATAAAACAATGGCTATTCTTCTCATCGCCGAACACGACAATGCAAGCCTTTCCGACCAGACCGCCAAGGCGCTGTCGGCGGCTCTCCAGATCGGCTCGGATGTCGACGTGCTGGTGGCCGGCAAGAGCGCCAAGGCTGCTGCCGACGCCGCCGCCAAGCTGAAGGGCGTGCGCAAGGTGCTGCTCGCCGAAGCCGATGAGCTTGCCGAGCGGCTGGCCGAGCCGCTTGCCCAGACCATTCTTTCGCTGGCCGGCCTTTATGATACGTTTGTGGCCGCAGCCTCCAGCGCGGGCAAGAATGTGATGCCGCGCGTCGCCGCCCTGCTCGACGTCGCGCAGGTATCTGAGATCATCGAGGTGGTCTCGCCCGACACCTTCAAGCGGCCAATCTATGCCGGCAACGCCATCCAGACTGTCCAGGCGGCGGGAGCATGGAAAGTCATCACGGTGCGAACGGCGTCATTTTCCATGACGGAGCGCAGCGGTGCGGCTGTCATCGAGGATGTTGCCGTGGCTGCGGGCCCCGCCATCTCCGCCTTCGTTGAGAATCGCTTGTCGGAAAGCGACCGCCCGGAGCTGACCTCGGCCAAGATCATCATCTCGGGCGGTCGCGCGTTGGGTTCCTCGGTGAAGTTCCAGGAAGTCATCCTGCCGGTGGCCGACAAGCTTGGCGCCGCCGTCGGCGCTTCCCGCGCTGCCGTCGACGCCGGCTATGCGCCGAACGACTGGCAGGTCGGCCAGACCGGCAAGGTGGTCGCGCCCGACCTCTATATCGCTGTCGGCATCTCCGGCGCCATCCAGCACCTTGCCGGCATGAAGGACTCCAAGGTCATCGTCGCCATCAACAAGGACGAGGAAGCCCCGATCTTCCAGGTTGCCGATTACGGTCTCGTCGGCGATCTCTTCGTTATCCTACCGGAACTGCAAAAGGCGCTTTAAGATCATGGCTCGCGATAATCAGGCGGCAGGCAGTGGCAGTGTGATGCGGATGGTATCCGGAGGAGCACAAAATGAAGGCATCAGATCCACTTTATGTAACAGCCAACATCCCAGCCTTCCTCATCCGCAGCCTTGCGGCAACACTTGCCGACTTCGGCATCGAGGTGACACGGCTTCTGGTTGGCCTGGGGATCACGGTTGACGACCTCGCAGACCCCTCATGCCGTGTCTCGTTTCGTCAGGGGCGGTTGGCAATACTGCGCGCCCTAAAACTGGCGAAGGGACGTGCGCTCGGCCTCGAGTCTGGTTTGCGGCAGAAGATCACATCCGCTGGCCTGGTCGGCTACGCCATGCTCACGGCGCCGACCGTAGGCGATGCCGTGGAGCTTGGTATCGAGTTGCAAAAGGATGTCGGCAGCATGCTGCGCTACGATACGCGTTGCGACGAGCAGGGCGTGGTCGTGACTGCGACCAGCCGTTTTCACGACCCGGATACCTATGTTTTCCTGGTCGAGGAATCTTTTGCAAGTTTCATGGGCATAGCAGCGGCGCTCATGGGTAACGACTTCAAACCTATCCGCGTTGACGTGACATATCCCGCCCCGCCTTATGTCGACGTCTATCGACGGATCTTTCGCTGTCCTGTCCACTTCGGTCAGGTGGAGAACGCCTTTATATTCGATAAGACGTTTTATGAGCGGCCCCTAGCTACCGCCGATCCCTTCAGCCACAGACAGCTGCTCGATTTCATAGCCCACAGCCGGGTCCGCAAGCGCGAAGCCGCCGAGATCATCGAGTCCGTGGAACGGGTCCTTAGGCACAGACTCCAGGAACGCAATCACGTCGTGACGGTGGCGCGCGAACTCGGCATGAGCGAGCGCACGCTGCGCCGCCGGCTGGGTGAGAATGGAGTGTCCTTCCAGAGCGTGCTTGACCAATTGCGCAAGGACAGGGCGCTTGAACTGCTGGCGAACTCCCAGGTGTCCGTCGAGCAAATTGCCTTCTTGGTGGGCTTCACTGACCCTCACAATTTTCGGCGCGCTTTTCGCCGTTGGACAGGTGAAACACCGGGCGTCCTGCGAGACGAGATGAAGGGAGTATGACCGAAAATGACCCGCAATAGGACGGATTGACCACTTATCGCGCCGATCCCGCCTCGCTAGATTTCGAAAACTTCGAATAATCAAGGAGCAGCCCGGACGCACCGGGCCAGACGGATGTCGACGAGGGGTCGCGTCCGATCGAAAAAAATCTTGGCCTTGCCCAGGTGCTGCTGCCGATTTCGAGACGCTTGAGACAAGCCGGTCCGTGGTCAGATCGACCGCAGCCGGGTTGCGGCGCACCCAACGCCGCTGCGAGCGGGCGCGCTCTGAAGGGCGGATGGCAGAGGAGGTCGTCATGGGCAGGACGAAGCTGGCAAACGAGGCGTCTCAGATCCCTGAGCGCACTGTCCTACCCTTCTTTGGCCACGCGCTGAGCATCCCTAGCGGCGGACGCCTGATGGACTACCTCTTGGCCGAAGCCGAGGCGCTTGGACCGATCTTTCGGCTCCGCGTCTTCGAGAACGAGATGGTGATGGTTTCCGGATCGGACCTAGTCGCCGAGCTATCAGATACGGACCGCTTCGTAAAGAGCGTGCATGCCGATCTCGTGACGCTCCGGGACATTGGCGGCGACGGCCTGTTCACGGCGTATAATGAGGAGCCCAATTGGCGTAAGGCCCACAACATCCTTATGCCCGCATTCACGCGGGAGGCGATGCGCGGATACCACGCGATGATGGTCTCGGCCGCGCGCAGCCTGATCTCTTACTGGGAGCAGATGGGCCGCAAGGAGCTTCCCGTCGACGTGTCGCGGGACATGACCCGTCTCACCTTCGACACGATCGGCATGTGTGGGTTCGGGCACGATTTCGGCTCCTTCGCGGCAGAAGAACTGCACCCCTTCGTCGCGTCCATGATCGGCGCCCTCACCTATGCCCAGCAAGCAAATGAACTTCCAAAGATCGCTAAACGTCTGCGGTTCCGGCGCAGGCAAGCCTATGCGCGGGACATCATGGCGATGCAGGATCTCATCACGTCGCTGATAGAGCGTCGGCGTGCCGAGGAACCGAACCGCACCGACGACCTGCTTGGCCGCATGCTCAACACGCCCGACCCAGCGACCGGCGAGCCGCTCGATGATGCCAACATCCGCAACCAGGTCATGACGTTCCTTATCGCCGGCCACGAGACCACAGGCGCGGCGCTGTCCTTTTCGCTCTACTATCTCGCCAAGCATCCGACCGTCCTTGCCCGCGCCCAGCGCGAGGTGGACAGCTTATGGGGCGCAGACGACGATATCAGCCCAAGCTATGAGGATGTCGGCAAGCTCACTTATGTTCGGCAAATCCTCGAGGAAGCGTTGCGCCTTTGGCCGACTGCCCCTGGATATGCGGTGACACCGGTCGAAGAGACAATCGTAGGCGGACGCTACGCATTTTCCCCGGGGGAGTGCATCCAGATCCTCATCCCCTCGCTCCATCGGCAGCCGGAGTGGGGCGCCAATGTGCACAGCTTCGACCCCGACCGTTTCTCTGCGGAGGCGAGCGCTGCGCGCCCGGGCCACGTCTACAAGCCGTTCGGAAATGGCGAAAGAGCCTGCATAGGGCGGCAGTTCGCGCTACACGAGGCGACGTTGGTGCTCGGAATGCTGATCCATAGGTTCACCATCAATGACCGGACGAACTATCAGTTGACGATCGGCGTGACCCTCACCATCAAGCCTGATGGTTTCATGCTCCGGCCGGAGCCGAGGAAACCGGCCGATCGTCTCGCCAAGCAAGCGCTCACCGCACCCGCCTCGCCGCGTCTACCCACAAGGGCTGCGAATGCCGCCGGCAATTTCGCGTCTTTTGCTGTATTCCACGGTTCAAATCTCGGCACTTCGGCGGGCGTTGCCCGAGAGTTGGCGGCAAGCGCTGCGGATCGCGGCTTCGGCACGTCGGTCGCGCCGCTCAATGACGCTACGGAAAAAATCGTCGAGATGAGCCCAAACGCATTGCTGCTGATCGTGGCATCTTCCTACAATGGCCGCCCCACGGACGATGCCGACAGGTTCCTAAGCTGGACGGAAACCTTGCACCCCGGCTCGCTTTCAAGCGTGACCTATGCGGTCCTCGGCGTGGGCGACCGCACCTATGCTGCCACCTATCAGCGCATTCCGTCCTTGATCGATGAACGGCTTGCCGCCGCCGGCGCCACACGCCTTGTCGAACGCGGCGCCGTCGATGTTGGCGGCAATTTCGTCGGCGGCGTCGAAGATTGGTCGCAGGGTCTTTGGGACGCTGTCGGCAGCCGCGGTGTCGCTGCAGCCGCCCTGCAGGGCGAGCCGTCTCGCAATGAGCCCCCTCACCTCACGCTGGAACCTGTCGCCAGCCGCGAGGCGGAACGGGCGCGCCGGCGTGGCATGCTGGCCATGACCGTGACAGACGCTGGCGAGATGGCCGATCTTGCTCATCCGCTAGGACGGTCCAAGCGCTTTTTGCGGCTCAATCTACCCGAGGGTGTCACTTACCGGACCGGCGATCACCTCGCGGTGCTGCCAAGCAATCCCGACGAGCTCGTCGATCGGGTCGGCGACCGGTTCGGCCTCGAGCTCGACCGCCCCGTTCGCGTGCGGGCGACCGGGCGGCTGCGTATGCTTCTGCCTGAAGACCGGCCGATCACGCTTCGCGAGATACTTGCTGACTATGTCGAGCTGCAGGAGCCGGCGAGCCCCGACGACCTGCGATTGTTGGCCGAGCATTGTCCGTGTCCGCCCGAGCGGGCGCCGCTCATGGCTTTGGCTGAGCAACCGGTGGCAGCGTTCAAGCAGTCAGTCACAGCGGCCGGCATCAGCGTGCTTGACCTGCTCGAGCGCTACCGGTCGATCAATCTTCCCTTTGAGACATTCCTGGCCCGGCTGCCCGCGATCAGCCCGAGACGCTACTCGATCTCGTCCTCAAATGTCGTGTCGCCGGCGGCAGTCGACCTGATGGTCTCACTGGTCGATGCGCCGCATCGGGATGCCGCAAGCCCGGAAGGGCGCCGCTATCGGGGCGTCGCATCCAACTATGTTGCAAGCTTACGGGTTGGCGACACGGTGCTGGCCAAAGTCGTGCCCTGCAGCGACGCGTTTCGCTTACCAATTGACCGTAGCGCCATCCTGATCGGCGCCGGCACCGGGCTGGCACCCTTGCGAGGCATGATCGGCGACCGCGCCGGGCAAAGCCAGGCGGCGCCATTGATCACTTATTTCGGCTGCGACCACCCCGACGTCGACTACCTGCACCGCCAAGAGCTCGAAGCGGCCGAACGGCAGGGAACTGTCGAATTGCGGCCAACTTACGCCTTCGCGCCGGTGGACGGCCATAAGTTCGTCCAGGACCGGATGATCGCCGAACGGGCCGAATTGTGGTCGCTGATCGAGCAAGGCGCCTCGGTCAGGGTGTGCGGCGACGCAGCGCGCCTCGGGGCTGGCGTCGAGGCCGCACTTATCGAAATCCACAAGCAATGCTCCGGCGAGCCTGAGGCCGCCGCAGACGGCGGCGCCCGGCAGTGGCTGGACAGCTTGCGGGCCGATGGTCGCTACGTGAGCGATGTCTGGTGAGCACCCCATCGACCCTAAAACCTATGAAGGAGACGGCCATGTTCCACGCGTCCGCGTCGCCTGACGCTCCAACCACGTTGGACGAAAGCGTCGATGTCGTGATCGTCGGCGCCGGCCTGTCTGGCATCGGCGCGGCCTGTCATCTGGCGCGCCAGCGTCCGCATGGCAGTTTCACGCTGCTTGAGGCGCGTGGTGATCTCGGCGGCACCTGGGACCTGTTCCGCTACCCCGGCATCCGCTCCGATTCCGACATGTTCACGCTGGGCTATTCTTTTCGCCCATGGCCAAACAGCCGCGCCATTGCCGACGGACCTGCAATTCTGCGCTATCTGCGCGACACAGCCGTCGAGCACGGGATAGATCGTCGCATCCGCTATGGCCATCGCGTCGTCGATGCCGCGTGGGACAGCAGCATAGCCCGCTGGATCGTCACCGCCGAGACGGTGCGTGAGGGCGCCACCGTCCTGGTGCGCATCCGTTGCCGCTGGCTGTCGGTCTGCACCGGCTATTATCGCTACGATCAGGGACATCGGCCTCACTTCGAGGGCGAGGACAGCTTCGGCGGCGAAATCATCTCACCGCAACATTGGCCGCAGAAGCTCGACTGGACGGGCAAGCGCGTAACCGTCATCGGCAGCGGTGCGACCGCGGTAACTCTTGTTCCCGCGCTCGCCAAGGCCGCGAGCCACGTGACGATGCTGCAGCGCACGCCCAGTTATATCGTTTCGGTTCCCGGCGAGGATACAATGGTCGGCCGGCTTGAGCGGCTTTCCCTGCCGCCAAGGCTGGTCGCCCGGATCATGTTCTGGAAAAACGTGGTCTCCAACATCTTCTCCTATGAGATGGCACGGCACCTGCCACGCCTGTGCAGACGTCTCATCCGCAAGGAGACGCAGCGCGAACTCGGCGCCCATCTCGACGTCGACACACATTTCAACCCGCCCTATAATCCTTGGGACCAGCGCGTCTGCGCCGTTCCAGACGGCGATCTGTTCGTCGCCATCCGCGATGGCCGCGCCGCCGTGGTTACCGACACGATAGAGCGCCTTGTCGCAAACGGCATCCAAACCAGCGGCGGCCAGTTCATCCCGTCGGATATTGTCGTGGCGGCGACCGGGCTGCAAATGATGCCGCTCGGCGGCATGACATTGTGCGTCGATGGCCGTCCGGTCTCGTTGCCCGACAGCCTCGTTTACAAAGGCATGATGCTGTCGGACGTTCCCAACTTCAACCTTGTGATCGGCTACACCAACAACTCCTGGACGCTCAAGGCAGACCTGGTCAGCAGCACCGTTGCGCGACTGATCTGCCATCTTGAGCGCCGCGGCTTCGATTTCGTCAGGCCGCATCCCACCAAGGCGGGGGCGACGCTCCCCTTCGTTGATCTGCGCTCAGGCTATGTCCAGCGCGCCATCACCGCGTTCCCGAAGCAGGGCGACCGCACGCCATGGCGTCTGCACCAGAATTACATCTTCGACCTGCGGCTCTTCCGCAGAGACTTCTCCAGAGATCCGGCCCTCCAGTTCCGCCGCCTGCAAGCAGCAGGCCCTGCGGGCCAGCTTGCCAGTCCCGCCACAGCCGCAAAGGAGCTTTCCATGTCTGGGTTCGACTTCTCAGGGACCGCGATCGTCACCGGCGCCGCAGGCGGCATCGGGCGAGCGCTTGCCAGGCAACTTGCCGATCGCGGCTGCGACGTGGTTGTCGTCGACCGCGACGAGCAAGGCTTGAATGCTGTTCTTGGCGAGTTACGGTCCGGACACCCGAATTCGGTCTTCACGTCTTACGCGGTCGATTTGACGGACGGCGCAGCCGTTCAAGCGCTCGGTGAGACACTCGCGCAGAAGCACCCTGCCACGCGGCTCCTGGTCAACAATGCCGGGGTAGCGCTCAGTGGGTCCTTCGCGCAATGCTCCAAGGAAGACTTCGACTGGCTGCTGGCGGTCAACCTGCAGGCGCCGATCGATCTCGTGCGGGCGCTCTTGCCGGTGCTGCGCCGCAACAGGGGCGCACATATAGCAAACATATCTAGCGTGTTCGGTCTCGTTGCCCCGGCCGGCAACGTCGCTTATGCCACGAGCAAGTTCGGACTGCGCGGCCTCACCGAGGCGCTGCGAGCCGAGTTGGGGCCAGACGGAATTGGCGTCACCTGCGTCCATCCGGGCGGGATCAAGACCAATATTGCGCTGGCATCGCGCATCGGCTCGGCTATGACGGCTGAAGAACATGTAGCGGCCGAGAAGGCCAATGCCGAGTTTGACAAAGTCCTCACCATAAGTGCGGAAGCCGCCGCACGGGCGATTGTTGATGGCATCGCGCGGCGTCGTGCCCGCGTGCTGATAGGCGCCAGCGCGAAGATCCCCGATTTGGTCGCGCGACTGTTCCCGTCCCATTATCATGGTGTCGTGTCAGGGCTGGAGGCGGCTATCGGTTGGCTCTCCTCGATCGGCAGGCGACGCAGCCCGGCAGCATCGACGACAGCCAAGAGGGTCGTGCAATGACCGCCGCCAGCCGCCCTGTGCCAGCGGACGATCTGGCACCCTTGCTGGCCGAAATGGTCGCCACGGACAGGTTCACCATCAGCCCCGACCAGCAACGCGCCGAATACGCGGAATTCGTGTCCATGTTCCGCGGACCGGAACCGCCTTTCGCCGGTACAATCACGGATGAGGTGATCGAGACGGTTAAGGTGCGACGCTACCGACCCGATAATGAGCGCGACCGCGGTCATGTTTTGATCTATTTCCACGGCGGTGGTTGGGTTTTGGGCAGTGCCGATACGCATGACCGGCTCACCCGCGCGATCGCCAGCGAACTTGGCCTGCATGTCATCTCCGTCGACTATCGTCTGGCGCCGGAGCACCCCTTCCCGGCCGCCTTCGAGGACTGCAAGCGCGTTGTCGCCTATGCCGCGCGGGGCGCGACTTGGGTTGGCGTCGGCGGCGACAGTGCCGGTGGCAATCTGGCCGCGGCAGTCAGTGCCGAGCGGGCGGCCAATGGTGAACCCGTTAACGCACAGGTCCTGATCTATCCAGGGCTTGATGTGCCGGCCGCTGTCGCTGACAAGAGCCTTGACGGGCTGGGCCTCGATCGCGGCGACATCGACTATTTCTGGTCCTCCTACCGTGGCAACCACCAGCCCGATGCGCGGCTCGCTCCGCTGCTGGCGCCCGACCCGATAGCGGCGCCGGCGACGCTGGTCACCACAGCGGGTTGCGACCAGCTCCTGCCCGACGGTGTGCGCTACGCCCAGCGACTGATCGCCGCCGGAGTGTCTACCGTGTATCTGCCCTTCCCAGGGCTGATCCATGGCTGGCTGGAACTGGCCGAGGGAGTGCCGAGTGCGGGTCAGGCGCGCGCCCTGTTGATCGAAGCGATCGGGCAGTTGCACAGGAGCACCTCGCAGAAGCCACGGTCGGACTAGCAGGCGGGATTACCCGGAACTCCTCGGTCGCCGCTTCAAGAGCCGTCCCGTCCAGGCATCCTCCCGGGGCGGCAAAGCGCCGACGCGGTGGCTCATGTGGGGCGCAGCCGCCGCGTCGGTGCGACGGGACACTAGACCAACGCTCACCAGTTGACCCGTCCGGTGCCTCGAAGGAACGACACAATGAGCTTCGCCTCCCCTTTCCCGCCTGTCGAAATCCCCGATGTGACGGTTTTCGACTATTTATTCGGTAGCATTTCCAAGCACGAGCTTGAGCGTGTCGCCCTCGTCGACGGAAGCTCGGGGACCGTCACCACCTACCGAAACCTCATCGACGATATCGAGGCCATTGCCGGTGCGCTCGCGACACGCGGTGTTGGTGCCGGCGTCGTCGTGGGCCTGCTTGCGCCCAACATCCCCGCCTTTGCCTCAGTCCTCCATGGAATCTTGCGCTCGGGTGGGACGACTACTCCAGTCAACATCCTCTACACCGCGCAGGACATCGCCAAGCAATTGTCCGGCGCCGGGGCACTGTTGCTTATCACCGTCTCATCGCTGCTTCCGCAGGCGAAGGTCGCCGCTGAGGCTGTGGGCATCTCCCGGGACCGGCTCATTGTCATCGACGGTGCCGACGGCCATCCAAGCTTGGCAGACCTTCTCGCCGACGGTATGCCCGCCCCACAGCTGTCGATCGATCCGGCAAGACACGTAGCGGTCCTGCCATTCTCATCCGGAACGACGGGCCTGCCGAAGGGCGTCAGCCTTACTCACCGCAATCTCGTGGCCAACATTGCGCAGATAGAGACACGCTTCGGTATCACGCCTCACGATATACTCCTTGCCGTGCTGCCATTCTTCCACATCTACGGCCTCACGGTGCTGCTCAACGTGGCGCTCAAGCGGCGTGCCCGACTTGTCACGATGGCCAAATTCGATTTGACCGAATGCTTGCGCATCACAGAAACGTACAAGCTGACCTATCTGTTTATCGCGCCGCCCATTGCCGTGGCGCTGGCCAAGCACCCCGCTATCGAAAGGCACGACCTGTCCAGCATCCATACCGTCTTTTCCGGCGCCGCACCGCTCGATGAAGAATTGGGCCGGGCAGTTGCCCGACGCCTCAAGGTTCGGGTGCGCCAAGGCTACGGCATGAGCGAACTCAGCCCAGTTAGCCATGTGATCCCGTTCGATCGCGATGATATTCCGCTCAACTCGGTCGGCCTGCCGATCGCCAACACACACAACAAGCTGGTCGATCCGCAAACCGGCCAAGAGATTGCAAGGCCCCTGTCCGGTATGAGCCAACCAGGCGAGCTTTGGGTCAAGGGCCCCAATGTCATGGCGGGCTATCTCAACAACCCAGACGCGACAAGTGAGATTCTCGATGCCGACGGCTATCTGCATACCGGCGACGTCGCTACGGTCGACTGCGACGGTGCTGTCTACATCGTCGATCGGCTGAAGGAGCTTATCAAATACAAGGGCTACCAGGTACCGCCCGCAGAGCTTGAAGCGCTGCTCTTGACGCATCCGTGCATTGCGGATGCCGCCGTGATCGGCGTTACCGAAGCCGATAGCGTCGAGGAGATCCCAAAGGCCTTTGTCGTGGTCCAGCTTGGTGCTCGCATCAGCGAGGCCGAGATCATTAGCTTCGTGGCGGAAAGGGTCGCGCCGCATAAACGCGTTCGCGTCGTCGAATTCATCGAAAGGGTGCCCAAGTCCGCGTCTGGCAAGATCCTACGCAAGGATCTGCGGGCCAGGGAGCGATGAACCTCAGGGTCAATGTGACCGTCTCGGACCCCAAATTGTCCTCGACGCCCATTGTCGGCACGACCGTTCGCCATAAGCTCGTCCTGGTCGCGTTTGGAAGAATAGGGGATCGAACAGCGGCCATATCAAATTGATTGGCATCCATGCCGGGCTGCGCCTTTGAGCGCCACCGTTATGTCTATGCCGAAGGCCAGACGCGATCGAACAGGACAAGCCTGCGCCTACGGGGACAGTAGAAGAAGGCTTGGGATGAAAGGGTGGAAGGGGGAGCTTTTGCAGATTTCCAAACCAAACGGGCCGTTCTTGGCCCTCGTCTTGGCCTGCAGCTGTTTTGCCCTGCCCGTGTTGGCGGGGGGGTATTCTGAGGGTGAGGCCAACACCGATGTCCTCTACGAGGACAGCCCTTTCATCACGCAATCGTCTCTCGTCTACGTCTATCCGCGCCGCGATTATTCGAGCCTGATGGGGCATCCAGTCGACGATAAGCCCTATTCGGACTCTTATGTGATCCCAAATTTGGCTGTCGCCGCGCGGCTCGGAGACAATCTGTCTTGCGAGTTTACCTACACCCGTCCGTTTGGCGGGTCTGCGACCTACAGCCAAGCCGCGCAGAACGCGGAGTTCGCGACGGCGATGGCGCAAGGCGATCCATTCCCCAACCCCACCTCAGCGATGAAGTTCTCTGCCGACGAGTATGGCACGGCCTGTGCGGCGCGGATCGAGGCCGGGCCAGGCAAGCTCTACGCCATCGGCGGCCTGTTCTGGGAGACGTTCGACTACAAGGAGGACACCTGGATCGGCTCGGTCCATCTTAAGGACGATGGCAAGCTTGGCTACCGCCTCGGCGTTGGCTATGACATCCCGGATTACGCATTGCGCGTACAGTTGCTTTACCGCTCGCAGGTGAAGCACGAAGGCAGCGGCAGCTACACGCCTTCCGAGTTTGCGATCGAGAACGGGATCACCGACATGCTGCCGGCCCGCGGCTCCGGCACGCTGCCGCAATCGGTCAAGCTATATGCGCAAACGGGCGTCGCGCCGGGTTGGCTCGTGTATGGCTCGGCCACCTGGACCCAGTGGAGCGTCCTCCAAGCCTTCAGCTATGATGTGATCGGATTGGGCACAGCGAACAAAGTGTTCAACTACACGGACGGCTACACGCTGCAGCTGGGTGTTGGTCACGAGTTCGACAGCAAGCTTTCCGGAACGGTCAATCTAACCTGGGATCAGGGCGTCGGGACTGGCGCCGACATAACCACGGACACCTGGACACTCGGTCTCGGCGCCGAGTACAAGACCGATCTCGGCACCTTTTCGCTTGGCGCGGGCCTCTCCTACCTCACGGCGGGCGCGCAGCGTGTCGCATCGGGGGCGACCTATGACGCGTCGGCGAACGCCGACTGGGCGCTGAGTGGTGCTTTGGCGTACACCTTAAAATTCTAGTGGTGTTGCCACCATGGGGACGGCTCAAGGTTGGTCGCGCACCATCTCGCTGAAGTTCCTGGCGGGCCAAGGGATCCTGGAGCCCCCGAGGCTGGCTCGCCTTGAGAAACCACGTCCTCTTGGCGAGCGCCTCTGATTCAAAAGCCCTACCCGCCTCCGGCGATGCCTGATCCTCCGATTTCGGGTGGTCTCATCCGCCCAGATACCGCCGTGAAACCGGTGCGGTCTTGGGGGCTTTTTTTGAAATCTACAAATGGGCCCACAAGCGCCGCCTTTGTTTCCGGGCACACAGGACCGCGCAATTCCGTGAACGCTACGGATATCGCTGTGAGAATTCTTGCCGATAGAAAAATTGGGTTGCACGCGAACACTTATTTTGCAATTTGATATAGCAAAATAAGGAGATGGCAATGACTGAGTCTCTGATCGCGCCCTTGAGCGCGCTGGAGAAAGGCGTCCCTGGGCACGTTTCCTCTATGCGATTGGCAGATGTCGGGGCCCAGGCATGGGAGCTACTCCGCGAGGATGTCCCGCTTCCGGCGGCTATCATCAGATCCCAGGCCTTGCATCATAACAGTGCCTGGATGCGGTCCTTCCTTACCCAATGCGGTGCCGAAATCGCGCCCCACGGCAAGACCACGATGAGCCCGCAGCTCTTCGACATCCAATTGGCGGACGGCGCTTGGGCAATCACCGTCGCCACCACGCACCAACTGCAGGTGGCGCGGCAATTTGGCTTTAAACGCATCGTCCTGGCCAACCAGCTCGTTGGGCGTAGTGCCATCGACTATGTTGTACACGAGCTCGCCACCGATCCGCAGTTCGATTTCTTCTGCCTCGTCGACGACCCATCCAATGTGAGCGTCCTTGCCGCACGAGTTCGCGAGACAGGCCTATCGCGACCACTCAACGTCCTGGTCGAGCTCGGCTACAGCGGTGGCCGCACGGGATGCCGAACGGTGGCCCAGGCGCTAGCTCTTGCGCGCGAAATCAGGGCCACCGGCGGTGCTCTCGCCCTTGCCGGCATAGAAGGCTTCGAGGGGCTGATGCGCGCATCAACGAACGCGGAAACATTGTCGTTGGTCGAGGCTTTTCTGTCCAAGGTGGTAGAACTCGCGGAGGTCTGCGCCGCCGAAGACCTTTTCGATAGCGCAACCGTCCTTCTCTCAGCAGGCGGATCTTCATTCTTCGACATCGTGGCGAAGCGACTGGCCCGGGCTGCCACCGGGCGGCCGTCAATGGTCCTTTTGCGCTCCGGCTGTTACCTGACACATGATGCCTCGCTCTATGTACGGGCCATGGAGGCCATGCGCGAACGCAACCCCGAACTCGCTACGTTCGACGGCGGACTGAGGCCGGCGCTGGAAATTTGGGCCTATGTCCAATCGAGGCCCGAGGCTGGCAAGGCCATCATCGGCTTCGGTAAGCGCGACGCCTCCTATGACGATCTGCCCGTTGCCCTTTCCTGGTACCGCCCGGGCGGCGGGATGCCGTCGCCGCTTGCCGTCCCAGCAGGGCATAAGGTGACCCGTCTCAACGATCAGCACTGCCACCTCGAAATCCCCGAGGAATCGCCGCTACGCGTGGGCGACATGATGGGCTTCGGGATTTCACACCCCTGCCTGACGTTTGACAAATGGCGCGTTATCCACCTGGTGGACGACGCGTTCCGCATCACTGGCTCCATCAGGACCTATTTCTAAGGATACGGCGAAAATGGCGCGCAAGACGAAATCCAAGATCATGCTAATCACCGGTGCCGCGAGCGGGATCGGGGCTGCCACCGCGCGTTTGGCGGTGGAGGCTGGACATAAGGTGGTTATTGCCGACATCAATGAGGCGGGAGCGCTGGACGTCGCCACCTCGATCGGCCCGAACGCTTCGGCGCAGCGCCTCGATATCTGCTCGCAAGACGATTGGCGGATCGCTCTCGATCGTATCTGGGACGCCCACGGCCGCCTTGACGTGCTGATCAACAACGCAGCGATCGTCCACACGGGCTTCGCCGCCGATGTTTCAGTGGAACGGCACCGGCATACCATGGAGACGAACTTCATGGGCGCTGCAACGGGAATGCTGGCCGCCCTAGCTCGTTTCAAGAAACAAGGCTCGGGACACCTCGTGACCATAGCCAGTATGAATGCGTTCCTGCCCTTCCCGGGCATCGCAAGTTATGCCGCCGCCAAACACGCCTTGCGCGCCTTCCACCATGCGGTTGCGATTGAGGAGCGACAAAGCCCTGTAGACTTCACCATCGTATACCCAACGGCCACCGAAACCCCCATGCTTGCGAAGGAGGCAGGGGACGACGCCATGGCGTTGGCCTTCGCTGGCAACCCGGTGACGCCGGAGCTGGTCGCCGGCGTGATACTGGATGCCATCGCCAAGAAAGCGCTTGAGGCCTACATCCCGCCCGAGCGGGCAAAATTCGTGCGCGCTATCGGTGTCAAGCCCAAAAGCCTCAGGCAGATGTATGAACGCAACGAGATCATAGGTGCCGAAAAACTGAAGGCGCGACGAACAGCGACCAGGCCAGACTGACCGGACCTGTCATTCTGGCTTCCTGCGCCGCTTGCCCTTGCGCTCTTCAGCCAGGCGAAGTTGCTCGAGGATCCTATAGGAACCTTCACGCATGTCTCGCACCACCAGCTCGCCGACCTCCGAGGGCGACCGCCGGACAAGGGCGTCTATGATCAGCAAATGGGGGTGCACATCGGACGACGCCTGGCGGATATTGGGATATTGATTGTTCACGAAGGGTCCGGCCAAGAGCCAGAGATTCTCGATAACCCTGACCAGCACGTCATTTTTGGAAGCGCGGTAGATCGTGAAGTGGAACTCCTGGTTCGCGGAGAGCGCGGCCTTCCAATGTTCCGAGGCTTCCGAATCGACGAAGGCCGCGTGCAGGCGACGCAACCGCCGCACATCGTCATCACCTATATTGACCGTGCTTAGCTCCGCGGCGAGCCGCTCCAAGGGGGCGCGGGTTTCGCGGATGTCGATGTATTTCGGGATGGACAAGACGGGCACGCGCGGCTGGTAGCCGAGCGGCAGTTCCAGGGCGCCCTCGCGCACCAACTGGATGATCGCCTCACGAACCGGCGTGGGGGAAGTTTTGTAGCCTGCCGCGAGCTTGCGGATGTTGAGGCGCCCGCCAGGCTCGTATTCCCCGGTCATGAGGGCAAGCCGGAGCCGCGCATAGATCCGCTCAGACAGGCTGTTGCGATTGAGACCCGGGTCCTCTTCAGCCGCCTCGAAGCTGTCGGCCTTCATGACGAATGTCCCGCTCTGGAATGGCCCATGCCGCAATACGACTCCAATTCCTTTTCACCAACGGTAGACCATCGACGACGAAAACGGAATCGCCCGTATGCATATGATAACCCCGCTCCAACGCGACGGGCCACCGCTACCGTCGGTGGCCCAGGCCGGAGCGGCGTCACCAGCCGGCGACGAAACCGCAGGATGGGTTCGTCGCCGGCAGCCATATCATTTGCCGAAACTCAACTCGCGCAGCGGCAAGAACTCGTTGATTGAGTAGCGCACGCCCACCACATTGCTTCGGTAGACCAGGATGTTGTCGGGGTTGACCAAGGGTACGATCACGCGATCGTTGATCATCTCCTGCCCGACCTGCCTGAAGAGATCGCCCTGCTTGGCCTCCGGTGCGGCCAGCGCCTGGGTGAGAAGCTCTTCCTCCTTGGGATTCATCACGCCCTCGACCTTGTCGGCGCCCGAACGCTTGGACCAGCGGGTGCCCTTGATCATGCCGAACGTCTTCACGAACTGGCCGGAACCGTAATAGTCCGGTGCGTAGTAGGAGGCCGTGAAGGGCGTGCCATCGCCGCGCACGACATCGAGCCATACTTCAAAGGTCATCGGCTCCAGCTTCAGGCGGACATTGCCCTTGGCGAGATCGAGCTGAAGCTTCTGCATGAGGGTCGACATGTCGACGCCATAGTAGTTCTGGTTGGGGAACTTGGCCTCGAGATCGAACCCGTCTTTAAGCCCGGCTTGCTCAAGCAGCGCCTTGGCCTTGTCCACATCCTGCTTCGGTTGCGGCAGACCGTCGGTTCCGGGGAACCCGTTTGGAATTGGCGAGGCCTGGAGTCTTCCGGCTCCGGCCACTGCGAAGTCGACAAGGCCGTCATAGTCTACCAGCAGCGAGATCGCTTCGCGCACCGGCTTGGTCAAAGGCACCGTATTGCCCTTGGCGCCGGGGCTGATCGCCATGTAGATGAAATTGTAGGACGGCGCCTTGTCCACCTTGATATCCGGCGATTGCATGGTGAGCGCCGTGTCGGGTGAGATCTGCATAGCGATGTCGGCGTCGCCGTTCTGGATCATCTGGGACTGGGCGATCGAGTCCTTGACCTGCCGCATCACCACCTCATCGATCTTGGCGGGATCGCCCCAATACTTCTCGTTGCGTTTGAAGCGCAGCACGTCATTGGGGCTATAGGCCTCAAGGACGAACGGACCGCTGCCGGCCGAATTCGCCAGGAACCAGGGTTCGGCGGTGTCGGTGTTGGCCGCTTCCTTTGTCGCGCGTGCCCCGTTGCGTTCGGCCACGACGCTGTTGATGATCGCCGCATTCGGTCCCATCACCTTGCCGATGAACTCGGCGTCGGGCTGGCTCAGCGTGATCGAGATGGTGTGCGCATCCGGGGTGTCGATGGTCTTGATCGTGTCAAGCAGCCAGGACATTCCGCCCTGGGCATTTGCCAGGCGGTTCCATGACCAGACCACATCCTTGGCCTCGACGGGCGAGCCGTCCGAGAAGACCGCCTTCGGGTTGAGCTTGAAGGTGAATTTTGTGTTGTTGTCACTGGCTTGCCAGCTCTCGGCCAGCCCCGCGACGACGGAGCGGCCGTCAGGGCCGAGACGGACGAGCGTCTCATACACGGCGCTCAAATAGATCAGGCACGTGTCGCAGGCAGCCCGTGACGGGTCCAGCGAATTGATCGCCAGATTGCGGGCGATCACAAGTGGCTTGCCCTGCGCGGCGGCGAAGTCTGTCGGCATGGTCGCAGGGACGGCCATGAGCGTGGCCAGCATGGCGGCACGCCAGGACCGAATGAGGTTCTTTTCAAGTGAGTTTGTCATAATTACTCCCATTGGTATTTCTTGAACGCGCGCTCACATTTTTCTGCATGGGCGGCCAGCGCGCGCGGCCGCCTTGTTCCTCTTGCAGGCTGGGCTTGTTCCAGCCGCGCGATCATGCCCATTGCGGCCATTCAGCCCGCCTCCTTGACCGCGATGATCATCTCGATCTCCACCGTGATCTGACGCGGCAGGGAGCCGGCGCCGATCGCGGAGCGCGCATGGGCTCCGCGGATGGGACCGAAGACATCCAGCAAAAGGTCCGAGCAGCCATTGATCACCCGCGGATGGTCCTCAAAACCCGGCACGGCGTTGACGAAGCCAAGAACCTTGATGACGCGTTCGATGCAATCGAGGGAACCCAGGGCCTCCTTTGCGACCGACAGCAGGTTGATGGCCGTCTGGCGGGCGTGCTGATAAGCCTCCTCACCGGTGACGTCGCGGCCGACGGTTCCGCGGCGGGCCGTCCCCTGCCCGTCGACCGGCCCTTGGCCCGACAGATAGAGGAGTTGTCCGTGGCGAATGGCGGGAACGAAGTTTGCCACGGGCCGGCGCGGCGGCGGCAAGGCAATGCCAAGCAGCCGCAGTTGATCGTCTGGTCTCGGATCGGAATGAAGCCTGGTGATCGGTGCCATCGCAGTTGTCATGCCCCTTTCAGCGCGCCGCCACTCGCCGCAGCGCTATGGGCTATCGCCAAAGCGTCGCGCGCGGCCCTGAGCAGGAGGGAGGCGTCGCTGCCGATCGTGACCAGACGGAAACCCATCTCGGCCATGCGACCTGCATAGGCTGGCCCAATAGTGTGGATGCCGGCCACCTGTCCCCTCCTGGCGGTCTCACGGACTATGGTGGCATAGATGGCGAGCGTGGCGTCGTCTTCGAGGTCGAATTTCGGCTCCATGCCCCTCGACAGGGCCAGATCGCTTGGCCCGACATAGACGCCGCTCACGCCAGGCACATCGAGGATTGACTCCAGATTGCTGACCGCCTCGGCCGTCTCGATCATCGGCAACACCAGCACGCGGTCGTTGGCGAGGCCCTGGTAGGGCGTGGACTCGCCATAGGCGGCCGCCCGGTTTGGTCCGTTGGAGCGCGCACCGCGCGGTGGGTAGAGGCAAGCCCGGGCAAAGGCGCTGGCATCGTCCGGGGTATTGACCATTGGGCAGATGATCCCCCAGGCACCGGCATCGAGGGCCTTGCCGACCATGCCTGGTTCGTTCGTTGCGACCCGCACCAGCGGTGTCACAGGGAATGCCGCTACTGCCTGCAGGCAGTGGACCATGCCCTGATAGTCCTGCACACCGTGCTGTAGATCGATCGTGACGCTGTCCCAACCCGCCCTGGCCATCACTTCGGCTGAGTAGCCGTTAGCGATGGACAGCCAGCCGTTGAAGCAGACATCCCCGGCGAGCAGCCGCGTCCTGAGCGCGTTTTCCATATGCCGACTCCCGTCGCCGAAATCTTCTTTGCCCCATTTTGATGTATCATATTGCAAAAATAGGCAAGAGCGTATTTTATGCAGCCGAACACAGGTTTGAGATTTTGAACCGGCCAAGGCTCCCGAAAGGATGCTGTTGGCCGCCTACCGGAGGATTCATGCCCGCTGACCCAACCATCCATTTCGCCAAATGCATCGATTTCGAGATGCGGCTTGGGGAGAGTCCGGTCTGGGACGTAGACAGGCAACGGCTCTGGTTCGTCGACATCCTCGCGCCCGCCGTCTACGCGTTCGACCCGCTATCGCGCGAGACCAATAGCTATCCCATGCCGACACCGGTCGGCAGCATCGCAATCGCGGACCGGGGACGTCTTGTGGTTGCCCTGCGCACAGGCGTCCATCTTTTCGATCCAGCCTCGGGCGTGCTCGAGTTTCTGGTCCACCCCGAGCCTGACATCTCCGTCAACCGCCTCAATGACGGCAAGGTCGGGCCAGACGGCTGTTTTTGGGTCGGCAGCATGCATGACGCACTGCCACGGGCACCTTCGG
Source organism: Mesorhizobium sp. CU3 (assembly GCF_006442965.1). GTDB lineage: Bacteria > Pseudomonadota > Alphaproteobacteria > Rhizobiales > Rhizobiaceae > Mesorhizobium. The sequence goes on along the minus strand of NZ_VFWX01000012.1, from coordinate 126,063 downwards.
GGGCGCTCTACCGTGTGACGCCGGAGGGCCGCTGCACCAAAATCATCGATGGCCTTTTTGTCTCGAACGGGCTGGCCTGGAGTCCCGATGGCAAGACCATGTACCACGCTGATTCTCGCGCGGCCTATGTGCGCGCTTATGATTTCGATCGCGAGGGCCGGATCTCGAATGGCCGCTCACTGGCGACGTTCGCCGAGAGCGATGGGCTTCCCGACGGGGCCGCCGTCGATGTCGAAGGCAATTACTGGACGGCCGGCGTCACGGCCGGCGTTTTGTCCAAGCTCTCTCCCGACGGCCAGCGCCTTGACATTATCCGCCTGCCGGTCCGAGCCCCGACAATGCCATGCTTCGGCGGACGGGACTTGAAGACCATGTTCATCACCTCGCTCGCCACCGACAGGGGAGGATCGCACCAGCCCGGCACCCTGGTATCGGCCGAGTTAAAGGTGACTGGCCTTGCGACCCCGGTGTTCGGGGCAGTCACCTGAGTTGCCGGACGGCGATGCAACACCACAAAGAATCCGAGGACTGAGACGACATGGCAGAATACGACGTGGCAGTTGTTGGCGGCGGCATCGTCGGCGTGGCGACTGGGCGGCGCCTAGCCCAACGCTACCCGCACCTCTCCATCGCGCTCCTCGAAAAGGAGGATGGGCTCGCACGCCACCAGACCGGCCGCAACAGCGGCGTCATCCACGCCGGAATCTACTATAAGCCCGGGAGCCTTAAAGCCCGTTTCTGCAAGGCCGGCGTCGAGGCGACCACGCGCTTCTGCACCGATCACGGCATACCTTTCGAGCAATGCGGCAAGATGATTGTCGCGACCGAGCCCGAGGATCTGCCCCGCCTGTCCGGCCTTTACCAGCGTGGTCTGGAAAACGGCATGGACATCGAGCGCATCGATGCGGCCGAATTGTCACGACGCGAGCCGCACATAACCGGGCGCGGCGCCATCTTCGTAAGGACGACCGGGATTGTCGATTACGGGTTTGTTGCGCGTAAGATGGGTGACGACCTTGTGGCAAGGGGCGGCGATGTCCTGACAGGTGGGGCCGTGACGGCGGTCCGCGAGGATGCCGCCGGCGTGACGATGGAGGTCGGCGGCCGCAGTGTCAGGGCTCGTCATGCCATCTTTTGCGCGGGGATCATGGCCGACCGGATGGCCAAGCTGTGCGGGTTGGAACTGGACTTTCAGCTGGTGCCATTCCGCGGCGAGTATTATCGGCTTCGATCTGCAAGGAACGGCATCGTCAACCACCTGATCTATCCGGTGCCGGATCCTGCGCTCCCCTTCCTCGGCGTCCACCTGACACGCATGATCGGCGGCTTCGTTACGGTCGGCCCGAACGCCGTGCTCGCATTCGGGCGCGAGAGTTACCGTTTCGGCGACGTCAACCTTGGCGACATGTGCGAATATCTGGGCTATGGCGGCTTCCGCAAGCTGGCTCGCAATCACATGCGGCTCGGTCTCTCGGAACTTCACAACTCGCTGAGCAAGCGCCGGTATCTGGCGCTTTGCAGGCGTTACTGCCCGGAATTGACCCTCGCAGACTTTGAGCCCCATCCCTCCGGCATCCGCGCCCAGGCGGTCATGGCCGACGGTTCGATCGAACATGACTTCATCATCCGCGGGACCTCGCGCAGCATCCATGTTTGCAACGCACCCTCGCCTGCGGCAACTTCGGCGATCCCCATTGCCGATCACGTCGTGCAGACCGCTGCCAGCCAGTTCGGGTGGCAATGACCGGACATTCAAAACAAGGTGCCGCCATGCGGCAAGACCGGGCTGCCCATCAGTCGATCGAGTCTTGCCACCGCCGACCGGTCACCGACCTCAAGACGTCCGGCCTCCGCGAGCTGCCACCAGCGTGTGCCGCCGAGATATGCGGCCGACACCGAGCCAATGTCGGCCACAATGTCGGGCGTGCCTGTTGCGCGTTCGATACCTTCGGCCGTGAACCGCAGCTTGACCGTATTCTCGGGCAGCAAGCGGTCGACAATTTGAAGCACCACCGGATCGGCGCCGGCGCCTTCCCAGGAACTGGCGGCGAAGGCCGCCTCCGCGTCCACCAGACGAAGCCAGGTCTCGTCGCGGATGGCACTCACCCGCATGCTGCGACCGTCCTCCAGGACAAGGGGAAGGACGTCGTCGAGAGGGCGGGTCGGCAGAACAATGCGATGGGCGATGTCGAGATCAAGCAGAAATCCGACCAACGCGACATAGGCGCGGGCATCGTGGGCGACGAGGTCGTCGACGATCACCACCCGGTCCTTGCTTTCAAACCAGTCGCCGCCGCTGGCCGCGTGGTAGCGGACATAGCCACTATCGCCCCTGGCATCGCCGCAGATCGCCACATAGGCACGCGTTGGGCCGATCGCGACGCGCGCAAGGCTGGCGCGCCACCAGATCGCACCGCGCGACACCGCGCCGACCCGCGGGCCAGCCTGGCCTTCGAAGATCTGCCGCAGCCGCTCCCAGCATTGATCGGCCGCTTCGACGCTGACGATCGCTGCCGCTTCGAGGCCAGGTCGCAGCCTCGCTTCCGACCGGACCAGGTCGACATCCATGACCCTGGTGGCGACGCCGTAACCGAAATTGCCATAGATGCGGCCTTCCGTGGCCCGCAGCGTGGCCACTGGCTCGCCCGCCATGCGCGCCTGCCTAAGCTGGGCGGCCAGCATCGCCTTGGCGATGCCACGGCGCCGGTGGCTCGGCAACACGCCAACATGGGTGACGGCCGCCTGCGGCAGCCAAAAGCCGCCCGGCACCCGGATCGCCGATGCATGCGAATTCGTCGTGCCAACCAGTTCGCCGCGATCGAATGCGCCGAAAGCACGCGCTGGCTCGAAGAGCCGGCCGAGCACCCCCTCATCCACGACGTGGAGAGCGGGCAGGCCGACCATCGCCGAGCGAAAGACATGCGCCGCAGCCGTCAGTTCCTCGGGAGCGTTGAGGACGCGGATTTCGGGGAAAGCGACCGGGGACGTCGAGGTCCCCGGTCCTGGAAGCTTAGGTGAGGTCATCGCTTATGTGCCGAGAGCTACCGGCTGAGGTCGGCCAGCGACAACATCGCCGACGTGCTGTAGTGCACCCCCTTGATGTCGGGATTGTAGGTCAGGATCAGATCCGGACTCACCAGGGTCAGGATGATGCGGTCGTCGATCATTTCCTGCCCGGCCTGGTGCCAGAGCTTCTCGGCGTCGTCGCCGGACGCCGCAAGCGCCTTCTTGTAGAGATCGGCGATCCGCGGATTGAGGATGGACGGATCACGGCTGGCGCCGGCACGCTTGGACCAATTCGTTCCCGGGATCATGGCGAAATAGTCGAGATACTGCGAAGTGCCGAAATAGTCTGGCGCGTAGTAGACTGCGGTCAGCGGAATGCCGTCGCCGTTGACGCGTTCGCGCCAGTTCGAGAATTGCATGGGCTCCAGCGTCACCTTGATGCCGATCTTGGCAAGGTCTTGTTGCACCTTCTGCATGAGCAGCGAGAGGTCGACGCCATAGACGTTGAGCGCAGGAAATGCGGCCGCGAGCTCGAAACCGTCAGGATAACCTGCCTTGGCCAACAGTGCCTTCGCCTTCTCGACGTCGGTGGGCTGGTCGGCAAAGCCGCGGCTGCCGGGGAAGCCGAGCGGGATTGGCGTGCTGATCAGGCGACCTTGCCCGCCAAGGGTCAGATCGAGGATTCCCTTGCGGTCGAGGGCCAGCGAGATCGCTTCGCGCACCTCGGGCGTCAGCGGCACCTTGTTGGCCTTGGCGCCGGGCGACAACGCAACGTAGATGAAGTTGAAGGAAGGGGCGGTCTCGACCTTGACGTTGCTGCCCTGCAGCTGTTTAGCGGTTTCAGGATCGATCTGCATGGCAATATCGGCCGTACCGTTCTGCAACATCTGTGCCTGGCTGACCGCGTCCTTGACGGCCCGGATGATGACCTCCTTCAGCGCGGCCGGTTTGCCCCAGTAACCCTCATTGCGCTTCAGCCGCAGCTCAACATTGGGTTCGTAGCCATCGAGAACGAAGGGGCCGCTGCCGGCCGAGTGCGCCAGGAACCAGGCCTCGCTGGTGTCGGCCGTCGGCGCCGTCTCGTCGGATTTGGCGCCATGCTGCATCGCAAGCTTGCTGTTGACGACATTCATGAACGAGCTTGCGGTGATGTTGATGAACTCCGAATTCGGCGACTTGGTCGTCACCACCAGGGTCTTCGGATCAGGGGTCTCGAGCTTGGCGACGCTGCCCATGAAGAAGGCTGCGCTGCCTTTCATGTTCTTGAGCCGCTCCCACGACCATTTCACGTCGTTGGACTCGACCGGCGAACCGTCGGCGAATTTGGCTTTGGGGTCGATCGTGAAGGTGAATTTGGTCTGGTCGGGGCTGATCTCCCATTTGGAAGCCAGCACAGGGACGACCTTGTTGTCCTTGTCCAGCGTGACAAGCGACTGATAGACAGCGCTGTTGTAGATCATGCACGAGTCGCAAAACGCCCTTTGCGGGTCGAGCGACGGGAAGTCGAGATCCCTTGCCACGACAAGAGGCTTGTCGTCGGCGGCAAACGCAGGTCCACGACCCGTCGCCGCCATGGCGGCGATCAGCATCAGGCCCGCTGCACCCATTCGTCTATATCGACTGCTGCTCATGATTTTCTCCCATTGTTCCCGGTTGCATTGCTGTTTGCACCTGTGAGCGCGGGAGGAAGGGCACGAACCTATCCGCCCGCCGCCAGCCTCATGTCCCGGCGCGGTTTGATCAGACTTCTGGCAAGTTCACGGGAAATCTGGAATTTAATTCCATGTCCCATTGAACCGGACACTAAGCCGTGCCAACATGAATTTGCAACAGAAATTTTGTGCTCGTTTGCGGGCGCTGAAGCGGCGATCCAACCCGGGTCGTCCGCAGCAAAATCTTGTGAAAGATCGCTTGGAAGAGGTGTATGATGGACTATCCTGACGTGCTGCTTTACATCGATGGAAGCTGGGGTCCGTCGCGGGCCGGACGGTTCCTGCCGGTCGTCAATCCGGCGACGGAGGCCGTCATTGGCAAGGTGGCGCAAGCAGGCGCGACCGATCTCGATGCCGCGTTGGCCGCGGCGCAAAAGGGTTTCGCCACATGGTTGGCGGTATCCGCCTTCGAACGTTGCAAGATCATGCGCAAGGCAGCCGATATTTTCCGCCAGCGCGCCGAAGCGGCCGCGCGGTTGCTGTCGCTGGAGCAGGGCAAGCCCCTGGCTGAGGCGCGCGCCGAGGCGCTTGCCGCCGCGGACCTGATCGAGTGGTTTGCCGAGGAGGGCCGGCGCGCTTATGGGCGCGTCATCCCGCCCAGGCTTGGCAATGTCATGCAGTTCACCGTCAAGGAGCCTGTCGGTCCAGTCGCCGCGTTCACGCCATGGAACTTCCCGATCAACCAGGTGGTTCGCAAAGTGTCCGCCGCGCTCGCGGCTGGTTGCTCGATTATTCTGAAAGGACCCGAAGAGACGCCGGCCTCGCCCGCAAGCCTCGTGGCCGCCTTCGCCGAGGCCGGCATCCCGGACGGCGTTGTCAACCTGGTTTACGGCGTACCGGCCGAGATTTCGTCCTATCTCATCCCCAACGAGATCATCCGCAAGATCTCCTTCACTGGCTCAACACCTGTCGGCAAGCAGCTTGCCAGCCTGGCTGGGCTGCACATGAAGCGCGCAACGATGGAGCTCGGCGGTCACGCCCCCGTCATCGTTCTGCCTGACGCCGATCTGGCTAAAGCCGCCAAGACGATGGCCTTTTTCAAGTACAGGAATGCCGGCCAGGCGTGCATATCGCCGACGCGTTTCCTCGTCGGCGAGCCTGTCTATGACGAATTCGTTGACCGTTTCGTTGCCGAGGCCCGAGCTCTCAAGGTTGGCGACGGACTGGCCGAGGGGACCACGATGGGCCCGCTCGTCAGCGAGCGTCGCGTCGAGGCCATCGCTTCCTTGGTGCAGGACGCCGTACAGTCAGGCGCGGAACTGGCCACGGGCGGCCGCAGACCCGGAAATGCCGGCTATTTCTTCGAGCCCACCGTGCTCAGCCGGGTCCCGACAACGGCGCGCGCCATGAATGAGGAGCCTTTCGGCCCGGTTGCCCTCATGGCGCCCGTGCAAGATTTAGACGCCGCCATCTCGGAGGCAAACCGCTTGGGGTTTGGGCTGGCCGCCTATGGCTTCACGAGCTCGGCCGCAAGCGCGGGGCGCATGTCGCGCGAAATCCGCGCCGGCATGGTATCGATCAATCATCAGGGGCTGTCATTGCCCGAAGTTCCGTTTGGCGGCATCAACGAATCGGGGCATGGCACCGAGGGCGGCGCGGATGCGCTGGAGCCCTACCACAACACCCGTTTCGTGACGCATCTGCAGGCGAGCTAGATCGTGTCCCGCCCTGCCCCCTCACCTGCCGGCGGGCGCCTGCCCGATCAGGCGCAGCTGCAATTCGCTGGCCAGATCGCGCAGGGCAGGCCCCAGCCTGTCCATGCAGACGGCCCGCGTGGCGATATCGGTTATGCCGCCGCAGGTGATGGACAGCATCGGCGACCCATCGGTCGGCTCGAAGGGCACGCCAACGGCATTGATATAGGGGTACCATTCGCCAAGGGACGCGACGAAGCCGTCGCGGGCAAGCTGTTCCCCTGCCACGGCGACGAGGCTGTTGATGCGGACGGCATTCTCCGGATCGGCGGCGATCAGCTCATCGACGATCAGGCTGCGCGAGGTCTCCGGGCAAGCCGCCAGATAGGCGAGCCCCATGGCGCTCGTCCACATCGGCAGGCGCGAGCCGATGCTCAGCCGCAGCGTCACCGGACTCAGCGAACGGCAGCTGGCCAGGTAAAGCATTTCCATGCCCTGGCGTTCGCCCATGGCAACCGTGAGGTTGGTCTGGTTGGCAAGCTCCTGCATCAGCGGTTTGGCGATCGCGATTACCGGATTGGCGCTGAGGCCGGAATAGCCAAGTGCAATGGTGGCCGCGCCGATGCTGTAGCGGCCGAGCACCTGATCATAGGTCAGGTAACCCAGGCCGACGAGCGCAAAGGTCAGCCGCGAGATCGTGGCTTTCGGCAACCCTGTGCGTTCGATCAGCTCCTGGTTGCCAAGGGTGCGGTCGGCCGGCGTGAACGCGGCAAGGATGTCAAGCCCACGGGCAAGGGCCGTCGGATAGAGCGTTGCCTCGTCGGCCTCGTCTCCGCTCGTCTTGGTGCGCTTCTTCACGGCCAACCCTCCAATAGCATACATGTGGAATTTAATTCCACATACGTTGACGCGACCCGAGGGACACGTCAATGACCTCAACGCGTCGCCTTGCATTTCGTCGATGACAAAGGTTCTCTCCCATGTCGCACTATATATTCCGGCGCCTCGTCGCAATGCCGTTCTTGGTGCTGGGCATCGTCACCATGGCCTTCTTCCTGACCACGGTGACCAAAGGTGACCCGCTGACCGCGCTCGTCTCGGAGCAACAGCTGAACAACCCCGAGGTCGTCGCGGCGGCCCGCCAGCGCTGGGGCTTGGATAAGAGCCTGCCTGAGCGTTACGTCACCTATGTCAGCAACCTGCTGCATGGCGACATGGGAACATCCTTCGTCACCAAACGACCCGTGCTGACCGACATTGCCGCGCGCCTGCCCGCCACGCTTGAGCTGGTCATCGCCGCTATGCTCGTTGGCACGACAAGTGGCATCGTGCTTGGCCTTCTGGCCGCCTATTATCGCGACAGCGCCGTCGACCAGATAGCCCGGGTGTTCGCGCTGCTTGGATCCTCGCTTCCCGTCTTCTGGATCGGGCTTGCGCTTCTCTTCCTGCTCTCTGTCCATTTTCAGATCCTGCCCGGGCCGGGACGGATCGATCCACGCATGACGCCGCCGCCGCCGATTACCGGCCTGATGACCGTCGATACCCTTTTGGCTGGCGACATCGACGGGTTCCGCAGCGCCGTCTCGCATCTGGTCCTGCCCTCGCTCGTCCTTGGCTGGGCGGTCGCCGGAACGATTTCCAGGCTTGTGCGCGCCAACATGCTTGACGTGATGGCCAAGGAGTTCATCCTGACGGCCAGGGCCAAGGGTGCTGGCGAACTGCGGGTCGTTTTCCGCCACGCCTTCCGCAACATCCTGGTGCCGGTCCTGACGCTGATCAGCTATTCCTTCGCTTACCTGATCACCGGCGCAGTCCTGACCGAAGCCGTTTTCACCTGGCCGGGCATGGGCTCCTACGCCGTGCAGGCCGCCCGTTCGCTGGATTTCCCTGCCATTATCGGCGTCACAATCGTCGGCGGGATGATGTTCCTGGTCACGAATCTTTTGACGGACATTGCCTATGTCATCGCAAACCCGCGCGTGAGGCTGACGTGATCGCCACTGCCCGCCTCTACCTTCGCAAGCCTTTCGCCGGCACACTCGCCTCGCCGATGCTTCTGTTCGGGGTCGCTGTCATCCTGTTTTGGATCGTTGTGACGCTGTTTGCCGACCATATCGCTCCCTACGAGCCGTTCGAGATGGTCGCGCGGCGCCTCCAACCACCCTCATGGCAACATTGGTTCGGGACCGACGCGCTCGGCCGGGATGTCCTGTCGCGCACCCTGCATGGCGCCCGGCATTCGCTGCCGATCGCGCTGGTCGTGGTGATCTTCTCCGTTGTCCTGGGCTCGGCTGCCGGCGCGATCGCAGGTTACCGCGACGGTTTGGTTGGGTCGGCAATCATGCGACTGGTCGACGTCACCCTTTCCTTCCCGCCGATGCTGCTCGCCATGGCGGTCGCGGCCTCGCTAGGGCCTGGCCTTGGCAATGCCGCTCTCGCCATGATCGCCGTCTGGTGGCCCGTCTATGCTCGTCTGATGCGTGCACAGGTCCTGGAGGTCAGAGAGCGCGAGCATGTCGAGGCAGCGATCGCCGGCGGTGCCGGGAATGCGAGGATCCTGCTCAAGCACATCTTGCCCTTGTGCTGGACGCCCATCCTGATCAGCGCCACCATGGACCTTGGTCAGGTCATACTGCTCGCTGCTTCCCTGAGCTTTATCGGGCTCGGCGCCACGCCGCCCACCCCGGAATGGGGCTCCATGATCTCGGACGGCGCCGCCTTCTTCTACAATTGGTGGATAGCTTTCGGACCTGGCCTGGCCATTGTCAGCGTGGTTTTGGGCTTCAACTTCATCGGCGACGGCGTTCGCGACTATTTCGACCCGAGATCCCGGTGACAGACATGATGCAGTTCTCTTCGCCCGCCAGCCATCCGCCTTTGCTGCGTGTTCGTGACTTGCGCGTCGGCTTTCGCAAGCACGGCCAAGTCTTGGAAGCCGTGCGCGGCATTGACCTTGACATCGCCCGCGGCGAGGTCCTCGGCATCGTTGGCGAATCCGGTTCGGGCAAGTCGATCGGAATGCTGGCCGCACTGGGTCTTGCTCCCCCCAACGCCGTCGTCTCTGGCTCAGTCCAATATCTGGGCGAGGAGCTGCTCACCAAGCCGAGGCGGGAGATGCGCCGCATCCGCGGCGCCAAGATCGCGATGATCTTCCAGGACCCGCTGTCTTCGCTTAACCCGACAATGCGCGTCGGTGACCAGATCATCGAGGCGCTGCGCCTGCATCAGCCGCAGATGAACGCCCGGCAAGCGACCCAGCGCGCGCTGGAGCTGCTCGAGCTCGTCTCGATACCCCAGCCTGACCGCCGGTTGCGGCAGTTCCCGCACGAATTTTCGGGCGGCATGCGTCAGCGCGTCATGATCGCCATGGCTGTCGCCAACGGACCGGACCTTCTGATCGCTGATGAGCCGACGACCGCGCTCGACGTCACGGTGCAATCCCAGATCATGCGCATGCTGCGCGAACTCCAGGCTAAACTGGGGCTTGGGCTCGTCCTGATCACCCATGATCTCGGCGTGCTGGCTGGTCACGCCAACCGTGTGGCAGTCGTCTATTCCGGCCAGGTCGTCGAGCAGGCCGACGTGTTCGACCTGTTCCAGAATCCACGCCATCCCTACACACGGGGCCTGATCGCATCGATCCCCAAGCTGACGGAGTCCGGTGGACGGCTGTACTCCATCGCCGGGTCCCCACCTGCGCTTGGACGATTTCCACCAGGCTGTGCTTTTCATCCGCGTTGCGAGCGCGCCGGCGATATCTGCCAACAGCTTGCGCCGCCTAAAACGACGATTGGGGGGTCCGGCCATGTCTCGGCATGTCATTTCGCCAACGCCCTTCCCGAATGGGACAGCGCCGAAGCACGGGTGAAGGAATAGCGTCATGAAGCAACCTGACAGACAGCGCGGCGCTGACGGGGATGTCGTCCTCGACGTTCGCGACTTGAGGAAGATCTTTCCTGTCATGGCCGGGATGATCCTGCGACGCGAGGTCGCCCAGGTAAAGGCCGTCGACGGCGTGTCCTTCGAGCTGCGCCATGGCGAGACTTTGGGGCTGGTTGGCGAGTCGGGCTGTGGCAAGTCCACGCTCGGCAAGGCCGTCTTGCGACTGACAGAACCCTCGTCCGGTGAGGTCCGTTATCGGGGGTCCGATATCCTGTCGCTGCCGGCGCCCGAAATGCGCAGGATGCGCCAGCACCTGCAATTCGTGTTCCAGGATCCTTACTCCTCGCTGCATCCGCGCATGTCTGTCGAGGACATCATCGCCGAGCCGTTGCGAATCCTCGACATGCCGAAGGCCGAGCGCAGGGATCGCGCCCGCGCAATTCTTGGCCAGGTCCAGCTCACGCCAGAGCACGGCAAACGCTTTCCCCACGAACTCTCAGGCGGCCAAAGACAGCGTGTGGTCATCGCCCGCGCGCTGGTGGTGGAGCCTGATGCCCTTGTTCTCGACGAGCCGGTCTCGGCGCTCGACGTGTCCGTCCAGGCGGGCGTCCTCAACCTTTTGCAAGACCTGCAGCAGCGGCTTGGCATTGCATACTTGTTCATTGCCCATGACCTTTCGGTCGTGCGGCACATCTCCAAGAATGTGGCGGTCATGTATCTGGGCAGGATTATCGAGATTGCCGATGCGGCGACACTCTACCGGCATCCCCGTCACCCCTACACGACCGCGCTTCTGTCGGCGGTGCCGATCGCCGATCCCGTGGCTGAGCGAGGCCGGGAGCATATCGTGCTCAAGGGGGAGATCCCAAGTCCGCTATCGCCGCCTTCGGGCTGCGCCTTTCGTACACGTTGTCCGAAGGCTCAAGCGATCTGCGCCTCGGTCAAGCCAGACCTCGCAGAAACAGGCGACGGCGGACGCGTCGCCTGTCATTTCCCGGATTGACCTGCGCCGGACTGGGCGTGGCCACGGCAAGCTTCGGCGCATGGCGCGCCCAACGTTGCGCCAGCGGCTCAAAAGCAATTCCAGGAAAAGTGTGTTCGTCTCTGCGCCAGGAGGTCGTGGACGCAGAGAGATGAAGCTTTGTCGTCCCTTGAAGGGTTGGACTGTGAATGCTCCACCGCCTAAAGGCGGTGGCTTCAGGTTACGGCTCAAAGCCGGATCGGTCCGCCAATGGGCGGACGGGGTGCTCGCTCACGTCACGTTGAAGTTGTCGTCGGGCTCCGGCGGCGTCTGGTTCTTGATATATTCCATCCACATCTCGTCCGTGACGTTGCCGCTCGTGGCAACCCAATAGCCCCTTGCCCACAGATGCTGACCCCAGTAGCGCCTGCGCAATATCGCGAACTCGCCCAGCAGCTTGTGCGAACTGCGCCCTTTTAGGTGCTGCACGGCGCGTGACACCGACAGGCTCGGCGGTATCGACACCAGCACATGCACGTGGTCACGGTTGATCGACCCGGCGTGAATGATCATCTCGTGTGCCATTGCCGTCTCGCGCAATAGCTCCCGGCAGCGGTTGCCCGCGTCGCCGCCAAGCACCGCGTAGGGGTAATTCGTCACCCACACCAGATGATGTTTGCAGTCCCAGGCTGTGTGGCTGCCGCGCTTCTACGCTTCCATCCAGCCAATCTACACTGGAAGCGCCGCAATCCCAGGCCGCCTAAAGGCGTGGGGTTTACAGATCCCCTATCGGGGACTTTAAAGCGTGAGCCCGCCATCGATGACAATGGTCTGGCCGGTGATCATCGGCGCCGCGAAGCCGAGATAGATGACGGTTTCGGCGATGTCTTCAGGAGAACAGCGCCGGCGCAACGGCGTCGCCTCGATGGAGGCGCGCCTTTGCTCGTCGGTCCAGCGTATGTCCCAGGTGCTGTCGACTGCTCCGGGTGCCACAGCGTTGATGCGAATGGCCGGGGCCAGTCCCTGGGCAAGATGCCTTGTCAGCGTCATGACGCCGGCCTTGCTCGCCGCATAGGCCATGCTTGATCCGCGCGATGTGAACGCCGACACGGATGCAAGGTTTACGACCGCGCCACCGGATTGACGCAGCAGCGGCGCCGCGGCGCGTGTGGCCCGGAAGAGGCCGACAAGATTGGTCTCCAGCACAGTCGACCACAAGGCGTCGGTAATGTCGTCGAGCGCTGTGGCCGGAATCGAGGACTTCGCACCAGGCGTGCCGGCGTTGTTGACGAGCAGATCCAGGCCCCCGAACTCCTCGGCGACCGACTGCAAGAGGTCGGCCTCACCGCCCTGACCGATCGCGGCTGGAAACCCAACTACGTCATATCCCTCGGCCACCAGGCTGGCGACTTCATCGGGACCGCGGGGATCATCGGGAAGATGGTTCAACGCGACTTTGCAGCCACTCGCCGCAAGGCGCCGCACCGTCGCCAGGCCGATCCCCGACGCGCTTCCCGTCACCAACGCGCATTTGCCTGTCAGATCGTAATTGGGCGCCATGTCAAAACTCCATTTCAAATCTTTTTCGGCGGCGTTCAGGCAGGCTTCCACGGCGAGGGCGTGCGTGGCCCGATGTCCGTGACGACGTCCAAGACGACGGGCGCCTTGAGCGCAATCGCCTCGCGCAGCGCACCGGCAATGTCGGCCGCCTTCTCCACGCGGATGCCGCGGACGCCAAAGCTCTCGGCAACGCGAGCGAAATCGAGCGGCCCGAACTGGTAGAGTTCTTCCGGCTTGCCCGGTGTCTGGCCCTGGATGGCGCGGATGCTGCTCAGCGATTGACCGAAGCCACTGTTGTTGTTCACCACGACCACCACCGCGATGTCGTTGCGCCGCGCCGTCTCCAACTCGGCAAGGTGATAGTAGAAACCGCCGTCGCCGGTTAAGCAGATCACCGGCCTGTCGCCGGCTGCGCATTTGGCACCCATCGCGGCCGGGAACGACCAGCCGAGCGACCCGGCTGCACGCAGATAGGTCTGTCCGGCACCATTGAGTTCGATGCAGGTGCAGGACCAGATCGAGGAATACCCCGTATCGGCGACGAGGATGCCGTTCGCCGGCAGCGCTTCCCCGATCTCGTGGCACAGACGCTCGACACGGATCGCCGGGATGTCCTCGGCGACGAGACGCGCAAGATCGGCACGCCATTGCTGCATCAGGCCGGCTGCCCAGTCGCTATAGGCGCTGTCACGATCGGGATTGCCGGTCAGGCCAATCAACGCCTCGAGGGCAAGTTTCGGGTCGCCGCAAATGCCGCTGGTGTTGGCATAGTTGCGGCCAATCTCCACAGGATCGGCGTCCAGTTGTACAATGCGGACTTCGGCGCCCGGCACCTGCCAGTCCAACGTCACCTGATCGCCCGCCCGGCACCCGACGAAGAGGACGACGTCGGCGGCATGGACGACTTGGTTGGCCGGAGCGGCGGAATAGTTGCCGACGGTGCCAACCGCCAGGCGATGGCGCGTGGGCACGATGCCACGGGCGCCGAGCGAAGTCGCAATCGGTGCCGCCAGCCGCTCGGCCAGCGTCAACAATTGCGAACCCGCTTGCGAAAGCGTTGCCCCCGACCCCGCGACAATGGCGAGACGCTTTGCCCCAAGCAGGATTTCGGCCGCGGTTGCAAGTTCAGTCTCATTCGCGAGCGCGCGATGCACTGGCCCGGCCCCGAGCGGCACAGCCCAGTCAGTTGCGTCGCCGACGAGGCCCCGTTCGAGACGATCGCCGGTCAGACCGTCAATATCCAGATGCGTCGGACCCGGTGTTGCCGTGAGCGCGACACGCCAGGCATGCGCCAACATGCGCGGCAGTTCGCGCGGGTCATCAACGTCGCCAGAGAACTTGCTGACAGAGGAAAACAGCGGCGCATGCTTCACCTCCTGATAGGCGTTACGGTCCCTGTAGGAAAGCGGCTTGCGCCCTGTGAGCGCTATCACCGGACTCTGCGCCAGGAACGCGTCCTGCAAACCCGCCGCCAGATTGGCGGCACCCACCGATTGCGCCATGCAGATGCCTGGCAGGCCGCGGATCCGGGCATAGCCGTCGGCCATATAGGCAGCCGCCTTCTCGGTGTGAGCGAGGACGCGTTTGACGCCGACCTGTTCGAGCTCGACCAGGGTGCGCCGCAGGATCGCATCGACAAAGAAGACATGGTCGATGCCTTGTCGGCCGAGTGTGCGTGCTAGCCATTCACCGGCAGTGACTGACGACATTCCTGAACTCCAGAATCTTGTGGAAGACGATTGACGTGGCGATGCGCAGCCCAGCCGTCTGCGCTCGGCGGCAAGACCGTTCGTCCCGCCCCGCTTCACCCCCGAAGGCCGCTCAAAAAGGAGCCGCCACCGAACGCAGATTTCTGTTGCAAGCCCAAGCTGCCATAGCTTAAGGTGCGCATCAACAAAAAAATGAAATTAAATTCCATCCTGTATTTCGACAGAGATTGCCGGTCCTGAAATTGTCGTTTCGGGGTGCAGTCGGGTGAGGCGAGGACTTGAGATGACGACGACTGAACCCGACCTCCTGGCACGCCGGGAGCGGCTGCTGGGACCCAACACTCCGCTGTTCTACACTGACCCGGTGCATATAGTGCGTGGTGAGGGCGTCTGGCTCTGGGACGCCGACGGGCGGCGCTACCTGGACTGCTACAACAACGTCGCCCACGTCGGTCACTGCCACCCGGCGGTCGTCGAGGCTATGATGCGGCAGGCCGCGATGTTGAACACGCACACGCGCTACTTACACGAGGGCATCCTCGACTATGTCGAGAAACTGACGGCGACCTTCGACGCCTCTCTGGCGACGGCGATCTTGACCTGTACAGCGAGCGAGGCGAACGACATCGCTTTGCGGATGGCGCAGGTGGTTACGGGCCGTTCCGGTGTTATCGCGACAGCGCACACCTACCACGGCAACACCGCTGCGGTTTCCCAACTGACTGCACAGACCGAACCGATAGGAGGCCGTGGCGGACATGTCCGCTTCATACCGGCCCCCGATAGTTACCGGCCGCTGGGGGAGATGGACGGGATTCCCTTCGAGGAAGCATTCGCCCGCGCTGTCGAAGCCGCGATTGCGGACCTGATCGCCACCGGGCACGGGATCTCGGCGCTGATCATCGATCCCTTCTTCTCAAATGAAGGCTTTCCGGACCTCCCTCACGGCTTCCTGACCAAGGCGATCCGGGCCGTTCGGGAGGCCGGCGGGATCGTGATTGCGGACGAAGTGCAGCCGGGCTTCGGACGAACCGGGCGCATGTGGGGGCATGAACTTGCTGGCTTTGTCCCCGACATCGTGACGCTTGGCAAGCCCATGGGCAATGGTCATCCGGTCGGCGGTGTGGTCACCACGAGGGATATATTAAGCGCTTTCCGCAAGAAGGTCCGCTATTTCAACACTTTCGGTGGGAACCCGGTCTCCTGCGCGGCCGCGAGCGCGGTGCTTGACGTCATCGAGCGGGAGAGGCTGATCGAGAATGCGGCGCGAGTGGGAACCTATGCGAACCGCCGGCTGCAGGATCTCGCCGGTCGCCATAGCCTGATCGGCGACGTCAGAGGAACCGGGCTCTTCTTTGGCTGCGAGCTCGTAACTGACCGCCCCAGCCGGGCGCCAGCACCTGACCTCGCGACCAAAATCGTGGATGGCCTGCGCGAAGAGGGCGTGCTGATCGGCCGGCTGGGCATTCATGGGAACGTCACCAAGATGAGGCCGCCAATGCCCTTCTCGATCGAAAACGCTGATCTCCTTATAGACATTCTCGACCGGGTGCTGGGGCGGGTCTGAGATGGTGTCTGACATCCCACCCGACGTACACGCGACGTTGAGCCGCCGCGCAGCCGAGGCATTGACTCATTGGGGTACAGACACTGGTCCCGCGACGTTTCACACCTACCGCGAGAATGCAGTCTTACGGGTGATGGTTGAAGGCCAGCAGGCGGCGCTGCGACTGCACCGACCCGGCTATCACGATGCCGAGGCTCTGGTCTCGGAATTGTCCTGGATGGGGTATCTGCGCGCCAACGGATTGTTGGTTCCCGATCCCGTCCGGACGCCCGACGGCCGTCTGCTTGTGACGCTGGCAGGCGATGGCGGGTTTGTGCAGCACGCCGACCTCCTGACCTGGGTAGAAGGAGAACCGCTCGGGCGATCCGGCCAGCCGCTGGAGCGCCCTGCGCAAGGCCTTGAAGACGTCTTCCGTGGCATCGGCGTCACCCTTGCGCGCCTGCACGCTTTGTCCGACCGTTGGACCCTGCCCTTGGGTTTTCAACGCCCCGACCTCGGCCCGGAGGGCATCTTGGGCGAGAGGCCAGTGTGGGGACGTTTCTGGGACAGTCCGCTGCTGTCAGACGACCAGCGCCGCAGGCTGAGCGAGATTCGCACAGAGCTTCGCCAGATCATCGCAAATGTGATGCCGAGCGACTTCGGATTGATCCATGCGGACCTGGTGCGAGAGAATATCCTTCTCGCTGGCTCGGACGTCGCCTTCATCGACTTCGACGACTGCGCATTCGGGTGGCGGCTCTACGATCTCGCCATCGTGCTGGCCAATAATCGTGATGAGCCGCACTATGGTCTGATCCAGATCGCCTTGCTCGAAGGCTATCGCAGCCTGCGACCACTTTCTGCACAGGACGAGGCACTACTTCCGGTGTTTATCCTGATGCGCTACCTGTCCTATGTCAGCTGGATTTCCGATCGTCCCGAAATTCCCGGCGCGGTCGCGCGCCTCCAAAGATACCTTGCCTCAAGCTTCAGACAAGCACGCGATTTCGGCATGGGACCAGCTGTTCCAGAGGCGCGCAATGTCGACTGGCCTTGATGGATTGCATGGCTCACAACCGCGTAGCTATTCCAGAAGTTGTCTCTGACTTCCGACGAGGCAAAGACAGTTGGCTCCGCGTTGGAGCGCGGACGCACCTTTAGCTTTGAGTGGGCTAGTGGGGGAGTATTATTGAGGATGGCACCAACACGAACGCGCCGTCGCCAAGCAAGGCCAAGGCGAAGAGGGTAGCAGCCCAAAACGCGGGAAATTCCCAGCCCCCGTTTTGATTGGTGAATAGCCATCCATTCTTACCATGGACTGTTAGAATAGTCC
Source organism: Mesorhizobium sp. CU3 (assembly GCF_006442965.1). GTDB lineage: Bacteria > Pseudomonadota > Alphaproteobacteria > Rhizobiales > Rhizobiaceae > Mesorhizobium. The sequence goes on along the minus strand of NZ_VFWX01000012.1, from coordinate 108,720 downwards.
CCAAAATCAAGGGTACAAGCAGCAACGCTGCGATGCGCGGAGCTATGCCGAGGAAAAGTGCGGCAGCACCCGCCAGTTCCATCGCGATCGTCACAGGAGCAAGCCAGCTCGGCAACCCGATCGAACGGAAAAAGGCCATGGTTCCAGCAATTGTGAAAACACGCAGCTTAAGCAAGGCGTGTGCTGCAAACAGCGCCGCCAACGCGAGACGCAGAAGAAATATCCCATAGTCCGTAGACATCACATCCATAGCCAATTTCCTTTCCTTAGAGATTTTTGGAGAAATTTCGGGCCGCACAGTAGTTTGCCGAAATTTAGAGGCGCGCATGTCCGCAACTGGCGCCTATTTGCCTTTTCGCAGAGCCGCGACGTCACTCGGAACAACGTTGGCAGCTCCGCTGCCGAAGCGTCCGACGACATAATTGGCTAGCGCAGCCACCTCTGCATCGGAAAAAGACGATGCAAAAGACGGCATCATTGCCCGACCGTCGGCGGCCTTCCACGCCGATCCCGACAGGATGGTCTGGATCACGTTGGTCGCTACACGATCATTGACAGCATGGTCTCCGATCAGGGTTGCAAGTGGAGTTATCGTCCCTACACCAGACGAGTTATGGCAACTGACGCATGATCCCTCAAATAGATGCTGGCCGAGTTCATTGCTGGCATGCGGCTCACTGCTGGCATGCAGTTGGGTCTCGTCATGAGAGTCGACTGCAGGAACGCTGCGCAAGTAAGTCACGAGAGCCTTGATGTCTCCCGGGGTCAGGTGGCGCAGTCCGTTGTCGACGGCCTCGCCCATCGGCCCAGATGCGGTGCCTCGTCCTTCAGCGTGGCCAGTTGATAGAAACTCACTCAGCGTAGCGTCTGACCAGGCGCCAACTCCCGAGTTCGGGTCTGACGAGATATTATAGGCATGCCAACCATCGATAATGGCACCTTGAAATTTGCGCCGATTATCGAGTGCCTGCGCCAAGTTGCGTGGAGTATGGCATTCGCCGCAATGGGCCAGCGCTTCCGCAAGGTAGGCGCCGCGGTTCCACTCTGCGCTTTGGCTGGCGTTGGGTCGGAACCGTTGGTCGGGGTTGAAGAATGTGGACCAGACGCCCATCAGCCAACGTTGATTGAATGGAAAGGCCAAGTCATTCTTTGGCGGCACATGGTGCACCGGTTTCAGGCTGAAGAGATAGGTCTTAATCGCTAGGACATCTTCGCGTGTCATTGCCGTATAGGAGACGTAAGGGAACGCCGGATAAAGACGCTCGCCTTTTTGACCAATGCCCTCGTGCACGGCGCGGACAAACTCGTCATCGGTCCACGCACCTATACCCGTTTCCGGATCGGGCGTGATATTCGCTGAATAGATGGTCCCGAAGGGCAGTTTGAATGCAAACCCGCCGGAAAAAGGCTTGCCACCTGCAACAGTATGGCAAGCTGCGCAGTCCGCTGCACGCGTGAGATACTCGCCGCGCGTGACGATGTCGGCGTTGGCAAGTTCAGGCGGGACGCCTGTCGGTCGTCTGGCTTTATAGGCCGCCAGCTCAACTCGTGGCCCGGGAGCGAAGTCCATCGGGCCGGGGCCCAATACGAGCCAATAGAACAAGCCAAGACCGCACGCTGCACCGGCGGCCGCAAATGCCAAAAGGATCTTGTGGAGTCTCACGTGGATTTCATCGCGAAAAGAGATGGCACAATGGGCAGTTCGCGGAAGCGCATACCGGTTGCTGCGAAGATAGCATTGGCCACCGCCGCCGGCGCGCCTACCGTCCCGGCTTCGCCAATGCCGCCAGGTGGCTCGAAACTGCTAACGAGGTGCACGTCGACCGCTGGCGCTTCATTAATGCGCAGCATGCGGTAATCATTGAAATTGCTCTGCTGAACCCGGCCGTTCTCGAGGGTGATTTCGCCATAGAGCGCGGCTGTTATGCCAAAGATTATACCGCCTTGCGCCTGGGCAATCACCGTATCGGGATTGATGACGATGCCACAGTCGATAGCGCAGGTCACGCGATGCACGCGTGTGAAACCATTGGCGTCGACCTGCACTTCGGCAACCTGCGCCATATAGGTGTTGAATGTGGTCTGGATCGCGACCCCACGGCCAAAGCCAGGGGCCATTGGTTGACCCCAACCGGCCTTGTCGGCGGCCAAGTTTAGCACGTGGTTGAGTCGTGGAATCTTTCCAATAAGTGCCTGCCGATACTCAACAGGATCTCGCTGGGCCTGGTGTGCTAACTCGTCAATGAAACTCTCTATGACAAATACGTTGTGGCCTGCGCCAACCCCACGCCAGAAAGCGGTGGTGATGGCGGGCGGCTCACGACGGACGAATTCGACCATTCGGTTCGGAATCTCGTAAGGAGCGTCAACCGAGCCATCGACTGCATCGGGGTCAAGCCCGTCGGCTCGCAGTTGCCCTGGCGCAAATCGTGCCGCCACCGAAGATCCTGTCACGCGATGGTGCAAGGATATCGGCAGTCCATCGGCACCCAATTTTGCGAAGACGCGATCATAATAATACGGACGATAGCGCTCCTGCTGAATGTCTTCTTCGCGAGTCCATATTACCTTGACTGGGCCGTCGACGTGCCGAGCAATCCGAACGGCTTTTTCGATGCCGTCGACTTCCAACCGCCGACCAAAGCCACCACCAAGGAGTTGATTGTGGATGATGACTTTCTCGATCGGCAAACCGGTTAGTTTTGCTGCTACACCTTGCGCGATGCCAATCACCTGGGTGGCGCCCCAGATCTCGCATTTATCGGACGTGACGCTAACAGTGTAATTCATCGGCTCGAGACTTGCGTGGGCCAAGAACGGAAGCTGATAGACCGCCTCAATCTCCTTTCCGACCGCTGTCTCGATATTTCCTTGTGCCAGTGCGACAATGCCGCTCGACTGTGACGCGACTTCAAGATCATGCACGATATCGGCACTTGAAAGGTTGCCGTGCGGGCCATCGTCCCATGTAATGTCGAGCGCTTCCAAACCGAGTTTGGCCGCCCACATATGATCGCCTACTACAGCAACGAGGTCTTCAAGCACGACCACTTGGCGCACGCCCGGAACAGCCTTGGCGCGGCTATCATCCACCTGCACCACCCTGCCGCCAAATACGGGGCTGGCGGCAAGTGTCGCGACCTTCATATTGGGCACTGAGACGTCAATGCTGAAACGCGCGCGCCCGTTGACCTTGTCCGGAGTATCCAGCCGCTTCAACGCCTTGCCGATCAAACGGAAGTCTTTTGGTTCCTTGAGGGGCACCTCCTTCGCGGGCGGGAGCCTGGCGGCGACATCGACAAGCGCGCCGTAATTGATGCTGCGTCCGGTGGCAAAATGCACCACCGAACCCCTCTGCGCCTTGCAGTCGGACAAATCCGCGTTCCATACCTGGGCAGCAGCCGCGACGAGTTGTGCCCGCGCCGAGGCACCAGCAAGACGGAGTGGCATCCACCACGCCCGCGTCGATGTCGATGCGCCGGTCGCTTGGACGTGCAACAACGGATTTGCGTAAGAGCTCGCGTCCGGCGGCGCCGCTTCGACGCTGACCTGGTCCAGGTCAACCTCCAACTCCTCGGCGATCAACGTGGCAAGACCGGTGTAAATACCCTGTCCCATTTCCACAGAAGGTATGATCAGGTTTACCATACCGTCGGGGCGGATGCGGATAAACGCATTTGGCTCATATGGAACGTTGCCGGCCGTTGCGGCGAGTGCGTCGCCACCTCCGTCGAAACGAAACCCCACAAGCAGGCCTGCGCCGGCCAAAGCGGCCAGCTTCAATGCTGAACGCCGGCTTAAAGCTCCATCTCCAGACCCTACCCCCTTTGCCCTCCAAGGATCCTCGTCCCTGTACTCACGTAGCATCTGCCGCCTCCTTTATGGCTGCGCGAATGCGGACATAGGTACCGCACCGACAGATGTTGCCGGCCATGGCGGCATCAATGTCGGCGTCATTGGGTTTGGGAACATTCATCAACAGCGCGGTGGCCGACATGATCTGGCCGGACTGACAATATCCACACTGAACGACTTCCAAGTTCAGCCAGGCCGTCTGCACCCTTCGACCAACATCGGTGCCTTGGATCGCCTCGACTGTGGTAATCGCTTGATCACCAATACTTCCCACCGGGAGCACGCAAGATCGTTTCGGCTTCCCATCAATATGGACTGTACATGCTCCGCATTGGGCGATACCACAGCCAAACTTGGTACCAGTCAAACCAACGATATCCCTGAGAACCCAAAGCAACGGCATATCGACGGGAGCTTCAACAGGCGTTGAAGCGCCATTTATGTTTAAGGTCAACATTCACACCTGCGGCCATCAACGGTCTATTTTTTGTTGTTTAGCAAGGCCCAGTCATTTATGAAAATTGTTTACGCAAATAGAAGCAATCGATTTGGTGAATGATGGACACGCGGTTGGTGAAGCTCGATTTCAATCTGCTCAAGGTGTTCGTCGCCCTGTACCAAGAGCGTCATACCACCCGCGCTGGGGAGCGACTTGGGATCACACAATCGTCCGTGTCAAACGCACTGCGGCGGCTTCGCATCGGTTTCGATGACGCCCTGTTTCAGAAGTCGCCACAGGGCATGGAACCAACCGCTCTTGCGGTGACCCTAGCGCCGGAGGTGTTGGAAATCGTCGAACGACTTGAGACAATGGTCACGGCCAGGCGTTCGTTCGATCCGACCGTTGCCACCGATACGTTTTTGCTTGGGATGACTGATCAGGCTGCTTTTGCCTTTGGACCACCTTTGATCGCCGCCTTGCGTCGCGAGGCCCCGTACACGAAGACTGTTCTGCGGATCGTGGACAAGGATAGTGCACAGCATTTGATGGACGAGGATCAAATCCATTTCGCGGTGGGAATTCTACCAAAAGATCTTCCTGCACGCATCATACGCACGGTGATTGGACAAGAGGGCTTTAGGGTTGTCATGGCGCCAGCGCATCCGCTAAGCCAAGCGACGCCGGTCAGTCTGGAAGGTTACCTCTCATTCCCACATCTGTTGGTGTCTCCTACCGGACGGTTGGAAGGAGTCGCAGACGTTGCGTTGTCCAAACTTGATCGCAGTCGCAGCATCGAGGTCGTCGTCCCAAGCCTTGTGGCGGCGGGGCAAATTTTGGTCCAACAAAACAACCTGATTTGCACCTTGAGCCAAAGCGTCGCTGACGGCTTGGCGGCTTATTTCAATCTCGTATGCCAACCATGTCCTGTGTCGTTGACCCCAGGAAGTACCACGTTGATTTTTCACCAACGATGGCGCGACCAACCTGCCCATAGGTGGTTACGCGCGATAGCATCGCACACATGCCGGCAGGTACTCAGTCCGCATCAACTGCCTCAAACAAAGGTGGAGGCTGCCGACGCGTCGTAGAGCGAACAAAGGAGCAAATATGAAACAGAGAACCGGGCACTGCCGGCACTGCCCCCAGCCTCACCAATCGCGTGCTTTGGGTCACGACGACTAGGTTTTCTCGAAGAGTTCTGGCCTCTCCAGTAGCAAGGCCTCCTCATATCGCCTATTCGCGGCGATGTGCCTTCCCATGGCACTTGCCGCCTCTTCGCCGTCGCCCCGCTCAATCGCGTCGAACACTTCCCGGTGTTGAGGCACGGGATTGGCATAGTGGACGGAAAGATTCCTGAGCCGAGCCATGTGAACGCGGGCGGCCTTGACGATTTTCCAGACCGCAGGATTGCCGCTGATCTCGAAAATCAGATGATGGAAATCTTCGTCGAGCTCATAAACGCGGTCATACTGGGCCAGTGCCCACGCCTTCTCCTGCTGATTGAGGTTTGACCGCAGCCGTCTGGACCATTGCGGTGTCAGCCGTTTGGCCGCGAGCCTAGCGGCGGCGCTTTCCACCGCGTCGCGCAAGAAGATCGCCTGCCTTATCTCGTCCGACCTCAGTCTGGTAACGAAAGTGCCAATTCGCGGACGAACTTCGACAAGGCCTTCGTCGATCAAACGCACCATGGCTTCGCGAACTGGAGTTCGACTGACGCCAATCTGGGACCCGATTTCATACTCAGAGATCGCCGCACCAGGAGGCAGCTTCGTTGTGACGATCGCCTGGCGGATTAGGTCGTATGTTTGCTGGCGCACTGGCTTGGTCGGATCAATCTCCAGGAAAAACCGCGGCGCCGCATTTGCGATCTTTGTTGCCATATGACCTCTATTTGCATTCAACCGGAGCGTTGTCCCGGACCAGTTCTCCCAATACACCAAGTTTTTCGTCTGAGAGATAGCCGTACCGGTTGACCCAGACGCGGTCGCATCCCCGATAAGCAGCCACCACCCGTTCGCGCACATCGGATACCGGCCCATAACCGTGCGCCAGCGCGATGATAGGCCGTTTCGATTGCCGGAGCGCTTCGGCGAGTTTGCGTTCGATTGCATACGGGCCGCCGGTCCAGTGAGCTTCGTCGGGCTCAGGGTAGCGAATGTCGGTGAATCGCACCTGCTTTGCTGCATCGACCAACTCCAGATTGCGCAAGACAGCTTGCAGGACGAGTTCAGTATCTTGAAGTCCGGGATTGCGGCTTATGAGAGCCTCGACATAATTTCGGACGATCATGCCCCAATGCATCGTGTAGAACTTGATGCCAATCTGGTCGGCATGCTGTGAGGCCAGTCCAATATCGAAGCCCGAGAGGACCGACCAGGGAAAGGGGTGAGATTGCGGAACGAGTTCCCTCGCCTGCCCTCCCGCCTCGGTCAAGGCCGCCTTGTAGGCGCCAAGAAGTTCGCCAACGAGCCGGGCCTTCAGAGACAACATGTCGGAGAATCCGGGCAAATAAGCGAAAAGAGCTCCCGGGCGGCACTCGGCCATTTCCTTTAGATCTTCACTGCCGAGCCCACCGTTTACATGCCGGTACGTCTGGGCAAGGTCTCTACGAAGGGCTGATACATCATATCCCAACCTTGCAGCCGCAGCGAAGGCATGGTCGCTGCAATCGAAGAAAAGGCTATCGAGGTCATAGGGAGGATATTCGGGCCAGTCGATGCGAAAGCCGTCGATCTCTGGGTACTGGCGACACAGATCCTTGATCAGCGCACCCGCGTAAGCCTTGATCGCGGAACTTGCGAGGCTGGCATTGTTGTCGACACCTTTACCCCTGAAGTTGCCGTCCGGTAGACGAGGCATGTCTTCCCGATGCGGGCCACCGTACTGAACGCGAAAGCCCGGCGGGATTGCGGCCATGATTTGTAGATAGACCTTGAGGCCTCGCTCCTTCGCCGCGCGGATGAACTGGCCGACAAGGGCGCCCGCTTCCCGTGTCAATCGTTCCGGGACGGGCGGCTGGTAGGCAAGATTTCGATACAGACGAAGATCCGGTGTAAAACTTGGCGCCGTCCGCACCATGAGTTCGCGGCGCCCCCAAAGGGGGCGGTCCAGCAAGCGGACCGATCCTTTGCCGCCATCAGCCGGTGGCTCGCGACTGCTGTCGTCGCCTTCGCCCGGCTCCATCACGTAAGGAGATGTCGAAACAGCTGAAGCCCCGGCGCGCTGCAGATTATCAAGAACGCGTTCGATACCCTCGTTTTGGAGGAATTCCGGCAAGACCGTTATGCCAAGGAACCTCTTCGTCATGATCGTATCTGCCTCGCATCATAGGGGGGTGGAAAATCGTTCCGTCCGGAATGGCGGCTTTGCCTCTTGAATTCTGGTATACATGTGTGTCAGTAATTCGACAAGAGGTGGTTTCCTGTTGGGCCGGTTGGGCACCAGCCGACAGTCGGGCGGGAATTGTAGTTCGTGGTGACAGGTTCTTGATCTGGGCCCCGTCGACTTTTGAAAGGGAGGAAACATGCGAATTGTCAGAGTCGCTGCAGTCGCAGCGGCAGCCCTATGGATGAGTGCAGTTGCTGTTTGCGCGGAAGGATTTCCCGAACGCCAAATAACAATTGTCGTGGCCGCGCCAGCGGGCGGTCCCACGGACACCTTCGGCCGCATCATCGCTGAATCGCTGGGGAAGACATTCAATCAGCGAGTGCTTGTCGAAAACGTCGTCGGCGCTGGCGGACTTGTGGGATCGCGGCACGTGGCTAGCTCGGCGCCTGACGGCTATACCTTGTTGCTCTACAACACAGCACTCACAAGCCTGCCGGCGTTCTTGAAGGCAGCGAAAGACTTCGATCCCTCGACGGCACTCACCCCTATAGGACTGATCAACGAGGCTCCCTTCGTGCTGGTCTCGAGGGTCGATTTTCCCTCTTCTGGGCCAGGCGACCTGATAGCCCGCCTTCGCGATGATCCAGCTTCCATCCGAATGGGTCATGGGGGATTCGGGGGTGGTGCCCATATCTGCGGCCTACTGCTGGCGCGCGCGCTCAAGGCACAGCCGAACTTCGTCGCCTACCGCGGCGCGGCCGCTGTAATGACCGACATACTGGGGGGTCACATCGATCTGTTTTGCGCCCAGACCGCGGACGCGATCAACAATATCAACTCGAAGTCCGTCAAGGGTTTCTGGGTAACGGGCCCGGCCCGCTTGAACCAGCTCGCAGATCTGCCAACCATCGCCGAGGCAGGTATCAGCGGTGCCGACATCAGCGCATGGCACGGTCTGTTTGCGCCAGCCGGAACACCGGCCGAGACGGTGAAGGTCATCAATTCGGCCCTTGCCAAGACGCTGCAGGATCCTGCGGTGCTGAGCCGCTTCGAAAGCCTTGGGGCAACGCCCGTCGCGGTCGATCGTCGTTCCCCGGAGGCGCTGGGCAAGCACGTGAAGGCCGAATTGGCGCGATGGAAGGATCTGGTAGCGGAACTCAGCGTCGAGCAGGAGTGACCGCGACGACGGCAACCGCCGTCTGGTCACAGTCCAATCGGCCAGATCATTAGGACACGCCGATACTGCAACAGGCAGGTTGGGGCTGGCTACCGGCGTGGATCAAAGCACCAAGGGAGGGCAAAGATTGAAAACGGATCGACCTACATCTAACTCAAAAGCACGCCTCTTACCGATCATTCAAGACCAGAATTTCGCGGCTGGCCTCCTGCTGGTTGCGATAGCGATATCTGCGTACGCGCTGACGCGTGACCTTGCACGCCCATCCAACGGTGTCGGTCCTGCCACACTGCCGGAATGGCTGAGCCTGGCCTTGGGTGTCTCTGGGGCTGCCTTGCTTACTGCCGCTATCTACAAACCTGGCGTTCGCTTCGAGCGTGCCATGTTGCGGGGTCCCGCTCTCATCATTCTCGCGGTCCTGATGTTTGCCTCAACTATTCGTGGGGTTTCATTCGCAGGCGTGTCGATCCCAGGCTTGGGCCTCCTTTTCGCGGGACCGGTTGCCATTATGATTAGCGGCTATGCCAGTCCCGATGTCCGTTTTGACCAGCTCCTCGGGCTGGCGTTGGGCCTTACGGCCTTTTGCATGCTGCTGTTCGGCGATCTGCTGAACCTCCCAATACCAATCCTACCGCAACCTCTTGTCGACCTCCTGCCCGCGAGTTGGTCCGCCAAAGCCGATCTTCGCCTGAGTGCAGCCGCTCTGGGCGCCGCAGCCGTCCTGATACTCGTTGCTTGGCCCAACTCCACCAGGCGATCATCGACATGACAGCGCTGCGAGAGTCTAATGACTGATTTTCTGGCCAACCTAAGCCTTGGATTCAGCGTCGCATTTGTCCCGACCAACCTCGTGCTTGCCTTCTTGGGCTGCCTTGTTGGAACTCTCGTCGGCGTTCTGCCCGGCGTGGGACCCCTCGCAACAATCGCGATGCTGTTACCGATCACCTTCGGCGTCGACCCTGTCGGGGCGCTGATAATGCTGGCCGGCATCTACTACGGCGCCCAGTATGGCGGCTCGACGACCGCGATCCTCGTCAACATGCCCGGAGAGGCCAGTTCGGTGGTTACGGCATTGGACGGTCATCAAATGGCGAAGCAGGGCCGCGCCGGCGTCGCGCTTGCGATCGCCGCGATCGGTTCTTTCTTTGCAGGCACCGTTGCCACCTTGCTCATCGCCTTGCTCGCCGCGCCGCTAACACGCGTCGCGCTGGTTTTCGGACCAACGGAGTATTTTTCTCTAATGGTCGTGGGTCTCGTCTTTGCCGTTGTTCTGGCGAGCGGTTCCGTTCTGAAGGCGATAGCGATGATCCTTCTTGGCGTTCTCTTGTCCCTCGTTGGGACCGACCTGGAGACTGGCGAGGAGCGCATGACGTTCGGTCTGTCGATGCTCTCGGATGGAATCGATTTCACGATTCTCGCGATGGGGATTTTTGGGATAGCTGAGATTATGCGTAATCTGACGCAGACTGACAATCGGGACGTCATACGCCAGCACATAGGGCGGTTGCTGCCTGACAAGGAAGACTTTCGCAGTTCCTGCAGGCCCGTTCTACGCGGTACCGCGCTGGGGGCTATTCTGGGAATCCTCCCCGGCAGTGGTGCGGTGCTGGCGCCGTTTGCCTCCTATGCGCTTGAAAAGAAGCTGGCGGAGCAGCCCGGACGCTTTGGCCGCGGCGCTATCGAAGGTGTTGCGGGTCCAGAATCGGCCAACAACGCTGCTGCGCAGACATCATTCATCCCGCTGCTCACTCTAGGCATTCCACCGAACGCTGTAATGGCGTTGATGATCGGGGCGATGACTATCCACGGAATCGTTCCCGGACCTCAAGTGATGACCAAAAATCCAGCGATGTTTTGGGGCATGATCGCCTCGATGTGGGTTGGAAATTTGATGCTTCTGGTCATCAACCTGCCATTGGTTGGCATATGGGTGCGGTTGCTGAAAGTTCCATATCGGCTGATGTTTCCGGCAATCCTCATGTTCTGCTGCATCGGTATCTATTCGATCAATTCCCTGCCAACGGATGTAATGCTCATCGCTCTTTTCGGTTTCGTCGGGTTTGCCTTGATCCGGATGGGATTCGAGCCTGCGCCAATGCTGCTGGGTTTCGTCCTCGGCCGATTGCTTGAGGAAAACCTGCGGCGCGCACTGAGCATATCGCGAGGTTCGCCAGCAACGTTTCTGGAACATCCAATCAGCGCAAGCCTGTTGATGGTTGCTGCAGTCCTCATCGTTTTAGCGATGTTGCCGTCCATAAGACGAGGTCGTGACACGGCCTTTACCGAATAGGCTAACGCCGAACACCCGCATCAGTTGTTGAAAGGGAATTTGGATGAAATTTGTCAGGTTCGGTGAACACGGACATGAAAAGCCGGGGCTTGTGGATGAACACGGACACGTTCGCGATCTTTCGGCCCACATCCCCGATTTGCGCGGCGAGGCACTCGGGCGGGAAAGCTTCGCGGCGCTCAGGGCCCTCGACCCCCAAAACCTTCCACTTGCGCCATCGGGTCAGAGGCTGGGGCCATGCGTGGCCGGGGTGGGTAATTTCATCGCGGTCGGTCTCAACTACGCAGACCACGCGGCCGAGAGCGGCATGCCGATCCCACAAGAACCCATCTTGTTTAACAAGGCGCCGTCTTGCGTCATCGGGCCAAACGACGACGTCCTGATCCCCCGAGGCTCGGTGAAGACCGACTGGGAGGTTGAGCTTGCGATCGTGATCGGAACGCGGGGAACCTACGTCTCCGAGGAGGAAGCGCTCGATCATGTGGCGGGCTACTGCATTTGCAATGATGTCTCGGAGCGATCCTACCAGCTCGAGCGTGGCGGAACCTGGACCAAAGGCAAGGGATGCCCCACATTCGGCCCCCTCGGCCCTTGGCTCGTGACCCCCGACGAGGTCGATGTTGGCCGTCTACCGATGATGCTGAGGGTCAATGGCGAGCTCGTCCAGAACGGTTCGACCGAAACGATGATCTTCGGCGTCCCGAAGCTCGTCTCCTATATCTCGCAGTTCATGATCCTCATGCCTGGCGATGTCGTCACGACGGGGACGCCGCCAGGCGTAGGCATGGGCTTCAAGCCACCGCGCTACCTGACCCCCGGCGATACCATGGAACTGGCCATCCAGGGCTTAGGACGCCAGTTCCAGACGGTCGGCTCAGCTTGACGGACGAAGCACGGTAGCCAGAAACGAGCGGCCGGAAGGGACCGGCCACTCATCACATGCAGGTTCGAGCCGCCGGTCTCTCCATTTGAAATTGACGATGGCCGGTTCGTCGCCCTGCTGGCCGTTGTGGCATGGGGCCGGCGCCGGCCCATTTCAGTCGTCCAGAAATCGCTTGCCTTCTGTCGCGACACCTACTGATCTGCGGGCCAGGCCGTTGACCTGCGAGTATTGGGAAGTTGTCAAGCGCAGGGAGCCCGACTCCGCATCGCGGTTCTCGCCGACGGTTTCCATATCAGGCAGCCGCTATGGCGGCGCTTGGCGCGAACCCTCACGCCCAGCCGCCATCGACAATGCATGTCTGAGCCGACATCGCACTCGAATCATCGGAACCAAGAAACAGCGCAAAGTTGGCGATGTCCTGAGGCATCAACTTGCGCTTAAGGCACTGACGCGTCAGCAATTCCTTTTCCCCCTCGGGTGTCAGCCATTTTTCGATTTGCCGTTGCGTCATGATCCAGCCCGGCACGAGGCAATTGACCCGGATATCCTTCGAGCCCAGTTCTCGCGCCAACGCCCGCGTCAGTCCGACCACTGCCGACTTGGCAGTCTTGTACGCTGCGAAAGAATTGCTGCTGATCATGTAGCTGGTCGAGCCCATATTTATGATTGACCCTCCGCCTGCTTTCGCCATGTCGGGCGCGACCGCTTGCGCGGCGAAGAACTGATGGTCGAGATTTGTCGCGAATCGTTCGCGCCAGAACTCAGGCGTCACTTCGTCGATCGTGTGGCGATCATCCCTTGCTGCATTGTTGACCAGTATGGTGATGGCACCCATAGTATCAATCGTTCGTCGAATGGCCGAACGGAGTGCCGGAATGTCGCGGACGTCGACATGTTCGAAACATACCCGGTCGCCGAGATCTCTTGCCAGAAGTTCCCCCGCCGCGACATCGTAGTCGAATATCGCCACGCTGCAGCCCTGTGCGTGGAAAGCGCGGGCTATGCTTTCGCCAATGCCGCTGGCGCCGCCAGTGACCAGCACGGTCCTATCCTTCAGAGAGCTATATTGCGTCTTGGGCATCGAATCTGTCCTGCGTACGGTGTTCATTTCCAAAACTGCGAAAGTGGCGGGAGCTGTCTGCGATTGACAACCCCACGAGGCAGTTCAGCACGGAAACCAAGGATTGACTAGTATACATGTATGTCAGTATAAGCGAATTTGCTGACCAGCGTCGGCCGTGTCTGGGAAGAGCGTTTTGGCCGGAGCGCGAGAGATGAAGACCATTTTCGTCCAGTTTGACCCGCTGAACCGCAAAGCGCTTGGAGTGTATAGCGAGACAGGTCTTAGCGCCCCTGTTGGCAAGGATTTCGATGACCTGGGGGCGCGCCTTTGCAACTCAGTGCTCGACCCTCGTCAGCACACGCCGATCGACGATCCTGACGAAGCGTACAACACACCGCCGGAGGCCTAGGGCTGGCACGCCATCTGAAGCAAATGATCATCGGGAGGATATCATGATCACAACGAGACTGAGCAGGCGTGACCTGTTGACGTTGGGCGCGGCCGCCGGTGCTGCTCATCTGGGAGCATCAGGTAAAGTCTTCGCCACCGGACAGGACGACATGGTTTATGTCGGCTGGAGCCACACAGAGGCTGGGAGCAAGGCTTATCTCGAGCAGGTTTTCGACCGATTTCGCGCCGAGAACAAGGCCAGCAAGCTGGAAACCATCGGCGTCCCCTTCGCTCAGGTTCAAACCACGCTGCTTCTACGCAAGCGCTCGAACCAGCGCACCGACGTGGCCCAACTCCAGGAGCGCTGGCTTTCCTCGTTCGTCGCGGCTGGCGGTATGTCTGATGTCGACGAGATATTTGGCTCACAGTTTGTTGACAAAACCTATCATCCAACCGCGCTGGCCATGACCAAGATCAATGGAAAGCGCTATGCGCTGCCGTGGGTTGCTGGATCCACCGGTCTTGTCGGCAACGCAAAGGTGATGGAGGAGGCCGGCGTCAAAGAAGCGCCAAGGACGATTGACGCCTTCGTAGACGCGCTGCGCAAGGTGAAGAAGGCCAAACCCTCGTCGAGCCCCATGGGGTTCAGCACGAAGAACCCAGGTTTGACGCAGTTCGAATCCCAGCTGTTCTTCTGGACGTTCGGCGGCTCCTTCTTCGACGCGTCAGGCGGAATAGTTGTTGATTCCGAACCCAACAAGCAGGCTCTGACCCTGCTGGCCGATCTGGTCAAGGATGGATTGATCTTGCCTGGCAACGACCGGTTTGACCTTCGCCGGCTTTTCGCTCAGGAACAGGTTGCTTTCTACCCGGATCCCCCGCTTGCGCGCGCTTTCGCGCGTGCCCAGAGCGGCCAGGGCACTGCTTACGACAAGAATGTCTTGCCAGTAGCCATGCCCGTGCTCAAGGCAGGTAATGAGGCTGTGTCCCTGCAGTGGGGCCATTTGCTCGGTATGCTTGACTATGGCGGGGCCATGGCGGCGGCCGACGGCCCTTCCGGGCGTTTTGTCAAAATGCTTAGCAAGCCCGAAGTTCAGATCGAGTACTACAAGGCGACCGGGGCGTTTCCCTCGGCGCTGGCTGCGATCGAAGCGCTCCGGGATGACGCGTACTTAACCGGATGGCTCGAACTGTCGAGGACAGCGCGGCCAGACGAATTGGTATCGTTCGCCAATGCCACCGAACTGAGCACGGTCATCGGAGAGGAAGTCGCCGCCGCGATGCTGGGCCAAAAGACACCGCAGGATGCGTTGACGAGTATGTCCGATCGGCTCAAGGCGATAGGTCCCCGCAAGTCATAGCCACAAGTCCCCCGATGCTTAAAACACGCACTCTCGATGCAGCACAGCACCGTTTCGGCTTCGCCCTTACGGTCCCTGCCTTGATCGCCTTTCTGCTACTGATCTTTGTACCCTTCGCAAGGTCGCTTTGGTTGGCGTTCAACGAATATCTTCTGACATCGGCCGAGCCACGCTTCGTTGGACTCGCGAACTTTGTCAGACTTTTCGCGGATCCCGGCTTCAGAGAGTCGTGGCGGGTGACGGGGATCTTCGTCATCTGCACGACTTCGATCACGACACTGTTTGGGACAACCTATGCGCTTCTCCTCAATGAACCAATGCGCGGTCGCACCATCATTCGCGCCGCATCGCTTCTTCCGTGGGTCCTGCCCAGTACCGTAACGGCCCTTCTATGGAGTTGGCTCTATAACGGCCAGTACGGCGTGGTGAACGCCGTCCTTCTTTGGACGGGGCTGATCCACCAGCCGATCTTCTTCTTGTCCGATAGCGTCGGGGCGATGATCGCCGTGATCAGTGCAAAGGCGTGGTTGAGCACACCTGTCGTGATGCTGTTTGTTCTTGCAGCGTTGCAGTCTCTTCCACAAGAGCAGGTCGAGGCCGCCAGGATAGATGGGGCAAACGACTTTCACGTCATCCGCTATGTGGTGCTGCCTCACATTAGAAAGACGCTGGGCGTGATGATCATATTGCAGGCCATGGGTAACCTCCAGATGTTCGACATCATCTACGCTATGACCTCAGGCGGTCCTGTACGGGCCACGACAGTCTTTTCGATCGAGGTCTATCGACGCGCTTTCGAAAACTGGGATCTTGGCATGGCGTCGGCCATCGGCGTCATATGGTTTTTGACGATCGCTGTCATCGCAATTCCGTACCTGCGCTCGATGTTCACGGAAACCCACGGATCATGAACCCGCTCGTCCTCGCGTCACGTCGACCCGTTGCGGTCATTGCCAGAGCTTTGGCGCTCCTGTTTCTCGTCTCCTTCCTGTTTTTTCCGGTCTACTGGATGATGGTGACGGCGCTGAAGCCAAACCAGCAAATCTTTGTTCAGTTCCCGGAATTCATCCCGACTCATCCGGTCTTGGACAATTTCAAGCGAGCAATCTCCCAGTCCAATTTGCCAACTTATTTAGTCAACAGCATGATCACCGCTGGCGGGTCGTCGCTGCTCACGACAACCCTCGCGGCGCTAGCAGCCTATGGTTTTGCCAAGTACCGCTTCTCGGGCCGTTTCGCGACAATGAACATCATGATCGGCGCGCAGATGTTCCCTTTTGCCGTGATCCTAATCAGTCTCTATCCAATGATGCAAAGTGCCGGGCTCCTGGATACGTTGACCGGCCTGACGATCGCCTACGTCGTATTTGCCCTCCCTCCCGCGATCTACATTCTTTTCTCCTTCTACTCGCGGCTACCTAACGAACTTATTGAGGCAGCTCGCATCGACGGAGCATCCGAAATCGCGATCCTCCGTAGGATTGTGCTGCCGTTGTCAAAGCCTGCGTTGATCTCGGTTGCGGTCTACTCGTTCACCTGGGCCTGGAATGACCTTCTCTATTCACTGACGCTCGTGACAAGCGATAATCTTCGCACGATCGGGCCGGGACTTCTGCTCACGTTCTTCGGTGAAATGCAGCAGGACTGGGGCGGTGCAATGGCGGCCGCTATCCTCGCCTCCCTGCCGGCAGTCATTATCTTTGCGTTTCTTCAGAGATTCTTCGTTGCAGGCCTGACATCGGGCGCGGTGAAAAGCTGAGCCGCCGATATCGCAGCCTTCAAACCGGACCCTGAATCCCGAATAGGAACAACCATGTCATCAGTACGCATCGAGAACGCTTCCAAGGCCTACGGCGGTTTGAAAATCCTTCATGAAGTTTCCGTCGACGTCGCAGACGGCGAGTTTGTCGTGCTCGTCGGGCCTTCAGGGTGCGGGAAGTCGACCCTTCTGCGGATGATCGCCGGGTTGGAAAATGTGACGTCCGGAACGATCAGTATCGGCGAAAAGGTCGTGAACAATGTCCTGCCCAAGGACAGAGACATCGCCATGGTGTTTCAAAGCTATGCGCTGTATCCGCACATGACCGTTGCAGAAAACATGGCATTCTCGCTGATGCTGAAGAAGGCGAGCCGTCAGCAAATTGCAGCGAAGGTCGGGCCTGCGGCGCAAATCTTGGGACTTACCCCGCTTCTCGACCGCTACCCCCGGCAGCTTTCAGGTGGGCAGCGACAGCGCGTGGCGATGGGCCGCGCCATCGTGCGAGACCCGCAGGTGTTCCTCTTCGACGAACCGCTTTCAAACCTCGACGCAAATCTTCGCGTTACGATGCGCGGCGAGATCCGTGCACTTCACCAGAAGCTGGGCACAACCACGGTCTATGTGACCCATGACCAGGTCGAGGCTATGACCATGGCCGACAAGATCGTCGTCATGCGCGAAGGACGAATCGAACAGGTCGGTCATCCTCTGGAGCTCTACGACCAACCCCGCAACATGTTTGTTGGCGGGTTCATCGGATCCCCCTCGATGAACTTTCTGGAGGCGACCCTCGATGAGGCAAGCCTCACGATCGGCGGCATCGCGCTTAGAAGGCCTGAGACAATGCCTAATGTCGACGCGGCAACGGTGATTTGCGGCATCCGGCCCGAGCATTTTGAACTTCGCGACGACGGTGTGCCGATGGAGGTCGCGGTTGTCGAACCACTCGGCTCCGAGACCCAGGTGATCGGCACGATTGCCGGGCAATCCCTCGTTTGCATCCTGAAGCAGCGCCTTAGAGCGCGGCAAGGCGAAATCCTCTATCTGGCACCCCAGACCGACAAGGTCATCTACTTCGACAAGAGCACCCAAGTTAACATTGGGATTTAGAGCGATGGCCGGACGTCTGCAAACCAAGAATGCACTCGTAACAGCTGTCGGCCAGGGAATAGGACGCGCGATCGCCGAAGCCTTTGATAGGGAGGGTGCCAACGTGTGGGCAACCGACCTTGATGAAGCCAAGCTTCTGGGCTTGGCGGACGGCATTCGAGCTCGACGCCTGGACGTGTTATCGACTGCGGATGTCCAGTCACTGGCCAATGAGATCGGGACAGTCGACATTTTGGTGAATTGCGCCGGCTACGTTCACACTGGCACCGTCCTCGATTGCACTGAGGCGCACTGGGATCTGTCATTTGACTTGAATGCAAAATCGATGCACCGAACCATCACTGCATTTCTGCCGGGGATGCTGAGTCAAGGCTCCGGCTCGATCATCAATATTTCTTCAATCGTATCCTCAATTCGTGGGGTTCCTAATCGGTACGTCTATGGCGCGAGCAAGGCTGCGGTGATCGGCCTGACGAAGGCGATTGCTATCGATTTCATCCGGCAGGGCGTCCGTGCCAACGCTATTTGTCCTGGCACAATACAATCGCCGTCGCTCGATGAACGCGTGGCGAGCCTGGCCAACATCACCGGTCGGTCGCTTGAAGAGGTTCGGCAAACTTTTCTCGACAGACAGCCTATGGGTCGCCTCGGTAAAGCCGAGGAGGTGGCAGGCTTGGCGGTATATCTTGCATCCGACGAGTCCTGTTTTACAACGGGACATGTCCACCCCATCGACGGCGGGTTCGCGCTGTGACCAACTTTCTTCAATCAGGCTGTGGAGCTTCAACCAGCCCGCGCACTGGTCAAGTCAGATGATTGGTGTTTGCGACTTTCTGCAGCAGTAGAGGCTGTTGGCATTTAGTAATGAAGCCAGGCAGCGCGGTAGTCGGAAATCGGATATCCGATGGCATCAGCCCCTGAGGGCGATCTGGGTGGAGCAGTCCGTCTTAGGCATGAGGGTTCGGTGCCCCTGTCCTTGAGGCCAAGCTTGCGGCAAGCCTTGTCGAAGGCCCTCAATCTTTACCATGACGCGTTGTCGCCAATGACGCACTCGATCACGATTCCAAACACGAACCATCTTGACTGGTATACATGTATTCCACCATTATGCACTGACCGACGGGACAAAGCGGCAAAGCTTGCCGGAATGATGAAGCAACGCGGCTCGCCTATTTCGCAGCTTGGCTTCGTTTACCTAGGTGCCTACCCGCGAGGAGGAAAATGTGATCGAATCGGAGTTGACGCGACGTCGCCTTCTGAAGATGGCTGGCACTGCCGGAGCGGCCTATCTCTCTGGATCGGCTGTTGGCAATGCGGCGTCCAGCGACAGTCTGGTCTACATAGGCTGGAGCCATACGGAGGCAGGCAGCAAGCCGTTTCTCGATAGCACATTCAAACAGTTCAGGATGTTGAATGAAGGTGTTGCCCTCGAAACGATCGGGGTTCCGTTCAACCAGATGGAGACAACGCTACTTTTGCGCAAGCGGTCCAACCAAAAGACTGATGTTGGGCAGCTAGCGGAGCGTTGGCTCCCCGGGTTCGCTTCTGCCGGCGGCATGTTTGACGTGGACGAGGTCTTCGGCAAGGAGTTCGTGGACGCTACCTACCATCCCTCCGCGCTGGCGATGACGCTGGTCAATGGGAGGCGTTATGCCCTTCCGTGGGCGATCGGCTCGGTGGGGCTGGTGGGCCATGCCAAGGTTCTCGCGGATGCTGGTGTTAGCGAGATGCCGGTGTTGATTGATGCTTTTCTTGACGCCTTGCGCAAAGTGAAGAAGGACAAGCCCTCATCAAGCCCGATGGGTTTCAGTACGAAGAATCCTGCGCTCACCCAGTTTGAAGCTCAGCTCTTCTTTTGGACGTTCGGAGGATCTCTCTTCAGTGACGACGGGGAAGTCGTCGTGGACTCAAACGAGAACAGGCAGGCTCTGACGCTTCTCGCGGATATGGTCAAAGAAGGCCTGATCCTTCCCGGAAACGACCGTTTCGATATCAGACGACTTTTCGCCCAGGAACAGGTCGCTTTCTACCCCGACCCCCCACTTGCCCGTGCATTCGCCCGTGCGCAGAGTGGGCAGGGCAAAGCCTATGACCACAACGTCATTCCTGTTGCCATGCCGGTTGTCGCGGCCGACAGACTGCCTGTTTGCATTCAATGGGGCCATCTACTTGGCATGTTCGACTATGGCGGCGCAAAGGCGTCGCCAGACGGCGCATCTGGCAAGTTCGTAAAATTGCTGAGCCAGACTGAGATCCAGATCGAGTACTACAAGCAGACCGGGGTGTTTCCATCCACAAAGGCTGCACTGGCCGCCATGAAGGATGACAGCTATCTCGTCACGTGGATTGGACTCACGAACACTGCTCGCCCAGATGAGCTTACGCCCTTCGCGAACGCTAACGAGATGCGAACTGTGATTGGCGAAGAGATCGCAGCCGCTATGTTGGGACAGAAGACGCCAAGTGAGGCCCTGACGAACATGTCGGACCGGCTGAAGGCAATCGGCCCACGCAAGTGAGCTTCATCTAGGCGCACACATAGCTCGTTCGTTCTGCACAACATCACTTCGAGATTGTTCTGACAAAGGCCGCGGCAGCTGGGCCTGAGCGGATCGAGTCCCTGTTTTTGGCGGAGAAGAAGTACGGTGAATCTTTCGACACTGACTGAAAAGCGCCAGATCCTAGCTTTTGGTGACAGTCTAACTTGGGGTGCCACCACAAATGGTCGTGGGCGTCACCCGTTTGAGTACCGCTGGACCAGTGTGGTAGAGGAACAACTTCCAGAGGTGCGGGTCATTGCCGAGGGCCTACCGGGGAGAACAACCTGCTTCGACGACCACAGCTCAGTGGCCGACCGCAACGGAGCACGAATCCTTCCAACGCTGCTCAGCAGTCATTGGCCACTTGATCTGGTTGCAATCATGCTCGGATCAAACGACCTCAAGCCGCACCTTTGCGGCAAGATCCTTGGGGCAAGAATTGGCATCGAACGGTTAGTCGAAATCGTCCAAACCTACCCCTATGGTGATGGCGCGGAAATCCCCAAGATCCTGATTATGAGTCCACCTCCTTTTGGACCTACGGCTGGAGGCGACCAGAGGCCTGTGGGCGGTCGCGACATTGCGGAGTCTGAGAGGTTTGCAGCGACCTACCGCGAGGTCGCCGAACAACACGCTTGCGCGTTCTTCGACACGGCAGCAATCGCCAAAGCCGCAGACGTCGACGGCGTCCACCTGGATGCCGCGAACACCCGAGCAATCGGCTTGGCCGTTGCGCCAGTTATTGCAGAACTACTGACGCTATCACCCTAGGCGTTACAGTTGCGGATCAACACGCACCGCTCGGAGTCCGCTAAGACGTCTCTCGCCGAAGCGCGACCGATCCGGTCGCCGCGATCCTTCGCAAGCCCAGCCTGCACACTGGAGAGAATCTGGGCGTCGACAAACCGGGCACAGACGACGACAAGCCCGATTTCATGTGAAGGCTCGAACGGTCGGTTCGCGAGGCTTGCACTGGCCGATCGCCCAAAGTGCGTTGCATCCGAACGAACGCACGCGCCGCGTTTTGGTTCGTATGATGCATGTCGTCCCGCAAAACCGAGGTCACTTTTGCGCGATATGCATTAGTCGATAAACGCCGCCAACTCGTCCGGCGTACCTCGTGGGAAGGCCTTCTTCAGATAGGTCAGGAAAGCAGACACGCGTGCGTTCAGCAGCCGACGCGACGGATAGAGCGTCCACAATGCGATGTCCGGCCCTTCATCATCAGCCCAATGCACCAGCCGGCCGGCAGTCAGATCGTGACTGACGAGCGAAAGCGGCAGGCGCGCGGCGCCGATACCGAGGCGGACCGCATCGCGGATCATCACCAGCGAGGAGAGCGAGAGAACCGGATCGATCGCGATCGTCGACCGTCCGCGCGTCGTGGCCACGTCCCAACTCGTCAGAGGATCGGCCGATCCTCGCACAACGGCCGGAGCGGCTGAGCCGCCTGCCGGTCGAGCAACGGCTGGCGCCGCCACAACCACCAGCCGATCGTGCAGGAAAGTCCGCCCGACCAGGCTCTCGTCCGCCCTCGGGTTCACCCGAATCACCAGATCATATCCCTCTTCGATCATGTCGACCGAACGATCGTCCGCCGTGACCTCCAGCCGAACCTCGGGATATTGCCGAGCGAAGCCGGCGGCGAGCTTCCCCATCGCAGTTTGCGAAAAGAGCAGCGGGGCACTGATGCGGAGCCGGCCGCGTGGCTTGTCACTGCCCGACGCGATTGCGCTCGCCGTCTCGTCGAGCTCGGTGAGCAGCACTGCGGTTCGTTCATAGAGGGCCCGTCCCTCCTCGGTGAGCTTCAGCTCACGCGCGCCGCGCTCGAAGAGGCGCAGGTCCAGCACAACTTCCAATTCCGACACGCGCCGGGACAGGGTCGCCTTGGGACGTCCCGTGGCGCGCGCAGCGCGCCCGAACCCTCCATACCGGGCAACGAGGTTGAAATCAGCGAGCGCAAGCAGATCCATGTGTTCCACCAATGAGACGAAGGGTCCAAATAAGGCATCTATTGAATCATATTTGGATCACTAATTTTGGAGACGTCAATCACGACAAATCAGGAGATATCGCATGACCATCCTCGTTACAGGCGCCACCGGCCGTGTCGGCCGCCATGTCGTCGACCAACTCGTCCAGCGCGGCGCCAAGGTGCGCGTCCTCACCCGCGATCCGTCCAAGGCCACGTTCCCGACCGGCGTGGAAATCGCGCAGGGCGAACTGCTCGACATCGATGCGCTGCGCAACGCCTTCAACGGCGTCCGCACCCTGTTTCTGCTCAATGCGGTCACCGGTGACGAATTCACCCAGGCCATCATCACCCTGAACATCGCTCGGGAATCGGGCGTCGAGCGGGTGGTCTACCTGTCGGTGTTCAACGCCGATCACGCCGTGAACGTGCCGCACTTCGCGGTGAAGTCAGGCGCCGAGCGCATGCTCGAGCAGATGGGCTTCAGCGCCACGATCCTGCGCCCGTCCTACTTCATCGACAATGAGGTGATGACCAAGGACGTGATCTTCAATTACGGCGTCTATCCGATGCCGATCGGCGGCAAGGGTGTCGCCATGGTCGACGCCCGCGACATCGCGGAGGTCGCGGCGATCGAATTGATCCGTCGCGACCAGGCCCCGGGCAAGCTGCCGATAGAGACGATCAATCTGGTCGGGCCCGACACGCTGACCGGTTCGGACGTGGCCGCGATCTGGTCGCAGGTCCTCGGTCGCGTGGTCGCCTATGGCGGCGATGAACCTAGCGGGTTCGAACAGACCATGGCGGCCTTCATGCCGAAGTGGATGGCCTATGAGATGCGCCTGATGGCCGAGCGCTATGTCGGCGACGGCATGATCCCGGAGCCCGGCGACGTCGAGCGCCTGGCGAATATCCTGGGCCGCCCACTGCATTCCTATCGTGACTTCGCGGCGGGGCTCGCCGCGCAGCAGGACGCGACGGCCTGAGGGCCGGGCCAGGCGGATCGCCCAAATCTGTCTCGGCTTAAGCGCTCTCGTTCAGCACCAACCTTTCGACCTGCCTCTCCACGCGCGCGGCTCGCGCACAGGGGGATCGTACTATGGAAGTCCAATAAAGTTTCTTCCTTCGGCCAACACGGCCGTGGAGAAAACGAGTGGGAAGATCGAGGCCGTTGCTGAGCGGAGCGGTAGGGTCCCGGCGGCCTCAAATGGGGAGGCCGCCGTCTCTCGCCCAAGGTGCGTTCGGCCGCTGGCGTCCAAATGCGGTCGCGCGATCGTCAAGACAGGATGCCTTAGACCCGGCAATCGCTCAGCTCATCATAGAAACTGAGAAGACAACGCAGCCGTGGCGTGGATGGTGCGTGAGGAAGCGCGGGCTTAAATCGTGCAGGTCTCGGACCTTCTTTGTGCTCGGCATCAAGCTGTGCTTGGCCCAAATCGTGTGCCACATCCGCACGCCGACCGAACCAGGATCATTGCGGCCCACGAGTGTGCGAGCGGCGCGGCTCCAAGTTGGATCGGAGGAAAACAACAACGCGCCTAGTCTCCAATGACCACGCGGTAGGATTCGAAATTGCCGCACACACCAATCGATTGGCCAGATATGTGGCGCGCCAGATCCGAACCCAAAAACGCTGCGAGATCGGCAACCTCTTCTGCGTCGATTAACGTCCGCATGGAGACATTCATCAGCGCACGGTTCATGTACTCGTCCAACGTCACACCGCGCGCGGCAGCTTGCTCCGCCATGACGCGAGTCCCTCGCGGCCCCCTTATCATTCCGGGGAGGATCGCATTCACGCGTATGTTGTATTCGCCCAATTCGACTGCCAACGCGTCCGTCAGTCCACGAACCGCATATTTGGACGTGGAGTAGGGTGACCGCAGCGGCATGCCCATCCGTCCCGCCGTAGACGAGATATTGATGATCGCGCCGCCACCTTGCGATTTAAAGATTGGGACTGCGTATTTCGCCGTCAGGAACTGCGATGTAACATTTACATCCAGCGTGCGACGCCAATCGTCTATCGTTATCCGATCCACGCTTTCAGTTGGTCCCGATACGCCCGCGTTGTTCACGACGATCTCGAGGCCGCCGAAGGAGCTCGACATCCGGGAGACGACAGTTGCAACGTCGTCAGGCTTTGATACGTCCGCTTTCACCGCCAGCGCTTCCGGATTTGCGCGCGCGAAGTCGTCCAAGGCAGTCGAGTCGATATCGCAGACGCAAACCCGAGCCCCGCATTCCAAGAAACGGGTGGCGATGGCCCGTCCAATTCCCGACGCGCCGGCGGTGACAAGCGCGCGCTTGTTCGTCAAATCAACTTCCATGATTCATTTCCATCGGTTTCTTTTGCGATGACACGGTCGTCATTTATTCGTACTCATCCAGAACGTGCGGCCTACCTTGTGGACCGCGTCCGCGATATAGGCGCTTACCATGCGTATTCGCGCGAGATCCCGCATGTCGGAATGCACGATAAGCCAGTAGGAGCGGACTAGTTTGATCTCGTCCTCGAAAAGCCGCACCAGTGAGGGTTCGCGAGCCGCGATGAAATAGGGCAGGATGCACAACCCGGCTCCGCCGAGCGTCGCAGTCATCTGCGTTATTATGTTCGATATCTTTAGTCTTGGATTGAGTTCACCCGAAACGTTGGGGAGGTAGTCGAGTTCGGGCGTCCAGATCAAATCGGAAATGTATCCGATGAACGGGTGCTCATGAAGCTGGCTGATCTGTTTGATCGATGGGCTGCGTTCCAGATAGGTTTGCGCCGCATAGAGGCCCAGCTCGTAGTCGACCAGCTTGCGACTATGCAGACGTCCTTCCTCCGGTTGCGACATGCTGATCGCTATATCTGCCTCCCTCTTGGAGAGGCTGAATCCACGCGGGTTGGCGACAAGCTCGATCTCCAATTCGGGATGCCGCTTGGTGAGGTTGCCGATGTGGAAGGCCAGGAAGAACGTCCCGAACCCCTCCGGCATGCCCACCCGGACGGAACCTGCAAGACTGAGCCCCTCGTCGACCAGGCTACCATATGCCCCGATCGCCAAGCTTTCCATCGCCTCGGCTTGGGAAACCAATCGTTCTCCAGCCATCGTCAGCACATAGCCGGACGGACCGCGATCGAAAAGGCGAACCCGCAATGCTGCTTCAAGCCGGCCGACTCGTCGACTTAATGTCGAGTGATCGACCCCTATCCGCTTTGCCGCAGCCGTCAGCTTTCCGCTGCGCACTATCGCGAGAAATGCCTGGAGGTCGTTCCAGTCGAAATCGGGATGGCTTTCGGAAGGGCGGTTCATGCGATCTAGGAAGTTCCGTCTTGGGGCGTTGCAATTTGGAGTCTCAGGTCTTCATTTCGAGGGGAATCATCTGAAGGGCTAGGCGTCTCGAAGCGTTACCACGGCGGCAAGCATGACCGCCCCGAAGACAATCTGGCGAGTGGCCTCGGGAAGAGAACTGCTCGCAAGGACCGTCTGTAGGGCCGTGAGCAACAGTACCCCTCCGACCATGCCGATATATTTTCCCCTGGCACCGGTGATAAGTGTCCCGCCGACAACAATCGCGGCGACCGAAGAAAGCAGGTACTCGTCTCCCATCCCGAGACTGGCCTGGCCAATGAAGCCCGCCAGGAGTATTCCAACAAGGGCGGAGCACACGCCGCTCAGAACGTAAGCGGACGCAATTGTAACGCCGACATTGACGCCCGCTAGCCTCGCTACGCGGACACTGTTTCCGACCGCGTAGATTCGCCGACCGAAAACGGTCTGCCCGAGAAGGACTACGCCGAACAGAACGAACAAAATTAACAGCCACGACACAGGAGAGAAACCGAGAACCCGCCCCGTCATGATCCAGTGCACGAATTCAGGGGACATGCCGGACGGAGTGCCGTTGCAGTACAACAGCGCCACGCCTTGAAGAATTCCATTCATCGCGAGAGTAACGACTATCGCCGGAAGCCTGAGCCCGACTACTCCGAAGCCGTTTAGCATGCCTATGGCGGCGCCAACCAGCAGAACTGCTGGGATCGCCCAGATCGTCGATGCGGCATCGCCTTGCGTCCAATCGGTGAAAAGCAAGCCGCTCAAACAGATCGCCCACGGCAGAGAAAGGTCCAGACCGCCTGTCAGCACAACGGTGCCCTGGCCGAGCGCCAGTATGATCAGAAAGGAGGCGAGAGTGATCTGGGAATTGAGGTACGAAAGGCCGACATGGCCGTAGAGTCCCGCTTGGATGGCTATGATGATCCCAAGGCAGACGAATGCGGGCATGGTATAGCGCAGCACGTCAGCGTTGCGTTGGAAAAAGCCAGGGAGGCCGTGCACCTTGTCCGAGCGAGGTATCACCGATATTTCCTGGTTTTTGGCCGGCCGTCGCCGGCCCCAGATCGAGGCCAGGTCCAACCAGTTCGTGCGAGGCAGGTCAGAACTCGAATGTCCGGAAGCGGCAAAGATTAGGATCAGTCCTTCGGCAATCGTGGCATAGTACGAGGAGAAATTGAATACGAGAAGAACATTCACGATTAGGATCAGAACGTACGCGCCTACAGCCGATCCCACGCAGCCGCCACGCCCACCGCCCAGCCGCGTTCCGCCGATAACGACAGCGGCGAAAACCTGCAGCAATAGCGGTGCTCCGATCAACGGATCGCCAGACGCCGTCTGAGCCGTGAGGAATACCCCTGCCGCGCCGTACGCGGTACCGGCCAGCGCATAGGCCGTGAAAGTCACGAACCGAACATTTATGCCCCGTTGGCCCGCGGCATCGCGGTCGCTGCCAACGGCATAGATGTACGTGCCAAAACGCGTGTTCTTCAGCAGCGCCCAGCCGACGAGTGCAAGTGAGACGATCACAAGAGGCATGGGCAGGCTTCCGTCAAAAAGCGAGCCGAGAAAGAACTGGCTGAAGGGGGCCGGCACGTTGCCACCTGGTTTGTCGAGCACCAGAAGCGCGAGTCCCTGGGCGACGAACATCGTCGACAGTGTGGCGACAACGGGTTGAACCCTCAGATACGCAACGACAAGGCCATTTGCAGCTCCGAAGAACGTGCCGATAAGAAGACCGGCAATGACCCAAGAGACACTGGAAGCCGTCCCCGGCTCGAGGTTGGTGGCAAGGACCACATTCACAAACGAAATGATCGCGCCACCACTAAGGTCGAAGCCGCCAACCAGGACAACAAGCGTCTGCCCAATCGCCGCCAGCGCCAGGCTGGCCCCGCCGGATGCGGTATAAGTAAGGTCCGCCTGAGTGAAGCCCGTCGGAGAAACAAGATCGAGCAGAACCACAAAGATGAACATCACAATCATCGACAGCGCCGGGCCGCGATATACGTCGACCCGGAACCGGCGGAGAGGATTTTTGATGTTGTATAAGTAATGAGTCTGAGCCAACAGAAGCAACTCCTTTAGAGTGCGCCGATGCTAGTGCAGTCGCGTCCGTCTGGAAACATGGACATAGAGGGCGCCAATCTGGCACCCTCTGTCAGGCTTCGTTCGTAGACTATTTTATTCTTCGGGCGAACCGTGAAGCGCGGCAGCCAGACCGATCTCCGGGGTGAGGGACGTATAGATTCCGGACATGAAGCCGGGATCGGTCACTACGGTCGGCTTGAAAACGTTGCAGCCCTCATCCATCTCCTTCCAGGAGCCTGTTTCGCAGATCCGGACTTCACCCATCTTGACGGGCTTGATCGGGACGATTGTGGTCTTGGGAGGGTTCTTTCCGTCGATCACGTCCATCGCCACCTTGAAGGCAATCGCACCCTGAGACGCTGGAACTGAATAAGAAATGCTTGGATACCCCATTGGGCGATAAGTTCCGGACGTGCCTTCGACTTTCGTACCGGAGGGTAGCATCTGTATCCGGTGCCCCTGTGACTGCTCGCCAGCGCAGGGGATCTTCTTGTCGTCAGGTATTCCAGCCTCGTCCTGCATCGATGCAGCCGTGTAACAGCCCACCTGCATCAGGATACCGTCGATCGTCTCCCACGGATGAGCGGCGACGATCTTCGAGAGTGCCGTCCGCGCGCCCTGCTGGCCCCACATTCCATTTGCTTCCGCGACAATCTTGATCTCGGGATAGTTGGCAAAGACTTTTTTGGAGGCAGCGACGCGATCAGAGTCTACCGACGTTCCGGCGACCCCCGTAATCATGACGATGTTTCCCTTACCCTTCAGATAGTCGGCCAGCCACTGGGCACCGACGCGACCGTCCTCGGCCTGGTCAATATGGACGTTGTATGCACAGGGTTCAGTGATCTCGCCATCGTAGGCGACAACAGTTACTCCCTTATCACAAGCCGCCTTCACGGCCTGGTTGAGCGCTGTGGGGGAGATTGGATAGACGATGATCGCCTTTGCCCCAGCTTGGACCATTGCGTTGATCTGCTGGATCTGCTTTTGAGCATTTGGGCCGGCGACTTGGACCTCGAACGTCACTTTTTCTTTGTATTTCTTCGACGCAGCCATCGCACGGATAGTGTTAGCCGCCTCTTCCTGCCACTGATTGCCGACGAAGCTCATGCTGAGGAAAACCTTGATCGGCTCCTCCGCTCTAACAGGCAGCGACAACGTACATAGGCTCACGATTGACAATGCAGCGGCGAGCAGCATTCGAGTGGCCATTTCTCTTCTCATGCTTTCCTCCCTTATGGAATTTTAGTCGCCGCACACAGTGCGACCTTCATTGCCCCAAACAGGAAGCGTTCCGCCGCGAACGGGCTCCCAGCCTCCCATCGGATCCGACTGTAGAAAACAAAAATTTGCACGTCTATTGGCGAAAATGCGAGTCCGCCGTGCATAAATGCCAATACGCCGTGCAAGTTTAACCTCGGTCAGGCCACCGCAAGCAAGCCAAGTTTGGAATTTTGCACAGCCGAGGCGCAAATATCTCCATTGTTGTGCGCTAATGCGCGGTGTTAACAGAGGTTCTGTCGTTTAAGTCGCCAAGGCTAGTGCCGGGGCAATTGCATGAGGATGGCATGAATCTCTACAGCATGTTGCGAGCGAAGGCGGCAGCGGGTCAGGCGGTTCGGGTGGGACTGATCGGTGCGGGCAAGTTCGGCTCGATGTTCCTGTCGCAGGCGAAGACAACCGCGGGGATCCATGTCGTGGGCGTCGCCGACATTTCTCCGCAGCGGGCCCGCGCTTCGTTTGCGAGGGTCGGATGGCCTGAGGAAAAGTATGCGGCGAAGTCGATGATCGACGCCGTCAGCCATGGAACTACTCATATTCTGGATAATGCCGAGGCGCTTATAAGCTTCGACGGCATCGACGTGATCATCGATGCGACCGGCATTCCAGGGGCCGGCGTTCAGCACGCTCTGTGGTGCTGCGAGCATGGACGACATATGGTGATGGTCAACGTCGAGGCGGACGTGCTGGCGGGTCCGTTGCTGGCAAAGAGAGCCGCTTCGGCCGGCATTGTTTATTCCATGGCATATGGCGATCAGCCGGCCTTGATCGCGGAGCTGGTGGATTGGGCCCGGGCCATCGGATTAGAGCCGATTGCGGCAGGCAAGGGCACGAAATATCTGCCTGTCTATTCCTCATCCACTCCCGACACTGTCTGGGATCATTATGGATTTACCAAAGAGCAGCTTGCGGCCGGAGATTTCAATGCCCGCATGTTCAATTCGTTTTTGGACGGAACAAAGTCGGCTCTCGAAATGGCTGCGGTAGCGAACGCGACTGGACTGTCGGTGCCGCGAGACGGGCTGCTGTTCCCGCCCTGTGGTGTCGATGATCTCGCCTCCGTGTTGCGGCCGAGGTCAGAAGGCGGGATTCTCGAAAGCCGGGGCATGGTTGAAGTCGTATCGTCGCTCGAACGCGACGGCCGGCCTGTCTATCGCGACTTGCGATGGGGGGTTTATGTTGTCTTTGACGCTCCCACTGACTATGTGCAACGTTGCTTCTCAGAGTACGGCGTTCGCACGGATTCCTCCGGGCGCTATGCTGCCCTCTACAGGCCTTATCATTTGATCGGGTTGGAGCTCGGCATTTCGGTTGCCAGCGCGGCCCTGCGGCGGGAGCCGACCGGTTCCGTGCGTGAGTTTGCCGGTGATGTTGCCGCCACCGCGAAGCGGAAGTTGTTGGCCGGCGAGAAGCTCGATGGAGAGGGCGGGTACACCGTCGTCGGAAAGGCCCTCCCTGCGCGACATTCGCTCAGCGAGCGGCTTCTTCCCATCGGACTCGCGCACGAGGCAACCCTCGTTCGGGATATCGAGGCGGGCCAACCTGTGAGATGGTCCGATGTGGTGCTTGACGAGGGCCTCCTTGGCGTGCGGGTCCGGCGAGAGATGGAGGCGCAGTATCGCGCCGACTGGGGCCTAGAGAATCCACGGATGGCGGCTTCGTAGAAACCGATGCGCATAGTGGGAAATCAGGGGATGCGGGAAAGGAGTCCGTCGCCGGACGTCGAAGCGATCGCGCTGGACAACATATCGAAGGTTTACGGGGCAACGGTTGCCCTGAGCGGCGCGACGTTCTCGGTGGCGCGCGGCAGCGTTCACGCTCTTCTCGGCGAGAACGGTGCCGGCAAGTCCACAATCGTCAAGATGTTGAGCGGGCTCGTTCAGCCCGATGCGGGCGCCATTCGCATCTTCGGCAAGCAAGAGCACCTCTCCAGCCCCGACAAGGCGCACAGGCTGGGCGTTCAGACGGCATTCCAGGAGCTTGCGGGGTTTCCCGATCTCACTGTGTGGCAAAATCTGCTGATACCGGTTCAGCCTGTTGGTCCTTTTGGGCTGTTGCGGCAAAAGTATGGAAGACGCCTAGTCGAGCAGCGTCTCGCGGAATTGCGCATAGAAGGCGTGTCTCTCGACCGCGAAATGCGGGATTTGGAACTCCCTGTTAGGCAAAAGCTTGAAATCGCTCGCGCATTTCTGCGTGACCCAAGAATTGTGCTTCTCGATGAGCCCACTTCCTCGCTTTCCAGCGCCGACGTCGATTGGCTCGAATGGCTGATTGCGGATCAAAAATCAAAGGGCACGACCGTCGTTTTCATCTCTCACAGAATGGCTGAAGTGCGCATGCTGTGCGGATCGCTAACTGTTCTGCGGGGAGGCAAGAGCGTGGGCTCTTTCTCAACCTCGGCCGTAACGGACGACGAGATTATCGAATTGATCATCGGCCGGGAGTTGGACCGAGCATTTCCACCGAAGGTCAGCTATGCGGCGAAGGCTGTTCCGGCGCTTGAAGTGCGCGACATTTCCGTCGGCAAAATCAAGAATACCTCCTTCTCCCTGGGCCAGGGCGAGATATTGGGCATCGTCGCGCTTCAGGGCATGGGTCAGTTGGACCTCTTCCTGGGGCTGTTCGGCGATATGAAGATCCACTCTGGAGATTTGTTCGTGAAGGGCGAGAAGATCGTTCTCCAGTCGCCCGAGGATGCGATTTCCGCTGGCGTGGGCATCAGTCTGGTTCCAGAAGAGCGCAAGACAGAGGGCCTTTTCCTCAAGCTGGACGGCACCCAGAACGTAAGCCTACCCGTGATCCAGCGTTTCGCGAAGTTCTCGCTTATCAACCGGAGAGCGGAAAAAGAGGCGGTCGGCGATGCGCTGCAGAAGGTTCAGGTTGTCGAGCGGGCCTTGTACACCCAGACGCAGAAGTTCAGCGGTGGAAATCAGCAAAAAATAGTCCTGGCGCGCTGGCTTCTCGCAGGGGGGCCAATTTTACTGCTCTTTGATCCGACGCGGGGCGTCGATGTCGGGACAAAGCACGAAATCTACAACCTGATCAACGAGTATGTGAGGGCCGGCGGTTCCGTCTTGTTTTACTCGACCGAAATCATCGAGGTGGTGAACCTGAGCCATCGAGTGCTCGTAATATACTCCGGCGCGGTCGCTGCGGAACTAGCCGGCGACGAGATCACCGAGGTCGCCATCGTTCGCGCTGCGCTGGGCGGGGGTGCGGATAGCGCGAATGCCTCCGGCGCACCAACTTCGTCGGCTGACAACGCAAACAACTTCGCATCGGCTATCTGACTGCCTACTTGGAAGAGGAACTTACTCGATGCCGGAAATCCGCGTACTCGTAGATTGTCGTACAATCTTGGGTGAAAGCCCGATCTGGGACGTCGATGAAGAGCGGCTTTATTGGATCGACAGCTTTGGTAAGCGAATCTACCGTTCCACGATCACCGGAACCGAGCTGAAGACCTGGGATGTGCCTGGAAAGATCGGGTCCATGGCGCTTCGTGCCCGCGGCGGCGCGATTCTCTCACTCGAATCCGGCTTTCACGCATTCGATCTAGCGACGGGCAAGGCCTCCCCGATCGCCGACCCCGAGGCAGATGTTGCAACCACGCGTTTGAATGACGGAAAGGTCGACCGGCAGGGTAGGTTCGTGGCCGGCTCGATGGATATGGACGAAGCGAACCCTAAGGGATCCCTGTATCGCGTCGACGTCGATCTGAGCATTCACAAGCTTGAAGAGGGCATCGTTTGTTCCAATGGACCTTGCTGGAGTGTCGACGGCAAGACATTTTACTTCGCGGATACATGGGCAGACGAGATCTGCGCGTACGATTACAATACGGACACCGGTTCGATTAGCAACAAGAGGCCTTTTGCCTCTTTCAGGGAGGGCGTTGGCGCTCCCGATGGCGCAACGATTGACGAGGAGGGTTTCCTCTGGAGTGCTGTCGCATATGGCGGCGAGCTTCGGAGATTTGCTCCGGACGGCAGCCTCGACAGGCGCGTTGAGATGCCGGTCCGCAACGTCACGAGCTTGATGTTCGGCGGGCCGAACCTCGACGTGCTCTATGTTACGTCTGCGGCGACGTCGCCACTGGCCCGCTTTCCGGACGACGGTAGGCTCGGAGGTAGCCTTTTCGAGATACGTGGCCTTGGCGTCAGGGGTGTGCCGGAGCGGCGATTCCTCGGCTAGCAAACCGCATGTTGCTGGCGTGGAGGAAGGCGCAGCCGATTTAACGAGCATGATGCTGAAAATCGCTGGCGCGGGGCGTCAGAATAAAAAGAACGTGCGACGCGGCGTGGAGGTGAGATGCCCAAGATTGCGGTCATAAGGACCGGTGCAATAGAGCGGATGAAGCAGTCGAGGAAAGGTAAGCAACGGCATGCCCAGTAGTAACAAAGTCATTATAACGTGCGCCGTGACGGGCGCGATCCATACCCCATCGATGTCTCCCTATTTGCCCGTGACCGCTGACGAAATTGTCACGGCTGCGGTGGAGGCTGCGGAAGCTGGCGCCGCCATCATCCATCTGCACGCACGGGACGAGAAGACGGGCAAGCCGGACCAGTCCCCGGAAGGTTTCAATCGATTTCTGCCCAGGATCAAGCAGCGCACTTCCGCAGTCATCAATCTGACAACGGGCGGCCATCCGTCGATGAAGGTCGAGGAGCGGGTACGGCCTGCGCTCGAGTTTAAGCCCGAGGTCGCATCGCTGAACATGGGATCGATGAACTTCGGCCTCTTTCGAATGTTGGACCGATATAAGAGCTTCCAGCACGAATGGGAAAGAAAGAGCCTCGAAGACAGCTACGATCTGGTGTTCCGCAACAGTTTCAAGGACATCGAGTTCGTCATTCGTGCCTGCTCGGACGCCGGAACAAAATTCGAGTTCGAATGCTACGACACAGCCCACCTCTACACCCTCGCCCACTTCTACGAGCAGGGCCTAGTAAAGCCTCCTCTGTTTGTACAAACCGTATTCGGCATCCTTGGGGGCATAAGCCCCAATCCCGAGGATATCCTTCATCTCAAGCGCACGGCGGATCGACTGTTTGGCGACGACTACAAATGGTCTGTTCTCGGTGCGGGAAGGAATCAGATGCCGGTCGTCGCCATCGGTGCGGCGATGGGCGGCAACGTGCGTGTTGGGCTAGAGGACAGCCTGTGGGACGGGCCCGGAACGCTCGCTAAATCGAGCGCTGCCCAGGTTACACGTGCGCGGCGGATACTTGAAGGCCTTGGCCTGACCGTGGCTTCGGCCGACGAGGCCCGTGAAATGTTGGCCTTGAAGGGCGGTGACGCCGTCAATTTCTGACAGGTGTTGCCGCAGTGACGCTGCTACATGGAAAGGGGCGCAACATGCTGTTCGCGTTAGGAAGTGATGCGCCCCAATTCCATGGAGCGCCGGTCTGGATCGCTCCGGGAGCGTGCATCATCGGACGCGCCCACATCGGCAAGCTTGCCAGTATCTGGTTCAACGCTGTCATCAGAGCAGATAACGAGGTGATCACAATCGGCGATCGCGCTAACGTGCAGGACGGGGCGGTTCTTCACGCGGATCCGGGATATCCCCTTACTATTGGCTCGGACTGCACAGTTGGCCATCGCGCCATCCTTCACGGGTGCACGATTGAGGACCGATGCCTGATCGGAATGGGGTCCACGGTTCTCAACGGGGCTCATATCGGTCACGGTTCGATAGTAGGCGCCAACGCGCTGGTGCCTGAGCGTAAGACGATTCCGCCGTACTCTCTGGTCGTGGGCGTGCCCGGCCGTGTCGTGCGGCAGTTGG
Organism: Mesorhizobium sp. CU3; assembly: GCF_006442965.1. Classification (GTDB taxonomy): domain Bacteria; phylum Pseudomonadota; class Alphaproteobacteria; order Rhizobiales; family Rhizobiaceae; genus Mesorhizobium. The sequence continues at coordinate 74,062 of NZ_VFWX01000012.1, read as the reverse complement.
GGAGCGAGACCACCAGCTATATTGAGCACCTTGCCTCCGAATATGTCGGCAACGCCGGCAGGTTCGGGGCAGAGATGAGAATGATTGAATGAGCAGGTGCCATGCAGCTGTTGGATATTGAAGAGATACGCCTCGGCAAGTCGAGCGCGGCGTCGAGCTATTCTCGCCTGATTGGCGATGTGCAAAACGGTGTTAGGATCCATATCAAATGCTGCTTGGCTGCATAGCGGACGATTTCACGGGCGCCAGTGACTTAGCCAACACGTTGGCCAGGCAGGACATGCGAACGGTCCAGTTTTCGGGAGTTCCGGAAGGGAATGAAGTGCCCGATTGCGAGGCTGCGGTGGTGGCTCTCAAGACACGTTCCATAGAGCGGCGGGACGCTGTCGAGCAATCCCTCGCAGCGCTTAAATGGCTGCGCGGCGAGGGCTGTCGCCAGTTCCTGTTCAAATATTGCTCGACGTTCGATTCCACGCCGAAGGGTAATATCGGCCCGGTGGCCGAAGCCCTCCTGCAGGCGCTCGATGTGCCCTGCGCCATCGTGTGTCCGGTGTTCCCGGCCACCGGGCGCACGCTCTATATGGGCCACCTCTTCGTCGGGGATCGATTGCTGAGCGAATCCGGTATGCAGAGCCATCCGCTCAATCCCATGACCGATCCCGACATAAGGCGTTGGCTGCAACGGCAGACAGCCGTCGAGGTCGGACTTGTCGCCTATGGGGCGGTCCGAGAGGGAAGCGATTCCATCAGGGCGGCCATCGCGGCGGAAACACACAAGGGACGCCGGCTCATCGTGGTCGACGCATTGGCGGATTGCGACCTCATGGCAATCGGCCGCGCCATTGCCGACCATGTACTGATTAGCGGCGGCTCGGGCATTGCCCTGGGGCTGCCGGACAATTTCCGATCGCTCGGATTGCTGCGCGATGCCGGCTCGGATTTTACGCCCACCAGGGGAAAGGCAGCGGTGATTTCCGGTTCGTGTTCGCGCACCTCTATTGCCCAGGTCAATCTCTACCTGCAATCGCATCCCGGTTTGGCGGTGGATGGCGGTGACATTTTGGAGGGCCGGCTGACGCCACAGGCAGCCATCGCCTTTTTCGATGACCATTCCAACGAAGCGCCTCTCATCTATTCGACGGCGGAGCCCGATAAAGTGAAAGCGACGCAGGAAAAATACGGACGAGAGGAGGTCGCGCAGGCGATCGAGCGCTTCCTCGCCGAAGTCGCCGTCGGGCTGATCGATGAAGGGGTCGTTCGGCTTGCCGTGGGCGGGGGCGAAACCTCCGGCGCCGTCGTCACCGCGCTGGCGGTTCCCCATATGCTTGTCGGACCCGAGATCGATCCGGGTGTCCCCGCCTTGGCCGCGTCCGGCGCACGGCCCGTCCGGCTCGCGCTCAAGAGCGGAAATTTCGGCACCGAGAATTTCTACGAGAAGGCACTGAGGATGCTGGGCACGGCATGAACGGCGAAAAGGAACTGCGGACCTCGATCGTGCAGTGGGCGCGCTCGCTTTTCGAGCGCGGCTTCACAGTGGGCTCGTCGGGTAACATCTCCGTCAGACTTCACGACGGGTACCTGGCGACGCCGACCAATTCCTGCTTGGGATTTCTCGATTCCGACCGTTTGTCCCGGCTCGACGGGAGCGGAAACCACATCGACGGCGACAGACCGACCAAGGAACTGCCCCTGCATCTCGGCTTCTATGAAGCCCGCCCCGCAGCGCGGGCCGTCGTCCATCTTCATTCGACCTTCGCCACCGCGCTGTCGTGCCTGGCGGATGTCGATCCCCAGGATGCCATTCCCCCCCTCTCACCCTATGTCGTCATGCGCGTCGGCCGCGTTCCGGTCCTTCCATATGCCAGACCCGGCTCGGCGGACATCGCACCGTTCATCCGCGCCCACGCGCCGCGACACGCGGCCGTGCTACTTGCCAATCACGGTCCGGTGGTTGCCGGCACGTCACTGGACGCTGCCGTGTTCGCTGCCGAGGAACTCGAAGAGACGGCACGGCTTGCCATTTTGACGCGCGCCATGAAGGTTCGCCGGCTTTCCGCGACCGAAATCGCCGAACTCGATGCCACCTTCAAGCTGAAATAAGGCTATGCATCGCTTTTCCGCCAATCTGGGATTCCTCTGGTCGGACCTTCCGCTGCTTGAGCGAATAGATCGGGCCGCCAGCGCAGGGTTCCGAGCGATCGAGCTTCATTGGCCCTACGACACGCCGGCCGACGCGGTCCGCAAGGCATGCGAAAAGCACCGGTTGACGTTGCTCGGAATCAATACGGCGGTCGGCGATGCCGCGCTCGGCGAATTCGGCCTCGGCGCGCTTGCCGGGCGCGAGGCGGATTTCCAGGCCGCGATCGACCAGTCCCTCGCCTTCTGCCGGAACTCCGGCGCGAACGCGGTTCACGCGATGGCCGGTATAGTGCCATCAAGGGAGCGCGCAAAGGCTCGAGACATCTTCCTGCGCAATCTTGCCGAGGCGGCGCAAAAAGCAGCCGCACAGGGCGTGACGCTTCTTCTCGAGCCCATCAACCCACGCGACAAGCCTGACTACTTCTACTCTACGGTGGGGGAGGCCGTCTCAATCATCGAGGACCTGCGTTCAGACACGGTCCGGTTAATGTTCGACGCATATCATGTCGGCGTTGCCGAGGGAGACGTGATCATGAAGCTTCGGCGCTATAAGGATCTGATCGGCCACGTCCAGATCGCGGCCGTGCCGAGCCGGACGGAACCTGACGAAGGCGAAATCTCGTATTCCGCCATCTTCGCCGAGCTGCGGAACATTGGTTACGCCGGCTTCATTGGCTGCGAATACAAGCCACGCGCCAAGGTGGAAGATGGTCTCGTCTGGACAAGCAAACTGAACGCCTGGCAGTAGAAGCCACAGGACCTCGTTGCTTGGGGGGCCGAGCCGATCCGCAGAGGTTTCAAGCGAGGTCAATTGATTGCCAGTTTGCTATCTGTTGCATGGCGTCCTTGGCGGACCAATCTGAGAGACGCGGCCCCAGATCACTTTCGGTGTTGGAAATGCTGGGGGAACTTCCGGTCCTCGCTTACGCCAGCCGCCTTGACTTTCACCGAAAGGCCGTCACGAGCGTTGCAACCGCTTGAACATCCGGGTGTCGCTCATAGCCGCCGTCCTTGCAGAACCGCGTGTTGTCGATGCCGGCATAGGTTGTCGTCGGCATGAAAAAACTCAAATCTAGACCTCCTCCCTCTTTGCTTTGGCAAAGCCGCGATCCGTTGCGATAAAACGTTCAAGCATCGGCGCGATCAAGCGCGATGGATTGGTAGATGGCTGCCCGGTCTCGCGCCCAAGGATTTCTGCGTATTTGACCAAATCGCGATGCAAAGGCGCCGGCAGTTCTACCGTGACCTTTACGTGGCCAATGGCGATAGCATAGTTCCCAGATGTCGCAAGCGGACTGACTTCACCAATGGGCAGCCGAATTGTGATGAAGCTTCGGGAATGGAGAGGTCGTCTCGCCGATAGTCTCGCACTGGTGCGGACTGCCAGAGCACCTTTCCTGGTTTCGGCCGTTTCTGCCGCATCGTTGGCGTTTCCGAGCCAAGTTTATGAGATCTATCGGGTCCTGGCCCTGGATCCACCTGGCCAGGCTGCTCCAACGGTGTTCGCCGTCGTAGCGCTGCTTGGCCTAGCGGTCGGACTGTCGCTGCTCGCGATGGCACTGACACCGTCTGGCAGCCGATTCAGAGCAGTCCTAGCGGCCGTGACCGCCCTGGTGCCAATTGCCGGGGCTGCGGCTGGCCTGATTTTGGCTGGGTTTAACACGACGATCATCGGAGCTGGGCAGCCCGCGGGGGCGCTTGAGGGCGACTTTGCCGAGCTCTTCGCCTCTATCTCCGAGCTTCCCTCGAATTTGATCGCCGCAGGGGTGATCCTGGCCTTGATAGGCTCATCCGTGGCGGTCGGTTTCTTCCGCTTGGGGCGATCGTTTCGTCCCGCATTTGGCAGGGTAGCTGCTCCAATATGCGGAATTGGCGCTTTCGGCGGGATCGCCTTTGCCATTGCCCCCTACCGGCTTCCCGAACTGCTGGGCAGTGTTGCGATAGTGCTTTGCTTTTTTCTGATTGCAGCAGCGTTGTTCAGTATCCTTTTTCGGATGCGCGACCGATGGAACGTTCCTGCATTCTCGCTCTTGCTGATCGTAGCGACCTGCCTTGCCTGGTTGAACATCAGCGACAATCACATACCCCCCAAGGTGCAACGTAGCGCCGGTGCCGCCGAAGTTCAGCCGACCGCCGCGGCGCTTTACACCTGGCTTTCGGCTCGGGGAGATCGTGAGCATTTTCTGAAAACTGGTCGCCCCTACCCCATCTTCATCATCTCCGCGGCCGGCGGTGGCCATTACGCTGCGGACTTTGCCGCGACTTTCCTCGCTCGTGTCCAAGATCGCTGTCCAAATTTCTCCCAGCACATCTTTGCGATAAGCTCGGTTTCCGGAGGCTCCATCGGTGCGGGTGTCTTTGCCGCGCTGGCCAAGTCCTTCGCCGCCAACGGCCCCTGGAGCGAGTGTGCCGCCGGCGCCAGGGCCCCTGGCATGTTCGAGCGAACCACGCGCCAAATACTCGATCGCGATTTTCTCGCACCTGTGATGGCGTCGATGCTTTTCGGCGATGTCCCGCAGACATTCGTACCGGCGCTGGTCTCACGAAGTGACCGGGCGGAAGTCTTTGACCGTGAGCTCGAACGTGCGTGGAGCGAGGTCCTGCCAAACGCCGAGAATCCGCTAGCTTCACCCTTTTTGGATTTCTGGCGGGCAGACGGTGCCGCGCCGGCCGTATTGGCGAACACGACCCAGGTCGAGAACGGGATGCGGGTGGTCGTTGCCCCGTTCATGTCCATAGACAGCCCACTGCAGGCTGGCACACTGCATCACAGGGCCCGCTACACGCACTATGTGAACGGCTACCTCGTTGACGAGGGTTGGGAGGCTCTGGGTCCGGGCGAGGACATCAGATTCAGCACCGCATTGGGACTGAGCGCGCGCTTTCCGTGGATCATGCCAGCAGCCCGCTTCATAACCAGCTCCACGCAATTTCGGCTGGTTGATGGCGGTTATCTCGACAATTCCGGCGACGAGACGGCATTCGACCTGCTCCTGGAGCTTCGGCAAATCCAGGAGATGGGTGGAAAGCTCGCTATAGGGCAGTCACCTCCGTTCGAAGTCCATCTGATCACGCTGACCTCCAACGGTGTTTTGGTGCCGGGGGCGGTAGAGGGTTTTGGCGAGTTGCTTTCGCCAGTGCGGACGCTCCTTTCTTCCAGGGTAACACGAGCCGACATGGCAACGCACCGCATCAGAGCATTCCTCAACCCGCAACACAGGCTCGCCGAGGGAACCATCGGTGATTTCACCTCACCCTCACCCATCGTCAGCCTGAATGCTGAATTGCCTCTGCCGCTTACATGGCAATTGGCCAGTGCGACCCAACGACTGATCTCCGCGCAGGTGGGCGATGCGGCCTCCTGTCGGAACGCGACTGTGACCGAGCTAGCCACGTTGCGAGCCGACACTCCACCGTCCCAGCAGCAGGTGATCCGTGGTATCAACAAAGCCGTGCTGACCAACAGTTGCGTCGCCTGCTCGATCAGCTATCGGCTGTCGGGAGGCGTCGCGCCGAGGGGGCGTCCATGTGCCGGCCCGCAAGCCGAAGTTGTCGGACAGTAGCTGGGCCTCGTGCGTATCCGACAGTTAATTCCGGACGGCACACTGGGTGATGTCCGCAATTATTGGGCATTTCACGGGGTTTACCAATCCGGAATTATGAGCAGCCGGCCGGTGGCCTCTGCCTTTGAAACAGGAGTGTTCTTGGCTGAGGAGAGTTCCAATCTTAAGATAGGTTTTGATTGGATTTGCGCAGATCTTAGGGGCCCTAATTGGTCAACCCGCCATGGTCGGCAACGGGTTGGTCAACCCAGACAGCATTGGTAAACCGCAGCAGCCCTCTCTACCAAGGTCAGCTCTACGCTTTCACTGTCGCCAGCAAGGGCTCTCGGTGCGAATGGCGCCATTCAGCGGGCGAGGGCCGTAGGTGTGGGTGTCACGACACGTATAACTCGAGCTGCTACTCGGCTTCCGTTGCACCGCTAGGGACCAAGTCGAGGAAAGAGTTCGTGGTGCTCAACCCGCTCGCCAAGTGGCAGGAATCGACAGGCGGTTTGAAAGGCCTGCCAGCGTGGCAACTGGCGAGGGCACGCCCTGGGCGTCGAAGTGAAATGCCTCGGCCGGTAAACAGGTGAAATTGACCCGATGAAACACCGTTATGTTTCAGGCATCTGGCAAACGGTGAAGGCGATACAATGGCCAACAGCGGTGAGAGCTCTGGCCGCGTCATCACCTTTCGCGCTCTATCCGCGTTTTTTTCTAGCATGTTTTAACAGTTTTCCCGCTGCGATATAGACTCTTAGCAGATAAGTATGTAGCTGTATTAATAAGAGGATACCATTTTTGGGGGAAGACGTTATGGCGGCCAAGACAAGACCTCTCATTGCTTTAACTTGCCTTGCTCTTTCCGCGTGCGGAACTCGGGTCCCCGAGATCCAGGAGAACGCTTTCGCGTCTGAGCATGCGCGCACGGATTTCGTCAATGCGATCGCTCGCAATGTAAGATGTGAGATTCAAGACGCGGTGGTGCACCTTTATGCCGAGAACCAGAAAATCGACCCTTTGAACCGGAATCTGGGGTGGTTTGATTCTTGGGCTGCCCAGTTGTCGCTGACCCTCACGACCGAAGAGAAGAGCTCAGTCAATCCGGTCGTCAACTTGCTTCCACCGAGCCCTACCACCAGGGTTTTCAACGTTAATCTCGGCGGCACCCTTTCCGCGGATGCTACGCGCATCGACAAGATCGGATCGTTTTTCACGGTAGCCGAATTGAAATCCCTTCAAGCCTGCGATCCAAGTGAACGCAACACCGGGCCGTTCATTCTTCAGGGCGATCTGAAGTTGTACGAGTGGCTGCAGGCGACCATGATCAGCATAGGCAACCGAGATACCCCGGCTCCTGCGAACCCGAGCGGGCCCAATAAGTCGAATGTAATCTCGCATCAGGTCAAGTTCGAGATCGTTTCCACCGGCAACGTCACCCCCGGATGGAAATTCGTTAGGGCGACGGTCAACCCGTCGGGGAACTTCCTTAGCGCGACGCGTGACCGGATACAGGATCTGACGATCACGTTTGGCCCACCCGATCCCAATTGGTCCTTGGTGGTTATCGATCCCATAACCAAAAAGCCGAAGATCAACCCGGCCACCGGAAAACCCCTTATGCGGCCGACCGCATTAGCACCTGCGGCCGCCAGCGCTGCCTTTGCGGCAGATGTCGGGACAACCGTCAGTGCAAATCTAGCGAATGCCAACGCGCAATAGTTTCAGTAACCGTACATCAGTTGCGAGCACCACCATGGCCAAGAGAAACAAAAAAGCGTCAGTCGAACTGTTTGCGAAACAGGCGAACAATGAGGCGTACGCATGCCGCTGCTATAAGATCGGAGATGTATATGAGAAATGGGTCCTGAATCCGAAAACCGGCACATACAGGGGACCAATCCTCGTCAGCGAGGCAGAGTGCAGGGCATGCAACATGTCCGACGCCGAGCTGGTAGGCCTGTAGGTTGGGATCGCTGCCGGGATACGGAATTGGCCTCGGAGCCGTCGAAAGAGGGTTCTATGTTTCAACAGCTTCGTCTTGTCGGGCTATATACCTCATTTACCCTTTTGCTTTCCGGATTCATATCTTCGATCGCTTTTGCTCAAAGCCAAGGTGACGATCCTATCGCTTTTGTCGGTCATGGGGCCATCTTCGACCAAGCAGGCAACGAAATATCCCCCACTTTGCAGTCGGTAGGCGCGGCTTTGGCTTGGTACAAAGCGCGGCTCGCGGCACGATTGACTGACGCCCAGCACCGGGATTTCACAAGCTGGATCAGCGTCTCAGGACGGGCCTGACATTGGACGAACAAGCCGGCCTGATATTAGACGCCAACCTTGTGGATTGGCTCCTTGACGCTATTCCACCCCAAGCCGACGATCGAATCCGCCAGAAGAACAATGCGCTGAAGCGCATTTTACGAACGAAACTCTGGACCCAGGTTACTGAAGCGCGGAGCCAGCCTTATGCCGTGCGGATCTGTTCATCGTTCGCAGCATCGATGCGGAGGTCTTGACCTGGACGAGCACCTCCCCTCCCGGCTTTTGCGTCGCCCTGCCTCGCTACGATGTCAACAACGTGGTTCAGCTCGACGGAGTGATATGCCTGGGGCGCGACACTTCAAAGACCTGCTTTTGGGACAATGGGAAGAACGGACAGACGTTCGAATTTCCCTTGGGTGGTTCACGACCCTTCTCCGACTTTGGAGCGGGAACAGAGTTGCAAGCGAGCGTTGGCGGCGTCTGCTCTGATTGCCTTGCCGGAGAGAATCCTTACATCATCCACGGCAAGGTCCTGAGCAGCCTCTCGGATACATTCGGTAAAGACTGGTATCATCCCCTTGTCAGAACTGGCGACACGGTCGAGTGGCCTCAAAATCCTGGCCCGATGGACTCACCCAAGGCATGCACCGCGTATCATGGATCAGCGTCCCAAGGCGAGTTTGCCGGTCGGCTGCCTCAGCTTTCGCGATCATGACCGATATTGCGGGTTAGTCATGCGATCCGCGATTGGCGTTCTGGCGCCTCCAATGCCTGGCAAGGTCAACGCCATGCCGACCATGCCTCAGGGCAAGGCTGCCGGCACCCTCGCCTGCACACCCGGCTTACATCGGCCGATCCAAGATATCGCCCTTGTAGCGCTGCTACGACCGTGGACTGCACCCCTGACTTCGCTAACGACGATCCCCGCACAACGCCCGCTTATGGCCGGCCGCATCCTGGCATGCATTTGGCAGATCAGCAGGTGGCGCGCTTGGCGACAACCCGCCTCGGCGCTAAACTGCTTGATCAAAATTTGGAGATTCGCATGTCAGAAAAACCGTTCAACCCGTTTGACCTCCCGCTGATGAATTCTGAAGGCGCTACCGTTTCGAATCTGAAGGTCGCCGATCGACTCAGGAAGTTTGCGGCGGAACTGCCTCAACCAGGCACGAAAAGAATAAGCTCGAAGCAGGATGCGCCCAAGAAGGGGTCACCGAAGCCAGCCGGTCGATAATCATCCATCTGACGGTGCCCACGGATTTCTTGTCAAGGAGAGAGCCGACATGACCGGTGAAAAAACCAGTACAAAGATTGAGCACGTTGACCAGATTAGAACAACGTCTAACGCCAAAGTAAGCGACCGGCTCAGCGGATGGGGTTCTACCGGCAACAACGGCGGGAGCTCTTCTCAGTCCAACACCAGCACCTCAGGCTCAGCTCAAGACGGTAAGGCGAAGCCCTAGCCGATTAAATGCCGGGAGACCTCTCCGATTGGCTGGCGGCCGGCGGCCTTTTAGGCACTGCCGCAGCCTTTTTGTTGTCCGCCTGGGAAATGCGCGGAAATCGTCGGGCGACCTCAGCTTCGCTTTATATGTCGCTCGCTGAGTCGATGCGCGCAGAATGGCGAGCTTTCGACCTGGCAAATGGCCAGAAGGATACGCAGGAGGAAATTCTCGGCGAAATTCTTAATTTGGTTGAGGCCGGCTGTGCCTGCGAAAATGATCGCATGTTTGCAGGCCGCACGCGAAAAATTCTACGCAACGTCATCGATGACATCCAAGACGCGATCGACGGTAACCCGGAGATCAAGGCGCTGGCTTCTAAGTTGACGACCCATTCGCACACCTACGAGGAGAGCGAGGCCTATCGGTCGCGCCGCATGCGTGAACGCGACAGAGAATCCCGCGGTCGTATCGTTAAGACAGGCTAAGGGCCTTGCTCTGAATCCTCCGGCTTGATGGTCACCTCCGATGCCCTGGGGAATCCTGGTCTAAAACGGACATTACTTGACGGAAAAAGGCTCCTCGATCAGTTCGGGCTTGAGGGGCGATTTCGGAACGTACGCCGGCGGCGGTTGTCCGGCTCTTTCGGCATTCGGCCGCCAATCTTCCCTCTTCGGAATATCCTTAAGTCCGACCGGAAAGACGGTCACGGTATCGCCCTTGATACGCATTCTGAGAAAATGCCGATGACTGTTGCGTCGCATGGAGCTGAAGGCATCGTTGTGGTTCATGTCCAGCCAGCGGGAAGTGACGTAAAGATAGACTCCAAAAAGAGTGCCGCCGATCAGTCCGCCAAGCAGGATCGTTTCGGCCGCTGACAACAGGAAAGAGCTTCTCGGCCAACCGGCCAGGTCGACATAGTGGTCGTTGATCCATGCCACGGCCAATGCGGTCACTGTCGCGCCGAGGCAGTGCGCTAGGCCATTGGCCGCCGAGACCAGCGCCGTCTTGAGGCCGCCGCCCTCTTGCTTCTTGGTATACCCCCAGAAGCCGCCAATCAGCAGAATTGGAGCTATATAGTAGACGTCGGACGGCAGCGCTTTTCCAATCAGGGAAACGATCCAATAAAGAACTCCAAGGACCAGCGCGAAGCCCGGGTTGTATGCCACAAACCCGAAGTTCCCGCGAAGCATCGACAGACTCTCGGTTTTCGAGGGGTAGACGGCTTCCCTACCCTGCGCATTCGAACCCAGCGTGAGAGCCTTAATATGCCCCGCGAGCCAAGAATAACCGTCCTTGCCCCTGTCGAGATCGACGCGCGGCTCGACCTGGTGGGTCGGATGCAGAAATGCCCCGCCACCCCCGGAGGTCACGAACTGGGTGTTGCCGTCGTCCGCTATATAGCGGCTGTAGTGGTGGGTGTCGCCTGAGAGCACGAGAGGGATTGTCAGACCGCGGCGCTGGTTCACGGCGATCCAGCCGATGTAGCTCATCACGCCAAGCGCCTTGTTTCCTGTCTGACCTGTATAGAGCCATCCAGGCTCTGGCCCGCAAAGGATGATTTTAGCGTTGTCAGGCATAGCCTTGGCGATTTCGCGGAAGTACTCCTTCTGCGGCTGATCCACATCGTCGGCGAGCTGAGCGTCGATCGCCCATATCCACCACTGGTCCGTCAACTGCACGGCGAAATAGCTCCGCCGCTGATGGGTGCGCCACCCGCCAAGATGCATATGGTCCTTGCGACAAAACAGGGCCAGAAACAGAACCAGCCCGTCATACCAATCGTGGTTTCCGGGAACTGCAAAGACCGGCGGGCCCTTCAGCAGACCCGGATTCGGATCCGGAAATGCCCAGTCATACGGATCCCGGAGTTGTTTCTGATAGGTCTCTGGTGCGGCGCGCGGATAGACCTCGTCGCCGCCCATGACCAACATCTGGCCGCGCTTCAGTTGCTGGCCATCGACCGACAGCGAGTCCTGTGCGAGCAGCGAGGCTATGGCGAAGGTGGCGTCGAACCCATCACCGAGGTCGGCGACGAAGTCGACCCAAACAGCGCCGTCGGCATCGGGCTCCAGGCTCCACACCTGTTCGTTCCGCTGCCCCGGCATGAATTGGCGCGCGCGCCCGACCAGCTCCTCAGGCATGGCTGAGTCAAGAGCGGCTACGATGAGGCGCCGATCCGCGTACTGACCAAACAAATCTGACAACACCACTCGCCAAAGCAAGCGCAACAGCAAGACAGGACCGAACCAACCGGTCATCCTTGGATATTTCGAGAGGCCATCTACGTCAGGAGGCGGCGTCGGCATGTTCTATAGCATCCCATTGATTTTCAAGATTGGGTCAGTCGCTCACCGAGCTATGGCTGCTGGCTATGGTGCTGCACACGATTTTCGATGAACATCGTTTGCTTTCGGTAGGAAAGCAGAAAAAGCACCAGTAGGAAAATGACCGTGCATACCTCGATCGAGCGCAGCGACCAGGCGAAATACCCCGCCGCCAACTTGACGCCGTAGGCTGCTAGCGTCGTCAGTAAGACGGAACAAAGCGACCGATAGAAATTGCTGGATTCGAGAAGGACCGCGATCTTCGGATCCTTCGACTCGGCCACGATGAACTTCGAGTACTCGCCGTGCTCTACGAAGCCTATTCCCTTCAAGATCGGCTGGAGAATGACCGATCCAATGCGGCTTATGACAACACCCAGGAAATAATACATGATGACGTCAACGACGGCGGAGAGCGACCCGAAGTCATAAATTTCGAGGCGTTTCATAATGAACGCAAAGACGGCCCCAGGAATGAGATTGGTGAAAATATTGTAAGATGAGAGTTTCGCGGCGATGTCGCCCATAGCACTTTACCCCGCTGCCCTCTGTCTTTATATCGTTGTCAATTGAAAAGTAGAAGAGCCGGTGACATCGCACGCCCAGTTTCCGCTCTCGATCTAGAGAAAGCATCACGCGCTGGCGGCAAATAGAAAACGCACCGTCGCGAAGACGATGCGTATCCCGCTTTTACCGGGAAGGCTCTAACACCCCAACCTACTAAGGAAACCTCCCTTGCACCTTCGGCTAGCTGCCGGTTGGCGCCTCCTCGCGCGTCAGTAGTTCAATGGTAGAACGGCCGGCTTCTACCCGGCAGATGCGGGTCCGACCCCGCTCCACTGAGGTTCCCCTCCTTGCTTTCTTCGCTGTAAGCGATCGCGCCTGGCTGCAAGGCGGCTTGGATTTGGATAGCCCACTCAGGTTTGAGTAAGAGCCGGCCTCTGCGAGCTTACGGCAGCGGACATGCCGGCGCCGTCGAAAGCCACCGGTTCAGCACTGCGGCCAGACGCAAGCCCGCGCGGCCGAGCTGTTGGTCCACGATCGGCAGGGCCTTATTGTAGTAGGCGTCATCCAAAACAGTGCCAGTGGCGACGCCGGCTGACATGTCCTTGGCCAACGCGTGCGCCTCCAGGGTCCAGGCGACCGGATCCAGGGTCTGCGAAGCTTCTGGATGTTTCAGCAGCCAATCGCCCTCGAGCCGATCCACATAAGAACCCCAGGCATAGGTTGTCTGCTTGATGATTGTGCTGTCCCACACGGCATGGAGATTGTCGCCCGGAAATTTTGGGGGACTCTTGATCAATCCGCCGAACTTCACGGTTACGGTCAGTGTGTTCTCCCCGATGTTGTCAGCGACCGTATGAAATGGCTGATGGATATCGCCGACAACGTGGATGAGATAGCGGAGACTGTCGCGGCGCTGCATCGGGTCCGAAGCGCAGGTGATTTCGTGCTCGGCGCGGTCGATCTCGGCGATCGCACAGTCGCCCTGAGCATTGGCGGCACATTCCGACACCGGGTCATAGGTATCGTTGGCGAGCGGAATATCGACGAAATGCCAGTTGTAGCTCTCGGGATGGACGGAGTACCGCACATCGTCCGCCCAGCTGGCCACCGAAGCCATCGAGACCTCACCACCAAGAATGCGCTTGACCTCTGTCAGAGCCGTCGCCGACAGGCGCCTTTGGGCAATCTCGGCGACAATAGAATGGCCTTCAGGTCCCCAGGCAGCCGCCGGGCCAATAGCACAACCCACCATCATCGCCCCGAGGAGCACGACGCCGGCCCTGGTCCGTGCCAAGCGGTTTAGCCTCACCGGCGGTAGCTGTAGCAATGAGCCTGACTTCAACATCCCCTCCTCCAAGAACACCCGCTCTACTCTTCAAGCTGAAGCATCGGCCCACCGCTCAATTGTACATTAAGAGCCGTCCCATAAAAAGCTGCAAACAACATTGCCGACAACACTTCCCTGGGCCGCGCGGGTCACGTTTCGCCTGCTCTGACCGGTGTCTTGAAAGCAATAGCTCAGGTTCTTACATAAGAGGAATAAGGTCCTAGACATGGGCTGCGACGTTTTGTCGTGAATTTCCTGTCAAGACCGAATTGACAATCCACAGAAAATCATTATTTTAGGTGTTCGCACGCCGCAGAGGTAGTTGCTTTTTCGGGCGAAAACGCCTATAAAAAAGGCAGACGATGATTCTCATCGCCTGCCTTTCGTTTGTTCGTTCCTGTGGCTCAGCTGGCGCCGCACGGGGCCCCGACAGACCACCAGAACGATCCCTGACAAGTTCGTCTAGTGCCCAGAGGCTTCACTGACAAGGCGCCGGCGCGCCGAGTTGTTGGACCACGCGTGAGCGTGGATGCCGACGCTTGCCTTCATGGGAACTGATATGACTGCAAATCTAACATTTTTCCCCGTCGATAACGGGGACATGGCCTTGCTCACGCTCGATAATGGCCAGAACATTCTTGTGGATATCAATATCCGCGGGGCCGCCGATGATCCGGACGACGATGAAGCGTACGACGTCGCCAAGGACCTTAAGGATCGTTTGAAGAAAGACGACCAGGGGCGCCCCTATGTCGATGTCTTCGTGCTTTCGCATCCAGACCAAGACCACGTCACTGGACTGCGCAATCATTTCCATTTGGGCGCGCCTAGTGATTACCCGAAGGACTCCGGCAAGATCATAATCCGGGAGATGTGGTCTTCGCCGATCGTCTTCCGCCGGGCCAGTAAGAACCATAAGCTCTGCGACGACGCTCTGGCTTGGGCGACTGAAGCCAGACGGCGGGTCAAGCTTTACAAAGACGGTGGCGCGTTCGGGACCGGGCCGGGTGATCGCATCCTCGTCCTTGGCGAGGACAAGGACGGAAAGACTGACGACATTCAGGGCATCCTCATCAAGCAGGACGGCATGATCTATGCCGCCGACCGCGTCATCGCGGGAGCTTTTGAGGCGAGGTTGCTTGCGCCCGGATACGTCGACTCCGAGGATCAGGAGCTCATCGAAACGCTTGAGCGCAACAATTCGAGTGTGATCCTACGGTTCTCGATCGCCGCTGACGGCTACTCGGACAAATGCCGGTTCCTCACGGGCGGCGACGCCGATGTGAGCATCTGGGAACTCCTTTGGCAGAAGAACGGCGAGAACCATCCCGATTGGTTCAGTTTCGACGTGATGGAAACACCACACCACTGCAGCTGGCGCACCCTCAGCCATGATCGCTGGTCGATCTATGGCGAAGATGCCGAGGTCTCAGAGGACGCGCGCAAGGCCCTTTCGCAGACCCGCGAAGGTGCCGTGATCGTGGCCAGCTGCAAGCCGATCAAGAAGGACGACGACAACCCGCCGCACGAGCGCGCGAAGCGAGAATACGTGTCGATCGTCGATGGCGATGATGACCGCTTCATCTGCACGTCCGAGTACACGAACGCCAACGACCGCCCCCTCGAACTGACTATCGCCAGCACCGGAATTTCCAAGAAACAGATGTTGGGTGCCGCGAAGGCGGCGGCGATCGCCGGCGTCACTACCGTCACCACCACTGCCCGGGCGCATGGCTGATGGCCTTGGCTGACATGCAGCGACACGCGGAACATTTTCTGCGTGTCGCTCACGAGCACCCGAACGTGAGGTCCGCCGATCTCGCGAGTGTGACCGAAGTCGAGGCACGGATCGCCCTTAATCTTGACGTGAACATGCCCTTCGTGTTCCGGACACGGGGCCAGAGCCCCAACGGAGTGCGGAAGGTCGAGCGCGTCGAAGTGCTCCTATCGTCCGATTATCCGCGGCGTAGCCCTCGCTTCTATCTACGCGACGATTTTCCCCGTGATCTCCCGCATTTGACACCCGGCTCGATTCGGCGACCACCAGTGCCCTGTCTGATTGACGGCTCGCTGGACGAGTTCTTCAACCAGCACGGCATGCTGGAATTGGGGGTCGCCTTCATCATCGAACAAATGTGCGTTTGGCTGGTCAAGGCAGCCCAGGGAACACTCATGTCGGCTCAGCAGGGCTGGGAACCACCTTTGCGAGGCCAACTGCCGGATTGGATGGTGTTCGACACTTCCTACGTTCGGAGCCAGGTTAGCAAAGGCACTGGTTCGGTCGTCTTGTCGACCCGCTTTTTGGCCGGCCGGTCTGGTGTTTTTGGTGCCGGCAAAGACGTTTGGCTCGAACCCGACAACGAATTGTCGGCTCTCGTTGGCAACTTCAAGGCTTTCCCGTTCAATTCCAGGGTGCACGAGAGCGGCTTCACCATTGGAACGACCGTCACCGGTGTTTTCTGGCCGGACGAAAAGACCGTGAACGCCAATTTCCTGCCGGACACCGTCGAGAACTTGGACGAGTTGTCCGCCCGGGCTAAGGAATGCGGCGTGGAGGCCAGCTTCGACACGTTCCTCCAGCGGCTTGCGACTCGGTGGAGAGGTCGGAATACCGCATTTCTCGGCCCGGTGGGCGTGGTCCTTTGCGTTCGACGGCCGTTTCGGATGATGGATCGTGACTCATCGATCGAGCTCATCCCCTATGCTTTTGAGATTGCGGCGCTCCCTGGGCGCAGGTCATTGTTCGAAGGGCCTGCCGGAAAGGCGGTGGTGCCGCTCCGACCACTCGAGAAGCCGACGCCGTCGCTGCTGCGAGAGGTATCCGGTGCCCCGAACCTTGCGCCTGTGGCGATTGTTGGTTGTGGTAGTGTCGGCTCAAAGACGACGCTTCATCTCGCGAGGGCCGGAGCAAAGGTTACCGCGTTATCCGACGCAAGGCTTCTCCAGCCCCACAACATGGCCCGGCACGCGCTGGTGCGCGATGGCATTGGACAGGGCAAGGCGCAAGAGTTGGTAGATGAACTCAAGCCACTGGGCCTAACGCCTACGATCTTTGATGGGGACGTCGTTGACGGTATCCGCGATCCCGACCAGCTTAAAGTGATCGCGCCGCCGGACACTAAGGTGTTGTTGAATACGACAGCGTCGCTACTCGTCCGCAGTGCCCTGTCGTCTATTTCCTACGACGACCTGTCAGTAAGAATCGGCGAGATCGCGCTTTTCGGCAGGGGCGAAGGCGCCTTCGTTCTGTGGGAAGGTCCCGCGCGTAACCCATCGCTGGACGACCTAGTCGTCCACCTCTACGCCGACGTTACGCCTCGTGAACGCACACTTCTATTCGATCCGGAGTTCGGTCTCAGCAATATCCAGATCGGCGAGGGTTGTGGAACACTGACCATGCCGATGACTGACGCCAGATTGTCGGCGATGACTGGGCTGGCCGTCGAACAGGTAATGCGTCTGATGAGCTCGACGGTGGAGAACGGCGAGCTTTTGGTGTTCAACCGCGATGCCGAGGGGGTATCCACGACGGTCCGACGGGTGATCGTGCCACCGTTTGTAGAGGTCGGGGTTGAAAAGCTAGGATGGCACTTGCGGCTTTCGCCCTCGGCCAAAGCCAAGATCAGGGCGGATATCGCTGCTTATCCCGGCGTCGAGACCGGCGGTGTTCTGATCGGAACCTGTTGCTCGCGAACCCAGACCATCACCGTGGTCGATGTTATCGACGCGCCGGAAGACAGCACGCGCTCCCCTACCCTGTTTGTTCTAGGGACGCAGGGGCTTCATGACAAAATCCTGGACCGGAACCGGGAGAGCGGCGGCGCTCTTCTCGACGTCGGAACCTGGCACAGTCACTTGGCTGAACAGGGACCGTCCGCCCTGGACTGGAAGACCGCGGCCGACCTGGCACAGGTTAGGCCGCCACCCTCGGTTCTGCTCATTGCAACTCCGAGCCAGTTTCTCGCGATTGCAGATCCCGGATAGAGCTCTGCCGATGTTCTCACATACGAGTGCACGACCTTCGTATGCGCGGCGCCTGCTTTGATGGGCGCGGCGTCAATGTGACCAGGGGATAATAAGCCTGTTCACTTTATGTTCTTTCGATCTATACCGTTCCGATGTAAGATAACCGCCCAAACAGATTCCTTTTGGAAGGGGCGGCAATGACCGAACAGCCTAGGATTTTCAACGAACCGACAATCAGCTGCCCCAGCTGCAAAACCAACATCAAGCTGAACGAGTCACTCGCCGCACCGTTGATTGCAGCGACGAAGGAAGACTACGAACGGAGGCTGACCCAAGCCAACGCCGCGATGACGGCCAAGGAACAAGACCTCAAGCGACAGCGAGCGGAGATTGATGCCGCGATGGCAAACATCGACGGCAAGGTTGCCGAGAAGTTCACGGCGGAACGGGCTCGGATCGAGGCTGACGAAGCCCGCAAGGCGAAGCAGTTGGTGGCGGCGGACCTCCAGGAGCGGGACCGGAAGCTCGCCGACCTCGAGGTGACGCTTCAGGCTCGTAGTGAAAAGCTGGCGCTGGCTCAGCGACAGCAGGCCGAGTTCCTTAAGCAGCAACGTGCCCTCGACGACGAAAAGCGCGAACTGGATCTGACGGTCGAAAAGAAGGTCCAGGAGGGGCTAGCTCTCGTCCGCGCCAAGGCCAAAGCGGAAGCAGAAGAGGGGCTCCGGATGAAGGTGGCCGAAAAGGAGGAGCAGATCGCTGGTATGCAGCGGCAGATTGAGGAGCTGAAGCGCAAGGCCGAGCAGGGTTCGCAGCAGCTTCAGGGCGAGGTGCTCGAGCTTGAGCTCGAGTCGCTGATCGCCAGCAGGTTCCCGGTCGACGTCATCGAACCGGTTGCCAAAGGTGAATATGGCGGCGACGTGTTGCAACGGATCGTCGGCCCTGCCGGCCAGCAGTGTGGCGCCATTTTATGGGAATCGAAGCGTACCAAGAACTGGAGCGCAGGCTGGTTGGCCAAGCTGCGCGCGGATCAGCGCAGCGCAAAGGCGGACATTGCCCTGCTGATCTCCGAGGCATTACCGGCTGGCGTGGAGACGTTTGACCTGGTCGAGGGTGTGTACGTTGCCCACCCGCGCTGTGCGGTGCCGATCGCAGTGATGTTGCGGCAATCCCTGATCGAATTGGCGAACTCTCGCCTTGTTCAGGTCGGACAGGCCTCCAAGATGGAGTTGGTCTATGGATATCTGACTGGGCCCCGTTTCCGCCAGCGAATCGAGGCCATCGTCGAGAAATTCTCCGACATGCAGGACGACCTCGCCAAGGAGCGCAAAAACACCATCCGCGGGTGGGCCAAGCGGGAAGCACAGATCCAGGGTGTGATCGAGTCGACTGTCGGCATGTACGGCGACCTACAAGGGATTGCGGGCAAAGTAATGCAGGAGATCGAAGGCCTCGAAATTCTTGCCGTCGAAGGGCCAAACGTCGGCAAATGAATTTAGGTCACTTCCGCTGAGCAGACTGTGCCTCGTGCAGTCTTGCGAGACCAAAATCTCGCTGGCAACTCTGTCGGGCATTCTCATCCCCGATTAGGCAGGAATTGCCGCGGCCAAAGTTTGTGCAATGGAGGTGGCGTGCAGGTGCACCACGGGCCATTCGTCCAAACTGAAATGGAAACAGAGCGCAACGGAGGTTTTAGGACCTGACCAAAGTCGATAGGAGGTACTGGCTTTCAGTTGCTTCAAAACACGTCGACGATCGCCCCCAGTGGGCTTGTCTGGACGCGTATACGGCCGTCCTTCCGGGTGGTCAGCACTCGCCTACGTTGACCGTTCAGATCGATGCCACGACATCGCTCCCGGTACCAACGCTGCGTCTCCTGGGTGGCGTATTCCCGTCCACAATCGGAAATCACAACAAAATATGGGAACAGGCCGGTCTCCCGAAACAGGCGTTCGCTGCAGCCGTTAAGCCTGCCATGGTGCGAAGCGATTAAGATATCGACCTCGCGCATGGCTGCCCGAAAGCTTTGCCGCCGCAACAGCCTCTCCCATCCTGCCACTTCCATGTCACCGGGAAAGCAGATGTGGACACCGTGGCTCTCGATGATGGAGACCAGGCTCAGGTTATTTTCGTCTTCAAATTCGGACGGGTAGTTGTTCCAGAAGCACCGGAGCCTGAAATCGCCGTAATCGACATCGCCGCCGGCCGATCCAGTATAAGTCGCCATCATATCCGCCAGGGCGTCAATGCCCCGGCCAATCCCGCCAATTTCCTTCAAACGGCGAAGGTTATGCGCAGATACCGAGGGATTTTTGGTCAGAGTGCGGATGTCGACAGCCCCCACCAGATTGTGCAGGTCGCTCGCATGATCCTCGTCAAAATTCGATATGATCAGCTTGTCTATATGGCGGATGCCCCTGCCGGGCAGGTAAGTGGACGGGCGCCAATTCGTTGTCGAATTATGACCCGCATCGATCAGGACGTGCCGGCCCGTATCGGTGACAAGATGCGAGCACTGACCGTGCTCGACGTCGAAAATCCTGAGATCCATTCAAGCCGCCGCTGTCGGAGCGTTAGGCTGGGCCCGGCGCAGCCTAATCGTGTCACAAGCGGCGAGCAGCGCGGTGGCGTACTGCACCCCGGCCTCCCAGACCCATTGCCTGGTCACGACGAAGACCCAGATGACAATTGCCGCCGCATTGACGGCCATGGCCGAAAGCACAGCCGGCCCGAGCGGCACGATTGTGCCGATCGCCGCGCGCCAGTCGTGCTTCTGCAGCAGATCGAGAAACCCCGGATTGTTGTAGAGGATCGCACCGGCCGATGCGGCCAGTGTCAGGCCGCAGATGATGATGCCCACCGATTTCAGGCCACGCAGGTTGCGGCGGAAGCCGTATTGCGCATTTTCACGATGAACCATCGGGAAGTCTTTGCCCCGCGCCATCTCCTTGAGCCAGACAACCGCCGAGTCATAGACCGCATCGGACCCTGACGGATCCGCAGCCTCCTGTTCGGCCGTCGGAATTGCCGGCAAGTCCGGTACCGCCGAGCTCAAGAAGCTGTGGTAACGCTGGCGCGTGTGCCGATCGAGATGGCTGTCGCGGTGGCGCAGGATGATGGTCGTCGGCCACCCTCCCCATGCCTTTCGCAGGCCGGGCTCGATGCGCCGCCCCTTGGTGCGGGCATAGGATCCAAGCGCGTAGAGGAGGCCGCACGAGGTGGCCACCGTCAGCAGCGTTGCGCCGATGCTGGACAGAAGCAGCCAGGGGAACCAGGCAAAGACCGCTAGCAAGGGCGGAAAGATCGTTAGCAAGCCTGGAAACAGCCGGGCCTGCCGGCCATAGCCGTCGAACATTTGGGCGATATCGGTGGTCAAAGGGATCGCCATGGCCTATACCTCATATTCCTCAGGATAGGTAGCCGGCCTCGCGGGGCTCCACCCCTCCCGGGACGGAGCATTCCATGATGTCCGGAAGCTCACCCCTTCCGTCATGTGCAAATTGGCGCCTCGATGGATCATTGCGCGCATCACCACCTTGCGCGGATGGTCTTCGTCTTCCTTTGCGGAGCTGATGACCGCCGTGAAGTGACCCTGTTGAGGCTTGCTGTCCAACGGCTCTCCGAGCATCGAATTCAGCAGTTCTGTCGTCAGGTTGCGGCGGCCGCCATGGTGCGGCACCTGGAAGCGGTCGATGCCGGGAAGCTGAAGGCTCGCAGAGGGCGCATAGGCGATGACTTCCGCCAGCCCATCCCGCCCGGTGTCGGCGGTCAGAAGGATCTTCTTACCGCACAGGTTCGCGTACTGCACGACGCTCATCTCGTTCTCGTTGCTGGTATCCTCGGCAGGGAACGCCTCGGCGCCCCAAGCCGCCCGGATGTAGGCCACCGCGCTCTTGGCTTTTTCCACCAACGTGGTCAGGAACCCGTCGAAGGCCGACGTTTCGGTCTTGGCTTCCGGCGTCTTGTCAGAGGTAACCACAAGGTCCAGGAACCGGCCACGCGTCGGCGCCATCACGCGGAACGCACCGATTGCAGCCCCCTGAAACGCCTCGCGGATCTCGATGCCCTTCCTTTCTGCGATTTCCTCCAGCGCTGCCAGGTTCGCGTGCGCCGAGCGCAGATTGGAGCGGAGCCGGTCGACGTCATTGTACGTCTCAAACCGGTCGATGATCTCCGCAGCATAGATCCAAGGCCGGTTCATCCAAAGCACGCCGACATCGAAGTGCTCGACGATCTCCACGAGGCCGCGGGCGTGGTCGCCATCATTGTGGGTAGCGACGACGTGGTGGATGAACGTCGGGTTTCCGTAGTGGGCAAGGATGTGGTCACGCAACGACTTGCCGGTGTCCACGTAGCCGCCATCGATGACATGGATATAGGTCGCGCCGTCCTTCTCGTACCGCAGCGCGATCGCGTCTCCGCTCTTCTTGGTTTCAACGCCAAGAAAATCGATCTCAAAATAGTCCGCCATTTTTTGGATATTCCTCTCGCCAATAATTTGAATAATACAAATTTGGACTTCTCTGCCGAAGTCCTGGCGTCAAATGTGAACGCCAATGCTTTCTTGCAAGAGAGAAGGCGTAGATAATTTGCGAAAAAGGAGGTCCGCTTGGCGGGTCCTCCCGTCGAGTTGCGAAAGAACGTGATTTCTCTCGAATTTCTTCAACCAGCCGCGCACGAGCCCATCGCAGCGTCGGAACGCGACAACGCCCCGCTCACGGCCCGTCGTCCTCAACGACATCGCCCTCCCCGCTAGCCAACCCGACCGGAATATCTCCTGCCAGCAGCTTTTCCTTCGACAGCAGGCCGGCGTCCTCAAGGGCCTCGAAATCCGGCAGCTGGCGCAGCGTGGCGAGCCCGAACTGCGACAGAAAATTCTTGGTCGTCACATAGGTGTAAGGCGCCCCCGGCTGCGGGCTGCGCGGTCCCGACGCGATGAGGTCCTGCGCGCGCAGCACGCCGATCAGGTCGCGCGACACTTCTTTGCCGAAAAAGCTCGACAGCTCGCCACGCGTGATCGGCTGGAAATAGGCAATGCACATCAGCACAAGCGCCTCCGACTGCGACAGTTCTTTTGTCCCCTGCCCCGCGGCTGTCCCGAACGCGGCGTGGATGATGTCGCCAAAAACCTTTTTGGTCCGGTGCTGCCAACCGCCGGCGACCGACACCAGCTCGTAAGGACGGCCGGCGAGCTCGGCGCGGATGTCGTCGATGATCAGCTCGATATTGCAGTTTCTTCCCACCACCCGCGCCAGCACCTCGCGCGGCACAGGCTCGCTGGCGGCAAAGATCACCGCTTCGACGCGGCCCATCCACTCGCGCCAGCGCAGTTCTGGCGGCAGGTGGTCCAGCTCGGAGTCGAGCAGCGCCGGCTGACCGTTTGTTTTGCGGCGGGCAGAGGCTTCGCTCATCGTTAGAGCCCAAACAGCCGGAAGCTGGTGCGGCCCGACAGCTCGCGCACGGCCTCGAGCTGCTGCAGCCGTTCGAACAGGCGCCGCACCGCAAAGCGCGACAGGTTTTTCGTCGTCAGCGAGCCGGCGACGGCGTCTTCATTCAGCAGCAAAAAAATCACGTCGCAGGCGCCCCTGGCGCGCAGTTTTGGCGCCACCGCCAGCAGTTTTTCGGCGCGGCGTGACAGCTCGGCGGCCAGCCGGCAGGCCTCTGCCGCCGCCTGACCCAGCGCCACGCAGACCGCGCGTTCAAAACTCTTTTCCCCGGGGCGGATGCGCTTGCCGCCGCCGGCCGCGCGGAAGGGTAGGCCAAAGGCCTGCGTCATCAACAGTGGCAGCGGCCGCGGCCAGCGCAGGCTTTGCGCCAGCACCAGGTCGGCGAGCCACCAGGCAAAAAGCTCGGCATCGGGCCGCATGGCGACGATGTGAGCGGTGATCGCGGCGGCGGCGAACGGCGCCGGCCGGCCGGCGCGGACCTGATCGTCGATCGCCGCGCACAGATCGGCGAGAGCCTTATCATCCCAGGCGAGTCCGAGCAGCTCGACCACCTTCGCCAGGCGTTCGGCGCTGGCGACGGGCGGCTGCAATGCCATCTGCCGCCAGGCGCCAAAAATGGCGCCGGCGGGACCGGGATCGGCGCCGGCCGAACGCAGGTGCCACGCGTCGCGCAGGGCGGCCTTGTCCTCGCTGCGGCCGGCCAGCCGCATGCTGGCGGCAGCACATTTCAGCGCCAGCCGCTGGCGCCAGGCGCCGGCCCAGGCAGGCTGTCCGCGGGCAAGCGTTTCGAGGGCGCTCAAGGCGGCGCCGGCCTGGAAGGCGGCGTCGGCGTCATGCAGCGCGCCACCGGCGGCGAGCGCCCAGGCGGGGACGGCCGGCGGTGGGGCGGGATTGGCGGTCGCGGGATCGAGGCGAATCATACATGCGAGGGTAAAACGCCGGTGCGCTTTGTGCCATCGTTTTCGCGCCAAAACGCACAGCCTGTCGAAGCAACAAAACGAATGATAATGTTGCCTTATCGTTCGTTTTGCTCTTTATAGAGGAAATGGCCGATTTCGTCGAGCAGAAGCCCAAAAATCACGCCGAGCGAGGCTCCGGACCGTCCCACAGCACGGGCGCCGGAGATGACATTGCGGACGCGAGGCCATCGACCGAGCCTGCTGCGTCTGGGGCCGACGACCTGCCCGACATTGTCGACGTTGTCATGGCGATGGGCCGCGCGCCGGAACATCCCCCTGCGGACGACCTCTCCTCTCTCCTTCCGGTCGATGGGACCCCTCGCCTACCGGCGCATCTCGAGACACTCGCCGGCCGCGCCCGCGACTATGTTGAGGCGGCGAGTTCGGCCAACACACGGCGCGCCTATGCGTCGGATTGGGGCCATTTTGTCAGCTGGTGCCGCCGGCAGGGCGTCGAGATGTTTCCGCCCGATCCGCAGGTGGTCGGCCTCTACATCACGGCTCAAGCCTCCGGCACGGCGACCGGCGACAAGAGGCCGGGCTCGGTGTCGACGATCGAGCGCCGGTTGTCCTCGCTGACCTGGAACTATGCCCAGCGCGGCCAGCCGCTCGACAGGAAAGATCGGCACATCGCCACGGTAATGGCCGGCATTCGCAACAGACACGCCGCGCCGCCTCGGCAAAAAGAGGCGATCCTCCCCGAAGATCTGATCGCGATGCTGGAAACCCTCGACCGCGGAAGCTTACGCGGCCTGCGCGACCGCGCTATGCTGCTGCTTGGCTTTGCCGGCGGCCTGCGCCGTTCCGAAATCGTGGCGCTGGATGTCGGCCGCGACCAAACCGAGGACGGCCGCGGCTGGATCGAGATCCTGGAAAAGGGCCTGCTGGTAACCCTTCGCGGCAAGACGGGCTGGCGGGAGATCGAGGTCGGGCGCGGCTCGTCCGACGCGACCTGCCCGATCGTGGCGTTGGAGACCTGGCTCAAGCTCGCGCGCATCGCGCACGGGCCGCTGTTCCGGCGCGTCACCGGCCAGGGTAAGGCGGTCGGGGCCGGGCGGCTCAACGACCAGGAGATCGCTCGCCTCGTCAAGCGGACCGCGCTGGCCGCCGGCGTGCGCGGCGATCTGCCGGAGGGTCAGCGCGGAAAACTGTTTGCCGGACACTCGTTACGATCTGGCCTCGCCTCCTCGGCCGAGGTCGACGAGCGCTATGTGCAGAAGCATCTCGGCCACACCAGCGCCGAGATGACGCGCAAATACCAGCGCCGGCGCGATCGGTTCCGGGTCAATCTCACCAAGGCGAGCGGACTCTAGCGCCCCGCATAGTTCATCATCCTTGCAAATCTGGAACTATACTCCATAATTGCAAGGATGATCGAGCGTCGCATCGCCATCGAACTCACGGAATTGCTGGACAGCATCCCCGCCGTGGCGCTGCTCGGGCCGCGTCAGGTCGGCAAGACCACGCTCGCGCTCGAAATAGCCGAACGGCGACCTTCGATCTATCTCGACCTTGAATCCGACGCCGACCGCGCCCGGCTTGCCGAACCGGAGCTTTATCTGAGCGAGCACGAGGACAAGCTTGTCATTCTGGATGAGGTCCACCGGCTGCCGAACCTGTTCCAGAACCTGCGCGGGCTGATCGACCGCGGCCGGCGCGCCGGTCGGAAAGCCGGTCGCTTCCTGCTGCTGGGATCGGCATCGATCCACCTCCTGAAGCAGTCAGGCGAGACCCTTGCCGGCCGGATCGCCTATCTCGAAATGCGGCCGATCGACGGTCTCGAAATCGGCGCCACCGATCTTGGTCCGCTATGGGCCCGCGGCGGCTTCCCCGACAGCTTCCTGGCCGTCAGCGACCGGGCCAGTCAGCGGTGGCGGCAGGATTTCATCCGCACCTATCTGGAGCGCGACGTCCCCCTCCTCGGCCCGCGCATCCCGGCCGAGACGCTGCGCCGTTTCTGGACCATGCTGGCGCACCACCAGGCCGGCCTGCTCAATGCCGCCGAGTTCGCCCGCGCGCTCGGCGTCGACGGCAAGACCGTCGCGTCATATCTCGACCTGCTCGTCGATCTCCTCCTGGTTCGCCGGCTGGAACCCTGGCACGCCAATGTCGGCAAGCGCCTGGTCAAATCCCCCCGCGTCTATGTCCGCGACAGCGGCATCACCCATGCGCTGCTTGGGCTCGCCACGCAGGAAGACGTGCTTGGCCATCCGGTGGCCGGCGCCTCCTGGGAAGGCTTCGTGATCGAAACCCTCACCGCGACAGCCCCCGCCGGCACGCTGAGCAATTTCTACCGGACAGCCGCGGGCGCGGAGATCGACCTGCTGCTCACATTGCCGGGCCAGCGGCTCTGGGCCATCGAAATCAAGCGAAGCCTGATGCCAAAGGTGGAAAAAGGCTTCCACCAGGCTTGTGAGGACCTCGCTCCGGAGCGGCGTATCGTCGTCTTTCCGGGACCGGAGCGGTTTCCGCTGCAGCATGGCATCGAAGCGATGCCTTTGCAGGATCTCGGCCGGGCGCTGCTTGACGAGGCATGATCCAAAGCACCGTCAAGGCGGCCCAAAGTCCTCTCCCTGCCCCCTACGCCTGCAGCCCTAAAGCCAAGGTTCGCGCTTCTTGCATCGACCTTCCGCGCAACACATCACCATTTCGGCCTTTC
The DNA here is from genome assembly GCF_006442965.1 of Mesorhizobium sp. CU3. GTDB lineage: Bacteria > Pseudomonadota > Alphaproteobacteria > Rhizobiales > Rhizobiaceae > Mesorhizobium. Next base: position 47,485 of record NZ_VFWX01000012.1, on the reverse strand, counting down.
CAGGCTGCGGCGCAGGGCGTCCGACACCTGAAGACCTTCGCCGCTCGGCGGAGGGCTCGTTTGCGGCGCTCCATGCCCCTTCCCGGCCGGCTCCTCCGGCTTGCCGCCATCTAGCTTGGCCCTGAGCAGCGCCATGACCATCGGCCAGGTCGAGAATTTTCCGTCCCTGGCGCGCTCTGTCAGGCTACGCAGATAACCGCCGGCGTTGTTGATCTGCGCGCTGCGCTGGTAGATCGCGGCAACCGTAATCGCGGCCTGCTGCTCGCCCAACACTTTGAGCGCATCCTTCCAGGCGCTGGGGCTGACGCCGAGCATCGGCCGGGCAGCCTCGGCCGCGGCCAGAAAATCGCGCCAGTGGCGGATTTGGCCACCCTGGGCCAGCTCGCGCAGGTTCGGGCAGGCATCCAGCACGATCCCCAAGGGCAAATCCCGTTTTGGCAGGCTGCGCACGTTCTCGGTTTCCGCAAACGTCGCCGCTTCTTCATATTTTCCTGAGCTGTTTTCAAAATCAGAATTAGAGTCTGGGTTTGAATTCTGTATGTGCGCGCCGGAATGGGACTCATTGGCGTCCGGATTCTGTGTTTTTGTGAATGATTCCAGTGTGTCACGGATTTCCACCCAGAGGTCCTCGAGTTCGCTGTTGATGCTCTCGATGAGCTGCCTCGAGGCAGTGCGCGGCAGCCGACCTACAATCGCCTGGTAGGCCTGCAGCACGCGGCCCCAATTGCCGGGCACGCTCTCCTCGATGCCGGCGTCGATCATCTTGACGATGTCCCGGCGTAACAGCGTGAGGCGCTCCCTGGAGACACGAAAGGCCTTCTTCTCAGCCTTGACCGTCTCGGCGAGCTCCCTGAACTCTTCCGCGCGCGCTACGATCGACGCCAGATCGAATCCGTAGGCCTGCTCGATCTCCCCTCCCCGGCTCTTGCGTGCAAAGCGCTTGCCGTTCGGACTGTCCCTGCGAATGATCAGCCCGCAGTCGACCAGCACCGCCAGATGCCGGCGCAACGTTGTCGCAGGCATGCCATTCGCGCGTGCCATCAGTTGCTCGTTGGACGGCCACACAACGAGCTCTCCGTCGCCGGCGAGCGTTGTTTCCGGATGAAATGACAGCAGAGCGTTCAGAATGGCCAGCGACCTATCTGTCGCCCCGACCTGGTCCCGCGCTTCGCGGATGTACTGGAACACCTCCCATTTCTGGACGCTTGCCTCCTTCGGCATCGTCCTGGCCTTCGCCTGGCTTGTGATCTGGCCAAGCGACGCCGGCCGCCGCCCAAAGGGCGTCGTTGCGATATGCGTCTGCATTTTCCTTCACCTGTCCTCTAGGCAAAAGAAATCTGCTCGCCGAAACGACGCCACGACTCTTGACAGTGATTCGGGGAAATGCGATTCTCAACTTGCGACAGACGAGAAGGGCTTCCGCGACGGTGACGTTCGGGGGCCTTTTTCTTTTGCGGTTTCAGTCTCCTGTTACTGTCTTCTCCGACTTCCTGAACGCCTCATAAAGGTCGCCCAGATTATCGGAAATCCACGTTCCAAAGCGGCTACCGTCCATCCCCTTCACGGCGATCGCGACGGCCCTGCCTGCCTTCTTAACGCTGACGCTAACTGACTTGTCCTCGGGAACCCAGGATTGCGCAGCGGGCTTCACACCTGCCTTGCGAACCGGCTTCCCCTTCCCGTTCAGGCCCGCAAGCAACCTTTCGAAGCGTTCGTTGCTTTCCAAGTCCCCGAACTCCGGCTCGGACAAGATCGCATTAACCATTTCGGATTTCTTGCCGGCGAGCAGAGACAGCTCCACCCAACGCTCGCGGCCGACAGACGCAGCTGATCCAATCTTGCCGATGACCGATGCCGGAATCCTTGTGACAACTGACACCATCTTCGAGACCGCAGCGGCGTTCGAGGCCAATGCCGACGAGATGACATCTCTGTCGTACCCCAAGTCCTCAAGGCGCTTTGCAAACATCGCCTTCTCGATGAAGCTGAGATTTGCCCGAGCGGAATTCTCCTGACCTTGGGCAATGACATGCGTCTTGTCATCGATATCCTTGACGACCGCCCTCACCTTCCGTCCCAGTTCACGCGCGATCCGGACCCTGCGATGGCCGAAAACGATCATGTAGCGGCCGTCGGAGCCCGGATGCGGACGAACAAGTATGGGAGAATCCTGCCCCCTTTCCCGAATCGCTTCCAGCAGTTCTTGGTACTGCACCTTGTCGTCGCCCATGCGGTCGGAAACGAACGAGCCGTCGACTGCGTTTGGGTCGAGTTCAACCACATGCTCGCCTTCAAGATACGCATCCGCCTGCTTTGCCAATTCGTTGACCGAGCGGATCATGGATTTGGAAGCGCCACGGATCGGATATGCCGCAGCGGACGTAGACACCTGGTCGCCGGTCTCCGCTTCTACGAGGCCTGCAAGAAGATTCTTACGTGCCATATTTTACCTCCAGATACCGCCTAGTCCATTGAATGCACTTGGGAAATGTCCGATTTTGTCAGCGGACAAAAATCAGCGCCCCCATGCTTCATGAATCAAAGCTGCGATTTCGCCATTTACGACGTCTAACGCTTCCATCGCCCGCTCGTATGTGGAACGGGTCATCGCATTCTTCTCGACTTCGTAGAGGGTCTGCTTGGTAATCCCCGCATCGGAAATCGCCGTTGATTTCAGCATCTGATTTTTCAGGATGAATTCGCCGAACAGCGTATGCAAGAACGCCACCATTTGGGCTTGCGGCTGATCAGTGGGTTCAAAGCGTGTAACCAGGTAGCGGTACCATTCCAGATTCACCTCGGCACCCGCCGCCCTTATTGGCTGCAAGATATTTCCGAGCATCAGCAGGAACTGCCCCATCGACATGACATCAAGCATCTGGGGATGGATCGTAATCAACACTGACGTTGCCGCCGTCAGTGCAGTGATGGTCAGGTAGCCGAGTTGCGGCGGGCAGTCGACGACGACGACATCGTAGCGGTCATCGACCTCGTGCAGTGCGGTTGAAATCCGCGTGAAGAACGCCCTGCCGACGTTCGACGTCTTGTCCGTCATTGCCAGCGGCGTGTCATATTCGAATTCCTGAAGCTCAAGGTTCGCCGGAACGATATCAAGGCCCGGAAAATTCGTTGACTTGATGATTTCCGAGAGAGGTACCTTCTCGTCGTCATAGCGAATCGCGTCGTATAGCGATTTTGTCTGGTCCAGTTCGGGTTGGAACCCGTGCAATGAGGACAGCGAGGCTTGTGGATCGAGATCGATCGCAAGTACCCGGTGCCCGGTCAACGCCAAGTACTGGGCGAGGTGGGCGGCTGTCGTTGTCTTGCCACTGCCGCCCTTGAAATTGACTACCGCGAGGATCTGAAGTTTCTCGCCAGTGCGACGATGGGGAACATACCTGCGGGCATCGGACCGCCCGTATTGATCCAGATATTGGCGCAGCTCGAGCATTTGCTCTGCCGTGTACGACCGTCTGCCAGACGACGAGGTTTCTGGCATCGGGCCTTTGCCTTCCAGATGCAGCTTTTTAAGATGACTTTGGGAAACTCCCAGATAGGCGGCTACCTCGGCCAGCGAAAAAGAACGCAAATTCTTCTTAGCGGCGGGAGGGAAGCGCTGTACCGAGAGAAGGTGCAGCTTCTTCGATATCTGGTCGCCTTGTTCGAGAATGCTTTTCTCAAACACCAACGGGATTTTCGTGGGAACGGGTGAACTCACGTTCATTCGGTCAGTGCTCTCTAAAATCGATTTTTGGCGCGAAGTGGCCAAGCAAGCGTCATTATGTCCGATTCGTTTCTTCCGACAAGAAGTTTTAAGTTAACAAGAGGTTAACGGCGTCGGATCGACCCTAGCGTACCAGGATCAGCATGATCTGAATCATGCGATTGAATACGCTACGCAATTTCACGATTTTGTCAGCGGACAAATCCTTACGTTTCTGAAGTTGCGAATCAGCTACGGGAGATCCATCGATCATCGGATTTGTACTTGGAGCCCTTCCAGTCCCCGAGTTTCCACTCCACAGACTAAATCGTATAACCAAAACTGTCGCCGTCGATCGCACGCAGCGTTGCGGGCAAATGACGATCGCCGGAGCCGCGACATAATAAGGCTTCGGCAGCGCAGGCACATTGGCGGCGGCCTAACAAATTCGCTGCTGAATACGCCGAAGCCACGGACATGGAAGTTTGAGGGTGGGATGGACTACTATATCTACGAAAATTGGGCGCACGACCGAGGACGTATCCACCGGGCCCAATGTGGTTTCTGCAACGCAGGTCAAGGCACCCAGGCAGGAGCGGGGGACAGAAACGGTCGCTGGCACGGCCCATTTGACCGAGATGCCGCATTGATCAAGGCCGCCGAACTCAATCTCACTGATATACGCGGATGCTCAATATGTAATCCGTAGGTTTCTTGGCATCGACGCCAACTGCGCCAGCGCTGGCCTTGGCGGCAAATGCGAAAACGCTGGCGCGAACGGATCTCTAAGTCGATCAACAAGTCGCCGTCGCTTCAGGCTAGACTTGGTCCGATCACTTAATCGACAATTGCACGTTCGGGTCCTGGAGCGCCATCAACCGAATACGAGCACTGAGCCCGAGGAGGGCCGTGAGCGCGTGGCTGATAATCTACGCGTGCATTGCTGCTTTGGCCGAATCGCGATCAGGAGGACTTTAGACGCTCAAAGATTTCTGGAGCGAACTCATACTGCCACGCAGTTCCTCGCCCCACCGAATTCTTCACGATCGTTTCCTGGAGGATGCCGCGCGCAACCAGCGGATCAACCGATTCCTTCACCGTGTTGCGCGTCATCCCGGTTACTTCCTTGATGTTTGCGAGGGTCAGCTTCTCACCCCTCTGGTGCATCATATAGAGCACCGTCATCATGCCGAGCTGCTTCAGCCGCGACTGCGGCGTTTCTCCCTCGACCGGATTATCAAGAACCTCCTGCAGGGCGAAGGCCGAAAATCGCTGGTCCTGCCATTCCGCGTCACGTGCGCTTGTCATCGATTAAACTATCAGATATTTGACAGTATAACGAGTCGTAGCCGGCCGGGCCGATCGGTTCCAACCAGCACTGCGCGCGTGAGAGGTGGTGATCATGAGAAACTCGCTCATAAGGGCAATCGTCGCCGCATCCAGCTTAGCGTCATCCTATCTCATTTTCGACAGTCAAGCGCGAGCTGATGAATGGGGGTGCCAGGTTATCCTGTGCCTTTCCAATCCAGGCGGTGCGACGCAATACGCCGCTTGCCGGCCCCCCATCAATAAGCTCTGGCGCTGGCTTGCCAAGGGCAACTCGTTTCCCACATGCAGCGGCGTCGGGTTCCAGAGTTCGCGCCCGGGATATGATCCGTATTACTGCAACGAGGGCTATACGCTCACCAGCTCGTTCGGATCGGGCGGGCGTGTCGCCACGTGCGTGTCGGCCTCTCTCCGGCCCGTTGACAGGCGCTTCTGCTCATTCGGGCGCGATGACACTGGCGGCGATCACGGTTCCGTGCTGTCGCCGCGATGGCAAAGCGAGGGCGGCCGGCTGCAGTGCATGGCCAAGGTTACGTCCCGGCCCAACTTCCGAGAACAGCCGCACTTTGTCGATGTGACCATCGACGGCGTCGGCAAGCAAAGGGTCTGGTACTGACCATGCCTGTTCTCTTCGCCGATCTTGCGCAGACCTGCGCACCCATGGTTGCGGCCAAGACGCTGGCGGGCGTCGTCAGCCTGGAAAGCCGGTTCGATCCGCTCGCCATCCGGATCAACAGCGGTCCGCCAAGTTCGAAGCAGCCGTCCACGAAAGCTGAGGCGATCGAGGTCGCCACGTCGCTGGCGGCTGAGCGGCAGGACATCCAGCTCGGTCTCGGTGGCATCGGCATGGAAGAGCTGCGAAAACTGAAGCTGTCGATCTCCGACGCCTTCGATCCGTGCCTCAACCTTCGGGCCACCGCAACGCTGCTCGATGGATACTACCGGCTCGCCGTTAACGCCGGCGCTGATCCGAAGCGGGCGGGGCAGGTGATGCTGCAGTCCTGGTACGGGCGAGGCGATCCCACCGTTGGCGAGATGGTCAAGTACGACGGGCAGGTCAGCCAGGAGGCGAGGCGGCTGAGCGGATCCCTTGCGACGCTCGAAATCGGAGATGGCGGGCAGGGGAGGGGGGATAGTGGGCCCGCTGCTGTCGAAGTCGCGAACGAACAGCAGACGCAAGACCCACCCGCCAATCAGGCGGCCTCGGCACCCTCGTGGGATGTCTTCAATACGCGGCGGCGATCGTCCGTCCTGGTGTTTCAGAACAGTCAAATGGAGCAGAGTGAATGACCTCCCGTTCTCATATCCGATCGACCGCCGCCTCCGTCGTCCTGGCGGCGGCCATCGTCACGACCGTGATCGAGCCCGCGTTCGCGCAAGCCGCCGGCATCGAGACCGTGCTGCAGAACATCGTCGACATGCTGACCGGCAACATCGCCAAGCTGCTGGCCACCATCGCGGTGATCGTGATCTGCATCGCCTGGATGTTCGGCTACATGGATCTGAGACGAGCAGGGTTCTGGATCATCGGCATCGGCGGCATCTTCGGCGCCACCGAACTCGTCAACACCATCGTCGGAGGTTGACGCCATGGCGAGTGCGCGGCCGACGCTCGAGGAAGACACGCTGTTCATCGCCTGCACCCGCCCGGCGATGATCGCCGGCGTGACGATGGAAGCCATGGGCGTGAACATCATGCTCACCACCATCCTCTTCATCGTTGCCGGCTCGATCGCCTACGCACTCGTCGGCGTGGCCTTTCACCTGTTGTTCCGCGCGCTGGTCAAACATGACCACAACATGTTTCGCATCCTGCTGGCCTGGGTGGAGACACGTGGCCGATCCCGGAACAGCGCCTATTGGGGCGGCGCGTCACTGACGCCGCTGAGTCTCGCCCGACGCTTCGACGAAAGGGATCTCGGTTTTGCCTAGCCTCGCCACGCTCAGGTCTCGCGAACTCGATCCGCAGACCTTCATCCCGTATGTTCGCCACGTCGACCGGTCGACCATAGCGCTCGATTCGCGGGCGCTGATGGTGATGATCGCGCTCGAAGGCGTCTCGTTCGAGACCGCCGATGTTCTCGACCTGAATGCCCTTCATCGCGACCTCAACACGCTCTACCGGAACATCGCCGACGAGCGGCTTGCCGTGTGGACCCATCTCATCCGCCGCCGCGACAGCGCTTATCCGGAAGGAACTTTCACCACGCCGTTCTCGACAGCGCTCAACGAAAAGTATCGCGCGCGCATGGTGGACGAGGACCTGTTTCGCAATGACCTTTATCTCACGATCCTCTGGTCACCGGCGCGCGATCCGGCGGACAAGGCGGCAAAGTTGTTGTCGCGCCTGCGTCGCGCCCGCCGGACGTCGACGGAACTGGACGAGGAGGCACTGAAGCAGCTTCACGACAAGGTCGCCGAAGTCACGGCGGCACTGAAGCGCTTCGAGCCACGCCTGCTGTCGCTCTACGAACATGAGGGCCTGCTGTTTTCGGAACCGAGCGAGGTGCTGCACCAGATCGTCGGCGGTCGGCGGGAATCGGTCCCCCTGACCGAAGGTCGGATCGCGTCGGCGATCTACTCCGACCGGGTCATCGTCGGCCGCGAGACGATCGAGATCCGGCACGAGGCCGCAAGCCGCTATGCCGGTATGCTGAGTTTCAAAGAATATCCGGCCCGCACCAGGACCGGCATGCTCGACGGCGCGCTCACCAGCCCCTTCGAACTTATCCTCACGCAGTCCTTCTCCTTCGCATCGAAGGCGGACGCCCGCGTCATCATGGGCCGCAAGCAGAACCAGATGGTCTCGAGCGGCGACAAGGCGGCCTCACAGATCGATGAGCTGGACGAGGCGATGGACGATCTGGAGTCCAATCGGTTCGTGCTCGGCGAGCACCATCTGACGCTTTCCGTCTTCGCTTCCTCGGTGAAGGAACTGACCGACAATCTCGCCAAGGCGCGCGCCAGCCTGACCAGCGGAGGCGCGGTCGTCGCGCGCGAAGATCTGGGCCTCGAGGCTGCCTGGTGGGCTCAATTGCCCGGCAACTTCCGCTATCGCGCGCGGTCCGGCGCGATCACGTCACGGAACTTTGCAGCCTTGTCTCCCTTCCACTCCTATCCGATCGGCCAAAAGGACGGCAACGAGTGGGGTCCGGCCGTTGCCCTGCTCAAGACGGCGTCAGGGTCGCCGTACTACTTCAATTTTCATTATGGCGATCTCGGCAACACCTTTGTTTGCGGGCCGTCCGGCGCGGGCAAGACCGTGCTCTTGAACTTCATGCTGTCGCAGCTCGAGAAGCACGACCCACATGTGGTGTTCTTCGATAAGGACAGGGGCGCCGATCTTTACGTGCGCGCCGCCGGCGGCGCCTACCTGCCCCTCAAGAATGGTGTTCCAACCGGTTGCGCGCCGCTCAAGGCGCTCGAGCTGACACCCGAGAACAAGGTTTTTCTGACGCGCTGGGTCGGCAAGCTTGTCGGCTCGACAACACGGGAACTGACCGTGACCGAGCTTCGCGACATTGCGTCCGCCATCGACGGCCTTGCCGACCTACCCGTCGAGCGCCGCACGATCGGCGCACTGAGAACCTTCCTCAACAACACCGATCCGGAGGGGATCGCGGCCAGGCTGCGCCGGTGGGAGAGGGGAGGACCTCTCGGATGGGTGTTTGACAATGTGATCGAGGATATTGGCTTCGGCGATTTCAGCGCCGGCGGCCGGTTCGTCGGCTACGACATGACCGACTTTCTCGACAACGAAGAAATCCGCACGCCGTTGATGGCCTATCTCTTCCACCGCGTCGAGCAGCTGATCGACGGCAGGCGGATCATCATCGTCATCGACGAGTTCTGGAAGGCGCTGCAGGACGAGGGCTTCAGGGATCTCGCCCAGAACAAGCTGAAAACGATCCGCAAGCAAAACGGCCTGATGCTTTTCGCCACGCAAAGCCCGCGTGATGCGCTCGTTTCGCCGATCGCGCACACCATCATCGAGCAGTGCCCGACGCAGATCTTCCTGCCGAACGCCCGGGGCAATCATGCTGACTATGTGGACGGCTTCAAGCTGACCGAGCGCGAATACGAACTGATCGCTCGCGAACTCTCGGTCGAAAGCCGGCGGTTCGTGCTGAAGCAGGGCCACAATAGCGTTGTCGCCGAGCTGAACCTCCGGGGCTTCGATGACGAACTCGCCATCCTTTCCGGCCGCACGGCCAATGTCGAGCTAGCCGAAGCGATCCGCGCGGAGGTCAGCGGCCGGAGCGAGGACTGGCTTCCCATTTTCCACCAAAGAAGGAGTGCGGGCTGATGGCTTGCTTTCGACTTCACGGCGCGACGATTGCTGCGGCGTTTTTCCTTTCCGTCAGCGGCGCGGCGGGACAGGGGATTCCGGTGATCGACCAGACGGCGATCGCCAAACAGATCGAGAGCATCACGCAGCTCAAGTCGCAGCTCGATGCGCTCCATCAGCAGATCGAACAGGCGCAGCAGCTCTATGGCTCGCTCAACAAGCTCACCGACATGGCGGATGTCGCTGGTGTCCTCAATGATCCTTCAATCCGAAAAGCCCTGCCGACCGACTTCAACGCCATCGAGGGGCTGTTCAAGGGCGAGGGCGCCGGCGTGTTCGGTGACTCAGCCTCGAAGTTCCATGACGGCAACTCGACCTATCGAACCAGCGCCGACGACTTTTACGCAAAGGAGCTTTCCCGCATCCAGAATAAGAATGCCGGCCAGATGAGCCTCGGCCAGCAGATCTACGACGCCGCGACCAAGCGCATCGACGGCATCGACGCGCTCCGCGAGAAGATATCGACGGCGGGCGACGCCAAGAGCATCGCCGACCTTCAGGCGCGGCTGCAGGCCGAAACGGCTTTCCTCCAGACCGATGTGCTGCGCATGGAAGGCCTGCGCATGGTGCAGCAGGCGCAGGCCCAAGTCGACGAGCAGCGCAAGGCCGAGGACTGGCGCCAGCGCATGGACTCGATCAAGGCGGCGCTGCAATGAGGAGCCTTCTGATCCTTCTGGCGATATCCGCTCTGGCGGCCTGCTCGGAGCAGACCGAACGAAGCTACACCGTCGACGAATTGGTGGCGGACGAAGCGCTGCTTTCCGGCATCGTCGCGAAGTGCCGCAACAATCCGGGCGAGCTCGCGAAAACGACGAACTGCAGGAACGCCGAAGCGGCCAACGGCAAGATGCGGCTCCAGCGCATGCGGCAGTCGTTGGGAGGTTGAGCATGTATGAGGTGTTCGCCTTCGTCGACGAGCAGTTCAAGACCCCATTGGAGACCTTCATCTCCGATGGCACCTCGAACATCTCCGAATGGGTTTCGGGGCCTCTCACGGCGGCAGTCACCCTCTACATCGTGCTCTATGGTTATCTCGTCCTGCGCGGCTCGGTGCAGGAACCGATCCTGGATTTCGCCTACCGGGCGATCAAGCTCGCCATCATCGTCATGCTGGTGAAGAACGCCGGCGAGTATCAGACCTATGTCGCAAACATCTTCTTCGACGTACTCCCGCGCGAAATCTCCCAGGCGCTGAACACCGGCACGGCGCCGAGCGCTTCCACCTTCGACAGCCTGCTCGACAAGGGGCAGGCCTCCGCGACCGATATCTGGTCGCGCGCCTCCTGGCCCGTCGATATCGTCACGGGCGTCGCCGGCATGATGGTGATCGGCGCGAGCTTCATCGTCGCGGCGATCGGCTACATCGTCTCTCTCTACGCCCGCCTGGCGTTGGCCATCGTGCTGGCGATCGGCCCGATCTTCGTGGCGCTCGCCATGTTCCAGGCAACCCGCCGTTTCACCGAGGCGTGGATCGGACAGCTTGTAAACTTCGTGATCCTGCAGGTCCTGGTGGTCGCCGTGGGCTCCCTGTTGATCACCTGCATCGACACCACCTTCACATCGATAGAGGGCTACAGCGATGTGCTGATGCGGCCGATCGCGCTTTGCGCCATCTGCCTCGCTGCTCTCTATGTCTTCTATCAGCTCCCCAACATCGCTTCGGCGCTCGCCGCCGGCGGGGCCTCGTTGACCTACGGCTACGGGGCGGCGCGTGACGCCCACGAAAGCACGCTCGCCTGGACGGCATCCCATATCGTCCGTGCCGGCGGCCGCGGTTTCCGCGCGGCCGGCCGGACCCTCACCTCGAAACGCGTCAGCTCATGACGCCTTTCGCACCAACAAGAAAAAGGCCTTCCGGAATGATCCGAATTCTCCCGCTGGTTTGCATGGCGGCACTCTTCAGCGGCTGCGCATCGCTGTCCTACCCGCTTCCCAAATGCGACGGCTATTCGCGCCGGCCCCTCAATCGCTCGATGTGGGAATGGCAAGACAACAAGACCCTCACCGAGAAGCATTCGGATGCAGAACCGGCGATCTCCGAGCCGGTGGCCGCAGCCTATCTCGAAGAGGGCAGGGGACTGCCCGCCTTCGCCCGTTTTGACATCGCAGCATCCAATCGTCCTTGCGGAGCGTGACGCATGGTCTTAGGGGACGAACTCAAAACATACTTCGAGAAGGCGCGGCGCTTCGATCAGGACCGTATGGTTCAGATCGAACGCTCGGCGCGTATCGCCTGGTCCGTGGCAATCGTGGCCGGCGTCCTCGCCGGCATTTCGATCTTCGCCGTCGCGGCCTTGACCCCGCTGAAGACGGCGGAGCCGTTTGTCGTGCGGGTGGACAATTCGACAGGCATCGTCGATGTCGTCTCCGCGCTGACGGCGACGGCGGGCACCTATGACGAAGCCGTCACCAAATACTTCGCCGCCAAATATGTGCGCGCCAGGGAAGGTTATGTCTGGAGCGAGGCGGAGGAGAATTATCGCACCGTCGCCCTGCTGTCGACACAGCCGGAGCAGACGCGATTTTCGGCGCTCTATCGTGGCAGCAACCCGGAGTCGCCGCAGAACACCTATGGGCGCGGCGCCACAGTACGCATCAATATCGCGTCGATCTCGCTGATCAATCCGAATGTCGTGTCCGTCCGCTACATGCGCACGATTACCCGCGGCGAGGAGGTTCGGACAACCCATTGGGTTGCGACGCTCACCTTCGCTTACGTGAATGCGCCGATGTCGTCGACGGATCGGCTGGTGAACCCTCTCGGCTTCGTGGTCAGCGAATACCGGGCCGATCCGGAGGCCATCAACTGATGCGCACAATCGCAATTGCCACTCTCCTGCTGGCGGCCTCCGCCTCCACCGCACTTGCCCTCGAAATTCCTCGCGGCGCATCGCAGGACAGCCGTGTGCGCTTTGTCGACTACCAGCCCTACAACATCACCCGCATCGTCGGTTCATTGCGCTCCTCTGTGCAGGTGGAATTCTCGGCCGATGAGGAGATCGCCCATGTCGCGCTCGGCAACAGCGTCGCCTGGGAGGTCGCGCCGGCTGGCAACATCCTGTTTCTCAAACCCCGGGAAAATCAGCCGATCACCAATATCTCCGTCGTGACCACCCGTCGTGACGGCTCAACCCGCAGCTACCAGATGGAGCTGACCGTAAGGGATGGAACGGTTGAGGTGGGCCAGAATACCTATTTCTACGTCAAGTATCGCTATCCGGCTGACGAAGCCGAACGCCGACGACAGGCTGCGGCGGCGCGAACCGTCGCGGCGCAGGCGAAGGAGGCCGACAACGTGCTCGCCCTTCACGAAGCCTACGGGCCGCGAAACTGGCGCTACTCAGCCCAAGGCTCCCAGGCACTGGAACCGGAAACGGTCTACGACAATGGCAAGGTGACGACGTTCGCCTTCGTCGGCAACCAGGAGATGCCCGCCATCTACATCGAGAACTCAGACGGCAGCGAGAGCCTGGTGCCCAAATCCGTCGACGGCAACCTGGTCCTGGTCCACGCGATCAGCCGCAAGTTCATCCTGCGCAGGGGAGGGGACGTGCTTTGCGTCTTCAACGAGGCCTATGACCGCGTCGGCATCAATCCCGATACCAACACGACCTCGCCATCGGTCGAGCGCGTCATGCGGACCGACGCCGCCGCAACGCGATAGGAGACGGTCATGACACAGGAAAACGAAGGCCGGATTCCGGGCGAGCGGGCCGAAACCATCGCGGCCAGGCGGATCGACAACAATCCCACCCTGAAGCGAGGCGCCGTGGCGCTGGCGGTGGTCGCCTTTGTTGCCTTCGCCTTGTGGTCCATGAGCGGCGAAAAGTCGCCGTCGGACAAGACAAAGCCTGAGCGGGTGGTCATTCGCCAGACGACGAGTTTCGAGCCGGCTAAGGAGCAAGTGGAACCGGTCGTAGCCCGCCCGGAAGTGAAACTACCGACCCCTGTTGTGACCGAGCAGGCCAAGGAAGAAGATCCGCTGCTCGACTCGGCGCGCCGCGCGCCCGTCATGGCCTACGGCGGTGGACAGAAGGATGCGGGATCGAGCCGGGATACCGGCGGCTCTGCGACATCGACAGAGGGCGACTACCTGCCGCTCGACGGAAACATGATAGGACAGAACGCGGCCAATGCCGATCAACAGCGGTTTGATGGCCTGCTGCGGCCGACCCGGCTTGAGGGCTCGCGCGCCGGCACACTCGGCAACCGCAATTACATCGTCGCCATGGGAACCTCGATGCCTTGCGTCCTGGAGACCGCCATGGCGTCGGATCAGCCTGGCTTCGCAAGCTGTGTGATCAACCGCGACGTCCTCTCCGACAATGGCAGGGTCGTGCTGATGGAGAAGGGAACCCAGGTCGTCGGCGAATACCGTGGCGGCCTTCAGCGCGGGCAGAAGCGTCTCTTCGTGCTCTGGAACCGCGCAAAGACGCCGAAGGGCGTGATCGTCACGCTCGCATCGCCTGCGACGGACGCCCTCGGCCGCGCCGGCGTCGACGGCTACGTCGACACCCATTGGTGGGAGCGATTCGGCAGCGCACTGCTTCTTTCCGTCGTCGGTGATGCGACCAGCTACGCCAGCAGCCGGCTGCAAGACAGCGGTGTCGATGCACAAGATACGACGAGCGCAGGCCAGCAGGCCGCGGCCATTGCCGTCGAGCAGTCGATCAACATTCCACCGACACTCAACAAGCACCAGGGCGAACTCGTCTCGATTTTCGTGGCGCGCGATCTCGACTTTTCCAATGTCTATCGGCTCCGCGTGACGGAGCCCAGGAACCGCATCTTCGATCGCGCCGTGCTGGGCGATTTCAGCCCGCCGTCGACGGTCATAACCAAGTAGCGCGGGATAATGGTCGAGGGAACTGACGCTGCAGTCGTTCGCGAGCTCCTCTCACCATTGGCGCCATTCCTGGCCAATGGGTCTCTATACGAAGTGATCGTGAACCGGCCTGGTCAGATGCTGACGGAAGGCACCAATGGCTGGCGCACCCATGACATGCCGGAACTGACCTTCGAGAAGCTGATGCGTCTTGCCCGCGCAGTGGCGACTTTCTCCAACCAGTCGATTGACGAGAGGCGACCAATCCTCTCGGCGACACTTCCAGGCGATGAGCGCATTCAGATCGTCATCCCGCCCGCGACAACGACGGAGACGGTGAGCCTCACAATCCGCAAACCCTCGTCATTGAACCTTACCCTCGATGATCTGGAGGGAAGTGGGTTCTTCAGCGAAGTCAAGGCCACCGGACACGGAGACGCCGAAAGTGACGAGAAGCTGAAAGCCCTTTATGACGCGGGCTGCTACAAGGATTTCCTGCGCGAGGCGGTGATTGCGAGGAAAAACATCGTGATCTCGGGGGCGACGGGATCGGCGAAGACGACTCTGTCAAAAGCGCTGATCCGGCACATTCCCGCGCAGGAGCGCATTATCTCCATCGAGGACACACCTGAACTCGTCATCCCGCAGCATAACCACGTCCGCCTCTTCTATTCCAAAGGAGGGCAGGGGCTGTCATTAGCCGGGCCGAAAGAGCTGCTGGAAGCGTGCCTTCGTATGCGCCCGGATCGAATCCTGCTTCAGGAGCTCCGCGACGGGAGCGCGTTCTATTACATCCGAAACGTGAACTCCGGCCACCCGGGGTCGATCACAACCGTGCATGCTCACTCGGCGACGCTGGCCTTCGAGCAATTGGCTCTGTTAATCAAGGAATCCGAGGGCGGCCGCAACCTTGAGCACGACGACATCCGCAGCCTTCTCAGGGTATCCATCGACATTATCGTCCAGTGCAAGCGTGTCGGCGAACGGTTCCGTGTGACTGAAATACAGACGATATGACCCGGCTGCCTGTTAGTTCAACACAGTGTTTCGCACGCGACCCCGTCGCCGTCCCGATCCAGCTTCCGACCCCACGAGCAGTTGTGGAGATACCATTGGGCGTCATCGCACGAACCGATCTGCGAGCAGTACCGCCGCGGCTCGCATGAATAGCCGCTCTGCGCGACCAGCTTGTGGCTATTGACGATGCCGAGCGGCTGGCTCGTCGGCGCCGCGCCGTCGGCATGCGACGCGCGCCAATCCCAAGGCGCTTGGAAGTTGCCAACCCATAGGCCGACCTTCGCCGTCTCTGCCGTCGTTTGCAGCGCCGCATACGCGCCGTGGCTGTAGCGGGGCCAATCGAGCGCCTGACCGTGCTCGACCATCCACGCCGCCACGCTGGCGCCATCGGCGCGCCGGCAGTCGCCGACGAAGCGGTGATAGCGGTCCCAAGCCACGAACCTGCACTGCACCGGCCTCGAGGCGGCCAGGAAGCTATCGAGCGCTTCCGCCGATCGCCGGCCGCGGGGATATTCGTAGCCTTTGGCATCGTCGCAGTACTGCTTGCTCTCCGGGGCGTCGATGCCGTTGAAGCGGATCCGCTGGCCGTGAACTTCGATCGTGTCGCCGTCGATGACAGACGCTACGCCGGTGATCGGGTTCGGCTGCTTCAGTCCGATCAAGGTCTGCAGATTGACTTCCCGCAAGCTGTCGGCGTGCCTCATGGCGACTTGTGCGGCCAGCGCGCCGGCCGCGGCGGCCGTTACGAAGATCAGGCGTCGGGGCACGCTCACCCACCTCAGGGTGCGCGAGCGCCGCGCGCCGGTGCGCTTGCGCCATTGATCAGATCGATTGTCGTGGCGAGACTTGTCCAAGCTCTCCCCCTGCCCGGAAGGATGCTCTGAAATAGGATCGAAGTCCAGCTGCGCTCTATACGGAGACTATATTGCGCGGGACTGCAAATTCACTCGGAGAGCATGGCAAGTCGCTAAGGGATGGTTCGTGCTATGGCTGGATCAGCGCGCCACCATATTGCGCCCACAATCGGTCGCAGTCCCATTTCCTCAGGCTTGGCGTTCCTGGCAACCCGTAGAGAACGATCGCGCCCCGAACGTCGTATCCAAGCACCGACGCATTGGCGACGAACTGGATCGCGTGTCCTAAGCTGATGGCACCAATTCGTGTTTCAAGCTTGCTGGTAAGGTCGATCACCCCGAAGACGTCCGCGTTTGCGCCTCTGCCGGCCAGCACAGCCGTCGAGATCGCATCGTCCAAGGCAAGGAGCATCGCGTAAGTCCCCGAAGTAGCAGCGCTTGCTAACTTTCGTGCGCGAGATTTGTTCCGCGTCCCTGAAACGATTTGTGATCAGCTATCCAGTTCAAGTGCCTCGTGGTCCGACTGTCCATGCCAAATGACTTGCCGGAGATCGCGCCGGTCGACCGATTGACCGCATTTCCTGCAGTCGTAGAAGTGATCCTGTTCCCGGGGAGAGTCGCCGCCATGTCTTCGCCCGACGATGGGCGGGCCAAGGTCGAAAGCTTCGTCACCCCCGCAACTTTCTCGCTTCGCGCTCCAAGGTCTTCCGGTCGTTCCCGTGATGGCCGATCAGTTCTCGAACTTGCTCTGGCGTGATCCGGTGCTGTTTGGCGAAGTAGCGGACCTCGTAATCTTCATCTGCCGAGACGCGGTCGCGGTCTCGGAAATCGCGTTTCGTCCTGTCGTCTGCCATTGCCGTTCCTCCTCCTGGTCGAGAAACAACCGCAGCGGGCCGGGCACGTTCCCTGCTTCTTTAGTAGGCGCTAACGGAACACTTGCGTCTGTGCGATATTGAATCAAATTCTAGTTTCGCGTGGGTTTTCGATGCGTAAGCCTGCCGGCGGCGCCCGGCTACCCTTCATCCGTCCAATGGAGCCCGAGCTGGTCGAGCAGCCGCCCAAGGGCGAGGAGTGGACCCACGAGGTCAAGTTCGACGGCTATCGCACCCAGGTGATCAAGGACGCCGACGGCATCCGGTTCTTCACCAAGAACGGTTTCGACTGGACGACCAAATATCGGACGCTTGCGGACGAAGCCGCGGCGCTCGACGCGGAAAGCTTCATCATCGAAGGCGAAACGATCGTAACCAACGAAGCCGGGTTGTCGGACTTCCACGCGCTGCGTTCGGCCATTACCAGCCGACCGCAGGACCTCTATCTGGTCGCATTCGATCTCCTGTACCTCAACGGTCACGATCTGCGCGACATGGCCTTGAAGGACCGTCGCGAGGTGCTGCAGGCGTTGATCCCCACCGGCGGCCATATCCAATTCAGCGAGGCGCTGCCTGGCGCTGGCGACGCCGTCTACCACCTCGCATGCGAAGCCGGCTTGGAAGGCATCGTGTCGAAGCGGTTGGATAGCGTCTACCGCAGCGGCTCGACGATGAACTGGCGGAAGATCAAGTGCTACGTCGAGAAGGAAATGGACATTATTGGCGTGAAGCGAGAGAGCGGCAAGCCGGCGATGGTGCTGATGTCGGATCAGGGCCGCTATATGGGCGGCGCGATCGTCACGTTCAAAGCGGACAAACGGCAGGCTCTATGGGACCTTGCGCAGAAAAAGGCCGGCGCTCCTGCGCCGAAAGGGTTGGCGAAGGAAAAGGCCGAGTGGCTGAAGGCAGGTCTGGTCGGTCGTGTGAAGTTCCTGAAGGGCGAGGAAAAGCTTCGCCACGCCTCGCTTAGGGACTTCAGAGACGTCGGCTAGAGATGCGGCTATTCGAACTCGCGATTGGCCTTTCGGATAGACATCCGCTTTTCACGCGCGCTGTCGAAACCAGCCCGATCGTCTGTTCTGCTGCGGATCTGGTTGCCGATGTGCGTCAAGTGCACTGAAGCGCAATCGCACGCCGCCAGGCTCGGCGCTAGAACGTCTTTCCAGTCCGCTGCATCGCCCACGCAATTGCCAGTTCGGTCTCGACCCTGGCGTTTTCCTTTTGGGTCATGTTGTCCGCCACGACGAGCCGGCGAAGCGACCGCATGACCTCACCGCGGTTCCAGCCGGCCTCGAGCATGCAGTCCACGATCGCTTGAAAGCCCGGCTCCATGGCTTCCTGACAGTCGATCTCCCGATCAGAGTACTTGCTGGCGTGCCTTGGTGCGTTGATCATGCGTTGCCTCCCACGAAGGTGTCGTCGTCCAACTGGTGCGGAACCGGCAGATAGGCATTCGCCACAAGCCACTCGCCGACGATCGCTTCCACCAGATCCGACTTAGCCTTACCCATCTCGGCGGCCAAGTCGTTCAGCACCTCATCGGTTTGCGGATCGAGACCGAGTCCACCGACGTTTCTGAGCAGCAGCGCAGCCCTTCGGAGCATCACTTGCAAATCGGCCCGCGAAGCGTCTGCGATATGGTCGGCAGCGCTTTCGAGCTTCTGCACGAATTGATGGCGGGACATCGGCCATGCTCCCTAAAGGAATTTCTCGCCTTCGCCGCGGTGCTCGAAACAGAACCAATGGGGCGCCTGCTTCGGCTTGGCAAAGCCCCACCCAGCATCCTTGCCGCAGCCGTCGTGCTCGCAAACGTGGTGCTGCACGCCGGGCGGTGTGGCGTATTCGGGTTGCTGCAGTCTGATTTCGTCGCTCACAGGCAAAAGTGAACAAAATGAGAACGAAAGAGTCAAGCGACCCCTTGACCGGATGGGAATATGTTCTCAACTCGAATGCATGCCCGAGCAACCGGAGAAATGGCCGCGCGGCGCCGCCTGGACCCTGACGCATGCACATGACGCTGGGCAAGTGGCGGGCATCCGCTGCGCCCGCTGCAACGTAACGCGCTACTACAAACCACTCGAATTGCGGGAGGTGATCGGCAATGTCACGATCGACGAGGTGAGGGATAAGGTGCGCTGCCAGCAGTGTAAGAGCCGGGAGTGGATGAGCGCGCAGCTATTCCATCCTACCGGCGAGCAGGCGCACACAATCCGCTATCGTCGCCTGGTCGAAATTCGTTGGGAAAAGCGGGTTGTCTGGCGCGATGAGTAGCGGCGCCCGAGTTCCTACTCGTCGCTGTCTTCGTCGTCGTTCTCATCGCCGGATTGGTTGTTCCGATTTGCGTCATCCGATTGGTCTTCGACGTACGCTTGGCAGCCTTCGTTGAATGACTGGCCATTCCCGTCGCAATCTCGCTCATCGGTGATATCGTTCCTTGCCGCCCAATCGTAGCCGGACTCGTGTCCCGAGCAGTCATCCGTGCAATCGTAGCCGTGGAAAGTCTCTTGCGCGTTTGCCGGGGCGGCGACAAAAACGGCCAGCGCGAAGGCACCAGCCCAGACAAGAATTCTGAACATCACAAAACACTCCTATCGGCGCCCCGGGCCGTCGGGTATTCTGTGACCTTGGCGAAGATGAGGCTGGATATTCGAGCCTCAGTCCCAATCCTGCTCAGGTGTAGCGGGACGGCGGTTCCAGCTTCTCACGGCGTTCAATTCATCGATGCAGACCGGGCCGGATGCGCCGCAATCATCGCATCTCATCACCACGCGGACTTCGCCTGTCACGAATGGCCATACATCGGAGCTTGTGCAAAACGGGCAAGGATCCGCGGTCACCGGGAACGCTTTTTGCCGTTGCCCTTCGCCGGTTTCACCGCAGACTTTCGGCCGAGCCCGCTCGACTTCGCGAGCGCCGAACGCTGAGCCGCACAGTTCGGCGCCACCATCGGATAGTCCGATTTCAATCCCCACTTGGCCCGGTACTCGTCGGGCGTCAAACCGTAGTGCACGCCGAGGTGGCGCTTCAACGATTTGAACTTCTTTCCGTCCTCCAGGCAGATGATGTAGTCCGGCGTCACCGACCGCCTGGGATTGACCGCCGGCTCCTGCTTCGGCTGCTCCACCCCAACCGGGTGACCGACGCCCGAAAGGGATGAATGAACCAAAGCGATGAGTTCTGGCAGGCCGGCGACGGGGACCGCGTTCTTGCTGACGTAAGCTGAGACAATATCCGCCGTCAGCCCAACAAGATCGGCGCTCGCGGCTTCGTTTTCTTCGTTCAAGTATTCGCTCCTAAATTGAGACCTGCACCCGCCCGACACAGCCATCGTGTACCGAAGTTTCAGCGATTGTCGAGATAAATACTTCCAGCTGCCTAAAGTTCATCGCCGGATATCTGCCGATGAAGTGTCCGAAGGGCAGGTTATCTAAGCGAAACTTGTTGGACCATCGGCCAAAACATCGGAAGGGGCGGACAGGCTGAACTGCGGGTTACGCCGAAGATATCGAGACGTCTTGCCGGAGCGGCGGGTGATGATGGCGGCAGAGCGCAGACTTGTCTGCTGCTTACCAGTCGGTCACCCACCGACCATCAAATGGTTCGCAACTCACCGGCTGACGTCTTTCCGGAACGTTTGTCCTGAACCAGCTCGTAGCTGATCTTCTGACCATCATTGAGGCCCCGCAAGCCGGAGCGCTCAACGGCCGATATATGCACGAACACATCGGGGCCGCCCTGATCAGGCTGAATGAAACCAAAACCCTTCTGCGAATTGAACCATTTTACCGTTCCGGTAGCCATAAAGAGTCCCTTCTTTTACAGGATGATCGCGCACTGATCGCCGGCCGAAGCATATTTCATGGCGATCATCCATTGCCAATACGGAAAAGCGCGCCGGAGTCGACAGAATGTCTGAACCGCCTCCCATAAGTCCCCATATCGTCTACGGCCGGAGGGGTGCCTGCACGAGAAATCTCGTACGCCCGACAGGATCCCAAACTTTTCGGCATCTCAGTACGTTTTCAGCGGTCTCGCCCGAGTCCTGAAAAGCGGACCTTCACCAGTGGAGCGACAAGTGGGCTTGGTGCTATAATGCTAACTAATTGATTTCTTACGATATTTTTAGTTCCATAAGATAGATTCTGCGACTTTACATCGTCCACAGGACGGACAAAGGCGCAGCCTGCAATTTCTCGCCGAACGGCGTCACGCGATCATGGTCATGCAGGACAAGGCCGCGCACGAACCGGTCCCCGACCGCTTCCTGCAACTGGCGCAACCCCCGGAAATCCTGCGGGCGTACAGTTGCCGAAGCTTTCACCTCGATGCCGACGATCCGGCCGCGCCGATCCTCGATCACGACGTCGACCTCGTCCTGATCCTTGGTACGATAGTGCGAGAGCGACACGCGCCGTTCCGACCATGAGGCGAGTTTCAGCAACTCCGAGACGACGAAGCTCTCCAGCACCGCGCCGAACCTGGACCGGTCCTCCCGCAATGCCTGTTCCTCATCCTCTCGCAAGGCTGCAAGAAGCCCGCTGTCGAGGAAATGCAGTTTCGGTGTCTTGATCAGGCGGCTCAGCCGGTTGCTCGACCAGGGCGCCAAAGTTCTGATCAGAAAAAGCCGCTCGAGGATCGCAACGTATTTCTGCGCAGTAACGCTCGAAAGTCCGAGAGCCGCGCCAAAGCTTGTATGATTGACCAGTTGACCGGCATGCTCGGCCAGAACCTGCAGCAGGCGCGGCAGCCGATCGAGCTGTTCAAGATTGGCAACGTCACGCACGTCCCGGTCCAGGACCTGGGCCACATAGTCTTCGAGCCACGCGATCCGGCGGGCCGCTGCTGGCCTACGCAATGCTTCCGGATAGCCGCCCCGCAGGACGAGTGCGACCAGTTCGTCGCCGAGGGGCGAATTCTCCGCTGCGACGGGCTCCTCGCCTGCGAACATACGATCCAGCAGTCGACCCGGCGTGGAACGGATTTCCGATTGGGCGAACGGCAAAAGCGAGATCGTCGCCATTCGTCCAGCAAGGGAATCGGCAACCATCGGCATGGTGGACAGATTGGCGGAACCCGTCAGCAAGAACCTGCCTGGCTCGACATTCCGATCGACGCTCTCCTTGATCGCCAGCATTAGTTCCGGCACCCTTTGGACCTCGTCGATCACGGCGTGGTCGAGACCTCGCACGAACCCCACCGGGTCGGCACGGGCCGCGCTCAATGCGCCGGCATCATCGAGAGTGACAAAGGGACGATCAGGCCCTGAGAATTGCCTTGCAAGCGTCGTCTTGCCAGCCTGACGCGGGCCAACGACCAGGACGACCCGCGTATCAGAAAGCGCAGTCTCGACCAGCGGACCGGCTTTCCGATCGATGAGATGATGTGACGATATCGAACTGGCCATGCGTCTATACTTAACGCAAGCCCCGTCCAATTTAAAGCGTCATGCCGTCTGATTTTAGTGGCTACCATCGGTCGCAGACCCTGGCCGCACTCGCGCACACGATCTAAAGCGACAGCCTCGTCCTTATCGGCACCTTCGCGCGAACTGGCAGTAGTCTCGGCGCATCGGGCTGTCGCGATAAGGCCGGCTCAAAAGAAAGGATAAACGCCAAGCCCTAAAAAACTGGGCAAGATCAGGCTCGAGGTACTGCACACGACAGAAACCGCTTTAAGCTCAATCCGGCCAACAAAATGTAAGGCGGCATAGCGAGCGAATAGTGGCCACAGTTCAATTTGAGAATATTTGGCCTGGCTCCGGCGGCCTTCAGCCGCTGCATGAACCTCTCCGATAGCTCTGGCAACACCACTTTGTCTCTCTTAGCCAACACAACGTGAAGATCGAGATCAGGCCGTGACAAACTATGCGCATAATTCTCCAAGTTAAGTGGACCCCAGGCCCTTCTGAGATCAGTCAGCTCAATCTCAGGGTCAAGGCTATCGCGTATCAATCGTGTCGCGCGACCCGTCCAAACCATATCCGCCAGACTCCCCGCCGTCAGAAACAACGAGGCTTTTGACACAGCTGGGTCGTGCGCAGCGATCAACCCTGCGACCCAGGAGCCTAAGCTCATACCGAGAACCGAAATCTTACAATAGCCTTCGCTCTTCAACCAACGTATGAGTTTTCGCCCATCCCATACTGCCTGCCTGATAGATTGGATCGTTCTACCGAGATTAGGGCTAAGCATATAATCGGCGTGCACGGAGCCGGGACGGCTGCGCTCGAAATGATAAGGCATAGCAATCTCGACAACCGTGATGCCACGCTGCGAGAAAAAGTTGGCAATCCGAGGATTCCGCGCGCTTGCATTCCAATGGTGAAAAATCACCATCGCCTGATCGAACGACCGGCTTTCTGTGATTTTCGCCCAGACGACATTGTTCTCTTCGATGTCAGTAGAAATGCCCGAAGGGAATTTTAGCCACCCATCTTCCCTTTCAAAACCCTGATCACTCCCACTCGGCTCATCGAAAAAGGCTGGATCAGCAAAGGCCTGGTCCGCAAGGAAACAAAACTCCTCAATACTTGCTATCTTCTTCGCACCTGGAAAGGCGCGGTCCGCGTCAAGGACGAAATCCGTTGTTTTCTTCCCCTCCTCACCGCGTCGCGCCCGCAGCTCATCCCAACGATCAAGCCAACTATGATACACTCTGATTTTTTCCTAACTCACTCGCTCGCCATTGCCCAAACCCAGGATCAATTAGGCCGTAAATCGCAAGCAGCACTCCAACGCCCAGAAGGATCGAAAAGCCAGCAAATGCGTCGATCAGCAAGTAGCCAGCGACGAGTAGCGCTACGACCGCCGACATCCTCCACAAAGGCATACCAAACCGACGTTCGACACCTAAGCGGATGGATCCATACAGAAATACAACACAGGTCGAAATAGCGATAAGAAGGCTGCTGTAATGCGTTGGCCTACGAAAGCTGATCCCGGCGCTCACATCATTGCGCCCATAGAAGGCCGAAGACATATCGCCGACCAACCAGGCAACAATATTCTCTCCACGCGATGTCAGGTAAGCGCTCTGGAGCTTCATGACTATGGCGATCAGAAGTCCTAAAACAGTACACCGAAAAACCCCACGCATCACCCTGAGACTGGCGTCGTTGAGCTCGTGTTGATAATCCACCCTCGGCCCATTACTCGCTGCTTCTCCAATTCTCCAAAGATCGTGGATCATAGTATAAAGCAGAATGAGACCTACGAAGAACAGCCAAAAGCACAGGCACATGTATAGGTAAGCGAGCCCAGTGAACACGACCGCCATCGGCACCGATATGACCTCAGGGCGCACATTCGCTAACGAGCCCCAATCCGTCGCATAGTTGCCACCACCTTTCATCAACGGGATCAATGACACGCCGATCCACTGAAAAAGACCGGCGAACAGCACACAAATCAAAAAAACCGCCCAATATGCATACGAAGAAGCTTCTACGTTGCGCGCCCAGGCATCGCTGCTTTCCATCCGGTCGCCCTGCGCTATAAGCTTTGCGCGTCCCTCATCTTTCCAAAAGGTCACGAGCTCGGCCACGAAGACAAAAAACAGCGGCAAAAAAGCCATGAAGACGAATGTCCAATTCGCTGCCCACAGAAACCCAACCTGCTTGACGACGCCATCCGCCCGGCCATACGTCACGTTGTGAATCCCCGTGATATAAGACAAAAACCCAAGAGCGGTGACACCTGCAAACACCGACGCCGGTAAATTCAGGGGAGATCCGTGACTAAAAATCGCCTCCGATCTCCTCGCCAAACTAAAACGGCGCCTCGGCCCCTTGCCGTCAGTATCCCGGGGCGGCTCTGCCGGGGACTCTGACTCATCATTGAACGTGGCAGTGCGTGCCATATCTGGAACCGCCAGCGCATCGCCTCTTCCCGCTCGCTTCCATTCTCGTCTCTTGGCCGTTAATCGCGATTGCGCCGCACTAAGCTCCATCTGCCATTCCCTAGTCGCCACCGGATCATCGCACCCAAAAACCCTCGCCAGCCAACGAATGTTGGCAGTGCTAATTCCCTTCTCGTTCTCTTGAAACCAGAGCTGCACCGTTCGCAGATCGACCCCAGCCCGGTTGGAATCAATCTGGGAAATCGCCTCTGCAAGAAGCTCGGGCGTCCATGGGCCTGCAGGAAACCCATCTTTGCCCAATGGCCGACCCGCACCGGCCGCGGCTAATCGTTTGAATACTTCTTTGAAATCACTCCCGTCTCTCGGCGGAGGGAGAAATAACTTTCCGTTCTTTAGCAATGACTTACAGACTCTGGTTTCGTTCCGTTTCGCTAGACTTCGTATCCTATCGCGCCCTCGTCCTCAATCAACGTTTACCTGTGGCCGAAGGGAGCTAATGCTTAGAGTGTCATTTCGCCGCCAGGGAGCTGTCGGCACTAGGCGGACGACGTAGCGACCAATTCTCGTCTTTCTCTGGGGGGCTTGGATCCTGGAGAGATGTCCATGTTCAAACACGTCGCCGAGACATTCGTGCCGCTCCCGCGTGCCGAATGGGTGGTGGAACAAGTCTGCGCCAAATCTCGCGAATTCTGCCAGTCGATCAGGGCAACAGCCGCCGACAAGCTGCTCGACTTCGGCGACGCCCGTGCGATCTTGAGGCCCACGGCTGAGGGGCTGCACGTCCGTGTCGATGCGCAGGACCTGGCCACCTTCTATGGCGTTCGGACCTTATTGCAAGGCACCCTGTCGGCGTCCACGACCGTTCCCGGCGCCGGCGTCGAATGGTACCCGGCTGGCCGCATGCCTTTCAGGCAAATCTGCCGGCGCGCAGGCCAGAGATGACCGGCGGCTTTTTCTTCATGATGTGCTCCCCTCCGCTCTGTCTGAGACGCAAATGGCGCAGCCGACCTTTGACGTAGCCGGCCAGTTCGGACGCATGTACCCCGGTACTTGTCCGATCTGGATCACATCATTGAGCGCAGACCGGATCTGCGGCCAAGGAAACTCAGCATCGTCTTCCGACGATCGCCCTTCCGTGAGCACGGCATCAAGCTTGGCCGCCACACCGGCAAGGGAAATGGCGGGGGTTTCGGACAACGCTTCGAGTAGGTCCTCTGCCCGGTCGGCGGCCTCGCGCTCGGCGCGCAACGTCGCCGAATAGCCAATTTCCTGGGCCGCGGCATCCCAGCGCGCTTGATGGGCAGCAAGATCCGCTTCAGCCTGCGCGCGACTTGCCACGTCCTCTGGGCCGTGATCGAGCACGTTGTGAAGCGCCTGAAGGGAATGCAGTGTCAACGATCGCATCGTTGGAGCTTTTCTATTCGGCCGAGGGCTTTCTCCAAGATGCTCATCGAGTGACGCCGCGGGCGCGGTCGACGACGCGCCGCTGCCGCTCGGAAATGATCTCCTGGCTGCTTTGCGTCCGAACCGTCCGCTGCAGGATCTGCAGCCGATCCCGCATCGCCTGAAAGGCGCTGCGCTGCGCCGGCGCCACACGATTGATGACGTCCTTTTCGCCACGCAGGATCGCATTGTGACCAAAACGCTCGTCGAGCGCCCGGCTGACCACCGCGAATTCCTGAGCAACGCGCAGATCGATCGAACCTGCGGCGACATCTTGCTTGGCGACATTCTTCTTCCTGGCTGCCATAAGTTGCCTGAGCACGTCCTCCGCCGCTTGCGACAGGCCGGGAATGGCGACCGCCATTCGCCGGCGCTCTTCGGTGATGGCCTGGATTTGGCTCTCGAGAGCGGAGGCATATGAGGCGCCGAGCGAACGCACACGGCTCGCCGCTTCCGGCACAGCCTGGAGCGCTTCCTTCCGTTCCCGGCCGACGGCGAGCAGGCGATCCATCATCCGATCGGTTCCGCGCAACGCCCCATAGGCGCCGGGATCGTTGCTGACGGCCGCCGCGATCCGCTCGCCGGCAAAGCCTTTCACGACGAGGTCCTCGATCTTGGTGACGGCTCCGGCTGGATCGCGCCACATGCGCCTCGCCGTCTCGGCGAGCTCGGCGCGATGATGACGATAGTCTCGAGCAGCGAGCGCCCTCTCCCGTGCCTCCTCGTCCACCGGCGTCTTGAACTCCGTCACGGCGGCTAGCATCGGCAACGGGGCAATCGCCTCCCTGCCCGGCGCGACGCTGGCGCCGGCGACGATTTTGGCGGGGTCCTGCCTTTCGATCATATTCTGCTCCTCGGCAAAGCGGCGAACGACGGCGAAGAGTCGGGCGAGCTTCTCGCGGCGATCGGGGGCAAGGTCTTCCGGCATGCGCTCGACCATGTTGCGCCCGGCAACCGCATCCGCCCTCGTGGTGAAGGCACTCCAACCGAAGCGCGCGGTGAGTGTCTCGTTGACGGCTTTGACCTCCTGGACCAGCAGGCGGTCCTCGACGGCGTAGGCAAAGGCGGTCTTATAAGCGTCATCCCCGCCACGCTCGCGGATGGCCTCGATTTCGACCACCCGCGCCATCGCCGGCTTCGAGAGCGCCGGGATCGACAAGGACATATGCGCGCGGCGCTGCTCCTCGCGGATGCCGAAGCGCTCCGCCTGCCGGCGGAACTCGGTGGCATGGGCGCGAGCGAGCGGCAACAATTCCGACAGCGCGGCCCTGGCTGCGTTCCGCTCATCGCGAGCAGCACGGCCATCGACGATCCGGTCGGACCCCAGCAGGCGACCGAGCGTCTCCGGCGCGCTTGCCAGATCATCAGCAAGCCGGCGCGGCGAGATCGTCACGTCCGACGCCAGCGCATTCAGCGATGAAAGAGCCTCTGCCGGATCGCGATAGATTTTCTTCAGCAGCGGCCGCAGGATCGCTTCCCGCTCCTTCCACCGTTCCGAGGCAAGCTGCGCGCGGCGCGCATCTTCGTCGACGCTGCGGGCGAACGCGACGGTCGGCGCAATCAGATATTTTCCAGCCGACGGAACTTCTCCAGCGGGGGATTCGCTCTGTGCCTCGTTGTAGGAAACACTCCTTTCCCGCTCGATCGCGAAACCCAGCGCGACGCCCGCACGCTCCCAAAGCTTCGCCACCCGTCCGCGCTTCTCCGCAATCCACGCCAGCCGCCGCGCCGCACTCTCTTCCATACCGGCCGCGATCCCGGCGAGCGTGTCGATGCCGCGTCGCCGCGCAAAATCCCGTGCATGCGCCCGGTACCCTTCCTCGCTTTCGAAATCGAGCGTCGTCGTCTTGGCGCCGGATCGGCTAAGGCGCTCGACCAGTTGCTTGAACAATTCCGGCCGATGGCTTTCCCGCTCGATCCGCTCATGACGCGCGTCGGCGGTTTCGATCTGTTTCGCGGTCCAGATATTGCGCTCGACCTCGCGCGCCTCGAAGCGCTTCTCGCCCGTCTTTTCATCGATGACGGGCACCTTCAGCTTGACGGTTTCGACGCCGTCCTTGCGCAGCGTCACGGTATCGCCGGTCGAGACGCCGGCATTGGCCAGCGCTTTTGGCAGGCTCACGCCCCAGACACGATGAACGGTTCCGTCATCAGCCAGCACATCGGCATAGGGGCTTTCCTTGGCATCCTTGTCCTCGCGACGGAACTTCGCCTCACCGGTCTCGACGAGTTCGCCGGTGACGCCGGCGGCATGATCGACATGCGGCTTTCGTCCCCATTCCGGCCTTGGTGCAAAGTCTTCCCGCGCCGCATAGAGGTCGGCACGATCGCGATGCCGAGTCATTGCC
This sequence comes from Mesorhizobium sp. CU3, assembly GCF_006442965.1. GTDB lineage: Bacteria > Pseudomonadota > Alphaproteobacteria > Rhizobiales > Rhizobiaceae > Mesorhizobium. The sequence continues at coordinate 18,892 of NZ_VFWX01000012.1, read as the reverse complement.
ACATAGGTGAGATGCTGGTCCATCGCGCCAGTTGCAAGCACGAAGGTCCGGTCGACGGTCGCGCCTTGAGATTTGTGGATGGTCGCGGCATAGCCGTGATCGATATTGCGGTAGCTGTCTTCGCTGATGACGACGTTGCGGCCGTTGTCGAGGCGGACGGTCAGCAGTGTACCGCCCCGCTTGTCGCCAGTCGAAATCACCGTCCCGAGCATGCCGTTCTTCACATATTGCGGCCCAAGCCGCTTTGCCCGTGGTTCGAAGAAACGAGCATTTTCCAGGAAGATGATCCGGTCCCCGGCGGCGAACTCGCGAAGCCCGCGCGCCGTCTGGAATTCGCGCGTGCCGGTCAAGGCGCCCTCCTGCACAATGACCTTGCGCAGCGACTCATTGAGCTTGCGGACATCATCGTTGGTGTGGGCGAGGACAAGAAGTTCGTCGCCACGCAGGCTGCCCGGATGTGCGCTATCGGCAGATTTCTGGAGCAACCTTCGGCGGGTATCGGTCCAATCGGCAACGATGCGTTCAACGATCTCGGGGCGGGTCTCGGCTTCGACGATGCGGCCTTGCCGCGCATAGGCATCAAGACCCTCTTCGACCTTACCGCAAGCGAAGAGACGCGAGGCCTCGCGGGCCCATTGTTCACGCTGGCGACGCACGCCGGCAAGTTCGGCAAAGCCGATCCGCTCGCTGATCGCCCGGAACGCCGCGCCCGCCTGGATCGGCTGAAGCTGCATGGCATCGCCGACCAGAACGACCTTCGCTTGGGTCTCTTCGGCGATCTTGAGGACGCGGCCCATCTGCTGCGAGGAGATCATGCCGGCCTCGTCGATCACCAGCACATCGCCGCGGCTGAGCTGTTCACGTCCTCCGGCCCACGCCAGTTCCCAGGATGCCAGCGTGCGCGACCGAATGCCGGAACTGTCCTCCAGTCCCTCCGCCGCCTTGCCGGCGAGGGCCGCGCCGATCACCCGGTTTCCTTCGCGTTCCCAGGCGACACGAGCCGCCGCGAGCAGCGTCGACTTGCCCGCGCCGGCAAGTCCGACGACAGCCGCTATTGCATTGTCGCGGGTGACATGACGAACTGCATCAACCTGCTCGGGATCGAGGCGAAACGGCTTTTGCGGATCCTGTGTCTCGACCTTTTCGATCGCCGCTGCGACGGCAATATCTGAGACAGCGAAACCCCGCCGCTCCGACAGAAGGCGCGCAGACTGCGCCATGTCATATTCGATGCGCAGAATTTCCCGCGTGGTGAAGATCGCCGGCTCCGATACCTTGCCGCTCTCGCCATCGACCTGCTGTGGCTTCAACAGCACCAGGTCGTCCGAGGCCGTCAGCCGGGCACGGATATTGGCGAAATCTGCCGGATCGTCGACATAGCGATGCAGCGCCCTGGCGATGTCCTTTTCATCAAAGGTCGAGCGTTCATTGGCGAGTTGCTTCAGCAGAAACTCGGGATCGACCAACAGGCGGTCCGCCATCTCCTGCCGGCGCGCCAGATCGGCCGGCGCGAAGTACATCTCGACACCCTTGCGGGCGAGCGCCGCCTTCTCCGGGCCGAGGTGTTTCTGCGCGATGCCGTCGAGACCCTGCTCGGCATAGGAGCGTCCGTCGAGCCGGATCTCGTATCCGGCAAGCGCCAGATGCCGGTTCGCGGTTTCCGCCCAGGCGATCTTCCATGCCTTCATGGTTTCCTTGTCGCCTGCCCAAAGCGTGTAGACGATCTTGCCGTTCGGCCTGTCGGGCGTGACCACGCGCAGCGGCTCGCCGTCTTCGCCGAGCACCGGCACCTTTTTCGGCCCGAAGCCTTCTTCGGTGAGCGGCCGCAGGGCGGTCATCAGGTGGATGTGCGGATTGCCGTTCTTGTCGTGAAACACCCAGTCGGCGACCATGCCCCTCGAGGTAAAATTGTCCCGGACGAATTCGCGCAACAGCGCGATGTTTTCTGTCCGTGTCAGTTCCTCCGGCAGCGCGATGATCAGCTCGCGCGCGAGCTGCGCGTCCGCGCGGGTCTCGAAGGCATCGACCGCGTTCCAGAATGCTTCACTGGCGGCCGCAATGGTCTTTCCTTCGAAAGCGGTCTTCAGCCAGGCGGGAACATCGTCCGGCAGCGCCAGCTCTTCATGCACCAGTTCGGAGACGCCGCCGCGATAGCTGAACGACGTGCCGGCCTGTTCGTCCATCATGCGGGCGCGATGGCGATAGGCCGCGGCCGAGACGATGCTGCGTCCCGCCCCTCTGCCGATCACCTGCGCTCTGACGAACATGATCGCCACGACTGTCTCCAAACCTTTCGAGCACGTCGCGCCAGCGACGTATATTGCGCCCTCAAACCGATCGGACCGCAGGTCTGATGCCGCTTTTCCGGAAGGCGGCCCTTCGCCGGATTTCCGGCGGCGACGTTTTCGGGATGAGGCAAATTAGCCTATTTTACTATCAGTTTCTAGATAGTATAATCACCATCGTTCAGATGGCTCGAACCGACAAGGACACCGGCATGGCTGCAAAATCATCGATCTCCGACATCGACGCCCAGATCGAGAAACTGCGCGAGCGCAGGCGAACAGTGATCGCAAAGTCCGCCGAACGCTTTGCGCGCGCCGCGACAAAATCCGGTCTGGCGGAAATGGAGATTGCCGATGAGGAACTCGACGCAATCTTCGAGGAGATCGCCGCGCGATTTCGCAAAGCGGAAAAGAAAGGGGCTAGCGGCGCAACTGCTTCGCCGCGTCGATCAGCAGCTAGCGGGTCTGGAACGACGGCGGAGGTTTCTCATGACGGCTGACCGCAAGCGCGAGGCGCGAGAAAAATTCCTGCTCGGCGGCATCGTCGTCAGGGCAGGGCTGTCGAAAGTGGACCGGGCGTTTCTGCTCGGAGGCCTTCTGGAGCTGGCAGGGATCACACCGGGCTCGGCCGAGCATCGACGGCTGCGCGATCTCGGCGAAAATGCATTCAAGGTTCCCGCGCCCGATGCTGGTTTCCGGCTGAGCATGGGGACTCCGGAATGACCGCGCAGGCAAAACCGCATCCGAGCCTGCTGCTCGTTCTCCTGCCGATCGCCATTACCGCTTTCGCCGTTTATGTGGTTGGCTGGCGCTGGCCGGACATGGCCGCGGGCATGTCGGGGAAGACCGAGTATTGGTTCTTGCGGGCATCGCCCGTGCCGGCCCTTTTGTCGGGGCCGCTTGCCGGCCTGCTGGCCGTCTGGGCGTTGCCATTGCACCGGCGCAGGCCGGTCGCGATGGCGAGTCTCGTCTGTTTTCTGGCGGTCGCCGGCTTCTACGCGCTGCGCGAGTTCGGCCGGCTGGCGCCGTCGGTAGAGAGCGGCGCGGTGTCGTGGGACCAGGCGCTGTCCTATCTCGACATGGTTGCGGTCATCGGCGCGGTTGCCGGCTTCATGGCGGTGGCAGTCGCCGCGCGTATTTCCACCGTCGTTCCCGAACTGGTGAAACGCGCGAGGCGCGGAACCTTCGGGGACGCGGACTGGCTGTCGATGCCTGCGGCGCGAAAACTGTTTCCGCCTGATGGCGAGATCGTCGTCGGCGAGCGCTACCGGGTCGACAAGGAAATCGTCCATGAGCTGCCGTTCGATCCGAACGATCCGGCGACATGGGGACAAGGCGGCAAGGCGCCGTTGCTCACCTACAAACAGAATTTCGATTCCACCCATATGCTCTTCTTCGCCGGGTCGGGCGGATACAAGACCACAAGCAATGTCGTGCCGACGGCGCTGCGCTACACCGGCCCGCTGATCTGCCTCGACCCGTCCACCGAGGTCGCGCCGATGGTGGCCGAGCACAGAACCCGCGCGCTCGGCCGCGAGGTGATGGTGCTCGATCCGACGAACCCGGTTATGGGCTTCAACGTGCTCGACGCGATAGAGACCTCGCGGCAGAAGGAAGAGGACATTGTCGGCGTCGCGCACATGCTGCTGTCGGAAAGCGTGCGCTTCGAAAATTCAACCGGCTCTTACTTCCAGAACCAGGCCCACAATCTCCTGACGGGGTTTCTCGCCCATGTGATGCTGTCGCCGGAATATGCCGGCCGGCGCAATTTGCGCAGCCTGAGGCAGATCGTCTCCGAGCCGGAGCCCTCGGTACTGGCGATGCTGCGCGACATTCAGGAGCATTCCGCATCCGTCTTCATCCGCGAGACCCTCGGCGTCTTCACCAACATGACCGAGCAGACGTTTTCGGGCGTCTACTCGACCGCATCGAAGGATACGCAATGGTTGTCTCTCGACAGCTACGCGGCACTTGTCTGCGGCAATGCGTTCCGGTCGAGCGACATCGTATCGGGCAAAAAAGACGTCTTCCTCAATATCCCGGCGTCGATCCTGCGCTCCTATCCAGGCATCGGCCGTGTGATCATCGGCTCGCTGGTCAACGCCATGATCCAGGCCGACGGTGGCTTCAAGCGCCGGGCGCTGTTCATGCTCGACGAGGTCGACCTGCTTGGCTATATGCGTGTTCTTGAAGAGGCGCGCGACCGCGGCCGCAAATACGGCATCAGCATGATGCTGATGTACCAGTCCGTCGGGCAGATGGAGCGGCATTTTGGCAAAGACGGCGCGACGTCGTGGATCGACGGATGCGCCTTCGCGAGCTACGCCGCGATCAAGGCGCTCGACACGGCGCGCAACGTCTCGGCGCAATGTGGGGAAATGACGGTCGAAGTGAAGGGGAGCTCGCGCAACATCGGCTGGGACATAAAAAACGCCAGCTCGCGCAAATCCGAGAATGTGAACTTCCAGCGCCGGCCGCTGATCATGCCGCACGAGATCACCCAATCCATGCGCAAGGACGAGCAGATCATCATCGTGCAGGGCCACAGTCCGATCCGTTGCGGGCGCGCGATCTATTTCCGGCGCAAGGAAATGAACGAGGCGGCCAAAGCCAATCGTTTCGTCAAGCCGTGAGCACCATCAAGGTCGCGGAAAACGTCAGCGCCAGTTGCGACGGCGGTGGCGTTCGAAAGGATCCGACTCGCCCGGCGGCGTGAACCAATCCACAAACCTCGAAAAGCCCATGGCAAAGCCAAAGAAGCCGATCGCCATCAGGGGAAGGGCCCAGAATGGCATCCCGTTCGCCGCCTCCGGTTTCACGAAAGCCACGACCGAGAGCGGAACCATGACAAGCCCGGCAAGGACAAGCAGATTGACAACAGGGCGGAACATGCAGAGCGCAAGGAAGGTCAGATGCCACGCACAGTAAAACACGGTCAGCACGCTTCCGACGACGATGGTTCCGAGCAGGCGGGCGAAAAACCGCAGCGAGCGAAGGAGCGGATTGGTCCATCCAACCCGAACGTCCTTGGCGGCAGCAGGCTGCATTTCCCTCATCACCTCGTCTCGCTGATCGGTTGCGCAGGGTTTCTCAGTTAGTCATCTCAGCCAAACTATCAAATATGCGAGAGTCTAAGTTGCAGGAGAGATCGAGGCAAGAACAGATCGTTGAGGCGCGATCCGACCTTCGTCGGGGTGACACTGTCCGGCACAGGGGGCGTGCTATGGTATTCCCCTGCGGCGACGCAGCCGCCTCGCCCCCGCGAAAGGGATCGTAACCGGAGGCGGAGACCGCGCAGCGGGCTCCGTGAGCGACGCGAAGCCGAGCGAGTAGAGCCCGGCCGCCGCAGGCGGTTCGCCCCAAGACTGCTCCGGAGGGAGAAACAATCCATCACCAAAATGAATCGCTACGCGACAAGCGATTCATAAGTGTCGTTGGACGGGTATTTGCCGATCGGCGATTCTTGTCCCATGCTCGCTCAACCCTATAAGCTTTATGTCGAACGCACGGACGCCGCGCAGAACATGGCGCGCTTCTACGTGCTTTCCATCGAAACGACCTTGTTCGGCACGCCTTGCCTGACACGCCGCTGGGGACGGATCGGCTGCGGCGGACAGTCGATGGTTCACCACTTCGATCGGGAAGAACAAGCCGTGTCGATGTTTCTCGAGCTGCTGCGGGCGAAACGAGGGCGTGGCTATAAGACCAGACCCGCTGCACAACAGCCGACCGTCGCTTGATGGCGGGGAAGAGAGTGACGCCGGGCGAAGCGGAGCTTTGGGTTTGCCACCCCGGTCGATCCGGGGTGGCAAGCCAGGCGCCGCAGCAGAAGCCTCCCTCAGTAGGGAGGCTCGGCATCGAGCACGGCGTCCTGCGCGGTGGTTGCCGCCTCCAGTTCAGCACAGGCCCGTTCCAGTTCCGCTTCGATCTGGCAGCGCTCGTCCCGGCAGACAGCGTTCCGCAGCTCGGCCCGCAACTCCTCGATGTGCTGCTCGATGGAAATCGTCATCTTCGTCATCTCCTTGGATAGTGTGAAAGATGACGCGCGCGGGTCGTGAGGATCGGGCCGGGTCAAGGATCGCGTAGCGACCGCCGGAGGCGGCGAGTGGGGGAGCCGAAATTCGTAGAATTTTGGGGGTACCGCTCGTCCTTGACGCGGCACGAGTGCCTCATGGCAGGCTTGGCGTTCTGAGCAGAAAGGCCCTCGCCCGTTTGGCACCGAGAGGAGCGAAAGCGGGCTCGATGCCCGCTTTAGCTCCAACTACAGCGGAACGACCCTGACAGCGAACGGGGAAGCCGGCCCCGATTGCTCGGGGCCGGCTGCTTGCCGTTCAGTTCGGGTTGTTCCAGAGGATCACCTTCTTAGCTGGATCGCCGCCGGGGGCGGGCGCGAGGTTGCCGAAGATCACGCCGATCTCGGGGGCTTCCAGCTTCACCGAGAGGTATTCCTCTCCGGTCTGGCGGGCGATGCGGTTCCAGCCCGCGCCGATCTCGAAGCCGGTCCGGCGGTGGATGACGCGGAAGTCGGGGGCTTCGTCGCTTGCCTTCTGGCCGTTCGGGACGATGGCGATCGGGGCGTTGACCCGGATGGTGGCGAAGATGCCTTCGAGAGAGCCGTCGGTCTTCTGCGTCAGGGTTGCGATCGTGGTGGCCATGGTTCTGTCTCCTTCGGTTGCTCGGGACCATTCCCGATGGCGCACGAAGAGACGGCCGATCTGCTGCGGTCAGCTCGGCCGAAAATTTTGCAAAATTCTATTTTCCACCAGGACAAAGAAACCGAAATCGAATTTTGCAAAAATTTCGGCCGAGTCTTACCCCGTCAGGGGTTGGCCGCAAAAGCAGGCGGTCGTCTATACGAGCGACATAAACGGGAATGGTTCGGGGCAACCGAAGGGCGCGAAAACATCATGGCCGCCCGGGCCGGCGCTGCGGATATCGGCCGCGCTTCTGAACGCTCCACCACCATGCCGATCGACACTCTGCACCGCCCGTTACCGGCCGCTTCAAGCGCATGACTCCTCCACATCATCCCCTTCACGGTCCGCGAGGTCGACACCGGCGGGTGCACTGCCACCTGGAAACCGCGCGACAACCTCGATGGCGCTGTTTGCGTCGGTGTCGGATGCGCGATCTTTGGTCGACTCGTCCTGTCGGCGCCCGGCCGAACCGCAGGTGTCTGTCAGGCACATCGCCTTCGGCAAGCTGGCGGCGCCGAGCGATCGGAGCCGGCTTCGTCCATGCATTCCGCGGGGAACACTGACGACGGTGAGGTCGATTCACTCGAGCCTCAAAGAACCGATTGACGCGGATCTAGTGACCCTTGTCTGCCAGCCAGAGGCGCACGTCCTGGATCGATCGCATAAGCACGGACGGGTTGTCGCGCGAAGCGATGAAGCCCCAGCTCTGCCAGTAGCGCTCGGCTTCGGTGTCAATCGCCCGGACAACGACCGCGCGGCCGCCGACGATATCGGCGCCGGCGATGCAGCGCTGCAGGGCATCCTTCACCAGCCCGCTGCCGATACCCTGTCCGGCATAGCGATGATCGACGGCGAGCTGTCCGATCAGGAGGCAGGGGATAGGGTCAGGTGGCCGTCCGGTGCGGATCGCCCGCGGCGCGCTGTTCGGCTGGATCACGCTTGGTGCAAGACCATAGTACCCAACAACGTCTCCTTCGTTGTGAACGACCAGGACGCGGGTGAAACCTCGCGTCTGGTTGGTACGGGCAAAGCCGGACAGCCACGCGGTGAGGGCCGGCTTGCCGCAGTCGAAAGCGTCAAGCCGATGCGTGTTGCCGAGGAGTTCAATGCCCGAAAGCGCCACCTAGCGTTCCCAGGGCGCTGCCCGTCGCAGCCGTTCGGCCGCCTTCGGCGGCGCAGCGGTCGCCGGGGCGGAAATCACCTGCATGAAGGCGTCATAGGCGTCGGGCGAGAGGCGGATGACGGTCTCGTTCAGGATCGCCGCCTGCGCCTCGTGCAATGCGGCGCGGCGCATGAATTCGGTGCGCGACAAGCCGAGCAGTTCCGCGCCACGATCGATAATCGTTAGATCATCGTCGCGGAATCGCATCGAGACAGGTGTTTCCTTTCTCGGGGCTGTAGTGGCCATATCGCGCTCCTGTGCTGCAACTGTATATACGTCTATGTAACGCAGATTGCAATACTCTCCAAGAGTAGGGTTTACGACTCACCGTCGTAACCTTCGCCGCGTGCCAACCGATCGATCTTCGCGGCGAAGAGTTCCTTGTGCTTCTCCGGCATCTCGGCGGTTCGGCTGACGTGGCGCGGATCTCCCACGGCGCGCATCCGTTCGTAGCATTCGATGCTCATCAGAACGAGCCGGAGCCTTTCGTCCGAGATGAGAACAACCGGCTCGGCACTGGCGGCATCGAGGACATCGCCAGTGCGCCTGCCTAAATCGTCTGTCGTGAATGTCCGCATAAGCGGCATGCTAGATGGATTCTGCGGAGGAGGAAAACGGCGCTCACGCGCCGTCTCCTCTGAGTTCCCAGACATTGATGCCGAAGCGGCGAGCCTTGTCGCGGAGGTTTTCGGTGATGCCGGAGCCCGGAAAGATGACGACGCCCGCCGGCATCACGGAAAGCATCTCGTCGTTGCGGCGGAAGGGTGCGGCCTTGGCATGCTTCGTCCAGTTCGGCTTGAAGGCGATCTGCGTCACCTTGCGTGCTTCCGCCCAGCAGGCGGCGATGCGTTCGGCGCCCTTGGGCGATCCGCCATGCAGCAGGATCATGTCCGGGTGCTTCGCGCGGGCCTTGTCGAGCGCGGCCCAGATGCGCTCATGATCGTTGTAGTCCATGCCGCCGCCGAAGGCGATCTTGGTGCCGGCGGGGATCAGCACCTCGGTCTCGGCGCGACGGCGGGCAGAGAGGAAATCTCTGGAGTCGATCATCGCCGCCGTCATGTTGGCGTGGCTCACCTTCGAGCCGGTGCGCGGCCGCCATGCCGATCCGGTTTGCGCCTCGAAGAGCTCGGCCGCATAGTCGCGCATGAACTCGAAGGCGTTGCGGCGCTCGAGAAGCGTGATGCCTTCGGCGATATGGCGCTCGAGCTCGACGCTCTTGACCTCCGAGCCGTCCTGCTCGCGCTGGCCGGTGCGCTGCGCATCCTCGTTGCGCTGAAGCTCGCGCTGGATGCGCTCGCCGGCACGGTGAAAAAGGTTGACCGCCGACCAGAGCAGGTCCTCGAGATCCGGCTCCAGCCGTGTCTCGCCGAGCATTTCGAACATGGCGTCAAAGACTGCGGTCAGCGCCGACTGGACCATTGGCTCCTCAGGCAACGGGCGTGGATCCGGCTCGTCCTGGAAGGGGCGATGGCCGTGGATCTGCATCTCGTAGATGAAGCGGTCGGTTGGCGACGAGGCGTGGTGGGGCTCGAAGGCGTCGTCGAGGGGAAGGATGAGGTTCATGCTGGTCTCCGTCGGTTTGGGCCGCGCCTCTCGCGACCTGACGGCGATCCCCTTCCATGCGGTGGGCGGGCCGGAACCGCGGCGCCCGCGCCGCGGCCCAGCGCAGCGCCGGGCGGGGACAAGAAGGTTTCTTGGCCCGCGAGGAATGCCGGGCCGCCTGCGGCCCGGCAGGGGAAGAAACCTGACTGACCCGCTGAAGGCCCGAACGCCGGATGGTAAGGGTCGCCTCTCGGCAGGCCCGCGGGCGCGCGCCCACCGAACGCGACCGGCAGTGACCGACCTCCCCGCCACGCCGCGTCCTACCTCGCCCAGCCTCATGGCCGTCTCACGCGGGCAGAAAGGCCTGAGCGTCTTCCGTGGCAAGCTGGCTTCGAAGGTGCGCGGTGAGCCGATCCGGACCGAGCCGGCGCAGGTCCTCGTTGAAGTCGCCGAGTTCCGGGGTGAGCACGAGCGGCAGGATCCCGAGCGCCTGTGCGCGGCGGCTCAATCCCTCGATGCCATGCCGGCCGGCGGCATCGGCGTCCGCGGCAATGTAAAGGCGTATGCATCGTGACGGGAGCCGGAAGGCGGCAAGGTGATTGGCGGTCAGCGCCGAGACCATGGCCATGCCCGGCATCACGTGCGAGAGCGACAAGATGCTTTCGAGTCCCTCGCCGGCAGCCAAGACCGGCACGGGGCCATGGAGAGGAAAGCGGAAGCGCACGGCGTTGCCGAGCAGCCCGCCGAGCGCGCGGCGGGGATCGTCGACCTTCGCTTTGCCCTCGCCCTGCGGGTCCAGCCATGTACGATGCACGCCGGTGATCGCACCGGAGCGGTCAGTCACGGCTGCAATCAGCGCCGGATAGCGGCTCGTCCTGCCGGTCACGAGATCCCGGTAGTAGCAGGATGGGTGGAAGCGCAGCGACGGATGCACAGAGGCCCGCAGGATGCCGCGCTGGCGCAGATAGTTGTCGGCCAAGGTACCGGCAAGCGCCTGCGTCATGCGGAATAGCCGTCGAGCACGTTCGGCAGCCGGTCTTTCGACCGGAGGGGCGTCGTCCGCGCGAGACGACGAACTGGGCCTAGGCTCATTCAGGAAACGCCGAGCCTCATCGGCAACGTCTTGGAAATCGACCAGCCCGCATGTTTCCCGAACGAGATCAAGCAAGTCGCCGAACTGACCGGCCGCGGCATCCGTCCACCGGCCTTTGCGGGGACCAGCGAGGTGCACATAGAGCGACCGGCCCTTGTTGTTGGCGACGTCGCCGACGATCCAGTAATTGCCGGCCCGACGGCCGGCAGAGAGGTAATGGCGGCAGACCGCCTCGGCGTCGTGCGCCAGACGATCCGCCAGTTGCGAGGCGGACAACATGGCGGTCACGCACGACCGGCAACATCGACGATGCGATGTCGTTCCATGAGACGCGACAGGATCACCGGTCCGTCATCCGTGGTCGGAACAAAGAACCTGACCTTCCAGGCGATCATTTCGGAGAACAGGCCTATTGCTCTTAGCCTGTCGCGCATCCCGTCGCTGAAGCCTGTGAGCTCGACGCGATAGTCATTCATAACCCGCACGCGCCGCAGCGTCATGTTGCCGGCCAGCCCAACGACCGCAGAACCACCGAGCAGCGACTGCCATACCTCGCCGGGGCTTATGACCCCGGCCCGATCAAGACCGAAATTCTGGCACAACCGTGCGAGACCTTCCGGAGAGACAAGACGGCCGACGATGCGTTCGCCCTTATCGGTCTCCAGCCGATAGACGCGGCAGAAATCCTGCGGCAGCAGTTTCCAGATCGGCAACAGCAGACCGGAGACCATATGCATGGTCGAGATGGAAAACTCCGGAAGATTGGCGACCTCGTTATTCCAGGCGGCGGCAAAGACCTGCTCGTCGGCTTCCTCCCAGTTCGTTTCCGCTAGCTGACGCCCCTCGAAACGGATTTCATCCATCGGGCGGATGAGCGCGACGCGCGGCTGAACAGAGCCGTCGTCGAGCATGACCGAGCGCGCCGGGACCTGTACGGCTGGGCGGCCGGATTTGCCGTTGATCATCAGTTTCGCCTGGCGATCACAAGCGACAAGTTGCAAGGCCTCTGAGAGCAGCATCGGCCTGTTGCGATCCATGCGTTCGATCGTGAGCAGATGCGATTGCGCGCCGGTGACCGGATGGGTGTAGACCAGCTTACGCTGCTTCACCGACATACGGTCCGCTACAAGCGTCTCCAGACCCTTGTCATAGACACCCGCCGCAATCGCACCCTCGATGCGGGCAGCCAGCAGCTGCTCGAAGGCGTCGAACAGCAGGTTCTGCATATGGATCGTCAGCGCCAGCATGCGGTTGAGGAAGGTGTGGATCGGCGGCAGCTCGTCCTTGAGCCCGCCCTCCCCGGCGGTCAGCGACAGGCCGGTGATCATCTCGAATTTTTCCAGCGAGCAGCCTGCGATCCCGCCGCGATGGATGAGCTTGTAGAATTGCCTGAGCGCATCGCGTGCATATTGGGATTCGAGATTGTCCTCAGAGCGGAACATCCCGTGCCCGCCGGTCTGACGTTGCCCGCGCGTGATTGCGCCCAGCGTGTCGAGACGCCGGGCGATGGTCGACAGGAAACGGCGCTCCGCCTTGACGTTGGTGGCGACCATCCGAAAACGCGGAGGCTGCGCCTGGTTTGTGCGATGGCTGCGCCCTAGCCCCTGGATCGCTATGTCGGCCCGCCAGCCGGCTTCGAGGAGATTGTGCAGACGCAGGCGTTGGTTCTTGGCGACGAGATCCGCATGATAGGACCGTCCCGTGCCGCCAGCCTCGGAGAAGACCAGGATCGGCTTCTCGTCATCCATGAAAGCGCGGGTCTCGTCGAGATTGGCGCTGGCCGGCCGGCTTTCGACGGCGAAACGGTCGATCGTGCCGCCATTGTCGCGGCGCACGACGCGGCGCGTTCGCCCGGTGATCTCGGCAACGCGATCCGTGCCGAACCTCTGGACGATCTGATCGAGCGCTGTCGGGATCGCGGGCAGGCTGCCGAGCCGCTCGAGCAATGCGTCACGGCGCGCGACCGCTTCACGACACAGGACCGCGTTGCCATCGGTGTCATAAACCGGCCGCGACATGAGGTTGCCTTCGGCGTCGGAATATTCCTCAAAGAGTTGGGTCGGAAAGGAATGGTGCAAGAATTCCGCAACGATCTCGCGCGGTGTGATGTCGACCTGGATATCGCTCCACTCTTCGGTGGGGATCTCCGCGAGCCGGCGTTCGGTGAGAGATTGTCCGGTGGAGATGATCTGGACGATTGCCGCATGGCCCTGCTTTACGTCCTTGTCCATCGCATCGATCAGCGCCGGCGTCTTCATTGAGGTCAGCAGGTGATTGAAGAAGCGCTGCTTCGAACTTTCGAAGGCGGAGCGGGCGGCAGCCTTGGCGTTTTTGTTGAGCGTGCCTTTGCCGGCCGCACTGGTAATGCCGGTGGCTTCGAGTGCCGCGTTGAGGTTGTTGTGGATGACCTGGTAGGCCTCGGCATAGGAATCGTAGATGCGGACCTGCTCCTCGGTCAGTTCGTGTTCGAGGACGTCGTACTCGACACCCTCGAATGACAGGGACCGCGAGGCGTAGAGACCCATGGCCTTGAGGTCGCGCGCCAGCACTTCCATCGTCGCGACACCGCCGTCCTCGATCGCCGCGACAAACTCGGACCGCGTCGAGAATGGGAAGTCCGTGCCGCCCCACAGGCCGAGGCGTTCAGCATAGGTAAGCTGCTCGACTTCGGACGCGCCGGTCGCGGAGACATAGACGACGCGGGCATCGGGGAGCGCACGTTGCAGGCGCAGGCCGGCGCGGCCCTGTTGCGAGGCGGCCTTCTCGCCGCGCTCGGACTTGCCGCCGGCGGCATTGGCCATGGCGTGGCCTTCATCGAAGATGACGACGCCATCGAAAGTCGTTGCGTACCCCTCCTCTTGGCTGAGCCAATCGACGATCTGCTGGACGCGCGAGCGTTTGCCTTCGCGCTCGTCGGTGCGCAGCGTGGCGAAGGTGACGAAGAGGATCCCTTCTTCGAGGTTGATCGGCTTGCCCTGCCGGAAGCGTGACAGGGGCGTGACCAGCAGCTTCTCCTGACCGAGCGCGGCCCAGTCGCGCTGCGCATCCTCGATCAGGGTCTCGGACTTCGAAATCCATACATGGCGGCGGCGGCCCTTGAGCCAGTTGTCCAGAATTATCCCGGCAGCCTGGCGGCCTTTGCCGGCGCCCGTGCCATCACCGAGAAACCAGCCACGACGAAAACGGACAGCGCCCTCGGTCTCGGGCGTGACGGCTTTCAGATTGTCGAAGGTCGCATCGACGGACCAGTGGCCAGCGAGATAGCCGCCGTGCGCTTCGCCGGCATAGATCACGCTTTCAAGCTGGGCATCGGAAAGATCGCCGCTGCTCACGACACGCTTCGGAAGATGCGGACGATAGGTCGGCTTGGGCGGCGCGACCGATGCCATGGCGACAGATTCGACCAGCTTGTCCGGGTGTGGCTTGGCGCCGGGAATGTGGATCGCCTGCAGCCGGTACGGTTCGTAGATGCCGTCGGCGACATCGACACGCGCTTTCGGCGCCGCGTCGCGCAGTTCGTACGAGAGTTCGATGACTTCGTCGTTGAAATGAACGGGCAGCGGAGGCACGGGACGCGGCGCGCGAGCAACGGGCGAAGGGCGCGTTGCGGAAGCGGTTGCTGCCGCGGGACGCATGGTGCCGGCGGCCTTGCGGGCGGCCATCTTGGTCACGCAGGCGCGCAGGATGCCGTTCGACAGCGCACCGATGGAGTTCGGCGCGGTCGCGGGCGAGCGGGGCGGAAGGTCCGAGATCCATGTAAGTAGTGTCCTCAGATCGGCAGCGACGCCGTGAGAGGCCACCAGCTTGGCAGGATTGGGCGCGGCGACCTTGTCGATCACCGTCAGCCGCGTTTCCATCGTCGTGCCATGTCGGGCATAGACAGAGCCATCGATCGCGGCGCTGAACAGGACCGTGCCGCGCTCCTGCAGGCGGACGAAGGCGTCGCGCCATTTGAGATTGTCAGGGGAAACGCCGGAGCCGGTGATCGCCACCAGCCGACCGCCGGGGGCAAGCCGGACGAAGGCGGACGCGAGATGACGCCATGCGGCATCGGTCATGCGGCCTTCGACATGAAGGCCTGCCGAAAACGGCGGATTCATCAGGACGACGGTCGGGCTGACCGAGCGGTCGAGATAGTCTTCGATGTGCGCGGCATCATGCTGCGACACCATTGACCCCGGGAAGAGCTGCTCGAGAAGCGCGGAGCGGACCGGCGCATATTCATTGAGAGAGAGGCGCGCGTGCGTGAGTTCGGCGAAGATCGCCATGAGGCCCGTTCCTGCCGACGGTTCAAGCACGGTGTCGTCGGCGACGACCCCGGCGGCGCGGGCCGCGACAAAGCCGAGCGGCATCGGCGTGGAGAATTGCTGGAGCTGCTGGCTTTCCTCGGAGCGCCGCGTGTGGGTCGGGATCAGCCCCGCAACCTTGGTCAGCATCGCAAGTGCAGTCTGCGGCGCGTTCGCCCGAGCGGAAATCGCCGCGCCGAACTTGCGCAGGAACAACACCTGCGCGACCTCTGTCGCCTCATAGGCATCCTTCCAGGCCCAGAAACCTTCGGCGTCCGAGCCGCCGAAAGCGTTGATCAGGACGGTGCGGAGATCGGCCGCGCCGATGGCCCGGCCGCATACGAGAAACGGCAAAAGGCCATGGCTGGCATGGAGAATTTTTGTTGCTCGGCCGGCGCGATCGGCTGCCGTAAGCGAGGAGGCGGCCGCGTCCGCGGCCCCGGATGTGATCATGTTCATGGGGAAAACCCTGCCGAGAGCGGGAAAGGAGCGGCCCGCCCGGCGCTCTCCAAACCCGGCAGGCCACCCCTTTGCGGCCTCCCTCTCTCTCCGAAAAGACGAGGCGCCAGCGACCGGCCTGCAGGTT
Organism: Mesorhizobium sp. CU3; assembly: GCF_006442965.1. Lineage (GTDB taxonomy): Bacteria > Pseudomonadota > Alphaproteobacteria > Rhizobiales > Rhizobiaceae > Mesorhizobium. Next base: position 3,241 of record NZ_VFWX01000012.1, on the reverse strand, counting down.
TACTGTCTAATTTTTGATAGTAAAATGGATGCTGTCCCGTGTGGCTTCGACCGAAGCAAGGAGGCAACGGACGTGCGAACATTCACGATCGGCGAACGGGTGCTGGAGGAATCCTCGCCGGAGTTTCGGGCGCTTCTTTCGCAGGCTTACGAGCAGCGGCTTCGCCCGATGTGCATGTGCAAAGAGCCGCCGGTCCCCATGTATATTGCGCATCTGGAAGACCAGTATCTCATCAAGCGCATGCCGCTGTCGGGGCGCGATCACGATCCTGGTTGCCCCTCCTATGAGCCGCCCTATGAGCTTTCCGGGCTGGGTCCACTGATCGGCAGCGCGATCCAGATCGACGCCAACGGCAAAGCCGACCTGAGGCTGGATTTCTCGCTGACGAAACGTGGGGCGAGATCGGCAACCAGCGCGTCGGCTGAGACGTCGGAGCAGGGCATTCGCAGCGAGCCCAGAAAACTGTCGCTCAGGGCAATGCTGCATTATCTGTGGGAGGCAGGCGAATTGACCGAATGGCGCTCGACCTGGGCAGGCCGGCGCGGCTGGGGCCGGGTGCGAACCAGCCTCATCAATGCCGCCTCCCAAATGACGGCCCGGCGTGGGCCGCTTACCGATATGCTCTTCGTGCCGGAAGTGTTTCATCCTGATGATAAGGATGGGATCGCCGCGCGGCGCGCCGCCGCGCTCAAGGGCATCCAGCCGTCCAGCTCGGGCATGCGTAAGCTGATGATGATCGTGGCCGAGGTGAAGGAGTTTACCGCGGCTAGAGTGGGCCAGAAGATCGTCGTGCGGCACATGCCGTTTCCGCTGATGATCGGGGATGGCGCATGGCGACGGCTGGCAGCGCGCTATGAGACCGAACTCGAACTCTGGCGCTCGAGCGAAGCCTTCCACCTCATCGTCATCGCGACCTTCGGCGTCTCAACCGCCGGCATCGCGTCCGTCGAAGAGGTCGCGCTGATGGTGGTCAATGAACACTGGCTGCCCTTCGAGGACATTCACGAGCTGCGGCTTCTGGAAAGGCTGAGCCACCTGAAGCGCAAGACCGTCAAAGGGTTGCGTTTCAACCTGCCGCGCGATGCACCGATCGTGTCGGTGACATTGCCGGAACAAAAGCCCGCCCCGATTGCGATGTTCATCGTCCCGGCGAGCGCCGGAGAGGAATACGAACAAGCTCTAACCGACATGATCAATGCGAGGCCAGAGATCACACCCTGGGTCTGGCGGGTCGCGGAAGGCGAAATTCCGCGATTTCCTTGATCCGGGACCCGAGGCCGTGCCGGGCATTGACAGAGCGAGACGAATAACAGCACCTCCAGCCTCTCGCAGAAGCCCCATCTGTCTCATCGGATTGACATGAAACCTGAGAAAAAGCCCTTTGTCGTCGAGATTAAGAATCGGCGGCGCCTGGCCCGCCGAGAGCACTCGATCTCGGGAGAGATCAACCTGAAGGCGGCTGGCGATCAAGTCGCCGCCGAGCAGACAGGCGACGAGAATGGTGCGGCAATGGCGCTCCGGCCGTCTGATGCAGTTACGGCGGAGAATACCCGCGACATAAACGCCTGATCGCGTCGTATACCAGCTCCGGAACCACCCATCCGTTCACATAGAAATGCCGCCTCGCCTCGAGACGGGCGATATAGGCGTCGTATTCCTTGTTGGAGCCGAGCCGATCGAAGCGCGTCCGGGAATAGTCGATCATTCCGTGTCCCTCAGTCAACTCCAGAGGGCCTGCCGCGGCCGCGACCTTTGTGGCCCCTGCGCTTTGCGCAATTTGCGCCAGTTCGCTCGGAATGTCGTCGATCGAGGAGTTGGACAGGTGGCCGACCTTCTCGATGGCTTCCGCCGCGACCTGATCATGAAACGAAAATCGGATGTCACGGGGTTCTCCAAAATGACAGACGCCCGGCGCGGTGGCCGGGCGATGAAAAGGATCGATGGGAGATGGTGCTTGATGGACGAAGATCAGACTGCGCTTTCCAGCAGCTTCCGCGCCTTGCCTTCGAGTTCGAGCCGCGTGTCCTGATGCGTCTTGCCACGCGCAAGCGCGGTGATGCCCTGGACAAAGTCGAAAATTGACTCAGGCGGCCTGCCCTCTTCGCAAAGCACTGTCTCGATGATCTTTCCGGTTTCGGCCTTGGAGAAGCCGCGCTTGCGCAGGAAATCCGAGCGATCTTCCTCGTTTCGCGCAACGACTCTCTCACGGGCCGCGCGGATGCCGGCGATGAAGGGCGCGGGTGAGGAATTGGCGAAATTTGTCAGCGCCGGAGCTGCTTCATGGGCGAAACGTTGCGCCGCGAATTTCGAGTGCCGGATGGTGATCTCCTCGAAATTGTCGGTGCCCCAGAGGTTCCTGTTGGCACAAACCGCTCGTAGATAGAACGATGCGATGCCAAGCGTCTTGGACCCGACTTCGCTGTTCCAGGCATAGAATCCGCGGAAGTGGAGATCTGGTTCTCCATTCGGCAGGCGGCCGGCCTCGATGGGGTGGGTGTCGTCGACGAGGAAGAGAAAGACGTCGCGGTCGCTGGCGTAGAGTGTCGTGGTATCCTTGGTGATGTTCACGAAGGGGTTGTGGGTCATGGTCGACCAGTCGAGCACACCCGGCACCTTCCAGATCGTGTCACCGGTCCCGTTGCCGGCAATCCTCATCACCGCCTCGACAAGATCTTTGTCCCAGATGCGGCCATAGTCAGGGCCTGTGACCGCCCGCAGCTCAACGCGGCCATCGTCCATCTCTAGTGTCTTGACCATTTCGGCATCGTGGTTAAGGAGGCCGTGCTGAAGGTTGATAGCCGCCAACGGCGCGGGCAACTGGCGCATGTAGTTCGCCGGAGCGCCGACCAGGCTGCAGAGCTGACCGTAGCTCCAGTGTGTGGGCGCCAGGGGCTCGCGGCCACCGGGAACAATCAGGGAAAGGCGCTGGGCATTGTCGCGGGTCGCCTCGACGCGAATTTCTGCACTTTCGACGGTTCGAACCCGAGCACGCTCTGTTCTGCCGCTGACGGCGCGATGGAGGTCGGAAAGCGACAGATAGCGCTCATCATCCGGGCGCGAAAACCATTCGGACGAGACGCGGCCAATGCGTTGACCACGCGAGATATCGACTTTGAAGCCGGACGATACGGGGCGCGCACTAGAAATCATGGTGTTCATGTTGGAGGCTCCTGAAACGAAAGAGCCCCGGGGGGGGGGGGGGGGGGGGGGGGGGGGGGGGGGGGGGGGGGGGGGGGGGGGG
>NZ_VFWX01000011.1 GCF_006442965.1 Mesorhizobium sp. CU3 | reverse complement strand
GACCGCCGCCACGGATCAGGCAAGCACCTGGTCCGTGGCACCCTCAACAATGCACGATTCCAAACACACAAGGGGTGCTCCAGGGAAAGCCAGCGTCTCACTCCGCTGGAACACCCCTCATCCGCCTCGGCGCTATCGCGCCGATCCACCTTCTCCCACAAGGGGAGAAGGGAAGTATCCTACAGCTTGGCCAACAACTCCGGCGTCGGCCAACCGTCGACGGCCATGCCGAGCCGCATCTGCTCCTTGCGGATCGCTTCGCGGGTGTTGGTGCCGAGGATGCCGTCGACAGTGCCGACATCGTAGCCTTTTGCTTCGAGCTTGGTCTGCAGCGCCTTCATCTGGTCGCCGCTGAGGCCCTGGTCAGGCGTACGCGGGTCGAATTGCGGCGCGCCGGCAAACCGCGTCGCCATGACGGCGGCGGTGAGCGCATAGGTGAAGGACTGGTTCCACTCCAGATAGACGTCGAAATTGTCGTAGGTCAGGAAGGCGGGACCTTTACGGCCCATCGGCAATGCCAGGCCGGCCTTCAACCCGTTGTCGATGAGCGGGTTCCCGTTGGGCTCGGTGACACCCCATTGCGCCCACTGCGACAGCGGCAGCTTGTTGGTGCGGCCGGTCTGGTCCCAAGGCATCTCGTCGGGAACGCGCACTTCCTGGACCCAGGGCTGGTCGCGCTTCCAGCCGCGCGACTGGATCTTGCTGGCCGTGGTCATGATGACGTCCGGCACGTCGTTCCTGAGGTCGACCTTGCCGTCGCCGTCGCCGTCGACGCCATGCGACAGATAGTCGGTCGGCAGGATCTGCGTCTGGCCGATTTCGCCGGCCCAGGCGCCCTTGACGTCGGCCGGCAGCACGCCGCGGTCGATCAGCGTCAAAAGCGGCACCAACTGCTGGCGGAAGAGCTGCGGGCGGCGGCAATCATGCGAGAGCGTGACCAGCGCATTCAGCGTATGGAAATCGCCCTGCACGGCGCCGAAGTCGGTCTCCAGGCCCCAGAAAGCGACGATGATCGCCGGCTGCACGCCGAACTCTTTGTCGGCGCGGTCGAAGACATCGGCATATTTCTTCAGATTGGCCGCGCCCTGCTTAAGGCGATAGGCCGAGATCATGCGGCTGGAGAACTCGGTGAAGGTCTGGGTGAACACCCCTTGAGCGCGATCGCGCGCCAGCACCTTCGGGTCGATGGTCGCGTCTTCCAGCGCGTCGAGGCCGACGGCACCGACGCCGGCCGCCTTGGCCTCAGTCGCTACGCCCTGTTTCCAGGCCTCGAAATCGCCGCCGCATTCCTGCGCAGCCGCTGGCAAGGCGAGGGCGCCGACAAAGAGCGCCGCAAGGATTTGAACGCGCAATCGCATCGCTTCCCTTTCGAGACCGGCGCATGGCCCCATCGCGATCCGGCCGGATCGGACAGGCGCATGCGAGGATTTCAAAGTTCAGGAGCCTGGTTCTGCACTCACGCGAGTGCGTCGCTCCGCATTACCAGCGATTGCATGTATCGCCGCCCCGCGTGTCGAAAAGCAGGCGCGGGCGCGGATGTCAACGGGTGTTCTGCCGCAGCCACTTCCTCCAGGCGGCTTCCGAGCCGTTGAAGACGTTGATGTCGGACTTGCCGGTCATGCCCGGCACGATGCCGGTTCCGGTGTACTGCCAGAAGGTGAAGGGGTGGCTGCCGTATTTTTCGCGCGGGTGGCCGGCGACCGAGCGCAGCCAGTAGGGATAGCCGCGGAACGTCGCCAGTTGGTTGTCGTCGAAGAAGTCGATCGAGGTGTAGATGATCGGCCTTTTGCCGTAGTGGCGCTCGATCATCTGGAGGAAGACGGTCATTTCGCTGCGCACCGTGGCCGGGTCGGGGCGCAGCCGGCAGGTCGGCGATTTCGGGTTCCATTCCATGTCGAGCACCGGCGGCATGGCCGACGGGTCGTTCGGAACATTGGCGATGAACCAGCGCGCCTGCGTGGCGGCAGGGGTGCAGAAATAGTAGAAATGATAGGCCGCGCGCGGCACGCCGGCCGCCTTGGTGCGCGCCCAGTGCTCGTTGAAATACTCGTCGAAGCGGTCGCCGCCCTCGGTCGCCTTGATGAAAGCGAAGGAGATGCCGCTGGCTCTGGCCGTCGGCCAGTCGACCGAGGTCTGGTATTTGGAAACGTCGGTGCCGTGGACCGCGTAATTCCACGGCGCGCCGCTGTCCCATTCATGCGGCTTGGAGTCGTCGAATTTGGGCGCGCGCACGGCAACCGTTTGCGATGACGGCGACAGCGGCGCCAAATCGTCCACGGTCGAGCAGGCGCTAAGCAGCGTCAGCAACAGGATGGCCGAAAGACGGCGCATGGCGTTCCCCGAGCCGGGTCCAGCCGGCTGCTGATGGGTCTCTGCAGATGGCCGTCGCTTGCGCTGGCCCCCTCCGGATGATCGCCCCACGAGATCATCCGCTATCCGTCGAACGCGCCTGCCGAAGCGCCTGGTACTTTCGGCGGCACAGCTTCGTGATCGCCGAACATGGTTGATAATCCATTGACGGCCATCGACAACGCCCATGATTTTGCGGAAGCAATGGCGGCAAATCGATGACATAAATCGAGCCGGAAAATCCAAAGGGTGGAAGATGCGGGCTGTCGTGAAGTTCATCAAATGGCTGCTCGGCCTTGTTGTGCTGGCGGTGGTTGCGCTGTTTGCCTGGCTCTATTTCGCGCCGCCGGAACTGATTCGCGTCGGCTCCGGCTATACGGCCAAGATCGTCTGCTCCAACGTCTTCCTCGCCGGCCGCGACGCCAACCAGGTGCTGGCCGTTGACGTGCAGGCGCCTGGCCATCCGCTGCTCAAGCTGATGAAGGTTTCCGTCGACAAGGAGAGGGGCATCGTTTCGGCGGGCCTGTTCTGGGTGCTGGGCAAGAGCATCGCCGTCGAACGCGAGGGCGTCGGCTGCGCCTCGGCTCCCGACGGCGACACCGGCAAGGTGAGGCAGACGTCGCTGCGCGCGACGCCCGCGGCGGCAACGCAGCCGAACGCGCTCTGGCCCGAGGGTGAGCAGGTGGATCCCTCGCAGAACCCTGAGGTCACAAAAATCGTCGACGACGCCTCGATGGCCGGCACCGGCATGCGCGCGATCGTGGTGGTGAAGAACGGGCGCATCGTTGCAGAGCGCTATGGCGAGGGCTTTTCGGCCAAGACGCCGCTGCTCGGCTGGTCGATGACCAAGACGGTCAATGCCGCGATCGTCGGCACGCTGGTCAAGGACGGCAAAATGGCGGTCGACAACAAGGGTCTGTTCAAGGCGTGGAAGGCCGATGGCCGCGCCGCGATCAGCCTTGCCGACATGATGGCGATGTCGAGCGGGCTGGAGTTCAATGAGGATTATGGCGACGTCGCCGATGTGACGCGCATGCTCTATCTCGAACCCGACATGGCGGGTTTCGCCGAAGCCAAGCCGCTGACCGGTGATGTGGGACAAGTGTTTTCCTATTCGAGCGGCACGGCGGTGATGCTTTCGCGGCTCTGGCAGGATGCGATCGGCGACAAGGCCAAGGCGCTGGCTTGGCCGCACACGGCGCTCTTCGAGCCGCTCGGCATGCATAGCGCGGTGCTTGAAACCGACGAGCAGGGCACGTTCGTCGGCTCGTCCTATCTCTACGCCACCGCGCATGACTGGGCGCGCTTCGGCCAGTTCCTGCTGCAGGGCGGAACCTGGAACGGCAATCAGATCCTGCCTGCCGGCTTCGTAGATTGGATGCGCGAGCCGGCGCCGGCCTCGAAAGTCTACGGCAAGGGCCAGCTGTGGATCGAAGGGCCCGGCGACGAGGAAAAGCCCGGCGCCGGCGTTTCGGCGGGTCTGCCCAAGGACACCTACTGGATGGAAGGTCATGACGGCCAGACGGTGGCCATCATTCCCTCGGAGCAACTGGTCGTTGTGCGGCTGGGACTGACGCCGGCCAAATTCGGCTACCGGCCGCAGACGATGGTGGGGGCGCTGGTCAAGGCGCTGCATTAGGGCGGTTCGCCGTTTCACGGAAACGGTGAACCGCCCTATCCCTTTGTTCTTACGCAATTCCGGACGGAAAACCGCCCACACTTTTCCTGGAATTGCTATGGCGGTTGGTCGCCCGCCCGGTCGCTATGCGGCGGTCGGCAAAGGCTTGGCGCGATCGACACGCGCCCGCTCGTCGGGTGAATTCATGACTTGCCAAAGGTCATTGCGACGTTGGACGTTCAGCCAGAAATCCGGGCTGTTGCCGAACACTCTTGCCAGGATGAGAGCAGTGGCCGCCGTGACGCTGCGGCGATCGTTGCATAACTCATTCACATGCTTGCGCGGGACTCCCATCGCTTCCGCCAAAGCGGCCTGCGTCAGACCGAGCGGCTGCATGAATTCCTCCGTGAGGATTTCTCCAACGGTTGCCGGCTTGCGTGCGGTCATCAACATGTTTCGCCTCACCTGTAGCTGTGGTCGTCCAGATATATGTCCGTCGCCTCACCGCGGCCGCCGTCCCATCGGAAAACCAGACGCCATTGCTTGTTAACGCGGATTGAATGGTAGCCTTCGAGATTGCCGCGTAACTTCTCGAAATGATTGCTGGGCGGCACCCGCAAATCCTGATCAGTCGCCGCATCGTCAATCATCTGGAGCTTGCGGAACAACCGGCTTTCGAGATCGGATGGAATGTTGCGAGAGCGGGTGTCGTCTACGAAGAAGTTCCGCAGCCATCCATCTCGAAAGCCGACGATCATCACATGCGCCCGAACGCTGAGCTAATGTACCACTCTTTGGGTCATTCGACAATGCGATCTGTAGCAGATCGCTCTTGCTCCGCCTCACGGCAGGCTGGAACAACAAGCTTTCTTAGGCCGAGGCCCGAAAGCAGGGTCAGATGATCTTGATAACCGCCAGCCAGGCATAGCCGCGATAAAGCGTTCTGAACCGGAAGGTTGCGCCGGTGCGCTGCGATTCCGATTCAAGCACGTCGCGCAGCAAGGAGCGCGGCGAAACATGGAACTTCCGCAGCCATCCGCGCAGCCCCGCCCGGAACCAGCGCGGCAGACCTTCCTGCTGGCCGAAATCGACGACATGCAGCGAGCCGCCGGGCGCGAGCGCGGCAAGGGCGGCCGATACGGTCTTTTCCCAGCCGGGGATCATCGACAGCGAATAGGAGATGAAGACGCGGTCGAAATGCTCGACGTCAAAGAGCGCCTTGGCGTCGAAATCGGTGGCGTCGCCGCGCGCCAGGTCGACCTTGGCGGCGAGCCCTTCGCGAGCGATCGAGGCATTGGCCGTCTCCAGCATCTCGGCTGAGATGTCGAGGCCGAAGAAGCGAGCGTCCGGGTAGCGGCGGGCGGCGAGCACGACGTTGCGGCCGGTGCCACAGCCGAGTTCCAGCACGCTGCCGCCTTGCGGCACGTCGAGCCCCTCGATCAGCCGGTCGCGGCCGAGCAGGTAATATTTACGGGTCAGGTCGTAGATGTGGCGCTGCCAGCGGTAGACGCCGTCCATCAGTTCGGCATGGCCGGCCGGCAGCTCCGTCGTGCTCATGCGGCGCGCTTCACATAGAGGTGGAAGCCGCCATATATGGCCGAGCGATCTTTTGCCGAGAACTCGCGCGAAGCCTCGCTCTCGTAGCTCCACTGGTCGAGCAGCGAGTTGGAGAGACGGCCGGGCAGCAGGCTGGGCTCGGCCGCGGTGCGGAAGATGACGCGGGCGCCGGCTGAGGCGGTGCGGGTGATCTCGGTCCACAGCGCGTTGAGCAGGTCGTCGGTCATCCAGTCCTGCGCGTCGAGAAGCACGAAACGGTCGACGGTGCCCGCATCCTTGGCCGCCAGGAACTTGATCAGATTGGCGTGGTGGATGGCGACGCGGTCGATGTTGGCGCGGATCGTCCTGTAGTTGCTCTGCTCCAGATAGGCAGGCAGCGCCGCTTCGCCGGGCTGCGGGTAACGGCGGGCGAAGGCCTGCCAGGCGAAGTAGTTGTTCTTCAGCGGGAAGTCGCAGGCGAGCTTTTCCAGCCGCGCCTTCAAGACGCTCGCCATCGAGCCGTCGCCGGAGGTGATCAGCGAGTCGTACTGCGCCGGCGGGATGCCGAGGCCGAACAGCGACGCCTTGCGCGACGTCGCCCAGCGCAAAAGCTTCTTGTCGAAGACGGGCGCCAGTTCCTCGTTGAAGAAGCGGCGTTGCTCGCCGATGTTTTGCGCCTTCATGATGCCGGCCGGGTCGACGCCGAATAGTTTGCCGACGCGATGGCCCACGGCGATGAAGAGGCCGAGCAGGCCGGTCTGGTAGAAATTGCGGTCGAAGACCGAAATGCGGCGGCGGCCGCGCCAGTTGCGGCGCTCCCAGTAATGGCGGCTCACCGGATCGAGATGCGGCGCGATAAAGCGGTCGTACGCATCCGAATTGTGGCGGGTGTCGGCGGCGCCGAAGAAGCGGAACAGGTCGCCCTGCGAGGGCAGATGGCGGACCGCTTCCAGCTTCATGTGGTTCAGCGCAATATGCGCGGCGTTGAGATCGACGGCGTCGATGCTCGCCGGCGAACGGGTGAGGTAGGCCAGAATGTTGCAGCCGCCCGAGGCGATTGTGACGACGCGGTGACCGGCGCCAAGCTGCATGGCCTCCATGTCGACATCCGGATCTTCCCAGATCTGCGGATAGACCAGGCCGGAGAACAGGAAAGCAAAGAGCCGCTCGGAAATGCCGTCCTTCGACAATGCGCGGTTCTGGTAGACGGCCTTTCCGACTTCCTTGCCTCGACGATAAACGAGTTCTCCGGATACGTCCGACATGGAAAGGTGATTCCCCGTTTGCGTTGGCGCAAGCGGGTAGCGCAGCGTCATGACAGGCAGGTGACAGCCTGTTGACGGCAAATCTAGACTTTTCCGAACCCTCCAGGCGTCGGCGTGGTGACGATGACGGCCTCGCCGGCCTCGAGCGTCGTCTGATCGCAGGCCTTCAGCACGTCGACCGATCCGTCGTTGCGCCTGACCTTGGTCGAGCCGGCCTCGCCATCGCCGCCGCGGTCGAGACCTTGCGGCGGGCGGCTGCGGTGCGAGGAGAGGATCGCGCATTCCATCTTTTCGAGGAAGCGGATGGTGCGCCTGGTGCCGTCACCGGCGTTCCACTTGCCTTTGCCGCCGGAGCCTTCGCGAATGTGGAAGTCTTCCAGGACGACCGGGAAGCGCAACTCCAGCACCTCCGGGTCGGTGAGGCGCGAATTAGTCATGTGGGTGTGCACGCCGGATGTGCCGGCAAAGCCGCGGCCGGAGTTCATCTTACCGGCCGGCGAACCGGAGCAGATCGTCTCGTAATACTGGTACTGCTTGTTGCCGAAGGTGAGGTTGTTCATCGTGCCTTGCGCGTTGGCCATCGCGCCCATCGCGCCGAACAGCGCGTTGGTGACGTGCTGCGATGTCTCGACATTGCCGGCGACGACGGCCGCCGGATAGGCGGGCTTCAGCATGCAGCCGTCGGGGATGATGATGTTGATAGGTCTGAGACACCCGGCGTTCATCGGGATCATGTCCTCGACCATGACGCGGAAGGCATATAGCACGGCGGCACGGGCGACGGGTTCAGGCGCGTTGAAATTGTTCTTCATCACCGGCGAGGTGCCGGTGAAGTCGACCGTCGCCTCACGTTTTTTACGGTCTACGCTGATCTTCACCTTTATCATCTGGCCGGTGTCGGTCGCGTATTCGTAGGCGGAGCTGTCGGGCAGCCGCTCCAGTACGCGGCGCACGCTCTCGGCGGCATTGTCCTGGACATGGCCCATATAGGCTTCGACGACATCAAGGCCGAAATGGGTGACCATTTTTCGGAGTTCCGCGACACCTTTCTCGTTGGCGGCGATCTGCGCCTTGAGATCGGCGATGTTCTGGACCGGATTGCGTGCGGGATAGGGGTGGTCAGTAAGAAGCGTTTCGAGCTCCTTCTCGCGAAAACGGCCGCGGTCGACGATACGGAAATTGTCGAACAAGACGCCTTCCTCGTCGACCGTGGTGGCCAAGGGCGTCATCGAGCCGGGCGCCGTGCCGCCGACATCGGCGTGATGGCCGCGCGAGGCCGCCCAGAAGAGGATTTCCTTCTGCGCATCGTCGAAGACCGGCGTCACCACGGTGATGTCAGGCAGGTGCGTGCCGCCATTGTAAGGTGCGTTGAGCGCGAAGACGTCGCCGGGATGGATGTCGCCGGAATTCAGGCGGATGATGGTTTCCACGGAACGGTCCATGGAGCCCAGATGCACCGGCATGTGCGGCGCGTTGGCGACCAGCGCGCCGTGGCGGTCGAACACGGCGCAGGAAAAATCAAGCCGTTCCTTGATATTCACCGAATAGGCGGTGTTCTGCAGCGTCACGCCCATCTGCTCGGCGATCGACATGAAGAGGTTGTTGAACACCTCGAGCATCACCGGATCGGCCTCGGTGCCGAGCGCGGCGGCACGCGCCTTCCGTTCGGTCCGGCGGATCACGACGTGGTTGAGATTGGTGATTTCGGCGCGCCAGCCCGGTTCGACGACGATGGTCTGGTTCGCTTCGATGATCAGGGCAGGGCCGGCGACCAGGTTGGACGGGCGCAGGTCCTCGCGCCGGTGGATGCCGGCTTCGCGCCACTCTCCCTCGCAATAGATGCGGCGGGTTTCCGAGGCTTCGGCTTGGGCCTTGGCCGGTCCGGCGGGCGCAAGGGCTTCAGCTCTGGTCTCGGCGATTTCGGCGCCCTCGAGGCCGACCGCCTCGACGATCATCGGCTTGTTGTCATAGACGAAGCCGAATTGCGCCTTGTGGGCGGTTTCGAAATCGTGTCTGGCGCGGAAGATCGAGTCCTCTTCGAAATTCACCGGAAGCGTCGTGTCGGTGCCGTCATAACGAATGTGCAGCACCGGCTTGGTAGCGACTGCTTCGTTTGCGATGCCTTGCGCCGCGAGGTCGGCGATAACGGTTTTCCGCAAGTCGGCGATGAGATTGCCGATCTCGGCCCTGGATTCTTCGGCAAGCGGTTTGAGCAGGGCCTGCTGGCGCGAGGCGAAGACCGACGACAGGCCGATGCCGTAGGCCGAGAGCAGGCCGGAGAAGGGGTGGATCAGCACGGCTTCCATGCCGAGCGCATCGGCGACAAGGCAGGCGTGCTGGCCGCCGGCGCCGCCGAAACAGTTGAGCAGATATTCGGTGACGTCGTAGCCGCGCTGCACCGAGATCTTCTTGATGGCGTTGGCCATGTTCTCGACGGCAATGGTGACGAACCCTTCCGCTACGGCTTCCGGCGAGCGGCCGTCGCCGATCTCGGCGGCGAGCGCCGTGAATTTGTCGCGCACGGTCGCGGCATCGAGCTGCCGGTCCTGTCCAGGGCCAAAGATCGCCGGGAAGAAATCGGGTTGCAGTTTGCCGAGCATGACATTGGCGTCGGTGACGGCGAGCGGGCCGCCGCGCCGGTAGGCGGCCGGGCCTGGATTGGCGCCGGCGGAATCCGGGCCGACGCGGAAGCGGCCGGCCTCATAATGCAGGATCGAGCCGCCGCCGGCGGCGACGGTGTGGATACGCATCATCGGCGCGCGGATGCGCACGCCGGCGACCTCGGTGTCGAAGGCGCGCTCATAGTCGCCGTCATAATGGGCGACGTCCGTCGAGGTGCCGCCCATGTCGAAGCCGATGACCTTTTCGAAGCCGGCGAGCTTCGCCGTTTCGACCATGCCGACGACGCCGCCGGCCGGGCCCGACAGCAGCGCATCCTTGCCCTGGAACATGTCGGCGGCGGTGAGCCCTCCCGACGACATCATGAACATCAGGCGCGGGTCGGCGCCCAGTTCTCCCGCCACCCTTTGCACATAGCGCGACAGGATCGGCGACAGATAGGCATCGACTACGGTGGTGTCGCCGCGGCCGACCAGCTTGATCAGCGGCGAGACTTCGTGGCTGACGGAGATCTGGCCGAAGCCGATCTTGCGGCAGACTTTGGCCACGGCCTTTTCATGGTCCGGGTATTTCCAGGCATGCATGAAGACGACGGCGACTGCGTCGATGCCGTCGGCTTTTGCCTGCTCGATCGCCGGGCGGCAGGCAGCTATGTCCAGCAGGCGCTCGACGCAACCGTCGGCGAGCACGCGCTCGTCGATCTCGATCACCCGCTCGTAGAGCTGTTCCGGCAGGATGATCTCCTTTGCGAAGATGTCCGGCCGCGCCTGGTAGGCGATGCGCAGCGCATCGCGAAAACCCTTGGTGGTGAGCAGCAGCACGCGGTCGCCCTTGCGCTCGAGCAGCGCATTGGTGGCAACTGTGGTGCCCATTTTGACGTCGCCGACCGCGCCCGCGGGGATGGCGACGCCCGCTTTCAGCCCGAGCAGGTCGCGGATGCCCTGGATCGCGGCGTCGCTATAGGCTTCCGGATTCTCGGACAGCAGCTTTCGAGGATGCAGGCCACCGTCGGGGTCTCTGCCGATGACGTCGGTGAAAGTGCCGCCGCGATCGATCCAGAAATCCCATTTTTTGGTCGCGTTCGCGTTCGTCATGCTGCTTCACCCAATTCGCTGAAGCCGTGTGCCGCAAGCCCACGGTTTTCAAGCCCGGCAATCGTAAGTTGGTGTTACACAAGGAAATGCAACGTTACGAAACTCTGGCTTCGCTGGCGCATTTCTTATCCGACCGCTCACCGAAACGTGAGCGTTATTTGAAGGAGAGATATGATGAAGAAACTCATTCTTGCTTCGGTTTCGGCTCTGGCCCTGCTGGGCGTCGCGGCCTGCAGCGACAGCGGCAAGGGTACGGACACCACCACCACCCAGAGCACCAACCCGCCGGCCACCGATACGATGAAGCCGGCTACTCCCGACGCTCCGAAGCCTGCCGAACCGGCTCCGGCAACAAATCCGGCTCCTGCCGCCCCTGCGCAGTAAGAGCTAGAATAGTATTCGAGAAGGCCGGCGACCTGCCGGCCTTTTTCGTATGATCGGCCGACACGAACCGTCAATGCCCTGCGGCATCGTCCCGACTTGATAGAACCGCCCGGTTCGCTCTATGAAGCGCCAATGTCGATTTGGGACCGCCTTGGCGACTTCATCGCTCGTGTTTCGTCGTCGGCGTCCTCGGGCGTCGCGGACGTCGTGGAAGCTGTGCGGACAGTGTTTTCCGGCGATCCGGACCTGCGCCGCCGCGTTGCTTTTTCGGTGGCGATGATCGCGCTCTCGGCCAAAATGGCCAAGGCCGACGGCATCGTCACGCAAGACGAGGTGCGCGCCTTCCAGGAAATCTTCGAGGTACCGCCCAGCGAAACGCGCAACGTGGCGCGGCTCTACGACATCGCCAAGCAGGATGTTGCAGGGTTCGAGATCTATGCGCAGCGCATGGCAGGGCTCTGCGGCTCCGGTCATGCAAACTGCATGATGCTGGAGGACATTCTCGACGGCCTGTTCCATATCGCCAAGGCGGACGGGCTGATTCATGAGCACGAAGGGCAGTTCCTGCATCGCATTGCCGAGATTTTCCGCATCGACGAAGCGCATTACGAGGCGATCCTGTCCAGGCATGTCAATCTCGGCGCCGCCGACCCTTATGTCGTTCTGGGCATCGAGCGCGGCAAGCCGTTCGAGGAAGTCAGGAAGCGTTATCGCAAGCTGATCTCCGACAATCACCCCGATCGGCTGATCGCGCGTGGCCTGCCGCAGGAATTCATCAAGATCGCCACGACCAGGGTGGCGGCGATCAATGCAGCCTATGAGATGATCGAACGGGGCCTTAGGCACGCATGAGCGGCTTTCTCCCCGACCAGCCGGGTGCCGAGGTCAGGGTGTCGCCGAATTTCGGCCCGCGCCGCGAGACGCTGAGGCCCGATATGATTGTGCTCCACTATACCGGCATGGCGACCGGGGCCGGCGCCGAGGCATGGTTGTGCGATCCGGCAAGCGAAGTGTCCTCGCATTATCTGGTCCATGAGGACGGCCGCATCGTCCAGATGGTGCGCGAGAGCGACCGCGCCTGGCATGCCGGAAAAAGCTCCTGGTTCGGCCGAACCGACATCAACTCCTGTTCGGTCGGTATCGAGATCGTCAATCCCGGGCATTCGCTGGGCTACAAAGCGTTCCCGAAACGGCAGATCGATGCCGTGATCGACCTGTGCGCGGGAATAATCGGCCGGTACTCTATACCGCCCCAACTGGTGCTGGCGCATTCGGACGTGGCGCCGGGACGCAAGGTCGATCCCGGTGAGAAATTCCCCTGGAAAGCCTTGTTCACCGCTGGCGTCGGCCATCTCGTGCCTGCGGCGCCGATAAGGCTAGGCGCGACCTTGAAAGCCGGCGACGCGGGCGCCGATGTCGAGGCGCTGCAATCGATGCTGGCGCTCTATGGCTATGGTGTCGAGATATCCGGCGTCTACGACCGGCAGACGGAAATCGTGGTGTCGGCTTTTCAGCGGCATTTTCGCCGGCGCCTGGTCGACGGGGTGGCCGACGGCTCGACCATCCGCACGCTGCAAAGGCTGCTGGCTTCCGTCAAGGCAGGCACCGCGGAATAGTCGCGGCAAGTTACTTAGATTACAATCCTGTCACTGAAAGTGAATTGCCTCGCCTTCATTGGCGCCAATTCGGCCGTCACATGCCTCTCCCGCAAGTCGTCGGACCTCTAGCCTCCCGGATATCCCGACGTTGAATTGGCGCAATCGTGCGAAGTTCTTCGCACGGTTCTAACAGAACAGGACTACATGCGAAATTTGACCGTTGTAGCGGCAGCCGTTGCTGCCGGAGTGATGACTTTTTCCTTCAGCCCGGCGAACAGTGCGCCCTTGAGCCTTCGAGCCGACAATGGCTTCGCCGCTGCCCCCATAACGCCCAAGGCAGCCAAACCCGGCAAGGTTGCCAAGAGAACCGCCACGGCGAAGGTGCAGAAGGCGGCCGCGATCAAGCCGGCAAAATCAACGGCCAAACGGGCCAAGCGCAGCAGAGCGGCCATCGACCTCACCACGACCGCTTCCATCCACCCCGACATCCACCCCGAGAAACCCGAAGTGTCTTCATCCGTCTCCGGCGGCGACTATTCGGCGATCATCTCGCGCTATGCGACGAGTTACGGCGTTCCGGTGTCGCTGGCCAAGGCGGTCATCAAGATCGAAAGCAACTACCGGCCGCATATGGTCGGCGGCGCCGGCGAGATCGGCCTGATGCAGATCAAGCCGGCGACGGCGCGCATGATGGGCTATACCGGTTCGGTCAAGGGGCTGTTCGACCCCGACACCAACATAAAATACGGCATGAAATACCTCGCCATGGCGCGGGATCTCGGCGGCGGCACCACATGCGGCACGATCCTGAAATACAATGCCGGCCACGGCGCGACGCGGATGAATCCGGTCTCGGCCGCCTATTGCAGCAAGGTCAAGGTGCAGATGGCCGCGCTCGGCTCGCCGGTGTGACGAAGCGGGTATAAGCCCGCTTTTTCATTTGCGTTTTCAGGAGGAAATCCCTTTATACGCGCTTGCCAGCTGGCCGGGCGGCCGCACCCGCGAGAGCCGAAAGGCTGCGGGTGAGGAAAGTCCGGGCTCCATGGAGACACGGTGCCGGCTAACGGCCGGCGGGGGCGACCCCAGGGAAAGTGCCACAGAAAGCAAACCGCCGCGGCCTCGGCCGCGGCAAGGGTGAAAGGGTGGGGTAAGAGCCCACCGCGCGACCGGCAACGGAAGCGGCAGGGCAAACCCCACCGGGAGCAAAACCGAATAGGGGCGGTGCGAGGGGAAACCTTCGAGGGCTGTTTCCGGCCCACCGCCCGGGTAGGTTGCGTGAGGCGCATGTCAACATGCGCCCAAGATGAATGGCCGCCACGTTCTCGCCGCAAGGCGAGGGCCATACAGAACCCGGCTTACAGGCCAGCTGGCATTTTCTCCCATAGCGATACGAAATCAGAAGGTTACGCCGATAGGCGTGCCGTTTGATTCAGATGCCGGCGCGATGGGCGCTCAAACTCCGCCAATCCAGTCCTTGAAGCTGGTGCGATTAAATCGTACCTTCCAGGAAAGAACAGGAGCATGTCATGGGACAGGTCGACAAACGCAGCATCACGCTTTCGCCGGAACTGGCGCAGGCGGTCGACGACGTTGTCGCCGCCGGAGAATATGCTTCCGCCAGCGAAGTGATCCGCGATGCGCTGAGGCAATGGAAGGATCGCCGCGACCTGCTCGGCTACACCGTCGAGGAATTGCGCAAGCTGGTGCAGGAAGGCATCGACAGCGGGCCGGGACGATTTGCCTCGATGGACGAAATCAAGGCTGAAGCGCGTAACGACAGGTTGTCTAACGGCCCTGAGGGCGGGGAGATTGTGGACGGGTCGGTATTCCTAGAGCGCTTGCGCGCCAAATATGCTGCGATGTCGGACTCGAAGAAGTGAGATAGAGAGCTATCGCTCTTAGGTCGATGCTGCCGCTTGTCCTCCTGCCGGGACCCAGGGCTTTAACCGCCGATCCTATCCAGCGACGCCTCGATGGCGCGCCACAACTCGTCCACCGGTTCGCAGCCGATCGACAGGCGCACGAAACCGGGCGGCACGGCGTCGCCGCGTTTCGAGCGTCGCTCGGCGGACGTATGCACGCCGCCGAACGAGGTCGCCGATTCGATCAGCGGGCAATCGTCGATGAAAGCTTCCGCCTTCTGCTCCGAGGCCAGTTCAAAAGAGATGAGAAAGCCGAAGCGCTCCATCTGGGCGCGCGCCAGATTGTGCGAGGGATCGCCGTCTAGGCCGGGATAGCGCAGGCCACTGACCGCGCGGTGGGCTTTTAGCCTCTTTGCGATCGTTTCGGCCGAGGAGCACATGCGGTCGAAGCGCACCTCCAGCGTCTCCAGGCCGCGATGCACCAGCCATGCCTCGAAAGGCCCGGGAATGCCGCCGGCCAGGCTGCGCCAGTCCGTCACCTTGGCGACGATCTCGGCATCGCGGCTGGCGACATGGCCGAAAAGCACGTCGGAGTGGCCGTTCACGGCCTTGGTGTCGGCGGAGACGACGATGTCGGCGCCGAGGTCGAGAGGGCGTTGGCCGAAGGGCGTCATCGTCGTGTTGTCGATGACCAGCAGCCCATCCTGTCCGTGAACGGCTTCGGCCACCGCCGCGATGTCGCAGATGTCCAGCCGCGGGTTGGACGGGGTCTCGGCGAAAACCAGCCGGTAGCCGTCGAAGCCGCTGTCGAGGAAGGTCGGCGTCGGCCTGGTGTCGTAGGCGATGCCGAGCGGCTTTAGAAAACGCTCCGCCATGGCGCGCGTGGCATGATAGCCGTCGGACGGCAGAAGCACGCGGTCGCCGGCTTTCAGCAGCGCGAAAAACACCGACGATATGGCGCCCATTCCGGACGGGAAGGTGACGCATTGCGCATCTTCGAGATGCCCCAGCGCGTGCTCGACGGCGCGCCAGGTCGGATTGTCGTAGCGGCCATACTGATCGAAGCCGGCCTCGGCGCCCGGCGTGTGGAAGATCGAGGCCATGGTCAGCGTCAGGGGGATCGGATCGCCCTTGGCGAAATCGCTGCTGCGCAGATGGGCGAGTGCCGCGGCGCGGGACTTCGCGGTTTCGGACATGAGGCTCATTTCCTTCGGCTGAACGGCAATCGCCGCCGACGCTATGCGCGGCCGGCGTTCGCAGCAAGCCGCGTCGTTTTGGGCCAGACAGCTCTAAACGCTTCGTTAGGCTTAATGGAGGATAAAGACGAGACGTGCCTTCAGCCTGCGCTTTCTGGTTGTGGTGCGCGTGTTTGTGATGCCTGTTCCCGTTGACGCCCATAGTGCCCCATGATATCCCATTTAAATCAAGCATTCGTTCCGCGTCAGGGTGAAGCGTACGCCAATCGGGCAGCCGCGGCGGCTGAACGTTTGTCGGTTTTTGCCCCGGTGAATGAAGCGGTTTGGCGCGTGCGCGGGGGCGCGGAGAACAACATGGGAAGGGGTGCGGCGGCGGAAGCGGCTGTAGCGTTCATTGGACCGATTTCTGTCAAATGCTCTGAACAGGATCGACGCGAAGGGGCGGGTGTCCGTTCCGGCGCATTTCCGCGCTGTCGTGCAGAAGCGCGGCTATGCGGAACTCTATGCGCTGCGCTGCCTGGACCTGCCGGCGATGGATGTCGGCGGGCTCGATCTGCTCGACCGCTACGAGCAGCGGATCGCGCTGGAAGACCCGTTCCTGCAGACGGCGGACGACATGTCGTTCTTCTGCCATGGCGACGGGACGTTTCTGAAGCTGGACCAGGACGGCCGCATCACCATGACCGATTTCATCCGCGAGCATACGGGCATCTCGAACGAGGTGGCCTTTGTCGGCCGCGGCAATTTCTTTCAAGTCTGGGAGCCGGGACGGCTTGCCGCCTATGGGGCGCAGGCGCGGGCCAGGCTGTTGCAGCTTCGGCAGGGGACGAAGCCCGGGGAGCGATCGGAATGATGGCTGGCCACGGCGATGACCCTCACGCCGTTGGCGGACTGGCCCGCCACATTCCGGTCCTCCTTGCCGAAATGCTTCAGGCTCTCGAGCCGAAGCCGGGCGAGACGATCGTCGACGGGACGTTCGGCGCCGGCGGCTATACCGGCGCGATCCTCGATCGCGGCGCTTCGGTCGTCGCCATCGATCGCGATCCGGATGCGATCGCGGCGGGCAAGGCGCTTGAAGAAAAGGCCGGTGGCAGGCTGAGGCTTGTCCAGGCGCCGTTCTCGACGCTGGACGAGTATGTCGAAAGCGCCGACGGCGTGGTGCTCGATATCGGCGTTTCGTCCATGCAGCTCGATCAGGCCGAGCGCGGCTTTTCCTTTCGCGCCGACGGACCGCTTGACATGCGCATGGCGCAGGCGGGCCTTTCCGCCGCCGACGTCGTCAACAGCTTCAAGGCGGGCGACCTTGCCCGCATCTTCGGCTTCCTCGGCGAGGAGCGCCATGCCGGCCGCATCGCCCGCATGATCGAGAGCCGGCGCGAGAAGCGTCCGTTCGAGCGCACGCTCGACCTCGCCGACGCCATCGCCACCCATATCGGTCGTACGCCGAAGGACAAGATCCATCCGGCGACCCGCGTCTTCCAGGCGCTGCGCATCTTCGTCAATGACGAGCTTGGTGAACTGGCGAGAGCGCTGTTTGCCGCGGAGCGCATGCTGAGGCCCGGTGGACGGCTGGCGGTGGTGACCTTCCATTCGCTGGAAGACCGCATCGTCAAGCGCTTCATCGCCGATCGCGCCGAGGCGGCCAGCGGCTCGCGCCATATGCCCGACACGCCGTCGCGCGTGGCGACCTTCCGCAAATCCGGCGGCGGCGTCACGCCGGGCGAGGCTGAGACAGAAGCCAATCCGCGGGCGCGCTCGGCCCGGCTGCGCGCGGCAATCCGCACCGAGGCGCCGGCGCGCGCCGGCGATTTTTCGATTTTCGGCCTTCCAAAGCTTCCCGCCGTCGAACGGCCGGGGGAGAGGTGAGCACGTGTTTCGTACCAGCGACATAGTCCTGATCGCCGTCATGGTCTCGGCCGCGGCCCTGACCTACAAGACCAAGCGCGAAGCCGAGGAACAGCTGAAGGCTGTGCAGAAGATCCAGGCGCAGATCCACTATGAGGAAGAGACGATCGATCTCCTCAAGGCGGATTGGAGCCTGCTCACCCAGCCGTCGCGGCTGCAGAAGCTTGCCGATGTCTATAAGGGCCAGCTCGGGCTCGAGCCCGTCAACGCCCACCAGATCGGCAGCCTCGACGACATTCCGGTGAAACCCTTGACCATCGAGGACCTCACCTCGCAACGGCTCGGCGGCATGGCCGACAATTCCGGCAAGGAGCCTTCGGACGACAAGGATCCAGTGGTCACCGGGAGCACCGTTCAATGATCGGTAGGCTTCCAAGGATCGGCAACCTGCTGAAGCGCCGCAAGAAGGCTGCCGAGGACGGCTCGATCGTCGTCGACGCCACGCGCAAGGCGACCGGCGGCAAGGCAAAGACGCGCATCGTCATGACGATGGCGGTGTTCTTCACCATCTATTCGACCATCGCCGGTCGTCTCGTCTATCTCGGCATGCAGAACCCGGACCTGTCGGGCGGCCCGGAGAGCCGGGTCACGGCATCGCGTCCGGATATCGTCGATCGCAATGGCGAGGTGCTGGCGACCGATATCAAGACGGCGTCGCTGTTTGCCGAGCCGCGGCGCATCGTCGACGCCGACGAGGCGATCGAGAAACTGTCGACGGTGCTGCCCGAGATCGACTACGAGCAGACCTATCGCAAGCTCAAGAGCGGCGCCGGCTTCGTCTGGCTGCAGCGGCAGCTGACGCCAAAGCAGCAGTCCGACATCATGGCGCTCGGCGTTCCCGGCCTTGGCTTCCGCACCGAAAAGCGCCGCTTCTATCCGAGTGGCGAGACCTCCTCCTACATTGTCGGCCTCACCAACATCGACAACCAGGGCATCTCCGGCATGGAGAAGTATGTCGACGAGCAGGGCTTGAGCGACCTGCAGGCGTCGGGCCTTGCTGTGGCCAAGGACCTGAAGCCGGTCCGGCTTTCGATCGACCTGCGTGTCCAGCATGTGGTGCGCGACGAGATCGCCGCGGGCCTGGAGCGTTATCGCGCGCTCGGCGCTGGCGGCGTCGTGCTCAACATCAAGACCGGCGAAGTGATCGCCATGGCCTCGGTGCCGGATTTCGATCCGAACAATCCTTACAACGCGCAGGAAAAGGACCGGCTGAACCGCATGTCGGCCGGCCTCTACGAGATGGGCTCGACCTTCAAGAGCTTCACCTCGGCGATGGCGCTCGATTCCGGCAAGGCGACGATGAACAGCCGCTTCGACGCCTCGCATCCGATCCGGGTCGGCCATCAGGCCATTCACGATTTCCACGGCAAGAACCGCGTGCTGTCACTGCCCGAGGTGTTCCTGTATTCATCCAACATCGGGTCGGCCAGGGAGGCCGAGCTGGTCGGCATCGAGGGCCACCGCGAATTCCTGCATCGCCTCGGCATTCTGGACCGGATGCAGACCGAGTTGCCGGAAGTCGCCCGTCCGACCGAACCAAAGGTCTGGAAACAGGTCAATTCCTTCACCATCGCCTTCGGCCATGGTGTGTCGACGACGCCGCTGCAGGCCGCCGTCGGCTGCGCCGCGCTGATGCAGGGCTATCTGATCCAGCCGACCTTCCTAGTCCGCAGCGAGCAGGATGCCATGGCGGTCGCCAAGAGAGTGGTCAGCGACAAGACCGTCGAAGGCATGCGCTACCTCTACACGCTCAACGCCGAGAAGGGCTCGGCCAGGAACGCCAGGGCGCCCGGCTACCGCGTTGGCGGCAAGACCGGAACGGCCGAAAAGGTCATCAACGGCCGCTACTCCAAGGACCTGAATTTCAACACCTTCGTCGCCGCCTTCCCGATGGACGATCCGCAATATCTGGTGTTCACGATCGCCGACGCCCCGCATCCGGAAAAGCCCGGCATGACCGACGTCGCTGCCAACAATGCGGGTGTCATGGCGGGCAACATCATCCGGCGTTCGGCGGCCATGCTTGGCGTGAAGCCAGATTTCAGCCATGAAAATGGTGCAACGCTGGTTTCCTATCAATGATTCTTAGGGCGCGCCGGCAACAGCGCGCTATTTTGTTGCAGTGAACGGGACTCAATGCACCTTAAAGATCTAGCCGGTATCCTGCCTGTCGAGGGAACTGCTTCCCGCGATTTGGAGGTGACCGGCCTATCCTCCGATTCCCGCGCGGTCAAAACCGGCGTGGTCTTTTTCGCTTTGGCCGGCAGCAAGGCCGACGGTTCGGCCTATGCCGCCGATGCCGCGGCGCGAGGCGCCATCGCCGTCGTTGCAGGCAAGGGCACCGCCATTTCCAGCCTGTCCGTGCCTGTTCTGAACGTGGACGATCCACGCCTGGCGCTGGCGCTGAGCGCGGCGCGCTTCTTCGGCAGGCAACCGCAAACCATGGTCGCCGTCACCGGCACTGCCGGCAAGACGTCCGTCGCCACCTTCACGCGCCAGATCTGGGAGCAGGCAGGTTTTGCCGCCGCCTCGATCGGCACGACCGGCGTGGTGGCGCCCGGCCGCAACGACTACGGCTCGCTGACCACGCCCGACCCGGTGGCGCTGCATCAACTGCTCAAGGAACTGGCCGACGCCGGTGTTACCCACGCCTCGATGGAGGCCTCCAGCCATGGTCTCGACCAGCGCCGGCTCGACGGCGTGAAGCTCGCCGCCGGCGCCTTTACCAATCTCGGCCGCGACCACATGGACTACCATCCGACGGTCGAGGACTATCACCGCGCCAAATTGCGCTTGTTCGACACGCTGCTGCCCAAGGGCGCGCCGGCCGTCATCTTCGCCGACGATCCCTGGTCCGAACCGACTGTGAAAGCCGCACAGGCGGCCGGCTTGAAGGTACTCACCGTCGGCCGCCACGGCAATTTCCTGACGCTGAAGCGGGTCGAGCATGAGCGGCGGCGCCAGCGCGCCGAGGTCGAAATCGACGGCGTGCTGCACGAAATCGACCTGCCGCTGGCCGGCGACTTCCAGATCGCCAACGCGCTCGTCTCGGCCGGCCTCGCGATTTCGACTGGAACGCCGGTCGACAAGGCCTTGGCCGCGCTTGAGAAATTGAAGGGCGCGCCGGGACGGCTCGATCTTGTCGGCACCACCGCCGCGGGCGCTCCGGTCTATGTCGACTATGCGCATAAGCCCGACGCGCTGGAAAACGTGCTGACCTCGGTTCGGCCCTTCACTACCGGCCGCGTCGTCGTGGTGTTTGGCTGTGGCGGCGACCGCGACCGCGGAAAAAGGCCGATCATGGGCGAGATCGCGACCAGGCTCGCCGATGTCGTTATCGTCACCGATGACAATCCGCGCACGGAAGTGCCCGAAACCATCCGCGCCGCCATCCTTGCCGCCGCGCCCGGCGCCATCGAGATCGGCGACCGCCGCAAGGCGATCCATCAGGCAGTGGCGATGCTGCATGCTGGCGACACGCTGATCGTCGCCGGCAAGGGGCATGAGGAAGGCCAGACCATCGGCAGCGAAACCTTCCATTTCTCCGACCATGAGGAAGTGCGCGAAGCGCTGACGGAGCGCGCTGCATGAGTCTTTTGTGGACGTCCGAAGCGCTGGTCGATGCCATGGGCGGCAGGCCCATCGGCTCGCTGCCCGAAGGCATCACCGGAATTTCCATCGACAGCCGCAGCCTGGAGCCAGGCGACGCTTTCTTCGCCATCAAGGGCGAAGCCATGGACGGCCATGATTTCGCGACCGCCGCGGTGAAAGCGGGTGCCGCGGTGCTGGTCGTCGCCGAAGGCAAGCTGCCGTCACTCGGCCGGCTGACGGCGCCGATGATCGTCGTGCAGGACGTGCTTGCGGCGCTGGAGAAGCTTGGCGTCGCGTCGCGTGCCCGCGCCAAGGCCAGGATCATCGCGGTGACTGGTTCGGCCGGCAAGACGACGACCAAGGAAGCGCTGCGCCATGTGCTGTCGGCCGTCGGCAAGGTGCATGCCTCGGCGCAGTCGTTCAACAACCATTGGGGCGTGCCGCTGACCTTGGCGCGGATGCCCGAGGATTGCGACTACGCCGTCTTCGAGATCGGCATGAACCATCCCGACGAGATCAGGCCGCTGGTCAAGATGGTGAGGCCGCATGTCGCCATCGTCACGATCATCGCTGCGGCGCATCTCGGCTTCTTCAAAAATCTCGACGAGATCGCCAAGGCCAAGGCCGAGATTTTCGAAGGGCTGGAGCCCGGAGGTGCTGCGGTGCTGAACCGCGACGATGCGCGCTGGAAGCTGCTCGAGAAAATGGCGAAGGAAGCCGGCGTCGAGCATATCTTCGGTTTCGGCGAGAACGGGCGCTCGACCTTCCGGCTCACCAGTTGCGAGCTCTACGCCGACCATTCCGACATCGCCGCCAAGATCGGCAAGCAGGATGTGACGGCGCGGATCGGCGCGCCGGGCCGGCATATGGTGCAGAACGTGCTGGCCGTGCTGGGCGCCTCGAAGCTGGCCGGCGCCGATCTCGACAAGGTCGCGGCGGCGCTCGCCGACCTGTCGGCCGAGCGCGGGCGCGGCCGCCGCCATGTCCTACGCCACCCGAACGGGCCGATCACGCTGATCGACGAGAGCTACAACGCCAATCCGGCGTCGATGGCCGCCGCCATGGCGCTGCTTAACGCTACGCCGGTCTCGGGCGAGGGCAGGCGCATCGCCGTGCTCGGCGACATGCTGGAGCTCGGCAGTCATTCGGCCAGGCTGCATGCCGACCTTGCCGAACTGATCATCGGTACGGGAACGCGCAACGTGTTTCTCGGCGGCCCGGAGATGCGGGCGCTGGCCGAGATCCTGCCATCCGACATCGAGACCGAATACCGCGCCGGCGCGGAAGAGCTGAAGCCGATCGTGATCTCGGCGCTGAGGCCCGGCGACGTGGTGATGGTGAAGTCGTCGAAAGGCATTGGCTTCTCAAAGCTCGTCGAGGCCTTGCTCGGCAAATTTCCGGCGGAAGCCACCAACATTCATCCGACTTGAGCGTCGGGCTCCGGGGGACGGAAAGACCATGTTCACACTGCTCGTCGATTTCGCGGACAAGATCTCGCTCTTCAACGTCTTCCGCTACATCACCTTCCGCACCGGCGGCGCGCTGATCACCTCGGCGCTGATCGTCTTCATCTTCGGGCCGACGATCATCAATTCGCTGCGCCTGCGGCAAGGCAAGGGCCAGCCGATCCGCGCCGACGGCCCGCAGACGCATTTCAAGAAAGCCGGAACCCCGACCATGGGCGGGCTGATGATCCTGTCCGGCATCATCGGCTCCTCGCTTTTGTGGGCGAACCTTTCCTCGATCTATGTCTGGGTGGTGCTTCTGGTCACCGTCGGCTTCGGCTCCATCGGCTTCTATGACGACTACCTCAAGGTCACCAAACAGTCGCATCTGGGCTTTTCCGGCAAGGCGCGGCTGGGGCTCGAATTCATCATCGCCGGCATCGCCGCCTGGGTGATCATGCACAACGGCCAGGCGCCGTTCTCGTCGTCGCTGACCTTTCCGTTCGCCAAGGAGTTCCTGATCAATCTCGGCTGGTTCTTCGTGCCGTTCTCCTGCTTCGTCATCGTCGGCGCCGGCAATGCGGTGAACCTGACCGACGGCCTCGACGGCCTGGCGATCGTGCCGATCATGATCGCGGCGGCGTCCTTCGGCGTCATCGCCTATCTCTCCGGCAACGCGATCTTCGCCGAATATCTGCAGATCCATTTCGTGCCCGGCACCGGCGAACTGGCCGTCGTGCTCGGCGCGGTGATCGGCGCCGGCCTCGGCTTCCTGTGGTTCAACGCGCCGCCGGCCGCGATCTTCATGGGCGACACCGGCTCGCTGGCGATGGGCGGCCTGATCGGCACCGTCGCGGTCGCCACCAAGCACGAGATCGTGCTGGTCATCGTCGGCGGCCTATTCGTGGTCGAGATCCTGTCGGTCATCATCCAGGTCGGCTATTTCAAGATGACCGGCAAGCGCGTCTTCCTGATGGCGCCGATCCATCATCATTTTGAAAAGCTCGGCTGGACCGAAAGCCAGGTGGTGATCCGCTTCTGGATCATCGCGGTGATCCTGGCGCTGGTCGGCCTCTCCACCCTCAAGCTCAGATAGGACGCCGCTTGATCCCCGCCGCATCCTTTTCTGGCAAACGCGTTTCGCTCTTCGGGCTTGGCGGTTCGGGGATCGCGACCGCGCATGCGCTGATCGCGGGCGGCGCCGAGGTGCTGGCCTGGGACGACAATCCCGACAGCGTCGCCAAGGCGGCGGCCGCCGGCATTGCGACCGGCGACCTGCGCGCCGCCGACTGGCAGCGCTTCGCCGCCTTCGTGTTGTCGCCCGGCGTGCCGTTGACCCATCCCAAGCCGCACTGGACGGTGGAACTGGCGCGCGGCGCCGGCGTCGAGGTGATCGGCGATATCGAGCTGTTCTGCCGCGAGCGCATCCAGCGTGCCCCAAGCGCACCGTTCATCGCCATCACCGGCACCAACGGCAAGTCGACGACGACGGCGCTGACGGCGCATATCCTGAAATCGGCCGGGCGCGACACGCAGATGGGCGGCAATATCGGCCGCGCCGTCATGACGCTCGATCCGCCCGAACCTACGCGGCACTACGTGGTAGAGTGTTCGTCCTACCAGATCGACCTCGCGCCCTCGATCAACCCGACCGCCGGCATCCTGCTCAACCTGACGCCCGACCATCTCGACCGGCACGGCACGATGGCGCATTACGCCTCGATCAAGGAAAGGCTGGTCGCTGGCTCGGACACCGCGATCGTCGGCGTCGACGATTCCTGGTGCGCGCAGATCGCCGACCGGCTGGAGCGGGCGGGCCGGCAGGTCGTGCGCATCTCCAAGCGCCTGCCGCTGACCGACGGCTATTTCGCCGACGGCACCAATCTGATGGAAGCCGTGGATGGCCGCTACAGCCGCGTCGCCTTCCTCCAAGGCATCGGCTCGCTGCGCGGCCAGCACAATGCGCAGAATGCGCTGGCCGCCGTCGTCGCCTGCCTGAAGGTCGGGCTGGAGCTTGGCGAGATCCAGGCCGGACTCGAAAGCTTCCCGGGGCTGGTGCACCGCATGGAGCAGGTCGGCCGCAAAGGCCATGTGCTGTTCGTCAACGATTCCAAGGCGACCAATGCCGATGCGGCCGCGCCCGCGCTGTCGAGCTTTCCCAACCGCATCTACTGGATCGCCGGCGGCCTGCCCAAGGAAGGCGGCATCGAGCCGCTGCGCGGTTTCTTCCCGCGTATCGCCAAGGCCTATCTGATCGGCGAGGCCGCACCGGCCTTTTCGGCGACGCTCGGCGAGGCGGTGCCTTACGAAATATCCGGAACGCTTGCGGCCGCGGTCGAACACGCCGCCAACGACGCGGCGAATGACGGTGGCGGCGAGGCCGTGGTGCTGTTGTCGCCGGCCTGCGCCAGTTTCGACCAGTTCAAGAATTTCGAAGTTCGCGGCGAAGCCTTCAGGCAAGCTGCGGCTGCTATTGATGGGGTGATACCCATCGGAGGGCCACGTTGATGCAAAGCCGTCTCGACAAAAGTCCTGTCGCCACCTGGTGGTGGACGATCGATCGCTGGTTCCTGGCCGCGTTCCTGTCACTCATGGGACTGGGCATCATCTTGTCCTTCGCGGCGAGCCCCGCGGTGGCCGAGCGTATCGGTCTCGACAGCTTCCACTTCGCCACCCGACAGGTCATCTTCACCATCCCGGCGCTGATCGTCATGCTTGCCGTCTCCTTCCTGCAGGCGCGGCAGATAAGGCGCATGTCGCTGGTGATGCTGTGCATCATGCTGGTGCTGATGGTGGCGGTGCTCTATGTCGGCGTCGAGGTGAAGGGCGCGCGGCGCTGGGTGTCGCTCGCCGGCCTTTCCATCCAGCCGTCCGAATTCCTGAAGCCCGCCTTCGTCATCATCTGCGCCTGGCTGTTTGCCGAGCACAAGCGCCAGCCGGATATCCCCGGCAACCTGTTCGCTCTTTTGCTTCTGGTGCTGGTGATCTCGCTTCTGGTGGCGCAGCCCGACCTCGGCCAGACCATGCTGGTGACCGGCACCTGGGGCGTCATGTTCTTCATGGCCGGCCTGCCATGGCTGTGGATCGCCGCTCTCGGCGTCATCGGCGCAAGCGGCCTGTTCGCCGCCTATTCGGTGTTCCCGCACGTTGCGCTACGCATCGACAAGTTCCTGACCGGCGAAGGCGATACGTTCCAGGTCGACATGGGCCGCGAGGCGCTGATCAACGGCAGCTGGTTCGGTGTCGGGCCGGGTGAGGGAACCGTAAAGCGCATCGTTCCGGATGCTCACACCGATTTCGTCTTCTCGGTCGCCGGCGAAGAGTTCGGCCTGATCATGTGCTTCTTCATCATGTCGATCTTCGCCTTCATCGTGCTGCGCGGCTTGAACATCGCGCTCAAGGAGCATGACGATTTCACCCGCTACTCCGTCGGCGGGCTGGTCACCGTCTTCGGGCTGCAGTCGGCGATCAACATGTGCGTGAACCTGCAACTGATGCCGGCCAAGGGCATGACGCTGCCCTTCATCTCCTATGGCGGCTCCTCGCAGATAGCGATCGCCATCTCGATGGGCATGGTGCTGGCGCTGACGCGCAAGCGGCCGGAAAAGCGCAAGCAGATGGGCTTCGCGCTGTCGCAGCGCCCTATGCCGGCGGAATGAGGCGGGATGGCAAAAGGTGTCATCCTTTTGGCGGCCGGCGGCACGGGCGGGCATCTGTTCCCGGCCGAGGCGCTGGCGCATGAGCTGATCGAGCGCGGCTGGAAGGTGCATCTGGCCACCGACCACCGCGCCGAGCGCTATTCGGCCCAGTTCCCCGCCGTCAACATCCACGCGATCCCGTCGGCGACGCTCGGCTCGAAGAATCCGATCGCAGTGCTGTCGGCCTTCTGGATGATCTGGCAAGGGGTGCGTAAAGCGGGACGGGTGATCGGCAAGATCAAGCCCGGGGCCGTCGTCGGCTTCGGCGGCTATCCGACGTTGCCGCCGCTCTATGCCGCGACGCGGCGCAAGGTGCCGACGCTGATCCATGAGCAGAATGCCGTCATGGGCCGCGCCAACAAGGCGCTGGCAAGCCGCGTCGACGCGATCGCCGGCGGCTTCCTACCCGAGGGGGAAAGTGCCGACGGCGCCAAAACCGTAACCACAGGCAATCCGGTCAGGCCGCAGGTGCTGGAAGCTGCGAAGACGCCTTATGTGGCGTCCAATGACGGCGAGCCGTTCCGCTTCCTGGTGTTCGGCGGCAGCCAGGGTGCGCAGTTCTTTTCCGACGCGGTGCCGGCGGCGATCGCACTGCTGCCGGAAGACCAGCGCAAGCGGCTGGTGATCACGCAGCAGGCGCGCGCGGAGGATGTGGCGCGGGTCAAGGCCGCCTACGCCGAACTCGGCGTTGACGTGCAGGTCTCGCCTTTCTTCACTGACATGGCGGCGCGCATGGCGACGGCGCATCTGGTGATGTCGCGCTCCGGCGCCTCGACGGTCTCGGAGATCGCCGTCATCGGCCGGCCGGCGCTGCTGGTGCCTTATCCGCACGCGCTCGACCACGACCAGGCGGCGAACGCAGCAGCCCTTGCCGCGGCCGGCGGCGCCGAGCTTCACCCGCAATCGACGCTCTCACCGGAGCGGGTCGCGGAACTGGTCGGCGGGCTGATCAAGGATCCTGGCCGGCTGTCGGCCATGGCCGCCGCCGCCCGTTCCGCCGGAAAGCCCGACGCGGCGCGGTTGCTCGCCGATCTCACAGAGGCTATTGCGTCCGGCAAAACGGTTTCGGACTACAGGAGGACGCGCGCATGAAGATGCCGCAGACGATTGGCCTCGTGCATTTCATCGGCATCGGCGGCATCGGCATGAGCGGCATTGCCGAGGTGCTGCACAATCTGGGCTACAAGGTGCAAGGCTCCGACCAGGCCGACGGCGCCAATGTGCAGCGCCTGCGCGACAAGGGCATCGAATGCTTCGTCGGCCACAGGGCCGAGAATCTCGGCGACGCCGAGGTTGTGGTGGTATCGACGGCCATCAAGAAGTCGAACCCGGAACTCAAGGCCGCGCGCGAAAAAAATCTGCCGATCGTGCGCCGCGCCGAGATGCTGGCCGAGCTGATGCGCTTCCGGCAGGCGATTGCCATCGGCGGCACGCATGGCAAGACGACCACCACCTCGATGGTGGCGACGCTGCTCGAGGCCGGCGGGCTCGACCCGACCGTCATCAATGGCGGCATCATCAATGCCTATGGCACCAATGCGCGCATGGGCGACGGCGAATGGATGGTGGTCGAGGCGGACGAGAGCGACGGCACCTTCCTGAAATTGCCGGCCGACATCGCCGTCGTCACCAACATCGACCCCGAGCATCTCGACCACTATGGCAGCTTCGACAAGGTGCGCGAGGCGTTTCGCCAGTTCGTCGAGAACGTGCCGTTCTACGGTTTCGGCGTGATGTGCACCGACCATCCGGAAGTCCAGGCGCTGGTCGGCCGCATCGAGGACCGGCGCGTCATCACCTATGGCGAGAACGCGCAGGCCGACGTGCGCTTCGCCAATCACCGCATGCAGGGCGCGACCTCCGAATTCGACGTGGTGATCCGCGACCGCAAGGGACGCGGCACGACGGCGATCAACGGCCTGCGGTTGCCGATGCCCGGCCGCCACAACGTCTCGAACGCGACCGCCGCAATCGCGGTTGCGCATGAGCTCGGCCTCTCGCCCGAGGCGATCAAGAAGGGTCTGTCGTCCTTTGCCGGCGTCAAGCGCCGCTTCACCCACACCGGGACCTGGAACGGCGTCGAGGTGTTCGACGATTACGGCCACCATCCTGTCGAGATCGCGGCGGTGCTGAAGGCCGCGCGCAGCGCCACCAAGGGGCGGGTGATCGCGATTGCGCAGCCGCATCGCTTTACCCGATTGCACGACCTGTTCGAGGAATTCTCCGTCTGCTTCAACGATGCCGACACCGTGATGGTGGCGCCGGTCTATGCCGCCGGTGAAGAGCCGATCGAAGGCGTGACTTCCGACGCGCTGGTGTCGCGCATCCGCTCCGGCGGCCACCGCGACGCACGCTATATCGACGGCGCGGCGGCAATCGCGCCAGCCATCCGCGAGCTTGCCAAGCCCGGCGACTTCGTCGTCTTCCTCGGCGCCGGCAACATCACGCAATGGGCCTATGCGCTGCCCAGGGAGCTCGGGGGGACGCCGGCATGATGCGTGGCCAGGCGCTCATCGACAAGCTTGGCGAGCGGCTTGCCGGCCTGCGCGGCCGCGTCACGCCCAATGCCGAGATGGACAAGATTACCTGGTTCCGCGCCGGCGGCCTGGCGGAAGCGCTGTTCCAGCCGGCCGACGAGGAAGACCTCGCGGCATTCTTGCGCGCCGTGCCGGAGGAAATACCGATCATGGTGGTCGGCGTCGGCTCCAACCTTCTGGTGCGCGACGGCGGCATTCCCGGTTTCGTCGTCAGGCTTTCGGCCAAGGGTTTCGGCGAGGCCGAAGTCACCGGACCGACCACGATCAAGGCAGGTGCTGCCACGCCGGACAAGCGTGTCGCGGCTGTCGCCTATGAAGCCGGCATCGGCGGCTTCCATTTCTATCACGGCATTCCGGGCGCCATCGGCGGCGCGCTTCGGATGAATGCCGGCGCCAACGGCGTCGAGACGCGCGAGCGCGTCGTCGAGGTGCGGGCGCTCGACCGCAAGGGCAATCTTCACACACTGAGCAATGCCGATATGGGTTACGCCTATCGCCATTCCTCAGCGCCCGCCGGACTGATCTTCACCTCGGCGATTTTCGAAGGCGTCGCCGAGGACAAGGGGGCGATCAAGGCGCAGATGGATGCGGTGCAGAACCACCGCGAGACGGTGCAGCCGATCCGCGAGAAGACCGGCGGTTCGACCTTCAAGAATCCGGAAGGCACCTCGGCCTGGAAGGAGATCGACAAGGCCGGCTGCCGCGGGCTGATGATCGGGGGTGCGCAGATGTCGCCGATGCACTGCAACTTCATGATCAACACCGGCACCGCGACCGGCTACGATCTCGAATATCTCGGCGAGACGGTGCGCGCGCGCGTGCTCGAGAATTCGGGCATCCGGCTGCATTGGGAAATCAAGCGGCTCGGCAATTTCCGTCCCGATCATGCGGTGCAGGAGTTCCTGGGGCAACTCCTTTAGCTAAGTCTGAAGTTCAAGTGATACTTGAACTTCCAGAAGGTCTGAATGATCGCAAAACCGTTGCCTTAAAGACTCACAATTCACTTTTTGCGGCTATTTTCGCGGAAAGTGAATCTCTCGGATTCATAGGCACTTGCCAGGGAATCAACTCTCTGATTCTCTGCCCTAAAGCGTTTCCTGATTTGAGTCGTTCGACGCGTTAAGTCGCGTTTTCCGTCTGGGGGGCAACCTGCCGGAAGACTCGGACTCAATGCTCGGGAATGCGCTGCTGGAATTTCGGTTGCAGGCCCGGCGTGAGAGGGGAAATGGCGGGAATGAAGAAGAAACATGTGGCTGTGCTCCTGGGTGGATTCTCCTCGGAACGGCCCGTGTCTCTGTCCTCGGGGAAGGCGTGTGCGGATGCGCTCGAGAATGAAGGCTACAAGGTCACCCGCGTCGATGTTTCGCGCGATGTCGGGGCTGTGCTCGCCGAGCTCAAGCCCGACGTCGCCTTCAATGCGCTGCACGGTCCGTTCGGCGAGGACGGCACCATCCAGGGAATTCTCGAATATCTTGGAATTCCCTACACTCATTCGGGTGTGCTCGCATCGGCGCTGGCCATGAACAAGGAGCAGGCGAAGAAGGTCGCCAAGGCGTCCGGCATTCCGGTCGCGGAATCCAAGGTGGTCAATCGCTTCGCCATCCAGAGCAAGCATCCGATGAAGCCGCCTTACGTGGTCAAGCCGGTTAATGAAGGATCGAGCTTCGGCGTCGTCATCGTGCATGAGGGGCAGTCGCATCCGCCGCAGGTGATCGGCTCGTCGGAATGGAAATATGGCGAGATCGTCATGGTCGAGCGCTACGTCCATGGGCGCGAGCTGACCTGCGCGGTGATGGGCGATGTGGCGCTCGGCGTCTGCGAGATCATCCCGACCGGGCATTCCTTCTACGACTACGATTCAAAATACGTGCCGGGCGGATCAAAACACGAAATCCCTGCTAAAATTTCACCGAATATTTACCAAAAAATACAGACACTGGCCCTCAAGGCTCATCTTGCCATCGGTTGCCGGGGCGTCTCCCGGTCGGACTTCCGTTACGACGACCGTCACTCCGAAAACGGCGAGGTTGTCTGGCTCGAGGTCAACACCCAGCCGGGCATGACGCCGACGTCTCTTGTGCCTGAAATCGCCGCGCAAGCGGGACACTCGTTCGGCGATTTGTTGAGTTGGATGGTGGAGGACGCTTCGTGTCTGCGTTGAGGTTGGGACAGGGCAAGGGCAGCGGCGCGGCCGGTTTCGCGCTGTTCGGCATGCCGCTGTCGTTCGACCATTTCGTTTTGCCGCGCCAGTTGCGCAGGCCGGTCCGTCTGCTCGGGCGCCTGTGCGGCGGCGAGTACGAGGCGCCGCGCTTTTCGGCGGCGATCCTGTCCGCTGCCCTGATCGCATCGAGCAGCGCCTATGGCGCCTATCTCGGCGGCTATGGCGACAGCATCGTGCAGGGCGTGACGGCGCGTACCGGCTTCGCCGTCGACCAGATCAAAGTGATCGGCAACCGCCAGACATCCGAGATCGACGTGCTCGACCGGATCGGCCTCGACGGTTGGACCTCGCTGATCGGCTTCGATGCCGAGGCCGCGCGCGAACGCATCGCGACGCTGCCCTGGGTCGAGGGCGCCTCGGTGCGCAAGATCTATCCGCATACGCTCGAAGTTCATATCGATGAGCGCGAGCCTTTCGCGCTTTGGCAGCAGGGCGATTCGGTTTCGGTCATCGAGCGTTCCGGCGAGGTGATCGCACCCTTTTCGGGCGGCAGGCAGGCCTTGCTGCCGCTGATCATCGGCACCGGCGCGCCGGCTGTGGCGCCGGATTTCGTTGAGAAGATCAAGCGCTATCCCGAGCTTGCCGCGCGGGTCAAAGGCTATATCCGGGTCGGCGAACGGCGCTGGGACCTGAGGCTCGAGAACGGCATCACCATCAAGTTGCCGGAAGACGGCGAGGACCAGGCGATCGCCGAGCTCGTCAAGATCGATCATGACGATGGCTTGCTGACGCGCGACATCGCTGCGGTCGACATGCGGCTCACCGACCGGCTGGTCGTGGAGCTGTCGCCGGAAGCGGCGACGCAGCGCGAGGCCGCGCTCACCGACAAGCCGAAGAGCCCGACCAAGCACAAAGCGGGGACGAAGATATGAGCTGGCTTGGTGGCGGCAGTGATCAGTCTTCGCGCCGGTCGGGCACGCTCACCGTGCTCGATGTTGGCTCGAGCAAGGTTTGCTGCGTGGTGGCGAAGCTCAAGCCGAACGAGGACGGCAAGCTGTTGCGCGGGCGCTCGCACCGCATCCAGGTGATCGGCATCGGCCATCAGAAATCGCAAGGCGTGAAGTCGGGCGTCGTGGTCGACCTCGATCGCGCCGAGCACGCCATTCGCCTCGCTGTCGACGCGGCCGAGCGCATGGCCGGGCTTACGGTCGATTCGCTCATCGTCAACATGACGGCGGGCCGCCTGAAGAGCGAGGCCTTCTCGGCGACCATCAATCTCGGCGGCCATCAGGTCGAGGAAGCCGACATCAAGCGCGTGCTCGCGGCCGGCGCCAAGCAGGCGCTGAGGGCCGAGCGCGAGGTCATCCATTCGCTGCCCGTCGGCTTCTCGCTCGATGCCGAGCGCGGCATGCGCGATCCGCGCGGCATGGTCGGCGATGCGCTTGGCGTCGACATGCATGTGCTGACCGGTGACGCGGCACCCATGCGCAATCTGGAGCTCTGCATCAACCGCTCGCATCTGTCGGTCGAGCGCATGGTGGCGACGCCCTATGCCAGTGGGCTTGCCGCCTTGGTCGACGACGAGCTCGAAATGGGCGCCGCCTGTATCGACATGGGCGGCGGCACCACGACGATCTCGGTGTTTTCGGAAGGCAAGTTCGTGCATGGCGATGCCATCGCCATCGGCGGCAACCATGTGACGCTCGACATGGCCAAGGGCCTGTCGACCTCGCTCGACGCGGCCGAGCGGCTGAAGGTGATGCACGGCTCGGCGCTGCCCGGCAGCGCAGACGACCGCGACCTGGTCTCGATCCAGCCGATCGGCGAGGAAGGCGAGGTGCCGCTGCAGATACCGCGCTCGGTGATGACGCGCATCGTGCGCGCCCGCATCGACGAGACGCTGGAGCTGTTGCGCGACCGGCTGAACAAGTCGGGCTACGGCAATGCCGTGGGAAAACGCGTCGTGCTTACCGGCGGCGCCAGCCAGCTCTCCGGTCTGCCGGAAGCGGCGCGCCGCATTCTCGGGCGCAATGTGCGCATCGGCCGGCCGCTCGGTGTGGCGGGCCTGCCGGAAGCGGCGAAGGGGCCGGCGTTCTCGACGCCGGTCGGACTGCTGATCTATCCGCAGATGGCGAGCTTCGAGAGCCATTCGGCGAAAGGACTTTCCGGTTTCAGGATGACCGGGACGGGCGGAAAACTGCATCGCATGAGTCAGTGGTTGAGAGACAGTTTTTAATTGACGGGGACAGCCCCATAGGCGGCCGCAGCGGCGAAGCGGCGGGAAAGGCAAAGGACGGAGACAATGACCATCAATCTGCAGAAGCCGGACATCACCGAGCTTAAGCCGCGCATCACCGTGTTCGGTGTCGGCGGCGGCGGCGGCAATGCCGTCAACAACATGATCACCGCCGGTCTGCGCGGGGTCGAATTCGTCGTTGCCAACACCGATGCGCAGGCGCTGACGATGTCGAAGGCCGAGCGGCTGATCCAGCTCGGCGCGCATGTCACCGAAGGCCTCGGCGCCGGCTCGCAGCCGGAAGTCGGCCGCGCGGCGGCGGAAGAGTGCATCGACGAGATCATCGATCACCTCTCCAACACCCATATGTGCTTCGTCACCGCCGGCATGGGCGGCGGCACCGGCACGGGTGCTGCTCCGGTCGTCGCCCGCGCGGCGCGCGAAAAGGGTATCCTCACCGTCGGCGTCGTCACCAAGCCGTTCCACTTCGAAGGCCAGCGCCGCATGAAGACGGCCGACATGGGCATCGAGGAACTGCAGAAATGTGTCGACACCCTCATCGTCATCCCCAACCAGAACCTGTTCCGGCTGGCCAATGACAAGACCACCTTCGCGGACGCCTTCGCCATGGCCGATCAGGTGCTCTATTCGGGCGTCGCCTGCATCACCGACCTGATGGTCAAGGAAGGCCTGATCAACCTCGACTTCGCCGACGTGCGTTCGGTGATGCGCGAGATGGGCAAGGCGATGATGGGCACCGGTGAAGCCTCGGGCGAGGGCCGCGCGATGGCGGCGGCGGAAGCCGCGATCGCCAACCCGCTGCTCGACGAGACCTCGATGAAGGGCGCCAAGGGCCTGCTGATCTCAATCACCGGCGGCCGCGACCTCACCCTGTTCGAGGTCGACGAAGCCGCGACCCGCATCCGCGAGGAGGTCGACCAGGACGCCAACATCATCCTGGGCGCCACCTTCGACGAGGAACTGGAAGGCGTGATCCGCGTCTCGGTCGTCGCCACCGGCATCGACAAGTCGGCGGCCGAAATCGCGGCGGCGCCGATCTCGATCCGCGCACCGCAGAAGCCGGCTGCCGGCCGTCCGGCGGCGGCTCCGGTCGCTGAGATCCGCCCCGCTCCGGTTCAGCCGCAGGCCTACGAGCCGCGCGCGGCCGATCCGGTCGCCGAGGCGATCCAGCTTGCCGAAGCCAATGCAGCCGCCATGGCGCAGGCGCGCGCCGTGCCGGTCGACGACTTCCAGCCGCAGAGCAAGATCTTCCAGGCGCCGCCGGCCCAGCCGCGGCCGCAGCCGGTCGCGCCGCAGCAGGTCATGCAGCCCGCGCCGCAGCGCGAGATGCCGCAGCCTGTGCAGGCCGCCCCGCAGCGCATGCCGCGCGTGGAAGACTTTCCGCCGGTTGTCAGAGCCGAAGTCGAAGCCAAGACTCGTCCCGCCGACCATGAGAACAGCGGCCCGATGGGCCTGATCAAGCGGTTGACCAACGGCCTGACCCGCCGCGAGGAAGAACCGGCCCGGTTGCAGCCGGCGCAGCCACGCGAGCCGAAACTGCGCCAGGCAGCGCCAGAAATGCGCCGCCTCGCCAGCCAGGATCCGGCGCTCTATGCGCCGCGCCGCGGCCAGCTCGATGATCAGGGCCGGCTGATGCCGCAGGCCCGCACGGTCCAGGAAGACGACCAGTTGGAAATCCCGGCCTTCCTGCGCCGCCAGGCCAACTGAGCGATACAGCGGATAGCTGATCGTTAACGTTATATAACGGTTGTTAACAGGCAGACGGGAAATCGTCTGCCTGTTCCTTTTATAAAACTTATTAAAAACAAAATGTTAGCTTGGTTTCCTTACGCCTTTCCGTG
Organism: Mesorhizobium sp. CU3; assembly: GCF_006442965.1. Classification (GTDB taxonomy): domain Bacteria; phylum Pseudomonadota; class Alphaproteobacteria; order Rhizobiales; family Rhizobiaceae; genus Mesorhizobium. Next base: position 213,068 of record NZ_VFWX01000011.1, on the reverse strand, counting down.
GTTACACGGGGAAAGAAACCGTGATTTGGAGTCTCCCGGGCGGGTCATTATCTTCCGTCCGACCAAAGTCGGCCTGCCGGGATTCGGGGAGTAGCCCTGCCTGCCGATCATACAGAGCCGCATGCTCTTGCTCGTCTTGCCGCCTTTGTGCGAGCGCCGGATGAAACTGGCCCGTGAGACACGCAAGGCTGATGAAGCGGACGCAGGCAGTTAGGGCTACGGGGTTTGTCTTGCACGACCATCAGACAACAGTGAAAACGCGCGCGACGCTGACCGGCATCGGCGTCCACAGCGGCAATCCGGTTACCGTGCATTTCCTTCCGGCCGACGCCGATACGGGTATCGTTTTCCACCTCTTGAAGGATGGCCATCTTTCGAATGAAGAGGGGGGGCATGAGTTCCGCGCTTTGGTCTCGGAGGTCGGCGCCACCGATCTTTGCACCATGCTGGGCGACCCCGCCGGCGCGCATATCGGAACCATCGAACATTTGATGGCGACCGTGTTCGGGCTCGGCATCGACAATCTGATCATCGAGATCGACGGCTCAGAGGTTCCGATCCTCGACGGCAGCGCCATGGCCTTCATCGATGCCTTCGACCTGGCCGGCATCGAGACGCTGGCCGTGAAGCGCCGCTATATCCGCGTGCTCAAGCCTGTGCGCGTCGAGGCCGGCGCGTCCTGGGCCGAGTTCCGGCCCTATGACGGCACGCGCTTCGAGGTCGAGATCGATTTCGAAAGCCCGGCGATCGGCCGGCAGCAATTCGCTTCCGACATCAACCCCGACATTTTCCGCCGCGATATCGCGCGCGCCCGCACCTTTGGTTTCATGAAGGATGTCGAGCGGCTGTGGGCTGCGGGCTATGCGCTTGGGTCGTCGCTGGAGAATTCGCTGGTCATCGGCCACGACAATCGCGTCATCAATGTCGGTGGACTGCGCTATCCCAATGAATTCGCGCGGCACAAGACGCTCGACGCGATGGGCGATCTTGCGCTGGCAGGCGCGCGTTTTATCGGCTGCTTCCGCTCCTATCGCGGCGGCCATCGGATGAACGCTTCGGCCTTGCGGCGACTGTTGTCTGACCACACGGCCTTCGAAATCGTCGAGACGCGTCGCCGCGAGCGTGGCCGCGTCGCGGAGATGATCGCCGTCAGTCGGCCTGTCTACGCGCCCTGGGTGATCTAGGACTGATTCGTCCTAGGCTTTGCGCCTGATCTCGTACTCCACATCGCCATGCTCGGCGCCCGGTAGCCTGTCGAGCCCCTCGACATGAAATGTGCGGACATGGGTGAACCCGGTCTTTTCCAGGACACGGCGCGAAGCTTCGTTGATAGCCATGGTGTTGGCAATGATGCGGGCAAAACCAAAGCAGGAGAAACCAGCTTCAACCAGCGCTCTCGCGCCTTCGCTGGCATAGCCGAGGCCCCACACCGCGCGCCGCAAGCGGTAGCCCAGTTCCGCCGAACCGTCGCCGCGATCATATAGCGCGAACCAGCCGACAAAGGCGCCGGAGACCTTCTCCCGCGCGCTCCAGACATCCTGTTCGGTGCCGCGCGGCATCAGGAAATCGACGGACGGATCGGTCCCGTCGAGCGGCGTCGGCCTGCCGCCGTTGAGAAAGCGCATCACCTGCGGGTCCTGCTCCAGCGCGAAAAGGTCGTCGCGGTCGGCCGGGCTGACAGGCCTGAGGCGCAGGCGCGGCGTTTCCAGGTCCTGCTGCACGTAACGGTTCCTTTGCGATCGATGGGCAATATCGCGTTTCGTGGCAACACGCAGCCCTCGGATTTGATATGGGGCAGGGCTGTGTGGTATTATTGCATCACAGGGGCGTCAAATTGCATCGTGGTTACGGCGCCCCGGGGCTGCCACAAAAATGTGCGATTGCCCGGACATAGCGTTGCCGGGTCAGGGGATAATGGTCTATGGCTGCGGCCCGGACCGAAACGACGCCGAAGGGGCGGAATTCAAGCATGTTTTTTTCGCGAGTTAGTCAATCGGTAGCGCCGCGTCGCCCCGTTATTCTTGCGCTCTCGGTGATTGCTCCTGCGCTCGTGCTGTCGGCCTGCATGTCGGAGAAGAAGGACGTCAACCTGGCGACCTATGTCGACCAGACCGAACCGGCCGACGTTCTCTACAATCAGGGCCTGGCCAACATGAATGCCGGCCGCCTCGACGAGGCGAGCAAGAAGTTCGACGCCGTCGACCGCCAGCATCCCTATTCGGAAATGGCCCGCAAATCGATGGTGATGGGCGCCTTCGCCGACTATCGCGGCGGTAATTATGACGACGCGATCAGCACCGCCAAGCGCTATCTGACGCTCTATCCGTCGACCGACGACGCGGCCTACGCGCAGTACATCATCGGGCTCAGCTACTACCGCCAGATCAAGGACGTCACCCAGGATCAGAAGGAAGCGCGCCAGACCATCCAGACCATGCAGGATCTGGTGACGCGCTGGCCGAACTCCGAGTATGTTCCCGACGCCAAGGACAAGATCCGCTTCGCCACCGACCAGCTCGCCGGCAAGGAAATGCAGGTCGGCCGCTACTATCTCGAGCGCCGCGAATACATCGCCGCGGTCAAGCGTTTCCGCACCGTGGTCGAGAGCTACTCCAACACCCGCCATGTCGAGGAGGCTCTCGCGCGCCTGACCGAGGCCTACTACGCTCTCGGCCTGACCTCGGAAGCGCAGACGGCCGCGGCCGTGCTCGGCAACAACTATCCGGACAGCCAGTGGTACAAGGATTCCTACAAGCTCCTGCAGAGCAACGGGCTTGAGCCGCGCGAGAATGCCGGGTCGTGGATCTCCAAGGCCGGCAAGCTGATCACCGGCGCCTGAGGCCGGAGACCTGCCGAGGCGCATAACGCGCTTTTCGGATTGATCCGGCGCAAAAACAAAAAGATAGTGCGGCGCTGCGACTCCGACGGTCGCAAGCCGCTTCAAGGTGCGCCGCGCGTGAACGGGCCGATGCGACGCGCTCCAGTTTTTGTCTTTGCGCAGGTCTTCCCAAACCCGGTCCACTTTGGGCGACGTGCAATAGGTCCGGGTTCTGATGCTGTCCAGACTGTCGATCCGCGATATCGTCCTGATCGAGAAGCTGGACATCGACTTCCTGCCCGGGCTTTCGGTGCTGACCGGCGAAACCGGCGCCGGCAAATCCATCCTGCTCGATGCTTTGTCGCTGGCGCTCGGGGCGCGCGGCGATGCCTCGCTCGTCCGCCATGGCGCGGCGCAAGGCCAGGTGATCGCTGTGTTCGATGTGCCGCGCAACCATCCGGCCCGCGCGCTGCTTGCCGGCAACGACATCGAGGACGACGGCGACATCATCCTGCGCCGCGTGCAGACGGCGGACGGACGCACGCGCGTCTTCGTCAACGACCAGCCGTCCAGTGTCACCTTGATGCGCGATGTCGGCCGCGCGCTGGTCGAGATCCACGGCCAGCATGACGAGCGCGCGCTGGTCGACCCCGGCGCGCATCGCGAGTTGCTGGACAGCTTTGGCGGCCATCTCGGCGCCGTGCGGGGTGCCGGCGAAGCCTGGCGCTACTGGCGCGGCTGCGAGCAGGAGCTTTCCAGGCACCGCGCCAAGGTCGAAGCGGCGGCGCGCGAGGCCGACTACCTGCGCGCCGCCGTCGCCGAGCTCGCCAAGCTCGATCCGCAGCCCGGCGAGGAGAGCGAGCTTGCCGAATTGCGCGCCCAGATGATGCGCGTCGAAAAGATCGCCGGCGAAATCCATGACGCGCAGGACACGCTGTCGGGCCCGTCCTCGCCGCTGCCGCAGCTCGCCAGCCTGCTGCGCCGGCTTCAGCGCAAGTCGGGCGAGGCGCCCGGCCTGCTCGACGATGTGGTGAAGTCGCTCGACGAGGCGATGATTTCGCTGGATGCCGCGCAGTCCGGCGTCGAGGCAGCGCTGCGCGCTACCGAATATGATCCGCAGCGCCTGGAGAAAGCCGAGGAGCGGCTGTTTGCGCTGCGCGCCGCCTCGCGCAAGCACAATGTCGCGGTCGACGATCTGGCGCAGCTGCGCGACACGATGGTGGCCGATCTTGCCGACCTCGATGCCGGCGAGGGGCGGCTGCACGGGCTGGAGAAGCAGGCTGCGGCCGCGCGCGAGGCCTATGACATTTCGGCGGCGCAGCTTTCCTCGCTGCGTCACGCGGCTGCGAGCGGCCTGACAAAGGCGGTGATGGCCGAACTGCCGGCGCTCAAGCTCGAGCGGGCCGAGTTCATCGTCGAGATGGCGACCGATGCCGAAAGCCGCATGGAAGACGGCATCGACCAGGTCGAGTTCTGGGTGCGCACCAATCCGGGAACCAGGCCGGGGCCGATGATGAAAGTCGCGTCCGGCGGCGAGCTTTCGCGCTTCCTCTTGGCGTTGAAGGTGGCGCTCGCCGATCGCGGCTCGGCGCCGACGCTGGTCTTCGACGAGATCGACACAGGCGTCGGCGGCGCCGTGGCGGACGCCATCGGCCAGCGGCTGGCGCGGCTATCGAAGCGGGTTCAGGTGCTTTCGGTCACGCATGCGCCGCAGGTGGCGGCGCGCGCGGCGACGCATTTCCTGATCTCCAAATCAGGGGGCAAGGATCGTGTCGCCACGGGCATTGCCGAGATGGACCGCGCCGCGCGCCAGGAAGAGATCGCGCGCATGCTGGCCGGCGCCACCATCACCGACGAAGCCCGCGCGGCGGCGGACCGGCTGCTGCGTGAGAACACCGCGGCAGCGTAGATTTCGTCCCATAGCGTTCGGAAGCAGAGTCAGGAGATGGCTGTATCCTCCTGTCGGTCAATGATTTTTCCACAGGGCATCTCCCGGCCGGCGAATCCTGATTTATAGTGGCCCGCCATCATTCGAGGACCGCGTCGCATGTCGGAAAAACCAGTCGAATCGCTCAGTGAAAGCGAAGCCGCGGACGAGCTGAAGCGCTTGGCGGCGGAGATTGCCGAGCACGATCGTCGCTATCACACGGAAGACGCGCCGACGATCACCGACGCCGAATATGATGCGCTGCGCCGGCGCAATCTTGCCATCGAGGAGCAGTTTCCAGGCCTGGTGCGTGAGGATTCGCCGTCGCTCAGGGTCGGTGCCGCGCCTGCGGAAGGTTTTGCCAAGGTGCGCCACGCCGTGCCGATGCTCAGCCTCGCCAAGGCCTATACCGACGAGAACGTCACCGATTTCATCGAGCGCGGCCGGCGCTTCTTCGATCGCGACAAGGACCTCGACATCGCCTTCACCGCGGAACCGAAGATCGATGGGCTGTCGGCCTCGCTGCGTTACGAGAACGGCGTGTTCGTGCAGGGCGCGACGCGCGGCGATGGCGCGGTCGGCGAGGACATCACCGCCAATCTCAGGACCATCGCCGATATTCCCGCGAAGCTTAAGGGCTCGGGCTGGCCGCAGACCATCGAGATCCGCGGCGAGGTTTATATGACCTATGCCGAGTTCGAGGCGCTGAAGGAGCGCTCGGCCGCGGTCGGCGGCCAGGATTACGTCAACCCGCGCAACACGGCGGCCGGATCGCTGCGCCAGAAGGATCCGTCCGTCACCGCCAGCCGCAACCTCAAATTCTTCGCCTATGCCTGGGGTTACACGACGGCGGAGCCAGCTCCGACGCAGTACGAAGCGGTGCAGAAATTCGGCGAATGGGGGTTCAAGATCAGCCCGCTGATGGTGCGGGCGAAGTCGGTCGAGGACCTCATCGCGCAGTACCACCATATCGAGGAGCTGCGCTCGTCGCTCGGCTACGATATCGACGGCGTCGTCTACAAGGTCGACCAGCTCGAGCTGCAGCGCCGCTGGGGTTTCGTCACCGGCGAGCCGCGCTGGGCGGTGGCACATAAATTCCCGGCCGAGCAGGCGATGACGACGGTCGAGAAGATCGACATCCAGGTCGGGCGCACCGGCACGCTGGCGCCGGTGGCGCGGCTGGCGCCGGTCACGGTCGGCGGCGTGGTGGTCGAAAACGTCACGCTGCACAATGAGGACTACATCAAGGGCTTCGATAGCAACGGCCAGCCGATCCGCGACGGCATCGACGTGCGCATCGGCGACACGGTTGTCATCCAGCGGGCGGGCGACGTCATCCCGCAGATCGTCAGCGTCGTCATCGACAAGCGGCCGGCCGGCGCCGTGCCTTACGAATTCCCGCATACCTGCCCGGTCTGCGGTTCGCCGGCGACGCGCGAGATCAACGAGAAGACGGGCAAGGAGGATTCGCGGCGCCGCTGCACCGGCGAACTGATCTGCGCCGCGCAGGCCGTCGAGCGGCTGCGCCATTTCGTGTCGCGCGGCGCGCTGGATATCGAGGGCCTGGGCGCTGAAAACATCGATCTTTTCTTCAATTCCGGGCTGGTGAAAACCGCCGCCGACATTTTTACGCTGAAAGACCGCCGGCCGGCCGTGACCAAGGCCTTGGCCGAGCGGCGCGAGGAGCAGGCGAAACTGCGCGAGGCGGCTTCGGGCAAGACGCGCAAGAATGTGCGCAGCGTCGAGGAGCGCAACTATGAAGGCCTCGACAAATTGTTCGCGGCCATCGATGCGCGTCGCGAGCCGGAGCTCGACCGCTTTATCTTCGCGCTCGGCATCCGCCATATCGGCGAGACGACGGCCGCCGTGCTCGCCCGCCAGTTCTCGACCATCGAGGAACTGATCCGGGTCGGCAAGGAGACGGCAAAGGCCGAAGATCCGCACAGCGTCTTCCCGTCGATCAACGGCATCGGCGACACGGTGATCAACGCATTGCGCGATTTCTTCGGCAACGAGCGTAACGACGATGTGCTCGATGCGCTGCTCGCGCAGGTTCGTCCGAAGCCCTATGTCGTTGAAATCTCGGCCGATAGCGAAGTCTCCGGCAAGACGGTGGTGTTCACCGGCACGCTGGAGAAGATGACGCGTTCCGAAGCCAAGGCGATGGCTGAGCGGCTCGGCGCCAAGGTCGCGGGCTCGGTTTCGGCCAAGACCGATCTGGTGGTGGCGGGTCCGGGCGCCGGCTCGAAGCTCAAGGATGCCACCGCGCTCGGCATCGAGGTCATCGACGAGGACACCTGGCTGCGGCGCGTCGGCAGGGGCGGCTGATGGCCGGCGCGTTCAAGGGGTTCGGGCAGAAGGCCATTCCCTTCTTCAAGGCGCTCGACTTCCACCAGAGCCGCGAATGGTTCCAGGAGAATCGCGACCTGTTCGACAGCGAGCTGCACGAACCGTTCGGCGACCTGGTCGAGACGCTTACCGAACGTTTCGGGAAGGCAAAGCTCGGCCTGCGCGGCGACCGCAAGAAGTCGATGTTCCGCATCAATCGCGATGTGCGCTTCGCCAAGGACAAGCGGCCCTACAACCGCCATCTGTCGGCGATCCTGTCGCCGGACGGCACCAAGATGTCGCAAGGCGTTTTCTACGTGCATATCGGGCTGGAGCGCTGCTTTGCCGGCGTGGCCTGGTGGCAGCCGGCGCCGGAACTCTTGCAGGCGATGCGCAAGGCGATCGTGACCAGGCCGGCTGCGTTTCGCGGCATGGTTTCATCGCTCAAGAAGGTGGGTCTCGAGCTCGATCCGGAGGAGCGCCTGAAGCGCGCGCCGCGCGGCTTCGAAGATGTCAGCGACGACGATCTTGCCCAGGCGGTGCGCAACCGGCATTTCGTGGTGCGCCACGATATCGATCCGGCGTCGATCCATTCGCCGAAGCTGGTCGACGATCTGGTCGATTTCACGCTTGCCGCCAAGCCGCTGCTCGACTGGGGTAGGGCGATCCAGGGCACGGCCGTCAATCTCCCGGATTGAAACCATCAGTTCCGCTGATCGTCAGGCTCAAGCGAATTCGTGTGACATTGAGGGCGACGCTCCCTAAATCAGCCGCTCAAGGAGCAGCAGATGGCGGCGGAAGCAATTTCTGAGGGCAGGTCGGGCAGCGATTTCTGGGCCGGCGCGCGCCTGTCGATGCCGGTCGTTGTCGCCTCGGCGCCGTTCGCGATCCTGTTCGGGGCTTTGGCCGTCGACAACGGGTTTTCCGTCCTCGAAGCGTTCCTGATGAGCGCGCTGATCTTCGGCGGGGCCAGCCAGATGGTCGGCATCGAACTGTTCGGCCAGCATGTCGCGCCCTGGCTGATCGTATTATCGATCTTCGCGGTGAATTTCCGCCATGTGCTCTATTCGGCCGGCCTTGGCCGGCGCATCGCGCACTGGCCGGTGCTGCAGCAGGCGCTCGGCTATTTCATCATGACCGATCCGCAATATGCGGTCGCCGAGGCGCGGGCACAGTCGGGCCAGACGGTCGGTTTTGCCTGGTATCTCGGCCTTGGCCTGCCGGTCTACGTGTTCTGGGTGATCGAAAGCGCGCTCGGCGCGGTGTTCGGCAAGCTGATCCCCGACACGCATGCGCTGGGCATCGATTTCCTGTTGCCGATCTATTTCCTCGGCCTGGTGCTCGGCTTCCGCAAGCGGCCGCTCTGGGCGCCCGTCGTCGCCGCCAGCGCCATCGCCTCGATCATCGCCTATCGAACGGTCGGCTCGCCCTGGCATGTGTCCATCGGCGCGCTCGCCGGCGTGCTTCTGGCGGTGATCCTGCCGCCGCATCACAGCGGGGTTGGCAAGCGGCCATGAGCACGACCCTCTGGATCATCCTGGCAGGCGCTGTCGCCACCTACCTGACGCGTGTCGGCGGCCACCTGATCATCTCGCGCTTCGAGACAGTCCATCCGCGCGTCGAGGCTGGCCTCAATGCCGTGCCGGCCGCGGTGCTGACGACGCTGGTGGCGCCGGAGCTGCTGCATGCCGGACCGGCGGAATGGGCGGCGCTCGCCGTCACTGCGCTGGTGTCGCTGCGCGGCGGCTTGATGGCGATGTTTCTGGCGGGTGCGGCGGTGTTGATACTGGCGCGTCAGTTCGTCGGGTAAGAGCTTGCCGGCGCGATCGTTTCGGAACGTTGGCACTGCCCCTCATTGCCCTGCCGGGCATTTCTCCCCGTAGAACGGGGAGAAAGAGGCTAACCTCAAATCTTGGCGTCGTGCGGCAACGGCGCTGTGGCTTTCTCAAGCCAGGAAAGCGTCTCGCCGTCGACCATCGGGCCGATCTCGGCCAGCACCCACGCGTGGTACTGGTCAAGCCATTGCAACTCGTCCCGGTTCAAGAGGTCGGAGCGGATCAGCCGCTTGTCGATCGGCGCCAGGGTCAGCGTCTCGAAAGCATGCATGGCGATGTCGCCGCCTTCGATCTGTTCGGCTGATGTGACCAAGATCAGGTTCTCGATGCGGATGCCGTAGGCGCCTTCCTTGTAGTAGCCCGGCTCGTTGGACAGCATCATGCCTGCAAGCAGCTTTTCGGTGCCGGTGCGGGCGATGCGCTGCGGCCCTTCATGCACGGCAAGATAGGAGCCGACGCCGTGGCCGGTGCCATGGGCGAAGTCGCAGCCATGCTTCCACAGCGCCATGCGCGCGACGGCGTCGATCTCCGAGCCGCGCGTGCCGGCGGGGAAACGCAGCATCGAGATGCCGATCATGCCTTTCAGCACCAAAGTGAAACGCTCGCGCATCTCTTGCGTCGGCTGGCCGATCGGCACGGTGCGGGTGATGTCGGTGGTGCCGTCCTGATACTGGCCGCCGGAATCGAGCAGGAACAGCTCGCCGTTCTGGAGCTTGCGGCTGGTGGCGCGCGACACGCGGTAGTGCATGATCGCTCCGTTCGGACCGGCGCCGGAAATCGTGTCGAAGGACACGTCGCGCAGCGGCATCTGCGTTTCCTCGCCGGTCTGCCGGCGCACTTCCTCCAGCCTGGTGACGACCGCGATCTCGTCGAGCGTGCCGGGCTGCTGCCGGTCAAGCCAGCAGAGCAGCTTGGCGACCGCGGCGCCGTCGCGACGATGCGCGGCGCGGCTGCCGGCGATCTCGGCCTGATTTTTCGTCGCGCGCGGTATGCGCGCCGGATCGGCGGCCAGCACGACCGAGCCGCCATTGTCCTCGACCAGCATTCGAAGCTTTTCCGCCGCCAGCACCGGATCGAGCGCGATCTTGGCGCCTGCCTTGGCCAGCTCCGCGATTGCGGCTTCGAACTCGTTCGGATCGTGCAGGTCGGCGAGCTGGGTCAGATAGGCCGCGACCTGGCGCGGAAGTTTGCGCTGGTCCATGAACAACTGATGCTTGCCGTCGGCGGCGAGGATGGCGAAGCCGAGCGCCAGCGGCGTGTGCGGCACGTCGCCGCCGCGGATGTTGAACACCCAGGCGATGGAGGAGGGGTCGGTGAGCACCGCATGGGTGGCGCCCTCCTTTTCGATCGCGCCGGCCAGCCGCGCCAGCTTGTCCTTGGCGAGCTCGCCGGCAAAGGCGATCGGGTGAAGCTCCACCGGCGCCCGCGGCGGTTCGGGCTGGTCCTCCCAGATGACGTCGATCGGGTTCTTGGCCAGCGGCACCAAGGTCGCGCCGGATTGCTCGGCCGAGGCTCTCAGCGCCTTGACCTCGCCGATCGTGTGCAGCCACGGATCGAAGCCGAGCCGCGCGCCCTTGCCGAGATTGTCCTTGATCCAGCTTGCGGGCGGATTGTCGACGAGGCTCTCGACGGCGAAGATCGACAGATCGACCTCGCCGCGCACCTGCAGCGTGTAGCGGCCGTCGACGAAGATGAAGGCGCGCTCGCGCAGCACGATGGCGACACCGGCCGAGCCGGAAAAGCCGGTCAGCCATTTCAGCCGCGCCGAGCGGTCGGCGACATATTCGCCCTGATGCTCGTCGGCGCGGGGCACCATGAAACCATCGAGTTTGTTCTCGGCCAGCCATTGCCGCAGCAGCGCCACGCGCGGCTTGCCGACGGCCGGATCGCCAGCGGAATCAAAGGTCTGGAACATGTCTGGCTCCCTCTTGCATGCGAGCCGCGACCGTAGCGCATGCTCCCCGAAACCGGAACGAATTTCGGCAGGGCCAGTGAGGGCCCCGACCCGGCCTCAACGCTTGAGGTGGATCGTCACCCAGCCCTCGCGATGCAGCGTGCGGACGTGGCGGAAGCTCTGGCCGACATAGGCCGAGACCACCGCGTCGCGCTGCCGGTCAAGGATGCCGGACAGCACCAGCGAGCCGCCGAGCCTGATGTGCCTGGCCATCTCAGGCGCCAGGCGCATCAGCGGTCGCGCCAGGATGTTGGCGACGATGAGGTCGAAGGGCGCGCGCCTGGCGAAAATGGGATTGTGGAAGCCCGGCGCCGTCACGGTCTCGACCTGCGCCTTGACGTGGTTGAGGCGGGCGTTCGCCGCGGCGACGCGGACGGCGACCGGATCGATGTCGGTCGCCAGCACCGGGATATGCGCGAGTTTTGCCAGCGCGATCGCCAGCACGGCGCTGCCGGTGCCGAGGTCGAGCGCGTTGCGCGGCTTTTCGCGCAGCACCACCTGCTCCAGCATTTCGAGGCAGCCGGCGGTGGTGCCGTGATGGCCGGTGCCGAAGGCAAGGCCGGCCTCGATCTCGATGGCGAGATCGCCGGCATGGCGCTTGGCGCGGTCATGCGAGCCGTGGACCAGGAAGCGGCCGGCGCGCACCGGCTTCAGGCCTTCCAGCGAGCGCGACACCCAGTCCACGTCGGGCAGGATCTCGCGCTCGACCGGCTTGGCAAGGCCTAAGTCGGCAAGGACATCCTTGACCCGCGCCTCGATAGGATCGATGTCGCCGTCGGCGTAGAGCGACACTTCGTGGATGTCTTTATCCTCGTCGACTTCGAGCACGGCTATAGGCAGGCCGTCATCCTCGAAAGCCTGATCGAGCGCAGCGAATATCCGATCCGCGTCGGCCTTGCCGGCAGTGAGGTGAATTCGGGTCTGTCCCATCAGGTTTGGTCGCCCGCTGCGAGGCGCTTCAACTTGGCGATGGCGGTGTCGGCGCTTTCGCCATAGGCGATGGTCCCTGCGAAATCGCCATTGGCTTTAAGCAGCAGCACCGAGGCGGTATGGTCCATCGTGTAGTCGCCGTCACCGGTGTCGACCTTCTTCCAGTAGATGCCGAAGGCCTTGGCCATGGCGTGCACCTTGTCCGGATCGCCGGTGATGCCGGTGATGCGGTCGGAGAAATTGCTGACATAGGTGTTCATCGTTTCGGGCGTGTCGCGCTCCGGGTCGACGGTGACGAAATAGGCGTTGAGGTTCTTGCCGCTGTCACCCATCGTCTTCAGCCAGCCGGCGAGTTCGAACAGGGTGGTCGGGCAGACTTCCGGGCAGTGGGTGAAGCCGAAGAAGACGACGCTGGGGCGGCCCCGGAACGCGGCTTCGGTGATCGGCTGGCCCTTCTGGTCGGTAAGCGTGAATGGGGCGCCGAAGGGCTCGCCGCCATAATGGCCGCGATACCAGTCGAAGGTGAGCCAGCCGATGCCCGCCACCATCAGGACGAGAATGCCGACCAGGATTGAACGCATCATCAGAAAGTGTCCGTCATGATTTTTGCCGGGACCGCGCCGGGCCGAGACAGTTCCATTTTGGCAACCAGTCTTAGCGGTTCGACACTGCAGGCGCAAAGATGTCGCGTTGCCGCAATCGGCTGGCGCTCACCGGGGCCTTACCGATCCTTAATTTGACCGGCTTTGCCTCCCACCTATCTTCGACAAGACTTTCGTGATGGAGAGCCCGATGGCCGGCACGCCAGTATCGTCCTATTCCAAGACGCAGATCTGGCTGCATTGGAGCATCGCGGCGCTCATCCTTGTCCAGTTTCTCGCCCATGACGGCATGGAGCATGTGTGGCGCGCGCTGCGCCGCGGGCAGGAAGCCGCCGCCGGCGACTTGCCGCTGGCCTATATGCATGTCGTGCTCGGGCTGGCGGTGCTGGTCCTTGCCGTTTGGCGGCTATGGCTGCGGGCGACACGCGGTGTTCCGCCGGTTTCACGCATGGAGCATCCGGCGCTGCGGCTGCTCGCCAAGGCAACGCATCTGGTCATCTACGCGCTGATCTTCATCGTGCCGCTTTCCGGCGCCGCGGCATGGTTCCTGCAGGTGCCCGGCGCGGGTCTGGTGCATGTCCTCGGCAAGAACATCCTGCTCTATGTGGTGCTGCTCCACATCGCCGGCGCGCTCGTCCAGCACTTTGTTCTCAAGTCGAACGTGTTGCGGCAGATGCTGGCCTTCCGCCAGGCATAGGCTCTTCGCGGTCATTGGGCGGCTTGTAAACGCCACGATCCTGTCCCACCTGACACCGGCAACGCGAACCGAGGAGGCATCCTTGCGAAAACTGATGGGCTTATTGGCCGTATGTCTGTTGTCCGGAGCAGGTGCGGCCGCCGCCGACGAGGTTGGCAAAGTCGGCGTCGACTGGGTCGGCAACGACATCATGATCGACGCCATCAAGGACCCGAAGGTCGAGGGCGTCACCTGCCATGTCGCCTATTTCGACCGCAGCGTCATCGACCGGCTGCACAAGGGTAACTGGTTCGAGGATCCGTCCGATTCCTCGATCTCCTGCCGCCAGACCGGGCCGATCAGCATCGGCGACATCGACATGAGCGAGGGCGGCGAGGAAGTGTTCAAGCAGGGCCTCAGCCTGATCTGGAAGAAACAGGTGGTGAACCGCATCTACGACAAGAAGAACGAGACGCTGATCTATCTCTCGCATTCGCGCCAGGTGCAGAACGGCTCGGCCAAGATGTCGGTAACCACCGTGCCGCTCTACGGCCAGAACGTGGTGTGGACGAAGGGCAAGCCGCAATAGAGGCGATTGCTCGGCCAATGGGGCAGGCTTGCAGGGCAGCCTGAGCCGGCGTAAAGCCGCAGCTATGGACCGCCCTGAAAACCTTGTCCTGAAAGATCCCGAACCGCGCATCCATCCGACTGCGGAATTGAAGGCGTGCAAGCTCGGCCGCTACGCTTCGATCGGCGAGCGGGTGATCCTGCGTGAGGTGAGCGTCGGCGACTTCTCCTATTTCGAACGCCATTGCGAGGCGATCTACACGACGATCGGCAAATTCTGCTCGATCGCCGCCAACAGCCGCATCAATGCGCTGGAACATCCGATCGAACGGCTGACCCAGCACAAGGTCAGCTATCGGCCGAATGAATATTTCCGGTGGCTGGGCGTCGATGCGGCTTTTCGCCAGCGGCGTCAGGCCAAGTCCGTCAGCATCGGCCATGATGTCTGGATCGGCCACGGCGCGGTGATCATGCCGGGCATCGCCATTGGCAACGGCGCCATCGTCGGCGCCAATGCTGTGGTCACGCATGACGTGCCGGCCTACACGATCGCCGCAGGCGTTCCGGCAAAGCCGCTGCGTCAGCGATTTGAACCCGACATCGCTGCACGTATCGAAAACCTCGCCTGGTGGGACTGGGCGCCTGAGAAATTGGCCCGGGCCATTCCCGACATGCAGACCATGCCGATCGAAGCCTTTCTCGATTGCTGGGAAGACAATACTCACTGACACATGGAGAACGCCGTCAAAAAGGATGACGGCGCTATCTGGATGCGACGCTTCGCTGTCGGGAATTAATGCCCCTTCCGCCATGCGGGGGTGGCGCAGCGGAAGGGGCTGGAGGTAAACCGCCGTAAAGCGGAAGGAACAGGCTCTCTTACCTGCACCGGCACTATCGCAACAAACGGATAAGGCGGCTTTTCAAGCGCCTGCGTCTTCCACGTGTATCCGATTGCGGCTGCATGCTCCGCGCGAAACTCGATCTTTTGGAACCCGACGCGGCGGCAGTTTGTTTTTAAGCAAATCCCGCGCCTTGCGCGGTTTCCCGAGGGATTTGCATGATCGAGAAACTCTTCACCAGGGTTGCCAATTGGGTCGCGCATCTGGCCGGATTGCCGTCCACCTTCGCCGTTTGCGTGCTGATCGTGGTTGTATGGGCGGTCAGCGGGCCGTTCTTCGGCTTCTCGGACACCTGGCAACTGGTCATCAACACCGGCACCACCATCATCACCTTCCTGATGGTGTTCCTGATCCAGAACACGCAGAACCGCGACGGCGCCGCGATCCAGGCCAAACTCGATGAGTTGATCCGGGTCGGCCGCGCCCATAACCACTTCATCGGCATCGAGCATTTGACGGAATCCGAGGTCGAGGAAATCCGCGACAAATGCGAAGCGGCGGCCAAGCGGCACGACCGCAAGCTTGCGGAACTCGCCAAAAAGGCGGGCTCCTTGAAGTCCGGCAAGCCGAAGAAAAAGGCGGCCGTCAGCGGCCCATGAAGGCTGCGAAAGCGTCCTTGTGGTCCGGATGCCAACGCGACAGCGCCGGACGGTTCTCGATGATGTCGCCGATCGCCCAGGCCATGCGCTTTTCATCCATCGGCCGCGCCACCTCGTTGTCGGGACACAGGATATAGAAATCACCGTCGATGAGAGATGCCAGCATGAAGTCGATCACCTGTTCGCCAGTCCAGGCGCCGGCGGGCTTTTCGGTCGCGCCTTCGGTCAGGCCGGTGAAGGTGAAGCCGGGTATCAAGAGGTGAGCGGACAGTTTCGCTCCCGGCTCGTTGCGCAGCGCGTGCGCGAGGCCTTCGGTGAAGGTTTTCACGCCGGCCTTGGAGACGTTGTAGGCGAGATTGCCAGGCGGCGTTGTGATGCCCTGCTTGGAGCCGGTGTTGATGATGAAGCCCGGCTTGCCCGCCGCCAGCATGCGCGGCGCGAAGGCCTCGACGCCATGCACGACGCCCCAGAAATTGATGTCGAGCAGCCGCTTCCAGGCGTCGCGGTTCTCCCACGGTTTGCCGGGATTGTTGCCGATGCCGGCATTGTTCATCAGCACCGAGGCCGGCCCGAAGGCGCCGTTGGCAAGCTCGGCCAGCCTGTCGACCTCGTCGGCCCTGGAGACATCCGTCGGGATCGGCAGCACGGCATCGTCGCCGGCGATCGCCGCGACGGCCTGCCTCGCCTGGTCGAGGCGCACCCCGCCGATATCGGCAAGCACCGTCTTCATGCCCATGGCTGCGAACCGCTTCGCCGCGGCGAGGCCGATGCCACTGGCGCCGCCGGTGACGACGGCGACATTGCCTGGGGCGAAGGCGGGAAGGGCGGTCTGGATATCGGCGTCGCTGGCCATCTTTTTGTCCTCGTTCGGGTTCGGGCCGAACTTAACGCCCGTCGCCGCCGAGGCAAGAGCGCAACGCGGCAAACGGTTGACCGCAAGAGCGGCAACTGGTTGACCGCAAGAGCGCAACGGGTCGACCGCGATGCGCCGGGTTGACCGCGGCAACGCCCGCCGCGCATGTTTGTCGCCGAGAAGGAGTCTCGCGATTGACCGACTGGATCGGAATTCTGAAGGAGCAGACCGTCAACGGCGACCAGATGGGCCGCGAGGTGCCGAAGATGCTCGCCAATCCCGACATCAGCGAAGCGCAGGTGAAGACGCTGTTCTCGGCGCTGGAGAAGCAGGCCGATTTCGCCGAGAAGCTGCGCATGGCGCTGGAGAAATTCGGCCATGACTTCCGCATCATCAAGGCGGCCGAGCGGCTGGAGGAGCGCTATGCCGACCTCGCCGCCTCGGCAGCCGAGAAGCTCAAAGCGATGCGGCAGTAAGCGCTAGAGCGGTTCGCCGTTTCATGGGAAACGGCGAACCGCTCTATCTCTCTGTTTTTACGCAATTCCGGACGGAAAACCGCTTCACACTTTTCCTGGAATAGCCCTATTTCTCAACCAGCCGTTCGAAGCGCCTGTCGGGCACGAACCAGATGAGGGCCACGAACACATAGATTGCCACGCTGACCCATTGGTTGAGGAAGCTGAGCAGCACAGCGGCGATATAGAGCGCCAGCGAAATCTTGCCCTTCTTGTCGTGACCGACCGCCTTGGCGAAGGTGGTGTCGGCGCCATGCAGATGGCGCAGCTTGATCACCAGAATGGTGTAGGCGACGGCGCAGAGCGCGAGATCGACGCCATAGACGGCCACAGGCGCCGGCGCGAAGTGGTTCTCGCCCATGAAGGCCGTGGTCACCGGCATCAGCGACAGCCAGAACAACAGGTTCAAATTGGCCCACAGGACGCGGCCGTCGACACGCTGCACTGTGTGGAACATGTTGTGCAGGTTGTTCCAGTAGATGCCGACATTGATGAAGGACAGGACATAGCAGAAGAAGATCGGCCACAGCGGCAAGAGCGCCGAGAAATCCTCGCCATGCGGCACCTTCAGCTCCAGCACCATGATGGTGATGATGATGGCGACGACGCCATCGGTGAAAGCCTCGACCCGTCCCTTGCCCATCGATTCCTCCCCCGTTGAACTAGCGAACGTTACGGGAGGATTTCGTGCGGCGCCATACTGACCATCTGATCAGCCGTTCGGGGTCTCCGGCGAGAGCCGCGCGCGCTGGCGCGGCATGCCGAGGCCGGTATCCGGCGGCTCGCCGGCGGCCGGCCTGTCCTCGATGCGGTGCATGGTGCGCCATTGGCCGAAGCGATAATAGGCGATGGCCAGCGCCAGCGAGGTGATCGAGCCGGCCGGAAAGCTCCACCACAGAGCCTCCTGGCCGATCCAGCTCCTGAAGTAATAGGCAAAGCCGGTGCGTACGATCAGCACCGAGATGACCAGGATGATCAGCGGCGGCATGACGGCGCCGGTGGCGCGCACAGTGGCGAACAGCACGATGGTGACGCCGAACAGGATGAATGACCAGGACGCTGCCTTGTTGATGTGGGCGGCGATGTCGATGGCGGTGCCGTCGCCGCTCAAGAAAAGGCTGAGTACGGGGCGGTCGAAGACGAAAAGCAGCGCTACCAACGCGCCGGTCAGCACCAGGTTGAAGCCGACGCCTGAGGCCGCGACCTTGCCGATGCGGTCCCAGCGGCCGGCGCCGACATTCTGCGCCGCCATCGAAGACACTGCCGCACCGATGGCGAGCGCCGGCATTTGGATATAGGTCCAGAGTTGGGCTGCGATGCCGTAAGCGGCGGCGACCTGCGAGCCATAGGAGTTGACGATGCCCATGACGGTGAGCGCCGCGGCCGAGATGACGATCATCTGCAGGCCCATCGGAATACCTTTGGAAACGATGATGCGCAGCAGGGCCGGATCGGGTCTCAGCAGTGCGAGGTCGGCGCCCGCCAGCCGCAGCGGGTGTTTGCGCGCATAAAGCACGATCAGGATGGCGATCACGCTGACCGTCTGGCCGAACAAAGTCGAGGTCGCCGAGCCGGCGATGCCGAGCGCGGGGAAGGGGCCGATGCCGCGGATCAGCAGCGGATTGAGCACGACGTCGAGAACCACCGCCACCGCCATGAAGAGGAAGGGCGTTCGCGAGTCGCCGGCGCCGCGCAGCACGGTCATGACGAAGGACAGAAGGTTCATCATCGGCACGGCGACGAAGATGATGCGCAGATAGGAGCGCGCCAGCGGCAGCGCGTCGGCAGGCGTGCCGAGCCCGGTCAGGATGGCGTCGACCCAGATCCAGCCGCAGACGGCGAACACGACCGATATGAGGAAGAAGAAGGTGGCGCTTGTGCCGACGATGCGCTTGGCTTCGGGCAGGTCGCGCGCGCCGACCGATTGTGCGACCAGGATGGTTGCCGCCATGCCGATGCCGAAGACCGTGCCGAGGATCAGGAACAGCACCAGATTGGCGTTGGAGGTCGCCGTCAGTGCCGCCTCGCCGAGGAAGCGGCCGACCCAGACGGCATTGATCGAGCCGTTGAGCGACTGCAGCACATTGGAGCCCAGCACCGGCAGAGCAAACAGCAGCAGCGTGCGCGGGATCGGCCCGCTGGTCAGGTCGCCGACGCGTGGGCGGGCGGGCTTGTCGTCATCCATGGCGGGTACCGAAACTGAATCAGGCCCGCGATGCTATCGCAGGCCTGATGCACATGCACCCCTGTCCGGGTGGGCAGATGCCGCGCGGTATCCGCCCCAACCGTCGATTACTGGCCGGCGACGGTGTTGCCCGACAGGCCTGGCAGGGTGACTTGATACACCAGGAAGCGCGTATCGACATCGGCGCCATCCTCGGCCTTGTAGGGCGCGCCGACCTGGAAGCCGTCCTGGGTGAGGAAGTCGTTGTCGTTGGCGACGAACAGGAAATAGTCGTCGGGCAGTTTCGGATCGAGGACGCTTGCCATCGACATTGCCTCCCACTTTTCGGAGAGGTTGTTCTTGTCGTTCGGCGCGCCGTTGTGCAGGCCGAAGCGGGCAAGCTCGGCCTTGTCGTTGATGTCGATGAACGCGGTCCGCTTGGCCGGGGTCACCGACGGATCGAGCACGCCCTTGGGCGCAACCGGCTTGTCGGCGGCGTCAACGGGCCGTTGGCGATGTCGGTGGCGCCGGCAAGGTCGACGATCTCGATCTTGCGGTAGAGCGACTCGGCGTCCTTCAGGCCCTGGCCGTTGCCGGAGTCGCGCGCCAGCATCAGGAAGCTGGTGTCGGAGAGCGCCAGGATCTCGCTCTGCGCGGCCACCTTGGTCTTGCCCTTGGCGTCCTTGAACACCGGCAGCGGCACGACATATTCATGCGCGAGCTTGAGATGGCCGAGGTCGGAGGCGTCGTAGACCAGCGCGCGAGTGTTCTGGCGCGTCGCGCCGGAATCGCCGCCGTCCTGGCGGGCCGCCGACTGCAGCACGGCGATCAGGAACTTGCCGTCCGGCGTCAGCGACATGCCTTCGAGGCCCTGGTTGTTCTGGCGGCCGGTCTCCGGATCTTTGGGATCGGGCTCGGCGGCGCCGGGGCCGGGATTGTCGGAGGCGAAGTTCGGCTTGCCGTGGCGCATCGGCACCAGGGCGGCCGGCGGCTGCGTTGCAGACATCAGCCGGCCTTCGGCCGAGAAACGGTAGATGTTGGGGCCATATTCGTCGGAAATGAACATGGTGCCGTCGGGCAGGCGCACGATCGCCTCGTCGTCCAGTGCCAGCTTGCCATTGTCGGCCTGCGGCAGGATCGGCATGTCGCCGGCGGCTTCACGCACGCCGTTCAGCGGATCGAGGCCGGTGGTGTCGACGCCCTTGTCGTCGGTCAACAGCGTGGTGTCGGCAAGTGTCGCCTTGACGCCGGACTGCTCGCTGCCACGGGCGGCGCCCGGCGCCGCAGGCGTCAGTTCGATGGCGATGGTGTTGACGCGGGCGCGGTAGTCGGTGGTGCCGACGACGTTGTAGCCGCGGTCCGGCAGCAGCCAGAGCGAGCCCTTGTAGCTCGCGCCGTCGCGCGTCCAGCCCTTGGTGTCGATCGCCATGCCGGAACCCGAGCCGAAGGTCTCGCCGAACTTGTCCTTCTGGCTCGCCGGAATATGGCCGACGCCGACCAGGCCCTTGTTGACATAGGCGACGCCATCGGCGAGCGCCGGGGCGGTGAACAGGGCAAGCACCGCGCCCAGCGCGACGGTTCGGTTGAGATGTTTCATGGACTATCCCCTTCCTGACAAACCAGCCGGCGCGAGCGTCGCATCGACATGCCGCCAGCACCTCTCCGCCGAGCGGTCTAGGACGCGAACGTGATGGTTGCGTGACAGGAGACTGGGTTAGCTGACGCTGATGAAACAAGAATCGGCAGGTTGGTCGAAGGGCCGTTCACACCGGCGCGACGAAGCCGTCCAGCACGCGCTTCTGGCCGGCCTTGTCGAAGTCGATGGTGAGCTTGTTGCCCTCGATCGCCGATATGTTGCCGTTGCCGAATTTCTGGTGGAAGACGCGGTCGCCGACATTGAAGGCTGACGGGGTGTCGGCGACGGATTTGGCGACCAGCTCGCCTTCGATGGTGCGGCCCTTCACCGAGGTGCGGCCGGCGCCGTAGCCGCTATCGGTCTCGCCATAGCCGATGCGCTCGACCTGGTGGCCGGAGCGGGTGCCCCAGTTGCGGTCGGTCGCCTCGGTGCGGTTCGCCTGGGCGCGCTGCCAGCCGGGCGTGGCATAGGTGTTGGAGAAGGAGCCCTGATCCTTGGCGCCGATATTGTCAAAGCGCGAGGCGCCGTAAGGGTTCTGCCGGCCGCCGCCACCGCGCCCTGAGGCAAAGGCTCCACCGCCATAGGGATTGCCATAGCCGCCATAGCTGCTGCCGCCGTCGGCGACATCGACATGGGTTTCCGGCAGTTCATTGACGAAGCGCGACGGGATCGTCGACTGCCAAAGACCGTGGATTTGACGGTTGGACACGAACCAGATGTGCAGGTTCTTCTTCGCCCGCGTCAGGCCGACATAGGCGAGCCGCCGCTCTTCCTCCAGGCCCGAACGCCCGCCTTCGTCCAGCGCGCGCTGATGCGGAAACAGGCCTTCCTCCCAGCCGGGAAGGAACACGGTCTCGAATTCGAGGCCCTTGGCCGAGTGCAGCGTCATGATCGAGACGGCGTCCTGCTCGGCATTCTGCTCGGCGTCCATGACCAGCGCGACATGTTCGAGGAAGGAGCGGAGCGACTCGTACTCCTCCATGGAGCGGATCAACTCTTTCAGGTTCTCCAGCCGCCCGGGCGCGTCGGCCGAGCGGTCGTTCCTCCACATGTCGGTGTAGCCGCTCTCCTCGAGAATGGTCTCGGCAAGCTCGGTGTGCGGCGTCGTTTCCAGCGCCTTCTGCCAGCGTTCGAAATTGGCGGCGACTTCGCGCAAGGCCGCGCGCGGCTTCGGCTTCAGCTCGTCGCTTTCGGCAAGCGTGGCGGCGGCCTCCAGCATCGGAATGCGCATCGCGCGGGCCGTGTCGTGGATCTGGCGGATGGTGGCTTCGCCCAGTCCGCGCTTCGGGGTGTTGACGATGCGCTCGAAGGCGAGGTCGTCGCCGCTGTTGGCGACGACGCGGAAGAAGGCCAGCGCGTCGCGGATTTCGAGGCGCTCGTAGAAGCGCGGGCCGCCGATGACGCGGTAATTCAGGCCCAGCGTGATGAAGCGGTCTTCGAAGGCGCGCATCTGGAAGGACGCGCGCACCAGGATCGCCATGTCGTTGAGGGGATGCTTCTGGCGCTGGTAGGCCTCGATCGTCTCGCCTATGGCGCGCGCTTCCTCCTCGGAATCCCAGGCGGCATGGACATGCACCTTGTCGTCCTCGGGGTCGTCGCGGTCGGTGAAGAGCGTCTTGCCGAAGCGGCCTTCATTGTGGGCGATGAGATGTGAGGCGGCGCCGAGGATATGCGCGGTGGAGCGGTAGTTACGCTCCAGCCTTATGATGGTGGCGCCCGGGAAATCCTTGTCGAAACGCAGGATGTTGTCGACCTCGGCGCCGCGCCAGCCATAGATCGACTGGTCGTCGTCACCGACGCAGCAAATGTTGACTTTGTTTTCGCTCGCGGCCGCGCGCTCGCTCCGCTCGCTGGCCTCCGCAGGGGCGGCCTGGCCGGCCGATGGCGCCCGCCCGGCGCTGGGCCGCTGCGCCAAGAGCCGCAGCCACATGTATTGCGCGGTGTTGGTGTCCTGGTATTCGTCGACCAGTATGTATTTGAACTTGCGGTGATATTCCTTCAGCACGTCCGGATTGGCGCGGAAGATGCGGATGGGGTGATAGAGCAGGTCGCCGAAGTCGCAGGAGTTCAGCGTCTGCAGCCGCTCTTGATAGGCCTTGTAGAGCTGACGGCCCTTGCCGTTGGCGAAGCTGCGCGCATCGCCTTCGGCGATCTCGTCGGGACCGAGTCCCTTGTTCTTCCAGTTGTCGAGCATCTGGGCGAAGGTCTTGGCCGGCCAGCGCTTGTCGTCAAGTCCCTCGGCCTGGATCAACTGCTTGATCAGCCGTACCACGTCGTCGGTGTCGAGGATGGTGAAATCGGATTTCAGCCCCGCCAACTCGGCGTGGCGGCGCAATAGCTTGACGCCGATCGAATGGAAGGTGCCGAGCCACGGCATGCCCTCGACATTGCCTTCGCCGATCAGGTGGCCGATGCGCTGCTTCATCTCGCGCGCGGCCTTGTTGGTGAAGGTGACCGCCAGGATCTGCGACGGGAACGCCCGGCCGGTGGCGAGGATGTGGGCGATGCGGGTGGTGAGCACGCGTGTCTTGCCGGTGCCGGCGCCGGCCAGCACCAGGACCGGGCCTTCGGTCGTCTCGACCGCAAGCCGCTGTTCGGGGTTCAAACCCTTCAAATAATCGGGCTGGCTGTTCTGGCCGCTGCGGGCAGCCATGGCGCGCGCGGCTATGCCGGATGGGGCCGGTGCCGGCCGCGCATTCGGTTCATCGAAAAAAGGCATGTCCTCGGAAAAGCCCGACATCGCTCCCGAATGTAGTGATTCGGCAGCGAAAGACCAGAACTGTCTACGTTTTGTTCTAGTTTTGCGTGTCTGGCGCCAGCTTGACAGCCGGGGCGGGCAGGGGAAAGCTGCCGGCAGGGCAGGGACGGCATGCCGTCGCCTGAAAGTCGAAGGAGCACCGCCTTGGCTGTTACCATCACCGCCCTCGTCCTCTTCCTCATCGGTCTCATCCTCGGCGGCGGCGGCATCTGGCTCGCCGTTCTGGGCGGCAGCTGGTACTACGTCATCGCCGGCCTGGTGTTCCTGATCACCGGCTGGCTGCTGCTCAGTCGCCGGTCGACCTCGCTCTGGCTCTACGCGTTCTTCGTGCTCGCCACCTTGTGCTGGGCGGTGTGGGAAATCGGTTTCGACTGGTGGCAGCTCGGTCCGCGCGGCGGCGTCATCGTGCTGATCGCGCTTTGGCTGCTGACGCCCTGGGCAAGGCGGGACCTAAGAGGTCCCGACGGGCGCGCGCCGCTGATCCTGGCCGTGCTCGCATCGCTTGCGGTCGCTGGCTATTCGATGACGGCCGATCCGCACGACATCGGCGGCACGCTCGGCATGGACAAGGTAACGCCCACCGCCAATCTTGGCGGCGACATGCCTGCGGGCGAATGGCACTTCTACGGTCGCACGCCGTTCGGCCAGCGCTATTCGCCGCTCGACCAGATCACGCCCGACAATGTCGCGAAGCTGCAGCCGGCCTGGACCTATCGCACCGGCGATGTGAAGGGCCCCGACGATATCGGCGAGACGACTTACCAGGTGACGCCGCTGAAGATCGGCGATGCGCTCTACATCTGCACGCCGCATAATTTCGCCATCGCCATCGATGCCGCGACCGGCCAGGAGAAATGGCGCTACGATCCGAAGATCAAGCTCGATCCCAACCGCCAGCACCAGACCTGCCGCGGCGTCTCCTATTATGCCGACGCCAAGACCGCCGCCGGCCAGCCGTGCGCGGCGCGCATCTATCTGCCGACCTCGGACGCCAGACTGATCGCGCTCGATGCCGCCACCGGGCAGCTCTGCCCGTCCTTCGCCGAGGGTGGCACGCTGAACCTGATGGCCAACATGCCTTATCCGAAGTCGGGCTACTACTATTCGACCTCGGCGCCGCTGATCGTCGCCGGCAAGATCATCGTCGGCGGCGCGGTCAACGACAATTACTCGACCGAGGAGCCGTCCGGCGTCATCCGCGCCTTCGACGTGGATACCGGCGCGCTGATCTGGAACTGGGATTCCGGCAATCCGGACGTGACGACGCCGCTGCCCGTCGGTCAGACCTACACGCACAACTCGCCCAACATGTGGTCGACGGCGAGCGCCGACGAGAAGCTCGGCCTGCTCTACGTGCCGCTCGGCAATCAGACTCCCGACCAGCTCGGCGCCGGGCGCAGCGCCAATGTCGAGAAATTCTCCTCCTCGATCACCGCGCTCGACCTCGCCACCGGGCAGTTGCGCTGGGTGCGGCAGACGGTGCATCACGATCTGTGGGACATGGACGTACCGGCGCAGCCGTCGCTGGTCGACATCACCACCGCGAGCGGCGTGGTGCCGGCGCTGGTCGGGCCGACCAAGCAGGGCGATCTCTATGTGCTCGACCGGCGCAGCGGCGAGCCGATCATTCCGGTCAAGGAAGTGCCGGCGCCGGGTGGCGCGATCGAGGGCGACCATGCCTCGCCGACACAGCCGAGCTCGGACCTCTCCTTCAATCCGAAACCGCTGACCGGAGCCGACATGTGGGGCGTGACCCTATTCGATCAGCTGGCGTGCCGGATCGAGCTGAAGAAATTGCGCTATGAGGGCCGCTACACGCCGCCTTCGCTGCAGGGCTCGCTGATCTATCCGGGCAATTTCGGCGTCTTCAACTGGGGCGGCGTCGCCGTCGATCCTGTGCGCCAGGTGATGTTCGGCATGCCGACCTATCTGGCGTTCACGTCAAGGCTTATCCCGCGCGCGGACGTGCCGCCGCCGGGCGACAACACCAAGGGCAGCGAGCAGGGGCTGAACCGCAACGAAGGCGCGCCCTATGCCGTGGTTATGGGGCCGTTCCTGTCGCCGCTCGGCATTCCCTGCCAGGCGCCGCCCTGGGGCTATGTCGCCGGCGTCGACCTCAAGACCGGCAACATCGCCTACAAGCACCGCAACGGCACCGTCTATGACATGACGCCGCTGCCCCTGCCGCTCAAGGTCGGTGTTCCGGGCATCGGCGGGCCGATGATCACGGCCGGCGGCGTCGCCTTCCTGGGTGCCGCGGTCGACGATTATCTGCGCGCCTACGATCTTGCCAGCGGCAAGCAGCTCTGGCAGGCGCGGCTGCCGGCCGGCGGGCAATCGACGCCGATGACCTATACGGTGGCCGATGGCCGCCAGTTCGTGGTCATCGTCGCCGGCGGTCACGGCTCGGTCGGCACCAAGCCGGGTGACTATGTGATGGCCTATGCTTTGCCGAAATAGGTTCAGGTGAGGCCGGCCTGCGAACGGCGAGTTCCTGCGCTTCCGGCCACTTGTTTCGCATATGCTGGAGATTGGCCGAAGCCTTCGCGACTTCGTCATCCACGGGCGGAGCGACGCGAAGCGGAGCGCAGACCCGAGGATCCATTCCGTTACCTTAATCGAGGAGCGCAGCGGTGGAGAATTCTGCACCGTCGCAGCGCTCGGATGTCACGGAATGGATCCTCGGGTCTGCGCGCGTCGCTTCGCTCCTTGCTCCGCCCGTGGATGACGACGGCGCGGAGGTTTCAGCTACGCAACAGCGGCCGCCCGCCGGACGGCCCGCCGGGTTTCAGCGCTGCCGATCTCCCGGCCATGCATGAGCGCGAAGATCTCGCCGAAAGGCGCGGGACGGCCGAGCAGGAACCCTTGCGCTTCGTTGCAGCCTTCGGCGCGCAGGATCGAGAGTTGGCTGTGCGTCTCGACACCTTCGGCCAGCACCGGGATATGCAGGCTCTGGCCGAGCGCCAGCACGGCGCGGATGATGGCCTTGGCCTGTGGGCTGGTCTCGACCTCGGACATGAAGGAGCGGTCGAGCTTGATCTTGTCGAAGGGGAAGGCGCGCAGCGTCTCCAGCGAGGAATAGCCGGTGCCGAAATCGTCGATGGCGATGGTGACGCCAAGCGCCTTGATGCGCCGCAGGATGTTCAGCGTGCGGTTCTTGTCGGCGATGATGGTGGTCTCGGTGATCTCGAGCTCGAGCCGGCTCGGCTTCAAACCGGTCTCGAGCAGGATCTCGTGCACGAGCTTCGGCAGGTCGGCATGGGCAAACTGCACCGGCGAGAGATTGACCGCGATCTTGTAGGGGTGATCCCACGAGGCGGCCTTGGCGCAGGCGGTGCGCAGCACCCATTCGCCGAGCGGCAGGATCAAACCGCTCTCTTCGGCCAGCGGAATGAACTCGGCCGGCGAGATGCTGCCGCGGGTCGGATGCTTCCAGCGCAGCAGCGCCTCATAACCGCGGATGTCGCCGGTCGAGACGGAGGTCTGGACCTGGTAGTGCAGGTCGAATTGGCCGTTCTCGACCGCGTCGCGCAGATCGTTGACCAGTGTGCGGTTGGCGCGCACGGCTTCATCCATGGCCTGCTCATAGAAACAGACGGTCTGGGTTACGTTTGCCTTGGCGCGGTACATGGCGAGGTCTGCGTTGTTGACCAGCGCCTCGCGGTTGTGCGCGTCGTTCGGGTAGATGGCGACGCCGAGGCTCGCGCCGGTGGTGGTCTCCATCTCGCCAATCCTGACCGGCGCGAAAAGCGCCGTCTCGAGGCGCGCTACAAATTCGACGAGGTCCGATTGGTTCTTCATGCGCTTGACGCCGGCGAACTCGTCGCCGCCGAGACGGGCGACGAACTCGCCGTCCTGCAGCAGCGCGCCCATGCGTTCGGCGAGTGTCTTCAAAGCCAGGTCACCGGCGTGGTGCCCCCACATGTCGTTGATTTCCTTGAAGCGGTCGAGATCGATGCCGATCACCGCGACCTTGCCGGCGACTTCGTCCGCACGGTCGATCTCGCGGTCGAGATGGTCGTTGAAGTTCGCGCGGTTCGGCAAGCCGGTCAGTGTGTCGTTCATCGCCAGGTGCTGGAGGCGCTGAAAGGCCTCCGAGCGCGTCTGGTCATCGATCAGATAGCTGGCGAGGCCGGTGCCGATGATGATCAGGCCGGCGACGGCGACGCCGAGCGCCATGGCTTGCAGCGCCACCGCGTCGGCATTGGAACTGCGCATTATAAGCGGTGTTACCTGCACCGCCGACATCGCGGTGAAATGAAGGGTGACGATGGCCAGCACCAGAACCGCGGCCGCCCAGTATTTGCGGGCCGATATCCGTTCGTTGAGCGCGATGGTGATGGCGAGACAGGCAAACACCACCGAAAGCAGGACCGAGGCTGCGACGTAGGTCGTGTTCCATTCGATGATGCCGTCGACATGATAGGCGGCCATGCCCGTGTAATGCATGCCGGAGATCGCGAGGCCGATAATCGTGCCGCCGACCAGGGGCGAGATCAGCGGGGCGCGGCCGGTCGCGGCGATGAAGCCGGCCGCGGTGCCGGCGATGGCGATGAACAGCGAGACAATCGTCAGCACCGGATCGAAGGTGATCGGCGCGCCGGGATCGTAGGCCAGCATGGCGACGAAATGCGTGCACCAGATCGAGGATCCGGTGCAGACCGCGGTGAGGAAATGCCAGCCGATCTGCTGCAGCCCGGTGGATTCGTGCGAGCGAAGAAAGAGCCTGATCGTCGCCCAGGAGCCGGCGCTGCAGACCAGCGCCGCGACGAGCACGAGCCACAAATTGTGGTTCATTGTCACGCAGGATATGACGCGCATCATTAGCCGGGTTGCTCTCTTCGAACGCGGAGGTGCCTGGCCTTCCTGCCTGTCCACGATCGCCCGGTGCCCGTCGACGGGAGCATCCGATTTGTCGGCGAGGGTGGTGACACAGGCGATAAAAGGCAGCCGCCCCCAATGCGGATACCGATAGTTCGGCCTACAACCTGCGATGCAACTTATAATAGATGGTTAATTGCAATGAAACGCGCCCCTTCAGGGCTGCGGCATGGTTTCTGGAATATGTATGATAATGCAGCCGTGCTTATAATATCGATATTTTTATCTCTCGCGTGCAGGCTCCGTTCCAGCCGGGAGAGGTCTACAGCCGGCTAGGCAAATCATGATGGGCGGAGCCGCAACATCCTTCGCCCAAGGGCGCAACTCAGGGCTGAAAGATGTTCGAGGCGCCGGCCTGGTGTCTCGATGGATGTCGTTATCCCAGAACCGCTGCGCACTTCTGGGCGACATGCATTAAAGGCCGAGATGGCTCTTCAAGCCGGGCACCTGGCCGAGAACCTGGTTTGTGAGATCCGGACCGGCAGCGGCCTCGGCCTGCTTGATCAGCGTCTCGCCGGCTTCCTGGATCTGCGCCATGTCAAGGCCGGAGGCCTTGAGCGCGGCGACGCCGTTGATCAAGGCGCCGGCCTTTCCGCCGAGCACGCCGCCAAGCGCGCCCTCCAACGAAGACAGGAAGCCACCGCCCGAACCGGCCGCGGCGCCGGCTGCCATGACATCGTATTTCTGGGCCAGCGCATCGGCGCCGGGGATCTGGGCGAAGAAGGAAGACACGCTGGTGCCTTCCGCCTCGTGCTCGAGCACCGAGAAGATGGTGCCGACGACCTTCTCCGTGGTCGCCTGGTCGAGCCCGGCCTTTTGCGAAACGGTGTTGACGATATCCTGGACGTTCATGGCATTCCCCTTTGCGTCGATCGAACCGGCGAGGCGGCTTTGAGCAGCTTCCCGTCGCAATGTGACAGCATCATCAAGGCTTTCGGAAATGACCAAAACGTGATGGACGCAAAGGTCGCCCGCAATCGTCATTGGACCGTGACTGGACCGGGCGGATCGCGGCCCTATCTTGCGGACACCCTCCACCATCCCCTCGAGGAAGCGCCATGACCGAACCAGCCAAGCCCGTCGTTACCCAGGCGATGATCGATGCCTATGACGAATACACGCATCTGACGCTCGATCGGCGCCGCTTCATGGATCAATTGACGAAACTGGCGGGTTCGGGTGCCGCCGCTGCGGTGATCGCGCCGATGCTGGCGGCGAATTCGGCGCAGGCGGCGATCGTCGCCGAGGACGACAAACGAGTGAAGGGCGAGGACATCACCTATCGCGGGTCTAGCGGCGAGATGAAAGCCTATCTGGTCAGGCCAGCGAGCCTATCGGGCAAGCTCGGCACCGTCATCGTCATTCACGAGAATAGAGGGCTCAACGCCCATATCCGCGACGTCGCCCGGCGCGTCGCGCTGGAAGGCTTCGTGGCGCTGGCGCCCGACTTCCTGTCGCCGCTTGGCGGCACGCCGTCCGACGAGGACAAGGCGCGCGACATGTTTACCAAGCTGGCCGGGACGCAGGTCGTTGCCGACGGCAAGGCGACCATCGCCTACCTCCAGAGCGACAAGGACGGCAACGGCAAGGTCGGCGCGGTTGGCTTCTGCTGGGGCGGCGGCGCAGTGAACCAGCTTGCCGTCAATGCGCCGGACCTTGCAGCCGGAGTCGCCTATTACGGCATGCAGCCGAAGGCCGAGGACGTGCCGAAGATCAAGGCGGCGCTGCTGCTTCACTATGCCGGACTGGACGAGCGCACCAATGCCGGCATCGACGCCTACAAGAAGGCGCTCGATGCGGCCCATGTCGAAAACACCGTCTATGTCTATGACGGCGCCAATCACGCCTTCAACAACGATACCTCGGCCGCGCGCTACGACAAGAAGGCGGCCGACCTGGCGTGGGGGCGCACGGTCGCTTTCCTCAAGGCGAAGCTGGCGTAGCGATCACGCGGTCGATGGCGCCCAGACTGTCGAGAAGGCTGGCGACAGCGTAAAGCCGGCCGGCAGCGCCGAGACAGGCGGCGGTCGCCTGACGCCTTCATGGAGATAGCGCAGCGCCGACATCAGCCCGTTCATCGTATAGGGCTTTGAAATAACGCCGACGGCGCCGGCGAAATTGTCCGGGATGCGTTTGGGGTTGGCGGTCATGAACACAACCATCGAGCGGCCGGAACGCCTGATATGCTCCGCGACGTCGACGCCTGTCGGTCCATCGGACAGATGTATGTCGACGAAGGCGATGTCGGCTTCGCTGGCATCGACCATTGTCCTGGCTTCCATCGATGACATCGCCCAGCCGATGACATTGTGGCCTGCATCCTCGATCAGGCTTTCCAGTTCCATCGCCAGCAAAGCTTGATCCTCGACAATGAGCACCTTCAATGGCTCGGTCATGACGCATCACCCTTACTCTGCGGCCCGTTCGGCATTTTGATAACAACATGCGTACCAGGGGTTGAGTTCCGCCATTCGACATCTGCGTGAAGCTGCCGCCCGAGCTGACGGATCAGCCGCATGCCGAACGAGGCATCGCCATTGGCTCCGTTCATGCCGACACCATCATCGGACACCTCGATGATCAGGTGCCCGTCCGGCTGGCTCATCTTGACGCCTATCCTTCCAGGCGCGGCATTGTCCTTGAATGCGTGCTTCAACGCGTTGGTGATGAGCTCGTTGACGATGAGCGCCACCGGCGTCGCCTTGTCGGCAGGGACTACGATCGGCTCCAGATCCAGCTTAGATTTGATCTGCGGCCTGCCGGAAGCGGCGAGCAGATCCGAAACCAGGTCTCTGGCGAAATCGGAGACATCGAACTGGCTGACGTCCTTCGATTGGTAGAGCCGGCGATGCACGGTGCTCAGCGCCTCGATCCGTTCCAGCATGGTGGCAAGCGAGTTCCTGACAGCTTCGTCCTTTATGGTGCGGCTTTGCATCAGGATCAGCGACGATATCATCTGCAGATTGTTCTTCACCCGGTGGTCGACCTCGTGCAGCAGGGCGGTCTGCGTCTCAAGCGCTGCCTGAAGTTCCGCCGTACGTTCCTTGACGGCTTCCTCGAAGCGTTCCTTGTCCGCCGTGATCCGATGCTCCGATTGCTTGCGGTCGGTGACGTCGAGCTGCGAGGCGAAGAAGAACAAAAGCTCGCCTTTGTCGTTCGAGACCGGGCTGATGTAGAGCGCGTTCCAGAAGCTCGACCCGTCTTTGCGGTAGTTCAAAAGGTCGACGCTGATGTCGTTACCTTCCGCAATCGCCTTCCGCAATTCCTCGATGGCATCGGGGTCCGTGTCCGGCCCTTGCAGGAAGCGGCAGTTCTTGCCCATGATCTCTTCACGCGCGTATCCCGTCAGCCGCAAGAACGAGTCGTTGGCGAAAACGATCGGGTTGTCCGGCTTGCGCGGATCGGTGATCAGCATCGACATGCGCGTGGCGCGGATCGCCGCCGCGAACGGATCGCCCTTGCCATGTTCGACGTGAAGATCGTCGGTCATGTGCCATGCGTCAGGCGGCTCTCTTGTGCGTTTTTCGTCCATTTTCCAACTCCAAGCCAGTTTTGCCGCCACAACGGCCCAAGCTTCGAATTGGTTCAACCCAGGGATTTGTTGTCGCACGCGGGAAAGTGACGGAACCAAAGGGCAGGTTTTGTAAGCTTATGAGCTGAAATACTTTTTCTAACCTAGCGCGGCATTGGCTTGTGCATGGCGACGCCGGTCACAACCAGCGCAATCCCGAAACAATCGGTGATGCCGGGCATCTGGTGCAACACCACGACGCCGATCAGCGTAGCGGTCAGCGGCAGCAGGGAGAGCATCAGCGCGAAGCTGGCGCGGGGTAAGCGCGCCATGGCAAGCTGGTCGCATATATAGGGGATGACCGACGAGCAGATACCGACGCCGATGGCGGCGAGCAACAATTGCGGCACCGAGAAAGCCGGCAGCGCCTCGCTGAAGCCGATGGGCAGCACGACGAAGAACGCGATCGCCATGGCTGTACCGAGGCCGGCAATGCCGAGGCCGGTTTGCGCAACCCTGTGGCCGATGACGATGTAGCCGACAAAGAGCGCGCCGTTGAGGAAGGCCCAGAACAGGCCGGCGGGGTCGCTTCCCCATTTCACGTCGATGAGCAGCAAGGTGCCGGCGACGGCGATGGCTAGGGCGGCGACATTGCGCGGGCTGCGCAATCCGACCAGCGCCACGCCGATGGTGCCGACGAACTCGATCGCGGCGACCAGCGAGATCGGCAGGCGTTCGAGCGCCAGATAGAAGGAGCAGTTCATCACCGCAAGGCAAACGCCGAAGGCGATGAACAGCAGCCGGCCGGAGCGATCGGCGCGTGCCAGCACCCGCCAGGGTCTGGTCAAGGGCGCGAAGATGAGCGCCGCGGTGGCGATGCGCAGCCAGGCCATGCCGAGCACGCCGACCTCAGCAAACAAGAGCACCGCGAAGGCGGGGCCAAGATAGTGGAAGACGGCGCTGACGCAGAACCAGACATGCGGCGGCAGCGTGTTGGCCAATCCGGCAAGAGCGGGGCGGACAGGGCTTTCAGCCGGGGCTTGCGTTGAGGTTTCCATGCACTAATTATCGCAGGCAAATTCCATCGAAGACATGGAAGATGAGCGGCAGAACAGCCATTCTTATTTGTGAAGAAAGACAATTCTGGTGAAACGCCTTCTAAACGAAAATGCCGATCTCGACGCGGCCGATCTCAAAATCCTGCGGCTCCTGGAAAAGGACGCCCGCACCAGCACTGCCGAGCTGGCGCGCGCCGTCGGACTGTCGGCGCCGAGCGTGGCCGAGCGCATCCGCAAGCTGCAGGAGAACGGCGTGATCGAGGCCTATACGGTCCGGATCAATCCGGCGGCGCTCGGGTTGAAACTGTCGGCGTGGCTGAGGATCAGGCCGGTGCCGGGGCAGCTGTCGGTGGTGGCCGAGATCATCCGCGAGCTGCCTGAGATCGCGCAGTGCGACCGGGTGACCGGCGAGGACTGCTTCATCGCGCTGGCGCATGTCGGCTCGGTGAGCGAGCTCGAGCGGGTGATCGACCGTATCATTCCCTATGCGATGACCAACACCGCGATCATCCAGTCGTCGCCGGTCGAGCCGCGCTCGCCGCTCGGCGGGTTAAAGCAGAACTGAAGGGCCCCGATGATCAGCCGTGCCCGCGCCGCATGCGCGCCTGGGTCAGGATCGCGCGCCAGCGGATCATGTCGAAGGGGATAGGCTCGTTGTTGTTGGCGATGTGGAAGATCTCATTGTTCACGTTCTTCAGCGATCGCCAGAAATCATAGTCGGTGATGCGTGGATCGGCCGCCAACCGTTCCACCTCGACCTTGATGTCGGTTTTCATGCACTGTCCTCGCACCGCATCCCGCCAGCCGCCCGTGCGCAACCCGGTGCGGCGGTTTTCGAACGGGCCGCTGAGTCGTTCAACGGACTCAACTGGCTTGTTCACGTTAAAACCTTGGTAAGGTTAACGCGGCTGCGGAGGGCCTTCAAGCGGTCTTGCGCTTGATGCCGATGCCGCGGCCGGCGCGCTCCGGCATCGGCAGCACGGCATGGGCGGCGCGCATGGCTTCGACCTTTTCCATCACATCGGCGGGGAAGGGGGCGACCTTCGGTCCGGCCATGTCGACATGCAGCGCGAGCTGCTCGGAAGTGGCGGCCAGCCAGCCGTCGACATGGCGGATTTCCTGATAGGCGCGCAGACGCTTCTCGTCATGGTCGATGAGCTGGAAGGAGACTTTCACCTTGTGGTCGAGGTGCAGCTCCTGGACGTAGCAGACATGGACTTCCGCGGTGTAGATGGTGAGGCGGCGATCCTTGGCGTAGTTCGGCCCCATGCCCATCATCTCGAAGGCGACGTCGGAGCAGCGGTCGAACAGCACATTGTAATAGGCCATGTTGAGGTGGCCGTTATAGTCGATCCATTCCTTCTCGATGCCCATCGGGTCGGAGATGAAGGGGGCGGGAATGGTCATCGTGTTATCCTCGGCTGGACAGGACGTGGCTGGTGAAGTGTCTTTGTTCTGGCGCAACCCCGGACGGAAAACCGCTTCACACTTTTGCCGGAATTGCTTTAGGCATCATCCATAGCTGCATGACAAGGGTGGCCGCTGGTCCATTCGCGGAGGAATTCATGGCTTTGAGCGACCTCAACCCGGTCGAGCGCAACGAGGAAGGCATCGCCGCGGTTCTCGGCATCCTCAAGCAGCGTTTCGGCGAGCGCTTCCAGACCGGCGAGGCGATCCGGGGCCAGCATGCGCACACCACGACCTATATTCCGACGC
The DNA here is from genome assembly GCF_006442965.1 of Mesorhizobium sp. CU3. Lineage (GTDB taxonomy): Bacteria > Pseudomonadota > Alphaproteobacteria > Rhizobiales > Rhizobiaceae > Mesorhizobium. The sequence goes on along the minus strand of NZ_VFWX01000011.1, from coordinate 178,841 downwards.
AGGCGCCGGACGGCGTCGCCTTCGCCGAGAGCACGGCAGAAGTGCAGGAGATCGTGCGTGCCTGTGCCGAGCATCGCGTGCCCGTCATCGCATTCGGCGTCGGTTCCTCGCTCGAGGGCCACACCAATGCGCCGGGCGGCGGCATTTCGATCGACACCTCGCGCATGAGCCGCATCCTGTCGGTCAATCCGCAGGATCTCGACTGCACGGTCGAGCCCGGCGTGACGCGCGAGGCTCTCAACCGTCACCTGCGCGACACCGGCCTGTTTTTCCCGATCGATCCCGGCGCCAATGCTTCGCTGGGCGGCATGGCGGCAACGCGAGCCTCCGGCACCAATGCGGTGCGCTACGGCACGATGCGCGAGAACGTGCTGTCGCTGACCGCCGTGATGGCCGACGGCGAGACAGTGACGACCGGCAAGCGGGCGAAGAAGAGCTCGGCCGGCTACGATCTGACGCGGCTGCTGGTCGGCTCGGAAGGCACGCTCGGCATCATCACCTCGCTGACGCTCAGGCTGCAGGGCATCCCGCAGGCGATCTCCGGCGGCGTCTGCCCGTTTCCCAGCCTGGAAGCCGCCTGCAACACGGTGATCGCGACGATCCAGATGGGCATTCCGGTGGCGCGCATCGAACTGGTCAACGCGCTGCAGATGCGGGCGATGAAGAACTATTCCAAGCTCGACTATCCTGAGAGCCCATGCCTGTTCGTCGAATTCCACGGCAGCGACGCGGGCGTTGCCGAACAGGCCGAGACGTTCGGCATGATCGCCGAGGAGAATGGCGGCGGGCCGTTCCTGTGGACCAGCGTCGCGGAGGAGCGCACGAAACTCTGGAAGGCGCGGCATGACGCCTATTGGTCGTCGCTGACATTGCGCCCCGGCGCCAAGGGGCTGTCGACCGATGTCTGCGTTCCGATCTCGCGGCTGGCCGAATGCGTCACCGAGACCGAGGCCGACATCGCCGAGATGGGATTGATCGCGCCGATCGTCGGCCACGCCGGCGACGGCAATTTCCATGTTCTGGTGCTGATGGATGTCGACAATCCGGCCGAGGTCGCGCTCGCCGAAAAATTCGTCGCCAGGCTGAACATGCGCGCCATCGCCATGGAAGGCACCTGCACCGGCGAGCACGGCATCGGCCAGGGCAAGGTCGGCTTCCTGCGCCACGAGCTCGGCCACGGCGTCGACATCATGCGCACGATCAAGCAGGCGCTCGACCCGCAAAACATCATGAACCCGGGCAAGATCCTGCCGGCAGTGGGATGATGAGTGTCCGCGCGCTGCGGACAGTGCTCGGGATTGCGGCCGACACCGCGCAATTGCCTCTTTATCGACACGCGGATGCAGGTAGAGTGCGGCTGACTTTCAACCCAACCGCCTGGAGCAGATGCTCGCACGTTTGTTCGTGATCTTCGGTGGCCTGTTCGTGCTGGTGCTGTGCGCGGCGCTGGTGGTGCCATATTTTATCGACTGGACGGGTTACCGCGGCGATTTCGAGCGCGAGGCGAGCGCCGTCCTCGGCCGCAAGGTGACGGTGAAGGGCGACGCCACCGCGCGGCTGCTGCCTTTCCCGTCGGTGACCTTCTCGAATGTCGAGGTCGCGGGCGGGCCGGGCGGTCAGCCGGCGATGACGGTCGAGACTTTTTCGATGGATGCCGAACTCGCGCCTTTCCTGCGCGGCGAGGTGCTGATCTTCGACATGCGGCTGGTGCATCCGAAGGCCACCATCGACGTCGCCAATGACGGCACGGTCGACTGGGCGATCCGGCCGTCCTCGCCCTTCGATGCCGGCCAGATCGCCATCGAGAAGCTGACCGTTACCGAAGGCCGGATCGAGCTGCGCCATGCCGCCGGCGGCCGCAGCCATCTGATCACGGAGTTCAATTCGACGATTTCGGCCAAGTCGCTTGCCGGCCCATGGCGCATGGACGGCTCGTTGCGCTTCGACGGCCTGCGCGCGGAAGTCTCCGCCTCGACCGGAAAGGTGGAGGCGGACGGCCAGATGCGGCTGAGGCTCAAGGCGGACCCCGACGCCTATCCGCTGGTTGTCGAGACCGACGGCAATGCCGGCATCGTCAAGGGCGCCGCCGTCTATTCCGGCCAGTTCAAGATTTCGGGTGCGGACAAGAACTCGGCCGAGCTGCGCGGCACGGATGGTGAGCCGGTCAAGGTCAGCACCGGCAAGCCGGATCCCGGCTTCCGCCTCAACGGCAAGTTCGCACTCGACCATCATAAGCTCAATGTCGACGAGTTCCGCTTCGAGACCGGACCTCTCGACAATCCCTATACCGCCGACGGCAAGGCCTCCGTCGACCTCGGCCTCAAGCCGCATTTCGCGATCGAAGCGAGCGGCGCGCAGGTGCAGTTCGACGAGGCGGTCGGCGCCAATGCCGGCGCCGGGCTGACGCTCGACCAGCGTATCGCCGCCTTCGAGCAGACGCTGCAGCACATGCCGAAGCCGACCATTCCGGGCACGCTTGAGATCAGGCTGCCGGCGGTCGTGGCGGGCGACACGACGGTGCGCGACGTGCGGCTTTCGGCCGAGCCGGTCCAGGGCGGCTGGTCGGTGAAATCGCTCGCTGCGACGCTGCCTGGCCGCACGACGCTCGAAGCCGACGGCATGCTGAACGTCGAAGACCGTTTCGGCTTCACCGGCTCGCTGTTGCTTGCCGTCGGGCAGCCCTCCGGCTTTGCCGCCTGGCTGTCGAAGGATGTCGATGAAGCGATCCGCCGGCTGCCGGCTGCCGGCTTCAAGGCCAAGGTCGATCTCAGCCAGAACCGCCAGTCTTTCAGCGATCTCGAACTCATCCTCGGCAAGGCCAAGTTCTCGGGTTCCATCGATTCCAGCCAACCGGACGGCGCCAGGCCATCGGTGTTGATGCGGCTCACCGGCGGCGACATGGATGTCGACGGGCTGGCCGCCTTCGCCTCGATCTTCATCAGCGACAAGGGCGCGAACCGCTTCTCCGATCACGATCTCGACTTCCAGATCAAGGCAGGTCCGGTCAGCGCCGGCGGGCTCACCGCCGACACGATCGACACGGCGCTCAGGCTGCGCGAAGGCCTGTTGGAGATCGACCGGCTCTCGATCGGCGGGCTTGCCGGCGCCTCGATCAGCGCCACCGGCCGGGTCAAGGATTTCCCGCAGGCGCCGACAGGCAAGCTCAACGCCTCGATCGTGGCGGTGGATCTGAAACCGCTGATCGATGTGGCGGCGCAGCACTATCCCGACAATGCGCTGCTGAAAGGCCTGTCCGGGCGCGTCGCCGCCTATCCCGAATTGTTCCAGGACGCTCGCATCGATCTCCTGACGAGTGCGGCCGACAATGGCGACGGCACCACCGGCCTGGCAGTCTCCGCCCAGGGCAAGGCCGGCGGCTCGGCCTTCTCGGCGTCGCTCTCCGGCCAGGGCTCGGCCGACAAGCTGCTCGATGCGCCGGTCTCGATCACCTTCAATGCCCGCAACGACAACGCCACCACGCTGCTTGCGCTTTATGGCCTGCCCGCGCTGCCGCTCGGCATGCTTGGCCACGCCAGCACCGATGTTTCGGCGAAAGGCTCGTTTGCCGGCGGTCTCGCGACCAGCTTCAACCTGACCGCCGACGACTTCAAGGCAAGCTTTGCCGGAACCGTCGCCGAGACGCCGCAAGGCGCCACCGCCAAGGGCAAGGTCAACCTCGACGCCGCCGATATCGAGCCGTGGCTGATGACGACCGGCGTCGGCCTGCCGGGCATGGGCACCGGCACGTCGACTACGCTCTCGGCCGATGCCGATTTCGGCAACGGGCTTTTGGTACTGAGTGGGCTGACCGGTTCGATCAACAAGGCGGCGATTTCGGGCGACGTCAATGTCGATGCCAAGGACGGGCTGCCGCATCTTGCCGGCGCGCTGGCGCTCGACGAGCTCGATCTCGATCCGCTGGCGGTGTCTCTGTTCGGCGACCAGTCCTTCGCGCCCGCCAAAGGCGGATGGCCGACCGCGCCGTTCAGCCAGAAGTCGACGCTGCCGTTCAATGCCGATCTCGACCTTAATGCGTCGGCGCTCGCCGTCGGGCCGTTCGCCACCGCGCATGACGCGAGTTTCTCGCTGAAGCTCGACCGCGAAGGCATCCATGTCTCCGACCTCAAGGCCAAGCTCTATGGCGGAGCGCTGACCGGCCTGTTCGAGCTCAAGAACACGGAAGGCACCGGACTGTTCTCCGGCCAGATGAAGCTTACCGGCGGCGATCTTCCCGACGTATTGCCGGGCGCCGGCATCAGCGGCGGCGGCGACATCTCGGCTGTATTGTCGACCAGCGGCAAGTCGATGGACGGGATGGTTGCGGCTCTGTCGGGGTCCGGCACTGCCGCTTTGAAGGGGTTGAAGATCGATGGCATCAATCCGGACGGGTTTGCCGCCATGATCGCCAAGGCCGACGCGGTCGGGCGCGATATCGACGCCGCCAAGACGGCGGGCTTCGCGCCGCAGATCGCCGGGCAGGGCAGTTTTGCCGCCGGCGATACGGATGTCGCCTTCACCGTTGCCAACGGCACGCTGCGCGCACCGCCGATCAGCCTGAACAATCCGGCGGCAATCCTGTCGGCCGATGTCGCCGCCGATCTCAACACGGAAACCGTGACGGCCAAAGGCGCGATCACCTACCGCCCCGCCGACGAGGCGCTGGTCGGCTCGGAGCCGAGCATCAACTTCAACCTCACCGGGCCGCTGGGAGCGGCCGCTCCTCAGTTCGACAGCGAGCCGCTGGCGCAGTTCCTGACGCAGCGCGCGCTGGAAAAGGAACAGCAGCGGGTCGAGGCGATGCAGGCGGCGCTGCTCGAAAAGCAGAGGCTGCGGCGCGAGGTGCGTTACTACGCGGCGCTGGAGACCGAGCGCGAGAGAGCCGCCGAGGAATTGCGCCGCCAGCAGGAAGAAGCGCGGCAGAAGGCGGAGGCCGAGGCCAGGGCGAAAGCTGAAGCCGAAGCGCAGGCCCAGGCGGAAGCCGAAGCGAAAGCCAAGGCGGAGGAGGAGGCGAAAGCCAAGGCCGAGGCTGACGCCAAGGCGCAGGCCGATGCGGATGCAAAGGCCAAGGCGGATGCCGAGGCGCAAGCCCAGGCGGAACAGCGGGCGGCGGATGAGGCGGCAAAGGCTCAGGCCGAGGCGGACGCAAAGGCCAAGGCTGATGCCGAAGCGAAAGCCCAGGCAGACCAACGGGCTGCCGATCAGGCCGCAAAGGCCAAGGCGGAGGCCGACCGCAAGAAGGCCGAGCAGGCCAAGCTGGAGGCTGCGCGCAAGGCGGCCGGGCAGACGCCGAAGGCCGACAACTCGCTTCCTGGTGTCAATGTCGACGGTTCGACCTCGGTGCCGGCCAAGCCGAAGGCCAATCCGTTCACCATCGACAATCTGTTGAAGTCGCTCGACGGCGGTTGAGCTTCACTGCCAGTATCGGGCTGAAAACGTTGCGGCGATCAGGACGGCTCGTGGCGTGAGAGCAGACGCCGCAGCATCGGTTCGATGCGCGACAACTCGTCGAGATGCGTCGCTGACAAATCCGCCAGCCGGTCGTCCGCCAAAGGCGTCAGTTGCAAGAGCACACGCCGGTTGTCGGCCTTGTCCTGATCCCGGACGACCAGCCCAGCCTCGGCAAGCCGGTTCACCAGTTCGACCGCGCTGTGGTGGCGGATGCGCAGCCGCTCCGCCAGGTCGCCGACCGCCACCGGTCCGCCGCCGGGATAGCCCTTGATCGCCAGCAGCGCCTGATGCTGGCGGGGCGTGAGGCCGGCATCATTGGCCTGGATCTGGCTGAACTCGAGAAAGCGGCGGATGAGATAGCGGAACTCCGACAGCCGCTGGTAATCGGCCTGGCTGATGTCGGGGCGTGGTTTCTGCGGCGTCGTCATGTCTCGACTTATGGCGCTTTCGATGCCTGGCGCAATCCTTGTCCAAAATGACGCGGCAACAGCGGTCGAAACGGTCTTGATGAATTATATCGTGTTACGATATGTAGCCGCCCGACGAAAGGTCGGCAATCGCGCCGCCAGAAAGCTGAGTTCCCATGAAATCCGCCAATGCCGGCAACGGCCATCTTCGCGACTTCACCACCGATCCGCGTGTGTTGCTGATCGCCGCCATTGCCGTCGTGGTGGCGACCGCCGGGCTGTTTGCCGGCATCGTGCTGCTGAAGCTCATCCGGCTTGCCACCAACATCGCCTATTTCGGCCAGTTCTCGCTTGCCGATCTGAGGCTCGAAGACACGCCGCTTGGGCTTGCCGCCGTCATCGTGCCGGTGATCGGCGCGCTGATCATCGGCCTGATGGCGCGCTTCGGCAGCGAGAAGATCCGCGGCCACGGCATTCCCGAAGCCATCGAAGCCATTCTTCTGGGACGCTCGCGGCTCGATGCGAAAGTCGCGGTGCTGAAGCCGTTGTCGTCGGCGATCTCGATCGGCTCGGGCGGACCGTTCGGTGCCGAGGGTCCGATCATCATGACCGGCGGCGCCATCGGCTCGCTGATCGCGCAGATGCTGCCGGTCAGCGACAATGAGCGAAAGACGCTTTTGGTCGCGGGCGCGGCGGCCGGCATGACGACGGTGTTCGGCACGCCGATCGCCGCCATCATGCTTGCCGTCGAACTGCTGCTCTTCGAATGGACGCCGCGCAGCTTCATCCCTGTCGCCGTCGCGGCGATCGTGGCGGAAGTCGAACGCACCTTGCTGCATCTGCCGGGGCCGATCTTCCCATTCTCCGGAAGCATGGACGCCTCGATCACCGGGCTTTGCGGCTGGGTGCTGATCGGCATCTGTGCCGGCCTGCTGTCCGGCCTGCTGACGCAATTGGTCTATGCCTGCGAGGACGCTTTCCTGAAGCTGCCGATACACTGGATGTGGTGGCCGATGATCGGGGGCCTGGTGGTCGGCATCGGCGGACTGATCGAGCCGCACGCGCTGGGCGTCGGCTACGACAATATCGCCAATATGCTGGATGGCCGCATGATTGCGGGCGCCGCGCTGATGCTTCTGGTGGTCAAGGCGATCATCTGGTCGGTCGCGCTGGGGTCCGGCACTTCGGGCGGCGTGCTGGCGCCGCTTCTGATCATGGGCGGCGCGATGGGAGCGGTACTCTCAGGCATCCTGCCCGAGGCAAGCCCCGGCTTCTGGCCGCTGCTGGCGATGGCCGCGACCATGGGCGGCACCATGCGCGCGCCGCTGACGGCGACCTTCTTCGCCACCGAGCTGACCGGCAACACGCATGTGCTGGTGCCGCTGATCGCAGCCTGCGCCACCGCGCACGCCGTCACCGTGCTGTTGATGAAACGCTCGATCCTGACCGAGAAAGTAGCCAGGCGCGGCCATCATCTGGTGCGCGAATACCGCGTCGACCCCTTCGCGCTGACCCGGGTGCGCGAGGTGATGACGACCAAGGTCGAGAGCGTGCCGGCGTCGATGACATTGCATGGCGCAGCCGCCTTCCTCACCGCGCCGGAGACGAAACATCCCAGCTTCCCGGTGATCGACGGGGAGGGGCATGTGCTCGGCGTCATCGATCCGCCGGCGATCCTGCGCTGGCGCCGCGCCGGCAAGCATCGCAGCACGACGCTCGGCGAATTGCTCGCGGGGAGCAAGATCACGCTCGCTTATCCGGACGAATATCTGGAGGCGCTTTCCGACAAGCTGCTCACCGCCAATGTCTCGCATCTGCCTGTGGTCTCACGCGAGGATGAGCGGCTCGTCGGTTATATCGGCTGGAAAGATATGATGGGCGTGCGCTCGAAGAAGCAGGCGGAGGAGCGCGACCGTTCGGCATTGCTCAGTTTCGGTGCCAGGCGCAAGGCGGAGCAGGGCGTCAGCGACCCGGTTTGATCTTCACGACGTCTTGCCGCCGCCGCGCTTCGCCCAGGCGAGCACATAGAGCCTCAGCGCCGACGACAGGTTGGCGTCGCGCGTGCGCGTCTCATCGATCTCGCCCACCAGCGCCGCAAGCGACAGCGAGCGCTGCGCCGCTATGGCGATAAGGTCGTCATAGAAGGGCTGCTCCAGCGAAAAGCTGGTGCGGTGGCCGCGGATCGTCACTGAACGTTTCTCGACCGCGGCCATCGAAGATGCCTCAGCGCTCGCCGGGATCGTCAGGCTTTTCCCGACGATGGCCGGCGATGAACTTTTCGGTCTTGTCCGCTGTCAGCCGGTCGCGCTCGCGTTCGGCCTTCGAACGACCGTGCAACGCCCGGTTCTCGCTTGCCAGGCGTTCCTTCTCGGTGCGCGCTTTCTGCTTGCGGGCCTGGCGGAGATTGACGACCTCGCCCATCGCGCCGGCTTACTTCTTGCGGAAGGCGTCGAGCGAAACCACGTCGGCGCCTTTGCCGCCGGTCTCGGCGACGGCCGGCTTCTTCTCGGCTTCGGCGGCCTTCTTCTTCGATTCCGGCTTCTTTTCCGGGACGACGGCGACCGGCTCGGGAGCCGGGGCTTCTTCTTCCATAGTCTCGGTCTTGACGTCGAATTCGAGCTCGAAATTGACGGACGGATCGTAGAAGCCGCGCACGGCCGAGAAGGGGATTTCGAGCTTTTCCGGAACGTCGGAGAAGGAGAGGCCGACCTCGAAGCCGGCGTCGGTCACCTTGAGGTCCCAGTACTGGAACTGGATGACGATGGTCATCTGCTCCGGATAGCGCTCGCGCAGCCTGGACGAGATGCGCACGCCCGGCGCGCCGGTCAGGAAGGTGATGAAGAAATGATGATTGCCCGGAAGGCCGGTGCGCGCGACTTCGGCCAGGACCTTGCGCATGACGCCGCGCAGAGCCTCCTGGGCCAGAATGTCGTAGCGAATGTGGTCGTCGGCCATGTGCTGGTCGGGTTCCGTTGAATCGTCCGCATAGCTGTAATCAAGCTTAGGCGCGGCGTAAACCGCATATAGGCGCAAAGCGCCGAGGCCAAGGGGGGTGCCAGCGATTTGATCGCTCAGGCGTGGGCCAGCACGGGCTGTTTGCCGGCTGGCTGTCTCTTCCGGGCGAAGGCGCTGAGGAAGGTGCGCACGCCATTGGTGGCGGAGCGCAACACCTCTTCCTCGGTCGGCGTGCCGCCGAGCATGAAGGTGATCTGCAGCTCGGCATTGACCAGCGCCTGGAACTGGCGCGCCGCGACGTCGGGATCGCCGATAGACAGGTGGCCGGCAAATGCCAGCCGTGCGAAACGGGCGGCAAGCGCCGACCAGGTGCGGCCCGGTCCCTGTTCGCGCCAATCGGCAAACAGTTCCGGATAGCGTTCGCCTTCGGCCTGGATCAGCTTGCGAAGGAAGCGGCCGTCGCGGTTGCAGATGCAGTTGCGGTTCATGCGCACCGCGAAGGCGATAAGGTCGGCTTCAAGATTGCCCGGCTGGTCGGGGAAGGTGGCGATGGTGGCGAAGATGCCGGCATTGCAGCGCTCGGTCAGGTCGCGCACCACCGCGACGAAGAGCTTTTCCTTGTCGCCATGATGGTTGTAGACGGTCTGGCGCGATACGCCGGCCTCGGCGGCGATCAGGTCGATATTGGCGCCTGCATAACCTTCGCGGCAGAAGACGGAAGCGGCAGCGCCGACCACCGATACGCGTTTGGCCTCATGGCTGCGTGGCGGGAAAGTGTCAGGAGAGATGCCGTGCTTCATCGAAATCTATATAGCGGTGATTGACGAATTGGACAAGTGTGTCTAAATTTGTGGACACAATAAAGGGAAATCCACGCTTCGAGAGACGTGCGAATTCGCTCTTACGGGACGGATGATGTCGCTCTTTTGTGTCGGATTGCCACGGGATGGAACGTCCTGGGTTTAGACGCCGGACTTCGCGGCGGCAAACCAGATTTGAAAAGAGCCTTTATCATGAGTCCCAAATTCCTCCGTATCGCGGTCGTGCTCGGCTTGTTGTCGGCAATCGGCCCGTTCGCCATCGATATGTATCTTCCCGCGCTGCCCTCGATCGGCCAGGATCTCCATGCCGGCACGGCCGCCGTGCAGATGAGCCTCTTGATCTTCTTTCTGTCGATGGGGTTCGGCCAGATCGTCGTCGGCCCGATCTCCGACATGGTCGGGCGCAAGGCGCCGCTCTATGCCGGCCTTGCGCTGTTCATGGTCGGCGGCGTCGGCTCGGCGATGGCGCCGACGATCGAATGGCTGATCGCCTTCCGCTTCCTGCAAGGGCTCGGCGCCAGCGCCGGCATGGCCATTCCGCGCGCCATCGTGCGCGACCTGCATACCGGCAACGAGGCCGCCAAGCTGATGTCGCTCTTGATGCTGGTGTTCTCCGTGTCGCCCATTCTCGCGCCGCTGACCGGCAGCCAGATCATCGAGAATTTCGGCTGGCGCGCCGTGTTCTGGACGGTAACGGGCGCGGCGGCTTTGGCCGCCATCCTGCTCGCAACCTCGCTTAAGGAAACGCGGTCGGCTGAGGAGCGCGCAGGCTCGTCCTTCGGCACGGCTTTGGCCGGCTATCGGCATTTGATGGGCGATCTCAATTTTCTCGGCCTGGTGGCGATCGCGGGCTTCGGCATCGCCAGCTTCTTCGTCTATCTGTCGAGCTCGTCCTTCATCCTGATCGACCATTACGGCCTGTCGCCGTCGGTCTACAGCGTGTTCTTCTCGATCAACGCGGTCGCCTTCATCGGCATGTCGCAGCTGACCGGAATGCTGGCCGACCGTTTTGGCCTGAAGCGCGTCGTGTGGGTGGCGGTCACCGGCTATGCGACGGTGATGGTGGCGCTGTTCGCGATCATGGCTTCGGGCGTCGACCGGCTCGACGTGATGGCGGCGCTGCTCTTCGTCGGCTACGGCTTCCTCGGCCTCGTCATCCCGACCACCTCGGTGCTGGCGATGGAAGAGCATGGCGAGATCGCCGGCACGGCGTCTGCGCTGATGGGCACGCTGCACTTCGCCATCGGCGCGCTGGCGATGGGCGTCGCCGGCATCTTCTTCGACGGCACGCCGCTGCCGATGGTCGCCGGCATCACGCTCTGCGCGGTGATCTCCTTCACGCTGGCCAAGCTCACGCTCGGCCGCTCCCGGGAAGCGGTCGAAGCGCCGGCGGAATGAGGCGGATCAAAGCATTGGAAAAGGCCGGCTTGTCCGGCCTTTTTCATGTCTGTTGCAAACCGGCCCGATCGAGGACGAAGCCCACCCGCTCCTCGAACGGAGCGAGGGGCAGGGGCACCAACTCATAGCCGAGTTCGGTATAGACACCAGTTACCGACAGAAAGGTGCGCTCGGCTTCGTCAAGCGTCTGCTTGCGCTCCTCGTCCTGGGTGAAGATTTCTGGCCAGGGTGGCGCGACAAAGACGCGGCGCGCGTAGCGGAATTTCTCCGCGCTCTTGATGTGATCGGGCACCGGCAGGCCGCAAAGCCTGAGATAGCCGATCGTATCGGCGACGCCGCGGTCGAAGAAGACCGGGCCGGGCTCGGCCTGCGCGGCATGCCAGGAGCGCAGTTCCCACGACAACATCAGCTCGGCAAACAGTGCACGATCCTGCCAGGGCAGGGCAGACCCGCCGATCGCCGTCTGGTCGCGGATGATGCCGCGTCCGGCCTCGGGCGCGGTCGCGAAGCCCTTCGCTTTGAGCGCTTCGATCAGCGTCGTCTTGCCGGAGCCGGGGCCGCCGGTCAGCACGAAAAATCGATCGCTGTCGTTTTGCATGGCTTGTCCGGGGTGACGAGCGGCAGGGCGAGGCCGCGCATAGAGCGCAGGGCACACCTTGGCCGTTCGGTTGATGGGAGAGCAAAGGGGAAAGTGGAGGTTTCTGTTGCCAGGTACCTCCGAACCCCGCCTAGAAGTGCGAACCGCTAGGACTTGATTTGAAGCGTTCGCGCCGCATTAAGCAGCGAGACGAGCTTCCGCATAGTTGTCGTTGGCAACTATAAGTTTAGCCCGATGACGGTGGTACAATGCCGGGCAAAAGTACGATCTTTACACCTTCGTCGATCCTATTTCGCCCCCAGCAAAAGCCGCTCCGTCATCCAGAGCGGTTTTTGGTGGAGGCGCCGGGTACCGCCCCCGGGTCCGAACGGCTTATTTCATCGCCTGTTTATCGCCATAGTCGGTCAAGCCGACGAAGCGAATATAGGGATCGATCAGGGAAAAAGAAAGGCCAAACCGGCACTTGTCCCCGCGGCAAAGCGTGCGGCGCAGGGTTGACTTGCGAGCGCACTCAATCGAAGCTCCCTGCCGGTGAGGAGTCTTCGACCTAGCGCACAGGTTGCGTAGCGCGCCACAACCCTCACCGATCGGATCGGTGGCGCCGAGGAGGGGAAGTTTGATGGCCGACTATCTTGCGGATGTGAAGAAATACGATGCCGGCGCCAGCGCTGACGCGGTCGACAAGATCGTCAAGCATCTGGGCATTGCGCTCAGGAACCGCGATTCCTCGCTGGTGTCCTGCACCGACCCGAAGGAACTCGATCGCGTCCGGGAAAACTGGATCGGCAAGAAGCTTGGCGTCGCCGACGCGGCCAAGGCCAATGCCTCGATCGAGAAGACCTGCAAGGCCATGCATGCCGACAGCACCAAGAGCCGCGTGACCTTTTACTATCTGGTCGCCAAGGATCTCGGCAAACTGGGTTCTCTCTGAAGCGCGAAAGCATTCGGTCGCCGGCACCAAGCAGTGCCGGTGCCGAAGTTTGCGTCACGATCCACACCTGCCGCGGGCTATTCGGTGTTCGAATGCCGACCAGTCGGCTATGATTGGCTGAAAGCCCGAATCGAGGCGGAGCCGATGCGCCAATATCTCGACCTGTTGAAGCATGTGCTGGAGAGCGGCGTCGATCGCGGCGACCGCACCGGCACTGGCACGCGCTCGGTGTTCGGCTATCAGATGCGCTTCGACCTGTCGCGTGGCTTCCCAGTCACCACTACCAAGAAGCTGCATCTGAAGTCGATCATCCATGAGCTATTGTGGTTCCTGGCCGGCGATACCAACATCAAGTATCTCAACGACAATGGCGTCAGCATCTGGGACGAGTGGGCCGACGAGAACGGCGATCTCGGCCCGGTCTACGGCAAGCAGTGGCGCTCATGGCCGGATGGTCATGGCGGCGAGATCGACCAGATCGCGAATCTTTTGAAGGAGATACGCAGGAATCCTAATTCGCGCCGGCTGATCGTGTCAGCCTGGAACCCAGCCGAGGTCGAGGCGATGGCTCTGCCGCCCTGCCACTGCCTGTTCCAGTTCTATGTCTCGGAAGGCCGGCTGTCCTGCCAGCTCTACCAGCGTTCGGCCGACATTTTCCTCGGCGTGCCGTTCAACATCGCGTCCTACGCGCTGTTGACGCTGATGGTGGCGCAGGTCACCGGGCTGAAGCCGGGCGATTTCGTCCACACGCTGGGCGACGCGCATCTTTATTCGAACCATTTCGAGCAGGCGCGCGAGCAGATGCGGCGCACACCGAAGGCGCTGCCGACGATGTGGATCAATCCGGAGGTGAAGGATCTTTTCGCCTTCCGCTTCGAGGATTTCCGCCTCGAAAACTACTTTGCGGATGCGAACATCAAGGCGCCGATCGCCGTTTAGGTTTGTCGATATTCAGGTGAGCCCGGCCTGCGAACGGCGACGTTCTGCGCTTCCGGTGCTCACGTACTGTAAGTACGCTCCGCTCCGGTTCTCGAACGCCACCATTCTCGGCTCGGCCTGACCTGAATCTCGACAAACCTAGGCCGCGTAGCTAACCCGTCTCGAAATCACCCGCCTGCGGCGGCGCGATCGGCTTGAACAGGGTGCGGTCGGGCTTGATGTCGAGCAGCGGCGTGCCGTCGACGCAGTCGAGCCCGCGCACAAGCAGCGTGCCGTCCTCGATGCCGACGAAGGTCGCGATCGAGGTGCCGATCGGGTTCGGCCGCACCGGCGAGCGGAGCGCAAAGGTGCCTCGCGCCGTGCCGTCATTGGCCGGGCTCTGCATCACCAGGTCGCGACGCGACAAATGCAGCCAGTAGAGCACTTCCAGGCGCTCGAATTGGTCGACGCCGCTGAGCGCCTGCCGCCATGGCTGAAAGATTTCGAGGCGGCAGACCGGGCCGTCGGCCCGGCCTTGGCGCGGCGTGACCAGTCGCGAGGTCCATGGCGTGCGGATCAAGCCGACGAAGACCAGGCCGGCATCGGTCGCCTGCGGTGGAGCCACGGCGACTTCGCCCGGCCTGATCTCGTTCTCGCGGACCATGCCGGATGCCGGTTCAGTCGATGCCGACCATAACGTCGGAGGCCTTGATCACCGCATAGGCCTGCTTGCCCTTTTCGAGCGCCAGGTCGGCAACCGCCTCGTTGGTGATCGATGCGGTGACGATGACGCCGCCGCCGATGTCGATCCGCACATGCGAGGTGGTGGCTCCCTTGACGATTTCGGTGACCTTACCCTTGAGGATGTTGCGGGCGCTGATCTTCATGGATGCTTTCCTTTCCGGTTGTTTGGGGCATCCTCTTATCAGAACAATCGCCTGATGCCACGCCGCACGAGGAGGGGCGATCTCGACAAGCGTTTCAAGCGGCGGCGGGCCTTCCCTTGTTATGTTCATGCGGATATATCGGACCAAGGCTTTGGGCCGTACGAATTTTTGAGAAACCAGGGAGAGTGTTTCATGACGGGCAAGGGTTTTGGGTTGAAGGCAATCGCCATGGGCGGTTTGACCGCGATGCTGATGGCTGCCGTGCCGGCGCATGCCGACGACAGCAAGGTGACTGTGTTCGCGGCCGCGAGCCTCAAGGACGCGCTCGATGCGGTCAACAAGGCCTGCGAGAAGAAGGTCGGCGAAGCCGCCACCATCTCCTATGCGGCAAGCTCGGCGCTGGCCAAGCAGATCGAGGGCGGCGCGCCGGCCGATGTCTTCGTTTCGGCCGACCTCGATTGGATGAAGTACCTTTCCGACAAGAAGCTGACCAAGCCGGAGACCGAAGTGCAGCTGCTCGGCAACCAGATCGTGCTGGTGGCGCCGAAGGACTCGAAGGCCAAGGTCAAGATCGAGAAGGGCTTCGATCTCGCCAAGCTCGTCGGCGACGGCAAGCTCGCCATGGCCGATGTCAAGGCGGTGCCGGCCGGCAAATACGGCAAGGCCTCCCTGGACGCCCTCGGCGTCTGGTCGTCGGTCGAAGGCAAGGTCGCGCAGGCCGAGAATGTGCGAGCCGCGCTGAAGCTGGTTTCGACCGGCGAAGCGCCGCTCGGCATCGTCTATGCGACGGACGCCAAGGCCGACAAGACGGTCAAGGTCGTCGGCACCTTCCCGGAGGATTCGCATCCGCCGATCATCTACCCGATCGCGCAGACCGCGGATTCCAAGGACAAAGATGCGCCTGCCTTCCTGAAATGCGTGGAATCGCCGGCCGCCGCGAAGATCTTCAAGGAACAGGGCTTCACCGTCCTTAAGAAGAAATAAGCAAGAAGCTTAGACAATCGCATTATGGATTGGCTGCTGGACCTCACTCCCGACGAATGGAATGCGGTCCGGCTGTCCATCAAGGTGGCATTGGTGGCGATGGTTTTCAGCCTGCCACCCGGCATCCTGATCGCGCTCCTGCTCGCGCGAGGGCGCTTCTGGGGCAAGACACTGCTTAACGGCGTGGTGCACCTGCCGTTGATCCTGCCTCCCGTCGTCACCGGCTATCTGCTCCTGCTGACCTTCGGCAGGCGCGGACCGGCCGGTGCCTTTCTCGCCGAGCATTTCGGCATCGTCTTTTCGTTCCGCTGGACGGGCGCGGCTCTCGCCTGCGGCGTCATGGGCTTTCCGCTGATGGTACGAGCCATCCGGCTGTCGATCGAGGCGGTCGACCGCAAGCTGGAGGCGGCCGCCGGCACGCTCGGCGCCAATCGGCTCTGGGTGTTTGCCACCGTCACGCTGCCCCTGATCCTGCCCGGGCTGATTGCCGGCGCGATCCTTGCCTTCGCCAAGGCGATGGGCGAGTTCGGCGCCACCATCACCTTCGTCTCCAACATCCCCAACGAGACGCAGACGCTGCCGTCGGCGATCTACACCTTCACCCAGGTGCCCGGTGGCGACGAGGGCGCTCTGAGGCTCACGCTGATCTCCATCATCATCTCGATGGCGGCACTCGTTGCTTCTGAAGTGCTGGCGCGGCGCGTCGGCAGGCGGATGGATATCGAATGACGCTCGCGGTCGATATAAGCCATCGTCTGGGAGATTTCGTCCTCGAAGCCAAATTCGACAGCGCCGGCCGGCTGACTGCGCTGTTCGGGCCTTCGGGTTCGGGCAAGTCGACGCTGATCAACCTG
The DNA here is from genome assembly GCF_006442965.1 of Mesorhizobium sp. CU3. Lineage (GTDB taxonomy): Bacteria > Pseudomonadota > Alphaproteobacteria > Rhizobiales > Rhizobiaceae > Mesorhizobium. Next base: position 162,640 of record NZ_VFWX01000011.1, on the reverse strand, counting down.
ATCGCCGGCTTGATCCGGCCCGACAAGGGCCGCATCACGGTCGACGGGCGGGTGCTGGTCGACACGCAAGCCGGTATCTTCGTGCCGGTGCATAAGCGGCGGATCGGCATGGTGTTCCAGGATGCGCGGCTGTTCCCGCATATGAGTGTCGCCGCCAATCTGCGCTACGGCCTCTGGTTCACGCCGCCGGCCGAGCGTTACGCCAATATCGACGCCGTGGTCGACCTGCTCGGCATCGGGCAATTGCTCAACCGGCGGCCGGCGAAGCTGTCGGGTGGCGAAAAGCAGCGCGTGGCGATCGGCCGCGCGCTGCTCGCCAGCCCGAAATTGCTCTTGATGGACGAGCCGCTGGCTTCGCTGGACGAAGCCCGCAAGGCCGAGATCCTACCCTATATCGAGCGGCTGCGCGACGAGACCAAGCTTCCGATCGTCTATGTCAGCCATTCCGTCGCCGAAGTGGCGCGGCTGGCGAGCGACGTCGTGGTGCTGGCGCAAGGCAAGGTCGTGGCAGCCGGCCCGACCGAGGCGATCATGCAGCGGCTCGACCTGTTGCCGGCGGAGGAGCGGGGTGAGGGCGGCGCGGTGCTCGACGCCAAGGTTCTGCGCCATGACGAGGCGTTTGGCATGACAGTGCTTGGCGCGCGGGCCGGCGAGATCCGCGTGTCGAAGCTGGCAAGGGCGGTCGGGGCGCCAATCCGGCTGCGCATCCGCGCCCGCGACGTGATGGTCGCCACCGAGAAGCCCACCGGCCTCAGCGCGCTCAACATCCTGCCGGGCACGATCGTCAGCATGAAGCCGGGCGAGGGGCCGGAGGTCGAGATCGGCATCGACTGCGACGGCGCGGTTGTCATTGCGCGGATCACCGAACAGTCGCGGCAGGGACTCCAGCTGAAGCTGGGGAGCAAGGTGTTCGCGGTCATCAAGACGGTGAGCTTCGACCGGGCCAACACCGGCGCCGGCCTGCCGGCGGAGGTAGGCGTTTGAGGAATGCCGTTATATCGCTATGTGCATTTGGAATAGCGCTCTTTCCCGGCAGGGGTTACTATCGCGCTGTAAATCCGAGGAGATGAAATGCCGTCGCTCAGCCTGCGGATAAATCTCGACCCCGACGGCCGGATCGGTCCGGGCAAGATCGAGCTTCTGGAGCAGATCGCCGCCTTCGGCTCGATCTCGGCCGCGGCGCGCGGCATGGAGATGTCCTACAAGCACGCCTGGGACCTGGTCGAGGACATGAACCGGGTGTTCGGCAAGCCGCTGGTTTCGGCGCAGACGGGCGGCCGCAAGGGCGGCGGCGCGCAACTGACGTCGGTCGGTCTGGCGGTGGTCAGCCGCTTCAGGGCGATCGAGCGGGCTGCCGCTTCGGCCGCGGCCGTGCATATGCAGGCTTTGCAGGCGGAGATTGATGCGGGGTGAGGTGCCTATTCCTCAGGCTCGCCCGGCTTGCGTAGCAAATACGTGTCCATGATCCAGCCCTTCTTGTGCCGGGCTTCCTCGCGGACTTTCTCAATCTCGGCGCCTACCTCGCTGACCCGGCCGGAGATGACGATTTCGTCCGGCGTGCCGAGATACGCGCCCCATTGTATAAGCACGTCCTTGTCGGCCAGCGTGTTGAAGGCGCATTTGCCGTCAAGCATGACTACGGTCGAGCCGGCATTCTCGGGCAGGCCTTCCTCGGTCAGGCGCCGGCCGGTGGTGACGAGGATCGAATCGCCGATGCGATTGAGCGCGGTCGCATGGGCCGCCGCAAGCGCCTGGACGGCGGTAATGCCGGGGATTACTTCGAGTTCGAATTGGACGTTGTCCCTTTGCCGCACGCGTTCGAGGATGCGCAGCGCGCTGTCGTAGAGCGACGGATCGCCCCAGATCAGGAACGCGCCGCAGCCGTGTTCGGCAAGCTCGTCGCGGATCAGGCTTTCATAGATCTCCGCGATCGCCTCGTGCCAGTCGTCGACTGTCGAGCGGTAGGACGATGTCGGCTCCGCCCGCACCGGCACGTCGAACTCGACCCGGCGCGATTTCGGGTTGGTGACGAAGCGGTCGCAGATCTGACGCCGCAATTCGGCGAGATCGTTCTTTTTGGCGCCCTTATCGGGGATGAACAGCACGTCGGCGCGGTTCAGGCCGTTGATGGCCTGGACAGTCATGTGTTCGGGATTGCCGGCGCCGATGCCGATGACGAGAAGCTTGCGCATGGCGATCTCCTGCCCGATCGGCGGCGCGCTGTCCAGAAGTCCCGCTATCCGGTTGCGAAGGGCTTTGAAACGCTACATTGAAACGGGTAGATGAAGACGGCGTCCGGTTCATACCGGTACGCCGTCGAGAGGGGGATCCATGTTTCGCACTGTCCTGACCGCAGCGCTCGCCATGCTGGCCGCGCCGGCTTTTGCCAATGATTCCACCGCCGAGCTCGGCACAGGCGGCCTGATCCTGTCGCGCAGCGACGCGGTGGCGATGCAGAGCGAGGACCTCTTCATCTCGCCGGAAAAGGTCACTGTCGACTACGTCTTCCACAACAACACCGACAAGGATGTCGACGCGATCGTCGCTTTCCCATTGCCCGACATTTCGGGCGATCCGGAGGAAATGCCGGCGATCCCCGAGAACCAGAGCGACAATTTTCTCGGTTTCGAGCTGACGATCGACGGCGTCGCGGCAAAGCCGCAGCTCGAGCAGAAGGTGTTTGCGCTGGGCATCGACGTCAGCGCCGACCTGAAGGCGCAGAACGTGCCGTTCAACCCGTTCGGCGACGCCGCCAAGGCGGCGCTGGCGAAGCTGCCGAAGGCGGTCCTCACCGATTGGGAGAGCCGCGGCATCGTCATCGAAGATCCGGAGTCGGATACCAGCCAGGGCGCCGCGCCGGCCTACACGCCGTTCTGGCAACTGCGCTCGACCTATTGGTGGCGTTCGACCTTCCCGGCCAACAAGGACGTGCAGGTCTCGCACCGCTACAAACCGAGCGTCGGCGGCACCTCCTCGGTCAGCTTCTTCTCGGAAGGCAAGTTCCAGGATCCGCAATACAGCACCTACAAGACCCGCTATTGCATGGACGACGCGTTCGAGAACGCGGTGCGCAAGGCGGCCAAGGACAATGCCGACGGATATCCGAGATACTATGAGAGCCGCATCGCCTATATCCTGACCACCGGCGGCAACTGGGCGGCAGGCACGATCGGCAACTTCAAGCTGACCGTCGACAAGGGCAATGCGAAAGCCCTGATCTCGTTCTGCGGCGACAATGTCAAAAAAATCGGGCCCACCACATTCGAGATGACCGCCAAGGATTTCTATCCCGAGCATGACATCGACATCCTGTTGCTCGAGCCGTCGGACAATGGCGGGAACGGCGGCTGATGGACATCGCGATCTATGTCGCCATCGCCGAAAACGGCGTGATCGGGCGCGAGGGCGGCCTGCCGTGGCGGCTTTCCAGCGACCTCAAGCGCTTCAAGGCCGACACGATGGGCAAGCCGATCATCATGGGGCGCAAGACCTATGAAGGCATCGGCCGGCCGCTGCCCGGCAGGCTTAACATCGTGGTGACGCGCGACAAGGCCTGGCGCACCGAAGGCATCGAGGTCGCTCATTCGCTGAACGATGCGATAGCGCTGGCCAAGGTGCGCGGCCGCTGCATGGCAGGTGCCGAAGAGATTTGCATCGTCGGCGGCGGCGAAATCTATGCGCAGGCTTTGCCAAGCGCCGACCGGCTGCATGTCACGCATGTTCTGGCCAAAGTCGATGGCGATGCGCATTTCCCGCCGATCGATCCAAAGGTCTGGCAGGTGGTGCGCTCGGACGATTTTCCGGCCGGCGAGAAAGACAGCCACGCGACGCGATACATCGTCTACGAACGCCGTCGCGACGCTGATTGACGACGACAAACGGTCGCTGCCAAGCCAAATCGGACGGTTGCGGTGGCACATCGCGTTGAAAGCGTGCCACGGCGTCCCTATAGATGAACGACGTTACAGCGCCGCGCGTCCAGCCGGACGCGCAAAAAGGACGCTGTAAAACTTTGATTTGGCGCATGATCCTTTCCGAACTTCCGGTTCGGGGTCATGCGCTAGGATTGCGCCGTAAGGCCTGAGGGAACCGAAGCGAAAGGACATTCATGCCCTGGAACGACAAGAGCGGTGGCGGCGGCCCATGGGGCGGCGGCGGCAATCAGGGGCCCTGGGGGCAGGGACCGAAAGGGCCGAGCGGCCCGCAAGGCTCACCTCCCGATCTCGAAGACATCATCCGTCGCGGCCAGGATCGGCTGCGGCGCGCGCTTCCGGGCGGCGGCGGCGCCAGCCCCGCGGTGCTGGGGCTGATCGCGCTGGTGCTGATCGTGCTGTGGGCGTTCAAGGCGATCTACACCGTGCAGCCTGATGAAGTCGCGGTCGAGTTGCGCTTCGGTAAGCCGAAGGCCGAGCTTTCGGAGCCCGGCCTGCATTTCCATTGGTGGCCGGTCGAAACGGTCGAGACGGTCAAGATCTCCGAACAGTTGGTCAGCGTCGGCGGCGGCGCGAGCAGCGGCTCCGGGCTGATGCTTTCCGGCGACCAGAACATCGTCAACGTGCAGTTCTCGGTGGCCTACCAGGTTTCCGATCCCAAGGCCTATCTTTTCGACGTTTCCGATCCCGACGGCATGCTGGCGCAGGTCGCCGAGAGCGCGATGCGCGAAGTCGTTGGCCGGCGCCCGGCCTTCGACATCTTCCGCGACGATCGCCAAGGTATCGCAACCTCCGTGCGCGAGATCATCCAGGATACGCTCGATCGCTATAAGACTGGCCTGCAGGTCAATGCAGTCTCGATCGAAGACGCCGCGCCGCCGCGCGAGGTGGCCGATGCCTTCGACGAGGTGCAACGCGCCGAGCAGGATCAGGACAAATTCGTCGCGCAGGCCAACCAGTATTCCAACCAAAAGCTCGGCCAGGCGCGAGGCGAGGCGGCGCAGATCCGCGAAGACGCGACCGCCTACAAGAACCGCGTCATGCAGGAGGCGGAAGGCGAGGCGAAGCGCTTCATCTCCGTCTACAACGAATATGCCAAGGCTCCCGACGTGACGCGCAAGCGGCTCTATCTCGAAACCATGGAGAAGATTCTGAAAGACTCCAACAAGGTCGTCGTCGAGCAGGGCAACGGTCAGGGCGTGCTGCCCTACCTGCCGCTGCCGGCATTGCAGCCGAAGGCGTCGCCGGCGCCGGCCCCGCTGGGCACCACGACGGGAGGTAACCAGTAATGGCCAGCCGTCTTCCCATCATCGCCGTCATTGCGGCTGTCCTGTTGTTCCTGCTTTACTCTTCCATCTTCGTGGTCAATGCCGGCCAGCAGGCGATCGTGCTGAGGTTCGGCGAGATCATCGATGTCAAGAACGAACCCGGGGTCTACTTCAAGGCGCCGTTCGCCTTCTTCGATGCCGACAGCGTGCAAATGATCGAAAAGCGGGTGATGCGCCTGGATCTCGACGACATCCGCGTCCAGGTTTCCGGCGGCAAGTTCTACGAGGTCGACGCCTTCATCGCCTACCGCGTCTCGGACCCGCGCACCTTCCGCGCGGCAGTGTCCGGGCAGATCGAACTCGCCGAGGCCCGTCTCAGAACGCGTCTCGATGCGGCGCTGCGCCGCGTCTACGGCCTGCGCGACTTCGAGGCCGCGCTTTCGGAAGAGCGCGGCAACATGATGCGCGAGGTGCGCGACCAGTTGCGTCCGGACGCGACCTCGCTCGGTCTCGACGTCGAAGATGTGCGTATCCGCCGGACCGATCTCACTGCGGAGGTCTCGCAGCAGACCTACGACCGCATGAAGGCCGAGCGCCTGGCCGAAGCCGAGCGGCTGAGGGCGCAAGGCAACGTGGCGGCGCAGACCATCCGGGCGCGGGCCGACCGCGAAGTGGTCGAGACCGTTGCCGAGGCGCAGAAGGATTCGGAAATCCTGCGCGGCGAGGGCGAGGCGCAGCGCGCCGCGACCTTCGCCGACGCCTACAAGCGCGATCCGGCCTTCTTCGAGTTCTATCGCTCGATGAATGCGTATGGCACGGCGCTCGATAACACCGGGACGACGATGGTGCTGTCGCCGCAGTCCGAGTTCTTCCGCTACTTCCGCGATCCGGAGGCGAAGCCGGAGCCCGGACAGCCGGCGGCGTCGCTGCCGGCGCCGGCCGCGACCACCGCGCCGGCGGCCCCGGCCGCGCAACCCAGCACCGCCCAGTAACGGGCGGTGCAGGATTTTCTGGCGGCAATCGGCCTGGTCTTCGTGATCGAAGGCCTGATCTATGGCGGGTTTCCGGGCCTTGCCCGGAAACTGGCGAGCGAAGTGCTGTCGATGCCGGAAAATGCCCTTCGCATCGGCGGACTGGCGGCGATCGCCGTCGGTGTCGCCGTCGTCTGGCTGGTGCGCGGTTGACTGAATTTATTGGTGACGCAACCGTCGACGATTTATCCTGGATCGGCTCACCGTTTCCACGGAAACGGCGAACCGCTCCAGTTCTTTGTTTGGCGCAATTCCGGACGGAAAACCGTTTCACACTTTTTCCTGGAGTTGCTTTAGATAGCCATAGCCGCAAACGTGCCTTATTTCTTGCCAACATGAGCCGATGGGCGCCTTTGCGGAAAACGCCTGTCCTTTTCAGACATACCGGGAGGCCACGATGACATCCGAGACCTTTTTGCGCGCGGCGCGTCGCACGCTTTTCGCCGGCGCCACGGCCTTCGTGGTCGGCATCGTTGCCGTTCCGTCTTTCGTCACGCCGACCATCGCCTCAGACGGTCCGCCTTCGGTCGCCGATCTGGCTGAGCGCCTGCTGGGTGCTGTGGTCAACATCTCGACCTCGCAGACGGTGAAGGGCACGGAAGGGCCGGGCGCGGTGCCGATGCCGCAACTGCCCGAGGGCTCGCCGTTCCAGGACTTCTTCGACGATTTCTTCAAGAACCGCGGCGGCGACAAGGGCGGCGCTGCGCAGAAGGTGCAGTCGCTCGGCTCCGGCTTCGTCATCGACGCCGACCAGGGCATCGTGGTGACCAACAACCACGTCATTGCCGATGCCGACGACATCGAGGTCAATTTCTCCGACGGCGTGACGCTGAAGGCGAAGCTTGTCGGCACCGACACCAAGACCGATGTCGCCGTGCTGAAGGTCGAGCCCAAGGGCCACAAGCTGACGGCGGTGAAGTTCGGCGATTCCACCAAGATGCGCGTCGGCGACTGGGTGATGGCGATCGGCAATCCGTTCGGCCTCGGCGGCACGGTGACGGTCGGCATCGTCTCGGCACGCAACCGCGACATCAACTCCGGCCCCTATGACGATTTCATCCAGACCGACGCTGCCATCAACCGCGGCAATTCCGGCGGTCCGCTGTTCAACGACCAGGGCGAGGTCATCGGCATCAACACGGCGATCATCTCGCCGTCGGGCGGCTCGATCGGCATCGGCTTCTCGATCCCCTCGCAGCTCGCCGCCGGCGTGGTCGACCAGCTCCGCCAATTTGGCGAGACGCGGCGCGGCTGGCTCGGCGTGCGCATCCAGCCGGTGACCGACGACATCGCCGAAAGCCTCGGCATGGCGACCGCCAAGGGCGCGCTGGTGGCCGGCGTCATCAAGGGCGGCCCGGTCGACAACGGTTCGGTCCAGGCCGGCGACGTCATCATCAAGTTCGACGGCAAGGACATCCACGAGATGCGCGACCTGCCCCGCGTCGTCGCCGAAAGCCCGGTCGGCAAGGCAGTCGACGTCGTCATCGTGCGCAAGGGCGTCGAGCAGACGGTCAAGGTCACGCTGGGCCGACTCGAGGATGGCGAGAAGCTCGCCAGCGGCGAGAACGGCACCACCACCGATCAGGACAATGGCGACAAGGCGCCAGCGGTCTCGACTGCTTCGGTGCTCGGCATGACGATCGGCGAGCTTGACGATGCTACACGGCAGAAATTCGGCATCGCCGCCGATGTGTCGGGCGTCGTCGTCACCGACGTCGCCAAGGATTCGGCCGCCGCCGAGCGCGGCATCCAGCCGGGCGAGGTGATCACCGAGATCGCGCAGGAATCGGTCGCCACGCCGAAGGACGTGATGGACCGGATCGGCGCGCTGAAGGAGCAGGGCCGCAAGAACGCGCTCCTGATGCTGGCCTCGAAGACCGGCGAGCTGCGCTTCGTGACGATCCGGATGGATTGAGTCGCAGAAGGTCGGCAACCGCTTGGTTTGAAAAGAAAAAGGCGGCTATTGAGCCGCCTTTTTTCTTGCCTGCCATTCCTTGCGCTTCAGCCTGTAGAGGACATGCCGCTTGAGCTGAGGGTGGCTGTCCGGGATGTCGGGATGATCGAAGTCGTTGGCGGGATCGGCGTGCATGCCGAGCCGCTTCATCACCGCGGTCGAGCGATGGTTTTCGGCAACCGCGAAGGAAACGACCTCGTCGACGGCCAGCGTTTCGAAGCCGAAGGCGAGCCAGGCTTCCGAGGCCTCTGTGACATAGCCCTTGCCCCAGAATTCCGGCGCCAGCCGCCAGCCGATCTCGATCGCGCCGTCCGGCAGCGATGGCACATCATCCGTATCCAGGAGACCGACGAAGCCGATGCATTCGCCGGTGGCCGCGATCTCGGCGGCGGCGAAGCCGTAGCCGTCTTCGTCGATCCAGCCGCGGAGTTCGTCCATCTTGGCGTCGGCGGTCGCGCGGTCACGCCGGAACGGGAAGAACTCCATGACGCGTTCGTCGGAGTTGATGCGGTGGAAGAGCTCGCGGTCGCGATCTTCCCAGTTGCGCAGGATCAAGCGCTCGGTTCGAATGGGTCTCACTTGGCGAACTCCTCGCGGCGATAGCCCTGCAGATAGAGCAGGGCGGTCAGGTCGGCATGGTCGATGCGCACCTTGGCCTGTGCCGCCACGGACGGCTTGGCGTGCAGCGCGATCCCCGTCCCGGCAAGGCGGATCATGTCGAGGTCGTTCGCGCCGTCGCCGACGGCAATGGCGTCCCCGCTCGTCAGGCCAAACCTGGCCGCGATGTCGATGAGGGCCTCGGCCTTGGCGGCGCGGCCGAGGATCGGCTCGGCCACCATGCCGGTGAATTTCCCATCGTCCTCGAGCAAGCGGTTGGCTCGGTTCTCCTGAAAACCCAGCATGGCGGCGATGCGGCTGGTGAAGACGTCGAAGCCGCCGGAGACGAGCGCCGTCCACGCGCCGTTGGCGCGCATGGTTTGCACCAGGGCGCGGCCGCCGGCGGCGAGCGTCAGCCGGCCGGCGATGATGCGATCGACCACGCCGGTGTCGAGGCCCTTCAGCAAGGCGACGCGCTCGCGCAAGGCGGGCTCGAAGGCGATCTCGCCATTCATCGAGCGCGCGGTTATTTGCGCGACATGGTCCTTGACGCCGATCTCGTCTGCCAGCTCGTCGATGCATTCCTGGTCGATCATGGTCGAATCCATGTCTGCCAGCAGGATCTTCTTTCGCCTGCCGTCGGCCGGTTGGACGATGACATCGACGGGTTCTGAGGCCAGTGCCGCGCGCAGTTTGGCCGTCAGTTCGCCGGCATCTGGTCCTTCCGGCAGGGTGAGATCGCAGGCGACGTCTTCGGCCAGCCACCGAACGGCGCTTGCGCCGACGGCCCGCGAGGCCATATTCGCTAGCGAGGCCGGCACGGAGCGGGCTTCGGGACGGGACACGAGCGTGGCGATCAACAGCATCGACAATTCCGGCAGGCAGGCGGGCGAAGGCCGCGTGAAAAACGCGATCCTGATAGCCGGGCCGACCGCAAGCGGCAAGTCGGCGCTGGCGCTCGATCTCGCCGAACGCAAAGGCGGCGTCATCGTCAACACCGATTCCATGCAGGGCTATTCCGTGCTCGACGTTCTGACAGCGCGGCCGAGCGCCGCCGAAATGGCGCGCGCGCCGCATTTGCTTTATGGCCATGTGCATCCCTCGACGGCCTATTCCACCGGCGCCTGGCTGCGCGACGTGACGAAGCTGATCGACGATGGCGTGTTGTCGGATCGTCCCGTGATATTCGTCGGCGGCACCGGGCTTTACTTCCGCGCGCTGGCCGAGGGCATTTCGGACATGCCCGACATTCCACAGGCGGTGCGCGACCGCTGGCGCTATGAGCTCAAGGAACAAGGCGCCGAAAGGCTGCATCGTCTGCTGATGCGCGAGGATTCGGCGGTCGCCATGCAGCTTAAGGCCACCGACAGTCAGCGCATTGTGCGGGCGCTGGAAGTGCTCGATGCCTCGGGGCGTTCCATCCTCGACTGGCAGGCGGCGCGCGGCCGGCCGCTGATCGACCGCGACAGCGCGCGCTTCATGGTGATCGAGCCCGACCGGGCGGAGCTGGTGCGGCGCATCGAGACGCGTTTCGACCAGATGCTCGACAAGGGCGCGCTCGACGAGGTTCGGCACCTCACGGCGCTCGACCTCGATCCGGCCCTGCCGGCGATGAAAGCGATCGGCGTGCGCGAGTTGCAGGCGGCAATGGGCGGGCAGTTGGCTTTTCCCGAAGCAATCGAGCGCGCGAAGATTGCGACCCGGCAATATGCCAAGCGGCAGAGTACATGGTTTAGGCATCAACTGGGATCGGAGTGGCGCAGGCTCCAGCCGGGCGACGTATCGGCGATCCTAACCGGGTAATACCATTTTCAATCAGAAACTTAGAATATTTCGTTCAACTTCCCGCCAGGGTTGTCCGGGTTAACCCCGCCGTAAGGCCGGCCATGCCATAACCTTCGAGGTTGCAGTGCCGCGGGGAGTTGATGCGTTTTCATAAGGCGGAATCCGCTTTTTTTGTCTTCATTTTTGTGATCCTGGCAGCCGGCCTGGTGACGGCCTACGCCTATACGCAGTTGCAGGGCATCGCCACCGATCTCGACTCCGCATCCCGCATCGGCAAGATCGTCTATCTCAACAAATTGCTGTTCGGGACCGGAGCCTTGCTGGCGACGGCTTTGTTCTTCGGCGTCTTTTTCATCTATCCGCTGATCCGTGGCCAGGTGCGCGAGGAAGGCAAGCTGCGCGCCATGACCGTGTCGCTCAGCGCCCGTTCGCAGACGCTGGAGCAGGCAGCGCTCACCGATGGCCTGACCGGCATGCAGAACCGTCGCTATTTCGACGACGCACTGCGCGAATATCTCGAGGAATTCCGGCGCATAGACAGGCCGATCGGGCTGATGATCCTGGACCTCGACCATTTCAAGCAGGTCAACGATACGCACGGCCACGATGTCGGCGACGAGGTGCTGAGGGCGGTCGCGACATGCCTGAGAGGCATGACGCGCTATCACGACGTGGTGGCGCGCCTGGGCGGCGAGGAGTTCGCCGTCGTCACGCCCAATATGGAGATCGAGCTGCTCGGCAGGTTCGCCGAGCGCATCCGCAAGGCGATCGCCGGCATGTCCATCATGTCGGGCAATGTGCGGCTGAAGGTCACCACCAGCGTCGGTCTCGCCGTCTGGGACCACAAGGAAAGCGCCGAGGATTTTTACCGCCGCGCCGACCGCCAGCTCTACGAGGCGAAAAAGCAAGGCCGCAACCGCGTCTGCGCCTAAAATCCCACCTTTAAATTCGTGAGGCTGGCCGTCTGAAGCCACCCTCTGCGCTTCCGGTGCTCACGGACTTGAATGTCCGCTCCGCTCCGGTTCTCGAAGGTAACTTCAGCCGGCTCAGCCTGACGAATTTCCTGGCGGGATTTACCCAAGAGGATCGGAGGCAATTTAAGAGGTGAGCGCTCTCAATCGTTGAATTGGCGCATGCCGAAGGTCGAGGGCTTCAGGCCGTAGCGTGTGTCGAAGTCGTCGTCGGGCTGCGCACGCGTAGCGGCGGCCGGCTTCTTGTAGTCCGGGTCGCCGGCCTGACGCGAGGAATCCACCACTTCGGCGAAGGCCATGGACTGCTGGGGCTTCGGCACGTTGCGCAGGCGCTCGACGATCATGGCTAGGTCGACATCGTTGCCGTCGATGGACGCTTCGGTCTGTTCGCCTTTCTGGGTGCCCGGAATGAACTCCTGCGCCAGCTTTTCGAATTTCAGCCGCATGGTCGTCGCCACACCCTCGCCGAAGGCGATGGCTTCGCGCTGGCCCATCGAGGACAGGAAGGCCAGCGTCGAGGCCGAGGAGTCGGCTATCGCCGAGCGGATGATGGCCTGGTCCTGCTCGTTGGCGAGGCGCATGGCGAAGAAGGTCGAGCACTGCGACAGGATAGTCGGGTCGAGCTCGCCCGGGCGCTGGGTGACAACACCGAGGTAGCAGCCATATTTTCGGCCTTCCTTGGCAATGCGCGACAGCGCGTGCCTGGTCGGCGCGAAGCCGAGGCGCGCATCGGCGGGCATATAGCGATGGGCCTCCTCGCAAAGCAGCAGCAGCCGCAGCCTGCCCTCGCTCCATAGCGCAAGGTCAAAGGCCAGGCGCGCCAGCACCGAGCAGACGGAATTCACCACTTCGGACGGCATGCCCGCCATCTCGAAGCAGGTCACCGGGCGGCCGTGGCTGGGAACGCGGAAGATGTTGCCGATCGTTTCGTGGATCGTGTCCTCGATCAGGCGCGAATTGAACATGAAGCGATAGCGCGGGTCGGCTGCCGCCGATTCGATGCGCGTCTTCAGCGATTTCAGCGCCGGGCGGTCATTCTTGCTTTCCAGCATGCCCATGCGCTCGTCGATCTGCTTGATGAGATCGGCGATACGGTAGGGCACCGGCGTGTCGGCCGTCAGCGCGTCGCTGCCGCGCCTGATATAGGTGCCGGAATTCGGGTTGCGATAGAGGTTCTTGGCGGCGGGGATCAGGTCGCGCAGGACATCGACTTCTTCCGGCACGGTCTCGCGGCCACGAAACAGGACTTCTGCGAATTCCTCCAGCCTGAACATCCAGAACGGCAGGTCGAGCGTCTTGGAATCGACCTTGACGCAATATTCCGGCAGCGAGGCGGCGAATTCGTTGTGCGGGTCGAGGATGAGCACGCGCAGGTCCGGCCGCGCCTCGATGGACTTGCGCAGCAAAAGCGAGACAGCGGTGGATTTGCCGACGCCGGTGGTCCCGACGATGGCGAAATGGCGCGCAAGCGTGTCGTCGATGGCGATATTGGCGTCGATCGCCTCATCCTGCGACAGCTTGCCGATGGTGACCGAATGACGACCAGCGAGATCGTAGACCGCCTGCAGGTCGCGGCTGCGGATGCGGTGCGCAACGGCGCCGATATGCGGATAGATGGTGATGCCTCGATCGAAGACCGGCTTGGCGCCCGGCTGTGCGCCTTCTCGCACCTCGCCGATCAGCTCGACACTGACCTCGATCGGATTCTGGCCCTCATTGCTCCAGGCGCGATCGGACTTGCCGATCTCGTAAACCAGGCCGACCGTGCGCGCGGTGCCGAGGTTGATCGAGATCATCCTGCCGACGGTCCACTGGCCGGTCACCGCGCCGTCGGCATCCTCGGCGTAGGCGCTGATGGTGGCGCGGGCGCCGTCGCACTGAACGACATTGCCTAGAATTCGGCTATCGTCCTGGTCAACCTCACGCCGTTCCTGAGAAGTCAGTTCGCCCACGGAGGCTTCACGTTCGACAAACATCGGTGATCCGATCCCATTCCCCTGGAGCGTCGACCCTAGCCAATCGGGGTTAAAGTCACGTGAGGTCTGATGGTGTAGGCGGCGTTAAGGCGGCCCACGCAATTCGATCGAACCGGGCACTTTCCAATCGATGAGATTTCGATATATTGGACGTATGAATGATATATCGAATGAAATAGCTGCGACCATAGGCAGGCGGATCCACACCGAAAGGACGATGCGGAACTGGTCGCTTGCCGAGCTTGCCGAGCGCTCCGGTGTTTCGAAAGCCATGCTGAGCGCGATCGAACGCGGCATGACCAGTCCAACCGCCGTGCTCCTGGTGCGCATCGCGGCGGCCTTCGGCATGACTTTGTCGACGTTGATCGCCAGGGCTGAAATGCAAGGTGGCGGGCTTTTGCGCAAGGCCGACCAGCCGGTGTGGCAGGACCCCCAGACCGGCTATATCAGGCGGCACCTGTCGCCGATCTCGCAGATGCCGCTGGAGCTGATCAGGGTCAGCCTGCCGGCCGGGGCCAAGGTGAGCTTGCCCGCGGCATCCTATGCCTTCATCAAGCAGCAGATCTGGCTGATCGACGGCCGCCTCGACTTCACCGAGGGCGATGTCGTTCACAAGCTGGAGCCCGGCGACTGCCTGGCGCTCGGCGCGCCGTCGGACTGCACCTTCCATGCCCCTGGACCGAAGGCGGCCGACTATCTCGTGGCGCTGGTCAGGGACTGACCTCGATGCCGCGCCGACCGAAACGCTCGCACAATGGCGGGCCGCCGCTCGAGGACTATGACGGCCCGCCCTGGGGCAAGGGCGACGCCTATCTCTTCCTTGCCTGGCGCGCCGCGCATGACAAGGCCTGGAAGGCGCCGAGCCACACGATCATGCTGATGCGCCTGGAGCGGGCCGAACGGCTCGGTCTCACTTACGAAGAATACACGCTCGAGATCCTGGAACGCGGGCGTCATCTCAGCGAGGAAGATGCCGAGCGGGTCGCGGAGATCCGCCGGGCGCGGCGCCATCGGCGGATCAGCCATTTCGAATAGCAGAGAGCCGGACCCAATCCATGGCACGCAACACTATCGACGCCCTCGAAATCAGGCCGCTGACCGGCGACGCGGCGACCACGGCCATCCTCGCCGAGCTGTTGATCGAAACGGTCGCCGCCGGCGGATCGGTCAGTTTCATGCATCCGCTGTCGCCCGATATGGCCAAAGACTTCTGGCGCAAGTCGCTTGCCGCGGCGGCGCGTGGCGAAAGATCCGTGCTCGGCGCATGGGACGGCGATGTCCTTGCCGGCACCGTCACCTTGCTCCTCGACTATCCGCCCAACCAGCCACATCGCGCCGAGATCGCCAAGCTGATGACCAGGCTCGACCGCCGCGGACAAGGCATCGCGACCCGATTGATGCGGGCAGCGGAAACCCTTGCCGTCGAGAAAGGCAAGACGCTTTTGGTGCTGGACACGGCGAGCGAGGAGGGCGCTTCCGGCCTCTATGAGAAACTCGGTTTTTCGCTCACCGGCGAGATCCCGGACTTTGCTTTGAAGCCGCATGGCGGGCTGACCGGCACGCTGGTCTACTGGAAGCGGATCGGGCCTCCCGGGCGATAGCAACATTACCCGGCAAGACCGGCAACACGCGACAGAAGCCAGCGGCGAACATCCTGTTCCGCAGCGGTCAGACGCGAGGATGCCGCACGGGTCAGGAAATGGCCCGATGGGCTGGAAAGCTCGAAGTCGGCGAGCCTGACCAGCACACCGCCATCAAGCGCTTTGTCAATGAGCGGACGCGAGCCGAGCAGGACGCCGGCGCCGGCCTTTGCCGCTTCCATGGCGGCGACAAAACTGTCGAAGCGGTGCGAGCGCCGGGAATGTCCGGACAACCCGGCGGCGGCGAACCATTCCGCCCACATTTCGCGCGCGCCGGCGACCAGCAGCAGCGGCCGCGACATCCATTCGGCATCGCCGGCAAGGGCTGGGGCGGCGACCGGAACAAGGTGCTCGGCGGTCAGCCGGTCGGCCTCGCGCCCCGGAAAGGCGCCGTTGCCGAAGCGGATGTCGAGCGCCGAGCCCGGCTGATCGTAGTCGGCCGGCCGGTGAATGGTGACCAGATCGAGCTGGATCTGCGGCAGCGCCGTTGCCAGATCGGGCAGGGCTGGGACCAGCATCAGCAGGGCAAAGGAGATCGGAACGCGGATGGTCACGGTCTGCAGCGCACGCGGTTCGAACAGCTCGCTCGTGCTGTTGCCGATGGTGGCGAATGCCGACTGGATGTGCGGCAGATAGGCCGCACCTTCCGGCGACAGCGCGACGCCGCGCGCCAGGCGCTGGAACAGGCGGGTCTTCAGCCGCTCTTCCAGGGCGCGGATGTGCTGGCTGACGGCGGCCTGCGTCAGGCCGAGTTCGGCAGCGGCGGCGGTGAAGTTGGACAGCCGCGCCGCCGCCTCGAAACTGCGCAGCCAGTCGAGCGGAGGGAGCATTGGAACGGTTTTCGCAGACATTAGAATTTTATAGCCATTGGCCAAAAAATGATAATTTGAGTTATGCCTGTCGCACGATCAACATGCAATCATAGTCCTGCGGATCGGGCCGCGGGACGAAGCGGACAGGAACACATCTTCATGTTGACCCACGCGCTGATAGGCGACGCAGGAAAAACGATCGAACTGGGCTGGAAGGGCGGGGCACGCTCGAGGTTCCATGCCATGTGGCTGCGCGACAACGCGCTCGACGACAAGACGCGCAGCGCCGGCAACGGCCAGCGGCTGATCACTATCCTCGACATTCCAGCCGAGACGCGGATCGGCGCGGCATCGATCAAGGATGGCGATCTCGAAATCACCTTTGCGCCGGATCAGAAGACGGTCAGTTTTCCGGCAGCCTGGCTGACTGCCAACGCTTACGATCGTGATGCGTCGCGCAAAGCTGGGTGGACGGGCGACGCCATCCGGCGCTGGACCGGGGCGACGATGCAGAATTCTGTACCGCGTGCCGGCTATGCCGCCGCTGCTCATGACAGCGACGTCCTGCGCGAATGGCTTTCGGCGGTGAGGGCCTATGGCTTTGCCGTCATGGACGGGCTGCCGGCGGAGTCGGGTGCGCTCTGCAAGGTCGTCGATCTCTTCGGTTATATCCGCGAGACCAATTACGGCCGCTGGTTCGACGTACGCGCCGAGGTCAATCCAAGCAATCTCGCCTACACCAATCTCGGCCTGCAGGCGCATACCGACAACCCATACCGCGATCCGGTGCCGACGCTGCAGATACTGGCCTGCGTCGAGAACACGGTGGATGGCGGCGAATCCAGCGTGGTCGACGGCTTTGCCGTGGCGGCAGCGCTTCAGGCCGAGAACCCGGAAGGTTTCCGGCTGCTGTCCTCTTACCCGGCGCGTTTCGAGTATGCCGGATCCTCCGGCGTGCGGCTGCAGGCCAAGCGGCCGATGATCGAGCTCGGGCCGGACGGCGAACTGATCTGCATCCGCTTCAACAACCGCTCGCTGGCGCCGACGGTCGACGTGCCGTTCGCCGAGATGGACAGATATTACGCGGCCTACCGCCGGTTCGCCGAACTGATCGAGGATCCGTCCTTCGAGGTGACCTTCAAGCTCGAGGCAGGGCAGTCCTTCATCGTCGACAACACGCGCGTCATGCATGCCCGCAAGGCGTTTTCCGGATCGGGCAAGCGCTGGCTGCAAGGTTGCTACGCCGACAAGGACGGGCTGCTGTCGACGCTTGCGGCGATCGAGCACCAGTTCAAGGAGGCCGCGGAATGAACCCGCAGGAGCTCAACAGCGCCAACATCGTCGAGTTCATCGCCGACATCTTCGAACGCCGGGGCGCGGAGTCCTATCTCGGCGAGCCGGTCACCATGTCGGAGCACATGCTGCAGGGTGCATGGCTTGCCGAGCAGGACGGCGCGCCCGAAGAACTGGTGGCGGCAGCACTGCTGCACGACATCGGCCACTATACCAGCGAGTTCGGCACCTATTCGCCTGATGACGTCGAGGACAAGCATCATGACGAAGCAGGCGGCGAGGTGCTGGCGCCATTCTTCCCGCCGGTGATCGTCGAGTGCGTCAGGCTTCACGTCTCGGCAAAACGCTATCTCTGCGCCACTGACCCGACCTATTTCGGCAAGCTCTCGCCGGCCTCGGTGCATACGCTGTCGCTGCAGGGCGGCCCGATGAGCGCCGACGAGGTGGCGGAATTCCGCCGGAATCCGTTCCACGAGGAAGCGGTGCGTGTGCGCATCTGGGACGAGGGCGGCAAGGTCGCCGACATGAAGACGCGCGCCTTTCGCGACTACGTGCCGCTGCTGCGGCGCGTGGTGGAAAGGTTTGCGGCCGACAAGGCGGCTTAAGGTGTGTTGATATTCAGGTCAGGCCGGCCTGCAAACGCCGGTTTCCTGCGCTTCCGGTGCTCACGTACTTTAAGTACGCTCCGCTCCGGTTCTCGAAAACCACCGTTTTCGGCTCGGCCTGACCTGAATCTCAACACACCTTAGCCAAGAAGGAGAAAGCCGATGTGTTTCTACTTCGACGGCCAAAATGGTCTGGTTGCCCATCGAGCGGATGGATGCAGCGAACACCTTTCCTTCGCCAGTATCATCTCATCGCGACCGTTTTCGGCTCAAGCTCTGATCGGCGGGCAAAGGCGCGCCGTGAGCAACGCCCTTGCCGTGGTCATGAAACAGGCGGCAACTAGCCTTTGTGATGGACCTCCTGCAGCCCATAGACCGGAGTAGGCAAACCAACCTGCCTGGCCTTCAGTTGCAGCGACAGATACTGCGAATAGTGACGCGACTGGTGCAGATTGCCGCCGTGGAACCACAGCGCCTCCTGCTGCGTCGGCTTCCACATGTTGCGCTGCTCGCCTTCCCAGGGACCGGGATCCTTGGTGGTGTTGGAGCCGAGGCCCCAGACCTTGCCGACCTTGTCGGCCACCTCCTGCGAGATGAGGTCGGCCGCCCAACCATTCATCGAGCCGTAGCCGGTGGCGTAGATGACCAGATCGGCCGGCAGTTCCGTGCCGTCGACGAATTTGACACCGGTCTTCGTGAGCTCCTCCACCGCCGCACCCGGTCCGCTCTTGAGCTTGATCGAGCCGTCGATGACGAGGTCGCAGGCGCCGACGTCGATGTAATAGCCGGAGCCCCGGCGCAGATACTTCATGAACAAGCCTGAGCCGTCATCGCCCCAGTCGAGCATGAAGCCGGCTTTTTCCAAATCCTCGTAGAACTTGGCGTCACGCTCCTTCATCTGCTGGTAAAGCGGGATCTGGAATTCGTGTAGGATGCGGTAGGGCAGCGAGGCGAAGATCATGTCGGCCTTGCGTGTCGTCATGCCGTTCTCCACCGCCTGCTCGGAATAGAGCGCGCCCAGCCCGATATCCATCAGCGTGTCGGACTTGACGATATGGGTGGAGGAACGCTGCACCATCGTTATGTCGGCGCCGCCTTCCCACAATGCCGCGCAGATGTCGTGCGCCGAGTTGTTGGAGCCGATGACCACGACCTTCTTGCCGCGGTACTTGTCGGGGCCGGGATGGGTCGAGGAGTGCTGCTGCTCGCCCTTGAAGACGTCCTGGCCCCTGTATTTCGGCCAGTTTGCCTTGCCCGACATGCCGGTGGCCAGCACCAGTTGCTTCGGCTTCAGCGTGATCTCCTTGCCATCGCGCTCGACGACGACCGTCCATTCCTTGGTTTTTTCGTCATACTTGGCAGATTTCGCCGAAGTGGAGGACCAGTAATTCAGCTCCATCACCTTGGTGTACATTTCCAACCAGTCGCCGATCTTGTCCTTCGGCGCGAAAACGGGCCAGTTCTTCGGGAAGTCGATATAGGGCAAGTGATCGTACCAGACCGGATCGTGCAGGCAGAGCGACTTGTAGCGCTTGCGCCAGGAATCGCCCGGCCGCTCGTTCTTCTCGACGATGATGGCCGGCACGCCGAGCTGCTTCAGCCGGGCGCCGAGCGCGATACCGCCCTGGCCGCCGCCGATGATCAGAACATAGGGTTGTTTGGAATGGCCGAGCTCGGCGATCTCGTCGTCGCGTTCCTCGCGCCACGTCTTGCGGTCCTTGCCGTGGCCATGCTTGGCGCCGAGCGGGCGCGTGAAGCCGGCTTTCTCCTCGTGGCCCTTCAACTCGGCAATGGTGGTCAGCAGCGTCCAGATCAGATCGCCCTTGAAACGCACGAGGCCAAAGCCACGCGCCACCTTGGTCTCAAAGGTGATCCAAGCGGTGATGATGCCGCCATCCTCGGTCGCTTCCTCGCCCTTGGCCACCGCCCAGTCGGACGGCTTGGTGCCGGCCAGCGTCGACTTCAGCATGTCGCGGATCTGGTCGCGGCCCTCCATCGTCTTGATGTTCCAGGTGAAGGTGACGAGATCCCGCCAGTAGCAATCTTCCTGAAAGCAATTGGCAGCGGCATCGATGTCGCCAGCCTCCAGCGCCTTGCCGAACTTGTCGAGCAGCGCCTGCGCCTTGGTTGTGGGTGTTCTCTCGAGCATTTTCTCCTCCGATTGCTAGAGTCCGGTATGAACAGCAAGCAGTGTGCCAACCGTGGCGCTCATTCGCGATTGCAATGAAAACAATCTGTTAGGGCGTTCTTCCGTCGTCTTGCCTGCTGCGTTGGTGTTGCATGCGCCACGGCGCGCCACAGCCCTGCAACACCAGGGCGCGTTGTGTTTAATTCGGGGCTTCCAGCCGCAGGCGTTTCATGCGGCGATGCACGGTGGTGCGGTCGACGCGGAGGCGCCGCGCAGCCTCGGAAATGTTCCAGCCGGTGGCAGCCAGCACGGCGAGCAGGGCGGTGCGCTCTTCCTCGGGAGAGGGGGCGCGAAGCGCGACAAAGCTGGCGGACGACGCAGAAGGTGCCGCGCTGGACGCGGCGAAATCCGGCAGGTCGGCTGGCTGGATCGTCTCATCGTCGCAAAGCGCAACCGCCAGATCCACGGCGTTGACGAGTTCGCGGATGTTGCCGGGCCAGCCATGGCGGATCAGCGCTAGACGCGCCGCCGGCGACAGTCTTGCCGGCCGACCGGCTCGATGCGCGCGTTCGCTGACCAGCCGTTCCAGCAGCCATTCGAAATCGGTGCGTTCGCGCAGCGCCGGCAAGGTCAGCGAGGCGGCGTTCAGCCGGTAATACAGGTCCTCACGGAAACGGCCCTCGGCAACCCGATGGTGAAGATCGTGATGCGAGGCGGAGATGATCTTGATGTCGACGGGCCGGGGTGCTGTGCCGCCGACCGGGACCAGTTCGCGCTCGGCGATCACCCTCAGCAGGCGCGACTGCAGCGGATAGGGCATGTCGCCGATCTCGTCGAGAAACAGCGTGCCGCCATCGGCGGTTTCGATCAGTCCTTTGCGCCCCTTGGCCGTGGCGCCGGTAAAGGCGCCCGCCGCGTGCCCGAACAGTTCGCTCTCGATCAGATGCTCAGGAATCGCCGCGCAATTGATGGCCACGAACGGGCCCGTGCGCCCGGAGCTGTCATGCAGCGCGCGGGCGAGATATTCCTTGCCGGAGCCGGTCTCGCCATGGATGAGCGTCGGGATTGTGGTGCGGGCCAGCTTGGCGGCTCGGAGCTGCATTGCCGCCATGGCCGGGTCGCCGCCGGAAAGCTCGGCGATCGGTTTGGGCAAAACCTCGACGGGCGCTCGGCGTCCGCTCGACGGCTGCGGCTCGATCGCATGCGCGAAGAGGGCGCTGCCGTTGCGGCCGAACACCAGCCGTTCCTCGGTGGGGCGTCCGCGGGTCAGGTTCGGCAGGTCATCGATGCCGATATCCAAATAGCGCGAGATCGGCTGGCCGATCGGCGAAAGGCACTTCCAGTCGACGCCGCCGGCTTGCGCCAGAAGCAGCGCCGCGCCGCGCGTGGTGCCGAGGATGCGGCCGGAGGCATCGAGCGCGATGGCGGCCTCCGGATCGACGTCGAGGAACTCCGGCGAGCGGGAAAAGCGCAATACCCAGTCGGAGCGCATCTGAGCCATGAGATTGGCGAGCTCGATGCGCCGCGCCGACGCCGTCACCAGATGCAGGGCGAGGTTCTGGCTGACCTTCGGCTGCGGCGAACGCAGCAGCGAAATGTCCAGAACGGCAGTCAGTTCGCCCTTGGTGTCGAAGATCGGCGCCGCCGTGCAGGAGAGCGGCGTGTGGGTGGTGTCGAAATGGTCGGTCTGGTGGATCGTCATTGCCTCGCCGGTAACGATGCAGGAGCCGACGCCGCAGGTGCCTGTGCGGCTTTCGGACCACTCCGAACCGAGATAGAGGCCGGCCGCGCGCAACTGATCCATGAAGGACGGGTCGCCGAGGAAATCGACGGTCACGCCCTTGGCATCGGCTAAAAGCAGCACATAGTTCTGGCCAGCCACCTGCTTGAACAAGGTCTCCAGCCCGCTGCGGGCGATCGCGATCAGCCGTTCGGACTGCTCGCGGTGCTCGCGCAGCTGGGTGTCCGGGACGATGTAGGCTTCCGTAGGCCGCGCTGGATCGAGCCGATGCGTGTCGACGCAGCGCAGCCAGGACTGCACCACCACATTGTCCCGGGCCGACCGGGCGCCGGACAGGACCTGCTCGATCTCGCGGATATGCTCCCGTTCGCCAGCCATGCGTCCTCCTCGCAGCCAACGTCCTTTGCCAGCGCATAGTGGTTCGTCGGGGGCAGGCGCTCAACTGTACTATGGTAGCGCGCGCCGACGCCGTTCTCACAGGCGGGTGAATTCGCGCGGCACCCCATTGACGAGCCGGCGTTTTCGCCCTTATTGTCCGCGCCCATGAAAAAGGCACTCATTCTCGTAGGCTTGCGCGTGGGCAAGGCGGTGTAACCGCCGGGCGAAAACCTCCCATGCGCATCACACAGGCTCCCCCGGGGGCCTTTTTTATTGCCTGAAATCCAACTAAACGACCAGCAAACGCCGAAATGGCGACAGTACGGGACCAGACCGATGAGCAACGGACAGAACGAGCGGCGCGAGATGGCAAGCAGGGAAATGACTGGCGCCGAGATGGTGGTGCAGGCGCTGAAGGACAATGGCGTCAAGCATGTCTTCGGCTATCCGGGCGGCGCCGTTCTCCCGATCTATGACGAGATTTTTCAGCAGGACGAGGTCGAGCACATTCTGGTCCGCCACGAGCAGGGCGCCGGCCACGCGGCCGAAGGCTATGCGCGCTCGACCGGCAAGGCCGGCGTGCTCCTGGTCACCTCCGGCCCCGGCGCCACCAATGCGGTGACGCCGCTGCAGGATGCGCTGATGGATTCCATTCCGCTGGTCTGCCTGACCGGCCAGGTGCCGACTTCGCTGATCGGCTCGGACGCTTTCCAGGAATGCGACACGGTCGGCATCACCAGGCCCTGCACCAAGCACAACTGGCTGGTGAAGGACGTCAACGAGCTCGCCGCCACCATCCATGAGGCCTTCCATGTCGCGACCACCGGGCGTCCCGGCCCGGTCGTGGTCGACATCCCGAAGGACGTGCAGTTCGCCAAGGGCATCTATGTGCCGCCGCAGACGGCGCCGCGCACCAGCTATCAGCCGAAGGTCCAGGGCGACCTGGAAAAGATCAAGGCCGCTGTCGAGCTGATGGCCGGCGCGAAGAAGCCGATCATCTATTCGGGCGGCGGCGTCGTCAATTCCGGCCCGGAAGCGAGCCATTTGCTGCGCGAACTGGTCGACCTCACCGGCTTCCCGATCACCTCGACGCTGATGGGGCTCGGCGCGTATCCGGCCTCGGGCAAGAACTGGGTCGGCATGCTCGGCATGCACGGCACCTACGAAGCCAACATGGCCATGCATGATTGCGACGTCATGATCTGCATCGGCGCGCGCTTCGACGATCGCATCACCGGCCGGCTCACCGCGTTCTCGCCGAACTCGAAGAAGATCCATATCGACATCGATCCGTCCTCGATCAACAAGAACGTCCGTGCCGATGTCGGCATCCTGGGCGATGTCGGCCGCGTGCTGGAGGACCTGGTGCGGCTGTGGCGGGCGACCGTCAAGGCCGACAAGAAGGCGCTCTATCCATGGTGGGAGCAGATCGCCAAATGGCGCGCGCGCGATTCGCTTGCCTACAAGCCGAACAACGACGTCATCATGCCGCAATATGCCATCCAGCGGCTCTACGCGCTGACCAAGGACATGGACACCTTCATCACCACCGAGGTCGGCCAGCATCAGATGTGGGCGGCGCAGCATTATCATTTCGAAAAGCCGAACCGCTGGATGACGTCGGGCGGGCTGGGCACGATGGGCTACGGCCTGCCGGCAGCGCTCGGCGTGCAGATCGCGCATCCCAATTCGCTGGTCATCGACATCGCCGGCGACGCCTCGGTGCAGATGACGATGCAGGAGATGAGCACGGCGGTGCAGTACAACGCGCCGATCAAGATCTTCATCTTGAACAACCAGTATATGGGCATGGTGCGCCAGTGGCAGCAGCTGCTGCACGGCAACCGGCTGTCGCATTCCTACACCGAGGCGATGCCGGACTTCGTCAAGCTGGCGGAAGCCTATGGCGGCCATGGCATACGCTGCGACAAGCCGAACGAGCTCGACGATGCGATCAAGGAGATGATCTCGGTCAAGAAGCCGGTGCTGTTCGACTGTCGGGTGGCGACGCTGGCCAACTGCTTCCCGATGATCCCGTCGGGCAAGGCGCATAACGAAATGCTCCTGCCGGACGAGGCGACGGATGAGGCGGTCGCCAACGCCATCGACGCCAAGGGCAGGGAACTGGTCTAGAAAGCCGTTCACGAACAGAGAATTAGCGCAAAAGCCTGAAATCGAGATTCAAGTCATGAACGCACAGCTACAACCGACCGGCTCGGCCTATTTCATCGCCAAGGAAACGGAAAAGCCGGAGAACCACACGCTCTCCGTGCTGGTCGACAACGAGCCGGGTGTGCTTGCCCGGGTCATCGGCCTGTTCTCGGGGCGCGGCTACAACATCGAAAGCCTGACCGTCTCGGAGACAGAGCACGAAAAGCATCTGTCGCGCATCACCATCGTGACGCGCGGCACGCCGCATGTGCTTGAGCAGATCAAGCATCAGCTCGAGCGCATCGTGCCGGTGCACCGGGTGGTCGACCTTTCCGTGCGCTCGCACGAGCTTGGCCAGGAGCGGCCGCTGGAGCGGGAGCTGGCGCTGGTCAAGGTCGCCGGCACCGGCGATGCCCGCGTCGAAGCGCTCCGGCTGGCGGACGCGTTCCGCGCCTCGGTGATCGACGCCAACACCGAGCATTTCATCTTCGAGATCACCGGCAAGGGCTCCAAGCTCGACCAGTTCATCGCCATCATGAAGCCGCTCGGCCTGGTCGAGATCTGCCGCACCGGCGTGGCGGCGATGAACCGCGGCCCGCAGGGGATGTAAAAGGGAACGTCGACCCGCTTTCGGGTCTTGGCCCGGCAGCCGTTCATCCCGTGGCTTTTGCGCGTGTGCTAAAAGGTCAATAAGGCTGACATATCTGGGAGGAGATCATGTCGCTCGACGCATTCCTTGCCTTGCTGGTCTACGCCTTCGTGACCTCGATCACGCCGGGGCCAAACAATCTGATGCTGCTCACATCCGGCGTCAATTTCGGCATCGTGCGGACGATCCCGCATATGCTGGGCATCAGCATCGGCTTTTTCGTCCTGCTGCTGGCGGTGGGGTTTGGGCTCGGCGCCGTGCTGACGGCGTTTCCGGCGCTGCACACGGCCTTGAAGATCGCCGGCGCCGCCTACCTGCTCTATCTCGCCTGGAAGATCGCCATGTCGCGCTCGATGAGCGGCAAGGGGGAGACTGAGGCGAAGCCGATGCGCTTCATCGACGCGGCGGCGTTCCAGTGGGTCAACCCGAAAGCCTGGGTGATGGCGATCACCGCCATGGCGGTCTACACCAATTCCGACCACCCGTTCGTTTCGGTGATGCTGATCTCGGCCGCCTTTGCCATCGTCAACCTGCCCAGCGTCTCGATATGGGCCGGATTCGGCACGGCGTTGCGCGGCTTCCTGTCGGATCCGGTGCGGCTGAAATGGTTCAACATTGCCATGGGCGTGTTGCTGGCCGCAACGCTCTGGCCTATGCTTCGCTGACGTAAGTTTCGGCGTCACGACAGGGCGGCGGCGGCGTGTTAGCCGGCTGCCCAACGCTTGTGCAGTGCACATTAAATATTCGTAATGCCGCGTTTTGGCCCTTTTCCGCCAGAGCCGTGTCCTATCTATTGCAGCAAAATCGCGGCGAAAGGCCGTGAATCGAGCTATAATGGACCACCGGGATCGGCGTGTCGGGTAGAGGGCTTATTTGTCGATGCGCGGGAAAATCGCCTTTGCAGTCATTGCGATCGCCTGTCTGGCGGGCGCCGGTCTTTATTTTTCGCCGGCGACGCTGGGCAAGGTGCAGCAACTGATTTCGGGCCAGAAGGCGGACGCGGCCAACGCCGACAAGACAGCCAAGGCAGCGGACAATTCCGGCGGCGGCGACAAGCAGAAGGGCGGCGGCGCGCGTTCCGCCTCGATCCTGTCCGCCACCGCCAGCACCGCCGATTTCCCGATCCGCCGCTATGCCATCGGCTTCGTTTCCTCGCCGGCGGTGGTCAACATCAATGCGCGCGTGTCCAGCCAGATCGTGTCGATCGACGTCAAGGACGGCCAGATGGTGAAGGCCGGCGACGTGCTGTTCCAGCTCGACGACCGCGCGCTGAAGGCGCAGCTTGCCAAGGATCAGGCGACTTTGGCCAAGGACCAGGCGCTGCTCATCAGCTCGAATTCGGACCTGCAGCGCGCCAAGGACCTCGTCGCCAAGCAGGCCGGCACCCAGCAGACCTACGACCAGGCGGTCGCCGCGCAGAAGGCGGCCTCCGCGACCGTCGACGCCGACAAGGCGACGATCGACGCCGACAATGTCCAGCTCGGCTTTGCCACGATCGCGGCGCCGATCGCCGGTAGGCTCGGCGCGGTGAATGTGTCGGTCGGCGATCTGGTCACTGTCAGCAACGGGAGCAGCACTTCGACGCCGCTCGTCACCATCACCCAGATGGATCCGCTGCAGGTCAATTTCACCTTGCCGGAGAGCAACCTTGCGCTGCTGCACAAGGCGCTTGCCGAGCCGCAGCAGGGCAACGTGACCCTGACCAAGGACGGCGATCCGACGCCGATCGGCAAGGGCACGCTCGACTTCGTCGATTCCAGCGTCGACACCGCATCCGGCACCATCGCCACGCGGGCGAGCATCCCGAACCCCGATCTTTCGCTGTGGCCGGGCCAATATGTGAATGTCGTGCTCGACGCCGGCACGATGCCGCAGATGACCTCGGTTCCGACGGTCGCGGTGCAGCCCAGCCAGAAGGGGCCGTTCGTCTATGTCGTCAAGCCGGACAACACGGTCGAGATGCGCCCTGTCCAGGTGGCGCTGACGGAAGGCGAAAACAGCGCCATCAGCCAGGGCCTGAAGAGCGGCGAGAAGGTCGTGGTCGAAGGCCAGACCAGGCTGAAGGACGGCGCTGCCGTGCATGAAGGCAAGGCGACAGCCAATGGCGGCGACCAAGGCGGCGCCAAGGTCGCGGAAGCCGACAAGGCGGGTGGGGTCAGCCAATGATCTCCGAATTCTGCATTCGCAGACCCGTCGCCACATTGCTGATGTCGCTCGCCCTCGTGCTGGGCGGCATCTTTGCCTACAAGTTCCTGCCGGTCGCGGCGCTGCCCAGCGCCGAATTCCCGGTGGTCAACGTCTCGGCGCAATTGCCCGGCGCTTCGCCGGAGACGATGGCGACGTCCGTCGCGACGCCGCTGATCAAGCAGTTCGCGACTATCGCCGGCATCGATTCCATCTCGACCACCAATTCGCTCGGCCAGACTTCGATCGCCATCCAGTTCGTGCTCAACCGCGATATCGACGCTGCTGCCGCGGACGTGCAGGCGGCGATCGCGCGCACGCAAAAATCGCTGCCGCCGGAAATGACGGCGCCGCCGAGCTACCGGAAGGTCAATCCGGCCGACGCGCCGATCCTACTTATGTCGCTGGTCAGCGACACGGTTCCGATGACCGATCTCGACGCCTTCGCCGAAAACGTCATCTCGCCGTCGCTGTCGACGATCGACGGCGTGGCCCAGGTCTCGATCTTCGGCCAGCAGAAATATGCGGTGCGCATCCAGATCGATCCGACCGCGCTTGCGGCGCGCGGCATCTCGATCGACCAGTTGCAGGCGGCGGTCGCGTCGGCCAACAGCAACACGCCGCTCGGCGTATTGCAGAACAACAAGCAGCAGCTGACCATCACCGCCAACACGCAGCTCGACAACGCCGCCGGCTTCTCGAACCTGATCATCGCCACCAAGAACGGCCACCCGGTGCGGCTGGGCGAGGTGACGCGCGTCGTCGATTCCGTCCAGACGACCACGACCGCAAGTTGGTACGATGGTACCCGCGCGATCATCCTTGCCGTGCAGCGCCAGCCCGACGCCAACACCGTCGACGTCGTCGACAAGGTCAAAGCGATGCTGCCTTCCTTCCAGGAGCAGATGCCGGCCGCGGCCTCGATCAAGCTGCTCAACGACCGCTCGACCTCGATCCGTCAGGCCGTGGACGACGTGCAGTTCACGCTGCTTCTGACCATCGCGCTGGTAGTGATGGTCATCTTCGTGTTCCTGCGCCGGATCACGGCGACCATCATTCCGGCCGTGGCGGTGCCGATCTCGCTGATCGCCACGCTCGGCGCCATGTTCCTGTTCGGCTTCTCCATCGACAACATCTCGCTGATGGGTCTGACCTTGGCCGTCGGCCTTGTCGTCGACGACGCCATCGTCATGCTGGAGAACATCTTCCGCCACATGGAAGAGGACGGCTTGTCGGCCTTCGAGGCGTCGCTGAAAGGCGCGCGCGAGATCGGCTTCACCATCATTT
The DNA here is from genome assembly GCF_006442965.1 of Mesorhizobium sp. CU3. GTDB lineage: Bacteria > Pseudomonadota > Alphaproteobacteria > Rhizobiales > Rhizobiaceae > Mesorhizobium. The sequence continues at coordinate 134,258 of NZ_VFWX01000011.1, read as the reverse complement.
CGATCTCGATCTCGCTGGTGGCGGTGTTCATCCCCGTCCTTCTGATGGGCGGCGTCATCGGCCGCATCTTCAACGAATTCGCCGTGGTGGTGACGGTCGCCATTCTGGCCTCGATGTTCGTGTCGTTGACGCTGACGCCGATGCTGTGCTCGCGGCTGTTGTCGGTCAGCAAGGCGGACCGCGATAAGCATGCCCCCGGCCACCGGCCGGACTTCATCACGCGCGGCTACGACCGGCTCTTGAGCTTCTGCCTGCGGCACACTTTCCTGGTGTTCCTCGTCTTTGTCGGCACCGCGGCGGCTTCGGTGTGGCTGATCCAGGTCTCGCCGAAGGGTTTCTTCCCGCAGGAGGATATCGGCCAGATCTCGGTGACGACGATCGCCCGCCAGGACATTTCCTTCGATGCCATGGCCAAGCTGCAGGGGCAGGTGGCGAGCGTGTTCTCGCATTCGCCCTATGTCGACCATGTCGCCTGGTCGGCGGGCAGCGGCAACAACGCGCTCAACCAGGGCCAGCTGTTCGTACAGTTGAAGGACAAGGCCAAGCGCCCCGACATCGAGAAGGTGCTTTCGGATCTGAGGCGCCAACTGGCCAATGTGCCGGGCATCGAAGCCTATATGCAGCCGGTGCAGAATCTGCGACTCGGCTCGCGGTCCTCGGCCAGCGCCTACCAGCTGGTGGTGCAGGGGCTCGATACCGGCCTGACCGATCAGTGGGCGCAGAAGCTCAACGACGCGATGGCCGCCGACCATAAGACCTTCACCGACGTAACCAGCGACCTGCAGAACAACGCCCTGCAGGCGTCGCTGGTGATCGACCGCGACAAGGCCGCCCAGCTCGGCATCGACACCGACACGCTGCGCTCCGCGCTTTATGGCGGTTTCGGCACCGACCAGGTGTCGACCATCTTCGGTTCGGCCGACAGCTACGAGGTCATCACCGAGCTTGACCCCAAGATCGAATGGTCGCCCGAGCGCATGCTGGCCATCCAGGTGCGGACGGCAAGCGGCAGCCTCGTGCCGCTGGGGGCCTTTGCCCGCGTCGACCGCACGGCCGGCGCCTTGACGGTCAACCAGCTTGGCCAGCTGCCGGCGGTGACGATCTCCTACAACCTGCCGCAGGGCGTGGCGCTGGGCGACAGCGTGACCCGCATCGACCAGCTGAAGGAGCAGATCGGCATGCCGACGTCGATCGGCACCAGCTTTGCCGGCACCGCCAAGACCTTCCAGGATTCGCTCGCCAACCAGGGCCTGCTGATCGGCGGCGCTATCCTGACGATCTATATCGTGCTCGGCATGCTCTATGAGAGCTTCATCCACCCGCTCACCATCCTGACCGGTCTGCCTTCGGCGGTGCTCGGCGCCGTTCTCGCGCTGCGCTTTGCCGGCATGGACCTTTCGGTGATCGCGGTGATCGGCATCCTGATGCTGATCGGCATCGTCAAGAAGAACGGCATCATGATGGTCGACGTCGCGCTGGAGCTCAGGCGACAAGGCATGTCGGCGAAAGAATCCATCCACAAGGCCTGCCTGATGCGTTTCAGGCCGATCATGATGACCACGCTGGCAGCGCTGATGGGTACGTTCCCGATCGCGCTCGGCACCGGCGCCAGCGCCGAACTGCGCCAGCCGCTCGGCGTCGCCGTGGTCGGCGGCCTGCTCGCCTCGCAGGCGCTGACGCTGTTCGTCACGCCGGTGATCTATGTCTATTTCGAGACCTTCTCCGGCTGGCTGGTCGGGCTGATGCCGAAGCGCCAGGCCGAGCTCGATGTGGCCAGAAGTGCCGAACAGCCTTCGCTGTTCGGCAACAACGACGACATGCCGCGCGAACCGCAGAAGACGGCGGCTGAATAGCGCCTCGTTCCTGGCCCAAGCTGTCATGCTTGCGGCCGGCGGGTCCGAGCCGTACTTTGACGTCATGTCCCATGATCATGACCACGACAACGAGCTCGATCCTTTCGCCGCGCGCGTGCGCGCGCTGGAGACGATCCTGACTGAGAAAGGGCTGATCGATCCGGCGGCCATCGACGTCATCGTCGATACCTATGAGACAAAGATCGGCCCGCGCAACGGCGCCAGGGTGGTGGCGAAGGCCTGGAGCGATCCGGTTTACGCCGACTGGCTGAAGCGCGATGCGACGGGAGCGATCGCCTCGCTGAGCTACACTGGTCGGCAAGGCGAGCACATGCAGGCCGTTTTCAACACCGAGGGCACGCACAACCTCGTCGTCTGCACGCTCTGCTCCTGCTATCCATGGTCGGTGCTCGGCCTGCCGCCGGTCTGGTACAAGGCGCCGCCTTACCGGTCGCGGGCAGTGATCGATCCGCGCGGCGTGCTGGAGGAATTCGGGCTGACGCTGCCGTCGGACAAGAAAATCCGCGTCTGGGATTCGACGGCCGAGCTGCGCTATCTGGTGGTGCCGATGCGGCCGAAGGGCACCGAAGGCTGGAGCGAGGAGCGGTTGTCCGAGCTGGTCAGCCGCGATGCGATGATCGGCACGGCGCTCGCCAAAGAGCCGGAATAAGGGGAGCCGGCATGAACGGACCGCAGGATCTTGGCGGACAGATGGGCTTCGGGCCGGTCGCGCCGGAGACGGACGAACCCTACTTCCATGCCGGCTGGGAAAGGCGGGCGCTTGGCGTGACGCTCACCGCCGGGTCGATGGGCGCCTGGAACATCGACGAAAGCCGGCATGCGCGGGAATCGCTGCATCCGGCGGATTATTATTCGTCGAGCTACTATCAGATCTGGATCAAGGCGCTGGAAGTGCTCCTGAAGCGCCACGGCTTCGTTTCGGAGCGCGACCTTGCCGCCGGCAAGGCGCTCGACCCGGCCGCGACGCCGAAGCGGGTGCTGAAGGCGGCCGACGTGCCGGCGGTGCTCGCCAAGGGCGGGCCGTGCGACCGACCGGTCGCCACGCCGGCGCGTTTTCGTGCAGGCGACCGCGTCAGGACAAAGAATTTCAGCCCGACCGGTCACACCCGATTGCCGCGCTATGCGCGCGGCAAGAACGGCACCGTCGAGGCCGTCCGCGACGGCTTCGTGTTTCCCGACAGCAATGCGCATGGCAAGGGCGAGAACCCGCAATGGGTCTACACGGTGGTGTTTGACGGGCCGGAAATCTGGGGAGAGGGCGCCGATCTGACTTTGACCGTCTCCATCGATGCCTGGGAGAGCTATCTTGAGCCGGCCTGAAGGCGCTTTGCCGGCGGGCTTCGACGAGCCGGTCTTCGCCGAGCCATGGCAAGCGGAAGCCTTCGCCATGACGGTGGCGCTGCACGACAAAGGTCTGTTTTCGTGGAGCGAATGGGCCGAGGCGCTCGCAGCCGAGGTGAAGAAGCCGGGCGCGGCGACGGACGGGCACGACTATTACGAGCATTGGCTGGCGGCGCTGGAGACATTGCTGGCGGCCAAAGGCGTCGCCGGCAAGAACGATGTCGATACTCTCGCCGCCGCCTGGGAGCGCGCCGCGCATGCCACGCCGCACGGCAAGCCGATCTTGCTGGAGAACGATCCAGGGTTTGATAGCTAGCGCTCACCCTATATTTTGTTCACTTTACGTTCTATTTCTGGCCTGCTAGTTTGTCTATTCTGCAAGCAACGATATTGCCGTAGGCGATGTCGTGCCGGTGCGGCCAAGCTTGTCTTTCTCTCGCGAATCCGGTCTGTCGAACCGATGGAATTCTCCCCCCAACAGGATGAGGCTTTGAAAGCGGTCGGGCGCTGGCTCAAGGAAGGCCGGCCGCAGATCTTTCGGCTGTTCGGCTATGCCGGCACCGGCAAGACGACGCTGGCGCGTTATTTTTCCGAGCATGTCGACGGCCAGGTGCAGTTCGCCGCCTTCACCGGCAAGGCCGCCCAGGTGCTGCGCTCCAAGGGCGCGGTCAATGCCCGCACCATTCATTCGCTGATCTATAGGCCCAAGGGCGAGGAATCGGTCGAGGACGAGGTGACCGGCAAGACCTCGATGACGCCGACCTTCTCGCTCAACCGGCAAAGCCCGATCTCGCGCGCAAAACTCGTGGTCATCGACGAGTGCTCGATGGTCGACGAGCAGCTCGGCCGTGACCTCCTGAGTTTCGGCACGCCGATCCTGGTGCTCGGCGATCCGGCGCAGCTGCCTCCGATCTCGGGTGGCGGCTTCTTCACCGAGCATGAACCGGATGTGCTGTTGACCGAAATCCACCGCCAGGCGCGCGACAATCCGATCATCCGCCTTGCGCTCGACGTGCGCGAGGGCCGCGAATTCATGCATGGCGACTACGGCACGGCGCAGGTGATCGGCAGGGAAGGCGTCACGCAGGAGCTGGTCTTGAAGGCGGACCAGGTGCTGGTCGGCACCAACCGCACGAGGCGGCGCTATAACCAGCGGCTGCGCGAGCTGAAGGGTTTCAACGCCGATTTCCCGCAGGCCGGCGACAAGCTTGTCTGCCTGCGCAACGACCCGGCCAAGGGCCTGCTCAACGGCTCGCTGTGGAAGGTGATGACCTCGTCGCGCGAGACGGTGAAGCCCGGCATCAACCTGCTGGTTTCGCCGGAAGAGGACGATCCCGACCGCGGCGTCGCCAAGATAAAGCTGCTCAAGGCGGCGTTCGAGGACCCGGACGCCGAAATCCCCTGGCAGCAGAAGAAACGTTTCGACGATTTCGATTACGGCTATGCGCTGACCGTGCACAAGGCGCAGGGCTCGCAGTGGAACGACGTAGTTTTGTTCGACGAGAGCTGGGCTTTCAAGGAGACGCGGCAGCGCTGGCTCTACACCGCGATAACACGCGCGGCCGAGCGTTTGACAGTGGTGCGCAACTAATCCGTCGGCCTCGCGCCCAACCATTGCCAGGCCGCGTCTTCGTCGTCGACGTCGAAACGCCTGACCTCGAAGGGCAAGGTTCTGGGGAACACGCCGCTGACCACCGAGACCCAGCCCGGTTTGCCGATCACCGCGCAGCGTTCGATATGCTCAAGCGCATCCGCCACGCCCTGGCGGAGCGTTTGTGGCGCTATGTTGGCCCAATCCACGCTTTCCTCGTCGGTCAGCCGCACCAGCACATCCGTCCTGGGGTGGAGCGCATAAGCTGCTTCCAGCAGGCCGAACAGGTTTTCGGCATCGGCGGGCGAGACATCGCCGACCACATCGATGGCAAACAGCGTGTCGCGGTCGGTGTCGATACGGCGTATGGCCGGCACGGCTTCGAGGAAATTCATGAGCGATCCTCCATCCATCCCCTGGAACACCCGAAACCCTCTATCTGTTCCCTGCAAAGGCGCTATAGATGCCCGCCGATCCACTGGACCCCTCGTTCATGCCCGCCAAGCTTTCGGTCAACCTCAATGCCATCGCCATGCTGCGCAACCGGCGCGATTTGCCATGGCCGAGCGTTATCGGCCTAGGCCGCCTCGCGCTCGCCGCGGGCGCGCATGGATTGACGGTGCATCCGCGACCCGACGAGCGCCACACCAGGCATTCCGACCTGCCGGAAATCCGGGCGCTGATCGACGACGAGTTTCCAAGCGCGGAATTCAACATCGAAGGTTATCCGAGCGAGGATTTCCTGGCGCTGATCGAGAAGAATCAGCCGGAGCAGGTGACGCTGGTGCCGGATGATCCGGCGCAGGCGACGTCCGACCATGGCTGGAACTTCGTCGCCCAGGCCGCGTTCCTCACTCCGATCGTCAAGCGATTGAAGAAAGGCGGCTTTCGCGTGTCGCTGTTTTCCGATGCCGATCCGGCCGGCATAAATGCCGCGCGCGACACCGGCGCCGACCGGATCGAGCTCTATACCGGCCCTTATGGCAGCTGCCATTCGGATTCCGCCAAGGCCGGCAAGATCCTGGAACGATTGGGAAAAACCGCCGACGCCGCTGCGGCTGCGGGGCTTCAGGTCAATGCCGGCCACGATCTCACCGTCGGCAATCTGCCTGCCTTGGCAAAACGTATCCCGGCATTGGCCGAAGTATCGATCGGACATGGGTTGACAGCGGATGCGCTGGAGTATGGCATGGCCGGCACGGTGGGACGGTTCCTGAAGGCTTGTGGATGGTAGGGCGAGGAAGCCTTGCGTAGCTCCGGGTGTTTTCGTGGATCCTGCCCATCGCGGCGCGTGGAAAGCGCCGTGCGGCTGACGAAGTGGGGTTCATGGTGCTAGCCAATGCCAACGGCGAGGCGGAAACCCTCGAACGAGCAAGCCATGGCGAAAAGGAGCGCCAACACAGCATCCGGTTGCTGATGCTCGGTGCGCTCGGCGTGGTCTATGGCGATATCGGCACCAGCCCGATCTATGCCTTCCGCGAGGCGCTGCATGCCTCGGGCAGCGTCGTGGCGCGTAACGACGTGCTTGGCGTTTTGTCGCTCATCGTCTGGGCGCTGACCATCATCGTCACCATCAAATATGTCGCCTTCGTGCTTCGGGCCGACAACAATGGCGAGGGCGGCACGCTGTCCTTGATGGCGCTTGCGCGCGGCGCCTATCCGCCGGGATCGAAGCTCATCCTGGTGATCGGCCTTTGCGGCGCAGCACTTTTCTTCGGCGATTCAATCATCACGCCGGCCATCTCGGTGCTTTCGGCGGTGGAAGGCCTCGAAGTCGTCACGCCGGCGCTGGACGCCTATGTCGTTCCGATCACGCTTGTCATCCTGGCGGTGCTTTTCGCCGTGCAGCGTTTCGGCACCGGCAAGGTGGCGGCGGTGTTCGGACCGGTCACGGCGACATGGTTCCTGGCGATCGGCGCCGCCGGCCTCTACCACATCGTCGACGACTGGTCGGTGCTTCTGGCGATCAATCCCTATTATGCGATCCATTATCTCGCCACGACGCCGACGGGCGCCTTCGTCACCGTCGGCGCGGTGTTCCTGGCGGTGACCGGCGCCGAGGCGCTCTATGTCGATCTCGGCCATTTTGGCCGCAAACCGATCGTCATGGCCTGGTTCGCCATCGTGTTCCCGTGCCTTCTGCTCAACTATTTCGGCCAGGGCGCCTTCGTGCTGTCGCATGGCGGCAAGCCGACCAATCCGTTCTTCCAGATGCTGCCGGAATGGGCGCTGATGCCGATGGTCGGGCTGGCCACGGCGGCGACCGTCATTGCCAGCCAGGCGGTGATTTCCGGCGCGTTCTCGCTGACCAGGCAGGCGGTGCAGCTCAACCTTCTGCCGCGCATCGAGGTGCAGCACACTTCCGAGATGCAGAGCGGGCAGATCTATATGCCCCGGGTCAATCTGCTGGTCGCGCTCGGCGTGATGCTGCTGGTCGTCGGCTTCGGCAGTTCGAGCGCGCTCGCTTCCGCCTATGGCATCTCGGTCACCGGCGAGATGCTGATGACGACGATCCTGTTGTTCGTCGTCATGCGCTGGCGCTGGAAGTGGCAGCTGGCGATCGCCCTGGCGCTGGCGCTGCTGTTCGGCGTCATCGATCTCGGCTTCTTCTCGGCCAATGTCGTCAAGATCGTGGAAGGCGGCTGGGTGTCGATCACGGTTGCCGCCCTCATGGGGCTGATCATGTGGACCTGGATCCGCGGCACCCGCTATCTGTTCGACAAGACCCGCCGCAACGAGATCCCGCTCGATTTTCTGGCGGCCAATCTTCTCAAGAAAAAGCCGCAGCTGGTTTCGGGCACGGCCGTGTTCCTGACCAGCGATCCGCTGAGCGCCCCGACGGCGCTGATGCACAGCCTGAAGCACTACAAGGTGCTGCACGAGAAGAACGTCATCTTATCGGTGGTGACGGCGCAGCAGCCGGTGGTGCCCGACAGCGAGCGGGTCAAGATGGAGACCGTCAACGAGCTGTTCATGCGGGTCACGCTGACCTTCGGCTATATGGAGCAGCCCAACATTCCGCGCGCTTTGGCCATCTGCCGCAAGCAGGGCTGGAAGTTCGACATCATGACGACGTCCTTCTTCCTGTCGCGGCGCTCGCTCAAGGCTTCGCCCAACTCCGGCATGCCGGTTTGGCAGGACAGGCTGTTCATCAGCTTGGCGCGCTCGGCGGCGGATGCGACCGAGTACTTCCAAATCCCGACCGGACGCGTGGTGGAGATCGGCACCCAGGTCGCGATCTGACGCTGCTGCTTTGCGTCGGATGAACAGGCTTCTGCGCTCCGTATACGCAAAGCCGTGCACCCGCGGCATGGGTGCCCTCACGCAAGGGCACTTGATATTGCACTGCAGCAAGCGTAGAGCACCGCGCGTTTTATCGGAGTGTCGTCCATGGCCCTTGCCAATGGTGCTGAGGCAGAACCCGTCGACCAGTCGAGCCACCCGGAAACCGGGCAGCACAGCACCAAGGTGCTGATGCTGGGCGCGCTGGGCGTCGTCTATGGCGACATCGGCACCAGCCCGATCTACGCCTTCCGCGAGGCGCTGCATGCTTCCTCGGGCGGCGACGTCGCCAACCGCGCCGACATTCTCGGCGTGCTATCGCTGATCATCTGGTCGCTCACCATCACGGTGACGGTGAAATACATCATGTTCGTGCTGCGCGCCGACAACCGCGGCGAGGGCGGCGTGCTGTCGCTGATGGCGCTGGCGCGCGGCACTTTCCCGACGCGCTCGGCGATCGTGCTCGGCATCGGCATCGTCGGCGCTTCGCTGTTCTTCGGCGATGCCGTCATCACGCCGGCGATCTCGGTGCTGTCGGCGGTCGAAGGCATGAATGTCGTCACGCCTGCCTTCCAGCCCTATGTCGTGCCGCTGACGCTGCTGATCCTGGCGATGCTGTTTGCGGTGCAGCGCTTCGGCACCGGCGGCGTCGGCCTGGTGTTCGGCCCCGTCACCGCCATCTGGTTCCTCGCCATCGGCCTTTCGGGCCTGAACCACATCATTACGGATCCGGAGATCCTGTGGGCGATCAGCCCGCATTACATCGTGGCCTTCTTCATCAATTCGCCGGACGTGTCTTTCGTCACCGTCGGCGCCGTGTTCCTGGCCGTCACCGGCGCCGAGGCGCTCTATGCCGACCTCGGCCATTTCGGCCGCAAGCCGATCGTGCTGGCCTGGCTGGCGATCGTGTTTCCCTGCCTGCTTCTGAACTATGCCGGGCAGGGCGCCTTCGTGCTCGCCAAGGGCGGCGTGGTCGGCCACCCGTTCTTCGAGATGAACGAGGGCTGGGCGCTCATCCCGATGGTGGTGCTTGCCGCGGCGGCGACGGTCATCGCCAGCCAGGCGGTGATCTCCGGCGCCTATTCGCTGACCCGCCAGGCCGTGCAACTCAACATGCTGCCGCGCCTTGAAATCCTGCACACGTCGGAGAAACAGTCCGGCCAGATCTACATGCCGCGCGTCAACATGCTGATCGCGCTGGTGGTGATGATGCTGGTGGTCGGCTTCGGCGAATCCAGCAAGCTGGCTTCCGCCTACGGCATCTCGGTCACCGGCAACATGCTGGTGACGACGACGCTTTTGTTCATCATCATGACGCGCATCTGGAAATGGAACATCTGGCCGGCGGCCGCGCTGACGGTGGTGTTTGCCTTCATCGACATCGGCTTTTTCGCCTCCAACATCGTCAAGGTGTTCGAAGGCGGCTGGGCGTCGCTGGCGGTGGCCTTCGCCATCATCCTCGGCATGTGGACCTGGGTGCGCGGCAGCCGCTATCTGTTCGACAAGACCCGACGCAACGAAATCCCGCTCGACTTCCTGGCGGCCAATCTTCTGAAGAAGAAGCCGCAGGTGGTGTCGGGCACGGCGGTGTTCCTGACCAGCGATCCGCTGAGCGCGCCGACGGCGCTGATGCACAGCCTCAAGCACTACAAGGTGCTGCACGAAAAGAACGTCATCCTGTCGGTGGTGACGGCGCCGCAGCCGGTGGTGCCCGACAGCGAGCGGGTGAAGCTGGAGGTGGTCAACGAGCTGTTCATGCGGGTGACGCTGACCTTCGGCTATATGGAGCAGCCGAACATCCCGCGCGCGCTGGCCATCTGCCGCAAGCAGGGCTGGAAGTTCGACATCATGACGACGTCCTTCTTCCTGTCGCGACGTTCGCTGAAAGCCTCGCCCAATTCCGGCATGCCGATCTGGCAGGATCGGTTGTTCATCGGCCTGGCCAAGACAGCGGCGGACGCGACGGAGTATTTCCAGATTCCCACAGGACGCGTCGTCGAGATTGGCACGCAGGTCGCGATCTGACAGACTGCCTCGCATCGGCTGGTTCGGCGGGAGGCGGGCATGAGCGGCGAATTGGTGCTTGTGACCGGCGGCTCCGGCTTCCTCGGCGCCCACTGCATCCTGGCGCTTTTGAACGCAGGCTACCGCGTGCGCACCACGGTGCGCTCCGCCAAGCGCGAGGCTGATGTTCTCGCCATGCTGAAGATCGGCGGCGCCGAGCCGGGCGACGCGCTTTTCTTCGCCTATGCCGATCTGATGAGCGACAATGGATGGCCGGAGGCGGTATCCGGATGCCGGTATGTGCTTCACGTCGCTTCGCCATTCCCGCCCGGCGTGCCGAAACATGAGGACGATCTGATCGTTCCGGCCCGCGAGGGCGCGTTGCGCGTGCTGCGCGCCGCGCGCGATGCCGGCGTCGAACGCGTGGTGCTCACCTCATCCTTCGCCGCTATCGGCTACGGCCAGACGCCGGTTGCCGGCCAGCCCTTCACCGAGGCGAACTGGACCAATCTCTCCGAGAAGGTGAGCGCCTATGTCAAATCGAAGACGCTTGCCGAGCGGGCGGCCTGGGATTTCATCGCCGGCGAGGGCGGCGCGCTGGAACTGGCGGTCGTCAATCCGGTCGGCATCTTCGGCCCGGTGCTGGGAGCGGACCATTCGACCTCCACGGATTTCATAGGACGCATGCTGAACGGCGAGTTGCCCGGCCTGCCGCGCATGGTGTTCGGCGTGGTCGACGTGCGCGACGTGGCGGATTTGCATCTGCGCGCCATGGTCGATCCCGCCGCCAAGGGCGAGCGCTTCCTGGCCATCAGCGGCGACTTCATGACCATGCTGGAGATCGCGCGGACCTTGAAGGCGCGGCTGGGCACCTCCGCGTCGCGCGTGACGACGCGGGTGCTGCCGGATTGGCTGGTCAGGATCGTCGGGCTGTTCGACGGGCAGGCGGCGCAGATCGTGACGGAACTGGGCAAACCGAGGAACGCGACAAGCGCCAAGGCGGTCCGCCTTCTCGGCTGGGCGCCGCGCTCGCGCGAAGAGGCGCTCGTCGCAACCGGGGAAAGCCTGGTCCGGCTTGGCTTGCTCAAGAAGCCGAAATAGCGCCCCGAGGACAGCCCCGAGGCGCCACGTTATCAGCCGAGCAGGGCAGCCTTGTTCGCTTCGAGGAACTGCTTCAGCGTCCGCGACTTGCGGCCGGACAGTGTCTCGACCGTGTCCGTCACCTCGGCGATGCGGCCGGCACGCGTGTTGGTGTCGAAAGAGGCGATGATGCGGGCGAAATCCTCCGGAACGCCGGCTGCCTTGATGCCCTCGGCTAGGCCTTCGTCCGGAACCTGGATCACTTCGATCGGCTTGCCGGTGACGTCGCTGACCAACGCCGCTACCTCGCTCGTGGTGTAGGCCTGCGGGCCGGTCAGCGTGTAGATGCGGCTCTCCTTGGAGCCGGATGCAAGGCTGGCGGCGATGGCGGCCGCCATGTCGTCGCGCGCGGCGTGCGCGATGCGGCCGTCGCCTGCCGAGGAGTACCATTTGCCCGAGGCAATGGCATGCGGCAGCGCCATGAACAAGTTCTCCTGGTACCAGCCGTTGCGGAAGATGGTGTAGGCAATGCCGCTCGCCTTGATCGCCTGCTCGGTGCCGTAATGGTCGCCGGCAAACAGCACCGGGGAGCCGGGCTCGGGATTGGGCATCGAGGTGTAGGCGAGATGCGAGACGCCCGCCGCCTTTGCCGCGGCCACCGCCGTCTCATGCTGCTTCAGGCGCCGGCCAGTCTTGAGGTCGAGGTCGCCGGTCGAGATGATCAGCACCCGGTCGGCGCCTGCAAATGCCTTTTCCAGGGAAGCGCTGTCGTTGAAATCCGCGGCCCTGACGGTGACGCCGCGCGCGGCGAGATCGGCGAGGTTCTCGGGATTGCGGGTCGCGGCGATGATGCTTGACGGCGCAATTTTCTGCGCATCCAGCAGATGATTGATGACGCCGTGGCCGAGTTGGCCGGAAGCGCCGGTGACGAGGAGGGTTTCGCTCATGGGAGGTTCCTGAATTGCGCCTTTTGGCGGGTGCTGTTGGTGGTCTCGAAAAGAGACCAGCACTAAATTAGGAATTGACCCCCGGTCGTAAAGAAGGCAGTTTTTCGGGAGGTAGGCACAGGCAGGGAACCACCGATGGACGGCAAGATCGTCAATCTGAAAACGAAGCTCGAGATCTACAAAGCCATGACCGACGGCGCCAATTTCGCCGATTGCCCGGTTCGCGACGTCATCCATGGCATCAACGGCAAATGGAGCCCGTTGCTGGTCATGGCGTTGGCGGAAAAGCCCTATCGCTTCGGCGAACTGCGGCGGCTGGTTCCCGACATCTCGCAACGCATGCTCACCCAGACGCTGCATGAGCTGCAGCGCGACGGCTACGTGCATCGCGAAGTGTTCCCGACCAAGCCGCCGAGCGTCGAATACAGCCTGACCGATCTCGGACGATCGATGTTCGTTCCGCTTTATCAGCTTGTACAATGGGCCGAGCTCAACCACGAGGCGGTGCGCGAGGCGCGGGCATCCTTCGACGCCCGGATCTGAACCCGGTCTTTTTTCGCTGAGCGATCTTTTCCCACTGGCAAGCGTCAAAACGCCAAGTTGATTTGACGCCGTCGATCAGGAAATCTGCCCGCCGGTGGGTGTGGGCGGGCAATGAGCAAAAATCTGGAGATCGCGATAGCCGGCGCCGGCCCGGCCGGATTGGCCGCCGCGCTCTATCTCAACCGGGCAGGGCACAGGGTCACCGTTTTCGAGCGTTTCGACGAGCCGAAGCCAGTCGGCTCCGGCCTCATGCTGCAGCCGACCGGGCTGACGGTGCTTGCCGATCTCGGCCTGCTCGACGACATACTGGCGCTCGGCAGCCGCATCGAGCGGCTGCACGGTACGGATGCCCGGACCGGGCGCACGGTGCTGGAAGTCCGTTACGACGCCCGGCGCGGCCGCCGCTTCGGCCTTGCCGTGCATCGCGCGGCGCTGTTCGGTGTGCTGCACCGCGCCGCCTTGCGCGAGGCGATCGCGATCGAAACCAATGTCGAGATCGAAACGCTCGAGACGGCTGAGCGGGCTACGCTTGTATGCGCCAACGGCAAGCGGCTCGGGCCGTTCGACCTGGTCGTCGATGCCAGCGGCGCGCGCTCAAAGCTGCGGCAGTGGCTTGGCGACGCGGCGACGCCGCGCCCGCTCGCCTATGGCGCCTTCTGGGCCTCGCTGGCCTGGCGCGACGGCTTCGATACTGGGGCGCTGCTGCAGCGCTACGACCGAGCGAGCGTCATGGTCGGGGTGCTGCCAATTGGCCGGCCGGAGCCTGGTGCGGAAGATATGGCGGCGTTCTTCTGGAGCCTGAAGCCGGACGATGCCGATCAAGTAAGGGCGGCGGGCCTCGACGCCTGGAAGGCGAGGGTGATCTCTGTATGGCCGGCATGCGAAGCCTTCACCGGCCAGATCGACGGCTTCGAGCAATTGTCTCTCGCCCGCTACGGTCACCACACAATGACGCGGCCGGCCAGCCGGAGGCTGGCGGTGATCGGCGACGCCGCGCATTCGACCAGCCCGCAGCTTGGCCAGGGCGCTAATATGGCGCTGCTCGACGCCGCGGCGCTCAGCCACGCGGTGGCGCACGCCAACGGCATCGACGACGCGCTCGACGCCTACGCCAAGGCCAGGCGCTGGCATGTCCGCATCTTCCAGGCGCTGTCCCTGTCGCTGACGCCGTTCTACCAGTCGGACTCATCCGTGCTGCCCTTCATCCGCGACCGCCTGGTGGCGGGGCTGGCGAAGGTCCCGCCGGGACCGCAATTCCTCGCCGCCATGGTGGCCGGAACATTGGTCGACCCGTTCAAGCGGATCGGGCTTGCGGAATCGCAATGGCCTGCCGCTGGATGATTTCGGACAGATAGGATCTCTTCGCCAGCAGGAAGGCGTGCAACCGCTGCGGATAGTTGGCTACAACGGCTTCTTTCACCGATTTCCGCTTGCTCAAGGCTTCACGCCACGCCCGGACGAGGGGTTTGCCGTCCAGAATGCCGAAATTACCGATGCGGTCGAATGTGTCGAAGTAGCGGAAAACCGGACCGTAGACGGCATCGACCACTGAGAAGCTGTCGCCGCCGAACCACGGGTCGCTTGATCTGGTCGCCAGCTCTGCCTCCACTCGTTCAAACATTTCCGACAGGCTTCTGCTTTCCTTCACAAACTCGGCTTCGTCGGCGGCGGAGTAGAACCGGCCGATGGCGTTGAGGATGGCCGAGCCGAATTCCACCCAGGCGCGATGCCTGGCCCGAATGAGAGGATCTCCAGGATGCAGCGGACTGGCCTCCGTTTCCTCAAGGAATTCAAGGATGACCGCGGACTCGAAGATGGTCTCCTCGTCGCCGCCGTTTCTTACCCGGAGCAGGGGCACCTTGCCGAGCGGGGAAATGGCCTTGAACCAGTCCGGCTTGTCGGCAAGGTCGACGTATATGCGCTCGAACGGCGCGCCTTTCTCGGCAAGCGCAATCGCGGCGCGCTGCACATAGGGGCATAAATGATGGCTGACGAGCGTGAGTTTGGCGGTCATTTCACGCCCATCAGCCACAGTTGATTCATGCTTCATCGGACTTCTCCATATCGATGCATTTGCATTTATATAGATGCAAGTGCATCGAGAGTCAATCTTGATGCAAATGCATCTATCCGCTAGTCTGCGCCAATGACCAAGGCATCCCCCTCCCACCAAGCCGCCACCGCCTGGGCTCGCTTGATGCGTGTCTCGCGCCAGTTGGTCGAAAAGGCGGAAGACGCCTTGAAGGAAGCGGGCCTGCCTCCGCTTGCCTGGTACGATGTGCTGCATGAACTTGCCGAGACAGGCGAGGGCGGCTTGCGTCCCTTCGAACTGATCGATCGCGTTCTGCTGGCGCAGTACGGCGTATCACGGCTCCTCGGCCGGCTTGAAGCCGATGGGCTGGTGGAGAAGCTGCCGGCCTCCGACGACGGTCGCGGCCAGATCGTGCGTATCACATCGGCCGGGCGCGATATGCGCCGCCGCATCTGGGGCGTCTATGGCGCTTCGATTGCCGGTCTGATGGATGAGAAGCTTTCGGCCGAAGAGCTGGAGGCGCTGGCGGCGCTGCTCGGGCGACTGCGGCACCCGCCTATCGGATAGTAACTCGATTGTCAGGTACAGGCTCTTGCGCCGGGAGCCGGAATGCGCCATAAGCCGAACCGTAACGTACGGTACGCCTCTTGAGGCAGCCGAGAATCGAGAACAGTTCGTGTTGCAACCGGCCGAGATCGACACCAGTGAAGCGCTGACGGAGCGGCAGCAAGCCGTTCTCGATGCAGCACTGCGCCTGCTGGTCGAGGAGGGCGACAACCTCACCATGACCGCGGTGGCGCGGCGGGCAAGCTGCTCCAAGGAAACGCTCTACAAGTGGTTCGGCGACCGCGACGGGCTGCTCACCGCCACAGTGCAGTGGCAGGCATCCAAGGTGCGCGTCGCGGCGGTCGATCGCGACACACTCGACCTCGGCTCGCTGACAGCCAGCCTGGAGCGCTTCGCTTCGGACTGGCTGAAGGTTATCTCCAGCGACACTTCGATCGCGTTGAACCGTGTGGCCGTCGGGCATGCGGGTTCCGGCAAGGACGATCTCGGCGCGGTCGTGCTGCAGAACGGCCGCTTCGCGCTGGCCAGACGGCTGAAGCCGGTGCTCGAGGCAGGCCGCCAGGCCGGTTTGCTCGAGTTTGACGACGCCGAGACGGCGTTCCGCACCTTTTTCGGACTAGTCGGCCGGGATGTGCAGATCCGTCTCTTGCTCGGCGACCGGGTGGAATTGACTGAGGCGACGATCGGCGGCGATGCCCGCCGCGCGACGCAGCAGTTTCTCGCTCTTTTCGGAGCAAAAAACCGGCCGTGAGGCCTCTGATCTTCAAACGGGAAGGAAGACCAAAATGCGTGTCTATTACGATCGTGATGCCGATCTCAATCTGATCAAGGGTAAGAAGGTTGCCATCATCGGCTATGGCAGCCAGGGCCGGGCTCATGCGCTCAACCTCAAGGATTCCGGCGCCAAGGAGATCGCCATCGGTCTCAAGTCCGGTTCGGCTACCGCCAAGAAGGTCGAGGCCGACGGGCTCAAGGTGATGAGCGTGGCGGAAGCCGCCAAATGGGCCGACCTGATGATGATGGCAACGCCCGACGAATTGCAGGCCGACATCTACAAGAACGAGATCGCGCCGAACATCCGCGACGGCGCTGCGATCGCCTTCGCGCACGGCCTCAACGTGCATTTCGGCCTGATCGAGCCGAAGTCGACCGTCGACGTCGTCATGATCGCGCCGAAGGGCCCGGGCCACACGGTGCGCGGCGAATACCAGAAGGGCGGCGGCGTGCCGTGCCTGGTCGCCGTCAACCAGGACGCTTCGGGCAATGCGCTCGACCTCGCGCTCTCCTACGCCTGCGGCGTCGGCGGCGGCCGCTCGGGCATCATCGAGACCAATTTCCGTGAAGAATGCGAGACCGATCTATTCGGCGAGCAGGTCGTGCTGTGCGGCGGCCTGGTCGAACTGATCCGCGCTGGTTTCGAAACGCTGGTGGAAGCCGGCTATGCGCCGGAAATGGCCTATTTCGAGTGCCTGCACGAGGTGAAGCTGATCGTCGATCTGATCTATGAGGGCGGCATCGCCAACATGAACTACTCGATCTCGAACACCGCCGAATGGGGCGAGTACGTCTCGGGACCGCGCATCATCACCGCCGAGACCAAGGCCGAGATGAAGCGGGTGCTGAAGGACATCCAGACCGGCAAGTTCACGTCGGAATGGATGCAGGAATACCGCGCCGGTCTGTCGCGCTTCAAGGGCATCCGCCGCAACAATGACAGCCACCAGATCGAGGAAGTCGGCGCCAAGCTGCGCGCGATGATGCCGTGGATCTCGAAGAACAAGCTGGTCGACAAGGCCAAGAACTAAGCGAAGGTTTTCGCTCGCACTATCGAGGCCGGCGGAGCGATCCGCCGGCTTTTTCTTGGCTGCTCAGTTGGCCGGGAAGCCAGCCTCAGCCGTAGTGCCAGCGCGGCTTCGGCTCTGTGCCCACAAACTCGACGCCCATGCGATCCTCGCGGCGCCAGCGGACCACTGCCTTGTAGCCGATGCCGTCGATCGGCACGTAGAGCAGGAACTCGTCGGGCACGCGCGCCTCGATCGGCACCTTCAGTTCGGCGCCCTTGGAATGCATGTTGCGCACCGTGCACTTCACCTCGGAATTGGTGACGCCGGTTATGATCGTGGCGCCCTTGAGCACGCGCTGCCGGTGTTGGGATCTGTTATGGTCTTCGGCCATGGCGGGCATGTCATCGCGACGTGCATCGCGGCGCATCATTACTTGGGGCATCGGCACGGTGGAATAGGTCTGGTTGATAAATTTAAGGTTATCACAGCGTTCATACGGACCTTAGAAATAGAAACGGCGCCATATCGGCGCCGTTTCTTTCTATATTAGTAATATATCAACTATAGGGCGACCAGCACTGCTTGCGCGGGCCGTAGTTGGGCTGGAACGTATTGTCCCAGGCGCGGTAGGAACGGTAGCGGTCGTAGCACCACTCGACATGGGCGCGAGACAGCCGCTGCGTGCGATAGACGCGCCGCGGCTGAACGTAGCGCGGGTAATAGTCATACTGGTAGGGATCATAGTAGTTGCCGTAGACGCTGCCCAAGCCGAGGCCAAGGCCAAGCCCCAGTATAGCGGCGTCGCCGCCATCGAAACGCCGGTGGTGGCGATGATGCCGCCAGCGCCAGTCGCCGCCGTTATCCCAGTTGCGGGAAAAGTTGCGGTTGCCGCCACGCCATCTGTAGTCGCCCCGGCCATTGCGCCAGCGCCAGTTCTCGAAGTTGCTGGCGTTGTTGTTGCCGGCCCAGCTGTCACGCACCGGAATTATGTTCGGTGCGGCATTGTTCGTCGGCGCGCCAAGATCGGGTTGCAGGATCGGGCCGGCCACGGACGGGGCCGTCACGCCAGCAACAAGGCCCAGGGCAAGAAGCCCGGATTTGAGGGAAGAAAAGAGCGGTTTCATTGTACTCTCCAAGGATCCACGGCCCCACGCCCCAGAACACCCCGGGAAGAGGCCTATTATTGGGACTTTCCGTCTGAACGGAGGATGAACGGAAAGGTTCCGTCAACCATGGCGAGCATCGCGGCTGGCTCTTGTCTTCGCCCGTGCTTGCGGGCAAAGGTCAGCGCCATGTCGCTGCGCCTCGCCACGTTCAACGTCGAGAATCTGATGAACAGGTTCGATTTCTCGGGCTACCGCAACCAGCTTAACGAAGACCGCACGCTGGCGCTGTTCGACATCCAGAGCGAGGCCGAATACCGGATCCTCGAACAGGCGCGCACCATCGCGCAGTCCGACGATACGCGCCAGCTGACGGCACTGGCGATTGCGGCAACCCGCGCCGACATCATCTGCATGCAGGAGGTTGACAATATCGAGGCGCTGAAAGCCTTCGAATACGGCTATCTGTTCAAGATGGTCGGGCAGGGCTACCGCCAGAAATACACTACCGCCGGCAACGACACGCGGGGCATCGACGTCGCGCTGATGATGCGCAACGAGACCGCGCAGGGCCAGCCGATCGAGTTCGTGCGCATGACCAGCCATGCCTATGTCACCTTCGATGAGTTCGGCCTGTTCACGCCGGAGCTCGCCGCGCTCGGGCACCAGGCGAGCGAGCGCATCTTCCGGCGCGACTGCCTCGAGATCGACCTCAGGATCGGCGGCGCGCCGCTGACGCTCTATCTCGTGCATTTCAAATCGATGGGTCCGCCGCGCAACGGGCTCGATGGCCGCGAGGCGACGATGCCGCTGCGCATCGCCGAGGCGCAAGCCGTGCGCCGCATCATCGAGGAGCGTTTCGGCAAGGACATTGCTGGCAAGGGCGGGGCCTCCGACAAGCGCTGGGCGATCTGCGGCGACATGAACGATTACCGGCAGCGGGTGAAGATCCAAGGCGACTCGATCGACGGCTACCGCTTCGAGGTGGTCGACGAGGCGCAGTCGTCGATCAATGTGCTGACCGCCGGCGGTTTTTGCGAGAACGTCGTCGAACGGCGGCCGGAGATGGACCGCTGGAGTTTCTACCATACGCGCGGGCCGGAGGAGCGGCATTTGTGCCAGCTCGACTACATCCTGCTTTCGAAGGGGCTGGCGGCGAAGAACGCGACGGCGGTGCCCGACATCATCCGCAACGGCCAGCCCTGGCGCACCATCTTCCCGGCCGGGCAGGAGGTCGAGCGTTTCCCCCGCGCCGGCTGGGACAGGCCGAAGGCATCGGACCACTGCCCGGTGGCCATCACCTTGAACATGGCGTGACGCTGATGAGCTTCGACCTACCTCGCAACACCATCCTGCCGGTCGACGCGATCGACGTGCGGCTCGTCGCCGAACAGCACCCGTTCGAACGCGAGAACCAAGCGGCGATCGCCGAGAACTGGCGGCGCGAGACCGAAGAGAAACCGGCGCTGTATGACGGTACGGTCGTGCTGCTTTCCTCGCTCAGCTATCGCGACAACCGGCTCTCCGGTCGCTGCCATGCGGTGAAATATTCGACCTTCATGCTGTGGCGGAAGAACCGCGAAGCGAGCGGCGCCGAGCATGTCTACGGTCACGCCGTGCTGGTTGCCGGCGACAATGCGCTGGTGGCGATCCGCATGGGCGCGCATACGGTCAATGCGGGGAGGATTTATTTCGCCGCCGGCTCGTTCGAGCCGATCGATTTCCGCGACGGCCTGATCGATGTCGACTTCAACATGATCCGCGAAGTGGGCGAGGAGACGGGCATCGATCTTTCGACGGCCGAGCGCGGACGGCGCTGGCATGCGCTCTCCACGCCGAGCGGAACGGTGATCTTCCGCCGTTATCGGGTGGCCGAACCTGCAGACGAACTGGCGCGCCGCATCAGCGCTTTCGTCGCCAGCGAAGATGAACCGGAGATCGAGGGTCCGGTCATCATCCGCAATGGCACCGACCTGCCGGATGGGCTGATGGGGCACATGAAGCCGCTGATCGAATGGCATTTCTCCAATGGCGGCGAGATCCGCTAAGTCTTCAGGGGAAGAGCGGTGGCAGCGCGTCGTCATGCGGAGCGCTTTTCCGGCTGCCGCCGTCGTCCTTGTAGTAATAACTGTAGCCGTTGATCGCCGGCGCGCCACCGAGATGCGCGTAGAGAACTTTTGAGCCCTCGGGGAAGAATCCTTTGCGGGCCAGGTCGATCAGGCCCTGCATCGACTTTCCCTCATAGACCGGATCGGTGATCATCGCCTCGGTGCGGGCCGCAAGCCGGATCGCGTCGTTGGTTTCTTGCGACGGAACGCCATAGGCGGGATAGGCATAGTCGGGGTTGATGACGATTTCGTCCTCGCGCACGGTGCGGCCGAACCCGACCAGGGCAGCGGTGTCGTCGACGATGCGGCGCACCTGCGCGCGCGTCTGGTCGAGCGTCCCGGAGGCATCGATGCCGATCACCCGGTCGGCGCGCTCCTGAGCGGCGAAACCTACGATCATGCCGGCCTGTGTCGAGCCTGTCACGACGCAGACGATGATGTAGTCGAATTTGAAGCCGAGATCGGCCTCTTGGTTTGCCACTTCCTCGGCAAAGCCGACATAGCCGAGACCGCCATATTTGTGCACCGAGGCTCCGGCGGGGATCGGATAGGGTTTGCCGCCGGCATCCTTCACCGACTGGATGGCGTCCTGCCAGCTCTTGCGGATGCCGATGTCGAAGCCGTCATCGACCAGCCGGCTGTCGGCGCCCATCAGGCGCGTCAGAAGAATGTTGCCGACCCGGTCGTAGACGGCGTCGTAGTGCGGCACCCATTTTTCCTGGATCACCACGCATTTCATGCCGATCTTGGCGGCCGTCGCGGCGACCATGCGCGTGTGGTTCGACTGCACGCCGCCGATCGAGACCAGCGTGTCGGCGCCGGAGGCAATGGCATCGGGCACGATGTATTCGAGCTTGCGCAATTTGTTGCCGCCCATGGCCAGACCTGAATTGCAGTCGTCGCGCTTGGCGTAGACCTGCACCTTGCCGCCCAATGCCGCGCTGAGGCGCGGCAGATGCTCGATCGGCGTCGGACCGAAGGTCAGCGGGTAGCGTTCGAATTTTGCGAGAAGCGACAAGGGGTTTGTCTCCACCGTGGTTGGTTTCGTTGGACGGAGAATAGACCGACTCATGCGAGGGGTGCTCTCGATCTTGCCTTCCAAATTTTCCTAGAAAGCATAAAGATGCGAGGAAATTGACTAAGCCATCCATATTGGATCAATAAAATGGAAGATTCTTCCGCACCAGCTTTGGACCGAGTCGATATCAGGATCCTGCGGGCGCTCCAGGCCGAGGGGCGGCTGACCAATGCCGAGCTGGCCGCGCGCGTGAATGTCAGCGCCGCCACCTGCCATCGGCGCACGCAACGCCTGTTCGAAGAGGGCTACATAACCGGCGTTCGGGCCGAGATCGCGCCCGCGACAGTCGGGCTGGGCGCGCTGGTCATGGTCGGCGTCGTGCTGGATCGCTCGACGCCTGAAAGCTTCGCCGCTTTCGAGGAGGCCGCGCTGCAGCTCAAGGAAGTTCTGGACTGCAACCTGGTGGCCGGCGACTTCGACTACCTGCTGAAGATCCGCGTGCGCGACATGGCGGACTTCAACAAGCTGCACGGGCAGAAGCTGATCGCGCTGCCGGGGGTTCGGCAAACCCGAACTTTCTTCGTCATGAAGGAGGTCAAGGAGAATGCGCGGCTGCCGTTCTGACCTGCTTGGACCGGATCAGCCCTGCCGCTTTTTCCTGTCGTTGCGGGCGGCGACGAAGAACAGGATCAGGCTGAGGCCGAGAAAGCCGCCCATCGCCGTTCCCATGGTCTGGCCGACCACTTCCTGGAAGTTGGAAGCGACGCGGTCGGGATTGGCCATGCCGTAGCGGGCGAGATACCACCAGATGCCGGCAAGGGCAGCCTCGATGACGACGACCGCGATCGACACCCGCCCCTTGTAGCTCATTGGTTCGTTCCTGCTTCGATTGCCTGATTTCATTTCCGCTGGTCGAGCGCCATTTTGCAAGTGGCTCTTCATGCATGAGGAGCCCGCAACTATTCGGCTGCGAAGCGGTGAATGAAGCCGAGTGAAAGCGAAATCGAATGGCAGTGGAAGCGAGATCGGGGCTGGGCCAGGCGGCGATCATGCTCTCTGCCGGCATGGCGATATCCGGCACGGCCGGCCTGTTTTCCATCGAGTCGGGCCAACCGACGCTCAACGTCATCTTCTTTCGCTGCGTCTTCGGCACGATAGCGCTTGTCGGCTGGAGCTGCCTGCGGGAGGGGTGGAGGAGCCTCTTCATCACGCAGAGGCCGCTATGGCCGCTGGTGCTCGTCAGCGGCGTCTGCTTGGTCCTGAACTGGGTCGCCCTGTTCCAGGCCTTCAAGCTGACCTCGATCGGCTTTGCGACGATCATCTATCATCTGCAGCCGTTCTGGATCGTGCTGGCCGGAGCGCTCTTGCTCAAGGAGGGACTGTCGCGGGACAAATTGGGATGGATTTGCGTAGCCTTCCTTGGCCTCGTGCTCACCATCGTGCCGAAACTCGGCGTCATGCGGGCGGATCATGACTTTCTGATCGGCGTCGGCCTGGCGCTTGTCGCGTCGTTGCTCTACGCCGCCACCACCTTGACCACCCGCGCCGTCAAATCGGTGAAGCCCAGCGTTCTCAGCGCCATTCACTGTCTGATAGGCATCGTCGTTTTCGCACCGTTCGTCGACCTCTCCGCGCTGCAAAACGGCGGCAACGGCATGTGGGGCTGGCTTGTCGGCCTCGGCGTCATCCACACCGGCGTCGTCTACATCCTGCTCTATTCGTCATATCCAAGGCTGCCGATCACGATCATTGCGGCGGGATCGTTCCTCAATCCGGTCGCCGCCCTGCTGTCCGACTTCTTTGTGTTCGGCCGCTCGACAACCGCCATGCAGGGCGCCGGGCTGGTCCTGATCCTGCTGGCGGGACTTGCCGTGAACCTTGGCTGGTCATTCGGCTTTGGCTCGGCGCGCAAAGTCGCGCCGGTGCAGAACTCTGACGGCTGATCCCCGCCAGGCCGCTATTCGTGCCTGAGCGCGTCGATCGGATCGAGCCTTGCGCCGCGCAGCGCCGGGAAGAAGCCGAACACCATGCCGATCAGCGCCGAGAAGCCGACGGCGAGCAGGATGACGGCAGGGCTCGGCGCGAAAGGTATCGTCAGCGTCGCCGAGGCGAGGCCGGCGAGGCCCAACCCGATCAGGATGCCTATAATGCCGCCGAGCAGTGACAGCACCGTCGCCTCGACCAGGAACTGGATGAGGATGTGCTTTTCGTGGGCGCCGATCGCCAGCCTGATGCCGATCTCGCGCGTGCGCTCGGTCACCGAGACCAGCATGATGTTCATGATGCCGATACCGCCGACGAGAAGGCTGACGCCGGCCACCGCGCCGAGCATGCCGGTCATGGTGGTGGTGGCGCTTGCCATGGCGTCGGCGATCTGGGTCATGTCGCGGATGGCGAAATCGGGATCGCGATCCGGCGTGACGCGGCGCGTGTCGCGCAAAATGTCCTCGACGCGCGGCTGTAGCTCGCTGGTCGGCGTGCGGTCGTCGGCGGCGATGTAGATGTTGTCGATGTCGCGGTTGCCGGCAATGCGTCGCTGATAGGCATGCAGCGGCATCAGGACGACATTGTCCTGGTCCTGGCCGAAGCCGGTATAGCCCTTCGGCTCGAGCAAGCCGATGATCTTGCAGGAGGTGCGGTTGACGCGGATGATCTCACCCTCCGGATCGCCGGCGCCGAAGAACTGCTGGCGCACGGTCTCGCCAATCAGGCACACGCCGGCGCCGGCTCGGGTTTCGGAATCGCTGAACGGCCGGCCCGACACCAGCTTCCAGTCGCGCGCGTCGAGATAGGCGCTGTCGGTGCCCGTCACGCCCGAGGTCAGGCTTTCGGTGCCGAAGATGACGCGGACCTGCTTTTGCGAGGCGGGCGAGATGGCGCGAGCACCGCTGAGATGCGCGACCAGCGCCGTCACATCCTTCTCGGCCAGCGGCCGCACGGCCTGGTCGAGGCCACCCGGCCCGCCGGGACCCGCCGGGCGGCCGGCGCGCACGACGAGCAGATTGCTGCCGAGCTTGGAAATATCGGCCTTGACCTTTTGCGTCGTGCCGGAGCCGATGGTGAGCATGGCGATGACGGCGGCGACGCCGATGACGATGCCGAGCAGCGTCAGGAACGAGCGCAGCACGTTGCGGCGGATCGAGCGCAGCGAGAGGCGGACGGTCTCCCAGATCATGCCGCTGCCTCCGTCTTCAAGGTGTCGGATGCGACGTGGCCGTCGAGGAAGCGGATGGTGCGGCCGGCATAGTCGGCGACATCGGCCTCATGCGTGACCATGACGATGGAGAGCCCGAGATCGGCGTTGAGCCTGGTCAGCAGTTCCATGATCTCATGCGTGCGCGCAGTGTCGAGATTGCCGGTCGGCTCGTCGGCGACAAGCAGCGTCGGCCTTGTGACGATGGCGCGCGCGATGGCCACACGCTGCTGCTGGCCGCCCGACAGCTCGGCAGGCGTATGATGCTCGCGCCCGACCAGGCCGACCTCGGCCAGCGCCTGCATGGCGAGATCGCGGCGCTCGCGCGCGGCCACGCCGCGATAGATCAGCGGCAGCTCGACATTTTCGGCCGCCGTGGTGCGCGGCAACAGATTGTAGCCTTGGAAGACGAAACCGACATAGAGGTTGCGGAGCAGTGCACGGCGGTTGCGGTCGAGACGGCCGGCGTCGATGCCCATGAAGGAATAGGTTCCGGCTGTCGGCGTGTCGAGACAGCCGATGATGTTCATCGCCGTCGACTTGCCGGAGCCGGAGGGTCCCATGATGGCGACGAATTCGCCGCGGCGGATCGCGAGATCGACGCCGGCCAGCGCATGCACGCGCGCCTCGCCCTCGCCATAGCTCTTCCAGACCTTGTCGAAGGTGATCAGCAAGGGAGAAGGCATCGCGTCAGCTCCGCTGCTGCGCGCCGGTGATGACCTCGGCGCCTGCGTCGAGGCCGGAGGTGATTTCGGTGAGCTCGCCGTCGCTGGAGCCGACCTTGACCTTGACCGGGCGCGGCCGTCCGTTTTCCAGCACATAGAGCGTGCGCGAGCCGTCGGTCGGCATTTTGGTCGCCTCGCGCTGCCGGTTCGGCCGGCCCATGCGGCCGGTAAACAGGTCGCGCAGGCTCCAGCCGCGCTCGGCCTGTTGCGCCGGGCGGTAGCGGAAGGCGGTCGAGGGCACGGTGAGCACGCCCTTTTCCTGCTTGGTGACGACCGAAACTGTCGCGGTCATGCCGGGCCTCAGCAAAAGCTCGCTGTTATCGACCTCGAGCCTGGCGTTGTAGGTGACGACGCCGTCCGTAGTGACGGATGCATAGGAGATGTCGCGGATCTCGGCGTCGAAGGGCCGGTCAGGAAAGGCATCGACGGTGAAGCGGGCATGCTGGCTGGGCTTGACCTGGCCGATATCGGCCTCGTCGACCGCCGCCTGCAATTCCATGTTCCTGAGATCGGCTGCGATGACGAACAGCACCGGCGCTTGCAAAGAGGAAGCGACCGTCTGTCCGGGATCGACCGAGCGCGTCAGCACGATGCCGTCGATCGGCGCGTAGATGGTGCTTTTCGCCAGATCCGTCTGCTGCGCCTTGAGATCGGCCTGGGCGATGGCGAGATTGGCCTCGGCACTGTCCAGCGCGGCCTTCGAGCGATCGCGGGTCGCGGTCGCCGCTTCCAGCGACTGGTCCGTCGCCATACCGCGCTTGGTCAGCGCGCTGGCGCGCACCACGGCGTTCTCGTTTTCCTGCAGCGTGACCTTGGCGTCCTCGACGCTCGCCGCCGCCGCCTTGGCCGAGGCTTCGGCGCGTTCGATCTGTACCTCCAGCTTGGCAGTGTCGAGCGTCGCCAGCACGTCGCCTTTCTTGACCTGCTGGTTTTCGACGGCCGCGACCGAGCGGACGATGCCGGACAATTCGCTCGAGATATCGACTTGGGTCAGCGGTTGCAGCGTTCCCGTCGCCGAGACTTCGACGGTGAGATCGGCGTTCGCGGCCTGTACGGTCGTGTATTCGAACCTGGGCGGCGCGGCAGCGTACCATTGGTAGGCCCCGATCCCGACCAGGAGGATCGCGATGGCCATTACGGCGTAAAGCCAGAAGCGGCGGCGCTTGCGACTCACGCCCTTGCGGTCGAGACCGAGGGCCGTTTCTATGGACGGCTCCGATTCCGTCCTTGGCGGATTGACAATCTGGTCCACGCCGGACCCCTATGCTGAAAATTGATGTCCCTATCCGTGTACAAATCAGGCCTTAAGGTTCGAATTTCAAATTAAATTTCCCTCATGTTGGGATTGAGGCGGAAGTTCGAGGCAAGGCGAAAGGTTTTCCCCATGGCGCGCAATTACTTGCTTTACGATGTGTTTACGACGGAACGGCTGGCTGGAAATCCGCTTGCCGTGGTGTTCGACTGCGATGGCCTCGACACTGCCGGCATGCAGGCGATCGCGCGCGAATTCAATCTGTCGGAGACAGTGTTCGTGCTGCCGCCTGACAATCCCAAGCACCGCAACCGCATCCGCATCTTCACACCCGACTATGAAATGCCGTTTGCAGGCCACCCGACCGTCGGCTCGGCGATCGCGCTCGCAAAGTTGGCCGGCGAGGAGGCTGGTATCTTCGTGCTGGAAGAGAATATCGGCCCGGTCCGCTGTGCGGTCAGCGCGCATGATGGCTTGACCTTCGCCGAGTTCGATCTGGCGAAGCTGCCGGACCAGCTGGAACTCAAGGCCGATCCGGAGGCGATCGGCGCAGCCCTCGGCCTTGCCCCGCACGAGCTCGGTTTCGAGAATCACCGCATCTCGTTCTGGTCTGCGGGCGTGCCTTACGTCACCATTCCGGTCGCGGATCTGGAGGCGGCGGCCAAGATCAGGCTGGACAACCAGGCATGGTCGGAACTCGCGCCGCGCAAGAGCGAATGGGCCTTTGCCAGCCCTTACGTCTATTGCCGCGAGACGGTGCACCACGACAGCGCCTTCCATGTGCGCATGATCGTGCCCGGCACGCCGTCCTACGAGGACCCGGCCACAGGCTCGGCGGCGGCGGCCTTTGCCGGCGCCATCATGCATTTCGATGCTCCCACCGACGGCACCTCGCAGCTCTGGATCGAGCAGGGGCTGGAAATGGGCCGGCCCTCGCGCATCCGTCTGGAGCTCAATGTCGATGGCGGCAAGCTGGCCTCGGCGCGCATCGGTGGTCATGCCATCAAGGTCGCGGAAGGCAAGCTATTCGTGTGACACCTGCGCCGTTTCACTGCGCGCATGATCTCTTCCAAAAACCGGAATCCACTTTTCGGGATCATGCGTTAGCGATTTGTCGGGAAATGATTCAGGCAGGGCTGGACAGGACGGACATCGGCGGCTATATGCCCGCCGACGCTGAGTTTCCGGCGGCGTGGGTGTGTAGCTCAGTTGGTAGAGCAGCTGACTCTTAATCAGCGGGTCCACAGTTCGATCCTGTGCACACCCACCAAATCTTTCAAAGACTTAGTAGATTTTCGCTGATCAGGTGGCGGGCTTTGCCGCTTACGCCGGTGGACTGGCCTGAGCCATAGGCGCGCCAGCGCTCTCCTCTGGTTGCGAGGCGCAGGCTGGGCCGAGGAGTTTGGCGAATCCGAGCCACAACGCAATCGATCCCAGCGCGAAGCCGCCGAGAATGAGGAACGCCGCGCCATAGCCCATCTCCTGCGCAATCCAGCCGCCAAGCGCTGGGCTGAGCGAGGCGCCAAGCCCTTGCACGGTCATCACCGCGCCCTGGCCGACATTGATGCGGCCGGTGCCGTTGAGGATCCTGGCGACAAGGCCCGGCACCGCCACGCCCTGCAGGCCGGCGCCTATGCCGTCCAGCGCCTGGACAGGATACACGCCCCAGACCGACATCGAATGGGCGGCTATCAGACCCCGAATGGGCAGCGCCAGAAACGAGATCAGCAGGACAAGCCAGTAGCCGCGCTTCTCGGCCAGACGAATGGCGAGGAGCGAGACGACGATCATCACCGCCTGCGCGACAACGATGGTGATGGCGACGAAGCCGGCCGGATCGGCTCCCGCCTTGTCGACGACTGCCAGCCCGTAAAGCGGCAGCATGGCACCATTTCCGAGATGGAAAAGCGCCAGTGCGGCCGCGAGAATCAGCAGCGGGCGGCACTCGACGAGAACTTGAAGCCCGCTAACATGACCTTGCGCAGGTCCATCTTCCCTCAGGCCGCGTGCAACACGGTGATCGATGGCATCGCTTGGAATGGCGAGAACCGAGACAATCGAAAGCAGGCCAAAGGCGGCGGCCAACCAGAACACGGCGGTGAAGCCGAACTTCCAGCCGAGATAGCCTGAAAGCGCTGCCCCCACCACATTGCCGGCATGGTTGAAGGCCTGGTTACGGCCATTCTGCCGGTTGAAGCCGCGCTGGTTGACCATGCCGAGCGTGATGCCGGTGATCGCCGGGCCGATCGCGGCTCCGGCAATTGCGGTCGCGATCTGCGAGGCGGCGACCAGCCAGAACTCCTGCGACAGAAGGATGATCGCGGAGGCCAGGATCACGCAAACTCCGGGGACGACGACATAGAGGCGCTTGCGCATGGTCGCATCGACCAGCGCGCCGGCGGGCGTCGTCATGACCATACCTGCCACGCCGCCGATCGTCATGACGGTGCCGATGGCGCCGCTTTCCCAGCCATGCGCCAGAAGGAACACGCCAAGGAAAGGGCCGATGCCTGCCTGGGCATCGGCCATGAAAAAATTCAACAATTGCAAGGGCCAGATCCCGCGTGTCGGCGGTTTGGCTGCAATGCTGCCCATTCCAGTGATCCTCCGAGCCGCCAGCGGAAACGTGGCGGCCTGGAACTGGTTCCGCTGGCAATGGAGCCCGGCTACTGCGCCGTCTTGCTGAGGCTGGCCTTGAATTTGACCTTCATCGTGATCTGGCCGGTCACCGTGACCTGCGCGCCGCCATAGCCGCCGGCACTGCGGTCGCGGGCGTTGACGTTGGTTGTCATGCCGACGATCTCGCAGGTGTCGGCGACGGTCTCGAGCACCATAGCGCAGCTGCCGGCAGCGGTTTTGTAGAAGGCGCGGAGCGCGACCTGCTGCTGTGCAGTAGCATCCTCGTCATCCTTGACTGGAAGCGTCATCGAGATCGACGACTGGATCCTGGACGATCCATCCTCGCCGGGGCGAAGCGGCCGGACATACTGCTCCTGAGCAAGGGCGGGCAAAGCCGCCCCAGCAAGAAATGCAATGGATATTAGACATTTCAAATACATCGCTTGATCTCCCAATGAGACATCTACGTCTCATGGAATGATCAAGATGACGTTATTTCGATGTTTCAACAGTGTTGAAATTTCGACGGAGTTTACTTCTCCGATACGCCTGCCTCGGCAAAGCTCGCCATTCTCGTATGGCACTCCAGCGCCGAGCGCACGATGTTGACGGCGAGACAAGCGCCGGAGCCTTCGCCGAGACGCATACCGAGGTCGAGCAGCGGCGGCAGGCCGAGCGCTTCGAGCAGACGCCGGTGGCCGGCTTCGGCCGAGACGTGCGCGGCAACGGTGTGGGCGAGGCCGGTCGGATGCAGCCTGGCCAAGGGTGCCGCGGCGGCGGTGCAGACGAAGCCGTCGAGCAGCACCGGCACGTTGTTCTTGCGCGCGGCGAGCGTGGCGCCGAAGATGGCGGCGAGCTCGCGCCCGCCCAAGGCAGCCGCGATCTTGAGCGGGTCGGACAGCGCGTCGGCATGGCGCTTCAGGCCAGCCTCGATCGCCACCACCTTGCGCTGCAGGCCGGCATCGTCGACGCCGGTGCCACGTCCGGTCCATTTTTCCGCGCCGCCGCCGAACAGCGCGGTCGAGATCGCCGCGGCCGGCGTGGTGTTGCCGATGCCCATCTCGCCGAAGCAGACGAGGTCGAGATCCTTGCTCACCGCATCGTAGCCGGCCGAGACGGCGGCGAGGAAAGCCTGTTCGTCCATCGCCGGGACTTGCGTGAAATCGCCGGTCGGGTGCTCCAGATCGAGCGGGATGACGTCGAGCTTGGCGCCGGCGATGCGGGCCAACTGGTTGATGGCAGCGCCGCCGCCGGCGAAGTTCGCCACCATCTGTACGGTGACCTCGGACGGATAGGCTGAGACGCCCTGGGCGGTGACGCCGTGATTGCCGGCGAAGACGAACACTTTCACATCGTCGAGCTTCGGCATGTCGCGGCCCTGCCAGCGGCCCAGCCAGGCGGCGACCGTCTCCAGACGGCCGAGGCTGCCCGGCGGCTTGGTCAGCGTGTCCTGGCGCTTGGCGACGGCAGCGGCGGCGCTATCGCTGCCGGCGGACAGGTCGAGGCAGGCGGCGCGAAGGTCTTCGAGCGATTTGAAGGGCATGGGGAAGAAGTCTCCGAAACAGAATCAGGAAAGGCAAACGGAAGCGACGAGCAGCACCGCGATCTCGCCCAGCTGCTGCAGCGCGCCGATCGTGTCGCCGGTCTGGCCGCCGATCTGGCTGAGGCAGAGCGCGCGAAAGGCGGCAAAGAGCAAGGCAAGCAGGATAAGCGCGACGATGGCGCCGCCGAGGCCGAGCGCCAGCAGCGCCACGGCGCCGAGCGCGGCGCCGATGATGGCGGTTTCGGCGGTGACCGAGCCGGCACCAGCCGACAGTCCGTCGGCGCGAGCCGGCGGCAGCAGATGCATGAAGGCGCCGAACAGTCCGCGAGAGGCGGCATGGGCGGCGAGCAGCGCCAGGAAGACGTGGCCGGGGCCGGCCAGTTCCGACAACGCGCTCCAGCGGATCAGCAGCGAGGCGCCCAGCGCCGCCGCGCCATAGGCGCCAATGCGGCTGTCGCGCATGATCTCCAGCTTCCGATCGCGCGTGCGCCCGCCCCAGAAACCGTCGGCGATGTCGGAAAGCCCGTCCTCATGCAGGCAGCCGGTGGCGAGCATGGTCGCGGCAAGCGTCAGCGCCGAAGCCGGGCCGCTGGCGAGACCAAGTCTGGAGGTGATCGCGTAGACCAGCGCGCCGATGACCGCCACGGCAAGACCGGCGAAGGGCGCGGCCCAGATCGCATCGGCAAGGCTGCGGCCGCCGAAATCGCTCGAGGGCAGTCTCAGCCGCGTGAAGAAGACGAGGCTGAGGCCAATATCGTCGAGGAACTGGCGCGGTTCGGACAGGCCGCTCATGCGCCCCTCGCAATGGCATGGAAGAAGGTGCCGCTGACATGGCCGCGCCGGTAGCCGGAGGCGCCGAGCGGATTGCCCTGGCCGTCGGCGAGATCGGCCAGCGGCTCGTCATTGCCGGTCGCGGTCATCTGCGCATAGTGGAATTCGTGACCCCGGATCAGCGTGCCTTCAGGGCCCAGCGGGCAGGCGGCGCGCAGCCGTGCCTCGCGATAGCCGAGGTTCATCTTGCGTTTGGCGAAGCTGGTCGAATGTCCGAGCAGGCCGAGCATCTTGTGGCTTTGACCGTCGGCGTCCTCCAGTGCTTCGCCTAGCACCATGAAGCCGCCGCACTCGCCGTGAACCGGTTTCGTCGCCGCAAAGCGCGCCATTCCCGCCTGGAAGTTCGTCGCGGCGGCCAGCTTGCCGGCATGCAGTTCGGGATAGCCGCCCGGCAGCCAGCAGACCTCGCAGTCTTCGGCCGGCGCTTCGTCGGCCAGCGGCGAGAACGGCACGATCTCGGCGCCGGCCTTGCGCCAATGGTTGGCGACATGCGGATAGAGGAAGGTGAAGGCCGCGTCTTCCGCCAGCGCGATGCGTTGCGCCGGTGGCTGCAGGGCGTCGGCGAAGTTGCCGGGCGTGGGCTGCAAAGGTGTCGCCAGCTTGAGGATGGCGTCGATGTCGAGCGATTTTTCGACCATGTCGGCGAGCCGGTCGAGATGCGCCATCAGGTTCTCGTATTCGCCGGCCTGCACAAGTCCCAGATGCCGCTCCGGCAGATTGAGCGTCGGATCGCGCAGGATGGCGCCGACCACCGGAAGGCCGATCGCCTCGATGGCGTCGCCGGAGAGGCGGCGATGGCGCTCGCTGCCGAGGCGGTTGAGCACGACGCCGGCCATGCGCACATCGAGATCGTAGGTCGCAAAGCCCTTGGCGACGGCGGCCGCCGTGGTCGACTGCCCGGAAACGTCGAGGACGAGAAGCACCGGCAGGCCGTAGAGCCGGGCGAGGTCGGCGGCCGAACCCGTGCGGCCCTCGAGCGCCGGAATGCCGTCGAAGAGGCCCATGGCGCTTTCAAGGATGATGTAGTCGGCGTCGTCGGCCGCCTGCGCGGCCAGCGCGTTGAGCAGGGCAGGCGACATCGCCCAGCTGTCGAGATTGACGCCGGAGAGTCCGGTCGCGGCGGTGTGGAAGCCGGGGTCGATATAGTCAGGTCCGGATTTCGCGCCACGTACCTTCAGGCCGCGCCGCGCCAGCGCGCGCAACAGGCCGATGGTGACGCTGGTCTTGCCAGAGCCGGAGCGCGGCGCGCCGATGATGATCGCGCGCGCCGTCATGCTTCGCCCGCCAGTGCCGCGCGCATGGCGACGATGCCACCGACAACGATCAGTGCCGGCGAGGCGAGGCCGGCGGCAGCCGCTTCCTCGGCGATGGTGGTGAGCGTGGCGACGAGGATGCGTTCCTGCGGCGTGGTCGCGGAAACGATCACAGCGACCGGTGTCGACGGCGCCAGCCCGCCTTCGAGCAGTGCCGCCGCGATCAGCGGCAGATTGGCCATGCCCATATAGACGACGATCGGCTGCCCGGTGCGAGCGAGCGCCGCCCAGTCGATGTCGTCATCGGTGCCGGCGGCATGGCCGGTGGCGAGGATGACGGCCTTGTTGATGCCGCGCATGGTTGCGGGAATACCGGTCGCGGCCAAAGCGCTTAGACCGGACGTGAGGCCGGACAGCACGCGGAACGGGATTCCCTCGCGCGCCAAAGCGAGCGCTTCCTCGCCGCCGCGACCGAAGATATAGGGGTCGCCGCCCTTCAGCCGCACGACGCGGCGGCCATCGCGCGCCAGCTTCACCAGAAGGGCGGTGATGTCGTCCTGCTTCATCGACGGCTTGCCGCCGCGTTTGCCCGCGTAGAACAGCTCGGCCCCTTGCGCGACCGCGACGACATCGGGCGAGACCAGCGCGTCGTAGACCAGCGCGTCGCATTGGCCGAGCGCGGCCAGCACCTCCAGCGTCAGCGAACCAGGGTCGCCGGGGCCGGCACCGGCCAGCCAGACATGGCCGGGTTCCAGTTCGCGCGGCTTGAAGTTCAGCCGCGCCAGCGCCTGCTCGACATTTGCCCGTCCGTTTATGTTGGCGCTGCCGTTCACAGTCCGTCCCGTCCGCGAAAACGCCGCTGGTAATGGGCGTCATAGAGTGAGCTTTCGCCGAAATCCTGCGCGGCGAGCGCGCTGCCGACGAAGATGATGGCCGTGCGCTCCATCGGATTTTTCGCCAGCAGCGCTTCGATGGTGCCGAGCGTGCCGGTCAGAATCCGCTCGTCGGGCCAGGAGGCGCGGAAGACCACCGCGACAGGGCATTCGGCGCCATAGAAGGGCGTCAGCTCGGCGACGACACGGTCGATGGCGTGGATGGCAAGATGTATGGCAAGCGTGGCGCCGGTGCGGCCGAAGCCGGCCAGCGTCTCGCCCGGCGGCATTTTCGAGGCCCGGCCGGAGACGCGTGTCAGCACCAGGCTTTGCGCCAGTTCCGGAATGGTGAGCTCGCGGCGAAGTGCGGCCGCGGCAGCGGCGAAAGAGGGCACGCCAGGGGTCAGCGTATAGGGGATATCGTGCTTTTCCAGGCGCCTGATCTGCTCGGCCACGGCGCTCCACACCGAAAGGTCGCCGGAATGCAGGCGGGAGACGTCGTGGCCAGCCTTGTGCGCGGCGACATATTCGGCCTCGATCTCATCTAGCGACATAGGCGCGGTGTCGATCAGCTTGGTGCCCGGCGCGCAATGTTCCAGCAGCTCCGGCGCGACGATCGAGCCGGCATAGAGGCACACCGGGCAACTGGCCAGGAGCCGCGCGCCGCGCAGCGTGATGAGGTCGGCCGCGCCCGGACCGGCGCCGATGAAATGTACGGTCATGGCGCGTCTCCGCTGATGGCGATGGCGCAGGTAACCGGGCCAAGCACGGTGCGTGGCCCCAGCAGCCTCGCACCTGCCCCGGCAACCGCAAGGGCGGACGCCTCCGAAACCGACGGCGTTCCGGCGCGGCTCTGCGACAGATCCGAATGACTGAGCAGAGACGCCCCCTCATCCGGCCCTTCGGGCCACCTTCTCCCCGTGGGGGAGAAGAGAATGGCAGCGGCGCCGGTCATCTCCTCTCCCCTTGGGGAGAGGTCGGCCGAGCGAAGCGGAGGCCGGGTGAGGGGGAGTGACGCGTCGGAGCTGGAAGCATCAACCACTATTACAGGGAGGTTGAGTTCACGGCCGGCAGCGAAAATGGCATCTTCGTTGTGTTTGAATTCGGTCGTCGCCAGCGCCGAAAGCGCCGTTATTGTGAGGCCATGCGCCTCAATCGCGGCCCCGATAGCCGCCAGCACTTCTTCGACGCTCACGCCTTTGCGGCTGCCGATGCCCGCGACCATCATGGTTTCACCCAGCTCCACTGCGTGACCGGCATGGCCGGACGCCAGGCCTGCATGGAGCCGACGGGCGCCGCGCGCGACAGCGCGATGCGGGTGAGGTCGCCGCCGCGCCTGTTGTGCTCGGCGAGCAGCAGCGCTTCCATCTCCAGCGTCACTGCATTGGCGACGAGCCGGCCGCCGGGGCGCAGCGCCTTGATCGCCTTCTCCAGCACGCCGGCATCGCTGCCGCCGCCGCCGATGAAGATGGCGTCGGGCGTTTCGAGTTTGGCGAACGCCTTGGGCGCGGCGCCTTCGACCACGACAAGGCCGGGCACGCCGCAATGCGCGGCGTTGCGGGTGATGCGCGCGGCGCGTTCGCCATTGGCCTCGATGGCAATGGCGCGCATGGACGGATGTGCCAGCATCCACTCGATACCGATCGAGCCGGAGCCGGCGCCGATGTCCCACAGCAGTTCGCGACGCCGCGGCGCCAGCGCCGACAGCGTAATGGCGCGGATCTCCCGCTTGGTGATCTGGCCGTCATGCTCGAACAGATGGTCGGCGAGGCCGACGGTCAAAGGCAGGATACGCGCATCCGGCGTCGATTCAATGTCGAGCGCCAGCACGTTGAGCGGGTTGATGTTTTTGAGATCGAAAGCGTCGGCGCGGGTGGTGCGACGCGCCTCATCCGTACCACCAAGCGACTCCAGGACGGTTAGCCGCGACGGGCCGAAGCCGAGTTCGTCGAGCAGCGCGGCGATGGCTGCCGGGGCGTCGCCGTCGGAGGTCAGCGTCAGGATGCGCGCGCCGGGGTGGAGCAGGGGCCGGATCAGGTCGATCGAATGGCCATGCAGCGAGATGGTTTCGACATCCTGCAAAGCCCAGCCGAGGCGCGATGCCGCGAGCGACAGAGAGGAGGGCGCCGGGAGGACGAGCATCTCATCCGGCTTCACCTTGCGCGCCAGCGTGACGCCGACGCCGTGGAAGAACGGATCGCCGGAAGCCAGCACGCAGACATTCTTGCCCGCAAGCGCGAGCACGTCGCGCATTTCGGCGTCGAAGGGCGTCGGCCATGGGCGGGCTTCGCCCTTGGTCAGGTTTGCGACGAGGGCGAGATGCCGCTTCCCGCCGAAGACGATTTTCGCTTCGGCGATGCTCTGCTTGGCCTCGTCGCCGAGACTCGCTACACCGTCCTCGCCGATGCCGACGATGGTGAGCCACTTCGAGGCGGGCTTGGCGGCGCGCGGACCCTTAGCAGGCATGATGACCCACAGTATCCTGATCCTCGGCGGCACGACGGAAGCCCGGCAACTGGCCGGAAAGCTGGCGCTCCGCGCGGATTTCGCGGTCACGCTGTCGCTTGCCGGCCGTACCGAAAGCCCGGCCGCACAAGGCGTGCCGGTGCGAACCGGCGGCTTTGGCGGCGCTCAAGGGTTGGCGGCCTATCTTCGTGAAGAGCACGTCGATCTGCTGATCGACGCCACACATCCATACGCCGCCCGGATCTCGGCCAATGCCGCCGAAGCGGCTAGGCAGACTGGCGTGCTGATCCTGGCGCTGCGGCGTCCGGGCTGGGAGCCTGCGGCGGGCGATCGCTGGACGCTGGTCGACAGCGTCGCCGAAGCGGCAAAGGCGCTGGGTCAGGCGCCGCGCCGCGTCTTCCTGGCGATCGGCCGGCAGGAGGCCGGCGCCTTCGAGGCCGCGCCGAAGCACCATTATCTGATCCGCAGCGTCGATCCGGTCGAACCGAAGCTGGCGGTGCCGGATGCGCTCTATTTGCTGGCGCGCGGACCTTTTCCGGAAGCGGACGAGCGCGCGCTGCTCGAACAATACGTCATCGACGCCGTCGTTTCGAAGAACAGCGGCGGCGACGCGACCTATGGCAAGATCGCCGCGGCGCGGGCGCTCGGCATCGAGGTGGTCATGCTCCGCCGCCCGCCCTTGCCGGACGTGCCGTCGGCCGCAACCATCGATGCGTTGGCCGCCCAGGTCGATCATCTTTTCGCGCCCGTGGCCGAACGCGGCGTGTAGACCAGCGCCGGCTTCTCGCCGCGCCTGATGATGCGGGTCTCGGGCGATCCGATGATGATGCAGGTGGCCATGTCGGCCTTCTCCGCATCGGCGTCGGCCAAGAGAAAAACCTCGATGCGCTCGTCGGGCCGGCCGGCGGCGCGGCCGAAGATCACCGGCGTGGTGCCGGGCAGGATCGCCTTCAGGCATTCGAAGGCGCGGCCAAGCTGCCAGGGACGCGCCTTGCTGATCGGGTTGTAAAGCGCGATGACGAAGCCGGCGCCGGCCGCGGCCAGCAGGCGCAGCTCGATCAGGTCCCAGGGCTTCAGATTGTCGGAGAGCGAGATGGCGCAGAAATCATGCCCGAGCGGTGCGCCGATGCGGGCGGCAACCGCCAGCATGGCGGTGACGCCCGGGACGACCGAGAGGTCGATGGTGCGCCATTCGGCGGGACCTGCTTCGATCGCCTCGCAGACGGCCGCAGCCATCGCGAACACGCCGGGGTCGCCGCCGGAAACGACGGCGACGCTATGGCCCTCGGCAGCCTTGGTCAGCGCCTCTTTGGAGCGGGCAAGCTCTTCGCGGTTGTCGGAGGCGATGCGGGTCTGGTCCGGGCGCAGCTCGAGCCGGTCGAGATAGGGCTTGTAGCCATAGAAGAAGGCAGCGTCCGCCACGGCCTGAGCCGCCTGCGGCGTAACCTGGTCGGCATTGCCGGGGCCGAGGCCGATGACGGTGAGGCGGCCGCTCATGGCTTGGCCCCCGGGCGGGCCGACCAGCCGGCGACCAGCACGATGGCGAAGTAGGGCGCCTTGTCGTCTTGCTTGTCGGCGAGCCGCATGGAAACGCTGCCCGGCATGGTGCCGCGCTCGACATAGACAGCTTTTGTGAGCTTGCCGGTGGCTTCCAGCGCGCGGCGGATTTTTGGCAGGTTGCGGCCGACCTTCATGATGACGGCGGCATCGGTGTCGGCGAGGCGCCGCGTCAATTCGAACTCGCTCATCGTGCCGGGCAGCACCGTCAGCACATCGTCGCCCTGGACGATCGGCAGGCCGGTCTGCGACCAGCAGCCGGACATGGCCGTGACGCCCGGGATGACTTCGGTCGGGAAGCGATGCGCCAGCCGCACATGCAAATGCATGTAGGAGCCGTAGAACAGCGGATCGCCTTCCGACAGCACCGCGACCATCCTGCCGGCGCCGAGATGCTCGGCGACCTGCTCGGCGGACCGCTCGTAGAAATCGGCGATCTGCGCGCGGTAGTCGTCGTGATCCTTGTCGATCTCGGTCGTGACCGGATAGAGCAGCGGCAACTCGACCATCTCCGGCCGGAAGCGCGCCTCGACGATGGCGCGGGCATTGCTGTTGTTGCCGCGCTTGGCGAAATAGGCGACGACGTCGGCTTCGGCGAGCGCACGCGCGGCCTTCAGCGTCAGAAGCTCCGGGTCGCCGGGACCGGTGCCGACGCCGACGAGGCGGCCTTTCGGGATCGCGTTCACAGGCCGGGCCTCGCTAGGGAATTCAGCGCGGCGGCGGTCATGGCGCTGCCGCCCAGCCGGCCGCGTACGATGGCGTAAGGCACGCCATAGGAGTTTTCCACCAGCGCGTCCTTGGATTCGGCGGCGCCGACGAAGCCGACCGGCATGCCGATGATCGCGGCCGGCTTCGGCGCGCCGTCGCGCAGTTTTTCGAGCAGATAGAAAAGCGCGGTCGGCGCGTTGCCGATGGCGACGACGGAGCCGGCCATGCGCTCGCCCCAGAGGTCGATCGCCGCAGCGGAGCGGGTGTTGCCGATGTCTTTCGCGATCTCATGCGTGCGCGGATCGCGCAGCATGCAGATCACCTCGTTGCCGGCCGGCAGGCGGGCGCGGGTGACGCCGTGGGCGACCATTTCGGCGTCGCAGAAGATCGGCGCGCCGGCGGCGAGGGCGCTACGAGCGGCGGCGACGAAATCGCTGGAGAAGACGAAATTCCTGGCCGCTTCGACCTGGCCGCAGGCATGGATCATGCGGATGGCGACATCGGCTTCCGCCTCGGAGAAGCGCGAAAGGTCCGCCTCGGCGCGGATGATGGCGAAGGAGCGCTCATAGATCGCGTTGCCGTCGTGGATATAGTCGTAGGCGGCCATTCACTGGTTCCGTCGATAGAGTTCGGCGACATTCGCCGCGCCAAGCCTTGCCAGGCAGGCGGCGGCGGTTTCGCCAGGATGTCGTTCGCGGACCGCCGCCGCGATGGCGGCGACCCCGCGCGCGGCGTCATAGCCCGGCCTGTATCCGGCAGGAAGGGCCTTTGCCGTCCCGTCCACGACAAGTCCGGCCCCGTTTTCGTCACCGACGACTGTGAGCGCGGCTGCGCCGGGATGCGCACAGCCCTTGGCGCAGCCGGAAATGTGAAGGGTCAGCGAGGCGTCGAAGAGGTCGGGGCTTTGTTTGGCGATCGTCTCGGCGATGTCGCGGGTGGCGATGCGGCCGGAGGCGCAGGCCGGCGTGCCGGGGCAGGCGGCGATGCGGGTGCGCGGGTCGGCGGCGGAGGTGACGAAGCCGACGGTGGTGGCGGTAGCTTGCAGCGAGGCGCAGGCGGATGGGGAGAGGCCGAGGAAGAGCAAAGCGCGGCCTGGGGCGAGGCGGATTTCGGTGGCGCAGAGGTTTGCGGCTTGCTTGGTGAGGTCGACGAGGGGCTGGGCCGGCATGCTGCCATAGGGCAGGCCGATGCCGAGAGCGTGGCTGGTGTCGAGGTTGAAAAGGCCAATCGGCGGGTGAGGGCGCTCTACGGCGCCCCCCTCTGTCCTGCCGGACATCTCCCCCACAAGGGGGGAGATTGAGCCGTCGCCGACGGTTTCGCCACTCGCGGAAGTCGAAACACGTGGGTTCGCCACAAGGAGGGAGTCGGCAGTGAAGCTGCTGATCTCCCCCCTCGTGGGGGAGATGTCCGGCAGGACAGAGGGGGGCGCGAAGGAATGCCAGCCCGCGAGCGAGGCCAGCTGCCGCGCCGACAAATCGCGGGTATGCGCCTCTCTGCCCTTCTCAGCGACCATCCGTAGTGCCGCCACAGCGATGTCGCGTGCGGCATCCGGATCGACCGTCGAAAGCGGCTTCGCGCTTCGGCCGTTGCCACTAACCGAAACGCTCCAAAGGATGTCGGTGCCGGTCCTTGTAGCCTTCAACCGGACATCAGCCGTCACCGAATCCATCGTCAGCTGCCCGCCGCCATCGACAACTACCGACACTTTCGGTCCCAGCCTTGCCGTAAGCCCAACCTCCTCAATCGCCGTCCGTATACGCCCCGCCAGCGGGCGAGGATCGGCGATCTCCTGCGGATCAATCCCCGCCAGCGGCCCGGTTTCGACCGGCACGCCGCTGCGCACGGCAATGCCCAGCGCATCGACTTCCGCCGCCAGCAGCCTTGCGCTTTCCGCCGTGAGCCCTCGTATCTGCAGGCTGCCGCGTGCGGTCACCTCCATGATGCCGTTGCCATGGCGCAAAGCGGATTCGCCGAGTCCGATCAGTTGCTTGGGAGAAAGTCCTCCCGCGACCGGATTGAGCCGCACAAGCAGCCCGTCGCCGGTCTGCATCGGCGCGCTGAGGGCAGGGCAGGCGCCGCGTCGCGAGAAGGCGTTCATGCCGCCACCCCGGTTGCCTGGGCCTCTGCGATCAACGCCGTGAGATCGTCGTCGATGGAGTTGCGGAGCGGGTGCCAGAGGCCGCGCCGCCGCGCTGAGAGGAATCGCTCGGCGATGACTTTTGCTGCCGCCGGGTTCTCGCGCAGGATGAAAGCACGGACATCCGAATCGCCGAGATAGGCGTCATGTACTGCCTCGATCAGTGCGCCTGAAATGGCGTGGGTGGTCTCGGCGAAGCCGACAAGACGGTCGACCGTCTCGGCGAATTCCGAGGCGCCGCGCGGGCCATGACGCATCTGGCCGGCAATGAAGCGCGGATTGACGGCGCGGGCGCGGACCACGCGCGATACCGCCTCGCCGACCGAGCGCGGCTTCGGCTTCTGCGGATCGGTGGTGTCGAGCACGATGACGTCGGCGTTCCTGCCAAGCGCAGCAAGTGCCGCCGAGAATCCGCCGATGAAGGCGACGTCGGCGGAGCCTTCGAGGATATCGCGGCCGGGATCGTCGCCGGTGTGGACGAGCAGGTCGGCCTCGGCGATGCGGGTTTCGAAGGCGCCTGGGGAGGCGATGCCTTCGCCGTCGGCGCCGCCATAGGCGTGCGAGGTGGCGTCGAGATAGGCGCGGCCGATCTCTTCACGGACACCCCATTCGCCGCGCGACAGCAAATCCTCGACGCCAGCGCCGTAGGTGCCGGGCGAAGTGCCGAAAATGCGCGGGCCGACCTTGCCTTGTGCGCGGGTCGCCGCGGCCAAGGGGTTTTCCGAATCGTCCTCGTCGCGGCTGGCGACCGCATTCGCCGCGGCGTCTATGAGCGCGATCTGGGTCGGGAACATGTCGCGGAACAGGCCGGAAATGCGCCAGGTGACGTCGACGCGCGGGCGGCCGAGCGCTGCCGGCGGCAGCACCTCGATGCCGGTGACGCGGCCGGTCGCGGCATCCCATTGCGGGCGGCAGCCCATCAGCGCCAGGCCTTGCGCGATCTCTTCGCCGCCAGTGCGCAGCGAGGCCGAGCCCCAAAGGTCGATGACCAGCGAGCGCGGCCAGTCGCCATGGCTTTGCATATAGCTGCGCACCACTTCTTCCGCCGCCGCCTGGCCTAGATCGTAGGCGGTCGGCGTCGGCATGGCGCGCGGGTCGGCGGTGAAGAGGTTGCGGCCGGTCGGCAGGACGTCGGAGCGGCCGCGTGCCGGCGCGCCGGCGGGGCCAGCCTTGATATGACGGCCGTCGAGGGCGGCGAGCAGGGCGGTCCGTTCGGCTTCGGCGCTTT
The DNA here is from genome assembly GCF_006442965.1 of Mesorhizobium sp. CU3. Taxonomy (GTDB): domain Bacteria; phylum Pseudomonadota; class Alphaproteobacteria; order Rhizobiales; family Rhizobiaceae; genus Mesorhizobium. The sequence goes on along the minus strand of NZ_VFWX01000011.1, from coordinate 92,600 downwards.
GGCGGCGCAGCGCATCGGTCTCGCCGTCCGGCGAACGGCCGTAGATGTGCAGGCCGTCCTTGACGGCGAAATCCTTGAGGTCGCAGAGCCAGGCATCGATGCGGCGCAGCGCCTCGTCTGGCGCATCGGTTCGGGCAACGCCGGCTTCCGAGGCAAGCCCGGTTTTCCGCGCCGTCTCGACGATCAGCTTGGCGAGACGATCGCGGCGGCGGCGGTCGAGACCGTCGGCCTGGGCATATTCGTCGACCAGCCGTTCCAGCTTCTGTTGGTTCTCGTCGAGGCCGGCGCCGGTCAGCGGCGGCGGCAGATGGCCGAGCGTGACAGCCGAGATGCGGCGCTTGGCCTGCGCAGCTTCGCCGGGGTTGGAGACGATGAAGGGGTAGATGACCGGCAGCGAGCCGGTGACGATTTCGGGGAAACAGGCGTCGGAGAGCGCTACGGTCTTGCCGGGCAGCCATTCCAGCGTGCCGTGCGCGCCGACATGGATGATGGCATGGGCTCCGAGCGATTTCTGCAGCCAGAGACCGAAGGCGATCAGCTCGTGGCGCGGCGGTAGCGTCGGGTCGTGGTAGTCGGCGCGGCGGTCCGCCGAGCGGCCGCGATCGGGAGCGAGCGCCACGGTGACGTTGCCGAAGGTGGCGGCGCGGAAGGGGAAGTGTTTGGGGGCGGCTGGCAAATGCTGGCGTTCTGTCGCGCCCCCCTCTGTCCTGCCGGACATCTCCCCCACGAGGGGGGAGATCAGCAGTTTCGACGCCGGCTCATCCCTAACAGGGCTGGAGATTGGCGAAAGCGCGGACGACAGCTCAATCTCCCCCCTCGTGGGGGAGATGGCCGGCAGGCCAGAGGGGGGCGCATTGACGTGACCTTCGTCATTGGCCGTTCCCCACGCCGCCTCTAATGCATCACGCGCTGCCTTAGGCATTTCAACTGAAAAGGCGGCGTAGTCCTCCAACCTAAGCCCGGATACGCCAACCTCCAACGCATCCAACAACCCCCGCGGCGATTGCGGAATCCCTTCAACCGCATAGCCCTGTTCCTTCAGGTCATGCAGCAAGGCAAGCACGCTGGACGGCACATCCAGCCCAACCGCGTAACCGGTCCGCCCCGGCGCGCTCGGATAGTCGGGGATGAAGATCGCCAGCTTGCGCTCGGACCGCTCCGTCTTTTGCAAGCGGATGAACGTCGCGATGCGCTTGGCGACCTGCGCGATACGATCCGCCTCTGGCCTGTTGGCGAAAGCGCGAAAAGCCAGCGCCGGGTCGGTCTCGATCTCGCCCTTGAAGGAGATCGCGCCGGCGAGGATGCGGCCGTCGAGCTCGGGCAGAACGACATGCATGGCGAGATCGGCGGGGGCCAGGCCGCGCTGGTTCTGCTCCCACACCTCGCGCCTGGTCGTCGCGACGATGACCTGGAACACCGGGACGCCGGAGCGGTCGAACAGGGTCTCAGTGCCGGGCTCGGCGCCGGAAGCGAAGGCGGTGGCGGTGACGATGGCAGACGGCTTCAGTGCGGCAAGGGCTGTTTCGACGAAGTCCAGAGATGCCGGGTCCTTGAGGCTGGACACGAAGATCGGCACCGGGGTGAGGCCTTGCGAGCGCAGGGCGTCGACAAGTGCGTCGATTGGCGCGACGTCGGCGGCCAGCAGCATTGAGCGGTAGAAGAGGATGGGGATGACGGGAGCGCCGACCTTCGAAACGTCTGGCTTCTCTAAAACTCCAACCCCCTGCTGATAGTACCCAGCCTTTGGTACGCCGACTGGCTCAGCCACCGCCGCCTCAGCCCCCGCAAGCCTCGCCAACCTCCGCACCAGCGCTGCCATATTGGCCGGGCCGCCCTCGCGGAAATAGCCGAGCAGCGCGTCCAACTCCGAGCGCGGCAGCGTCGAGGCTTCGATCAGGCGCAAATCCTCGTCGTGGCTTTCGCCGGGGAGCAGCGCCAGCTTGATGCCGCGTTCGCGCGCCACTGCGGCAAGCTGGTCGCAGCCATAGCGCCACCAGTCGTAGCCGCCGAGGATGCGGACCAGAATGACCCTGGCGTGGCGGGCGACGCTGTCGATCCACAGGTCGACCGACATCGGGTGACGCAGGTCGCGCAATGCCGCCAGCCGCATCGAGGGCAGCCGTTGCGCATCGGCCTTCCACGCCGCCGCCAGTCCTGCCAGGTCGCTGTCGGTGAAGGACAGCGCCACCACGTCCGCAGGCGTCTGCCTGAGATCGATCGGCTCGGCGAGATCGTCGAGCGAAGCGGATGTGGTGGTGAGGATATGCATCGTAGTCCGGTTTTGCCTCAGCCGGCGAGGATACGCTCGATCGCCGGGCGGTTCAGCCCCTTGAGGCCGATGACGACAAGCCGCGAGCGGCGGTCGTCCTCGGCCGTCCAGGCGCGGTCGTAATAGTGGTTGACGCGCGGGCCGACGGCCTGCAGCAGAAGCCGCATCGGCTTGCCGCCGACCTCGACGAAGCCTTTGACGCGCAAGACGTTTTCCTGCTCGGCAGCGGTGGCGACACGCCTGGCCAGTTCGTCCGGGTTGGCGATCGCGGGAATGTCGACGATGAAAGTGTCGAAATCGTCATGCTCGTGGTCGAAGGCGCCGTCATGGTGCGACTTGCGGTTCTCGATGTCGTCCTCGACGGCGAGCCCGAGGCCGAGCAGCACCGAGGGATCGACCTTGCCATGCGAGGTCGGCACGATCTTCACGGCGCGGGCCGAATGTTCGTTTATGATGGTGTTGGCGCGGGCCGAGCCTGCGGCGTTCATCAAATCGTTCTTCGACAGGATGATCAGGTCGGCGCAGGCGATCTGGTCCTCGAACACTTCCTCGACCGGGTCGTCGTGGTCGAGCGTGTCGTCAGCGACGCGCTGCGCCTGGAGCGCATCCATGTCGTTGGCGACGCGGCCTTCGGCCAGCGCCGGGCCGTCGACCACGGCAACGACGCTGTCGACCGTCACCCGGCTCTTCACCGTCGGCCATTGAAAAGCCTGGACCAGCGGCTTCGGCAGAGCAAGGCCGGACGTCTCGATCAGGATGTGGTCGACCTTGGGGCTGAGCGACAGGATCTGGTCGAGCGCCGGCACGAAATCGTCGGCGACCGTGCAGCAGATGCAGCCATTGGCCAATTCGACGATGTTCTCCTCCGGGCAGGTGTCGATGCCGCAACCCTTCAGGATCTCGCCGTCGATGCCGATGTCGCCGAACTCGTTGACGATGATGGCGATGCGCTTGCCGCCGGCATTCTCCAGCAAATGACGGACCAGCGTCGTCTTGCCGGCGCCGAGGAAACCGGTGACGACGGTGCAAGGCACACGGGAGAGATTGGCGGCCGAGTTTGGGGCGTTCATGGTCAGTCCTTCAGCATGTCGAGGGGAGGGATGCGGGCGACAAGGCCGCGCTTGAGGGAATCGGGCCGGCCGCGCCAGGGGATGAGGCCGTCGCTCGATGTGGCGAAGAGTTTTGCGCCGGTGACGAGGTCGGCGCCGCTGGCTGCGGTCAGATCGCCGAAGACGTAGCTCCAGCAGCCGTCGCGCAGCAGCGCCGCGCTCAGCCGGCGCTTGCAATTGCCGAGGCATTCGACAGTGCGGATATTGATCTTATCGCCCGAGGCAGCCCGGCGCGTGTCCTCGGCGAGCAGCGTGCCGGCACGCGGATGGGCGTCGGAACCGGTCTCGTCGCGGCAGGACGAGCAGACGATGATCGTCACGCCGGCAAAAGCGTCATCATCGTCGGACGCATTGCCCGCTGTGCCAGCCGAAAAACTGCCATTGTGGTCCAAAAACCGTGCTCCTTGCCCGGAAACCCGCCGGGCGATCGGATTCATTTGTCTCAGACGGCAGGTCTCCTGGCTCGCGGGTCGTCGCCTTGAATGCCGCCTTCCCGGGAACATCCCAGTGGTTTTCGGCCTTGGCTCGTCGCTTACAGTTGCGGGGACAGCCGCGGATTTGAGCATTTCGCCCGCACCGCATTCCCTCTTGGCTCCTCCCTTTGCCGGGAGAAGACCGTCTGTGGCGGATTTAGGCTTAGAGGCGCTAACCTGTCAACGCAGGGTGCGACGTCGCGATGTCAACCAGCGCCGGTCCGAGATCGCCGGCGGGCGTGACCTCGATCCGCTCCAGGCCGAGCCAGCCCTGCATCTGCTTCAGTTCTTCGAAGAGCTGGGCGGCCGTCTCCGGCGGTGCGCCCGGCTCGGCATAGGCGGCAGGGACGCGCAGCACGCCGGCAGGGCGGTCGGCGCGCAGGTCGACTCGGGCGACGATCCGGTCGCCGAGCAGGAAGGGCAGCACGTAATAGCCGTATTGGCGCTTTTCGGCCGGCGTGTAGATTTCGATGCGATAGCGGAAATTGAAGAGTTTTTCGGTCCGCGTGCGCTCGAAGACGACCGGGTCGAAGGGGGCGAGCAGGGCGCGCGCTTCGATGCGGCGCGGGAAACGGGCGTCCTTGTGGAGGTAGGCAGTCCTGTCCCAGCCCTCGACCTGAACCGGCAGCAACTCGCCCATCTCGACCAGTTCCTCGATGCGATCCTTCGTGTCGCCGGGTGCAAGCCGAAAATAGTCGCGCAGGTCGCCATAGGTGGCGATGCCGTGGGCGCGGGCGGAAATGCGCAGCAATTCGCGGTGCGCATCCTCGACCGAGGGTACAGGCAGGTCGAGCACGGCTTGCGGCAAAACACGCTCGGGCAGGTCGTAGTAGCGTTCGAAGCCGCGCCGGTAGGCGGTGGTGATGCGGCCGGCCCAGAACAGCCATTCGAAGGCGTGCTTGGCCTCGCTCCAGCCCCACCAGCCGCCATTGCCCTTGTGGCCCTCGATGTCGGAAGCGGCGATCGGGCCGCGTTCGGCCACCTCCTTATAGATCTCGTCGATCATTGCCTTGCGCTCGCGGCCCCATTTGGCGAGGCCGAGATACATTTCGTCGCCCTGTTCGGCGCGCAGCATGCGCCAGCGCATCAGCGGCCAGGTCTCGACGGGCAGGAAGGAAGCCTCATGCGCCCAGTATTCAAAGACGCTGCGCTTGCGGGTGACGGCGGCATTGTCGAGCAGCGCGAGCGGGTAGGGGCCGAGGCGCGAGTAAAGCGGCATGTAGTGCGCGCGCACCACGGCGCTGACGGAATCGATCTGCAAAAGGCCGGTGCGGGAGAGCACGCGCGCGAGGTGGCGCCGGTCGGGCGTGCCGCCTGGACGCGGGTCGGTAAAACCCTGCGCGCCGAGCGCAATGCGCCTGGCCATGGCGAGCGATAACTTGTCCTTCATCGAGGCGCCTTTGCCCTGATTGTTTGCCGGATTTTTAGCCGGTGATTCCGCTCATGCTAGCAGGCAAATGGCGGGAGATATGTCAGGAGATAAAAGTGGAGTAAAAAGTGAAGGAAATCAAACGGGAGCGGATCGGACCAGTTTCTTCCGATAAGGCGTCCAGGGCCGCGATTTGAACAAGGTTTGACTTGCGTCACCGGAACCGCTGCGCTAACCGTCGCCGCGTTGCAGCATGGGCCTCTTAAAACGGTTCAGCGGTTAAACTGTCACGCTTCCGCATTAGAGTTCGTTGCTGTAATCAAAGTGAACTGGCCCGCCAACGGAAAGCCGCCGCATGAGCGCACTCCTGAGTTCGTATCTGCCCATCGTCCTGTTCATCGCCATTGCGCTGGTCGTCGGCCTGGCGCTGCTGGTGGCGCCGTTCCTCGTGGCCTACCGCAATCCCGACCCGGAAAAGCTTTCCGCCTATGAATGCGGCTTCAATTCGTTCGACGATGCCCGCATGAAATTCGACATCCGCTTCTATCTGGTGTCGATCCTGTTCATCATCTTCGACCTCGAGGTCGCCTTCCTGTTCCCGTGGGCGGTGTCCTTTTCTAAAGTCGGCATGCTCGGCTTCTGGTCGATGATGGTGTTTCTGGCGGTGCTGACCATCGGCTTTGCCTATGAATGGAAAAAAGGAGCGCTGGAATGGGATTGAACGACAGTTCAGGCACCCTCGTCGCGCCGAAGCCCAAGGGCATCATCGACCCCAACACCGGCCGGCCGGTAGGCGAGGACGATCCGTTTTTCCTGCAGATCAATGACGAGCTGGCCGACAAGGGTTTTCTTGTGACCTCGACCGAGGCGCTGATTACCTGGGCGCGCAGCGGCTCGCTGATGTTCATGACCTTCGGCCTCGCCTGCTGCGCGGTCGAGATGATCCATACCTCGATGCCGCGCTACGACTCGGAAAGGTTTGGCGTCGCGCCGCGCGCGTCCCCGCGCCAGTCCGACATCATGATCGTCGCCGGCACGCTGACCAACAAGATGGCGCCGGCGCTGCGCAAGGTCTACGACCAGATGCCGGAGCCGCGCTACGTCATCTCGATGGGTTCGTGCGCCAATGGCGGCGGCTACTACCACTATTCCTACTCAGTGGTGCGCGGCTGCGACCGCATCGTGCCGGTAGACATCTATGTGCCCGGCTGCCCGCCGAGCGCCGAAGCGCTGCTTTACGGCATTCTCCTTCTGCAGAAGAAGATCCGCCGCACCGGCACGATCGAACGGTGAGTCGATGACCCAGGCGTTGAACGACCTCTCCACCTATCTCGGCGAGAAGCTCTCCGGCCGCATCGGCGATGCCGTGCTTGCCTATGGCGAGCTGACGGTTCTGGTCGAGCCGGCCAATCTGATCGAGGTGGCGACCTTCCTGCGCGACGACCCGCGCTGCCAGTTCATCTCGATCATCGACATTTCCGGCGCGGACTATCCTTCCCGCGCCGAGCGCTTCGACGTCGTCTACCATCTTCTGTCGCCGAAGCAGAATGTCCGCATTCGGCTCAAGGTTCACGCCGGCGAGGAAACGCTGGTGCCGTCGCTGACATCAGTCTACCCGGGCGCCGACTGGTTCGAGCGCGAGACCTACGATCTCTACGGCGTGCTGTTTTCCGGCCATCCGGACCTGCGCCGTATCCTCACCGACTACGGTTTCGACGGCCATCCGCTGCGCAAGGATTTCCCGCTGACCGGCTTCGTCGAGGTTCGCTACGATGACGAAGCCAAGCGCGTCATCTACGAGCCGGTCGAGCTCAAGCAGGAATTCCGCAATTTCGATTTCCTCTCGCCTTGGGAAGGGACGGACTACGTCCTGCCCGGGGACGAAAAAGCCAAGACGAATTGAGGCGCCACAATGGCTGAAACCTCCGTCCGCAACTTCAACATCAACTTCGGTCCGCAGCATCCTGCGGCGCATGGCGTTTTGCGCCTGGTGCTGGAGCTTGACGGTGAGGTGGTCGATCGCGTCGATCCGCATATCGGCTTGCTGCATCGCGGCACCGAAAAGCTGATCGAGGCCAAGACCTATCTGCAGGCCGTGCCTTATCTCGATCGGCTCGACTATTGCGCGCCGATGAATCAGGAGCACGCCTTCGCTTTGGCTGCCGAGCGTCTGCTCGGCATCGAGGTGCCGAAGCGCGGCCAGCTGATCCGCGTGCTCTATTCCGAGATGGGCCGCATCATGTCGCACATCTTGAATGTGACGACGCAGGCGATGGACGTGGGCGCGCTGACGCCGCCGTTGTGGGGCTTCGTCGAGCGCGAAAAGCTGATGGTGTTCTACGAACGCGCTTCGGGTTCGCGCATGCATGCGGCCTATTTCCGGCCGGGCGGCGTGCACCAGGACCTGCCGCAGAAGCTGATCGAGGACATCGGCAAGTGGATCGACCCTTTCCTCAAGTCGATCGACGATCTCGACGCGCTGTTGACCGGCAACCGCATCTTCAAGCAGCGCAATGTCGATATCGGCATCGTGTCGCTGGCCGATGCCTGGGCCTGGGGCTTTTCGGGCGTCATGGTGCGCGGCTCGGGCGCCGCTTGGGACCTGCGCAAATCGCAGCCCTATGAATGCTATTCGGAGATGGATTTCGACATTCCGATCGGCAAGAACGGCGACTGCTACGACCGTTACCTGGTGCGCATGGAAGAGATGCGCCAGTCGGCCAAGATCATGCGCCAGTGCGTCGATCTGCTGCTCGGCAAGGAAAGCGCCGGCCCAGTGTCGAACCTCGACGGCAAGGTGGTGCCGCCGAAGCGTCAGGCGATGAAGCGGTCAATGGAAGCGCTGATCCATCACTTCAAGCTCTACACCGAGGGCTACCGCGTGCCGGCCGGCGAGGTTTACGCCGCCGTCGAGGCGCCGAAGGGCGAATTCGGCGTCTACCTGGTCTCTGACGGCACCAACAAGCCCTATCGCTGCAAGCTGCGCGCGCCCGGCTTCGCCCATCTGCAAGCCATGGATTTCCTGTGCCGCGGCCACATGCTGGCCGACGTCACCGCCGTGCTTGGCTCCCTCGACATCGTGTTTGGTGAGGTCGATCGCTAAATGTCAGTCCGCCGTCTCGCAGATGCCAGCGTCCAGCCAGCCTCCTTCGCCTTCAACAAGGCGAATGCGGCGGCGGCCGAGCAGTGGATCGCCAAATATCCGAAGGGGCGCGAGCAGTCGGCGATCATCCCGTTGCTGATGATCGCGCAGGAGCAGGAAGGCTGGGTCACCAAGGCGGCGATCGAGTCGATCTCCGACATGCTCGGCATGCCACGCATCCGCGGTCTCGAGGTCGCGACCTTCTACACCCAGTACCAGCTCAATCCGGTCGGCACGCGCGCGCATATCCAGGTCTGCGGCACCACGCCCTGCATGCTGCGCGGCTCGGAAGCGCTGATGGACGTCTGCCGCTCGAAAATCCACCACGACCAGTTCCACACCAACGACAAGGGCACACTGTCGTGGGAAGAGGTCGAATGCCTCGGCGCCTGCGTCAACGCGCCGATGGTCATGATCTTCAAGGACACTTTCGAGGACCTGACGCCGGAGCGGCTGGCCGAGATCATCGATCTCTACGACGCCGGCAAGGGCGCCGAGGTCAAGCCCGGTCCGCAGAACGGCCGCCACGGTTCCGAGCCGGCCGGCGGCTTGAAGACGCTGACCAGCGAAAAGGCGATCCTGAAGTCGACCCGCGACAAGGAAGCCAAGGCTGCCGCAAAGGCGGCCAAGGACGCCGCTGCCGCGGCGCCGGCTGCCGCACCGGCGACACCAGCTCCTGCGCCGGCAGCAGCGGCGCCTGCTGCGGCTGCGCCCTCGGCTCCCGCGCCGGCCAAGCTCGCGGCCGTGGACACGGCGAAAACCGCGCCGGCCAAGGCTGCCGCCGCCAAGCCGGCAAAGCCTTCGCTCGACGACAAGAACCGTCCGGCCGGCATCGAGAAGCCGGCGGCGGTCGACGATCTCAAGCTGATCTCCGGCGTCGGCCCGAAGATCGAAGGCGTGCTGCATTCGTTGGGCATCTACACCTTTGCGCAGGTCGCTTCGTGGAAGAAGGCCGAGCGCGAATGGGTCGACGGATATCTTTCTTTCCATGGCCGCATCGACCGTGATGATTGGGTGAAGCAGGCCAAGGCGCTCGCCAAGGGCGGCGTCGCCGAATACATCCGTGTCTTCGGCAAGAAGCCGGTCTGAGGGACGAACAATGCTTCAGGACAAAGACCGTATCTTTACCAACATCTACGGCCTCTTCGACACGTCGCTGGCCGGCGCGCAGTCGCGCGGCATCTGGGACGACACGCCGGGCCTGATCGCCAAGGGGCGCGACTGGATCGTCAACGAGATGAAGGCGTCCGGCCTGCGCGGCCGTGGCGGCGCCGGCTTCCCGACCGGCTTGAAATGGTCGTTCATGCCCAAGCAGAGCGACGGTCGTCCGAGCTATCTGGTCATCAATGCCGACGAATCCGAGCCGGGCACCTGCAAGGACCGCGACATCCTGCGCAACGATCCGCACACGCTGGTCGAGGGCGCGCTGGTCGCCGGCTTCGCCATGGGCGCGATCGCCGCCTACATCTATGTGCGCGGCGAGTTCATCCGCGAGCGCGAGGCGCTGCAGCGCGCGATCGACGAGGCCTATGCCGCCAAGCTCATCGGCAAGAACAACACGTCCGGCTACGATTTCGACGTCTATATGCATCACGGCGCCGGCGCCTATATCTGCGGCGAGGAAACCGCGCTGCTCGAAAGCCTGGAAGGCAAGAAGGGCCAGCCCAGGCTGAAGCCGCCTTTCCCGGCCAATGTCGGCTTGTACGGTTGCCCGACAACAGTGAACAACGTCGAGTCGATCGCGGTTGCGCCGACCATCCTGCGCCGCGGCGCGGCCTGGTTCTCGTCCTTCGGCCGGCCGAACAATGCCGGCACCAAGCTGTTCTGCGTCTCCGGCCACGTCAACAACCCGTGCACCTTCGAAGAGGCGATGTCGATCCCGTTCCGCGAACTGATCGAGGAGCATTGCGGCGGCATCCGCGGCGGCTGGGACAATCTGCTTGCGGTCATTCCGGGCGGCGCTTCGGTGCCGCTGGTGCCGGCCGAGCAGATCATCGACGCGCCGATGGATTTCGACGCGTTGCGCGATCTCAAATCCGGCCTCGGCACGGCCGCTGTCATCGTCATGGACAAGTCGACCGACGTCGTGAAGGCGATCGCCCGGTTGTCCTACTTCTACAAGCATGAAAGCTGCGGCCAGTGCACGCCGTGCCGCGAAGGCACCGGCTGGATGTGGCGGGTGATGGAGCGGCTGGTGCGCGGCGAGGCGCAGAAGCGCGAGATCGACATGCTGCTCGACGTCACCAAGCAGGTCGAAGGTCACACGATCTGCGCGCTCGGCGACGCGGCGGCCTGGCCGATCCAGGGCCTGATGCGACATTTCCGCGGCGAGGTGGAACGCCGCATCGACGAGTTTTCCCGCAACGCGCACCGGGTCGAGCCGGTGATGGTCGCGGCGGAATAGATTTTGGAATGCGGGCGAAAGCCCGGGACGGAACGCAGGGGCGGGGCAACGAAGAAACGACCAGGAGAATTCTATGGCGCCGTATTCGATACCCTACCCGTTGATGCCTGATTTGGAACAACTCGAGAAGATGAACCAGGACCTGACCAGGATGATGCCGAAGGAGATGGCCAGCGCCGTCAACCTTTTCGCGCATCCGGTTGCCGGCGCCGCCGCGATGTCGGCGCTCGGCATCGGCCTCGCCAACCACGCCGTCGGCATGTGGATGGGCGCCTTCACCGGCGCGCTCGAAGCCTCGCAGCGCATGTTCCAGCCGTTCCTCGACGACCTCGAGGCGCAGACGGAAGCGGCCGCCCATTCGTCCAAGGCGCGCAAGGCGACCGAGACGCTGATCGCCGAGGCGCAGACCTTTGCCCGCGACGTCACCGACATCGCTGCGACCGCGACCGAGAAGGCGATCGGCGCCGATGCCGTCGAGGAGCCGGCGACGCAGGCGCTGATGCCTGAAGATTTCCGCCAGCCGAAGGCGGTCGACAAGCCGGCGAAGCCGTCGGACCTGAAGGCGATTTCGGGCGTCGGTCCGAAGCTGGAGAAGGTGCTCAACGGGCTCGGCATCTGGACCTATGGCCAGATCGCCGCCTGGACGTCGGAAGAGATCGCCTGGGTCGAGGACTATCTGTCGCTTACCGGCCGCATCGGCCGCGACGACTGGACCCGGCAGGCGGCGGCACTGGCCGCCAAGAAGTGATTGAGATACCGGGCGCGGCGCAAGCCGCGCCCGGAAAGATGGGTTGCGGGACATCCGCAGAGGTTTGAGGCGAATGGCAAAGCTCAAGGTCGACGGGAAAGAGATCACGGTACCCGACCACTACACGCTGCTGCAGGCGGCGGAGGATGCCGGTGCGGAAGTGCCGCGCTTCTGCTTCCACGAGCGGCTGTCCATCGCCGGCAATTGCCGCATGTGCCTGATCGAGGTGAAGGGCGGCCCGCCCAAGCCGCAGGCCTCCTGCGCCATGGGCGTGCGCGACCTGCGCCCCGGCCCGAACGGCGAGCCGCCGGAAATCTTCACCAACACGCCGATGGTCAAGAAGGCCCGCGAAGGCGTGATGGAATTCCTGCTGATCAACCATCCGCTGGATTGCCCGATCTGCGACCAGGGCGGCGAGTGCGACCTGCAGGACCAGGCGATGGCCTTCGGCGTCGATTCCTCGCGCTATCACGAGAACAAGCGCGCGGTCGAAGACAAGTATATCGGCCCGCTGGTGAAGACGGTGATGAACCGCTGCATCCACTGCACGCGCTGCGTCCGCTTCACCACCGAGGTCGCTGGCATCTCCGAGCTCGGCCTGATTGGCCGCGGCGAGGACGCCGAGATCACCACCTATCTCGAACAGGCGATGACGTCGGAACTGCAGGGCAATGTCATCGACCTTTGCCCGGTCGGCGCGCTGACCTCCAAGCCTTTCGCCTTCCAGGCGCGGCCGTGGGAACTGACCAAGACCGAATCGATCGACGTCATGGACGCCGTCGGCTCGGCGATCCGCGTCGACAGCCGCGGCCGCGAAGTGATGCGCATCCTGCCGCGCGTCAACGAACAGGTGAACGAGGAGTGGATCTCCGACAAGACGCGCTTCATCTGGGACGGCTTGCGCACGCAGCGCCTCGACCGCCCCTATGTGCGCAAGAACGGCAAGCTTGCACCGGCAAGCTGGGCCGAAGCCTTCGCCGCGATCAAGGAACAGGTGGGCAAGACCGCGCCCGAGCGGATCGGTGCGATCGCCGGCGACCTCGCGGCGGTCGAGGAAATCTATGCGCTGAAGCTCCTGATGAGCGCGCTCGGCTCGAAGAACATCGATTGCCGTCAGGATGGCGCCGCGCTCGATCCCACGCTCGGCCGCGCCAGCTATATCTTCAACCCGACGATCGAAGGCATCGAGCAGGCCGACGCGGTGCTGATCATCGGCGCCAATCCGCGCTTCGAGGCTTCGGTGCTCAACGCCCGCATCCGCAAGCGCTGGCGCGTCGGCAATCTGCCGGTCGGCGTCATCGGCGAGATCGGCGACACCCGCTACGAGTATGAGCTGATCGGCGCCGGTCCGGAGTCCCTGAAGGGGCTGGCCGACGGCACTGGCAAGTTCTTCGAGGTCTTGAGCAAGGCCACGCATCCGCTGATCATCGTCGGCCAGGGCGCGCTGGCGCGCGGCGACGGCGCGGCGGTGCTCGGCCAGGCGGCGAAGCTCGCGGCGGCCGTCAATGCAGTCACCGCCGACTGGAACGGCTTTGCGGTGCTGCACAATGCGGCGGCACGCGTCGGCGGCCTCGATGTCGGCTTCGTGCCGGGCGAGGGCGGCAAGAACGTCGCCGGCATGCTCGGCGAGACGGATCTGCTCTTCCTGCTCGGCGCCGACGAGATCGACATGGCTGCGACCGGCGGCGCCTTCGTCGTCTATATCGGCACGCATGGCGATGCCGGCGCGCATCGCGCCAACGTCATCCTGCCGGCGGCGGCCTACACCGAGAAGTCGGGCACCTATGTCAACACCGAAGGCCGCGTGCAGCAGACCAACCGCGCCGGCTTCGCGCCGGGCGAAGCGCGTGAGGACTGGGCGATCCTGAGGGCGCTGTCGGACGTGCTCGGCAAGAAGCTGCCCTTCGATTCGCTGCCGCAGCTGCGCGCCAAGCTCTATGGCGAGTTCCCTCATCTCGCGCGCATCGACCAGGTTCTGGCCGGCAGCGCCGACGACGTCGCCAAGGCGGCGAAGCTCGGCGGGCGCCTGAACAAGGGCACCTTCACCTCTTCGGTGAAGGACTTCTATCTGACCAACCCGATCGCGCGGGCGTCGGCCGTGATGGCCGAATGCTCGGCGCTGGCCAAGAGCGGCTTCAAGCAGGCGGCGGAGTAAGCATGGACACCTTCCTCTCCTTCTACGTGCTGCCGGCGCTGCTGATCCTGTTGAAGTCGGTGGTGCTGATCGTCGTGCTCCTGATCGGCGTCGCCTATCTGCTCTATGCCGACCGCAAGATCTGGGCGGCGGTGCAGTTGCGCCGCGGCCCGAACGTCGTCGGTCCGTTCGGCACGCTGCAGGCGTTCGCCGACCTTTTGAAATTCGTCTTCAAGGAGCCGGTGATCCCGTCGGGCGCCAACAAGGGCGTCTTCCTGCTGGCGCCTCTGGTCTCGGCGGTGCTGGCGATCTCGGCCTGGGCGGTCATTCCGGTCAATGAGGGCTGGGCGATCGCCAACATCAATGTCGGCATCCTCTATGTCTTCGCCATCTCCTCGCTCGAGGTCTATGGCGTCATCATGGGCGGCTGGGCGTCGAATTCGAAATATCCGTTCCTCGGCGCGCTGCGTTCGGCCGCGCAGATGGTGTCTTACGAAGTCTCGATCGGCTTCGTCATCGTCACGGTGCTGCTCTGCGTCGGCTCGCTCAACCTCTCCGACATCGTCATGTCGCAGCAGGATGGTCTCGGCACCAAGCTCGGCCTGCCCAACACCTTCCTCGACTGGCACTGGCTGTCGCTGCTGCCGATGTTCGTGATCTTCTTCATCTCGGCGTTGGCCGAGACCAACCGCCCGCCCTTCGACCTCGTCGAGGCCGAGTCGGAACTGGTCGCCGGCCACATGGTCGAATATTCCTCGACGCCGTTCCTGCTGTTCTTCCTCGGCGAATATGTCGCCGTCGTCATGATGTGCGCCTTGGCCACCATCCTGTTCCTCGGCGGCTGGCTGCCGCCGTTCAACTTCGCGCCCTTCACCTGGGTTCCAGGGGTGATCTGGTTCGTGCTGAAGATTTGCCTGATGTTCTTCATGTTCTCGATGGTGAAGGCATTCGTGCCGCGCTACCGCTACGACCAGCTGATGCGGCTGGGCTGGAAGGTGTTCCTGCCGATCTCGCTCTTCATGGTCGTCGCCACCGCGGCCTTCCTCAAGATCACGGGGTTTGCGTGATGTCCGCTCTTGGCCAAGCCGCAAAATCGCTGCTGCTGAAGGATTTCGTCAGCGCCTTCTTCCTGTCGATGCGCCAGTTCTTCGCGCCGAAGGAGACGATCAACTATCCGCACGAGAAGGGGCCGACCAGCCCGCGCTTCCGCGGTGAACATGCGCTGCGCCGGTATCCGAACGGCGAGGAACGCTGCATCGCCTGCAAGCTGTGCGAAGCGATCTGCCCGGCGCAGGCGATCACCATCGAGGCCGGCCCGCGCCGCAACGACGGCACGCGCCGCACCGTGCGCTACGATATCGACATGGTGAAGTGCATCTATTGCGGCTTCTGCCAGGAAGCCTGCCCGGTCGACGCCATCGTCGAGGGGCCGAACTTCGAATTCGCGACCGAGACGCGCGAGGAGCTCTACTACAACAAGGAAAAGCTGCTCGCCAACGGCGATCGCTGGGAGCGGGAACTGGCGCGCAACATCGCGCTGGACTCGCCCTATCGCTGACATTTGACGCATGGACGGGGCGAGGGGCCTCGTCTAAGGAACACGCAACTTTGCCAGCCGGAGGCGGCGGCGAACATCGGGCAGGAGGCGCTGAGCCTTTTGTCCGGACAGGAACCCGGGGAATCCCATGCTGACTGGATTAGAGGCGGCTTTCTTCTACCTCTTCGCCTTTATCGCCGTGGCGTCGGCCTTCATGGTCATTTCGTCGCGCAACCCCGTGCATTCCGTGCTGTTCCTGATCCTGACCTTCTTCAACGCCGCCGGTCTGTTCATGCTGACGGGCGCCGAGTTCCTGGCGATGATCCTGCTCGTCGTCTATGTCGGCGCGGTGATGGTGCTTTTCCTGTTCGTCGTCATGATGCTCGACGTCGACTTCGCCGAGATGAAGCAGGGCGCGCTGCAATATGCGCCGATCGGCGCGCTGGTCGGCCTTATCCTGGCGGCCGAGCTGATCATCGTGCTCGGCGGCTACACCTTCGCGCCCCGGCTTGCCGCGACGGTGGCGAAACAGACGCCGGACCTCGCCACGCGCTCCAACACGGCAGCGCTCGGCGACATCCTCTATACGGACTACCTCTACTACTTCCAGATTTCCGGCCTGGTGCTGCTGGTCGCCATGATTGGCGCCATCGTCTTGACGCTGCGCCACAAGGAAGGGGTCAAGCGGCAGTCGATCGCCGCCCAGGTCGGCCGCACGCCGGCGACGGGCATGGAAATACGCAAGGTCAAGTCGGGCGAGGGTATCTGAAGATGGTCGTCGGCATCGCGCATTATCTGACCGTATCGGCGATCCTGTTCACGCTGGGCGTCTTCGGCATCTTCCTGAACCGCCGCAACATCATCGTCATCCTGATGTCGGTCGAACTCATCCTGCTCGCGGTCAACATCAATTTCGTCGCTTTCTCGGCGGCGCTGCATGACCTCGTCGGACAGGTCTTCGCCCTGTTCGTGCTGACGGTCGCGGCGGCCGAGGCGGCGATCGGTCTTGCCATTCTTGTCGTCTTCTTCCGCAACCGCGGCTCGATCGCGGTCGAAGACGTGAGCGCGATGAAGGGTTGACGGGAACCACCATGTATCAGGCTATCGTCTTCCTCCCGCTGCTTGGCTTCCTGATTGTCGGCGTGTTCGGCAATTCGCTCGGCGCCAAGGCATCCGAATACATCACCTCCGGCTTCCTGGTGGTCGCCGCGGTGCTGTCGTGGATCGCCTTCTTCACCGTCGGCTTCGGCCATGGCGAGGTGTTCACCGTGCCGGTGCTGCGCTGGATCCAGTCGGGCGGCATCGACGCCTCCTGGGCGCTCCGCATCGACACGCTGACGGTGGTGATGCTGGTCGTCGTCAACACCGTGTCGGCGCTGGTCCATATCTATTCGATCGGCTACATGCACCACGACCCGAATAGGCCGCGCTTCTTCGCCTATCTTTCGCTGTTCACCTTCGCCATGCTGATGCTGGTGACCGCCGACAACCTCATCCAGATGTTCTTCGGCTGGGAAGGCGTCGGTCTCGCCTCCTATCTCCTGATCGGCTTCTGGTACAAGAAGCCGTCGGCCAATGCCGCGGCGATCAAGGCTTTCGTCGTCAACCGCGTCGGCGACTTCGGTTTCGCGCTCGGTATCTTCGGCGTGTTCGTGCTGTTCGGCTCGGTCAACCTCGGCACCATCTTCGCCAATGCGGCGTCCTTCCTGCCGACCGAAGGCGCGCCGGCGGGCGCCGCGGTGCTGACCTTCCTCGGTCATGCGCTGGACAAGCAGTCGGCGCTGACGGTGGTCTGCCTGCTGCTCTTCATGGGCGCCATGGGCAAGTCGGCGCAGGTGCCGCTGCACACCTGGCTGCCGGACGCCATGGAGGGTCCGACGCCGGTCTCCGCGCTCATCCACGCCGCGACTATGGTGACCGCCGGCGTGTTCATGCTGGCCAGGCTCTCACCGCTGTTCGAACTCTCGCATACGGCGCTGACCGTCGTTACCTTCATCGGCGCTTTCACGGCCTTCTTCGCGGCGACCGTTGGCCTCGTGCAGAACGACATCAAGCGCGTCATCGCCTATTCGACTTGCTCGCAGCTCGGCTACATGTTCGTGGCGCTCGGCGTCGGTGCCTATGGCGCGGCGATCTTCCATCTGTTCACGCACGCCTTCTTCAAGGCGCTGCTGTTCCTCGGCTCCGGCTCGGTCATCCATGCGGTGTCCGACGAGCAGGACATGCGCAAGATGGGCGGTCTCAGGAAGCTGATCCCGACCACCTACTGGATGATGATCATCGGCACGTTGGCGCTGACCGGTGTCGGCATCCCGGCGACGGTGATCGGCACCGCCGGCTTCTTCTCCAAGGACGCCATCATCGAGACGTCCTTCGCCGGCCACAATGCGGTCGCGGGCCTTGCCTTCGTGCTTCTGGTGATCGCCGCCTGCTTCACCAGCTTCTATTCCTGGCGGCTGATCTTCATGACCTTCCACGGCGAGCCGCGCGCCAGCCACGAGGTCATGCACCATGTCCATGAATCGCCGCCGGTGATGCTGGTGCCGCTCTATGTGCTGGCCGCCGGCGCGCTGTTCGCGGGCATCATCTTCCACGGCGCCTTCATCGGCGAGGGCTATCACGACTTCTGGAAGGCGTCGCTGTTCACGCTGCCGGAAAACGAGATCCTGCACGAGATCCACGAATTGCCGCTGTGGGTGGAACTAGCGCCCTTCGTCGCCATGCTGATCGGCCTTTTGGTCGCCTGGCAGTTCTATATCCGCAAGCCGG
This sequence comes from Mesorhizobium sp. CU3, assembly GCF_006442965.1. Taxonomy (GTDB): domain Bacteria; phylum Pseudomonadota; class Alphaproteobacteria; order Rhizobiales; family Rhizobiaceae; genus Mesorhizobium. The sequence goes on along the minus strand of NZ_VFWX01000011.1, from coordinate 74,646 downwards.
AGGCGCCGAAGGAACTGGCGGCACAGCATCGCGGCCTCTACGCCTTCCTGCTCAACAAGTGGTATTTCGACGAGCTCTACGACTTCCTGTTCGTGCAGCCGGCCAAGCGTCTCGGACGGTTCCTGTGGAAGACCGGTGACGGCACGATCATCGATGGGCTCGGTCCCGACGGCATCTCGGCGCGCGTGGTCGACGTCACCAACCGGGTCGTCAAGCTGCAGACCGGCTATCTCTACCACTACGCCTTCGCCATGCTGATCGGTGTGGCCGCTCTCGTCACCTGGATGATGCTCTGATGACCGACTGGCCAATCCTCTCGCTGGTCACCTTCCTGCCACTGGTTGGTGTTCTGCTCATCCTGTTCATCAACGATGACAATGAGAACGCGCGCCGCAACATCCGCGCCATCGCCTTCATCACGACGGCGTTCACCTTCGTGGTGTCGCTGTTCATCTGGACGGGCTTCGACAATTCGCAGGCCGGCTTCCAGTTCGTCGAAAAGCATGCCTGGCTGGATTCGGGCATTTCCTACCACATGGGCGTCGATGGCATCTCGATGCTGTTCGTCATCCTGACCACCTTCCTGATGCCGTTCTGCATCCTCGCCTCGTGGGAAGCGATCGAGAAGCGGGTCAAGGCCTATATGATCGCCTTCCTGATCCTCGAGACGCTCATGATCGGCGTGTTCTGCGCGCTCGACATCGTCTTGTTCTACGTCTTCTTCGAGGCCGGCCTAATCCCGATGTTCATCATCATCGGCGTCTGGGGCGGCAAGCGGCGCGTCTACGCCTCATTCAAGTTCTTCCTCTATACGCTGGCCGGCTCGGTGCTGATGCTGCTCGCCATCATGGCGATGTTCTTCCAGTCGGGCACCACCGACATCCCGACGCTTTTGACGCATCATTTCCCGGCCAACATGCAGACCTGGCTGTGGCTCGCCTTCTTCGCTTCCTTCGCGGTGAAGATGCCGATGTGGCCGGTGCATACCTGGCTGCCAGACGCGCACGTCGAGGCGCCGACGGCCGGCTCGGTCATCCTGGCCGGCATCCTCCTGAAGATGGGCGGATACGGCTTCCTGCGCTTCTCGCTGCCGATGTTCCCGGAAGCGTCGGCGATGTTCGCGCCGCTGGTGTTCACGCTCTCGGTCGTCGCCATCATCTACACCTCGCTGGTGGCGCTGATGCAGGAGGACATGAAGAAGCTGATCGCCTATTCGTCGGTCGCGCATATGGGCTTCGTCACCATGGGCATCTTCGCGATGAACCAGGAAGGCGTGCAGGGGGCGATCTTCCAGATGCTAAGCCACGGCCTCGTTTCGGGCGCGCTGTTCCTGTGCGTCGGCGTCATCTACGACCGCATGCATACGCGCGAGATCGACGCCTATGGCGGTCTCGTCAACAACATGCCGAAATACGCCACCGTGTTCCTGATCTTCACCATGGCCAATGTCGGCCTCCCGGGTACCTCAGGTTTCATCGGCGAATTCCTGACCATGCTCGGCGTGTTCAAGGTCAACACCTGGGTGGCGTTCTTCTCCGCCACCGGCGTCATCCTGTCGGCGGCCTATGCGCTCTGGCTCTACCGCCGCGTCATCTTCGGCGCGCTGACCAAGGACAGCTTGAAGAACCTGCTCGACCTTTCGACCCGCGAGAAGGCGATCGTCTATCCGCTGGTGGTGCTGGTCATCTTCTTCGGCGTCTATCCGGCGCCGGTGTTCGACGCGACGGCGGCTTCGGTCAAGACGCTCGTCACCAACGTCACCGCATCCATCAATTCCGCGCAGACCGCGGCGGCGAACTGACTGGGGATAGACTATGACGCCGGACCTTTACTCCAGTCTTTCGCTCTCGACGCCGGAGCTGATCCTCGCCATCGGCGCGCTGGCGCTGCTGATGGTCGGCGCCTATTCACGCTCCAACAACACCATGACGGTGACCGGCCTGGCCGTCGCCGTGCTGGTGCTGTCCGGCCTGTGGCTGATCTTCTCGGGCGGGCAGGGCGCCGCCTATGGCGGCGCCTTCGTGCAGGACGCCTTCGGCAGCTTCATGAAGGTGCTGGCGCTGGTCGGCTCGGCGGTGACGCTGATCATGTCGATGCGCTTTGCCAAGCAGGAGCATTTCGACAAGTTCGAGTTCCCGGTGCTGGTGCTGCTCTGCACGCTCGGCATGCTGTTGATGATCTCGGCCAACGGCATGATCGGGCTCTATCTCGGCCTCGAACTGCAGTCGCTGGCGATTTATGTGCTGGCGGCGATCAACCGCGACAATGTGCGTTCGACCGAAGCCGGCCTGAAGTATTTCGTGCTGGGCGCGCTGTCGTCGGGCATGCTGCTCTACGGCATCAGCCTGGTCTACGGCTACACCGGCAACACCGGCTTCCATGAGATCGCGACGGCGCTCTCCAGCGGCGAGCGCCAGCTCGGCCTCGTCTTCGGCCTGGTCTTCGTGCTGGCCGGCTTGGCCTTCAAGATCTCGGCCGTGCCGTTCCATATGTGGACGCCGGACGTCTACGAAGGCGCGCCGACTCCGATCACGGCTTTCCTGGCGGCGGCGCCCAAGATGGCGGCGATGGCGCTGATCGTGCGCGTCACCATGGGCGCCTTCAAGCCGGTCGCCGCCGACTGGCAGCAGATCGTCGTCTTCATCTCGATCGCCTCGATGGCGCTTGGCGCTTTCGCGGCTATCGGCCAGACCAACATCAAGCGCCTGATGGCCTATTCCTCGATCGGCCATATGGGCTATGCGCTGGTCGGCCTTGCCGCCAACAGCCAGGACGGCGTGCGCGGCGTCGCCATCTACATGCTGATCTATCTGGTGATGACGCTGGGCACCTTCGCCTTCATCCTCGCCATGCGGCGCAAGGAAGGCAATGTCGAGCAGATCAGCGATCTCGCGGGCCTGTCGTCGACCAATCCGATCATGGCCACCATCCTGACCATCCTGATGTTCTCGCTGGCCGGCATTCCGCCGCTCGCCGGCTTCTGGGGGAAGTGGTACGTGTTCCTCGCCGCGATCAACGCGCATCTCTACGCGCTGGCGATCATCGGCGTGCTGGCCTCGGTGGTGGGCGCCTACTATTATCTGCGCATCATCAAGATCATGTGGTTCGACGAGCCGGTCGGCGGCTTCGTGCCGATGGCCAGCGAACTGCGCCTCGTGCTCGGCTTGAGCGGCGCCTTCGTGCTGTTCTACGTGCTGATCGGCGGGCCGATTGGCAATTATGCCGAAGCCGCAGCCAAAACATTCTTCTGACGGGATGGCGTTTCGGCTGGCTCCAACCGCGGCGTCGGAGGGGTTCCGGCTCGAGGCGCATGACAGCGTCGGCTCCACCAACACGGTGGCGCTGGAGCATGCGCGGGCCGGCGATCCCGGCAGGCTCTGGGTCGTCACCAAGAAGCAGGAAAGCGGACGCGGGCGGCGCGGGCGCGCCTGGCTGATGCCCGAGGGCAATCTGGCGGCGACGCTGCTTATTCTTCCCGGCGGTGAGCTCAAGCTTGCCGCGACGCTCGGCTTCGTCGCCGGGCTGGCGCTCGCCGACGCGCTCGACGCCGTGGTGCCGAAAGGGCGGATCGCGGTCGCCATCGATGGCGCCAGCCAGGGCCGCAACCGTTTCGAGTTGAAATGGCCGAACGACGTGCTGGCCTCGGGCGCCAAGCTCGCCGGCATCCTTTTGGAATCGGCCATGCTGGAAGGCGGCCGTTTCGCGGTGGCCGTCGGCATCGGCGTCAACGTCGCGGCCTATCCGCAGGATCTGCCTTATCCGGCGACGTCGTTGCAGGCGCTGGGCGCCGATTGTGATGCCGAGACGCTGTTCCTGGCGCTGTCGGATGCCTGGAGCGAGAATGCGCGGCTGTGGGACGACGGGCGCGGGCTCAATGCCATCCGCCAGCGCTGGCTGGCGCGTGCGGCGGGCCTTGGCGGCGAGGTTGCGGTCAGAATTGACGGCAATGTGGTGCGCGGCGTCTTCGAAACCATTGACGAGGACTGCCGTTTCGTGATCCGCGACGATGAGGGATCGGTTTTGACGATAGCCGCCGGCGACGTGCATTTCGGCGCTGTCGCGTCGGCCCGCGCCTGAGTGGCTTGATTTGATTGGCTTGGCCTGAGGGCCAGGAAGGAAGAGAAATTTATGGCGAACAAGGAAAACGCCGAACTCGTCTTCGCGCCGCTCGGCGGCGTCGGCGAGATCGGCATGAACTTCGCCCTTTACGGCTATGGGCCCGCCGACGCGCGCGAATGGATCGTCGTCGATGTCGGCGTGACGTTTCCCGACAGCGCGCATCCGGGCGTCGACCTCATCCTGCCCGACACGCGCTTCATCGAGGAAAACATCGACGGCCTGCGCGGCATCGTCATCACCCATGCGCATGAGGACCATTACGGCGCGCTGCTCGACATCTGGCCAAAGCTGAAGGCGCCGGTCTGGATGACTCCGTTCACCGCCGGCCTGCTCGAAGCCAAGCGGCAGGGCGAGCAGGGCGCGCCGAAGATCCCGGCGTCGATCTACCGTGCGGGCGAGAAATTCACCGTCGGCCCGTTCGAGATCGAGGCCATCCCTGTCGCGCACTCGATTCCCGAGCCGATGTCGCTGGCGATCACCACGCCGGCGGGCACGGTGATCCACACCGGCGACTGGAAGATCGACCCGGCGCCGACGATCGGGCCCAAGACCGACGAAGCGCGTTTCCGCGCCTATGGCGACAAGGGCGTGCTGGCGCTGATCTGCGATTCCACCAATGCGCTGAGGGAAGGCGAGTCGCCTTCGGAAGTGGCAGTCGGCGAGGGGCTTAAGGGCGTCATCGAGAAAGCCAAGGGCCGCGTCGCGGTCACCACCTTCTCTTCCAATGTCGGGCGTATCGTGTCGATCGCGCGCGCGGCGCGCGATGCCGGCCGGCAATGCCTGGTGCTCGGCCGTTCCCTGAAGCGCGTCATCGATGTCGCCGGCGAGCTCGGCTACATGGACGGCCTGCCTGAATTCATCGCAGAGGAAGACTACGGCTTCATCCCGCGCGAGAACCTTGTGATCATTTGCACCGGCAGCCAGGGCGAGCCGCTGGCGGCGCTGGCCAAGCTGTCGCGCGACGAGATGAAGTCGGTGGCGCTGACCGCCGGCGACACGGTGGTGTTTTCCTCGCGCACCATTCCGGGCAACGAGAAGGCGATCCTGGAGATCAAGAACCGGCTGATCGACCTCGGCATGAAGATCATCGAGGATGGCGATGCGCTGGTGCATGTATCGGGACATCCGCGCCGCAGCGAACTTCGCAAGATGTATGAATGGGTGCGGCCGCAGATCGGCGTTCCCGTGCATGGCGAGGCGGCGCATCTGGTGGCGCAGGGCTCGCTGATGTCGATGTCGGGCATCGGCCAGGTGGCGCAGGTGCGCGACGGCGATATGCTCAGGCTCTGGCCGGGGCCGGCGACGATCATCGACCAGGTGCCGTTCGGCCGCCTCTACAAGGACGGCTCGCTGATCGGCACCGACCAGGCGATGGGGATTCGCGACCGCCGCAAGCTCTCCTTCGCCGGCCATGTCGCAGTCAATGTCGTGCTCGATGACAAATACGAGCTCGCCGGCGATCCGGACCTGGTGGCGATCGGCGTCGCCGAGGCCGATGCCAAGGGCGAGACGCTGGAAGATTTGATGCTCGATGCCGCGATCGGCGCGGTGGACTCCATTCCGCGCCAGCGCCGCAAGGATCTCGATCTGGTGCAGGAAGCCGTTCGGCGCGCCGTGCGCGGCGCCGCCAACGAAGCCTGGGGCAAGAAGCCGCTGGTGACTGTATTCGTCACGCGGTGACGAACAAGGGAATAGGGGAGTAAGGCAGTAGGGGAGTAGGGAAGAACGAGCAGTTGCGTTCTTCTGTCTTGCTTTTTTCCTACTGCCCTACTGCCTTACTTCCCTAAAAGCGGAGCGCTTTATGCTTGGACGCCTCAACCATGTCGCGCTTGCCGTGCCGGATCTGGCCGCGGCGACGGCTGCTTATCGCGACACGCTCGGCGCTCAAGTGACCGCGCCGCAGGCGCTGCCGGAACATGGGGTGACCGTGGTGTTTGTCGATGTCGGCAACACCAAGATCGAGTTGCTGGAGCCGCTGGGCGAGGCTTCACCGATCGCGGCGTTCCTGGAGAAGAACCCGTCGGGCGGCATGCATCATGTCTGCTACGAGGTCGACGACATCCTAGCGGCGCGCGACCATTTGAAGACGAGCGGCGCGCGCGTGCTGGGCGACGGCAACCCGAAGACGGGGGCACATGGCAAGCCGGTGCTGTTCCTGCACCCCAAGGATTTCTTCGGCACGCTGGTCGAACTGGAGCAGGCATGAACTGGGTTCTGTTTGCGGCGCTGTTCTTCGTGACCTGGTGGCTGGCGCTGTTCGTCGTGCTTCCGTTCAGCCTGCGAACGCAGGACGACGATCAGGATGTGACGCTCGGCACCGTGTCCAGTGCGCCGCGCGGCCCGCATATGCTGCGCGCCTGCATCCGCGCAACCATCGTGACGGTGGTCGTGATGGGTATCCTCTATGGCCTGACGGTGGGGCTGGGCTTCAGCTTCGACGACATCATGCGGGTCATGCCCGACTTCACGCCGGACGTCCGTCACTAAAGCTGCAGTTTTCGCAAGTATTGAGCGGCATACGCGCGCTAAAGTTGAAATCGGAAGCCGGCTTTCGATTTCAATGGCTGCTCAGGCATGAAGCTGTTTGGCATAGGAGATTGCTAAGCAGATGATTGCACAAAAAAAATGCAAGGCACGAGGCCTTGCAATTTAAACGCGTCCGATCCGTTTCCGGTGTCCGGCGGCAGCGAGTAACCGCGCCTAGATCGCATCCTCCCAAGACTTTGACCGCGTAGGAGAGCAGATTTGTCTTCTGCCCTCTCGGTTATCGGCGCACACTAGACCAAGGCAGATGAAAATGTCACGAAGAATTTTGCCTCCAAACGGGCAATATCGTGCTGCAGTGCACAATAGTGTAGCATGGCTTGCTTGTGAATCGATCAAATCGGCAAATTCGCCATTTTGCGGCCTTTGACCGCTTTTTCGGTCACGTTCACAAGCCCCCAACAGTTTGGGGTGCTCGGGTTTCCATTCGGCCATGAAATGGCTATGAAGCCCGGGCAAGCAGCCTGAGGCGCGCCGATTCTGGCGCCGCAATCTTTCACTTACGGACCAGTCCATGCGTTTGTCGCGCTACTTTCTGCCCATTCTCAAAGAAAACCCCCGCGAGGCCGAGATAGTCTCGCATCGCCTGATGCTGCGCGCCGGCATGATCCGCCAGCAGGGGCAGGGCAGTTTCTCGTGGCTGCCGCTCGGCAAGCGGGTGCTGGACAAGGTCTGCCGGATCATCCGCGAAGAGCAGGACCGCGCGGGCGCGCTGGAAATCCTGATGCCGACCATCCAGTCGGCGGATCTGTGGCGCGAGAGCGGCCGTTACAACGACTACGGCAAGGAGATGCTGCGCATCAAGGACCGGCAGGACCGCGACATGCTCTACGGTCCGACCAATGAGGAAATGGTCACCGAGATCTTCCGCGCCTACGTCAAGTCCTACAAGGACCTGCCGCTCAATCTCTACCACATCCAGTGGAAGTTCCGCGACGAGGTGCGCCCGCGCTTCGGCGTCATGCGGTCGCGCGAATTCCTGATGAAGGATGCTTATTCCTTCGATCTCGATTTCGAGGGCGCGCGGGCTGCTTACAACCGCATGTTCGTCTCCTATCTCAGGACCTTCACCCGCATGGGCCTGCAGGCGATCCCGATGCGCGCCGATACCGGGCCGATCGGCGGCGACCTCAGCCATGAGTTCATCATCCTGGCCGAGACCGGCGAAAGCCAGGTGTTCTGCGACCGCGCCTATCTCGCGCTCGACGTCCCCGGCGCCAATACCAACTTCGCCGACGACGCCGAGATCGGCGACATCGTGAAGACCTGGACGACGCCCTATGCCGCCACCGACGAGATGCATGACGAGGCGGCCTGGGCGAAGGTGCCCGAAGGCGACCAGCTTTCGGCGCGCGGCATCGAGGTCGGCCACATCTTCCATTTCGGCGAGAAATATTCGAAGCCGATGAACGCCAAGGTGACCGGCCCCGACGGCAAGGACCATTTCGCTTCGGGCGGCTCCTACGGCATCGGCCCGTCGCGGCTGGTGGCCGCGATCATCGAGGCCAGCCATGACGAGAACGGTATCATCTGGCCGGAAGCCGTGGCGCCCTTCGACATCGGCCTGATCAACATGAAGGTCGGCGACGCCGAATGTGACCGCGTCTGCGACGAGCTCTATTCGGCGCTGACTTCGGCTGGCAAGGATGTGCTTTATGACGACACCGACCAGCGGCCGGGCGGCAAGTTCGCCACCGCCGACCTGATCGGCCTGCCCTGGCAAGTGATCGTCGGCCCGCGCGGCGTGGCTAGCGGCGAGGTCGAGATCAAGAACCGCAAGTCCGGTGAGCGCGAGACGCTGCCGCTCGCGGAGGCCAGGAAGCGCCTGGGTATCGCCGCATGAGCGAGGCGGCGGCAGCGGCCAGGTCAGCGGCGGGCGCCTTTTCGGGCTTCGAGCGGATGGTGGCGTGGCGCTATCTGCGCTCGCGCCGCAAGGAAACGGTGATCTCGGTCATCGCCTCGATCTCCTTCCTCGGCATCATGCTCGGCGTCGCGACGCTGATCGTCGTGATGGCGGTGATGAACGGTTTTCGCGCCGAGCTGCTCACCCGCATCCTCGGCGTCAACGGCCATCTCATCGTGCAGCCGCTCGATTCGCCGCTAGAGGACTATGCGCAGGTGGCGAGCCGCATCAACGGCGTCGCAGGCGTAAAGTACGCGATTCCCTTGATCGACGGCCAAGTGCTGGCGCAAGGCAATGTCGGCGGCGGCACCGGCGCCCTGGTGCGCGGCATCCGCGGCGAGGACCTCGGCAAGATCTCGATCGTTTCCAGCAACGTCAAGCAGGGCACGCTCGACGGCTTCGATGGCGGCGACGGCGTGGCGATCGGCAAGCGCATGGCCGAGAATCTCGGCCTGGTGCTCGGCGACACCATCACGCTGATCTCGCCCGACGGCGACGTGACGCCGCTTGGCACGACGCCGCGCATGAAGGGTTACAAGGTGGCGGCGATCTTCGAGGTCGGCATGTCGGAATATGACAGCTCGATCGTCTACATGCCGTTTTCCGAAGCGCAGCTCTATTTCAACATGGACGGGCGCGCGCAGACCATCGAGATCTATGTCGATAACCCCGACAATGTCGACGCGTTGAAGCCGCTGGTCGAGCAGGCGGCGCAGCGGCCGATCGACATCGTCGACTGGCGCCAGCGTAACGAGACCTTCTTCTCGGCGCTGCAGGTTGAGCGCAACGTCATGTTCATGATCCTGACGCTGATCGTGCTGGTGGCGGCGCTCAACATCATTTCCGGCCTCATCATGCTGGTGAAGGACAAGGGCCACGACATCGCCATCCTGCGCACCATGGGCGCCTCGCGCGGCGCGATACTGCGCATCTTTTTAATGACGGGTGCTGCGATCGGCGTCACCGGCACCATCGCCGGCGTGCTGCTCGGCGTCGTCATCTGCGTCAACATCGAATCGATCCGGCAGTTCTTCTCCTGGATGACGGGCCGGATCCTGTTCAATCCCGAGCTCTATTTCCTCAGCCAGCTGCCGGCCAAGATGGACCCGCGCGAGACCACCTATGTGGTGATCATGGCGCTCGGCCTGTCGTTCCTGGCGACGGTGTTTCCGGCCTGGCGGGCGGCCCGGCTCGATCCCGTCGAAGCCTTGCGGTACGAATGATGGCCGAAACCATTATCGAGTTGAAGGGCGTCGAGCGGCACTATGTGCAGGGGCCGCGCAAGCTGACTATTCTCAACGGCGCCGATTTCTCGCTCAGGCGCGGCGAGATGGTGGCGCTGGTGGCGCCGTCCGGCACCGGCAAGTCGACCTTGCTGCATACGGCAGGGTTGCTGGAGCGGCCCGACGCCGGCGATGTGATCCTGGGCGGTCGCGCCTGCGGCAGGCTGTCAGATGAGGAACGCACGGCGATCCGTCGCAACGATGTCGGCTTCGTCTACCAGTTCCATCACCTGCTGCCGGAGTTCTCGGCGCTCGAGAACATCATGATGCCGCAGCTGATCAAGGGCCTTGCCCGCAAGGATGCGTCCGAGCGGGCGGCGCAGCTTCTCGACTATATGCAGATCGGCAAGCGCGCCCAGCACCGGCCGGCCGAGCTTTCCGGCGGCGAGCAGCAGCGCGTGGCGATTGCGCGTGCCGTCGCCAACGCACCGCTGGTGCTGTTGGCCGACGAGCCGACCGGCAACCTCGACCCGACGACGGCATCCTATGTTTTCGACGCGCTGGAAGCGCTGGTCAGGCAGTCCGGACTGGCGGCGCTGATCGCCACGCACAATCACGAGCTGGCCGGCCGCATGGATCGGCGGGTGACGTTGGCCGAGGGGAAAGTCGTCCCGCTTTAGGCCAAACCGATATTCGGATGAGGCTGAGTCGAGGACGGCAGTTTCCTGCGCTTCCGGTACTCACGTACTTCAAGTACGCTCCGTTCCGGTTCTCGGAACCTGCCGTCCTCGACTCAGCCTGATCCGAATCTCGGCTTGACCTGCCCCTTCGTAAATGCGCCCAGCGCCCCGCTAACCTTTCCTTAACCCTGCCAAAACGCGCCGCCCGAATTCGTTCGGACGGGCCGCTAGAGGTCGTTGACATTCGAACAAAATTAGAACAAATTACGAACATATTAAAAACAGGAGAGAAGTTATGTCTGATCTGGTTCAGGATGTCATCTCGCTGGTTTGCATGAGCACCTTCCTGGTTTCCATGGCGATCTGGATCGGCGCCATGTGATTGCGCGCCTTTGGCGCTGCTGCGCGGGCGGGCAAGTGCCCGCCTGGTGTGGACGGGCAAGGGTCCGTCCGAGACGGGGAGAGCCCGCCCCTTGTTAAGTCTTTCTTGGCCGGCCTGCCGCTAGGCTGCTTCCTCAAGGCAAGGAGCAAGGGCAGTGTCGGTCATCGTTACGGTCAGCCTTGTGGCCGCAAATCTGGGACTGATCTTTCTGTTGATGACGGCGCCGCTCGGTCTGCGCACCGTCACCGTCAGCCGTGTGATCAGGGCCGATCGCGGCCGCCTCTGGCAGGCGCTTTGGCCGCTGGGCAGCGATGCCGGCTGGGCGGGCGAGATCCTCTCCGCCGAGCCGCTGGACGGCGAAGGGACAGTGCTGATCAAACTGTCCTGGGAGGGCCGCGACGGCCGGCCGATCGACCGCAAGGCGCGGTTCGAGGATGTCGTCGAGGGCAAGAGTTTCGCAATGCGGGTGATCGAGGATACGGCGCTCGATCCTTCGTTCTGGGCGAACTATCGCGAGACAGCCGAGCTTGCGCCGGAAGGCGAGGCGACGCGGGTCACGCTCAGCCAGACCGACCGCTATCGCGGCGTCGCCTTCCTCATCTTCCGCTTCTTCGCCATGCGCCGCGAGCTGCGCAAGCTGGAGACCTGGGCGGCGACCGGGCAGTACCGCAAGGGCGGCTGGTTCGAGCATCCGGTGAGCCAGGTCGGCTTCGCCGTGCTTTCGGCCTTCATCCTGTGGCCGTTCTTCGGCCTCAACATCGGCGGCTTCGCGCTCGCCGCGATTCTGACCTCGGTTGTCGCGCTGCACGAGCTCGGCCACATGGCGGCGTTCCGGCTGACCGGGCATCGCCGCGCGCGCATGATCTTCATTCCGCTGCTCGGCGGCATCGCCATGGGCGGCAGGCCCTATGACAGCCGCTTCGAGGTGGCGTTCGTGGCGCTGATGGGCGCCGGCTTCTCGGCCTTCCTGGTGCCGGTGCTGATCGCCGCCAGCGGCTTTGCCCATGCCGAAGGACATCGTCTCGCCGCCACGCTGCTGGCGACGCTTGCCGGCTGCGCCTCGCTGTTCAACATCGCCAATCTGGTGCCGGTGTGGAAATTCGACGGCGGCCAGGTGCTGCGCCAGATCTGTTCGGGACCGATCGCGCTGGCGCTGGCGTCCTTCCTCCTCCTGTCGGCGCTGCTTGCGCTCGGCTGGCGCGCCGGCTTTTCGCCCAGCTTCCTGCTGATCGCGGGCGCGGTGTTTTCGATCCTCAGCCTGCTCACCGTGGGCAGCGGCGTGAAGCCGCGTCACGAACTGAAGCCGATTCAGCCTTTCGACCGCCTGGCGATGGCCGGCGCGCTGATCGCCGTCTTTGCCATCCACGGCTACGGCATGCTGTGGGCGTCTGCTCAGTTAATGTAGCGATCAGCCTGCCTTTCGGGCCATCTCGGCGGTCGGCGCGGCGGCGGGGCCAAAAACATCCTCGAAGGCTGATTTCAACGCGAGATCGAGGTCGGCCATCGTCACCGGCAGGCCGAGATCGACGAGGCTGGTGACGCCATGGTCCGAGACGCCGCAAGGCACGATGCCGCCAAAATGACCGAGATCCGGCTCGACATTGATGGCGATGCCGTGAAAGCTCACCCAGCGCCTGAGCCTTATGCCGATGGCCGCGATCTTGTCCTCGGCAGGCGTGCCGTCGGGCAGGGCAGGGCGATCCGGCCGCACCACCCAGACGCCGACGCGGTCCTCGCGCCGTTCGCCGCGCACGTTGAAGGCGGCCAGCGTGCCGATGATCCAGTCCTCGAGTGCCGCAACGAAGGCGCGCACATCCTCGCGCCGGCGCTTCAGATCGAGCATGACATAGGCGACCCGCTGTCCCGGGCCATGATAGGTGTATTCGCCGCCACGCCCGGCGGCAAAGACCGGGAAGCGGTCGGGATCGATCAGGTCCTCGCTGCGGGCGCTGGTGCCGGCGGTGTAGAGCGGTGGATGCTCGACCAGCCAGACCATCTCGCTTGCCGCCCCGGCGCGGATCGCCTCGGCGCGCGCCTCCATGAAGGCCAGCGCATCCGGGTATGCGGTCAGGCCGGGCTCGACCACCCACTCGACCGGCGCTGAGCCCGAGAGCGGCAGGAACGACGTGGCGATCTGGCTGCGTTCTGTCATGAAACTTTCTCGATGCCCCATTCATATGGCGGCAAACGGCCCAAACGTCCAGTTCAGCCGGCCCGTCGCGGGTCTGTGGAGCATTGGTGCCAGCGGGTGACGATTATTCCGCACGGCGCACTTGTTTCGCCGGGAACGATTTGCTACAGGCCCCGGGCCGGGCGGTTCCGGCTCCTACCACGTGCGGTCGTGGCGGAATTGGTAGACGCGCAGCGTTGAGGTCGCTGTGGGGCAACCCGTGGAAGTTCGAGTCTTCTCGACCGCACCAAATTCTAACCGACAGTCCGGTTAAGTCGGCCTTCAGGTGGCGATCAGATTGTTGGTCTCAGTCGTCGTCTTGAATTAATATCCGAGCTTGCATTCCTACCTCCTGCAAGAGGAACAGTAGTCCGCCTCCGTCGATCAGCTCGATTGGCTTGTCTGATGAGAAATTGAAGGCGTCTGGGCCGTAGCCACTGGTAGTTACCAAGATGCCCTTGTTAGCCCCTTCATTCATCATCGTTCCATATAGGTCGCGGACCGCCGATACGCCTACGGTATGTCTGTATCGCTTGGCCTGTATGACAACCTTGCCTCCTAAAATCGGTCGCGAATCGTAGGCGACACAATCAACACCACCATCTCGAGATGATCGGGTTAGTTTGGAGTCCAGTCCCATCTTGCCGAAAAGATTTGCAACAAGATGCTCAAACTCTCCTGGAGTTAGATCCATGAGATTGGGTACTGAATTCAGCCCCGACACCATGTCCGCTTGATCGATGAAACGAGCATCGGCCATGTCGAACTCGACAATGGGCTTGATCGGTTGAGATTCACTGGCATGGCGGGAGACCTGAGCACCAAGATTGCGGAGGCAGCTAGTTTTATCGACGCGCGCCAGATTGATCTGAGTAAAGCGCTCCTTTGTGGTTCGGACCGAGATGAGATGAGGCTGGATATCGACTCCGGTGGCAGGATCAACAGTTCGGACATAACCGTTGAAGCAGCAAGTTTCGATACATGCCGCCTGATCGGCCTCGAAGACTTCATGGATCGTTCGCAGTGCTAAGGCAGCAATCACGTCCTGATAGATTTCTTTTATTTCGGCCGCTTTGCGAACCTTCGCTTCTATCAGATCCCGTGTCTTCACATATCTACATTCAATTTTTGCCGGCACGATTTCCGCTGTCGGCAATTCATATTCGATAACTAGCTGCTTTGAAGCCACTGTGTAGGCTATTGAAAAGGTTTGAGGAAACCCAGGCGGATAAGCAGATCGTTCAAGTACCATTGAATTGTATGCGATGATCGAATCTGGATCGGAAGCAAGATAGCTGTCTCTGAAATCATCGACCTCAGCGTTTCTTTGTTCCACCTTGTTCTTGAAAGCGGATAGTGCTTGAAAGTGGGAGGCTTTCATATCCTCGAGTTTTGCGATCCGAGTCCTCTCCGTTTTCGTCCACTCTATGTGGGCAACCTCATAGCGACTATCCGCATCTGTCAGAGCGTTGGCATATCGGCTTTTCGCGCCGGGGATTAATTTGGCTAGTCCGCTCGGTTGCGCCACCTGCGCGCGAAAATTTTCGAGTTTGGGCGCTTCAGATCCGTTGAGGACAGATTTGGAAATCGACAGCGTTGGAGGTTTTTCGTGGACTCTCAGACTGTCGAAACTGATTGTGTCGTCTACTGATAACGTGTCCTGAAGCACGTTTCTCAAACGGTCCAACGAATCGTTGATCGCTTGAGTTTCATAGTTCGCTTCCTCCTCGCGGTCCTCCAGATATTGCAACTTCGCGGCTCGCTCTGCCTCGCGCTGCGACATTAAAAAGTGCTTCTGTAGTCGTTGTGCTTCCCGTTCCTGTTGCTTTTGAAAGCGCTCGTTTTCGCGAATTTGCATTCTTTGCGCGGTTGCACTAGCCCGCTGTTGTCGCGCAACCTCCCGCGCCATAGACATGACGAATCTTTCGAAGCCGCCGCGACGTGCCAATTTTCTATTCCCCCCAAAATCCCTGCAAATAGAATGCAACAGTGGATGGCTGGAGGGAATATCAAAATTCATGCCTACACCGGATACGCGCAGGCTACCTTCTTCGTCTGTCCCAGTGTGTCGGCCAGGACTTCATTGAAGGAGCCGCATCCTTCAAGTTTTTGATCTTTTTCTTGTGCGGGCTCACAGAGCGCCGAGCAAGTGCTCGATCAGAACGACCCTAACCCGTCCATCCCAACCCGGCCGAAATGCAGTTGATCGACACAAGCAGAGCGTCGGTCGCCTGCTTCTGATGTGCCGTGCCGGTGTTTGCCCGAACTTCGCGCAGCAGATCGACCTGCAGGCGGTGGATGTCGTCCATCTGCCGGCGCAGATTGTCGAACCGCCGCTTGAACATTGGAAAGCGCGCGGAAAGGTCGCCTCCGGTGAGGTCGCCGATCAGGCGTCGCGTCAGCTCGTATTCGGCGGCGATGCGGGCGTAGATCCGGCTGGCCGCATCGCTGTCGGACACTAGGCCGGCATAGAGCCGTGCGATCTCCATGTCGGACTGGTAGAGCGTCTTTTCCGCCTCGTCGACGATCAGGCGGAAGAAGCGCGAATGCTCGAACATGCGGGCGAGAAGCTCGCGCCCGGCCTCGCCGCGCACCGTGACGAAGGCGCTGAGCGCACTGCCGATGCCGTACCAGCCGGTCAACAGATGACGGTTCTGGCTCCAGGCGAACACCCAAGGGATGGCGCGCAAATCGGCAATGCCGCTGGCGCCGAAGCGACGATCCGGGCGTGAGCCCATTTTCAAGAGCGCCAGTTCCGCGACCGGGCTCGCCTGATTGAAATAGTCGAGGAAGCTCGGCTCGGCCATCAATCCGGCGTAGGACGCCTGCGACATGCCCGCCAGCGCTTCCAGCGCTTCGTCGAACTCCGGCGCCTCCTTCGCTTCGGCATCGCCGCGGACTCCATGCGCCAGCACGGCGGCGGCGAGAACCTCGAGCTGGTTGAGGCCGGTGCCGCGATTGGCGAATTTCGACGAGACGACCTCGCCCTGTTCGGTCACCCGCATGGCTCCGGCGACAGTGCCTTGCGGCTGCGCCGCGATTGCGCGGCCGGTCGGCGCGCCGCCGCGGCTGACGGAGCCGCCGCGACCGTGAAAGAAGCTGATCCTGGTGTTGTGCTTGCGGCCGATGGCGGCGAGGCGCTTTTGCGCTTTTGCCAGCTCCCAATTGGACGCGAGGAAACCGCCGTCCTTGTTGGAATCCGAATAGCCGAGCATGATTTCCTGGCGCGCCCCGAAATCGCGCACTGTCCGCCGCACCAGCGAAACGCCGAGCAATCCATTCAGGATGGCCGGGGCGGCCTGCAGGTCGGCGATGGTCTCGAACAAGGGCACGATCCGCAGCCTGATCGTGCCGCCGCCACCGGGCGCGGCCGAAAGCCCGCAATATTGCGCCAACAGATAGACCGCGAGCAGATCGTCGGCCGAGCGGGTCATGCTGAGGATGAAAGAGCCGACCGCGTCGGCATCGGAGCCCGATATCTGTTTGGCGATGACGGAGAATGTGGAAAGCAGTTCGGCTGCTTCCGGCGAGAGCCGCCCTTCGTCGATCTCCAGCCGATCGCTTTGGCTGAGCGCCGTACGAATGCGCGCCGACCATTGCGGCGTGCCGGGGGCGACGGGGTCGGCCGGGTCCGCCAGCGCAAACAGCTCGGCCAGCACACGGTTGACCACCGTGGAGTTCTGTCGGATGTCGAGCGAGACGGTGCGGAAACCGAAGCTGCCGACCTGCCAGAGCAGAGGCTGGACGAAACGCCTGGCCACCGCGCGCCCGCCGATCGCTTCAAGCACCGAAGACAGAGCGTTGAGATCGGCGCGGAACGCCTCCGCCGACAGGTACGCCGCCTTGCCGCCGTCGCGCGTGGCGGCCAGCCGGGCCAGCAGGGCCGAAGCGAATTGGCGCAGCGGTTCGTCGGGGTTGCGCGCGGCGATCTCGTCAGCCTCGCCGCTCTTATCGAGCGCGGTTTGCAGCACCGGCTTGAAGCTGGCCGGCAGCTCGATGACGTTCGAGCTGGCGCTGAGCACCGTCACCAGCCGCTGCACCTGCGTCAGATACCAGCCTATGGCGGTGTCGCGGTATTGCGCCATGGCGTGCGCAGTGACCGCGGCCGTCACATTCGGATTGCCGTCGCGGTCGCCGCCGATCCACGAGGCATAGCGCATGAAGGAGGGAATCCTGATCGGCTCGCCCGGATAATGGCGCTCAAAGGCGCCTTGAAGCTTTCCATAGAGCTGCGGCGTCGCCTCGAAGATGACTTCGCGAAAGAAATGCAGGCCCCAGGCGATCTCGCGTTCGACCGTCGGGCGCTCCAGCCGCAGCTCGCCGGTCATCCACAGAAGCTCGATCTCGCTTTCCAGATCGGCGACCAGGAGGTCGCGTTCGCGCGGCGCCCAACGCGGCTGGTCGAGCTCGGTCAGCTTGCGATAGATGCGGCGGTGGATCTCCAGCACCGTGACGCGCTTGGCCTCGGTCGGATGCGCGGTCATGGTCGGGCCGACGCAAAGCGCGTCGAGCGCCGCCTGGGCTTGCGCCGCCGAGTGGCCGTTCGCCGCCATCTCGGCGATCACGCTGGCGAAGGAGCCGGGCACCTCGTCGACACCTGCGCCCTGTTCGAGTTCGCGCCGCGCCCGCATGGCGAGCAACTCGTCGGCAATCGTCAGCAGTTGGAACCACACGCCGCTCGCCTGCAGCGCCGGGATGCGCTGTTCGGGGGCGAGGGAGACAAGCGACCTGCGTCCGCTCAGGACCGCGGCGATCTCGGGCTCTCGCGCGCTTGCGACCTGAAGCAGCAGCCGCAACAAGAGGCTGCGCTCGTCCTCACGAAATTTTATGCGTTTGCTCTGTTCCACAGCCGCTATCCTGAGCCGAACGTATCGATTTCCCGCCACCCTGAATCGGAAGCGGCACCGGTCAAACGCGGTTTCATCGGATTTTCTGCCAGTCGATGAGGTCGCCGCGATGCTCGCGCCGACCCCGAAACCAGATTTCAACTGGGGGCCGCCGTCACGCCGCCTTCTTGGTCCGCGCCAGCGTATCGGCTACGACCTCGCCGAAGGAGGCCGGGGTCGGAACGATGACGACGCCGGCTTCCTTGAGGATTTCGACCTTCTCCTGCGCCGACTCGCCGAAGGCGGAGATGATGGCGCCTGCATGACCCATTCGGCGGCCTTTCGGAGCGGAAAGTCCGGCGATGTAGGCGATCAGCGGCTTCCTCATATTGTCGCGCGCCCAGATCGCGGCTTCGGCTTCCTGCGGGCCGCCGATCTCGCCGATCATCACCACCGCGTCGGTGTCGTCGTCGCGCTCGAAGAGCTGCAATATGTCCTTGAACGACGAGCCGTTGATCGGGTCGCCGCCGATGCCGACGCTGGTCGAGACGCCGATGCCCAACGCCTTCATCTGCGAGGCGGCCTCATAGCCCAGCGTGCCCGACCGTCCGACGATGCCGACGCGCCCGGGCAGGTAGATGCTGCCCGGCATGATGCCCATCAGCGCCTGTCCGGGCGTGATGACGCCGGCGCAGTTCGGGCCGACCAGGCGCATGCGGTCCTCGAAGCGGTAGCGGCGCATGTAGCGCTTGACCTGCATCATGTCCTGCGAGGGGATGCCGTCGGTGATGCAGACGCAGAGCTTGATGCCGGCATCGGCCGCTTCCATGATCGAATCGGCGGCGAAGGGCGGCGGCACGAAGACGATGCTGGCTTCGGCGCGGGTCTCGCGCACCGCGCCCTTGACGGTGTTGAAGACCGGCAGGCCAAGATGGCTCTGGCCGCCCTTGCCGGGGGTGACGCCGCCGACCAGCTTGGTGCCGTAGCGCTTCATGTCGTCGGCATGGAAACTGCCGATCTTGCCGGTAAAACCTTGCACGATGACGCGCGTGCTGCGGTTGAGCAGGATTGCCATTTCTTCCTCCCTCAGGCTGCTTTTTTCTTCTTCGTAGCCGCGCGCCAGGCGGCGACGGCCTTTTCGGCGGCTTCGGCCAGCGTTTCGGCGACGATCACCGCCTCGCCGGAATCGGCCAGGATCTTGCGGCCTTCCTCGACCTTGGTGCCGGAGAGCCGCACCACCAGCGGCACCTCGACGCCGACCTCGCGGATCGCCTTGATGACGCCCTCGGCGACCCAGTCGCAGCGGTTGATGCCGGCGAAGATGTTGACCAGGATGGTCTCGACATTCTTGTCGCCGAGCACGGCGCGGAACGACTTCGCCACCCGCTCGGGCGAGGCGCCGCCGCCGATGTCGAGGAAGTTGGCCGGCTCGCCGCCGGCAATCTTGATCATGTCCATCGTCGCCATGGCGAGACCGGCGCCGTTGATGATGCAGCCGATATTGCCGTCCAGCCCGACATAGGAGAGGCCGCGGTCGCTGGCGAAAGTCTCGCGCGGGTCTTCCTGGCTCTTGTCGCGCAGCTCGGAGATTTCCGGACGGCGGAACAGCGCGTTCTCGTCGAATGACATCTTTGCGTCGAGCGCGACCAGGCTGCCGTCGCGCGTCACCACCAGCGGATTGATCTCCAGCATCGAGGCGTCGTAGTCGCGGAACACCTGATAGCAGCCGAGGATGGTTTCGGTCGCCTTGCCGATCAGATTGCTTTCCAGGCCGAGGCCAAAAGCGATCTCGCGCGCCTGAAAACCCTGCATGCCGACGCCCGGATCGACGGTGGCGCGGATGATCGAATCCGGTTTCGTTTCGGAGATTTCCTCGATCTCCATGCCGCCGGCCGCCGAAGCCACGATCATGACGCGCTCTTCCTTGCGGTCGAGCACGAAGCCGAGATAGAGCTCCTGCGCGATGTCGACGGCTTCCTCCAAATAAAGCCGCGAGATCAGCTTGCCGCGCGGACCGGTCTGGTTGGTCACCAACTTGCGGCCGAGCATGGCTTCCGCCGCGTTGGAAATCTCTTCGTCATTGGAGCAGAGCTTGATGCCGCCGGCCTTGCCGCGCGCGCCGGAATGAACCTGCGCCTTCAGCACCCATTTCGAACCGCCGATCTCGCGCGCCCGGTAGGTCGCCTGTTCGGGGCTGTAGGCAAGGCCGCCGCGCGGCACATGCACGCCGTGGCGTGCCAGCAGTTCCTTGGCCTGGTATTCGTGAATGTCCATCTTGTCCTCCCGGTATTTTCTACTGCGCGGCAGCGGCATGCGCCTGGCCGGCGCGCTCGATCGCCTCGTTGACCACCAGCACGTTGCGCGCCATGCGCTCCGACGCGGCATCGATCATCTTGCCGTCGAGCGCGGCGGCGCCCTTGCCGAGCGCTTCCGCCTCCTTCAGCACTTCGAGGATGCGGCGGGCGCGCGTGACCTCCTTTTCCGGCGGCGAGAAGACATCGTTGGCCAAGGCAATCTGCGAGGGGTGGATCGCCCATTTGCCTTCGATGCCGAGTGCGGCGGCGCGCCTGGCGGCCGCCTTGTAGCCTTCGGGATCGGAGAAGTCGCCGAACGGCCCGTCGATGGCGCGCAGGCCATAGGCCCGGCAGGCAACCGTCATGCGCGACAGCGCAAAGTGCCACTGGTCGCCGGGATAGTCGGGGTTGAGTCCGCCGATGTTGACGGTGCGCGCCTTGTTGCTGGCCGCATAGTCGGCGACCCCGAAATGCATCGCTTCCAGCCGGCCCGGCGTGGCGGCGATCGCCTCGACATTGGCCATGCCGAGCGCGGTTTCGATCAGCGCTTCGAGGCCGACGCGGGTCTTGAAACCCTTGGCCATCTCGATCTGGTTGACCATGGCCTCGACCATGTAGAGATCGGCCGGGACGCCGACCTTCGGCACCAGGATGGTGTCCAGCCGGTCGCCCGCCTGTTCCATCACATCGACGACGTCGCGGTACATGTAGTGGGTGTCGAGGCCGTTGATGCGCACCGAGACGGTCTTGCCCTTGGCGCGCCAGTCGATGTCGTTGAGCGCCTGGATGATGTTCTTGCGGGCGCGTTCCTTGTCCGGCGGCGCCACCGCGTCCTCGATGTCGAGGAAAACGAAGTCGGCGGCGCTGTTGGCCGCCTTGTCGATCATCTCCGGGCTGGAGCCGGGAACGGCCAGCTCGCTGCGCTGCAGCCTGAGCTTCTTCAAATGGTTGATGGTGTGGCTCATGGTCTGCTCCCGCTCAGGCCGCTTCGGCGACCGGCACTTCGGCCGAGGCGCGGAAGTGCTGGATGGCGGCACCGACACCGGAGCCCGGCGCCAGCTTGACGCCGCAGTCGAGCAGCGTCAGCTCGGCGGCCGACAGCGAGGCCAGCACCATCACCTCGTTCAGCCAGCCGAGATGGCCGATGCGGAACACCTTGCCCATCACCTTGTTGAGGCCGCCGCCGAGCGATGTCTGGTAGGTGCGGTAGGCGCGCTTGACGACGTCACCGCTGTCGATGCCTTCGGGCACCAGGATGGCGCTCACCGTGTCGGAATGCCATTTCGGCGCCTTGGCGCAGAGCTTCAGGCCCCACGCGTCGACCGCCTTGCGCACGCCCTCGGCCAGGCGATGGTGGCGGGCGAAGATGTTGTCCAGCCCTTCGTCAGCGATCAGGTCGAGCGAGGCGCGCAGGCCGCGCAGCAGCTGGGTGGCAGGCGTATAGGGGAAATAGCCGGCATCATTGGCGCGGATCATATCTTCGAAGGAGAAGAAGCAGCGCCGGTGGGTGGCAGTCCTCGAGGCCACAAGCGCCTTCTTGCTGACGGACAGGAAGCCGAGGCCGGCGGGCAGCATAAAACCCTTCTGCGAGCCGCTGACGGCGCAGTCGACGCCCCATTCCTCCTGGCGGAAATCGATCGAGCCGATGGACGAGACGCCGTCGACGAAGAGCAGGGCAGGGTGGTTGGCGGCATCGAGTGCGGCGCGGCAGCCGGCGACATCGCTGGTGACGCCGGTGGCGGTCTCGTTCTGCGTGCAGAACACGGCCTTGATGGTGTGCGCCTTGTCGGCACGAAGCTTCTCGGCATAGAGCTCGAGCGGTACGCCGGTGCCCCATTCGCAATCGATGACATCGACCTCGAAGCCGAGGCGTTCGGCCATGTCGACCCAGAGATGCGAAAACTGGCCGAAGCGCGACATCAGCACGCGGTCGCCGGGGCTGAGCACATTGGTCATCGCGGCTTCCCAGGCGCCGGTGCCGGACGACGGGTAGATGAAGACGCGGCCGGTCTCGTTCTTGAAAACCCGCTTGATATCTTCGAACAGCGGCAGCGTCAGGTCCGGAAACGAGCCGGCGCGCATGTCCTCCATCGGCAGGTTCATGGCCTGCCGGACCTGCTCGGGAATGTTGGTGGGCCCCGGGATGAAAAGATGCGTGAACCCAGCCATGCGCGAACTCCTCCGATCGTTTGGGATGGTGGAGGAATTCTCGTTTTGAAGCGGCTCGCCAACAACACCTTGCCGGGTAAGTTGTTGGCCCGCGCGGGTGGGATGGTCCTACCCGATTGGCGACCCGGGCGGCCTACCCGAAAGGCGATTTCGGCGGGCGGCGCTTTTCGCTGGCGTAGAGCGCGACGGCCATGGCGCGGTTGCGCACGTCCAGCTTGTCGTAGAGATTCTTGAGGTGGTACTTCACCGTGTTCTCGGAAATGCCGGTCCGCGTTGCGATCTGCAGGTTCGTCCAGCCGTCCGACAGCACCGCAAGCAGCTCGCGCTCGCGCACGGTAAGCCGCGACAGCGGCGTGTCGTTGACCTTGTTGATGTCGATATAGGGGATGCAGATGCGGCCATGCGCGACGGCGAGGATGGTGTCGAAGATGATCGGCGGATCGTCGAACTGGAAGCAATAGCCCTGCGCGCCGAGGCGCACGCATTGCTTCAGGATGCCGATGTCGTGGTCGTTGGAAAAGACCGTGACGCGCACGCCGAGCTGGCGGTTCTGGATCTCGGCCAGGATGTCGGCGCCGTCCATGTCGGCAAGCTTCCAGCCGATGACGGCGACATCGAATTTCGCGGCGGCGGCAAGCTCCAGGAATTCCGCGCCGCTGTGCACGGCGCCGAGCAGGTCGAAGCGGCCGTCGCATTCCAGCATCTCGCGCAGCGCCGAAACGACGAATGGATTGCGTTCGGCCACGACCACGCGAACGCGCCGCCCGGTATTTTTCTCGTTCGTCTTCCCCGACTTGATGTTCAAGGGCAGCTTTTGTCCTCGATCGATTGGGTGATCCGTGATCCGTTTTGTCGTTCCTGGACCGCGCACGATGGCAATTCTGCCGCAACGGTAAGGGGGTGCTCTTTCCCCAGCGACATGGACTGTCGCGCCGGCTGAAGCCATTGTCGCAGCCGCGACGCCTTTCAATCCAGCGCCTCCCGACTGCCGCATCGATATGATTTCGATAGGTTATTCCGGACTCTAAGTTGACATCTTCGCAAGACGAATCCCGCCGCCGCGCTATGTGCCGCATAGGTTTGGCTTTTTCCCAAAAGCGGTTTCCGGTTTTGGAGGTCATGCGCTAGACCTGATTCGACACCCTTCGGGATTCCTGTTCGCGGGAGGCGCTGGTGGAAGGCCAGGACACAGAGACGACCGGCGCCGCGCCCGCCGAGGAAGAGCATGCCGATATCTATGGCGAGGACGGCGCGGTGCGCGCCTCCTTCCTGGCCCAGATCGGCGCGGCGATCGCCGACCGCGACACCATCACCCTCAAACGCGAAGTCGACGACCTGCACCAGTCGGAGCTGGGCGACGTGCTGGAGGCGCTGCATCCCGAACAGCGCCGGGCGCTGGTCGAACTGCTCGGCTCCGATTTCGATTTTTCCGCGCTGACAGAGGTCGACGAGGCGATCCGCCTCGACATCGTCGACAATCTGCCCAACGAGCAGATCGCGCAGGCGGTGCAGGAGCTCGATTCCGACGATGCCGTCTACATCCTGGAAGACCTCGACCAGGAGGACCAGGACGAGATCCTTTCGCAGCTGCCGTTCACCGAGCGGATCAGGCTGAGGCGCGCGCTCGACTATCCGGAAGAGACCGCCGGCCGGCGCATGCAGACGGAGTTCGTCGCCGTGCCGCCGTTCTGGACCGTCGGCCAGACGATCGACTACATGCGCGAGGACAAGGACCTGCCCGACCGCTTCAGCCAGATCTTCGTCATCGACCCGGGCTTCAAGCTGATGGGCGCCGTCGATCTCGACCAGATCCTGCGCGCCAAGCGCGCGGTCAAGGTCGGGGACATCATGCGCGAAACCCGCCATGCCATCCCGGCGACAATGGACCAGGAAGAGGCGGCGCGCGAGTTCGAGCAATACGACCTGCTTTCCGCCGCGGTGGTCGACGAGAATGAGCGGCTGGTCGGCGTGCTGACCATCGACGACGTCGTCGACGTCATCCAGCAGGAAGCCGAGGAAGACCTTCTGCGCATGGGCGGCGTCGGCGACGAAGAGCTGTCCGACACGGTGCTTGCCACCTCGCGCTCGCGCGTGCCGTGGCTGCTGGTCAACCTCTTGACGGCCTTCCTCGCGGCCTCGGTGATCGGCCTGTTCGACCACACGATCGAGCATATCGTTGCGCTCGCCGTGCTGATGCCGATCGTCGCCGGCATGGGCGGCAATGCCGGCTCGCAGACCATGACGGTGACGGTGCGGGCGCTGGCGACCAAGGATCTCGACATCTACAACGCCGCCCGCATCATCCGCCGTGAGCTGGGTGTCGGCTTCATCAACGGCGCGGTGTTCGCGGTGCTGATCGGCGTGGTCGCCGGCTTGTGGTTCCGCGATCCCAATCTGGGCGGCATTATTGCCGCCGCGATGATCATCAACATGTTTGCCGCCGCGCTTGCGGGCATCCTCATTCCGCTGGTGCTCGACCGTTTCAAGGTCGATCCGGCGGTGGCCTCGGCCGTCTTCGTCACCACCGTCACCGACTGCGTCGGTTTCTTCGCGTTTCTGGGACTGGCGACTTGGTGGTTTAGCGTTCCCTGAAATAACAGGTCGCCGTTAATTGACTTTTACGTAAATGCCGTGCGAGGTTGCCCCGGGGTCATGGACCGATTCCGGCACGCGCCGGGTTTGGTCGAGGGGAAGGGCAGCGCTCAATGGCAGCGTTGCCTGGACGTTTGGGCGTGGGAGTGAAAATGCGGGAATATTATACGATCACCGAGCTGACGCGCGAGTTCGACGTGTCGACGCGGACATTGCGGTTCTACGAAGACGAAGGGCTGGTGCAGCCCGTAAGGCGCGGCCGCACGCGGCTGTTTCGCCCGTCCGACCGGCACCTGATCCGCCAGATCATGCGCGGAAAACGGCTCGGCTTCTCGATCAACGAGATCCGCGAGATCATCCAGATGTACAAGGAGCCGCCCGGCGAGGTCGGACAGCTCAAGCTGATGATCAAGCGCATCGAGGAAAAGCGCGAGGACCTGCGCCAGAAGCGCCGCGACCTCGAGGAGACGCTGGCCGAGCTTGACCAGGCCGAAGAGTCATGCGTCGAGCGGCTGGTCGAGCTCGGCGTGAACACGTAGCCGCCGCGCAGCGGCCTCTCAGATCCAGCGACGCACCCTTTTGGCGTAGTCGCGGTATTTTT
This sequence comes from Mesorhizobium sp. CU3, assembly GCF_006442965.1. GTDB lineage: Bacteria > Pseudomonadota > Alphaproteobacteria > Rhizobiales > Rhizobiaceae > Mesorhizobium. The sequence continues at coordinate 49,143 of NZ_VFWX01000011.1, read as the reverse complement.
TGCCGAACTTGGCCGTCAGCACCTTCTCTTCCTTCTCGATCGCAAGCTTCTGCGTGGCAAAGGCGGCGAGGAAGGCGAAGAGCAGGAACCAGGCGATGCCGGTGATGAAGGCGACGCCGATCAGGAGCAGCGTGTTGGCGAGATACATCGGGTTGCGGGTGACGCCGAACGGTCCCGACGTCACCAGATGATCGGGCTCAGCATTGGGATCGAGCGTCGTCTTTGCCTTGAACATGGCGCGGATCGCGGTGATCCAGAGCATGGCGACGCCGAACAGCGCCACCCAGCCGACACCGAACAGGATATCGCCGAAGATGTCGCCGATCCAGGGCAGCGGACAGAGCATGCCGAGCACGACGCTGAGCGCGATCGCCACGACATAGATGACCGGCGGCCAGGGAATGATGCCGTGCCTGGGCTTTGCGATCCCCGTCATTGCTGCTGACCTCCCTCCATCTCGTCTTCGGTCGTGCCGGTGCAAGTGCCCGCCAGATCCTCGAGATGCGATTTCCAGATGCTGGACTGGTCGTTGCTGTAGAGCTTGTCGAGTGAGCCTTCGCTTTTCAGCGTGTCCAGCATGCAGCCACAATAGCTTGAACAGAACTTGCTGTCGCGCTGCTGCTCGCATTGCGCCTGGCAAGCTGGCAGGAAGCTGGCTTCCTTGTCTTGCGGGGGAGCCGGCATGATTTGCGAGGCCAGCCACACCGAGCCGAACAGCAGCGGCTGATGGATCAGGTAGAAGGCCAGGCTGTGCCGGCCGATGAAGGTCAGCGGGTTCGACCAGCGGCCGGGCACCCAGCTTCCCAGCCTGGCGAGCAGCCCCGACGACGAGGCGAGTTTCACCGCCGCAATGCCGATCAAAACGGCGCCGAACCACGGGAACAGCGGCACGTAGTCGTTGGAGCGCGGGTTAGTTGAGGAGAGACCAACCCAAAACAGCCACGGGTGGTCGAAGAATTCCGACCTCAGATAGAAAGGCGCGGCGATGACGGCCGCCGCGACGATCGCCGTCAGCAAGGCCGGCAGCCGGAGAAAGGCGAGGCCGAGCAGGCTGGCCAGCGCGATCTCGTGCAGGATGCCGAAGAAGATGAACCCGTCCGGCGTGACGAAATAGGTGACCGCCGAAATGGCTGCCGCCGCCACCGCGACCATGGCGAAGCGCTTCCAGAAGCCCGGCCAGCGGATTGTCCTGCCATGGGCGAGGAACAGGCTGACGCCGACCAGGAACAGGAAGGTCGAGGCGATGCAGCGCGCATAGAATTTCCACCAGCCGAAGGCGGTGAGGCCGGGCACGGTGTAGCCGAAATTTTCGAGGTCCCAGGTGAAGTGGTAGCTTGCCATGGCGATCAGCGCGATGCCGCGCAGGACGTCGAAGGCGACGATGCGGCCGGGCTTGGGCGCGTCCTGAACAGGCTCGCTCGTCGTTTGAAAGCTCATCGTCACGCAATCCGATTCAGTCCTGCCGAACGACTATCACGGTTCAAGTGGACGACAGAAGCAGGCGGCCATCAATGCGTTTCATGGCAGCCATCAATTCTCGCCTTGGGCCAGCGGCGGAAAGCCTTTGACAAGCTTCGTTTTTCGGCCGTTCAGGGTCGGTTTCCTGCTACCGGACAGGGACTGGTCCGGCCAGATTCGATTAAGTTTTGATGCATGTCGTTCCCCCAGAACCGCTGCACACTTCTGGGCGACATTTAGCGATTCACCTTCGGAGGGCCGATGTCCACCCATGTGCGCCATCCAATCTGGCTTCCTGCCCTGCGGCCGGCCGATGCGCGCACCTTCGCCTCGCTCTACGCGGTGGAATCCTTCGCCCGCGCGACGATCTCCAGCGTCATCCCGATCCAGGCCTATGAGATCCTGCATAACGAGCAGATCGTTTCGATCCTCTACACTGTCGTCTCGCTGACCGGGCTTTCGGTGACGCTGTTCATGCCGATGCTCATCCGCCGCTTCGCCAGGCGCTGGGTCTACACGGCGGGCTGCCTGTTGCTGGCGATCGGCTCGGCTTTCTTCGTCACGCATACACTGCCCGGACAACTGGCCGGCATGCTCTGCCGTGTCATGGGGGCAAGCGCGCTGTCGATCACGCTCAACCTCTACATCATGGACCACATCCGCAAGACCGACTTCATCCAGGCGGAATCGCTGCGCTTGGCCTGGTCGATGTTTGCCTGGACCGGCGGGCCGACGCTCGGCATCTTCCTCTACACCCATTTCGGCATCTATGCCGCGCATGGCGCGGTCGTCGCCTTCGCGCTGGCGCTGCTTTGTCTGTTCTGGTTCTACCGGCTGAGCGACAACCAGTCGATCCGGCCGGGCAAGTCGCGCCCCGCCAATCCGCTCGCCAATATCGGCAGCTTCGCCGCGCAGCCGAGGCTGAGGCTTGCCTGGCTGATCGCCTTCGGCCGCTCCTGCTTCTGGACCACTTTCTTCGTCTACGGCCCGTTGTTCATGGTGATCACCGGCCAGGGCGAGCTCGCCGGCGGCCTGCTGGTTTCGGCCGGCAACGCGCTGCTTTTCATGGCGATCTTCTGGGGCAAGGCGGGAAAACGCTTCGGCGGGCGAAAGGTCATGACCTTTGCCTATTTCGCCATGGCGGCGATGCTGTTTGCGGCAGGTGGCATCGGCGCGGCGGCGCCATTGCTCACCGCCGGTTTGCTGCTCTGCGGCGCGCTGTTCACGATCGCGCTCGATGCGCTGGGCTCGACCGCCTTCATGCGCTCGGTGCGCACTTATGAACGGGCACAGATGGCGGCGGTCTACCGCACCTATCTCGACTTTTCCGAGCTGACGCCGCCGCTGGTCTATTCGGTGGTGCTCACCTTCTTCGGCCTCGGCTCGGTGTTCGTCACGCTCGGCCTTCTCGCCACCTTCTGCGGCTTCGTCACCTGGCGCTACCTGCCGAAGTCATTTTGATTTGGCTTCCAGCGGCGCGTGCCGTTCGCGCACCCAGTCGTGGAAGCGGTGCAGATCATATTCCTCCGGCATCAGCACGCCGGCCTCATGGCGCATCGAGCGCAGGCCCTTCTGGTTGACCTCGCAGATCGCGGCGTCTTCCTCGAGCACCTGCGTGCCGAAAGCGACGATGTTGTCGATGTCAGTCTTGCCCAGCGCGTCCGGCGAAAACAGCCATTCGGCGGTCAGCTCGGTCTGCTCGGGGCCGAGCGGGGCGAGCCGCACCGTGCGCATGTAATCGACATGGCCGACGATGAACATCGAAGGTAATGAGGTCGCGTAAGTCTGGCCGGCGGCACGCTCGGCCGGCGTGAGGCCGGAAAAGACCGGGCCGTGAACGCGGCCGTCCTTGGACCAGGTTTCGGCGCCGGGGCGTAGGCGGCCGGAAAACTCCGGATCGTCATTGTCGGCATGGCGCACCCATTCGGGATCGTCATGCCGGGACATCAGGCCGCGGCCGTAGATCGGCACCAGCCGCGACAGATCCTTGTGCACGCCGGGGCAGTGCAGGCACTCGTTGAAGTTTTCCCAGAAAATCTTCCAGTTGCAGTTCATCACCTTGGTCAACCGATGCCCCGTGACGAGCGTCTCCAGCGGCCAGTTGGACAGGTCGCCGGAGGCCCAATCGAAAGAGGTTTCCGCCGATCCGTCGGGATTTTCCGCGAGGTTGATGAAGACCAGGCCACGCCAGACCGAGAGCGCCACGCGGTAGAGCGGATAGTCGGCCTTGTCGAAGCCTTCGGGCAGCGATTTCGACGGCACGCGCACGAGGTCGCCGCGCAGCGAGTAGGACCAGGCGTGGTAGGGGCAAGTGAGCAGCCTGGCCTTCAGCCGCCCGGCGCTTTCCTGGCAAAGCTGCGAGCCGCGATGGCGGCAGGTGTTGTGGAAGGCGCGTAGGGCGCCGGCCTCGTCGCACAGCACGACGATCTCCTGCGTGCCGACGCGGAACGTGCGGAAGGCGAGGGGCTCGGCGAGGTCAGCTTCGCGGCAGACCATCAGCCAGCTTCGGTACCAGATCGCCTCCAGGTCGCGCCGATAAGCATCCGCGTCCCAATAGGCGGCCGACGGCAATGTCGGTTGGAGGCTGGTCAGACCGTTATAGGGGGCGCGGTCGCTTGGATTGGGCTGCATCGGCTTCTCCTGGCTGATGATAGCGGACACCCGGGCAAAGTCGTTGTCAATTGCCGGCCCGCGTGCATTGTGGTGGCTGCGCGAGGCCCCTATGGTCGCCCGCATGTTGCCAAGAACCATGTCGCTCACCGAGGAACTGGTCGCCCGCTGCTTTCGCGTCGTCGAGGACAGCGGACCCGATCCCGACGCGGCGCATCTGGATGACGGCGACTACGCGGCGATGATCGATGCGCTCGAGGCGCAGTTTGCGCCGACCGAACCGCTCTGGCTGTTCGGCTACGGCTCGCTGATCTGGAAGCCCGAGATCGAGCACACCGAGGAACGCGTGGCGCTGGCGCGCGGCTGGCACAGATCCTTCTGTATGAAGATGACGCGCTGGCGCGGCACCAAGGAGCAACCCGGGCTGATGATGGCCTTGGATCGCGGCGGACAATGCAAGGGCGTCGCCTTTCGGCTGGGCGACGGCGACAGGCGCGAGCAGCTCGACAAGCTCTTGCGGCGCGAGGTGACGCTGAAGCCGACCAGCTATCATCCGCGCCTGCTCAATCTGGCAAGCGATGGCGGCCCGCTGCGGGCGCTGGCCTTCGTCATCAATCGCCAGGGGACCACCTATGCCGGCCCGCTCAGCGAAGACGAAGTGGTCGAAAGGCTGGCGACCTCCTGCGGTCATTGGGGCTCGGGCGCCGACTATCTCTACAACACGGTGAAGAACCTGGAGCGGCGCGGCATCCACGATGCGCGCCTGTGGCGGCTGCAGCAGCTGGTCGCGGCCCGGATCGCGGCTTCGTAGCGCCGGAAGGCGTGCCGCAATCGCGCCGGGACAGGGCGGAAATTGGTTTGCCGGCCTCGGCGCTTCTGCCTAAAGTCCCGCGCCAATGGCCTCATGGCCACGATTCATCCAAGGATAAGGACAGGAAATGACCGGCGTGACGGCCGCTAGTGCTGGCAAACTGACTTTTATCCTGGGCGGCGCGCGCTCGGGCAAGAGTTCGCATGCCGAGGGCCTGACGACCGGTTTTCCGTCGCCCTGGGCCTACATCGCCACGGCGCAGGCCTATGACGACGAAATGCGCGAACGCATCGCGCTGCATCGGTCGCGGCGCGGCGAAGGCTGGGTCACGGTCGATGCGCCGCTCGACCTGGTGGGCGCAATCGAAGCCTTGCCGGATCACCAGCCGGTGCTGATCGATTGCCTGACGCTGTGGCTCACCAATCACATGCTGGCCGAGCATGATGTCGAGGCCGAAAGCCGGCGGTTGTCGGATGTGCTGTCGCGGCCGCGCGGACCGTGGTTCGTGGTCTCGAATGAGGTGGGCTTGGGCATCGTGCCCGACAATGCGCTGGCGCGCCGGTTCCGCGATGCCGCCGGGCGGTTGAACCAGCAGGTCGCGGCCGTTGCCGACAATGTGCTGATGATGGTGGCGGGGCTGCCGCTCAAGGTGAAATGACATGACCGAGATCGAAGACAAGCCCATTGACGACAAGGACGCCGAGCGCCACCGCGCCAAGATGGCCAAGCGCAAGGCGGTGCAGGATGCCGAGGTGGCCGGCAAGACGATCGAGAAAGGCCTTTTGATCGTCAACACCGGGCCGGGCAAGGGCAAGACGACCGCTGCTTTCGGGCTGGCGCTCAGGATGCTGGGCTACGGCAAGCGCGTCGGCGTCGTCCAGTTCATCAAGGGCAAATGGCACACCGGCGAAAAGGACGCCTTCGCCGCCTTCGGCGACCGCGTCGTCTGGCATGCGATGGGCGAGGGGTTCACCTGGGAAACGCAGGACCTCAAGCGCGACATCGCCGCCGCCGAAGCCGCCTGGGCCAAGGCGCTGGAATTGATGGCCGATCCGTCGATCAGCCTGGTCGTGCTCGACGAACTCAACATCGCGCTGCGCTACGACTATCTCGACCTCGAGAGAGTGGTCGCGGCGCTGAAGGCGCGCCGGGACGACCTGCATGTCATCGTCACCGGCCGCAACGCCAAGCCGCTGCTGGTCGAGGCGGCAGACCTTGTCACCGAGATGGGGCTGACCAAGCACCATTTTTCTGCCGGGGTGAAGGCCCAGCAGGGGATCGAGTTTTAAAGCGGGCTAGCGCCCTGGCCGCTTATCATCATGGTCAGGTAGATCACCGCCGTCGACAGGATCGCGAACAGGCCGAGCAGCAGAGCGTCGGCGACGCGGTAGAGTTTCAGCGCCTGGCGGATGTCGGTGCTTTCGGCCTCGCGCCGGCCGCCTTCGCCCATATAGGCGTCCTCGACCATTTCGCCGCCATAGCTGCGCGGCCCGGCGAGCGACAGCCCCAGCGCGCCGGCCATCGCGGCCTCCGGCCAGCCGGCATTCGGAGAGCGGTGCTTTCTGGCGTCGCGGCGCATCACCTGCCAAGCCGCGCGCGGGTCGGCGCCGGGCACGAAAAATGCCGCCAGCACGATGAGCAGGCCGGTGAGCCGCGACGCCGGCAGATTGATCAGGTCGTCGAAGCGGGCGGCCGCCCGACCGAAAGCCTCATATTGCGGCGTGCGGTGGCCGATCATCGAATCGGCGGTGTTGGCGGCCTTGTAGGCGGCTCCGCCACCTAAACCACCAATGCCGGTCCAGAAGGCGGGCGCAACGACGCCGTCGGAAAAATTCTCGGCCAGGCTTTCTATCGCCGCGCGGGCAACGCCGGCCTTGTCCAACTTTTCCGGGTCGCGGCCGACGATGCGCGAGACGGCTATGCGGCCGAGCGTCAGACCGCCGGTTTCCAGGGCGTCCGCCACATCCTCGACATGCTCGGCGAGACTTTTCTGCGACAGGAGCGTTGAGCCGAGGATGGCGGCGATGATCAGGCCCATGGGAAAAATCATCCAGAGCAGGATATGCAGGGCGAGGCCGATGAGGCCTGGAACCAAAAGGATGACCAGCAGCGCCCGCACACCCTGGCGGCGACGTATTTCGTCGGAATCGGTGGCGCGGTTGAGCCGGCGATCGAGAAAGGATATCAGCCTGCCGATCCAGGTGACCGGATGGCCGATGGCGTTGAACAGCCAGTCCGGATAACCGAGGATCCGTTCAACGGCGAGTGACAGGAAAGCGATCAGGATCGACATGAAGCTTCTTGACGGAGCGATTGCTGCGGTGGATCACGGCGGATCCCTTGGCCGGGCGAGCGCGCTCTTCCCCCACGCGCCACGGCCTTTCGTCGACCTTTCGACAGGTATCAATCCGCACTCCTACCCGCTTTTCGACCTGCCCGCCACTGCCCTGTCACGTTTGCCGGAATCGCAACGATTGCGCGAATTGGCCGAAATTGCGGCCAAAGCCTATGGCGCGCCTTCGGCGGCGCATGTGGCGGCGGGGCCGGGCACGCAGATCCTGTTGCCGCGCGTCGCCTCGCTGGTGAAGCCCGGCAAGGCGCTGGTGCTCGGTCCGACCTATGCCGAGCACGCGAGGGCGGCGGCAATCGCCGGCCATGCCGTGGCGGAGGTGGGTGAATTCGATGCGCTGGCGGGTGCCGACCTTGCCGTGCTGGTAAATCCGAACAATCCGGACGGGCGGCTGATCGAAAGGCCGCGCCTGCTCGACCTTGCCGCGCGGCTTCGCGCCAAGGGTGGCTTGCTGGTCGTCGACGAGGCCTTCATGGATGTGGGTCCGATCGAGCAAAGCCTGGCTGGCGATGCCGGCGAGGGCGGCATCGTCGTGCTGCGCTCCTTCGGCAAGTTCTTCGGCCTTGCCGGCGTCAGGCTGGGCTTCGCACTGGCGGATCGGCTGACCGCAGAGCGGCTGGAAACGCAGCTCGGTCCCTGGGCGGTGGCGGGGCCGGCGCTCGAATATGGCATCCGCGCCCTGTCGGACACAAGATGGCAAACCGATATGCGCCGTCGTCTGGCGGCGGATGCCGGACGGCTCGACGCGCTCTTCGACCGCTTTGGCATTCCGGTGGCCGGCGGCACGTCCTTGTTCCGCTATCTGTCTTTCGCCAGTGCTCCGGGCCTGTTTTCGGCACTCGGCGAGCGTGGCGTTCTGGTCCGCCACTTCGCCGGACGGCCGCAAGTGCTGCGCGTCGGCCTGCCGGGCAGCGACGAAGAATGGCGGCGTTTCGAATCGGCGCTTGCGGCCTGGGCCGCGCGGCGCGACGATCGGGCAGAGGATAAAACACGATGATCCATGTCTGCTCGCTGTCGAAGGTCGACGAAACCGTAGCAAGGACCGGCGCGCAGCGCCTGCTGTCGCTGCTCGCCGCCGGCACGGAGGTGGTCCGGCCGGCTTCGATCCTGGCGCAAAACCATCTGCATCTGGTTATGCACGACATTGCGGTCGCGCAGGACGGCATGACCATGCCCGGCGAAGAGCATGTGCGTGCCTTGCTCGATTTCGCCTATCGCTGGGACCGGGCAAAGCCGATGGTCGTGCATTGCTATGCAGGGGTCAGCCGCTCGACCGCTTCGGCCTACATCATCGCGGCGGCTCTTTCGCCCAAGCGCGACGAAATGGAACTCGCCCAGACGCTGCGCTTTCTTTCGCCGACGGCGACGCCCAATCCGCGGCTGATCGCGGTGGCCGACACGCTGCTGAAGCGCGACGGCCGCATGGTCGCGGCGATCGAAGCGATCGGCCGCGGCGCCGACGCTTTCGAAGGGATACCCTTCGAGCTTGCTATCGAAGAGTAGCGCTGCCGCTACGACAGCCACTCCGCAAGCTTCGCCTTTCGCACATCTCTGACCAGGCTGATGAAGCCATCGGCCTGATGCTCGGCGGTCAGCCGGCCTTTCTCGGCGGTGGCGATCGAGGCATCGCCGACCACGCCGTTCGGATTGAGGTCGCTGGCGATCCAGGCGAAGGCGTGCGTGCCGGTGTGGCGCAGCAGCGAAAATTCCTTTTCGGCGCGGCCGACATTGGAGACGAAATTATCCGCCTTGCCCATGTCGACGAGATCGGGCCGAAAATGCAGCATCAGCGAGGTCTCGACATCGCCGCCATGGATGCCGTGCCGGTCCTCGAGCTCGGTATACATGCCGGCCGGGCGGCCGAAGCGCTGCCAGCTCGTCTTCACCGCCAGCATCTTGGCCCGCACGCGCAACTCGCGCGTGATGATGCCCATGATCTCCTCGTTGCCGCCATGCGAATTGACGACGATCAGTTTTCTGACGCCGGCGCGGGCGATCGACAGGCCGAGTTCGGTCCAGGCATCGACCAAGGTCGTTGCCGGCAGCGTAAGCGTGCCCGGCGCATGCAGATGCTCGTTCGACTTGCCGATCGCCTGTATCGGCAGGATACGGATATCGAGATCGTCAGGCAGGCGGGCGATCACCGTCTCCAGCATGCCCGTCATGATCGAAGTGTCGGTCGATACAGGCAGATGCGGACCATGCTGCTCGATCGCCGCCACCGGCAGCACGGCAATGGTCGCTTCGGCATCGATCGAGGCGTATTCCGTCGTCCGGTAATCGCCCCACCACACTCGTTTTTTCGTCACTGTCGTCTCCCGATGGGTTCTTTTGTTCGGCCTTGAGCGGTCTAATGGGCCTGACAGCTCCGAGCAACCGCTAGCCAGCGGCCAGCACCTCGACCTCGACCTTGAACTCGGGGCGGGCAAAGCCCGAAACGATCATCAGTGTCGAAGCCGGCGCGGGGTCGGAAAACAGCCGGTTGCGTACGTCCATATAGGCCTGCAGGTGCTCGCGCCCGGTGACGAAGGCGTTGATGCGCACGATGTCGTTCAGCGTCAGCCCGGCTTCGCTGAGAATCGCCGCGATGTTCTTGAAGCACAATTCCGTCTGCGCGCCCGTGTCCTCGGGAACATGGTCGTCGGGTCCGATGCCAAGCTGGCCCGAACAGAGCACCAGGCGTTTCCCGGCGGGAATCTCGACCCCATGGCTGTAGCGGGCGAAGGGCGGCTTGATCGACTTGGGGGCGAGGTATTTCAGCATGGCATTCTCCTGTGTGCCGCAAACTAAGGCTCGATTCATGAAAGCTTCAAGATGCGGTGCATGCCGCCAGGGCGATTATGGACAGGCGTCCAAAAAATAGGCACGATGCCTTTCGTACAGCATGACCCTTCCGGTCTCGGCAATGACTGCCGCGCAAGCGGGCGGCCCGGGCGGTGGCATGTGTCTTGCTTCTTGAACCAATGGTGTCGAGCCCAGCGCGCAGCGCGCCGGAGCCAAGAGAGGGTGAGTTTATGATCGGAAATGGGAAGATCCTGGCGGGCTCGATCGCCTTGCTGGTGGCGGGCACGCTGACGGCCGCTGCGAACGAGAAGGTGACGTTCGGCACGAACTGGCTGGCCGAGCCGGAACATGGCGGCTACTACCAGGCCGTGGCGGACGGCACCTATGCCGCCTGCGGTCTCGACGTTACCATCATGCAGGGCGGCCCGCAGGTCAGCGGCCGGCCGATGCTGTTGGCCGGCAAGATCGATTTCTACATGGGCGGCAATCTGCTTTCGGCCTTCGACGCCGTGCAGCAGGGCATTCCGATGCGCGTCGTCGCCGCCGACTTCCAGAAAGATCCGCAGGTCATCATGTCCCAGCCGGGGCAGGGGCTGGACAAGTGGGAAGACCTCAAGAATGCCGACCAGTACATCCTGGGCGACGAAGGCGCGCAGACCTTCTTCCAGTGGATGGTCACCGAACTCGGCTTCGATGCCGCCAAGCGCGTGCCCTACACGTTTAACCCGGCGCCCTTCATCGCCAACAAGAAGTCGATCCAGCAGGGCTATGTGACGTCCGAGCCGTTCGCGGTGCAGAAGGCCGGCGGCTTCGTGCCGAACCAGTTCCTGCTCGCCGACTATGGCTGGGATACCTATGCGACGACTGTCGAGGTCATGCAGGATACGATCGACAAGCGGCCGGAGGTCGTCCAGTGCTTCGTCGATGGCTCGGCCAAGGGCTGGTACAATTATCTCTACGGCGACAACAAGGCCGCCAACGACATGATCAAGAAGGACAATCCGGACATGACGGATGAGCAGATCGCCTTCTCGATCGAACAGCTGAAGAAGTTCGGCGTGGTCGATTCCGGCGATTCGGAAAAGCTCGGCATCGGCGCCATGACCGACGCGCGCATCCAGAGCTTCTACGACAAGATGGTGAAGGCCAAGGTCGCGCAGCCGGGCATCGACATCAAGAAGGCCTATACGCTGGCCTTCATCAACAAGGGTGTCGGGCTGGAGCTGAAGAAGTAAGGCGGCCCGCCTGAGATGATCCAAGAGAAAGTGGCGCAGAAAGCGGCATCGGGCGAGGCCCCGATGCTGCTTTCGCTGCGCAATGTCGGCAAGGTCTTCTCCAACGGCGTGACGGCGCTGAGCAAGGTCGATCTCGCCATCCGCGAGGGCGATTTCCTCAGCCTGCTCGGGCCCTCCGGCTGCGGCAAGTCGACCGCGCTGCGCCTGATTGCCGGCCTGTCGACGCCTACCTCCGGCCAGCTCGACTGGCGCGGCCCGGCCGACCGCTCGAATATCGGCTTCGTCTTCCAGGAGCCGACATTGCTGCCCTGGGCCAGCGTCTTCGACAATGTCTGGCTGCCGCTCAGGCTGAAGGGCGTGTCGCGTGCCAAGGCGGAGCCGGCGGTGATGGAGATGCTGTCGCGCGTCCATCTCACGGGCTTCGAGAACGCCGTGCCGCGCGAACTTTCCGGCGGCATGAAGATGCGCGTCTCGATCGCGCGGGCAATGGTGACCAAGCCGCGCATCCTGTTGATGGACGAGCCCTTCGCGGCGCTCGACGAGATCACCCGCTTCAAGCTCAACAACGACCTTTTGGAACTGTGGCAGGACGAGCGCTTCACCGTCGTCTTCGTCACTCACAGCGTCTTCGAAAGCGTGTTCCTGTCCAGCCGCATCGTCGTCATGGCGGCGCGTCCGGGCCGTGTCTTCGGCGAGCTGACCGTCGATGCACCTTATCCGCGCGACGAGGTTTTCAGAACCTCTCCCGATTATGCAGCGCTTTGCCGCCAGGCCTCGGACGTGCTGGTCAATGCCATCAACTCAACCGCCGGACCGCACCATGACGGCCATTGAAGAAACCACGCTGAAGCTCGATCCCGAAGAGGCGCGGCGCGTGCGCCAGGAGCGGCTGGAGCGCATCGGCAAATGGGTGCTGCCGCTGGCGATCATGGTGCTGGCGATCTGGCTGTGGGACCGCATCTGCGTCTGGAACGAGATCCCGCAATACATTCTGCCGCGCCCGGGCGTCGTGCTGCAGACGCTGCACAATGATGCCGGCCTGTTGTTTTCCTCGCTCCTGGTGACGCTGAGGATCACCTTTCTCAGCCTGCTTCTCGCGGTCATCGGCGGCGTCGGGCTGGCGGTGCTGTTCGCGCAGTCGAAATGGGTGGAGATGTCGTTCTTCCCCTTCGCCATCGTGCTGCAGGTGACGCCGATCGTCGCCATCTTCCCGCTGATCAACATCTATGTGAACAACCAGACGGTGAAGCTCTTGCTCTGCGCCTGGATCGTCGCCTTCTTCCCGATCCTGTCCAACACGACCCTCGGGCTGAATTCGGTCGACCGAAACCTGCGCGACCTGTTCAAGCTCAACGGCGCGACGCGCTGGCAGCAACTGCGCTACCTGCGCCTGCCGGCGGCAATGCCGTACTTCCTCGGCGGGCTGAAGATCGCCGGTGGCCTGTCGCTGATTGGCGCTGTCGTGGCCGAGTTCGTCGCCGGCGCGCAGGGGCAGTCGTCGGGGCTGGCGTCCCGCATCATCGAGGCCGGCTACCGGCTCAATGCGCCACGCCTGTTCGCGGCGCTGATCCTGATCTCGCTGACCGGCATATTGATCTTCCTGGTGCTGTCGCTCGTGTCGCATCTCATACTGCGCCGCTGGCACGAGAGCGCGCTGAAGCAGGAGCGCTAGGGTGGTTTGTTCCGTCACCCAAGGGAGCCGCATTTGATTCCGGACAAAGCCTCATACCAGCTCGCCAATGTCCGGCTGCATGCTTCGCTGACGCCCGGCCTAGCCGCGGCTTTTGATGCCGATGGCTTCGCGCTTGTCGACATAGCCGTCGTCGACGGCAGGATTTCCAGTATCGCGGCACCAGGCAAATCGAAGCCGGAGACCGAGGCGATCGATCTCGGCGGACGCATCGCGCTGCCATGCTTCGTCGACTGCCACACCCACATCGACAAGGGTCACATCTGGCCGCGCAAACCCAATCCCGACGGCACTTTCATGGGCGCGCTTAACGCCACCGGCGCCGATCGCGCCGCGCGCTGGAGCGCCGAAGACGTCGCGCGGCGCATGGATTTCTCTCTGCGCTCGGCCTTTGCCCACGGCACCAAAGCGGTGCGTACCCATCTCGACAGCGTGCCACCACAGGAAGAAATCTCGTGGCCGGTGTTCGAGGCGATGCGAGAAAAATGGCGCGGCCGGATCGATCTGCAGGCCGCCTGCCTGCTCGGCATCGAAGGCGTGCGCGACAAGGCATGGTTCGAGAAGCTGGCGAAGCGTGTCGCCGCTGCAAAGGGCGTGCTCGGCGTCGTCACCTATATGGTGCCGGACCTAGAGGAATTGCTCGACCAGGTGTTTGCGCAAGCGATCAGGCACGGGCTCGACCTCGATTTCCATGCCGACGAGACCGACGACGTCGCCGCGATCTCGCTGAAGAAGATCGCCGAAGCCGCGCTGTGGAACAGTTTTGACGGCAACATCCTCGTCGGCCATTGCTGCTCGCTGGCGCGGCAACCGGACCTCGAGGTGCTCGACACGCTGGACAAGGTGGCGAAGGCGGGGCTGGCCGTGGTGTCTTTGCCGATGTGCAACCTTTATCTGCAGGACCGGCGTGGCGATCAGACCACGCCGCGCTGGCGCGGCGTGACGCTGCTGCATGAGATGAAGGCGAGGGGCATCAAGGTGGCGGTCGCCTCCGACAACACGCGCGATCCGTTCTACGCCTATGGCGATCTCGACATGCTGGAGGTCTACCGCATGGCGACGCGCATCCTGCATTTCGACCATCCGGTAAGCGATTGGCCGAAGGCGGTGGCGGCGACACCGGCCGAGGTGATGCGGCTCGACGGCGCCGGTACGCTGGCCGTCGGCGGCAGCGCCGATTTCATCCTCTTCAAAGGGCGGAGTTGGACCGAATTGCTGTCGCGGCCCGAATCGGATCGCATCGTCGTGCGCGACGGCAGGGCGATCGAGCGCAAACTGCCCGACTATGCCGAACTCGACGAATTGATGGTGTGACGATGGATATCGCAGCGCTGAAGCGCGACCTCGACGGGATCAAGATCGACGACCATCCGGCGATCGTGCAGCAGAAGAGCCGCGACTTCTACTGGTACAGCCCGGTGCTGAAAGCGCAGCTCGACCATGTCAAGGGCGACCTGATCGTCACGCCGAAGAGCGAGGACGAGGTGATCCGCGTGCTTGCCGCCTGTCATCGGCACGGCGTGCCGGTGACGCCGCGCGGCAGCGGCACCGGTAATTACGGCCAGGCGATGCCGCTGTCGGGTGGAGTGGTGCTCAACCTTGCCGAGATGAACGCGGTCAAGTCGATCGCGCCGGGGCGCGTGGTCACCGGGCCGGGCGCGGTGCTGGCCGACATCGACAAGGCGACGCGCGCGCATTCCAGCCAGGAACTGCGCATGTCGCCCTCGACCTACAACACCGCGTCGATCGGCGGCTTCGTCGCGGGCGGTTCGGGGGGCGTCGGCTCGATCCGCTGGGGTGGATTGCGCGACCTCGGCAACGTCATCCGGCTGCGGACGGTGACGATGGAGGCCGAGCCGCGCGTCATGGATCTGACCGGCGAGGACGTGCTCAAGGTCATGCATGCCTATGGCACCAACGGCATCATCACCGAGGTCGAGATGCCGCTGACGGCCAGATATGACTGGATCGACGTCATCGTCGGTTTCGACGATTTCATGGATGCGGCCGGCTTCGGCAACGGTCTTGCAGAGCAAGACGGCATATTGGCCAAGCTGATCACGCCTATCGCCGCGCCCATCCCTTACGACTATTTCAAGCGGCACCAGAAATTCTTCCGGCGCGAGCAGAGCATCGTGGTGTGCATGATCGCGCCGCATGCAATGGACGCCTTTGTCGCATTCGTGCGCAGCACCAGGGGCGAGATCGTGTTCCGGGCCGACCAGGAGGCCGATCTCAAGGGGCTGCCGCCGGCCTATGAACTGACCTGGAACCACACGACGCTGCGCGCGATCCGCGTCGATCCGACGATCACCTATCTGCAGACGCGCTATCCGTCGCCGGATCATCTCGCCCACGTCAGGGCGATGGTCGAGCGTTTCGGTGACGAGGTGCCGGCGCATCTCGAATTCATCCGCTTCGACGGCGCGATCGGCGCCGCAGGCCTGCCGCTGGTGCGCTACACCACCGAAGAGCGACTCGACGAGATCATCCGCATCCATGAGGACAATGGCTGCTGGATCTTCAATCCGCATCGCTACACGCTGGAAGAGGGCGGCATGAAGCGTACGGACGACGTGCAGCTTGCCTTCAAGCGCGACACCGATCCGCAGGGGCTGCTCAATCCAGGCAAGATGATCGCCTGGGAGAACCCCGCCTACGACTATCGCTCGGGCAAGCCGTTCCTGTTCAAGGGGCTGCAGAAGGCCGGCTGATGAACATCCTCGTGCTCTACGCGCATCCGGTGGAGACCAGCTTCAATGCCGGCCTGCACCGGACGATCGTCGAGCGGCTTTCCGCGAAGGGGCATACGGTCGACGACTGCGATCTCTATGCGGAGGATTTCGACCCGCGCCTGACACGGGCCGAGCGGCTCGGCTACCATGATCAGCGGAGCCCTGCCGACGCCGTCGCCGGCTATGTCGAACGGCTCAAAAAAGCCGAGGCGCTGGTGCTGTCATTTCCGGTCTGGAACTACGGCTATCCGGCCATCCTGAAAGGCTTCTTCGACCGTGTCTTCCTGCCCGGCGTGTCGTTCAAGCTGGTCGACGGCAAGGTGCAGCCGACGCTGCACAACATCCGTAAGCTCGCAGCCGTGACCACCTATGGCGGCAGCCGCTTTCGGGCGATGCTGATGGGCGATCCGCCGCGCAAGATCGTGAAACGCATGCTGCGAGCCACCATCAAGCCTGGCGCCTCCGTCTCCTATCTCGCGCATTACTCGATGAACCTCTCGACCGACGAGACGCGCAAGGCCTTCACCGCCAAGGTCGCGGCCAAGATGGATCAGTTCTGATGCGCGTGCTGGTGGTCTACTGCCATCCGGTTCCCGAAAGCTACTGCGCGGCGATCCGCGACACCGCCCTCGATGTGCTGAAAGCGCGTGGCTGGGAGGTGCGGCTGCTCGATCTCTATGCCGAGAATTTCGATCCGGTGATGAGCTGCGAGGAGCGCCGCTCCTACAACGACCGTGCGCCGGAGGATCCGGCGCTCAAGCCGCATTTCGAGCTGCTGAAATGGGCCGAAGCGATCCTCTTCATCTACCCGACCTGGTGGTACGGCCTGCCGGCGATGCTGAAGGGCTGGTTCGACCGGGTGTGGGCGACCGACATCGCCTTCCAGCTGCCGGCGGGAAAGGGCGGGATAAAATCGCTGATGACGCATGTCACCAAGGTCGGCGTCATCACCACCTGCGGCGCGCCGACCTGGTGGAGCGTCGTCGTCGGCCAGCCGGGCCGCAAGACGATTCTGCGCGGCATGCGGGCGATCTGCGCCAGGCGCTGCAAGACGTTTTTCCTGGCGCACTACCTGATGGATGCCTCGACGCCGAAGACGAGGGCGGCGTTTTTGGTCAAAGTTCGCAAGACACTGGAGCGGTTTTAGGGGCTCCAGCTTCCCTGCGGGAGCGCGCCGAACGGATGCCTTTTTTTATGCGGAAATGAAGTGCATATTAAACGCATGACCAAGCTCTTCGAACATGCCGTCCAACGTGTCCGCACCCTGCCTTCTGAATTGCAGGACGAGTATGCGCGTGTCCTCTTGCGCCTCGCGGGTGATGAGGGGGATGAACCTGTTCATCAACTGGACCGCCAGGAAAAAGCCTCACTCGCTATGTCCCGGGCGCAGGCTGCGCGTGGTGAATTTGCAACCGACGAGGAAGTCCGTGCTGTTTGGGCGAAGCACGGCCTGTGAAGCTTCGCTATACGCTGGCAGCGTTAGCCGAGTTGGATGAGGTTCTCGGCGATATCGCATTGCAGTCACCCAAAGGAGCGAAGCGCATCCAAGCCAGACTCCATGCGGTCATCGATCTATTGCTTGAACATCCCCTAAGCGGCGTCGCTACAGACGAAAGGCCGATGCGCCGGATCGTCGTGAGGCCCTATCCCTACCTGATCTACTACGAGCCTCCCGCCGACGAAATCGTGATTGTCGGTATTCGCCACGGTGCTCGCGATCCCTCAACCATGCCGGACAAGTAACAACGGCCCACGATCACGCCTACGGGCATCCTGCCTCAAGCGGACAGAGGAAACCTACATCTTCACGCGTTCCGCCTTCGGATCGTACATCGGCTTCAGCGAGGCCTCGGCGGCAAACCGCTCT
The DNA here is from genome assembly GCF_006442965.1 of Mesorhizobium sp. CU3. GTDB lineage: Bacteria > Pseudomonadota > Alphaproteobacteria > Rhizobiales > Rhizobiaceae > Mesorhizobium. The sequence continues at coordinate 31,603 of NZ_VFWX01000011.1, read as the reverse complement.
CCAGCGATCTCGACCTCGTAGGACGAGGCCAGCACATCCGCCTCGCTCTCGCCCTGGCACGGCACATAGCCGAGGCCGATGGCGCCGCCGAGGTGGTGGCCGTAATTGCCTGAGGTGATCGGACTGACGATCCGGCCGTCGCGCAGGATCGCCTCGTTGTGGAAGAGCAGGGGCTCAGGGTCCTTCAGGCGGAACTGGACCAGCCGGCGTGACAGGCCGGCTTCCTTCTTGCGCAGCACGGCGTCGCGGCCGATGAAGCCGGCTTTGCTCGTCTTCACCGCGAAGCCGAGGCCGGCCTCCAGCACATTGTCCTCGTCGGTGATGTCGTGGCCGAAATGGCGGAAGGCTTTTTCGATGCGGCAGGAATCCAGCGTATGCAGGCCGCATGGCTTCAGGCCGACATCGGTGCCGGCTTCCGCGATCGCCTCGAAGACATGCGCCGCCTGGTCGGTCGAGACATAAAGTTCCCAGCCGAGCTCGCCGACATAGGTGACGCGGTGGGCGCGGGCCAGGCCCATGCCGATCTCGATCTCCTGGAAGGTGCCGAACGGATTGGCTTCGTTGGAGAAATCGTTCGGGCTGACCTTCTGGATCAGTTTTCGCGAGTCCGGACCCATCAGGCAGATCACGGCTTCGGCGGCGGTCACGTCGGTAATGACGACGAATTCGTCGGCGATGTGCTTGCGCAACCAGGCGAGATCGCGCTGCAGCGTCGCGCCCGGCACGACGAGGAAATAGGCCGTCTCCGAAAGCCGCGTCACGGTGAGGTCGCTCTCGATGCCGCCCTTGGCGTTGAGCATCTGCGTGTAGACGATCTTGCCGGGCGCCACGTCCATGTCGTTGGCGCAGAGCCTTTGCAGGAAGGCACAGGCATCGCGTCCCTCGACACGGATCTTGCCGAAGGAGGTCATGTCGAACAGGCCGACGCCGTTGCGCACGGCCAGATGTTCCTCGCGCTGGTTGTCGAACCAGTTCTGCCGCTTCCAGGAATAGCGGTATTCGCGCTCTTGGCCGGGCCTAGCGAACCAGTTGGCGCGCTCCCAGCCGGCGACCTCGCCGAACACGGCGCCGCGCGCCTTCAACTGTTCGTGCAAAGGCGAGCGGCGCACGCCGCGCGATGTCGCCATCTGGCGGTAAGGGAAATGGTCGGCATATAGCAGGCCGAGCGTTTCGGAGACGCGCTCTTTCAGATAACGGCGGTTCTTCTGGAACGGCTGGGCGCGGCGGATATCGACTTCCCAGAGATCGAAGGGCGCCTCGCCGTCGTTGATCCATTGCGCCAGCGCCATGCCGGCGCCGCCGGACGAGACGATGCCGATCGAATTGTAGCCGGTCGCCATCCAGTAGCCGGCGAGCTCCGGCGCCTCGCCGAGATAGTAGCGGTCGTCGGGGGTAAAGCTTTCGGGGCCGTTGAAAAAGGTATGGATGCCGGCAGTGCCCAGCATCGGCATGCGGTTGACGCCCATTTCGAGGATCGGCTCGAAATGATCCATGTCCTCGGGCAACTGGTCGAAGCAGAAATCCTCGCGGATGCCGTCCATGCCCCAGGGTTTCGCCACCGGCTCGAAAGCGCCGAGCATCATCTTGCCGGCGTCTTCCTTGTAGTAGGCGCATTCGTCCGGAACACGGAGCACCGGCAGGCGCGATAGGCCGGGGATCGGCTCAGTGACGAGATAGAAATGCTCGCAGGCGTGCAGCGGGATGGTGACGCCGTTCTGCCGTCCGAGCTCGCGCGCCCACATGCCGGCGCAGTTGATGACGATGTCGGTCTCGATCGTGCCTTGGTCCTCGCCCTGTGCCCAGGAGACGCCGGAGACCCGGCCGTTCTTCGTGTGCACCTTGGTGACCTTGACATTCTCGATGATGGTCGCGCCACGCTGCCGCGCGCCCTTGGCCAGCGCCATGGCGATGTTGGCCGGGTCGCACTGGCCGTCGAGCGGCAGATGCACGGCGCCGACCACGTCGGACACATTGAGATGCGGATACATCTCACTGACCTCGCTTGGCGAGATCTCGCGCACGTCGACGTCGAAGGCACGGGCAAGGGAAGCCTGCCGGTAGATCTCGTGCTTGCGCTCCTCGGTCAGTGCCACGGTGATCGAGCCGACCTGGCGCATGCCGGTGCCGACTTCGGTCTCGGCTTCGAGCTTGACGTAGAGGTCGGCCGAGTATTTCGCTAGCCGCGTCATGTTCTGCGAGGCGCGCAGCTGGCCGATCAGGCCGGCCGCATGCCAGGTGGTGCCTGAGGTCAGCTGCTTGCGCTCGAGCAGCACGATGTCGGTCCAGCCGAGCTTGGCCAGGTGATAGGCGACCGAGCAGCCGGAGATGCCGCCGCCGATGATCACGGCGCGGGCTTTTGCAGGAACAGTCTTGGTCATGCGGCCTCGCGGCGATAGTTGGAGGCGAAGCGGCGCAGGCGAAGTGCTGCTTCCTTGAGGATGGGTTCGGGCTGGCAGAGGCTGATGCGGATATGGCCGGCGGCGGCCTCGCCGAAGCTCGATCCCGGCATGACGCCGACGTTCTCCTTGTCGAGCAGGCCCCAGGCGAATTTCTCGTCGTCGGGCTCGATGGACGAGATGTCGAGCATGACATACATGCCGCCTTCCGAGCCGTGCACGGTGACGTCGTTCATACCGCGCACGGCCTCCAGCATCAGGGTGCGGCGCGCCGCATAGCGCTCGGCGATCTCTTTCACGCCATAGTGGTTCTCAAGTGCCTTGGCGCAGGCGATCGAGATGAAGGCCGGCAGGCCGTAGGTTGTCACCAGATTGAGGTCGGTGAACAACCTGATCATCTCTTTCGGGCCGGTCAGCCAGCCCATGCGCCATCCGGTCATGCCATGGCTCTTCGACATCGAGTTGATGACCAGCGTGCGCTCGGCCATGCCGGGTAGCGAACGCGGCGAGATGTGCTCGCCACCGCCGAGCGTCCAGTAGACCTCATCCGACAGCAGCCAGAGATCGTGCTCCTTGCAGATGGCGGCCAGCTCTTCCAGCCGCTCGCGCGAATAGACAGCGCCCGTCGGATTGTTCGGCGTGTTGATCAGGATGGCCCGGGTGTTGGGCTTGAGCGCAGCGCGGATCATGTCCGCGCGCGGTTGAAAACCGTCCTCGGCCGGCGTCTCCACCACGGTGAAGGTCGCGCCGGCGGCGCTGAAGGTGTTGGGGTAGGTGGCGTAGTAGGGGGCGACCACGATGGCGTGGTCGCCGGGATCGAGCACGGTCTGCACGGCGGCGTAGAGCGCCGCCTGTCCGCCTTGCGTGGCGATGATCTCGTCGGGATCGGTCTCGATGCCGGTGCAAGCGGTGGATGCCGCCGCCATCGCCTTGCGCAGGCGCGGCAGGCCGGGCAGCGGCGTATAGTGGTGGTTGCTGCCGCGCACGGCGTTGACGCAAGCCTCGATCGTCTCCGACGGCGTATCGAAATCGTGGTCGCCGACCGACAGCATGATGATGTCCTCGCCGGCCTGCTTGCGCGCCCAGGCGGCGGAGTGAACCTCCCATCCGTCCTTGCCCGAAGGCACGATGCCCGTAATGCGCTTTGATGGTCTTGGCATCACTGAACTCCCGAAATGCGATGGCCTGCCTGCTCGAGCCGGTCGCGCAGGGCGACAATATGGGCGGGTCCGACCTCGCAGCAGCCGCCGACGATATGGGCGCCGGCTTCGACCCAGCCAATGGCCTGTTCGGCATAGGCCTCCGGGTCGAGATCGTGGCGGGCATGCAGCACCTCGACGGTGCCGCCATGCTTCAGCGCCTCGACCGAGGTGAAGCCGTTGGCATAGGCGCCGACCGGCCCGCCAAGCGCGATCAGCTCGGCCATCGCGGCGCTGACCGCTTCCGGCCGGCAGCAATTGATCAGCCGTGCCGCGACCGACAGGTCGCCGAGCGCGGCGGACGCCGCGGCGATGGTTTCGCCGCTGCGCAGGCGCGGCGCGCCGTGATCGGCCAACGTCCACGACACCCATACCGGCTTGCCGCTTTCCGAGGCCGCGGTGACGGCCGCGCGCGCCTCGTCGGCCGAGGCCATAGTCTCGCATAGGAACAGGTCGACGCCATCGGCCTGTTCGGCCACGATGCGGCGATAGATATCGAGCGTCTCTTCGTAGGAGATGGTCAGCGCCGGTGCATAGCTGCCGAACAAAGGCGACAGGCAGCCTGCGATGGCCGCGTCGCCGGCCTGATTGCAAGCCTGCCTTGCCAGTTCGATGCCGCGCTTCTGCAACGGCTTGAACAGGTCCTCCGCGCCCTCGCGCGCCAAGCGCTCCGGCGTTGCCGAATAGGTGTTGATGGTGATGACGCGGGCGCCGGCGCGGATGAATTCCGCATGCAGGTCGCGCACCAGGTCCGGCTCGTCGATCAGCACCCTGGCCGACCAAAGCGGCGTCGGTTCGGATTTGCTGCGGCGGACCAATTCCTGGCCCATGCCGCCGTCGGTGAGGATCACGGAGGTCACGCGCGCAGCCTTTCGTTCTTCGGGTCCCAGAGCGGCTCGTCGTTCTGCACGACCGCCCTGAAGCGATCGCCGAAGATCTCGACCTCGACGGCCGTGCCTGGCTCGGTCAGATCAATGCGCAGCATGCCGAGCGCGATCGATTTGTCGATGCGATGGCCCCAGCCGCCAGAGGTCGTCTCGCCGACGATGCTGCCGTCATGCCAGAGCGTCGACATATAGGGCGCATCGCAATCGCCGGGGTTCTCGACGACCAAAGTGACGAAGCGCTTCTTCACGCCATGCTGCTTTTCATTGAGCAGAGCCGCCTTGCCGCGGAAGTCGGGCTTGTCCCACTTCACGAAGCGCTCCAGCCCGCCCTGCAGGATCGAATAGTCGGTCGACAGGTCGCCCTTCCAGGCGCGGTAGCCTTTTTCCAACCGCAGCGAATCCAGTGCATACATTCCGAACGGCTTCAGACCGTGCCTCTGGCCTGCAGCCCAGACGGCGTCGAAGATCGCCAGCGTATCGGCGACCTTGGTGTGGATTTCCCAGCCGAGTTCGCCGGCGAAGGAGACGCGCACCAGCTTCGCCCAGCGTCCGGCGATGGTGGTTTCCTGATGCGTCAGCCAGGGCAGTGTCAGGTCGGCGGCGCAAACCTCGGCGAGGATTTTGCGCGAGTTGGGGCCGGCGAGGATCTGCGTCGAATATTCCTCGGTGCGGTCGGTCAAAGTGAAGGTCGCGTCGGCCGGCATGCGCGACTTCAGCCATTCGAAGTCGTGCCACTGCGCCACCGCGGCGGTGATCAGCGTCATCTGCTCCTCGCCATGGCGCACCACCGACATTTCGGTGACGATGCGGCCTTTGTCGTCCGAGAAATAGACGAGGCCGATGCGGCCGGGCTTCGGCACCAGGCCGGTCACCTGCTGCGCCAGCCAGTCGGCCGCGCCTGGACCTTCGAGGTTGAAGCGCGAGAAGCCGGGCAGGTCGAGGATGCCGGCGGCGTCGCGTACCGCGTGGCATTCCTCGCGCACGGCGCGGTGCCACGGACCTTCGCGGCGGAAGGTGAGGGTGGATTCTTCCGATGTGTCGTCGCCGGGCTTCGCATACCAGGTGGCGCGCTCCCAGCCATTATAGGCGTCGAACTGGCCGCCAAGCGCCTTGATGCGCTCATGCAGCGGCGAGAGCTTGCGGTTGCGCCCTTCCGGCCAGGCATGGCGCGGGAACTGGACGGCGTATTCGTTGCCGTAGATTTCCATGCCCTTGGCGACGCAATAGTCAGGCGCGGATGCGAAGCTCGTGAAGCGGCGCGGATCGCAGGACCACATGTCCCATTCGGTCTGGCCTTCGGTAACCCATTCGGCCAACACCTTGCCGGCGCCGCCGCCTTGCGCGATGCCGAAGGTGAAGACGCAGGCTTCGAAGGCGTTGGGAACGCCGGGCATCGGCCCGATCAGCGGATTGCCGTCCGGCGCATAGGGGATCGGCCCGTTGATGACTTTCGACAGGCCGGCGGTGCCGAGGATCGGCACGCGCGCGACCGCGTCGGCGAGGTAGTGCTCCAGACGGTCGAGATCGTCGGGGAACAGCTGGAAGGAGAAATCCTCCGGCATCGGATCGTTGTGGGTCGCCCAATGTGCGCGGCAATTGCGCTCATAGGGGCCGAGATTCATCCCGGTCTTTTCCTGGCGCAGATAGTAGGAGGTATCGACGTCGCGCAGCAGCGGCAGTTTCTTGCCCTGTTCCTTCGACCATGCCGCCAATTCGGGGATTTCCTCGAACAGGATATACTGATGGCTCATCACCATCATCGGCACTTCGCGGCCGAACATCTTGCCGACCTCGGCGGCGCGGTAGCCGGCGGCGTTGACGACGATCTCGCAGCGGATCTCGCCTTGCGGCGTTTCGACCACCCATTCGTCGTTCTCGCGGCGCACGCCGGTGACCGGGCAGAAGCGGATGATCTTGGCGCCCATGTCGCGCGCGCCCTTGGCCAAAGCCTGGGTCAGCTGCGCCGGGTCGATGTCGCCGTCACTCGGATCGTAGAGCGCGCCCTTCAGTTCATGCGTCTCGATGAAGGAATAGCGGCGCTTGATCTCGTCGAGGCCGACGACGTCGATGTCCATGCCCTGATAGCGGCCCATGCCTTTGGCGCGCTGGAACTCCTGCATCCGTTCCTTGGTGTGGGCGAGGCGCAGCGAGCCGGTGACGTGGTAGTTCATCGGATAGTCGACGGCTTCGGCGAGGCCCCGATAGAGCTCGGTCGAATAGCGCTGCATGTTCATCAGCGACCAGGACGACGAGAAGGTCGGGACGTTGCCGGCCGCATGCCAGGTCGAGCCCGAGGTCAACTCGTTCTTTTCCAAGAGCACGCAGTCGGTCCAGCCCGCCTTGCACAGGTGATAGAGTGAGGAGGCGCCGACGACACCGCCTCCGATGATCACCACGCGCGCCGTGGTCGGCAAACCGGCCATGTTTCTCCCTCCAAAGTCTCAGCGCTTCGCGCTTCGATTTTTGTTTGATGCATGTCGCCATCCCAAACCGCTTCGCACTTTTGGGCGACATACATCGATCAATACACGGGTGGCGACACCACCCAGATGACGATCGCCGGTTCGGTGCCCGGATTGCGCCAGCGATAGGGCTTGCCTTCGAAACGGAACGAGTCGCCTTCGCCGAGATGATGCCAGACGCCGCCGATTTCGATGTCGAACAGGCCGGACGCGATGTATCCGGCCTCTTCGGTCGGCCGCAGCGCCGCGACCTTCAATTCCGCGCCAGGCGCGAACACCGAGCGCACCATCTCGAAGCTACCGCCGAGATCGGGTGAGAGAAGCTCTTCCACGAAGCCCGATTCATTTGTGCCAAGTACGCGCCGGCGGCCGGCGCGCACGATCACGCCGCGCTCTTCTTCGGCCGGAACGTCATGGCTGAAGAACAGGCTGATCGGCACGCCGAAGAGGTCGGCGAACGCCCTGAGGTCGCCGAGCGAAGGCACTGACAGGCCGCGCTCGACTTGGCTGACCCAGCCGACGGAGCGGCCGAGCTTCAGCGCTATCTCGGCCAGCGTCAGGCCGCGCGCCTTGCGCAGCGCGCGGATGTCTCCGGCAAGCAGCCGGTCGCCACTGTCCTTATCCGATCTTGCGGCGGTCGGGGTCAAATCGGGTTCCATGAAAAAATCCGGATAAATTTCATGGGAGGCTAAGCCAGTGAAAAAATCAAGGGCATTTTCATAGGCCACAAGATTTGCTTGCGCGATTTTGCCGGTTGATGCAAAGGCTCGCGCACGAGCGGCGAGTGGGGCGTCGGGTCGGGGACCAGTTTTAGCTTGTAGTCTGCGGGTGGTCGTCAGGGAAACCGGGGTTGCGGGTTTCGGGCCATGCGCAAAGGGACGGCCCATGCTTGAGAAAAACCCGCGGATCGCATCGGATGCGGCGATCGTCGACGAGGCGATCATATCGCGCCGTTCGGTGCGCGCCTTCCTGCCCGATATGGTCGACGACGGCACGATCCGCGACATACTGGCGGTTGCCGCGCGAGCGCCGTCGGGCACCAACATGCAGCCCTGGCGCGTCTATGTGACCAAAGGCGAGGTCAAGCAGCGCATCAGCGACGCCATCCTCAATTCCGGCATCCGCGCCGAGAAGGTCGAGTGGGACGAGTATCGCTACTATCCCGACCAGTTCTTCGAGCCCTATTTGACCCGTCGCCGCGCCAATGGCTTCGGGCTCTACGGCGCGCTCGGCATCGGCCGGCGCGAAGTCGACAAGATGCGGGCGCAGCACGACCGCAACTTCATCTTCTTCGACGCCCCTGTCGGCATGATCTTCACCATCGACCGGCGGCTGAACCAGGGGTCGTGGATCGACTACGGCATGTTCCTGCAGAACATCATGGTCGCGGCGCGAGGCAGGGGCCTGCACACCTGCCCGCAGGCCGCATTTGCGCCCTATCACCGGCAGATAAGGCCGGTGCTCAACATTCCCGACGAAGAGATCGTCGTCTGCGGCATGGCGTTGGGTTACGAGGACACCTCGAAGCCCGAGAACGAGTTCCGCACCGACCGCGCGGCGATCGAAGACTGGGTGACGTTCAGCGAATAGTGCCGCCGAGTGATTCCACCGGTCAGTCCGTCGTCATATGCGCGCCGTGGCCGCTGACATGGGCGCCGTCCTGCGGCGTCAGCCGCAGATAGGCTGAGAGAGCGCAGAGCGTGATCAGGCCCTCGATGACGAACAGGATGCGATAGTCGTTGACGCTGGCCTGGCCGCCGCCGGCGAGCAGCGACAGCACTGCCGCTGCGAGGCCGACGCTGATCGCCACCGCAAGCTGCCACAGAATGTAGTAGATCGCGCTGAAGCGGGCGAGCTGCTCCGGCGCGATGTCCGAATAGGAGAGATTGCCGGTCGAGGCCCATTGCACGGACCGGAAGACGCCGAAGGTGAAGATGTAGGCCAGCACGATCCAGGTCGGCGTGCTCGCCTGCATCAGGGCAAAGCCGGCGACCAGTGATGCGACGATCGGCGTGTTGGTGATCAGCACGCGCCTGAAGCCGAAGCGGTTCAACAGGCGCGGCATGAAGAAGCGCATGATCAGCGATCCGATCGCGGCGACGAAGGTCAGCGATCCGGCCTGTACGGCGCTCATGCCGAAACCGAGCTGGAACATCAACGGCAACAGGAAAACCACGGAACTCAAGCCGATCGTGTCGAGGCCGCCGCCGGTGAGGAAGGAGATGCGGAAGGTGCGGATGCGCAAAAGCTTGAGATCGAGGAGCGGGTTGCGCGCACGCAGGCAGTAGAAGGCGGCAACCGCCAGGATGGCGATCGCCAGGCCGAGCTCGAGGCCGATGACACTGCTCGCGGCATCCTTGGCGGCAAGCGAATCCATGCCGAACACCAGCAGCCCCATGCCGCTGCCGACGAGCAGGAAACCCGGAAAATCGAATGGCGTTCGCACAGGCTTGGTGGTTGAGGGAAACAGCGAGGCGGCCAGCAGCGCGGCCGTCAGCGCGATCGGGATGTTGATGTAGAAGATCCAGCGCCAGGAGATGTAGGTGGTCAGCGCGCCGCCGACCAGCGGGCCGACCAGCGGCCCGGATTGGCCGGCGAGCGAGATGTACATGTTGATCTTCAACGTGCGGTCGCGCGGGAAGCTCGACAGGATGACGACCTGGCCGAGCGTGCCCAACAGCGCGCCGCCGCAGCCCTGCAAGGCGCGCGAGCCGACCAGCATCCAGATGTTTTCCGATAAGCCGCAGAGCGCCGACGCGCTGGCGAACACCAGCAGCGCGAAGCAATAGACATTGCGCAGGCCGAAACGGTCGGCCAGCCAGCCGCCAAGCGGCATGGTGACGATGAGGCTGGCGACATAGACCGTGATCAAGAGGCCGAGCTGGCTCGGCGGGCGGTCGAGGCTTGCGCCGATGCCGGGCAGCGCGGTGACGATGACATTCTGGTCGAGGCTGGTCATGAACACGCCGCAGGCGACGGTTGCCGGCAGCAGCATTGACGGGCCGTCCGCCGGAGCAAAGCGGGTCGTGGCCGTCGCCGAAGTCTCTAAAGTCATGGGAGAGTTGGTCGAATTCGTTGCTTGAGCGGACGTCTGCCCTGGCAAACGCCGATGATTCCTTAGCTATCGTCCTTGCTGGCCCAACGCTCAAGCAGCAGTTGTGGTCGTTCGTAGTGCCAGATCACCAGCTGGACCAATTCCTGACCTGCCTGCGGGATTACTGCACCTCGTATCCGACTTCCTCACTGGCGTGGCACAAGGCCTTCCAGAAGGAGCGGGCGAAGGAGCGGAAGACGTAGATGTCGAACTGGTCGGCGCCGCTGCGCTGGATCTGTGCGAAGACGTCGTGATGGTTGGTCGAACGTCCAGCGCCGAGCGGGAAGGCCGGCAGGGCGAAGTCGATGGCGAAGAATTTCGCCATCACCCATTCGGCCTTCGGTCCGGCGATGCGAAGCGCGGTGCGGCCATGCGACAGATCGGTCAGCGTGCCGATGGCCGGCGTGATGGCGCCGGCGAAGGCCTGAGCCAAACCCTCGGCTTCGTCCACCACCGTGAATTTCCCCGGCGCGAAGCCGAAGACGGCGCGGACGCCGCTGCTGATGCCGCCGCCCGCGCCATCGGGCAGGGCGAGGCCGGTAATCTTGCGGATAACCTCGATCAACCGCTTCTCCTCGCCCGGCCAGGCGGCGAGCTGCAGGATCGAGCCCGGCCGCGTCTCGGACAGGATGACGTCGACGCCTTGTTCGAAATTACCGTGCGATCCGGGATGATAGTCCGGCTCGAGCGGCGACAAGCGGTCGGGCAATTGCTCAGCCATGCATGCGGCTCCCGTCCGGGTCGTAGAAATGGTTGGAGACGATCTCGACCGGTCCGAACCGGTCGCGCAGCGGATCGGAGACGAAGGCGCGGGTGCCATGCCTTGCCTTGCCGCCCTTGACCAGGGCCAGCGCGATGTACTGGCCGAGCGCCGGCGAATAGCAGCAGGCGGTGATGTGGCCGAGCGAATCGTGCGGATTTTCCTCGTCGAGCTGCTCGACGACATGGCCGCCGCCGTTGAGCGGGCGGTTGTCGAGGGCGATCAGGCCGACGAGCTGCAGCCGGTCATTTGCGACAAGACCCTCGCGGTCCATCATGGCTGAGCCGATGAAGGGCTTCTTCTTCGACAGCATCCAGTCGAGATGCAAGTCGCGCGCTGTGGTGCGGCCGTCGATCTCGGCGCCGGTGACATGGCCCTTTTCGATGCGCATGGTACCCAGCGCCTCGAGCCCGTAAGTGACCAGGCCGAACGGCTTGCCGGCCTCGATCAGTGCTTCCCAGACGTGGGTGCCGTAGCCGGCGCCTGAATAGACCTCGAAAGCCATCTCGCCGGAGAAGGAGAGGCGGCAGATCATCACCGGGACGCCGGCGATCTCGCCGTGGACGATGCCCATGAAGGGCAGCGTCGCGTTGTCGACGGCGGTGCCTTTCACGCAGGAGGCAAGAATGGCGCGCGCGTTCGGTCCGCCTATGGCCGCGCCCGCCCATTCGTCGGTGACGGAGGTGACGGTGACCTTCAGCTCCGGCCAGATGACATCGAGGAAATATTCCAGATGCTGCATCACCTTGCCGGCATTGGCCGTAGTGGTGGTCATCAGAAATTCCTGCTCGCCGAGCCGCCAGGTGGTGCCGTCGTCGAAGGCAAGCCCGTCCTCGCGCAGCATCAGGCCGTAACGGGCCTTACCGACGGCCAGCGTCGAAAACATGTTGGTGTAGACGCGGTCGAGGAATTCCGCGGCGTCCGGCCCCTGCACCGCGATCTTGCCCAGCGTCGAGACGTCGACGATGCCGGCGCTTTCGCGCGTTGCCTTGGCCTCGCGGACATAGGCCTGCTCGACGGTCTCGCCGGCATGCCCATAGATCATCGGGCGGTACCAGAGGCCGGCCGAATACATCCTTGCGCCATTGGCGATGTGCCAGTCATGCATCGGCGTCAGCCGCTCGGGCTTGAGGTCGCCGAAGCGTTCGGCCGCCAGCGAGCCGATCGACACCGCCGTATAGGGCGCGCGGAAGCGCGTGGTGCCAACTTCGAGGATCGGCTTGCCGAGCGCCTCGGCCATGATGGCCAAGCCCGGGACGTTGGAGTTCTTGCCCTGGTCGGTCGCCATGCCAAGCGTGGTGTAGCGCTTCAGATGCTCGACCGAGACGAAGCCTTCGCGATGCGCCAGCCGCACGTCCTCGGCGGTGACATCGTGCTGGAAGTCCACGAAGCTCTTACCCTTGGCCTTGATCTCGAAGACCGGCGCCGGATCGGGATCGCCGGGTGCCGCTTCGACGACTGGGAGGGCAATCGGCGTCGCCGTTCCGCCGGCTGCCGAAACGCCGGCGGCGCGGCCTTCCGCGATGGCCTCGGCGGTCGAGAAAGCGCCAGTGAAAGCGCCGGCGCCAATCCAGTGCTGATTTGGCCAGCGCTGCGTCGGCTTGGGCGGCAGGAAGGCTTGTCGCGCCGGATCCCACTCGGCCTTCGCACCGGCCTGGCTGGCAAGATGGATGGTCGGCGACCAGCCACCAGACATCAAAAGGCAGTCGGCGTGGATGCTGCGCTCGTCGCCGCTCAGCGCGCCGCTCATGGCATCGAAGCGCTGCACCTTGAGGCCGGAGAGGGCCTTGCCGCCCTCGGTGGCGATCACCGCATGGCCGGTGAGCAGCTCGGCTTCCGCCTCGCTCGCCAGCCTGCGCATGTCGCCGGTCACATCGCTGCGAACATCGACGATGGCGACGACCGCCGCTCCGGCCTTCTTCAAGGCAACGGCGGAGGCGTAGGCGCTGTCATTGTTGGTGAAGAGCGCGATGCGCTGCCCGGGCAGCACGCCGTACTCATAGGCGTAGCGTTCGGCCGCGTGCGCCAGCATGACGCCGGGACGGTCGTTGCCCGGAAACACCAGCGGCCGTTCGAACGCGCCAGTGGCGAGAACCACCGTGCCGGCGCGGATCGCCCAGTAGCGCTGGCGCGGCTCGCCCTTGGCCGCCGCTTCCTTGTGGTCGGTCACGCGTTCAAGCGCAGCCAGCGTGTTGCCGTCGTAATAGCCCCACACCGTCGTGCGCGGCAAAAGCCGGACATTGTCGTTGCCTTCGAGCTGGCCGACGATGCGTTGCGCCCAGTCGGCGGCTTGCATGCCGTCGATGGTTTCGCCGGACCAATTGGCGGAGCCGCCGAAACCTGCCTCCAGATCGGCGAGGATGACACGCGCGCCCTGGTCGGCGGCGGCCTTGGCCGCCATCAGGCCGGCTGGGCCGGAGCCGACGACCAGCACGTCGCAGAAGGCGTTCATGCGCTCATAGCGGGCCGGGTCGGGAGCGGTGCCGGCCCTGCCAAGGCCGGCGGCGCGGCGGATGAAATGCTCGCAGAACATCCAGAAGCGCGTGCCCTTCAGCGGGCCGATCACCGGCCCCATGAAGGTCTTGTAGTAGAAGCCGGCCGACAGGATTTTTCCGCCGAGCTGGTTGATGGCGCCGATATCCCAGGCGAGCGATGGGGTGCGGTTCTGGCTGACCGCAACCAGCCCGTCATAGATCTCGACCATGGTGGCGGCGATGTTGGGCTCGCGCACCTCGCCGCGCAGCACCGTCACCAGCGCGTTCGGCTCCTCGACGCCGGCGGCGAGCAGGCCGCGCGGGCGATGGTACTTGAACGAACGGCCGAACAGGGTCACGCCATTGGCGAGCAGCGCGGACGCCAGCGTGTCGCCGGCATGGCCGGTATAGGGCGCGCCGTCGAAGGTGAAACGGATGGTGCGCAGCCGGTCGATCCGGCCGCCGGCTTCGGCACGACGCGGGCTCACGAGCGGCCTCCAGCCTTATGGCCGCCGCGGGCGAATTCGGTGCTCAGGATTTCATGGGTGATCGTGTTGCGCACCACCCTCAGATGCGACCGGCAACCGCCGGAATGCTGCCAGATCTCGTTATGATCGCCGGCCGGGTTCAGCCGATCGTAGACATAGGCGTTCCAGGCGTCGAGGTCTTGCGAGGCGGGCTGCGGCCGCTCGCGGTTGCCGTCGCCTTGGTAAGTGAATTCGATGACGTCGCGCGGCCCGCAATAGGGACAGGTGATCAGCATTCTCTTGTATCTTCTTGTTCAACCATGATCTTTTCCAAAGCCGGTTCCCACTTTTTGGGATCATGGTTCCCTAATGCAGCCGCGGATTGGCGCCTTGGCCTTTGTCGTCGATGATCAGGCCGCGGTAGAAACGGTCGAGCGTGAACGGCGCGTTGAACGAGTGCGGCTCGTCCTTGGCAATGGTGTAGGCAAAGCACCAGCCGGAAGCCGGCGTCGCCTTGAAGCCGCCGTAGCACCAGCCGCAATTGAGATACATGCCGGGCAGCGGGCCGGTGGTGATGATGGGCGAGCCGTCCATCGTCATGTCGCAAAGCCCGCCCCAGGAGCGCAGCATGCGCACGCGCGCGAGCCCCGGGAACAGCGCCAGCATCTCGCTCATCACCTCGTCGACGATCGGCAGGCTGCCGCGCTGGGCGTAGCTGTTATAGCCGTCGAGGTCGCCGCCATAGACGAGGCCGCCCTTGTCGGACTGGGAGATGTAGAAATGGCCCATGCCGAAGGTCAGAACGGTGTCGATGACCGGCTTCAGCGATTCCGAGACGAAGGCCTGCAGCACATGGCTTTCGATCGGCATATGCGAGATGCCGGCAAGCTGCATGACATGTCCGGTGCTGCCGGCGACGGCTAGCGCAACCTTCCTGGCGCGGATGTCGCCGCGCGTCGTGGTCACGCCGGTGATCTGGTCGCCGTCGCGCAGGAAGCCGGTGACCTCGCAATTCTCGACGATGTCGACGCCGCGTCGATCGGCGCCACGCGCGTAGCCCCAGGCGACCGCGTCGTGGCGCGCGGTGCCGGCGCGCGGCTGCATCAGCCCGCCAAGCACGGGAAAGCGCGCCGAGCCGGAGAGGTCGAGCGCCGGCACCAGCCGCTTGATCTGGTCGAGGTTCATCAATTCGGCGTCGACGCCGAGATGGCGCATGGCGTTGCCGCGCCGGGCGTAATCGTCAAGCTGGGCTGGCGTATGGGCGAGATTGAGGCAGCCGCGCTGCGAGAACATGACGTTGTAGTTTAGCTCGTGGGAGAGGTTTTCCCACAGCTTCATCGAATGCTCGTAGAAGCGGGTATTCTCCGGCAGGAGATAGTTGGAGCGCACGGCCGTGGTGTTGCGGCCGACATTCCCGGAACCGAGCCAGCCTTTTTCCAGCACCGCGACTTTGGTGATGCCGTGCTCCTTGGCCAGGTAATAGGCCGTCGAGAGGCCATGGCCGCCGCCGCCGATGACGATGACGTCATAGGAGGCTTTGGGGTCGGGCTTGCGCCAGGCGGGCTTCCAGTCCTTGTTTCCGGTCAGCGCGTTCTTGAGCAGCGAAAAGGCTGAATATTCCGCCATTCTTACCATCGTCCTGTTGGTGCGAAGCGGCACACTATAGAGCGGGCGGGAAGCGCAAAGCCAGGATTGCGCCATGGCTTTTCGACAGGCCGACTTCGGCCTGCGCACCGGTCACGAAACGGCAACGGCTTGCCGCCTGGAATGGCGGTCTTTATCAAGGGCGGGATTTTCGAAGGTATTTCCGGCCGCGAGTCGCCACAACGTCATGGTCTTTCGACTGCTACGCCTGATCCTGGTCCTGCTTGTCGCCGCGCTGGCGCAGCCGTCGCTTGACGCGATGGCGCAGGCGATCGGGCATGGTTCTTCGCAGCTCATCGCCGACCAGACCAAGGTCATCCAGGACCTGACGACCAGGACCGACGGGCTGGAGAAGAAAATGAACGATCCCGGCCAGGACGATGCCGGGCTGGTCGATATCCGCCTGCAGCTCGAGGATATCTCGCAGGCGGCGCTGAAGAGCGCGCTGGCATTCCGCCAGCGGCTGACCGACATCAATGCCCGTGTCGAAGTGCTCGGACCGCCGCCGGCGCAAGGGCAGCCGCCCGAGCCTGCGATCGTCAGCAGCGAGCGTGCCGCTCTCTCCGCCGAAAAGGCGGAAATCAACGCGGTCGTCGCCAGCGCCCAGAACCTATCGATCCGCGTCAACGGGCTGGTCGATAAGATAGCGGAATTGCGCAGCGCGCTTTTCCGCAACGTGCTCACCAAGCAGTATGAGCTGACCGACGCACTGAGCCCGCAGGCTTTTTCAGACGCCCATGACCAGTTCACCGGCCTATACAAAGCCGTCAGTTCCTGGCTGAGTTTCGCCCTCAAGTTCAAATTCCAGGCGATCCTTGCCGCGACGCTGATGGCGCTCGCGCTGGCGGTCGTGCTTTTCATCGGCGGAAGGCGGTTGTTCGGCCGTATCTTCGAGCCCGACCCCACCGTCGAAGAACCTTCCTATCTCAGCCGTCTGTCGGTCGCCTTCTGGTCGACGCTGCTGCCGACCGTGGCGCTCGGCGCCTTCTTCGCCTGTACGGTCCTCTTCTTCAACTATTACAGCGTGTTGCGCGGCGACATCGGCATCTTCCTCAACGCTCTGCTGACCGTGATCGGCATGGTGTTCTGCGTCAACCGGCTGACCAATTCGGCGCTCGAGCCGCGGCTGCCGAACTGGCGGCTCATCCCGGTTGCGACCGGCGCGGCGCGCTGGCTGGTCGGCCTGGCGACGGCGATGGCCATCGTGCTCGGCTTCAACTACTTCCTCTCGGTCGTCAACGAGAAGATGGGCTCGCCGCTGTCGCTGACGATCGCCAGGAGCTTCGTCGCCACCGTCATCGTCGGCGTCATCCTGATCCTGATGGGCCTGCTCAGACCCTTCAGGGCCAAGGACGGATCATGGCGGCCGTGGCCCGCATGGCTGCGCTTCCTCGCAATAGGGCTCGGCCTCTTCACCATCGCCGCGGCAATGCTCGGCTATATCGGCTTGGCGCTGTTCGTTTCGATCCAGGTCGTCGTCACCGGTACCATGCTGATCACCGCCTATATCGGCTTCCTGTCGGCGCGCGCGATCGGCGAGGAGGGCAGCTTCGCCGACACCTCTGTCGGGCGCTGGCTCGCCGAGAACTCCAGCTATGAGGACACCACGCTCGACCAGCTCGGCCTTGTCGTCAGCATCGCCATCAATGTGATGATCGTGCTGGTGTTCCTGCCGCTGATCCTTTTGATGTGGGGGTTCCAGCCTGGCGATATCCAGGCCTGGGCCTACAAGCTCGCGACCGGCGTCCAGATCGGCTCGGTGACGATCTCCTTCCTCGGCATCCTCACCGGCATCGTCGTCTTCGTCATCGGCTATTTCCTGACGCGCTGGTTCCAGGGCTGGCTCGACGGTTCGGTGATGGCGCGCGGCAAGGTCGACACCGGCGTGCGCAACTCCATCCGCCTGGGGGTGGGCTATGCCGGCGTGGCAATGGCGGGGCTGGTCGGCATCTCGGCCGCGGGCATCGATCTTTCAAACCTTGCGCTGGTTGCCGGCGCGCTCTCGCTCGGTATCGGCTTCGGCCTGCAGAATGTCGTGTCGAACTTCGTTTCCGGCCTGATCCTGCTGGCTGAGCGGCCGTTCAAGGTCGGCGACTGGATCGTCGCCGGCGACGTCAGCGGCACGGTGCGCAAGATCAGCGTGCGCGCCACGGAGATCGAGACTTTCCAGCGGCAGTCGGTAATCCTGCCCAATTCGAACCTCATCAACAATGCGGTCGGAAACTGGACGCATCGCAACAAGCTCGGCCGGGTCGACATCAAGGTAGGCGTCGCCTATGGCAGCGACGTCAAACGGGTCCACGCCATCCTGTTGGACATAGCGCGCGCTCATCCGATGGTGCTGAAGAATCCCGAACCCTTCGTGCTGTTCGCCAATTTCGGGCTTGCCGCGCTCGAATTCGAGGTCCGCGTGTTCGTCGCTGACATCATGAACGGCAGCGTCGTCCAGAACGACATCCGCTTCGCCATCTTCGATATCTTCGAGGATGAGCATATCGAGATCCCGTCGACGCCGCGCGCCGTCGTCGAGTCGAGGAAGCAAGAGACCTGGCCGATCGACGACGACAAGATCGAGGCGGAGTTCGCCGAGCGTCAAAAGCTCGAGGCGGAGGCAGCGGCCGAGGAGGCGCGGCTTGCCAAGATGAAGCGCAAGGGCCGCAAGCCCGACCCAACTTAAGTTTGCCGACGCCGGCCGAAAACCGATTGTGGCATGAATGCGGCATTCAGTTGCGGTTCAGGTAACATCTCATATAAGCTTCGATGCAAAGGGCGAGAATGCCTTGCAAATCTTGAACAGAGGCGGTGTGAGAACACCGGAAATGCAATGTGGAAGTCTGTCGTTGCCGCCATCGCTTTGCTGGCCATGGGCGGTTCGGCTTTCGCCGCCAGCGCGATCAACAAGGACGCCCAGACGCGGACCCTGATCGTGACCGAGGGCGGCGCCAAGAGCGAGTTGACGCTCGCGGCCGGCGAGACGGTGGAATTCTGCTCGAATGGCTGCTTCGTCACCTTGCCGAATGGCGACCTCGAGGCGCTGACCGGTTCGGAGACGGTCGAGATCTCGGGCGGCGCCGCCCGCATCAAGTAAAACGTCTCAGCACACTCGACAAAGGCCGGGCGGATGTCCGGCCTTTTATCGTTTCCGGTAGCCGTCGCTTAACGATGACGCCCGAAATACCGGTATGACCGCGCGTTGCAACCGGGCGTTTTAACGTTCGCTACGCCGTCCCCAGCTATATCCGATGCGAGACGCCGAACACGGCGCGGATTTCAGTGGCGATGACCCGTCGCGAAATGGGTCACGCCTGAGCAGGGCAGGACAATGGACGCGCGGTCGGACAGGAACGCAATTCCGCTTGCGGTCGATCTCGACGGCACGCTGATTGCAACGGACCTTCTGTGGGAAGGTCTGTTCGTCCTGCTCAAGAAGAATCCGCTCTATCTCTTTCTGGTGCCGCTCTGGCTGGCCGGCGGGCCGGCTCGACTCAAGCAGGAAATCGCGAGACGCGTCGACATCGATCCGGCCTCGCTGCCCTATCGCCGTGACCTGCTCGACCGGTTGCAGGGCGATCACCGCGAAGGGCGCAAGATCGTTCTGGCCACCGGCACGCCGCGCAAGTTCGCGGAAGCGATCGCCGCGCATCTCGGCATCTTCGACCGGGTGCTGGCAACCGACGGGCCGCACAACATGACTTCGGGCAGAAAGTGCGCAGCGCTTGTCGCCGCCTATGGCGATGCGGGCTTCGACTATATCGGCAACAGCCGCAACGACCTCAAGGTTTTCGACGCGGCGCGCGTGGCAATCGTCGTGGCGCCTGACCGCAGCGCCAGGCGCTGGCAGGCGGCGCATGGCGCCGAGGCCATGCCGGCGCCGAAGCGGACGCTCAAGACCTACATCAAGATGCTGCGCGTGCATCAGTGGCTGAAGAATTCGCTGATCGCCGTGCCGATGGTGCTGTCGCACGAATATTTCAATCCCAATATGATCTGGGAATGCCTGCTGGCGTTCGTGTCGTTCAGCGCCGTGGCGTCGGCAATCTACATCGTCAACGATTTCTTCGACCTGGCGCTCGACCGCAAGCATCCGACGAAGCGCAACAGGCCCTTCGCCAGTGGCGCGCTGTCCATCCCCTTCGGCCTCGGCGCGATCGCCGTGCTGCTTACGCTTGGCGTCGCCACGAGCCTCTTCCTGCCGATCCAGTTCCTGGGGGTGCTTTTAGGCTACATGGCCGTCACCACCGCCTATTCGCTGTCGTTCAAGCGCATGCTTTTGGTCGATGTGCTGACGCTTGCCGGCCTCTACACGATCCGCGTGCTGGCGGGCGCCGCCGCCACCGGCGTCGACGTCTCGTTCTGGCTGCTCGCCTTCTCGATCTTCTTCTTCCTGTCGCTGGCGCTGGTGAAGCGCTTCGTCGAACTGCGCACCACGGCCATCCCGCCGGGCGAACGCATCGCCGGCCGCGGCTATCGCACCGAGGATCAGGAGATCGTCGCGCAGGCAGGCATGGCGGCTGCGTTCTCCTCAGCGCTGGTTCTGGCGCTCTACATGGACAGCCCGGCGGTGCGCGAGCTCTATCCGCATCCCTGGCTGATATGGCCGCTGGCGCCGATCGTGCTTTATCTCACGATGCGCGTCTGGATCCTCGCCCGGCGCGACGAGATGAATGACGATCCGGTCGTCTTCATCATCCGCGATTGGCGCAGCCAGATCGTCGTCGCCATCGGCGCGGTGTTCCTCGTCGCCGGGGGCTGGTGATGCAGGCCAGGCGCCTCGGCAGCTTCGGCCTGGCGACGCCGCCGGCGCGCCGGGCGATCCCGGCAGATGAGGCGATCGCGCTCCTGAAAAGCGGCGCGGCCAAACCCGGATCGCTGCTCGGCTATGGCAATGGCCGCTCTTATGGCGACAGCTGCCAGAACGATGCCGGCATGGTGGTCGACATGCGGCCGCTCGACCGCATACGCTCCTTCGACGTCGAAACCGGCGAGCTGGAAGCCGATACCGGTACGCTGCTTTGCGACATCATTGCGCATGCCGCTCCCCATGGTTTCTTTCCTGCGGTCGTTCCAGGCACGCAGTTCGTCACGCTGGGCGGCGCCATCGCCAACGACGTGCACGGCAAGAATCACCACCGGCGCGGCACTTTCGGCTGCCATGTCGAGGCCTTCACGCTGCTCCGATCCGACGGCAAGACCTACCATTGCTCCGAAACCGACAATGCCCGCCTGTTCAAGGCGACGATCGGCGGCATGGGACTGACCGGGCTGATCCTGTCGGCTTCGATCCGGCTGATGCGCGTGCCCTCGCTCGACATCATGGAACGGGCGACGCGGTTTCGCGATCTCTCGGAATTCTTCGATCTTGCCGAAGCCGCCGACCAGGCCAACGAATATGCGGTTGCCTGGATCGACCAACTCGCCGGCGCCCAGGGGCGCGGGCGCGGGCTTTTGTTCACCGGCAATCATGCGGAGCACGGCCGGCACATCGCGACGCGCGCCGGCAACCGGTTTTCCGTGCCGGTGCAGCCGCCTTTCAACGTCCTCAACCGGCCGTTCCTGACCGCTTTCAATGCCGCCTACCGCTGGAAGAAAGGCCGGTCGCAGGGTCCGCGCCAGGCTGGCTACCAGAGCTTCTTCTTTCCGCTCGACGGCGTGCGCGACTGGAACCGGCTCTACGGGCCGCGCGGCCTGTTCCAGCACCAGAGCGTGGTGCCGGAGGCCAATGCGCGTCATGCCGTGCCGGCGCTGCTCGAAGCCGCAAGGCGGGCAGGGCAGGGCTCCTTCCTGACCGTGCTGAAACGCTTCGGCGGCATCCGCTCGCCTGGGCTGCTGTCGTTTCCGCGGCCGGGCTACACGCTGACGCTGGATTTCCCCAACCGGGGCGAAAAGACCTTGCTGCTGCTTGCCGATCTCGACCGCATCACAGTTGAGGCCGGCGGGGCGGTCAATCCCTACAAGGACGCTCGTATGCCGGCCGAGACCTTCGCCGCGTCCTTCCCGCAATGGCAACGGCTGGAGGCGCTGCGCGACCCGGCTTTCCTGTCGAGTTTTTGGGCACGCACGGCAAAGAGACTGGATATCGGAAGGGGGACTGCCGAAGCCGCAGAGTAGATAAGGTTTGAATAAATCATGGTAAATAGAGTGTTAAACCGCGATTTACTCAAAACATTCTTGTGGCTTCACGAAATGTTTGCAGGTTTGTAATAGGACCGCTCACGGGCGGGGTGGCAACAATGAAATATATCGTCTTCATTCTTTTCACGGTCATGACCAATGCCGCGGCGCAGCTGATGCTGAAGCAAGGCATGATATCTATCGGGCCGATCTCGTTCGACGGCGTCAATCCGATCATAAAACTCCTGCAGATCGTGTTCAGCCCGTGGGTCTTCCTGGGGCTGTGCACCTTCGTCATCTCGATGGCTTCGCATCTTTATGTGCTGTCCAAGGTCGAGCTCAGCTTCGCCTATCCGTTCCTCAGCCTTGCCTATGTCGCCGTCGCGATCTTCGCCTAT
The DNA here is from genome assembly GCF_006442965.1 of Mesorhizobium sp. CU3. Taxonomy (GTDB): domain Bacteria; phylum Pseudomonadota; class Alphaproteobacteria; order Rhizobiales; family Rhizobiaceae; genus Mesorhizobium. The sequence goes on along the minus strand of NZ_VFWX01000011.1, from coordinate 9,711 downwards.
TTCGTCTTCCGCGAGGACCTCAATGGCTGGCGCATGGCCGGCATCGCCTGCATCTGCGTCGGCACCGTGCTGATCGCCCAGAGCGGGCGCGGGCATGAGGACCAGACCGCTTCCATCGCGTCCGACAAAATCCAGACAAACGAGATCGTTCGATGAGACATGTGATTTTCGGCGGCGACGGTTTCGTCGGCCGTCACCTTGCGCCAAAGCTCGTCGCCGACGGTGAGGAAGTGATCGTCGCCGACATCGTCAAGAGCGACCTTGCGCATTATCGCAACGTCCGTTTCGTCACCTGCGACGTGACCGCGCCAGCCTCGGTGTCCTGCGTCGGGCTTCAGGCCGACGACATGGTCTACAATCTGTCGGCCAAGATGCTGTCGCCGATCCAGGTACGGGCCAAGCGGCACGACTTCTTCTTCCCGGTGAATTTCCATGGCACCGAGCACATCATCCAGGCGATGGACAAGGCCGGCGCCTCGAAGCTCGTCCACTACACGACCGACATGATCTATGGCCACACGGTGGTGCTGCCGATGACCGAGGATCACCCGGTCTCGCCGCTCGGCGAATACGGCCTGTCGAAGCTGAAGACCGAGGAGCTTGCCGCCGAATGGCGCAAGCGCGGCATGTCGATCTCACTGTTTCGGCCGCGCCTGATCATCGGCCCCGGCCGCCTCGGCATCCTGGAAAAGCTGTTCAAGCTGATCGACCTGAATCTGCCGGTGCCGATGATCGGCTCGGGCAGGAATCCGTACCAGTTCATCTCGGTGTTCGACTGCGCCGAGGCCGCCCGCGCGGCCTGGAAAGCCGGCGTGCCGAACGAGGCCTATAATCTCGGTTCGCTCAACCCGCCGCCGGTAAAGAAGCTGCTCGGCGACCTGATCCGCCATGCCGGCTCGAAGTCGATCCTGCTGCCGACGCCGGGATGGGCGGTCAAGCGCACGCTCGACCTGCTCGACCTCATGAACATGCCGATCATGGATCCGGAGCAGTATCTGATCGCCGACGAGGAATGCGTGCTCGACGTGTCCAAGGCCGAGCGCCAGCTCGGCTGGGTGCCGCAATATCGCGACGAGGACATGCTGATCGCCGCCTACAGCGAATACCGCGCAAAGAAGGACGGCCACGCCGTCGCCACCAAACACGTTCCCGCCGAGTAAGGGCGACGAGGGGAGATCTGAGATGACCGTCATGGCCAAGCCGGAACACACCGGAATGCGTACGCTGGTCGACGCGCCGGCGCTGTCGCCCGCGACCATCGCCAAGCCCGAGCTGATCAGCGTCGAACAGGCCAAGGCGCTGGACGTCGCCCGCATCACCGACCTGTTCAAGGCGCATCTCAACCCGGGGCAGCTGCATTTCATGAAGCTGCTCGGCTTCCACAAGATCAAGATCGAGCGCGCCGAAGGCATGTTCTATATCGACCAGAACGGCCGCAAGATCCTCGACTTCTTCGGCGGTTTCGGCTCGCTGGCTTTCGGTCATAACCATCCGCGCATCCTGGAAGCCCGCAAGAAATTCCAGGAGGAGAAGCGCCAGGAAATCGCCATCGCCTTCATGTCGCAATATGCGGCCGCACTTGCGCATAACATCGCCAAGTGCTCGCCCGGCGAGCTCGACATGGTGTTCTTGGGCTCCTCCGGCTCGGAGGCGATGGAAGCGGCTGTGAAGCTTGCCGAGCGCGCTGCAGGACCGAAGCGGCCGAAGGTGGTCTATGCCGAAAATTCCTTCCACGGCAAGACCAAGGGCGTGCTGGCGATCACCGACGGCCAGCTCTACCGCGCCGACTTCAAGGTGGCGGACAATGTGGTGCGCGTTCCCTTTGCCGACATCGTCGCCGTCGAGCGCCTGTTCAAGAGCGATCCGGAGATCGGCGTCATCGTGCTCGAAACCATCCAGGGCGGCGGCGGCATCATCCAGGCAGAGGCGCAATACTGGCAGAAGCTGCGCGCGCTGTGCGACCGGCATGGCGTGCTTTGGGTCGCCGACGAGGTGCAGTGCGGCTATGGCCGCTCGGGCCGCTTCTATGCCTTCGAGCATTATGGCGTGGTGCCGGATGTGACGGCGCTGGCGAAATCGCTCGGCGCCGGCAAGGCGGCGGTCGGCGCCATGATCGCCAAGCGCGACGTCTACATGAAGGCCTATGGCACGCCGAAGACGGCGATGATCCATGCCATGGCGACGTTCGGCGGCATGGGCGAAGCCTGCGTCACCGCGATCGAGGGCATCAACGTGCTTTATGACGAGGGGCTGATCGACAACGCAGCCTCGACCGGCGAGTACCTGTTGCAGCGGCTCAAGGCGCTCAAGGAAAAATACCCGAAGATCATCAAGGATGTGCGCGGCAAAGGCTTCATGATCGGGCTGGAGTTCCACGATTTCTCGCAGACCCTGCCAATGGTGTTGCGTCCCGTGGTGAGCGTGCTCGACGATAAGCTGAAGGGCTCGCTATCGGGCTTTGTCGGCTCGCTCTTGTTGCGCGACTACGATGTGCTGGTGGCCTTTACCGAGTACAACCGCAACGTCATCCGGCTCGAGCCGCCGCTGATCTGCCAGCGCGAGCATGTCGATCGCTTCGTCGATGCCTTCGATAGCCTGTTGTCGCGCGGCATCGTGGCGATCGTGAAGGATTTCGTGAAAAGCCAAGTCGGCAAGTAAAGGCCGCAGAGCGAGACGATGCTGACCAAGTCGCCCCCTGCCAACAACCCTGTCGACCGGCTTGCGGAAGCCGGTCTGGCATGGGGCGAGGGGACTTACGCGCGGTGGGCGGCGTCGATCGGAGCCGTTGCGTTTTCGCTCTACATCCTGCTGACCGCTTGTACGGCCTGGTTCATGCCCGACGCCAATTGGGACATGCTCCCCTATCTGGCGATCGCCGAGGAGGGGGCCTATCCGAGCCCGCAGGCGCTGCATGACTATGCTTACAGCACCGTCAAGGCAGGTGTTTCGGCCGGCGATTACAAGACGCTGACCGACGATGGCGGCGGCTTCCGCAGTCACATGACGGACAATGCCGCCGACTTCCATTCGCTGCTCGGCATGTACCGGATCAAGTTCCTCTATGCCGAGATCCTGTCCAATTTGAGCCATGTCGTCTCGCCAGTCGAGGCGATGCGGTTGGTGCAGGTGTTTTCCGTGCTGCTGTTCGGCGCCATCACGCTTGCCTGGCTGCGCGCGGAAGGCGCGCTGGCGCTGGCGCCGGTGGTAGGCGCTATTCTGATCATGGCCGATTTCGGCGACGCGGCGCGCGCTTCGACGCCGGACCTACTTTGCTCCGCGCTGTTCCTCGGCGGTCTGTTTGCCTATGTGCGCAAACAAGAGGCAGCGACCGCGATCCTGCTTTTCCTGGCGTTTATGGCGCGGCCGGACAACATCGTCTTTCTCGCCATCTTCGCCGTGCTGGTCATCGCCTTCCGCCAGAAGGCATGGGGCGCGCTGGCCGGCTTTGCCGCCTCCTTCGTTGCCTATTTCGCCATCTCGCATTGGGCGCAGCATCCGGGCTGGTGGCCGCATCTGTGGTTCTCCAGCATCGAGCAGCACTACAATATGGACGGGTTCGAGCCGCCGTTTTCGATAGCGGCCTACCTGAAGGCCTTCGCCGCCTCGGTGGTGCGGGCGGTTAGCGTCAACAGCTGGGTCGGCGTCTCGGTGCTGGCCTTGGCCGGCTGGTTCGGTCTGGAGCGCGCCGGCTTCCGGCTCGACCGGCGCGCCGGCATCCTGCTGGCGGCGCTGGTGCTCGGCGTGCTGGCGAAGTTCACCGTCTTTCCGATCCACGACACCCGCATCTATTTCCCCAACCTCCTGCCGCCCTTCCTGCTGCTCGTCGCGCCGCTGACGGCGCTGTGGACGTCTGCAAGCCAGGGCGGCCGGCGCGCCGCGCTGCAGGTCTTTCCCGGAGACAAGTCATGAGCTCGCTTTCCAACCTGGCGCGCATCGTCCTGTCGCTCGGCCTGCCCGCCGGGCTTCTCGACCGCAGCCCCTCGCTGCACGGCACGAAATTTCTCGCCAAGGCGGCCTTGAGAGCGCGCTTCGGCGGCCGGCCGTTCCAGATGGTCAATGTCGGCGCCTGCGACGGTGCGCTGTTCGACGACGTGACGCCGTGGCTACACCGCATCCCGGGCGCGCGCGCCATGCTGGTCGAACCGATCCCGTACAACCAGAAGCGGCTGCGCGCGAATTACCCGGATGCGAGCCGCTTCATCATCGAACCGGTGGCTGTCACGAAAACCAAGGGCACCATCACCGTGCACACGTTCGACGCCGCGGCGCTCGAGGCCGGCACGCTGCCGATCGAGTTCATCGGCTGCTCGTCGGTCACCGACACCAATCTGATGTCGGGCAAGAACGCCTGGGGCGAGGCGGATGCCAACTTCAACAAGTTCGCGCCGCATCTGAAGGACATCGAGGTGCCGTCGGAGACCTTGCAGACATTGCTCGACCGCAACGCCATTACCCATATCGACGCTTTCCTGGTGGACTGCGAAGGCGCCGACTGGATGGTGTTCGAGCAGCTCGACCTCAAGCGCTACCGCCCCGGCATGATCAAGGTCGAGGTCGGCGCGCTGCCGGCGGCCGAGATCGGCCAGGTCGTGGTCAAGCTCAAGACCGCCGGCTACCAGGTCGGCTTCCAGGCGGAGGACATCTGGGCCTTTTCCTGAGTAAAATGATCATCGATGCACGGTCGGCGCGTTGGGTCGCGCCGCACGTGCCTCGTGTCGCAAACAGGCGGTAGCCCGATCCGCGTCCTCTGCATATTGTGCGCCATTCGAAAGGGCGCGGACGCGCCCGTTTTATCCTTCTGGAGTCGCGGGCCATGGCAGAGTTTCCGAAAAAGGCGAAGGTCGTCATCGTCGGTCTGGGCGGTATCGTCGGTGCGTCCGTCGCTCACCACCTGATCGAACGCGGCTGGGACGACATCGTCGGCATCGACAAGTCGGGCATTCCGACCGATATCGGCTCGACGGCGCATGCCTCGGATTTCTGCTACACCACCAGCCACGATTTCCTGTCCTGCTGGACGACGCTCTATTCCATCGATTTCTACGAAAAGATGGGCCATTACGCGCGCGTCGGCGGTCTCGAAGTGGCGCGCGTCGGCGACGATGCCCGCATGGACGAGATCAAGCGCAAGATCGCTTCGGCCAAATCCTTCGGCACCCGCGCACGGCTGATCGAGCCGGCCGAGATCAAGGAGAAATTCCCGCTGATCGAGGAGCATCTGGTGCAGGGCGGCCTGTGGGATCCGGACGCCGGTCTCGTCATCCCGCGCTCGCAGACGGTTGCCGGCAAGCTGGTCGACCAAGGTGTCGCCGTCGGCAAGCTGCAGGCCTTCGCCAACACCTCGGCCAAGTCGCTGGTGGTCGAGAACGGCCGCGTCAAGGGCGTGGTGACCGAGCGCGGCACGATCGAGGCCGACTATGTGGTCGTCTGCACCGGCATCTGGGGCCGCTTGACCGCTGCACTCGTCGGCGAGGACCTGCCGGTGATGCCGATCGACCATCCGCTTACCTTCTTCGGCCCCTACAACGAGTTTGCCGGCACCGGCAAGGAGATCGGCTGGCCGCTGCTGCGCGACCAGGGCAACTCGGCCTATATGCGCGACACCGGCGATCCGAAGACCGCCGAGGGCGGCCAGATCGAATGGGGTTACTACGAAGAGACCAACCCGCGCCTCTGCCATCCGCGCGACCTGCTCGAAAAGGACCAGGCGCGGCTTTCGCCGTCGCAGCGCGACCTCGACATGGAGCAGATCCTGGCGCCGCTGGAGCGCGCCATGGAACTGACGCCGATCCTGGGCGAGCTGGGCTACAATGAGGGCCATTCCTTCAACGGCCTTCTGCAGGTGACCACCGATGGCGGGCCTTCGATGGGCGAAAGCCAGAAGGTGAGGGGCCTGTGGTACGCCGTCGCCATCTGGGTCAAGGACGGGCCCGGCATGGGCAAGCTGATCGCCGACTGGATGACCGACGGCCGCACCGCGATCGACCATCACCAGATCGATTATTCGCGCTTCTACCCGCACCAGACGCAGGAGCAGTTCATCTGGGATCGCTGCACCGAGACGGCGATGAAGGTCTACAATCCGGCGGTCCATCCGCGCGAGCCCTTCTCGAAGGGCCGCAACATCCGCCGCTCGCCGTTCTGGGAGCGTGAGAAGGAGCTTGGTGGCTATTTCATGGAACTCGGCGGCTGGGAGCGTGCCCACGGCTATGCCGCCAACGAGCACCTTCTGGAGAAGTACGGCAATCGGGTGCCGGTGCGCGAGAACGAGTGGGACAACCGCCATTTCTGGCGGGTCTCCAATGCCGAGCATCTGGCGATGAGCGAGGATTGCGGCATCGTCAACCTGTCGCATTTCTCGATGTACGACGTCGAAGGCCCCGACCATGTCGCGCTGCTCGAATGGCTGTGCGCGGCCAAGATCGGCGGCGACAACAATATCGGCAAGGGCATCTACACCCACTTCCTCGACGAGGAAGGCATGGTGCGCGCCGACTTCACGGTGATCCGCATGGCCGATCGCTGCCGCGTCATCGACGGGGCGGACGCCGGCCCGCGCGACTTCCGCTACATGCAGCGCACCGCGCAGGACAAGGGTTTCAATGCCACCGTCACCGACGTGACGGAAAAATACGTCACCATCGGTATTTGGGGGCCGAATGCCCGCACGACCTTGCAGAAGGTGGTCCAGAATCCCGAAGGCCTGACGCCGGAGAATTTCCCCTTCGCCGCGATCAAGCCGATCAAGATCGCCGGCAAGGACGTTACCGCCTTCCGCATCTCCTATGTCGGCGAGCAGGGCTGGGAACTGCATATGCGCTACGAGGACGGTCTCGCCGTCTGGGACGCGCTGCGCTCGACCGGCGTCATGCCGTTCGGCGTCGAGACCTATGCCAACACGCGCCGCATGGAAAAGAGCCTGCGTCTGCAGAACGCGGACTTGTTGACCGAATACAACCTGCTCGAAGCCGATCTAGCCCGTCCAAAGGTCAAGGAGAACGATTTCTGCGGCAAGGCCAAGCATGTCGAGTATCGCGCCCGCGAGCACCAGCCGGCGATGCTGTGCACGCTGGTGATGACCGACAACAAGGACGCCAAGGGCGTCGCGCGCTATCCGGTCGGCACTATGCCGGTGCTCGACCCGGCGACCGGCGAGACGCTGGTCGACGAACTCGGCCGCCGCTCCTTCACCACCTCGGTGGCCTATGGCCCGACGATCGGCAAGAACATCGCGCTCGCCTATCTGCCGTTTGCCTTCGCCCAGGAAGGCCGCAAGCTCAATGTCGAATATTTCGGCGAGACCTATCCGGTCGAGGTCGCCGGCGTCGGCTACAAGCCGCTCTACGACCCGGAGAACCTCAAGCCGAGGAGCTGAGGCCGATGGGCGAGAGCTGATCGTAACAGCCGGCCTTCTTTTGGAGGAAGGCCCGCTGTTCGGCTTGATGAGCAGGGGGACAGCGGCTTATGTGGCCGCATCAAAAGCCCGCGAAAGCCACACGCCCATGCGCATCCTGTCCGACGCCTTCATCCCCGAGCTGCCCAACCGCTACAACGGCAAGGTGCGTGAAAACTACGACCTGCCGGACGGGCGCCGCATCATCATCGCGACCGACCGCCTGAGCGCGTTCGACATCATCCTGGCCTCGATCCCGTTCAAGGGCGAGGTGCTTACGCAGACGGCGCGATACTGGTTCGAGGAAACTGCCGATATCTGCCCCAACCACGTGCTGGAATATCCCGACCCCAATGTCGTGGTGGGGACACGCCTCAACATGCTACCGGTCGAGATGGTCGTGCGCGGCTATCTGGCGGGGACGACCAGCACCTCGATCCTGACCAAGTACCGCAAAGGCGAACGCAGCTTCTACGGGCACAGTTTTCCGGATGGACTGCGCGACAATGAAATGCTGCCGCAAGCGATCATCACGCCGACCAGCAAGGCGGCAAGCGGTGGTCATGACGAGCCGCTGTCGGAGGCCGAGATCATCGAGCAGGGGCTGCTCAGCCAAGCGCAGTGGGATACCGTCTCGCATTATGCGCTGCAGCTGTTCAAGCGCGGCCAGCAGCGGGCCGCGGAACGGGGGCTTATCCTGGCCGACACCAAATACGAGTTCGGCACGGCGCCGAACGGCGATATCGTGCTTGCCGACGAGATCCACACACCCGACAGCAGCCGCTACTGGATCGCGGCGAGTTACGACAAAGCCTTCGCAAGCGGCGGGCGGCCGGCGAGTTTCGACAAGGATTTCATCCGCTCCTGGGTGGCGGCGCGCTGCGATCCCTACAAGGATCCGATCCCGCATATTCCCGATGAGATCGTCGAGCAGGCCTCGCAGGTCTATATCCAGGCCTATGAGGCGATCACCGGCGCGAAATTCGTGCCCGATCTTTCCGGCGACACGGTGCTGGCGCGCATCCGTTCCAATCTCGCCCGCTATTTTTAAGAAGGTCGGCGCCAGCGGAATCCAGGCCGAGGAATTGCCGGCTTTTGCGGGCGGCGATTTTCGCTTAACCTTTGCCGATGTCTGCTCATGCCCGCGCAAGGCATATCGTCTCAGGCGGCGCCGCCCTGGCGCTGTCGCTTTGGCTGACGCCGGCGGCTTCTCCCGCCGAGCCGGTCGATGTCGAGCTGGTGCTGGCGGTGGATGTATCGCTGTCGATGTCGCCGGCCGAGCTCGAAATCCAGCGCCATGGCTACGCCGCGGCGCTGACGCATGACAATGTGCTGAAGGCGATCACCGACGGCGCCTATGGCAAGATCGCCGTCACCTATGTCGAATGGGCCGGCACGACCTGGCAGCGCGTCATCGTGCCGTGGACGGTGATCGCCAACCGCGCCGACGCCGAACGCTTCGTCGCGCAGCTCAATGCGCGTGATCCGGACAGCGCGCGGCGTACTTCGATTTCCGGCGCGTTGACCTTTGCCAGCGATCTTTTCGCCGAAAGCGGTGTGCAGGGCGCCAAGCGCGTCATTGATGTTTCGGGGGACGGACCCAACAACCAGGGGCCACCGGTCAATCTCACGCGCGACGAAGTGGTGAAGCAAGGCATCACCATCAACGGACTGCCACTGATGACGCGCAGCGGATTCGGCAGCGCCTTCGACGTTGCCAATCTCGACCGCTATTACAGTAACTGCGTCATCGGCGGCCCGGGCGCCTTCATGATCCCGGTCAACGACTGGACGCAGTTTCCCGAAGCGATCCGCCGCAAGCTGGTGCTTGAGCTTGCCGGTCCGGCTTCGCCGCAATGGGCGGCGGAAGAGGCCGCGCACCCGCCGGTGGCGCTGGCCGAAGACCAGCCGCCCGTCGACTGCTTGAGCGGCGAGAGGATGTGGCGCAACCGCGGGTGGGGCACGCCCTGAGGGTTGGAAAAGCTGGCTGAGTTCCAGCTCGATCAGGATGACGTTTCGTTGAAACGTCACTTCATTGACAAGCCTTTGGGCCTCTGTGACACAATTGCGCCTCACCTAAAACAGGGGAACCACCATGAAAAGACCCACCATTTTCGCGGCGGCGATGATGGCCGCCGCCACATTGTCCGCGCCGGCGATGGCCGCCACTGCGGTCACCATCGGCATCAGCGGCTGGACCGGCTTCGCGCCGCTGACCTTGGCCAAGCAGGCCGGGCTGTTCGAGAAGCACGGGCTCGACGTGACGCTGAAGAAGGTGCCGCAGGCTAGCCGTGCGCGGGCGCTCGCCAGCGGCCACC
>NZ_VFWX01000082.1 GCF_006442965.1 Mesorhizobium sp. CU3 | reverse complement strand
GGCTCGACCGGAGCCACAGGTGCGACCGGCCATACCGGAGCGACTGGCTCGACTGGCGCCACGGGTGCCACTGGCCATACCGGAGCGACCGGTTCGACCGGCGCCACGGGTGCGACTGGCCATACCGGAGCGACCGGCTCGACTGGCGCCACGGGTGCCACTGGCCACACCGGAGCGACAGGCTCGACCGGTGACACCGGCTCGACTGGTGC
>NZ_VFWX01000081.1 GCF_006442965.1 Mesorhizobium sp. CU3 | reverse complement strand
CTTCAATGGGTCTTTTTTCTTTTCCCGTTACGATCAAGATGTCTTCGATTCCCGAATCCAATGCTTCTTCCACAATAAACTGGATCGTTGGTTTATCCACGATTGGAAGCATTTCTTTTGCCATGGCTTTTGTTGCCGGCAAAAAACGTGTTCCTAGCCCAGCGGCAGGAATGACTGCTTTTTTGACCTTCACTTGCTGTTCCTCCTAAACGACGATTAACTATTGATC
>NZ_VFWX01000080.1 GCF_006442965.1 Mesorhizobium sp. CU3 | reverse complement strand
CCGCAAGCATGATGTTCGAGTGGGTCACCACCGGCAAGGAACCACCGAAGTACACCGCGATGGACGAGGTGACGCTGATCACCCGCGAGAACTTCAAGCAGGAGCTGGAAAAGATCGGTTTGTGGAACTGATGGCCGCTGACGTTTCCCGGCAGCCCTGTTAACGCCGGTATTGTGGGAGCTGTCGAGCTTCAGCGAGGCTGCGATAGCGGTGGGTCAGTCACCTTGGATA
>NZ_VFWX01000079.1 GCF_006442965.1 Mesorhizobium sp. CU3 | reverse complement strand
GGGTACCAGCTAGGCTTCCCCGTATGCTGCTCTTTCCTGATTGGGAGAGGTCTTCACAAGGACGGCTGACGTCACACGTGTTCGGGCTGGTCTGCAGTCGCTGTTAGGGACCCTGACATTTGTTACCTCCCAGCATAGCTCCTCCAGCCTAATTACCTTTCGACTCGGAAGCGCAAGGAACAGCTTGTTGTCAATTGACGCGAATGTCGTCAGGGTCGAGCTTCCCTTCAAA
>NZ_VFWX01000010.1 GCF_006442965.1 Mesorhizobium sp. CU3 | reverse complement strand
GGTTGAGCCCGGCCGAGTTGGAATTGACGCCGGCGATTGACGATTGAGTTCTCACGGATGATCCGGGCAAGGCTGGCGGGACAGCGCCCCCCTCTGTCCTGCCGGACATCTCCCCCACAAGGGGGGAGATCAGCAGCTTCGTCCGTGGCGCTCTTCCTTGAACTTTGGCGATTGGCGAAAGCCTGCGCGATATCCAATCTCCCCCCTTGTGGGGGAGATGTCCGGCAGGACAGAGGGGGGCGCGAAGGAACTCGGCCTTTGTCATTGGCGAGGCCCTGATGCCGCCCGCCAACCTCAAACCCTACCGCGCCAAGCGCGAATTCTCCCGCACCCCGGAGCCTGCCGGTGGTACAGCCGGCGTGGGCGGCAACCGCTTCGTCGTCCACAAGCATCACGCCACTGCCGACCACTATGATCTGCGCCTCGAAGTCGCCGGCGTGCTGAAAAGCTGGGCGGTGCCGCGCGGGCCGTCGCTGAATCCGGCCGACAAGCGGCTTGCCGTCGAGACCGAGGACCATCCGATCGAATATATCGATTTCGAGGGCGTCATCCCCGAGGGCGAATATGGTGGCGGGCCGATGATCGTCTGGGACACCGGCACCTGGGCGCCGATGGAGGATGTCGAAAAGAGCTTGCGCACCGGGGCCTTCAAGTTCCGCCTGGCGGGCGAAAAGCTGAATGGCGGCTGGATGCTGACGCGGCTGAAGCCGAAGCCCGGTGAGGACGCGAACAAGAAGAACTGGCTCCTGTTCAAGGAGCGCGACCTCGCCTCCGACACCGACCTCGACATTCTCGAAGCACGGCCGGAAAGCGTGAAATCCGGCCGCCGCATCGAGGAATTGGTGGCGCCGCCGAAGAAGCGGGAACGCCTGCCGCCGAAGCAAGGTTCGCTGAAGCCTGGCGCGCTGCCCGGCGCGGTGAAAGCCGATCCGCCCGCGCGCATCGAGCCGCAGCTTGCCACACAGGTGCCGAAGCCGCCGGGTGGTGACGATCCTGGTGAGCGCACGGGCGAGACCTGGCTGCACGAAATAAAGTTCGATGGCTACCGCACCATGGCGCATGTCGTGGACGGCGAGGTGCGGTTGATCACCCGCGGCGGCATAGACTGGACGAAGCGCTATGGCGATCTTCCGCAGGCCTTTTCCAGGCTACCGGTGAGCCAGGCGATCATCGATGGCGAGATCATGGTGCTGGACGAGAAAGGCATTTCCCGCTTCGCGCTGTTGCAGGATGCGCTGTCGGCCGGCGCCGGCAGTAAACTGCATTTCTACGCCTTCGATCTCCTGCATCTCGACGGCTGGGACCTGCGCAAGGCGCCGCTGCAAAAGCGCAAGGCGTTGCTGGCCGAGTTGCTCGCCGGCCAGGCCGCCAATGCCGCGATTCAATACAGCGATCATGTCGAGGGCGACGGGCAGGGGCTTTACGACCAGGCGTCGGACCTCGGCCTGGAAGGCGTCGTCTCCAAGCGGGTCGACGCCATCTATATCAGCGGCCGCACCAAAAGCTGGACCAAGGTCAAGGCGCAGAAGACGGACGACTTCGTCATCGCCGGCTACACGGTCTCCGACCGCGCCGAGGGGCTGGCGGCGCTCGGCATGGCCGAGTTCGAGAATGGCGAATTGCACTACCGCGGCAAGGTCGGCACCGGCTTCGACAGCGGCATGGCGCGCGATCTGCTCGCCCGGCTGGAGCGGATGACGGCCGGCGCCACCCCGCCCGAAGGGGTGCCGCGCGAGATCATGCGCGAGATGCATTGGGTGAAGCCGCTGCTGTCGGCCCGCGTCCGCTATTCGAACCGTACCGGCGACAATGCGATCCGCCACGGCGTTTTTCGCGGGTTGCGCGATGTCGGCGGGCTAAGCACGCCGGTTCCCATCAAGCGCAAGCGGCTGATTGCCGAATCCGATCTGGCCACAATCTGGGTGACCAATCCGGAGCGCCGGCTGTTCGGCAAGACCGGACCGACAAAGCTCGATATCGCCGTCTATTACGCGCTGGTCGGCGACTTCATGCTGCCGCACATCATCGGCCGCCCGGTGTCGCTGGTGCGCTGCCCGACCGGCAAGCCGCAGGACTGCTTCTTCCAGCGCCACGCCTTCACCGGCATGCCGCCTTCGGTCGCGGTGTTCGAGAGCATCAACTCGGAGAACGAGACGAAAACCTATCTGTCGGTCGAGGACGCCAAGGGCTATCTCGCGCTGGCGCAGTTCGGAGTGGTCGAGTTCCACACCTGGGGCACGCATCGCTCGAAACTCGACAGGCCGGACCAGATCGTCTTCGACCTCGACCCGGGCGAGGGGATTTCATGGCGCGAGGTGGTGGAGGCGGCGGTCCACATCAAGGCCGGGCTTGAAAGCCTCGGGCTGGTGCCGTTCGCCAAGACCTCTGGCGGCAAGGGCATCCACATCACCGTGCCGGTGACCAGGAAGCAGAACTGGAAGAAACTGCATCAGGCTTCGAGCGCGATCTCGACTTTGCTCGCCGCAAGCGCGCCTGACACCTTCACCACGACGATGGGCAAGGAGAACCGCAAGAAGCGCATCTTCATCGATTTCCACCGCAACGCGCGCGGCCACACCTCCGCTGCGCCCTATTCGCTGCGCGCCCGCACCAATCTGCCGGCTTCGACGCCGGTCAGCTGGACGGATCTGGAGGCGATCGATGCGCCGGAGGATCTGAACTACGCCTCGCTGCCGGGCCTGCTGGAGACCTCGGGCGATCCGTGGGCGGAGATCGACGAATTTGCCAGGGACTTGCCGCCGCTGGCAACAAAGTAGGCCGCCCGCCGGGTGGCGTGGCGGCCTTACTGAAGGTTGGCTCTAGGCCGTTATGCTCAGCCGTAGACCTGCTTGTGGATCTGGTAGAGCATTTCCGAACGGTCGGCGCGCAGATCGGCGAGATCGCGGCTGGACAGGTTCTCGATTTCGGCGACGAGGCGGTTGTAGTGACGGCGCTTGGCGATGCTGTTGCGAGCGCGGGAGACGAGAGTGTCGAACATGGTGACAGGGTTCCTTCTATGCCGAACTGGTTCGGCTTGGTTGTTCCTCCCTGACGATTACGAACATGACATAGGAATGGTGCATCGCAAAAGAAAGATGTTGCAATGCACCATTGCAGCCAGCGCATAGCCGGTTAATCCAGTTCTAACGGGTCATGTGCCGCGCGCCGGCCCCGAGCGGGCCGGGCCTCACGCAATTCTCATCTGTTTTGTCTTACAAATTGCAGGTATCGCGTCTTGCCAGATCGGCTTAGGACTGGCTTGATCCGCCGTCACCTGGTGCCGGAGGAGTAAGCATGGCGACCGAAGATTATTACGAAGTTCTCGATCCGCGCTTCGCGCGCCTGTTCAACGGCAATGCGCAGGTGGAAAAGCTGTTCACCGGCTGCCGCTGGGCGGAAGGTCCGGCCTGGTTCGCCGCCGGCCGTTATGTGGTCTGGTCCGACATCCCCAACAACCGCATGCTGCGCTATGACGAGACCGACGGCAGCGTCAGCGTCTTCCGCCAGCCCTCCGGCAATTCCAACGGCAACACCGTCGATCGGCAGGGCAGGCTGGTCACCTGCGAGCATGGCGGCCGCCGTGTCAGCCGCACCGAGTTCGACGGCTCGGTCACCACGCTCGCCGAGAAATGGAAGGGCAAGCCGCTGAACTCGCCCAACGACGTCGTCGTGCGCTCCGACGGCTCGATCTGGTTCACCGACCCGACCTACGGCATCGACACCGACTATGAAGGCAACAAGGCCGAGAGCGAGATCGGCGCCTGCCATGTCTACCGCATCGATCCCGAAACCGGCGGCATCGAGGCCGTCATCACCGACATGGTGCGGCCGAACGGGCTTGCCTTCTCGCTAGACGAAAGCCAGCTCTACGTCGTCGATACCGGCCGCACCCATGGCGAGCACAACCCGGCGCATATGCGCGTCTTCAATGTCGGCAAGCACGGCAAGAAGATCTCGGGCGGCAAGGTCTTCGCCGATTGCACCGCCGGCCTTTTCGACGGTTTCAGGCTCGACGCCGACGGGCGCATCTGGACCAGTGCCGCCGACGGCATCCATTGCTACGATCCGGACGGCACGCTCATCGGCAAGGTCAAGGTGCCGGAAGTGACCGCCAACTGCGTCTTCGGCGGCAGCAAGCTGAATTGCCTCTACATCGCCGGCACCACGTCGCTCTATTCGGTGCGGCTGATGGTGAACGGAGCAAAGACTTTTTGAGGCTGCTGCGAGCACTTCTGTGGCCGTTTCTGGCCTTTCTGCGCATTCCCTCAGCGCCAGCCGCGCTGCGGTTTCCGCAACCGCCGCCGGGCACGCCGGAGCGGACAGCCAAAGAACTTCCCGGCGCCGGCCGCCGGGCTTCAAAGGGAGGACATCATGCCATTCGTCAACATCCGCATCGTCAAGGAAGTGATCGCCGCCGATCCGGCCGGCAAGAAGGCTGACATCGCCAAGAAGGTCACCGCGGCCATCATGGACGCCACCGGGCTCGGCAATGATGACGTCTGGGTGGTGTTCGAGGAGGTCAATGCGCGCGACTGGTATGTCGGCAAGACGGATGTCGAGACGTTGCGAAAGGGGTAGGGGTGGAAAGGGTAGGGCCGCTCACAGCCCGCCAATAAATCCTGCAAAGCCCTGCACCGCGTCGCGCATCGCCGGCCGGTTTGCGCCGAGGATCGCTTCCATCTCCGCCCGCTTCTTGCCCAGCAGCGCGATCTCCAGCGTTTCGTCATACATCGCAAACGACATGGTGCGCATGATCTCCGCCAGCGCCGCGCGCGCATAGAGCGAGCGCGCCGAGGCGTGCACCAGCATCGCCGGCTTGCCGACAGCGGCGTCGCGCGACACCAGCCAGTCGAGCGCGTTCTTCATGCCGCCGGGAACGCCGTGCGCATATTCCGGACAGGAGACGATGACGCCATCGCTCCGGGTGACGGCCTCGATCAGCCGCGCGGCTTCCGGCGGCGTGCGCTCGCCTTCGTCGTCGGGGTTGAAGATCGGCAGCCGGCCGAGACCGTCATGGATCGTGATGCGGCAACCGGCGGGCGCGTTGGCGGCAAGCGCGGCGATCAGCGCCGAATTGGTCGAGGCGGCGCGCAGGCTGCCCGATATGGCAAGGAGTTCGATCAAGGGGATTCTGGGCTGCGGATGAGTCGTGCCCGAGCCTACCACATGGTCTGCCGGTAATCGTCGTCGAGTTCCCGGTCGATGTCGCCCGCACTTTCCGTCAGCGCCAGCTGGTCGCGGATGATCTGGCCGAGCGTCGGCAGGCTCGCGCGGTCGTACCAGGTTTCGGGCTTCCACAGGTCGGAGCGCATGAAGGCCTTGGCGCAGTGCATGTAGGCGGCCTTGACGGCGACGACGATGACGCTGAGCGGCTCCTTGCCGTCGACGGCCAGGCGCTCGCGCAGGGTCGCGTCGGCGGTGATGCGGGCATCGCCATTGACGCGCAGCGTCTCGTTCATGCCGGGGATGAGGAAGAGCAAGCCGACCGACGGGTTGCGGATGATGTTCTCCAGCGTGTCCAGCCGGTTGTTGCCGGGACGGTCGGGGATGGCGATGGTCGAGTTGTCGAGGATGGCGGCGAAGCCGGGCTTGTCGCCCTTGGGCGTTACGTCGGCATTGCCGGCGCCGTCGGAAGAGCCGATCAGCACGAAGGGGCTCTTGCCGATGAAAGAGCGGCAATGGCCGTCGAGGAATTTGAGTTCCTTGCGGATCGAGCCGTCCGTCGGCCGGGGCGTCTTGTAGATCGTCCTCAGCTCGTCGCGCGTGGTGAGGAATTCCATACGCCCTCCTGACCGTCCTTAGTTCCCGGCCTTTTCTTCCTTGGGTTTTTCGTCAACCGAGTGGCGCATGATCAGCGGCATCTGGCAGAAGGTGAAAAGCAAGGTGATCGGGATCGTGCCCCAGACCTTGAAATATAGCCAGGTCGCTTCGGAGAAGTTGCGCCACATGACTTCGTTGAGCACGGCCAGGAACAGGAAGAACAGGCCCCAGCGGAAGGTGAGCTTGCGCCAGCCTTCGGCGTCGAGCTGGAAGGCGGAATCGAAGACATAGCCGAGCAGCGAGCGGCCGAAGGCAAGCCCGCCAAGCAGGGTGACGCCGAACAGCGAGTTGATGATGGTCGGCTTCATGAATGCGAATGTCTTGTCCTGCAGATAGAGCGCCAGCGCGCCGAAGACGAACACGACGATGGCCGACGCCAGCGGCATCAGCGGCAGGCTGCGGATAAGCGCCCAGGAAACGCTGAGCGAAAGCGCGGTCGCGACCATGAAGAAGGCAGTGGCGATCAGGATCGGTTCGCCTAGATGCGTGAGGATCGGGAATTTCGCGGCCAGCCATTCGCCGCGGATGGTGGTGAAGAAGAACACCAGGCCCGGCCCGAGCTCGAGCAGGAACTTCAGGCCGGGGTTGATCGGCTTGCGGCGTGGATCGGACGGGTCGCGTTCGAGGATGTTCATAAAAGTCCTTCTTGCGCATGATCTGGCCGAAAAGCAGGCCATTTCAAGAGATCACGCCTTTGTTTTCAAGCCACGCCGGCGATTGCCCTGGCAAATTCGCTCGCGGAAAACGGTTCGAGGTCGTCGACCTGCTCGCCGACGCCGATGAAATAGACCGGCAGCCGATGCTTGGCCGCGATCGCCACAAGAATACCGCCGCGCGCCGTGCCGTCCAGCTTGGTCATGACCAGCCCGTTGACACCCGCGACATTGCGGAAGATTTCGACCTGGTTCAGCGCGTTCTGGCCGGTGGTGGCGTCGACCGTCTGCAGCACGGTGTGCGGTGCTTCGGGGTCGAGCTTGCCGAGCACGCGCACGATCTTCTCCAGCTCCGCCATCAGTTCGGTCTTGTTCTGCAGGCGGCCGGCCGTGTCGATGATTAGCACGTCGGAACCCGCCTCTTTCGCCTTCTCGAAGGCGTCGTAGGCAAGGCCCGCCGCATCGGCGCCAAGCTTGGTGGCGATGACGGGGGACTTCGTGCGCTCGCCCCAGATTTTCAGTTGCTCGATTGCGGCGGCGCGGAACGTGTCGCCGGCAGCCAGCATCACCTTGAGGCCGCCGTCGGTCAGCTTGGCGGCCAGCTTGCCGATGGTGGTGGTCTTACCGGTGCCGTTGACGCCGACGACCAGGATGACATGCGGCTTGTGGCTGAGATCGAGCTCCAGCGGTTTTGCCACTGGAGTCAGCACTTTTTCGACCTCCGCCGCCATGACGGCGCGGACTTCCGTGTCGGAGACATCCTTGCCGTAGCGGCTGGAGGCGAGTGAATCGGTGACGCGCAGCGCCGTCTCGACGCCGAGATCGGCGCGGATCAGTACGTCTTCCAGATCCTGTAGCGTGTCCTCGTCCAGCTTGCGCTTGGTGAAGACGCCAGCGATGCTCCCGGTGAGCTCGCGCGAGGAGCGGGACAGCCCGTCGCGCATGCGCTGGAACCAGGAGCGGCGGACCACCGGCTCCGGCGCCTTCACCGGCTCCGCCTTCTGCTCGACCTTTTTCGCCACCGTCACCTTGCCCGCGGCGGGCGTAGGCGATGGCGGTGAAACAGGCGCAGGCGAGGCAGCCTCTTCCTTCTCCCCGTCACTATACGGGGAGAAGGTGCCGGCAGGCGGATGAGGGGCGGCGCTGACCTCCGAGGTTGGCTGAACCGAAGGTGCCTCCACTGGAGCGGCCGGCGGCACCTCGATCGGCGCCGGCATCTCCGCCGGCGCTTCGGTGGGCGTTGGCACCTCGACAGGCGCAGGCTCCGGCCGCGGTTCGGGACGCGACGGCTCGATCTCCGGCTCGGCCGGCAAGGGCTCTGGCACCTCCGGCTCTGGTTCCGGCGCGGGTTCTGCAGGCTCAGGCTGTGCGGGCGGCACTTCTTCGGGCGCCGGCGGCTTCGGTGTCTCTGGTGTCGGCTGCGGCGCTTCTTCCGGCTCGGGTTCCGGAAGCGGCTCCGGCTCGGCGGGAACCGTCGGCTCCGGAGGCTGCGGGATCGCAGGCGTCGGCTCGGGTACCGGCTCTACAGGAAGCGGCTGAAGGGCAGGAGTGGCTTCCATCGCCGGCTCCAGAACCGGCGCGGCCTCGGCCACAGGCTCTGGCTCGCGCGCCGCTGCCACCGGCGCGACCTGCTCGGCCTCCGGCTTCAGCGCCTCCAGCTGATCCCATTTGATAGGCGGCAACGGCGCGGTCTCGTCGACGCGCTCCTCGACGACCTCTTTCTTGCCGAACGAAAATATCTTCTTGAAAAAACCGGCCATCGAGTCTCGCAGTTTCTCAGGCGGCTTGCGCGGCAAGCGGCGCCGCGATCAGCCGTGCGCCATCATGGCCGGTGATCACGGCCTCGACGATCTCGCCCGGTTGCCCGGCGGCGATTGCCGCAAGCGTGAACCCTTCGGTGCGGCCAAGCCCGTCGCGCTCGATGAGGATCGACTGCCGCGTTCCGGCAAGCGACGACAGATGGCGGCGGTAGGCGGCCTCGCCGGCGGCGCGCAGCCTGGCGGCACGCTGCTTCACCAGCTCGCGGCGCACCTGCGGCATGCGCGCGGCGGGCGTGCCTTCGCGTGGGCTGAACGGGAAGACATGCAGATGCGTCAGCCCGCACTCATCGACTATTCTTTCCGAATTCTCGAACATCGCCTCGGTCTCGGTGGGGAAGCCGGCGATGATGTCGGCGCCGAACACGATCTCCGGCCGCAGTCTGCGCACGTCTTCGCAAAACTGGATCGACTGGTCGCGCAGATGCCGGCGCTTCATGCGCTTCAGGATCATGTCGTCGCCCGACTGCAGCGACAGATGCAGATGCGGCATCAGTCGCGGTTCGGTGGCGATGGCGTCGAGCAGGTCGTCGTCGGCCTCGATGGAATCGATCGAGGAAAGCCTGAGCCGCTTCACGTCCGGAACTTGCTTGAGAATGGTCTTCACCAGCTTGCCGAGCTTCGGCGCGCCGGGCAGGTCGGCGCCGAAGCTGGTCATGTCGACGCCGGAGAGCACGATCTCGGCATAGCCGTTGCCGGCCAGCCGCTTGACCTGCTCGACCACGGCGCCCATCGGCACCGAGCGCGAATTGCCGCGCCCGTAGGGTATGATGCAGAAGGTGCAGCGATGGTCGCAGCCATTCTGCACCTGCACGAAAGCGCGCGCCCGGCCTTCGATGGCGTCGACCATGTGGCCGGCCGTCTCGCGCACTGAGAAGATGTCGTTGACGCGGGCCTTTTCGGTGTCGTTGACGCCGAAATCGGGCAGAGCCCGGTAGGAGTTGGCCTTCAGCTTCTCCTCATTGCCAAGGACGAGGTCGACCTCGTCCATGGCGACAAAGTTCTGCGGCTCGGTCTGCGCCGCGCAGCCGGTCACGATTATGCGCGCCTCAGGATTTTCGCGGCGCGCCTTGCGGATCGCCTGCTTGGCCTGGCGCACCGCTTCGGCGGTAACGGCGCAAGTGTTGAAGATGACGGCGCCGCCTTGCAGCGCGCCCAGCCCGGCGCTCTCGGCCTCGCGGCGCATCACTTCCGATTCATAGGTGTTGAGACGGCAGCCGAAGGTGACGACGTCGATGCCCTTGCCGGTCGGACCCTGGGCCTCGCCTTTTTCAAGGACGGACATCAGGCGGCGCTTTCGGTGTCGCGGGCCCAGGCGCCGGTCGAGGGGTCGAAGCTGCCGGAAAATTCCCATTCGGCCGCACCGGTCAGGATGACGTGGTCGTCGTCGCGCCATTCGACGTGCAGCGAGCCGCCGCCGGGCGTCATCAGCGTCACGCTGCGACCGGTGCGCTTGGTGCGCGCCGCGGCGACTACCGCCGCGCAGGCCGCCGAGCCGCAAGCCTTGGTGAGGCCGGCGCCGCGCTCCCAGGTGCGGATGACCATCGTTTCGGGGGAGGTGACCTGCGCGATGGTGATGTTGGCGCGCTCCGGGAAGATCGGATGGTTTTCGAGCAACGGGCCGAAACGGTCGAGCTCATAGGACCAGACATCGTCATCGACCCAGAAGATCGCATGCGGATTACCCATCGACACCGCAGATGGCGAATGCAGCACCGGCGCGTCGATCGGGCCGATCTGCAATTCGATCATGCGGGTGTCGCGGAACTCTTCGGCGAGCGGAATGTCCTGCCAGCCGAAGCGCGGCTTGCCCATGTCGACCGAGATTGAGCCGTCGGCATGCTCCTTGGCATTCAGGATGCCGGCGCGCGTCTCGAAGGTGAAATCCTTCTGCCCGGTCTCGGAAGCCAAAGCCTGCACGACGCAGCGTGTGCCATTGCCGCAAGCCTGCGCGCCGGATCCATCGGAATTCAGGATGTCGATATAATAAGCGGTGCCTGGCGTGCGCGCATCATGGATCGCCATGATCTGGTCGAACTTGGTCGCGGCATCGCCATTGAGGGCGATCGCGGCGGCCGACGTCACCTTGTCGGCACGGCCGCGCATATCGGCAACGATGATCTCGTTGCCGATGCCGTTCATCTTGGCGAAAGGGGCGCTGCCAGCCATCTAAGCGGTCATTCCAGTTCCATTTGGCCGCTATATGGCGGAAACGGGCGGGAATTACCAGTCCGGCCAGCTGAAGGACACGGCAAAGATGCCGGCTTACGTTACCGCGAACACCCCGAGCACGATCAGCAGGAAGATGACCAGCACTATGCCTATCAGGATGCGAGCGCCAGTGGCGGCGGCTCCGGCCAGCGCCGGCATGCCGAGCAAGCTCGCGGCGGCGGCGACAATCAACAGAATGACGATCCATTTGATCATGGAAAAACCTCGCAAATCCACTTTGTTTGCAGTGGCTTAGGAAACGCGGCCGCAATGTCCTGGTTCCGTCGCGAGGTTGATTTCGACGCCTGAGTAACCGGCATCATCTCAGTATCGTATTCGGTACCTCCCACACTTCACCCGGGCGCATTGCGTGGAAGCGCTCTTCAGGAAGGCCTTCAGTCGCAAGCGCTTCGACGAGCTTGCGGGCCGGCTCGTCAATCGGTTCGTCGGTGAGGTGGAACGTGCCCCAATGGCAGCCGGCGGCGTAAGCCGCGTTGCAAAGCTTCATGCCTTGCACCGCTTCCTGCGGGTTCTGGTGCTGCGGCGCCATGAACCAGCGCGGCTCATAGGCGCCGATCGGCAGGATGGCGAGGCGGAAGCCGCCATGCTTTTCGGCCATCAGCCGGTAGTTGACGCCGTCATGGAAACCGGTGTCGCCGGCGAAATAGATCTTCCCGCCCGCCGTCTCGATTACAAAACCCGCCCACAGCGCCATGCGGCGGTCGCGCCCGCCGCGCGCAGACCAGTGATGCGCCGGTTCGATGTGGATGGCGGCATCGCCGACTTCGACCCGGTCGCCCCAATCATGGACCGCCATGCGTATGCCCGGCGCCGCGCGGGCGATGATGGCGTCGTTGCCCAGCGGCGCGATCGTCAGCGGGTCGTGGCTCACTTTCAGACGCTTCAGCGTCGCGAGGTCGAGATGGTCGTAATGGTTGTGGCTGACCAGCACCAGATCGATCGGCGGCAGGTCGGCGAAGGCGATGCCCGGCGCGTTGACCCGCCTCGGGCCGGCAAAGGTGAAGGGCGAGGCGCGCTCGGACCAGACCGGATCGGTCAGGATACTGAGGCCCGCGGTCTGGATGAGCAGCGAGGCATGGCCGACCATGGTGAGCCGCAGCGCATCGCCTTCGACACGCGGCTGCGGCTTCGCCCGAGGAAAGGGGCTCGGCCAGGTGATAGGCCATTTTGCGCGCTGGCCGCTGAATTGCCATCGAAGCAGATCGGCAAAACGCCCAGGCGGCTTGCCGCCCGGGTTGAAGAAAAGCGTGCCGTCGAAATGGTCGCTGCGCGGGCCGCTGTAATAGCGGTTGGCGCCTTTCGTCCTCGCGGCCATTCTGTCTCCCGCCCGGTTGTGCTGTCTGCTGAGATAAGGAGCCGTCCGCCTGGCGCAAGCAATTTGCCGGGGAAGGCCAACGGGCTGGCTCCGGTTTCGGCCTAGAATCGGCAGAGGGGAGACATTCCACGATGGCGATGAAGCGGACCAAGACACCCTGGATGAAGGCTGAGGACTTCGGCCGCTCGCTGCCGCTTGGGCTCGGCGTCAATCTTCTGGTCACCGACATGGCGGCGATGGAGGCCTTCTGCCGCGACGTGCTGGAGGCTCGCATCATCTATGCCGACGAGGATTTTGCGGCGATCGAGCTGTTGGGCTCGGTCTTCATGCTGCATGCCGACCATTCCTATCTCGACAATCCGCTGACCGGCGTCATTGCCGGCGCCGACACGCGAGGCGCCGGCATCGAATTGCGCCTCTACGGCGCCGACCCTGACGGAATCGAGAAAAAGGCGGCTGCTGCCGGCCACATCGTGCTTGCCGGCGCAATCGACAAGCCTCACGGGCTGCGCGAATGCTACATCGTCGGTCCAGACGGTTATGTATTCGTACCGAGCGCTCGGATATAGTGTAGAAATTTCAATGTTTTAAGCGTCTTTGTTCTGTCATCGCCGCGGCGCGACCGGATTGTTGCGATAAATTTGCAACAGCGGCTCCGAAAACCCTATTTTAACCATATCGGGTTGAAATTCTGCCACCTTCGCCGTCTTGGTGAGGCGAAGATTACGCGGACGGCTTCCCCCCAGCCGGATCCGACGGAGGTTTGGATGAATTTTTCGATGACCCGCCCCTTTTCGAAGAGTGGCCTTCTGGCCGTATCGCTGGCCGCGCTGATTGCGAGCGGCTGCTCGACCTCGCGCTTCTCGTCGATGGACGACCAGCAGCCGGCGCCGCTGACGCCGGCGCCCTCCGGCACGGTGACGCAGAATCAACTGCCGCCGCCGGCGGCGCCCGGCACCACCGATCCCTCGCAATTCCCGACCGCGCCGAAGAACACCCAGGTCGCTTCGCTGCCTGCGGATGGCGCGCCGCCCGCCGGTGCCACCGATCTCACGGCGGCCAGCGTCGCCGGCGTATGGAGCGTCAACGTCGCTGGTCAGAGCTGCAAGGTGGCGACGCCGCAGACCAAGTTCGGCGCCGGCTACCGTGCCGGCCCGCTGCACTGCCCGGCGCCGATCGACGGCATCAAGTCGTGGAACGTCGCCGGCAAGCAACTCACGCTCTATGACGAGAATGGCGGTACGCTGGCCAGGCTCTATTCCTCTGGCGGCGAAAAGTTCGATGGCCAGACGTCCAGCGGGCAGCCCATCTCGCTCACAAGATAGGGCATGCCGAAATTCAGCTGCAGCCGGCCTGCGAAGGGCGGCTTCCTGCGCTTCCGGTGCTCACGTACTTCAAGTACGCTCCGGTTCTCGGAATCCACCCTTCTCGACTCGGCCTGACCTGAATCTCGACATACCCAGGCTCCTCCCGCAGCAGTTCGCGCAAAGAAAATGATTTGACCTATGCATCTGCGTGACGGCATCCAGACCCATGCGACCGTCAGGCAGCGCTACGACCATCTGGTTCAAAGCGGCGCGATCGAGCGCGACCCGGCGCAGGAGCGCATCGTCGTCGCGCTCGACCGGCTGACCGAAGAAATCGCTGCCAAAAGGCTGGCGCATAAATCGAGCGCGTTGGGCTGGCTGTTCGCCGCCAAGCGCCAGCCGCGTGAGCCCGTCAAGGGCCTCTACATCCATGGCGGCGTCGGTCGCGGCAAGACCATGCTGATGGACTTCTTCTTCGAGTTGTTGCCGGTCAGGCGCAAACGTCGCGTCCATTTCAACGACTTCATGGCCGATGTGCAGGACCGCATCCAGAAACATCGGCAGGCGCGCAAGGAAGGCACGGTCAAGGAGGACGACCCGATCCCGCCGGTGGCGCGTGCGCTGGCCGACGAAGCCTGGGTGCTCTGCTTCGACGAGTTCTCCGTCACCGACATTGCCGACGCCATGATCCTGTCGCGTCTGTTCTCGGCGCTGTTCGCTGCCGGCGTGGTCCTGGTCGCCACCTCCAACGTCGCGCCGGAAGATCTTTACCGCGACGGGCTGAACCGCCAACTCTTCCTGCCCTTCATCTCGCTGCTCGAGCGCAATGCCCAAGTGATGACGCTGGATGCCGAGAAGGATTATCGGCAGGAAAAGCTCAACCGTCAGCCGGTCTATGTCACGCCGGACGACGCCGCGGCCGACCGAGCGCTGGACGAGGCCTGGAAGGCGATGACGCATGGCCAGCCGGCGGCGGAGATGACGCTGACGCTGAAGGGCCGCCAGCTTATAGTGCCACAGGCCGCTGGCGACGCCGCGCGTTTCAGCTTCGCCGATCTCTGCGAAAAGCCGCTCGGCGCCCGCGACTATCTCGCCATTGCTGCCCGTTTCTCGACCGTCTTCATCGATCATGTGCCGGTGCTGGGCGAAGGCAAGCGCAACGAAGCCAAGCGTTTCATCCTTTTGATCGACACGCTCTACGACCACCACATGCGGCTGGTGGTGAGCGCCGCCGCGCCGCCCGAAGGGCTCTACACCGCCAAGCGCGGTCACGAGGTGTTCGAATTCGAGCGCACTGCATCGCGCCTGGTCGAGATGCAGAGCCGCGACTGGCTGGATGGCTGGGCCGAACGGCAGAAGGGCGAGGGGACAGGCGAGATGGCGAAACAGGCGTAAAAAGGCCGTCCGCCAGCCGCCATCATCCCGTCTCCATCGACGCTTCCTACAATTTGAATTATTCTCCTGCCAACCTGGCGGCGGGCCTGAAAAACATTTCGCTAGGATTTTACCGTTATCGTGAGGGGTCGGTGTAGGATTTCCAGGGTGCCGCTCGTCCTTTGGACGAAAAGCACTGCAGTGAGAATGATCCCAAAAAGTGGGAACCCGTTTTTGGACCAGATCGTGCTCAAGCTAACGAGCATGATCCCAAAAAGTGGGAACCGGTTTTCGGATAAGATCATGCTCCAGCTAAGATAAGTGCGTGGCCGCGTAGGAGTTCATCATGGCGCCCAGGGCAAGTTGGAAAGGTTACCTCAAGCTCAGCCTCGTCAGCTGTCCGGTCCGGCTCTATCCGGCCACCAGCGCAAGCGAGCGCATCTCGTTCAACCAGTTGCACAAGAAGACTCACAACCGCATCAACATGAAGCCGGTCGACCCCGAGCTCGGCCTGGTCGAGCGTTCGGACCTGGTGCGCGGCTACGAATACGAGGACAAGCAGTACATCATCATCGATGATGCGGACCTCGATGCGGTCAGGATCGAATCCAACCACACGATGAACATCGAGGCCTTCGTCGACGAGGGCGAGGTCGACGTCATCTACCAGGATGCGCCCTATTACATGGCGCCCGACGGCGCGATGGCCGAGGAAACCTTCGCGGTGCTGCGCGAAGCCATGCGAAAATCCGGCAAGCTCGCCATCGCGCGGCTGGTGCTGTCCAGCCGCGAGCGGATCGTGACGATCGGCGCACGCGAAAACGGCATGTTCGTCTGCACCTTGAGGAACCCCAACGAAGTGCGCGGCACGGCTGAATATTTCGGCAACATCCCGGCCGGCAAGCCGGATGCCGAAATGCTGCAGCTTGCGGAAGCGCTGATCAAGCAGAAGGAAACCCACTTCGATCCGAAGAATTACGAGGATCGCTACGAAGTGGCGCTGATGGCGATGATCCGCGAGAAGCTGAAAGGTCACAAGCCGATCATTGCGGCCGCACCGGAGCGCGGCAATGTCATCAACCTGATGGATGCGCTGAAGGCGAGCCTCTCGCAGCAGGCCAAGCCGCCGGCCAAGTCGAAGACCAAGGACGAGGCGCCGGCCAAGCCCGCAAAAAAGGCAGCCGCCGGCGGCGCGACCGAGAACCCGCTGAAGGCGAACCTGTTGAAGGCCGTCGGCAAGAGCAAGAAGTAACGGAGATCGGGTGAACGCAGCGCCTGTGATCGTTCCCGGCGCCGTCTATGGCGTCGTCGGCGCGCTGGCCGCTTTTCCGTTGCGGCTCGCCGCGCGCGAGGTCGAGCGCCGCCATGCCGAGATGAGGCGCGGCGTCACGCGG
Organism: Mesorhizobium sp. CU3; assembly: GCF_006442965.1. GTDB lineage: Bacteria > Pseudomonadota > Alphaproteobacteria > Rhizobiales > Rhizobiaceae > Mesorhizobium. The sequence goes on along the minus strand of NZ_VFWX01000010.1, from coordinate 255,666 downwards.
CGCACCTCGCATGTTGTGTTCGGCCGCGCGCTGCTCGCCAAGGCGGCGCTCAGCCGGGCAGGGGATGCCGAGCTTGAGCGCCGCGCCAAAGCCGAGCGCGAAGCCGGTCGGGCACTGATCAGCGAGAACGGATTTTTGCGCCTGCTTGGCCTGATGAAGGCGCCCGAAGCGTCTTCACTGTCGAGGCAGGCGATCATCGATCAATCCAGGCTTGCCGGCGCCGATCTCGACATGCTGTCGCTGTTCGACGCCTTCGAGCATGACGCCGAACCCTATTCCTTCCGCGACCTGATCCTGGCCAGAAAATATGCCGGGCTGATCGCCAGCGGCGCCAGCTGGGGCGCCATTGCGCGTTCCGTCCACCGCTCCGGCCCGGTCGCCTCGCTCACGGCAAAATCGCTCAATCTCGGCTCCCAGCACGGCCGCCCCGACGCGATCTATCTCGACGAGGGCAAGAGTGAGTTGGACGGCCAGTTGCTGTTCGACCTCGGCTCTTCGGAAGACGACACGCTGGAAGAACTCTTCGCCGAGGCGGAAGCCAGCGAGGAGCAGGGGCGCCACGACGATGCAGCCGCACTCTACCAGCGCTGCCTCGCCATCGACCCCAGGGACGCCATCGCCGCCTTCAACCGCGCCAACTGCCTGCGCGGCGCCGGCCGCGTGGCGGAAGCCGCGCATGATTATGCCCGGGCGATCAAGCTCGATCCGGGTTTTGTCGAGGCCTGGTTCAACCTCGCCGGCTTGATGAGCGACGAGGGCAAGGTCGCCTCGGCAAGGCGCCATCTGCAGAAGGCGATCGCGCTAGACAAGGCCTATGCCGACCCGGTCTTCAACCTGGCGCGGCTGGAATTCGATGCCGGCAACCTCGCCGAGGCGCGGCGGTGGTGGGCGCGGTATCTGGAGCTCGATGCCGACTCCGAATGGGCCCAGCTGGCGCAGAAGGGGATACAGTTCGTCGATTTGCATATGGCGCGCACGGCGGGGTGAGCGCCTTCTTTCCCACAACAGAAAGGATTTCCTAGCGTTCGCGGAGTCTTCATCCCATTACTATGCCGATGCGGGTCGATAGGAATCATATGGCCTTTCTATTCATCGGATTTGCGGTGTTTTTCGTACTCCTGGCGATTGGCCAGATCAGAGAATTGCTGTTCTATAAAAAAAGCGGCTGGGATTTCTCGGTGGATAGCAACATCAACTGGCTGAAGATCCGCAAGGGAAGACGGAGGCCGTTTCTCGACCTCGGGCCGACTCCCAGCGAATATCTTGCGTCCAACAAGGAACGCGTCTGCTTTGCTCGACCTTTCGTGATGTTCTGTGTAGCGGTCCTTGCGCTTGCATCGGGTCACATCACGCTTCACCCGGAGCAATGGCGCAAGGTAGTGAACGGCTCAAAAGTCACGTATCAGTATATCGGGACGCCGCAACCAGATGGCAACTAGCTTCCTCTTCGACGGCGACGACACCGCCCCAGTCACGATTCTGCTCGCCCATGGCGCCGGCGCGTCGATGGACTCGCCCTCGATGACCGCCACCGCCAAGGCTTTGGCCGCCGCCGGCCTCCAGGTTGCGCGCTTCGAATTCCACTACATGGCCGCCCGCCGCTACGGTCACCGCAAGCCGCCGCCACGCGCCGAGACGGTGAACCCGGAATATGTGAAGGCCATCGCCGACCTGCGCGCCAGGGGCGTCACCGGAAAACTGATCATCGGCGGCAAGTCGATGGGCGGCCGCGTCGCCTCGATGGTGGCCGACGAGATGTTCGCCAAGGGCGAGATCGCAGGGCTCGTCTGCCTCGGCTACCCGTTCCATCCGCCGGGAAAGCCGGAGCAGCTCAGGACCAAGCATCTCATCGATCTGAAGACGCCGACGCTGATTTTCCAGGGCACGCGCGACGAGTTCGGCACCAAGGGCGAAGTCGCGACCTACGGGCTCTCGGGCTCGATCGAGGTGGTCTGGCTGGAAGACGGCGACCATGATCTCAAGCCGCGCAAGGCGATCTCGGGGTTTTCGACCGCGGATCATCTGAAAACGGTGGCGGAGACAATAAAGGCCAGGATGGCGCAGCCGTTGGGCTCGTCATTCTAGGGCGAAGCAAGGAGAGAAGCGACGCGCGCAGACCCTAGAATCCATGCCGTGACGCTAGGGCGTTGCAACGGTTCAGAATTCTGCCTCGCCGAGCTCCACGGTGAAGGTCACGGCATGGATCCTCGGGTCAAGCCCGAGGATGACGAAGCGAGCGGCGCTTTTGGCATCCAAACATGAAACTCGCCACCTTCAACATCAACAACATCAACAGCCGTATCGAGAACCTTCTCGCCTGGCTCGCGCGCGCAAAACCCGATGTCGTTTGCCTGCAGGAGCTGAAATCGCGCGACACCCAATTTCCGCTGACCCGCCTGGCCAATGCCGGCTACGGCGCCGTCTGGAAGGGCGAGCCAACCTGGAACGGCGTCGCCATCCTGGCCAGGGGCGCCGAACCGGTGTTGACACGCGACACACTGCCCGGCGATGAGGCCGACCGCCAGGCCCGCTATATCGAGGCGGCGGTCGGCGGCGTGGTCGTCGCCTGCCTCTATGCGCCGAACGGCAACCCGCGGCCCGGCCCGAAATTCGATTACAAGCTCGCCTGGCACGAGCGCTTCGCCGCCCATGCCGGACAGTTGCTCGACACCGGCGTACCGGTGGCGCTGGCCGGCGACTTCAACATCGTGCCCGAGCCGCGCGACATCTACGAAACCCGCTCCTATGACGACAACGCTCTGGTGCAGCCTGAGAGCCGCGCCGCCTTCGCGGCGCTGATCGAGCAGGGCTGGACGGATGCGCTGCGCAAAGTCTTTCCGAAGGAGCAGCGGCTCTACACTTTCTGGGACTACCGTCGCAACCGCTGGCCGCGCGACGCCGGCTTGAGGCTTGACCACATCCTGTTGTCGAAGAAGTTGGCGCGGAAGCTCAGAGGGGCGGGGATAGATAGGGACGTTCGGGGAGGGAATGGCGCGAGCGATCACGCGCCGGTGTGGGTGGAACTGGCGGTCTGACGTTAATGGAGACTTGGTGTCCAACCGGGCCTTTCGCTGACAATGACTTGCGGCATCAACATCGAACGCTAGTCTGTGGGAGATTAGAAGGGGGAGATCAAAATCATGATGGCGGACAATTGTTCTCGGCCTTCACACCCCAGCCATGGCTGACATCATCCTTGTCCTCCTCATTTCGGCGCTTGTCCTTGCCGGCGCCGGCGCCCTCGTGGCGCTAACGCTCGACCGGCGTCGCCGGCGCAAGGCGCGCGGCAATCCCGACCCGTCCCGCGACTATGCGCGCCGCACCAGTTGGGCGCCGACCTCCGGCAAGCTCAATTTCTCGGCTTTCGTCTACATGGATGTCGATGGCGACGGGACCTACAGCCTGGGCGACCGGCCGATGGCCGGTATCGTGGTGCGGCTCCATGACGAGCGCGGCGCCTTCCTGGCCGCGGCGGCAAGCAACGCCGCCGGCTTCGCCAATTTCCCGACCTCGTCGAAACGCCGCAGCGCGGTGATCGGCGCACCGGGCAGCTACCGGTTTTCGGTCTCGGTGCCGCCCGGATGGCGCCCCACCGGCGGCAATGCGGACCAGACCGTTCGCCTGATCGCGGCTCCGGGCACATCGGTCGGGCTTGTTGTGGAGGGAGGCCTGCCAAGGCCCGTCGGCCTCGCGCCGGGGCGCAGGGTCAGCGGCAGGATGTCGGCCGCGGCAGGGGCGACGCTCTCGATATTGAGCAAGGGCCAGGTGCTCGAAAGCCGCGCGCTGCCGGCTGACGCGGCCTTTCGCTTCCCGCTTGCCATCGATGCCGACCAAATCGTCATTACCGGCGGCGGGCTCGACCGGCGACTTGCTCTGTCGGCCTATCCGGTCAATCTCGGTCTGCTTGTGCCCGGCGCGCTGCCCATGGAGGCCTCGCTCACCACCATCGGCTTCGATGACATCACCACGCGTGGCCTATGCAAGATCCCGTCGGGCCATGCAGGTCTCGACTGGCTTAACCTCAACGCCATGTCGCGCGATCACACGAAGAACAGCGAGGGCTATGTCAACGGCAATGTCTCGGGCAGCCATATCGCCTATACCAGCAGTGGCCACCCGGCCGAGTTCGGCCGCGCCGCGCCCTTCGGCTTCCATTCGGTGATGCTGACCGCGGCCTGGCTGAGATCGGAAGGCGAGGTGGCGTTGATCGAGAGTTTTTTAGGGGAGGAACTGATCGCCATCGACGAAGTGGTGCTGTCGGCGCTGGCGCCGGTGCATTACGCGCCTATGCTCAAGGCGGTGACACGCGTGCGCATCTCGACCGAGCATTACTGGCAGGCTGTGCTGGATGATCTGGTTGTGGCGCTCTGAGGCAAGTCGCAGCAAAAACGCTAAAGCGCGTCGCGTTGAAACGGATTCAGGCGACGCGCTTTAAGTGTTTGTTTTGACGCATGTCGTTGTCCCAAAACCGCTGCGCACTTTCGGGCGACATGCATCAACAGTCAGCCCGAGTGATTTTGCCCGAAGCCTTCGTTAGCAATGGCGTCAACATTGAGATGGAACGGTTCGCTGTACCGCTCAGCAGGGTCACGGAGGCGGGGCGGCGATGGATGCGCCGTTGCCAGCCGTCACGGCCGAAAGCCGATCCTTCTTGATCAGGATCGGTTTCTCATAGGACTTCTTCATTGCCTGCCCCTTCGTAAGTGTTTTGTTGAACGACGCTGCTATCAGGTCGGGATCTTGGAGCCCGAGCCGTTGGCGGTGACAGCCGAGAGCCTGTCCTTCTTGATTAGGGTCGGCTTCTCATAGGTTTTCTTCATAGAAAAGTTTTCCATTGTGAGCTGATGCCGTATTTTTAAGCGGGGCGTCTATCGCCTGCTTCGGGCGGCGCGTCAGCCCGGCACTTTTGACGCAATAGCCACGACCGCCGCAAGTTTGCCTTTGCGAACGAAAGCAGGCTTCTCGTAGGCCTTCTTCATCTGCAGTTCCCCCAATTCCCTGAAGACATTGGTCCGCTATGCACAGACCCGGACCGGCAACGCGCCTCAGCCAGCGCCGTTTAGGACGACGGGCGTCGAAGCGGTGGCAACGATCGTCGAAAGCTTGCCCTTGCGGACGAACGCAGGCTTCTCGTAGGACTTCTTCATGCCATTGCTCTCCTGAAAATCCCGCCCGGATAGTCTCATATTAGCGTTTGCTGTCAACCGAACCCGCCGGTCAGGCCTCCTTTCCTTGGGGAACCAGCCGGTTTTGCTGTAGTTAATCGCCTTCCGTTGCAGCAAAGACACGCCTTACAGTCAGATATCGGTGCCGATGCTGGCAGAATCCCCGGACAGTCGCGCCATATTCCTTGCAGGCAGATTCTGCCCTCAGGGCGGCCGATTTGTCTTTCGCGTGTGAGGCCGCGCACTTAGCCTCTGCGGCAAGCTCGGCTAAGATGCCGGACCTTCATGCGCCGCGCGGCGGTGCGGGGGACGGGGGAACGGATGAAAAGATCGACCGACAGATTGCTGGCGCTGGCGATGCTGATCGTTGGCGCCGCCTGCTTCGCCAAGATTTTTCTGGCGGCGGGCGACAAGCCCTTCGCCACGACCCGCCTGGAAGTATTGGGCGCCGCCGGCGGGCTATCGGTCGTCGCCGGGCTGCTGTTTCTCGCTGGCTTGCTTCCGACGGCCGCAAGGCACGACCCTTACGCGCCGCTGTTCGGACGCGACGCCGAGGTCGTGCCGGCCGGCCGTCCGCGGCTGCGCCGCGCGGCACTTGCTTTGCCTCTTCTGGCTGTGATCGTCATCCTCGCCGACCAGTTCGGCGCGTGGTCGGCCGGCGAGCCGGCAAAGGAAGTCGCCACCGCGCCGGTGCCTGAACCCACCGAATCGAAAACGGCACCTGAACCACTTGCCGAGCCCGCCGTGCCCGCGCAGGAATCCGCCGCCAAGCCTGCGCGCCCCGTCGAACCCGCTCCAGCGCCTGCGCCCGTTCAGCCGGTGCAACCAACGCCGGCCGCCGCGCCGGCCGAGCCTGCCGCACCTTTGCCTGCCCAGTCGGAGCAGCCCGCCCCGGCGACCCAGCAGACAGCGCTGGCGCCCGCCACGCCGCCGGAAACCGTGGCGCCGCCTCCACCGGCACCGCCGGCTCAGCCGACGCAGTCGGATGGCCATCGAGACGCCGTCGTCTGGCTGGCGGTGTCGGCCGACGGCCACGAGATCATGAGCGCCAGCACCGACCATATGATCAAGCTATGGGACATCGACGGCAAACGGCTGATCCGCAACGTCGGCGAACACAAGGACATGGCGCGAACGGCGCTGTTCATGCCCGACGGCAAGACGGCGCTCACCGCGGCCGACGATGGCGAGATCGTGCTGCGCCAGCTCTCCGACGGCGCGGTTCTGCATGTCTTCTCGTCAGGCCAGAACGGCGGCGTCCGCAAGCTGGCGATCAGCCCCGACGGTAGGCTCGCCGTCAGCGGCCACGACAGCGGCTCGGTGGTCGTCTGGGACCTGGCGAAAGGCGCCGTTTTGCATGTCCTGCCCGGCCACGACTGGCCGATCAGCTCGGTCGCCGTCTCGCCAGATGGCACCAAAGCGCTGTCGGGCAGCATCGACGGCGAGTTGAAGCTCTGGGACATCTTAGCCGGCAAACAGCTGCGCAGCTGGCATGGTCACGACCGGGGCGCCTATGGCGCGGTCTTTACCGCCGACGGCCATCACGCGGTGACCGGCAGCGGCGATTACTCGATAAAACTCTGGGACCTCGACAGCTTCAAGGAGGTGCGCCGCTTCGACGGCCATTACGGCACCGTCTACGCGCTGGCTTTGTCGCCTGACGGCAAGCGCTTGGGCTCGGTCTCGCTCGACGGCACGGCGCGCATCTGGAACATGGACACCGGCGATCAGATCGCCGAGTTCGACCCCGGCACCGGACCGATGTACTCGGTGGCATTTGCCGCCGACGGCACGCTTCTCACCGGCGGCATCGACCGCACCATCCGCGACTGGCCAGCCGCTGGCGGCGATGGGACGGTGCTGTTTGCGGGGGCGCCGGAATAGCGTTGATGATTGCGGAAAGCCTGCGCGACATCCAATCTCCCCCTCTTGGGGAGATGCCCGGCAGGGCAGAGAGGGGCGCTGTCCCGCCAGCATTTCAAAATAGCCGAGGGGGAGATCAGCAGCTTGCGCGCCTCGCCATCATCCGACTCCCTCTTGCAGTGTAGATACCCGGCAGGGCAAGAGATGACGAAACGCCAGCCGAGCCAATGATGCCTCCACTCCACCTCGTCGAAGCCTCGATCGCCGATCTGCGCCGCGCGCTGGCGGACGGCGCCGTCACCAGCGTCGAGCTCACCGCCGCATACCTCAACCGCATCGCGCATTACGACCGCCACGGCATCGCGCTCAACGCCGTGCCGATCCTTAATCCAAAGATGTTCGACGAGGCGGCGGCTTCCGACCGCCGCCGGCGTGAAAGCAAAACGCTTGGGCCGCTCGACGGCATCCCCTACACCGCCAAGGACAGCTACAAGGTGAAGGGCCTCACCGTCGCCGCCGGCTCGCCGGCCTTCGAGCATCTCGTCGCCACGGAAGATGCCTTCACCATCGCCAGGCTGCGCGCCGCGGGTGCTGTGCTGATCGGGCTGACCAACATGCCGCCTATGGCCAATGGCGGCATGCAGCGCGGCGTCTACGGCCGCGCCGAAAGCCCCTATAACGCCGACTATCTCACGGCCGCCTTCGCGTCCGGCTCGTCCAACGGTTCGGGCACGGCAACGGCCGCGTCCTTCGCCGCCTTCGGGCTGGGGGAAGAAACCTGGTCGTCCGGCCGCGCGCCGGCTTCCAACAACGCGCTGGTCGCCTATACGCCCTCGCGCGGCGTCATCTCGGTGCGCGGCAATTGGCCCTTGGTGCCGACCATGGACGTGGTTGTGCCGCACACCCGCAGCATTCCCGACATGCTGGAGCTGCTCGACGTCATCGTCGCCGATGATGCTGAGACGCGCGGCGATTTCTGGCGCGTGCAGCCCTGGGTGGCAATCCCGAAAGCCTCGGCGATACGGCCGGCCAGCTACGCCGCGCTTCCGCTGCAAGGCGCGCTCAGAGGAAAGCGGCTAGGCGTGCCGAAAATGTATATCGGCAAGGACGACGGCGCCGACCATCCGATCGAGATCCGCGCCTCGGTGCTCGATCTCTGGCGGCAGGCGGCGCGCGATCTGGAAGCGCTCGGCGCCGAAGTGGTCGAGGTCGATTTCCCGGTCGTCTCCAATTACGAGCGCGACCGCCCGGGCGCACGCTCGATGGTCGATCGCGGACTGGTGCCGGAGGCATTTGCCGAGCGCGAGCTCTGGGATCTCTCCATCTGGTCCTGGGACGATTTCCTGCGCGCCAATGCCGATCCGATAATCCCGGATCTCGCTGCGGTCGACGGCGCGAAGATCTTCCCGCAGCCGCCGGGCGCCTTGCCCGACCGCTATGGCGGCGATGCCGATTTCGATCTGGCGCAGTATGTCGAACGCGCCAAACGGGGCGTCGCGCCGCTTGGCGATATTCCTACTGTCGAGGCCGGTTTGAAGGGGCTGGAGCAAACGCGCCGCATCGATTTCGAGGACTGGCTGGACGCCAACCGGCTCGACGCGGTCGTGCTGCCGGCGGCCGCCGATGTCGGCCCGGCCGACGCCGACGTCAACCAGGCCTCCGCCCGGCTCGCCTGGCGCAACGGCACCTGGGTCGCCAACGGCAACCTCGTCTGGCGCCATCTCGGCATCCCGACGGTGACGGTGCCGATGGGCACGATGGGCGATATCGGCATGCCCGTCGGTTTGACCTTTGCCGGCAAGGCCTACGAGGATGTGGCGCTGTTGCAATTGGCCGGCGACTACGAGCGCGCCACCCGGCGCCGCACCGTGCCGCCGCGCACGCCAGCGCTGGCGGACGATGTGTTTGCGGGCGAGGCGGGTAGGGGCGTGTATCGCCATGCCGGCGAGACACCGCTCGGCCTCGGGCTGACTGCCCAAACGAGCCGTGCCGGCAACAGCGACGAGATCGCGGTATCGCTGGAGATCGTTGCCGGCGCCAGCGAGGTGGTGATGGTGAGAGTGCACCTCAACGGCGAGCCGGTTCTGATGGCAGCCAGCGGCTACCGCTACACCGGCCAGGTTACCGTGCCGACCGCGACCCATCAAGGCTTCCACAGCGTCTGGCGCAGAGCGTACGGCTCGATCGTCACGGCGGTTGTGAGGTCGGCGGATGGGCGCACGGGCGGGGCATATGTCGTGACGGGCGGGATTGGCTAGACGCGGCGCCCTATTTCCCCTTTGGTGGGGGAGAAAGCGATTTCAACATCTTAACGAAACCAAGTGTTAGAAATCGCGAGAGAGGGCGTATAGTGCCGACCTTAGCCTTCGTTGTCTCAGGAGGCTGGGGAGAAGGCGGAGTTGATGTCGAAGACGCCAGCGAGGCGAGCCACGAATCCCAAAACTGCTGTTGCATGGAGACGAATACGGGCACCACGTCATGACCTTCGTCGAATATATTGACCAGGTTGTTCTCCTTAGGACGTTCTCCCGATTTGATCTTGCAGACCACCAAGCCTCGACTCATCGCTGTCACGGTGCCCTCGGGGAAAACATTGCAACTCGCGCCGTAGCAAAAGGGCAGTATCCCTTCCACTTCGAGCTTCTTACGAATCTGGCATAAAGCCTCGAAATAGTCGTCTTCCTCTGCCTCGATGACTTTGTTTCGATAACTGCAGGTGAGCCTGCATCTGGTTCCCACGTCGTGCAGCGTGAACACCGCTGGCTCGTCACCGCCGGTGTCTCCGCCGATCAGGTACACCGTGTATTGTTCATTCATTGTCATCCCCCAATCCCTCGATCCATGTTAGTTGTATCATTTTCAGATTTCAACCATGGATTGTTCGTCGTTATGACCTAAGAATAGGCTTTCCCGCGCCTTGCTTGACCCATCTCCCGCCCACGCTATCTTCGGCGCCATGTCACACACCACCCCATCCGCCGCAGCGCCGCTCATCGTCATCGACCTGCAGACCGGCATGTTCGACGGCCGCTTTGAGCCACCGATCCATGATGCCGCGACCATAGCCGAGCGCACGCGCGCGCTGATCGGATGGGCGCGGCGCAGCGGCCGCAAGGTGGCCTTCATCCGCCATGACGGCCCAACTGGCGATCCGCTGGCACCCGGCGCTCCAGGCTGGTCGGTGTGGGCAGAGCTAGGCCAGGCCGTCGGCGAACCGACCTTCGGCAAGGCGGTGGGCAATGCCTTTTCCAACGCGGCCCTTGCCGAATGGGTGGCGGGGCAGGGTGCGATGGATGTCGTGCTGATCGGCGCCCAGACCGACTTCTGCGTTGCCGCCACCGTCAAGGGCGCATTCGCCGAGGGGCTCGGCGTCACCGTGGTTTCGGACGCGCATTCCACGCTGGATTCCGAGAAGGAAAAAGCGCCCGCCATCATCGCCCGGCACAACGAGGCGTTTGCCAGTCAGGGCGCGCGGATGACGACCACGGCGGAGCTGACGCAGAGCTGATCGCCTCCACCTTCTCCTCCAGGAAAGAAGGAGAACGACCCAATCCAAGGAGACTTCGCCTTGCCAAGCTTGACCTTGCCCGCCGAAGGCGGCTGCCGCTGCGGCCGTGTGCGCTTGAAGATCTCGGCGAAGCCGCTGATCACCATGGCCTGCCACTGCACCGGCTGCCAGTCGATGTCCTCCAGCGCCTATTCACTCAGCGCGGCGATCCCTTCGGAGGGCTTTGAAGTAACTAAGGGCAAGCCGGTGGTAGGTGGCCTGCACGGCGCCTCTAAACATTATTTCTGCGGCTGGTGCATGACCTGGATGTTCACGAGGCCAGAGGGGCTGGACTGGTTTGTCAATCTGCGCCCGACCATGCTCGACGACCATGCCTGGTTCACGCCCTTCATTGAGACCTGGACAGCTGAGAAATTGTCCTGGGCGATGACGCCCGCGGTACACAGCTATGAAGCGCTGCCCGCCTTCGATGCTTATGAGGGTCTGGTCGCGGAATACGCCAGGGCGCAGGAGCAGGCCTGATGCAAACAAAAACGGCGACTGCTCAGGTCGCCGTTTTGCTTACAAGGTCGACGCGGGCGTTGGGGGCGCATTGTTGGGGATGTGCTTGGGGCGTCCGCGTCGACCAAGGCGGCCTCGTATCCGCAGGAACAACATCGCATATTTTTTGCGCGCGGAAACTTCCGCGAAAACGGAATATGACAGCTCTCCTCCCGGTCACTCGGAAGAGGAAGGGCGAAACACTTTCTCCCTCAACCCGCATTGACCGCGCGCGCCCGACCAGCGACGACTGACGCTTTCCCTTCAATGGATTGCATCGTGAACCGGACTCATTTTTTCAACGCCAGGCTTGCCGACGACATGCTCGCCGACCTCACGGTGGCAGACGGCCACTTCAGCGCCATCGTGCCCGCCGGCGGCACGGCCAGCCCGGGCGCCATCGATCTTGCCGGCCAGCTCGTGCTGCCGGCTTTCGTTGAGGGCCATATCCATCTCGACACCTCCTTCTACGGCGATGCCTGGCGGCCGCACATTCCCTGCACCGACGGTTTCGACGTGCGTGAGCGCGTCGCCTTCCAGATGCGCAACCTGACGCTCGCAGCGCCGATGGCGGAGCGGGCGAAAAACCAGCTCGAGCTCTGCGTTGGCCATGGCAGCCTCGCCATGCGTAGCCACGTCATGGTCGACGCCGCGGTCGGCCTGAAGCATGTGGAATGTATCCTCGGCGTGCGCGAAAGATATCGCGACCTGATCGACATCCAGCTCGTCGCCTTTCCGCAGAGCGGCATCCTGTCGTCGCCGGGCACGGCCGAGCTTCTCGACGAAGCGCTGAAGCTCGGCTGCGACCTCGTCGGCGGCCTCGATCCGGCAAGCTTCGATCGCGACGTCAACGGCCATCTCGATGTCGTCTTCGGCCTTGCCGAAAAGTGCGGCGCTGGCGTCGACATCCATCTGCATGACGCAGGCACGCTCGGCCTGTTCGAGATCGAGGAGATCGCGGCGCGGACAAAGGCGCTCGGCATGGCCGGCAAGGTCGCGATCAGCCACGCCTATGCGCTGGGCGATATTTCGGCCGATGCGCTGGCGAAAGCCGGTGAGATGCTGGCCGTCGCCGGCGTTTCCATCATGACCAACGCGCCCGGCAACCACGCCTTCCCGCCGGTGGCCGCATTGCGCAAAGCCGGCGTCACCGTCTTCGCCGGCTCCGACAACATCCGCGATTCCTGGTGGCCCTATGGCGATGGCGACATGCTCAACCGCGCCAACATGATCGGCTACCGCTCCGGTTTCTACGAGGATTGGGAGCTGGACACGGCCTATGAGCTGGTGAGCAATGCCGGCGCGAAGGCGCTGGGCCTGGAGGGCTATGGCATTGCGGTCGGTGCCAAGGCGGACTTCGTCGCGCTCGAGGCACGGCATGTGCCGGAAGCGGTGGTCGCCGTTCCGAAGCATCGCGCGGTCTATCGCGCGGGCAGGGAAGTGGCGAGGGGTGGAGAGGTGCGCCCAATTGGGCTTAGACCGGCAGTGCCCGCCAATTGATTGTCCAGCGGAACACATTGCCGTTTGGCCCTATTTGCTGTGATGAGCATGTGCTGTCGACGCAAAGATCAAATCCATCGAACGCTTCGGATTGTTCCGATAAATTTGTGTGGACTACCGTCCTCTTGTCTTTGAATTTTGCAAATTGACAAAAAAATGAGAAAATCCTCCCTCTTGGAGGGCAAGGCGATGGACGCAGATAATAAGATTGTTGCTTTTGCATGGGGCGCCTTTGGTGGGGCACTCCCCACCATAGCAAAATTGGCGAGTACATATGTTGCAGTTCCAACGACTCCTCTGCCAGCGCTCGGCCTATTGCTTGGCGTTATGCTCTGGGCAATCGTCGGAGGCGGCGTGGCTCTGACAAACACAAGCTATGAAACCAGACAAGCTATTTTCGCCGGTGTCGCTGCGCCGGCCATACTTGCGAGTTTGATTTCTGGTGCGACCAGTACACCGGGAACTAAAGTGTCCTTTCTCGACATATCCGCCTACGCGCAACAGGAAACCGGCAGCACGACAACCGGATCGCGTGCGATCGTCATATCCCCACAGGTGGACGGTGGATTGCCGAGGGCAACGTCGATACCCGTGACGGCCGAGGTGAAGACCGGCGATCAGACTAAGATCATTGATCTAGGTGAGATCAAGGACTTGTCATCACCCACTTCATTCACATTGCCCCCTAACACCTCCCAAGTCTTTGTTTCGGATGAGCCTGTCAAGACCACAGACTCACTCACTAACATCGACCTGTCAGTTAAGACGGCCCCTTCCAATGGCGGAGACTTGTTGTGGGCGCTTGGCGGCCCTCGCAAATTCGAAATCCAGTCGCTTCAAGTCGCTCCCGCCAAACAATAGCGCGTGCGCTGGACGAGACTGAGTTTCAGTAGGATGTGAATCAACGGACAAGTCAAAAAGTCTAACACATGACGTCGCGGGCCGTTCCGGCCCGTGACCGAGGCACAAGCCGCCTGGCCGATCTGGTAATTTAGTTTGCATGCATATGTTTCAAGTGGCGCCGGCTTCGTGAAGCATTTCACCGTTCGCGCGCAATCGCCCCGATACAGACGCACCTCAAAAGCGGCGCCTGGTGAACAGGTGGCACCGTTTTTCCCGCCGCTGTCTCATGGAGGTCCCGATGTTCAAAAGCCTCAGCCGAATCCGTGCAGCCTTCGCCAAGGCAAGCCTGCGTCGCCGCACGACGCGCGAGCTCAATGAGCTGCCGCAGGAGATCAAGCGCGACATCGACTGGCCGGAGCGGGCGGAGCCCGACGAGATCCGGCTGCCTTTCTAGATCGATGCGTTTTGGAGCGGCGGCACGGTGCTGTTTGGATGCGCCGTGCCACCACCAGGGGACGATCAGCCGGCCGGTTTGTAGGCGCCGGCGGCTTTGTTGGCGGCCGCGATGACAGCTTTCATGTCCAACTCTTCCAGGACGACCAGGTCGCTTACGGAGCCGCTTGCCCGCACCGCCAGCGTCATGCCCATCCCGGCAACTTGATCCGGGACCTCGCCATTGACGATGACGTCGTAGATGCCACGCGTGAACATCAGGCTGCTCATCTTGCCGCCGACGCTTTCAAAGAGCGCCTTGATCGCGGCGCCCCGGTCCGAGCCTTGCATCAACCCCTTCGCTGCATGGGGTTCGTAAGTCGCAAGTATGGTAACCTTCATGGAAACTCCCTCCAAATATCGCTATCGCCGGCTGCATGGGCAGCGCGGACGTGCTTGATTTTCTCGACGATTTGACCATGTCTGTGGACCGCCTCGACAATGATTAACGGCGGTTCGGCCGGAGCCTGGCTTCGGCTTGCGGTAATATGCGCTATTTCTAATATAACGACAATGATGTTTGCGTTGACCGATGGCCATTCGACTATCCAGAAGGCCGCCGGCACGGCGACTATGTAGGCCAAATGTCGCCCGGACGATGCGCCATGACCGTTTTGTGTATTCACGCAAGGCATCATCGCTGGTAATAGGTCAACCAAGCTGACCTAAAATACGAAGCTCTATGCCAAGCACTGCGGGAGGTGCGCATTGACCCTTTTGAACCTTCTGGCTTCGCGCTCCTCGCGCATGAAAGCCTCGGAAATCCGCGAACTGTTGAAGCTGCTCGACCAGCCCGACATCATCTCCTTTGCCGGCGGGATTCCCGATCCGTCGCTTTTCCCGGCCGAAGCGATCGCCGATGCCTACCAGGCGGTGCTCGGCGGCAAGGAGGCGGGGACGGCGCTGCAATACCAGGTCAGCGAAGGGTATCTGCCGCTGCGCAAATGGCTGGCCGCCTATATGGGCAAGCTTGGTGTCCAGTGCGACGAGGGCAACATCTTCATCACCTCCGGCTCGCAGCAGGCGCTCGACTATCTCGGCAAGCTGTTCCTCTCGCCCGGCGACACCGCTCTGGTCACCTGGCCGACCTATCTCGGCGCGCTGCAGGCCTTCAACGCCTATGAGCCGCGCTACGACCGGCTGAACACCGCCGGCGGCAACATGACGCCCGAGGCCTATCGCACTGCTGCCGGCGCGAATGGCGGCAAGGTGAAGTTCGCCTATCTGGTGCCGGACTTCGCCAACCCGACCGGCAACACGCTGGATGCCAAGCAGCGCGGGGCGGTGCTCGACCTTGCCGGCGAACTCGACATCGCAGTCATCGAGGACGCCGCCTACCGGGCGCTCCGCTATGACGGCGAGGGCGTGCCGCCGATCCTGGCGCTCGACTGCGCTCGCTCCGGCGGCATCGATCATGCGCGCACACTCTATTGCGGCTCCTTCTCGAAGATCCTCTCGCCCGGAATGCGCGTCGGCTGGGTCTGCGCACCGCGCCATGTCGTGGAAAAACTGGTGCTGATGAAGCAGGCTTCCGACCTGCACAGCCCGTCGATCAATCAGATGGTCATGCACCGCGTCGCCGAAACGATCTTCGACGGCCAGGTGGAGAAGCTGGTCGGCGCCTACCGCAAGCGGCGCGACGCGTTGCTTGGCGCGCTCGAGGAAAACATGCCCGACGGCATTTCCTGGAGCCGGCCCGACGGCGGCATGTTCGTCTGGCTGACGCTGCCGGAAGGCACTGACGCCACCGAGCTCCTGGCGCGTTCGGTGAAGGAGGCGCGCGTCGCCTTCGTGCCCGGCAACGCCTTCTTCGCCGACAGCACCGGCCGCAACACTTTGCGCATGTCGTTCACGCTTGCCGACGATCGCGCAGTGGGTGAGGGTGTGCCGCGGCTGGCGAGGCTGTTGCAAGGCTAATGCATGTCGCCCAAAAGTGGGCAGCGGTTTTGGGAGGCCGACATGCATCAAAGCAAAAACTTAAAGCGCGTCAACTGAATCCGTTTCAGCGCGACGCGCTTTAAGCCGGCCATCACCTCGTTCTCGCGCAGGCGTGAATGGGAGTGCGCAGGCGTGATTATCCGCGCGGCCGAATCTTCTCTAGGGTCGCCCTCGATCCAACACCCCCTGGATCGATCCGGCCGTGGGGTCCCACCTTTACGGACCGAACGAAAGAGCCCCGACGGCCTCCACCGGCGGGGCTTTTTTCATGGCCGAAGCCAGGCGTCGCGCCGCCTTGTTCGGGCCGCTTTTGCGCTGGACTCTTCGCCGGCTTGGCCAAGCGGGAGACTGGCCAAAAAGAGGAGACCGTGATGACTTTGCGCCTCGGCTTCACCGTGCTTGCCTTGATCGCCTTCGCCGGCCAGGCGTCGGCTTTCGAAATCTCCAGCCCGTCCGTGTCCGACGGCAAATGGGATGCGAAATATCTCGGCGACAATCCCGGATGCGGTGGCCAGAGCGTCTCGATCGCGCTGGCATGGAAGGAACCGCCGGCCGGCACCAAAAGCTACGCGCTCACCATGTTCGACCCCGACGCAAATGGCGGCAAGGGGTTCTGGCACTGGCTGGCCTGGAACATCCCGGCAAGCGTCAAGGGCCTCGCCGAAGGCGCCGCTTCGAAAAGCGGCAAGCACATGCCGAAAGGCGCGGTGCTCGGCAAAAGCGGCACCGGCCGCGCCGGCTATTTCGGCCCATGCCCGCCGCCCGGCAGCGGCACGCATCACTACGTCTTCACCCTATTTGCGTTGGGCGAGAAGACGCTGCGGACACCGGAAAACCCGCTGCCTGAGATGGTCGCGGTGGCGGCGAAGAGCTCGGCGCTGGGCGAGGCGTGCGTGACGTATACCTTTGGTAGGTAGCGGGCCTCCCTCGGGAAGAGGAAGATTGCCCGACTACTCAGCCGCTTCCAGCTTGTCCTGCGTCTTCGTCTCGAAGTCGCTGGCGTCGTGGCGCTCGCGCAGCTGGAAGGCGGGGTCGCCGGACATCCGGTTGACCATGCGGCCGCGCGACACCGCCGGCCGCTTGTCGATCGCTTCGGCCCAGCGCTGCACATGCTTGTACTCATGCACGGACAGGAACTCGTCGGCATTGCTGTAGCTGCGGCCCTTGGCGAGCCCGCCATACCAGGGCCACACCGCCATGTCGGCGATCGTGTATTCCGGCCCCGCGAGATATTCGCTCTCCGCCAGCCTGCGGTCGAGCACGTCCATCTGGCGCTTGGTCTCCATGGCGAAGCGGTCGATGGCGTATTCGATTTTTTCCGGCGCATAGGCGTAGAAGTGCCCGAAGCCGCCACCGAGATAGGGCGCCGAGCCCATCTGCCAGAACAGCCACGAAAAGGTTTCGGCGCGCGCGGCGCGCTCGGTCGGCAGGAACGCGCCGAATTTTTCCGCCAGATAGGTCAGGATCGAGCCGGACTCGAACACGCGCACCGGCTTCGGCTCGCTGCGGTCCATCAGCGCCGGGATCTTCGAATTCGGGTTGACCTCGACGAAGCCCGAGCCGAACTGGTCGCCGTCGCCGATCTTGATCAGCCAGGCATCATATTCGGCGCCGCTATGCCCGAGCGCCAGAAGCTCCTCCAGCATGATCGTCACCTTCTGGCCGTTGGGCGTCGCCAGCGAATAGAGCTGCAGCGGATGCTTGCCGACCGGCAATTCCTTCTCATGCGTCGGCCCGGCGACGGGCCGGTTGGTCGAGGCGAAAGTGCCGCCATTCGGCTTGTTCCAGGTCCAGACTTTCGGCGGGATGTATTGGTTCATCGGGTGTGGCCTTGCAGGGTTGGGTGAACTGAGCGACGGCTGGTTGCCGCTAGAATTAGGTACGACCGTGCGCGCGTCAAAGAAAAAAGTTCAATTCTTGTTGAACTAGTGCTTGTGCCAGCGTCCCTTACCCCGCGACAGAAGGGAAGATCGCCCTTGCACCGCGCCTCTTTGGCCATACCTATACGAGATAGACTCGTAAGCCAGGTTGGATTGATGACCGTCGAAAAGATTTCACGCTCCGTCGTTGCCGTGCGCGCCACCGTGCCGGACGATGCTTTCACCGCCAATGCGCTGGGCACGCGCCGTGAGGGCAGCGGCGTGGTGATCCGCGACAACGGGCTGGTGCTGACCATCGGCTATCTCATCACCGAGGCCGAGGAAGTCTGGCTGACCGACCAGGACGGCCGCGTCGTGCCGGCGCATGCGTTGGCCTATGACCAGGAGACCGGCTTCGGCCTGGTGCAGGCTCTGTCGCCGCTCGGCCTGCCGGCGGTCGAGTTCGCCGATGCCGCCAAGGCCAGTGCCGGCGATGCAGTCACCCTTGCCGACGGCATCGGCCAGCAGGTCGACGCTCATATCGTCACCAAGCAGGAATTCGCCGGCTATTGGGAATATCTCCTCGACGAGGCGATCTTCACCGCGCCGGCGCATCCGTCCTGGGGCGGTGCCGCGCTGTTCGACCGAGACGGCAAACTGCTCGGCGTCGGATCGCTGCGCCTGCAGATGAGCCGTGCTGGCGAGGTCGCCGACATCAACATGGTTGTGCCGATCAACCTTCTGCCGCCGATCCTCGACGACCTGGTCAAGCGCGGCCGGACCGCCAAACCGCCGCGTCCATGGCTCGGCGCCTTCTCGGCCGAATCGAACGGCATGGTGGTGGTGATGAGCGTCGCCGAGGGCGGTCCCGCCGCCAAGGCCGGCCTGCGCCAAGGCGACATCATATCCGACGTGCGCGACGGCGAGGTCGACGGTCTCGCCGATTTCTACCGCAAGATCTGGGAGAATCCGGCCGGTTCCGAAATCCCGCTGCGCGTCGTGCGCGACGGCCGCGAGACCTGGCTCAGGGTAAAATCCGCCGACCGCAACTCCTTCCTGAAGAAGCCGCAGCTGCAGTAGCCGCCGGGATGCATCCAAGGCTGCTGAAGACCTTTCTCGCGGTCGCGCGAACGCGTAACGTCACGCGCGCGGCGCAAGAGGTCAATCTCGCCCAGTCGAGCGTCAGCGACCAGATCCAGGCGCTGGAAGCCGAGCTTGGCGCGACCCTGTTCGCACGCACGCGCCAGGGGTTGGAACTGACGTCGGCGGGTTCGGCGCTGAAGCCCTATGCCGAGCAATGGCTGGTGCTTGCCGACGAGGCGCGGGCAGCTGTGCAGTCGGCCTCGGGCGAGACGCAAGGCAGTCTGTCGATCGGCGCGCTGGAGACGATTGCCGCCGCGAGGCTGGCCGGCTGGCTTTCGGGTTTCCGCATCGCCTATCCCGATATCGATATGAAGCTGAAGATTGCCGGCACCGGCGAGTTGCTGCGTCGACTTGGCGAAGGCGACATCGACGTCGCCTTCTGCTTCGACCGCTCCGATAGCGATGGGCTGGACGATCGCTTCGCCAAGCGAAGCGTCGCGGCCGAGCGCCTCGTGCTGATCGCGCCGCCCGGCGAAAACGGCGCGGAGGCTGGTCTGGCAGAGCTGGCCGGGCGGCACTTCGTCGCCACCGAGACCGGCTGCGTCTACCGCCATCTGATCGACCGGACTTTTGCCGAGGCGGGACTCGGCAAGCCGAGACTAGCCGCCGAAGCCGGCAGCATCGACGCCATTGCCGGCCTGGTGGCGGGAGGCGCCGGACTGGCGCTGGTGCCGCGGCTCGCGGTCGCCGCCGCGCTCGAACGCGGCGAGGTGGCCGAGATGACATGGCCGGGCACGGTCCGCGCGGCGGACCTAGTCATGATCTGGCGCCGGCGGCGCGTGCAGCCGCCGGCGCTGAAGCTATTGCTCGGCGCGATGGGCGAGGATTTCGCGGCCGTCACACCAGCCTGTGGCCGCCTTCGACATGCAGCGTCTCTCCGGTCGTAAAGCCGTTGCCGATCAGGAAGCGCAGCGCATCCGCTATGTCCTGCGGCCGGCCGACCCGTCCCGCCGGCAGGCGCTTGGCCATGGCGGCTAAAGTGTCGTCCTTCCGGTCGCCGGCGACGAATTCCCAGATCGGCGTGTCGACCCAGCCGGGCGAGACGGCGTTGACACGGATCGGCGCCAGCTCGACGGCCAGCGCGCGCACCAGCCCTTCAAGCGCTGCGTTGACCGCCGCGACCACCGAACCGCGCGCGGCCGGCCGGTAGGCGGCGATGCCGGAGACGAAGGTGATCGAACCGGTGGGCGAGAGCCTCGGCGCGCCATGCTTGGCCAGAAGCAGCGGCCCGAAGAATTTGCTGTTCACCACGCGCTGCGCGGCGGCCAGTTCGATCTCGGGCAACAGCCGGTAGGCGCCCTCGATGTCGGCCGCCGTGCTGACGATATGGTCGAGCGGCCCGATACGGGCGAACAGCGCCGCAACCTGGTCCTCGCGGCTGATGTCGACCACTGCCATTTCGAGCGCGGCCGGGTTGCCAAGTTCCTCTCGCGCGGCATTGAGCTTCGCCGCATTGCGCCCGGCGATGACGACATCAGCGCCTTCATCGAGGCAGCGCCGGGCGAGCGCCAGCCCCATGCCTGAACTTCCGCCGACGATGAGTATATTTGCCTTGTCCATGTCGATGCCTTTGCGTTGCATGGACGCTGATGTGGCAAGGCGCGGCGTGGAGCGGAAGCGGAAGAAACCGATAGCGATATCGGAGAGTCCGATAGCGCTCGACGGCTGCTGACAGGAACTGGCACCAGTGACCGCTACAGCCTTCCGGGAATCATCCAGACTATTTGAAAGCAAGGCGAGGTCATGATGCCCCCGATCAAAGTCGATCCCGAAAAGGTGCGGGAGTTTCCAGATGCCGAGAGCTTCCACCTCTGGCTCAGCAACAACCACGCCGGCGAAACCGAGGTCTGGATCAAAATCCACAAGGTCGGCTCGGGTCTGGCCTCGATCACGCCGAAACAGGCGATCGATGTCGTGCTGTGCTTCGGCTGGATCGACGCCGTGCGCAAATCGCTCGACGACAAGAGTTTTCTGCAGCGCTACACGCCGCGCGGCAGGAAAAGCATCTGGAGCAGGATCAACATCGACAATGTCGCCCGCCTGGTCGAAGAGGGGCGCATGACGAAGCATGGTCTTGAGCAGGTCGAGGCGGCCAAGGCCGATGGCCGTTGGGACCGCGCCTATGCCGGATCGAGGGAGATGACCATTCCGCCCGACCTGCAGGCGGCGATCGACGCCGAACCGAGGGCCAAGGCGATGCTGGCGACGCTTTCGGCCCAGAACCGGTTCGCGCTCGCCTTCCGCACCCACAACATGAAGACCGAAGCGGGCCGCAGCAAGAAGATCGCCGATCTGGTGGCGATGCTGAAGCGCGGCGAGACGATCCATCCGCAGAAAAAGTAGGGCATGATCCCGAAAGGTGGTTACCGGCTTTCGGGATCATGCCCTTCGAAGATGACACAAAAACGCCGCCCGGAAGGGAGGGGCGGCGTTTTCGGGAAGCGATGATCCTGAACCCTTTTGAAGCGGTCCGGGATCATCCGGTCATGAAGGTGATCGAGGCGCTTACGCGGCCTTCTTCGCGGCGGGCTTCTTAACCGCATGCTTCTTCACGTGGTGCTTCTTCACATGATGCTTCTTCACGTGATGCTTCCTGGCATGATGCTTCGCGTGCTTCTTGCCGTGATGATGCTTCTTGGCGTGGTGACGGTGATGCTTGCGGTGATGCTTCTTGTGCTCGACCTTGGCGGCGGGCTTCGCCGTCTCGGTGGTCGCGGCCGGAGCAGCAGTCGTGGTCGTCGTCGTGGTCGCGGTGGTCGTGGCGGCGGCGTTGGCTTCAGTGGTGCCCAGCGCCGGCACCGCGAAAGCGAGCGCGACGGCAAGGCCGAGTGCGGAAAGAAGGGTCTTTTTCATAATCGGCATTCCTTGATTAAGAACAATGTCCTGTGTCGCGCGCCGCAAATCGTCGGCTGCTCCGGTACCGCTTATGACAGCCGCTCTTTTCGCGAGTTTTTCCCTACTGTTGAATCTTGTTTCTGGATTGTGTCTGGCAGGACGGAGGCCCAACTTGTCTGGCCGGCCAATCGACCCGGATGCCGGCAAGGCAGCGTTGGTCACGGGCGGCAATCGCGGCATCGGCCTGCCGCGTTGCCGAACTTGGCTTCACCGGGGTGATCGGCGTGCGCGGCGTCGCCAAGGGCGAGGATGCGGCGAAGCAGCTCGGCGGCAAGGTCGAAGCGACCGAACTGGACGTCGCCGTGCCCGATGCGACGGCCCGCGCGGCCGCGAAAGCGGACGGGGCAGTGGAAAAATGCCATAAGATATTGTCTTCGTAGACTTTGTCCGCCTCAAGCTGCGTCGTCGCGTGCCTTCTCGATCTCTTCGAGATAGAACTGCTTGCTCGGTTGCAGGTGGTCGACGCAGAGCTGCGCCAGTATCCAGTTGTCGTGCCGCTTCATCGCCTCGATCATGAACCAGTGGTGCTGGCGCGACACTTCGAGCTTTTCCGGATCGGCGAGCGAATTGGCGCGCACCGGCAGGCTGAGCCGCATATATTGCTCGATCGACGACACCAGATAGTCGTTGCCGCAGGCCGAGAACATGGTCAGGTGGAAGCGGTCGTTGGCCTCGTGAATGCCGCTTAGATAGTTTGCCTCGACATGGGCGCTATAGACACGGTGGATCTCCGTAAGTTCCGCGATCAGGGCCTCGCTCGCCGGCAGCGGGATCATCAGCGCCGCCTGCCGCTGCAAGAGCTCGCGTACCTCGTAGATCTGCCTGACTTCCCCCGGCGACAGCCGCCGCACCATCGCGCCCTTGTTGCGCTGGCGAGTGACGATGCCGAGTTTTTCGAGCTGATAGAGCGCCTGGCGGATCGAGTGGCGCGAGACCGGGAACCGGGCGAGCAGCACGTCCTCGACCAGCCGCGCGCCGGGCGCCAGCCGGCCGAAGATGATGTCTTCCTCCAGCGCCCTAACGATGTCGGCTTCCTTGCCGCCATAATCGGTCATGTTGGGCGTCCCGCCGTCCTTGCTTCACCAGCTAGTCTAACATCGCGGCATGCTACGAAAATAGCATTCTCTGTCGCCGGCATGGCGCCCGGGCAAGGTGGATCCACGAACACGTCAAACATCGTTTTGCGTTTGAGATCAAATCCGCGGCATCAGCTCACAGAGCCGGTTGATACGTTGCCAGCTATGCTACGAAAATAGCATTCTCTGTTCGCCGGACCCGATGCTAGGGTCCCGCGCATCCGGGGCGGGATCGGGTAGAGGAGGACCGACCAAACGGGCGCGAGCCCGCATTGCTCATGTTTTAGCGCATCCTGTTGAACCATTGCGAGGCCGCCGCATTTCCCGGCGTCGGCCACAAGGGAGGAACCACCAGTGAAAGCATCCTATCTCGTCTCGGCCGCTCTGCTTGCGGCGACCGCGATGCCGGCGGCGGCCGGCGAAATTTCCGACGGCAAGGTCAAGATCGGCATCCTCAACGACCAGTCCGGCGTCTATGCCGATTTCGGCGGCAAGTGGTCGGTCGAGGCGGCTAAGATGGCGGTCGAGGATTTTGGCGGCAAGGTCCAGGGCGCGCCGATCGAGATCGTCAGCGCCGACCATCAGAACAAGCCCGACATCGCCTCCAACATCGCCCGCCAGTGGTACGACACCGAGCAGGTCGACGCGATCATGGAACTCACCACCTCGTCGGTGGCGCTGGCCGTCCAAGGAATTTCAAAGGAAAAGAAGAAGATCGACATTGTCACCGGCGCGGCCACCACCGACCTCACCGGCAAGCAGTGCTCACCCTATGGCTTCCACTGGGCTTACGACACCCATTCGCAGGCGGTCGGCACCGGCGGCGCGCTGGTCAAGCAGGGTGGTGACAGCTGGTATTTCATCACCGTCGACTACGCCTTCGGCTATTCGCTGAAGGACCAGACCGCCAAGGTCGTCGAGGCTGCGGGCGGCAAGGTGCTGGGCGAGGTGCGCTATCCGCTCGGCTCCACCGACTATTCCTCCTTCCTTTTGCAGGCGCAGTCCTCCGGCGCCAAGATCGTCGGCCTTGCCAATGCCGGCCTCGACACCTCGAACTCGATCAAGCAGGCGGCCGAGTTCGGCATCGTCGCCGGCGGCCAGCGGCTGGCAGCGCTCCTCTTCACGCTGGCCGAAGTGCACGGTCTTGGCCTGCAGGCGGCGCAGGGCGTCGTCCTGACCGAAGGCTATTACTGGGACCGCGACGACGAGAGCCGAAAATTCGCCGAGCGCTTCTTCAAGCGCACCAACCGCATGCCCAATATGATCCAGGCCGGCACCTATTCGGCGGTGCTGCAATATCTGAAAGCCGTCGACAAGGCCGGCACCGACGAGACGGAAGCGGTGGCCAAGCAACTGCATGAGATGCCGGTCAACGACGTCTTCACCGCCAACGGCAAGGTGCAGGCCGACGGTTCGATGGTGCACGACATGTATCTCTACCAGGTCAAGAAGCCGGAAGAGTCGAAGAAGGACTGGGACTACTACAACTATCTGGCGACCATTCCGGGCGAGCAGGCCTTCATGAAGGCCGAAGACAGCGGCTGCCCGCTCGTCACCAAGTGACGCTCGACACCGCTACCGCCGCCCGTCCAGGCGGCACCGAACAGAGGCCGCGGGTGGTGCTTTCCGCCCGCGGTTTGAGGCGCGACTTCGCCGGCTTCGTCGCCGTGAAGGATGTCGACCTCGAGGTCCATCACGCAAAGATCCACGCGCTGATCGGACCGAACGGCGCCGGCAAGACCACCATCTTCAACCTGTTGACCAAGTTCCTGCAGCCGACCAGCGGCAGGATCGAATTGCTCGGCACCGACATCACCCGCACGCCGCCTGCAAAAGTGGCGCGCATGGGGCTGGTGCGCTCCTTCCAGATCTCGGCGATCTTTCCGCACCTCACTGTGCTCGACAATGTGCGTGTCGCGCTGCAGCGCCCGAGCGGGCTGGGTTATCAATTCTGGCGCCCGGTCTCCGCACTCGATCGACTGACGCCAAGGGCGCGCGAGCTTCTCGCCGTCGTCGGCCTCGACGATGCCGCGCATCGGCTCGCCGGCGATCTTTCCTATGGCCGCAAGCGCGTGTTGGAGATCGCCACCACGCTGGCGCTCGATCCGAAAGTGCTTTTGCTCGACGAACCGATGGCCGGCATGGGGCATGAGGATGTCGGCATGATCTCCGGCATCATCCGCTCGCTGGCGAAAGACCGCGCCGTGCTGATGGTCGAGCATAACCTCACCGTTGTCGCCGACCTCTGCGACTGGATCACCGTCATGCAGCGCGGCCAGGTGCTGGCCGCCGGCGACTACGCCACGGTGAGCCAGGACGAGCGCGTGCGCGTCGCTTACATGGGAACGGAACATGAGTGAGCCGTTGCTTGCGGTGCGCGATCTCCACGCCTGGTATGGCGAGGGCCATGCGCTGCACGGCGTGAACCTCGATGTCTTTCGCGGCGAGACGGTGACCCTGCTCGGCCGCAACGGCGTCGGCAAGACGACGACCTTGCGCGCCATCATAGGGCTGATCCGCAAGCGCACCGGCTCCGTCACCTTCAACGGCAAGGATCTGATGCGCCTGCCGCTGCACCGCGTCGCCCATCAGGGCATCGGCTTCGTGCCCGAGGAGCGCGGCATCTTCGCCACGCTGACCGTCGACGAGAACCTGATCCTGCCGCCCGTGGTGGCCAAGGGCGGCATGAGCGTGGAGGAAATCTTCGAGCTCTTTCCCAACCTCAAGGAACGCCGCAACAGCCAGGGCACCAAATTGTCCGGTGGCGAGCAGCAGATGCTGGCCATCGCCCGCATCCTGCGGACCGGCGTCGAGATGCTGTTGCTCGACGAGCCGACGGAAGGCCTGGCGCCGGTCATCGTGCAACGCATCGGCGAGTTGCTGGCGGCACTGAAGAGGCGCGGCATGACCATTCTCCTTGTCGAGCAGAATTTCCGCTTCGCCGCCCGCATCGCCGACCGTTTTTATCTGATGGACCACGGCAAGGTGGTGGAGAGTTTCCCGGTCGCGCAGCTTTCCGCGCATACCGAGAAACTGCATGAGGTGCTCGGGGTATGACCACGTTCTTCGGCATACCCATCCAGGCGCTTCTCGGCCAACTCCTGGTCGGCCTCATCAACGGCTCCTTCTACGCCATGCTGAGCCTTGGGCTGGCCGTCATCTTCGGCCTCTTGCGCATCATCAATTTTGCCCATGGCGCGCTCTATATGCTGGGTGCCTTCATCGGCTATCTGCTGCTCGTTCAGCTCGGTATCGGTTACTGGCCGGCGCTGATCATCGTGCCGGCGATCGTCGGCCTGTTCGGCATGGTGGTGGAACGCGTAGCACTTTCGCGCCTCTACCGGCTCGACCCGCTGTACGGCCTGCTCTTCACCTTCGGGCTGGCCTTGGTCATCGAAGGCGTGTTCCGCTATTTCTACGGCGTTTCCGGCAATCCTTACGCCGTGCCGGCGCTGCTTGCCGGCGGCACCAATCTCGGCTTCATGTTCCTGCCCAATTATCGCGGCTGGGTGGTGGTGGCCTCGCTCATCGTCTGCATCGGCACTTGGCTGCTGATCGAGAAGACCAGGCTCGGCTCCTATCTGCGCGCAGCGACCGAGAACCCGGAACTGGTGCAGGCCTTCGGCGTCAACGTGCCGCTGCTGTTGACGCTGACCTATGGGCTGGGCGCCGCCCTTGCCGGGTTGGCCGGCATCCTTGCAGCACCCGTCTACCAGGTCAGCCCGCTAATGGGTTCGGACCTGATCATCGTCGTCTTCGCCGTCGTTGTCGTCGGCGGCATGGGCTCGATCCTCGGCGCCATCGTCACCGGCTACATGCTCGGCCTCGCCGAGGGCCTGACCAAGGTGTTTTATCCGGAGGCCTCGAACCTGGTCGTCTTCGTCATCATGGCGATCGTGCTGTTGCTGCGGCCGGCGGGCTTGTTCGGAAGGGACGCCTGAGATGAGTGAGGCGACCCTGCACCAGGAACGTGCCGCTGCCTCGCTCAGGCTGGAGCGGGCGTTGTTAGCGCTGGGCATCGTGGCGCTGATCGCGGCGCCCTTCGTCATCTACCCGATTTTCGTCATGAAGATGCTGTGCTTCGCGCTCTTCGCCTGCGCCTTCAATCTCTTGCTCGGCTACACCGGCCTGCTCTCTTTCGGTCACGCCGCATTTTTCGGCGGAGCCGCCTATTTCTGCGCCTATGCCGTGAAGGCCTGGGGCTGGCCGCCCGAGGCCGGCATACTGCTCGGCACGGCGGGCGCGGCTTGCATGGGGCTGGTGATGGGTTTCCTCGCCATCCGCCGGCAAGGCATCTATTTCTCCATGATCACGCTGGCGCTGGCGCAGATGTTTTACTTCTTCTGCGTCCAGGCGCCGTTCACCGAGGGCGAGGATGGTATCCAGGGCGTGCCGCGCGGAACGCTCTTCGGCGTCCTCGATCTTGGCGACACCATGAACATGTATTTCTTCGTGCTCGCCGTCTTCCTGATCGGCGCCTTCGCCATCTGGCGCATCGTCAACTCGCCCTTCGGCATGATCCTGCGCTCGATCAGGGAGAACGAGAACCGTGCCATTTCGCTGGGCTATTCGGTCGGCCGCTACAAGCTCGCCGCCTTCGTCATGTCGGCAGCACTTGCCGGTCTTGCCGGCGCGACCAAGGCAATCGTCTTCCAGTTCGCCACGCTCACCGACGTCACCTGGCAGATGTCGGGCGAGGTGATCCTGATGAACCTGCTCGGCGGCATCGGCACGATGGTCGGCCCGGCCGTCGGTGCCGGACTTGTCGTCGGGCTGGAGAACACGCTGGCCACCTCCGGCTTCCCGGTGACCATCGCCACGGGGCTGATCTTCATGATCTGCGTGCTGATTTTCCGGCGCGGGATCGTTGGTGAGATCTATGCGCGGTGGCTGGGGCGGTAAGCGCTGAGGCCAGGCCTCATCCCACCGGCACCTCCAGCCCCACCTTCACCCGATCCATCGCCACGAAGGTGCGAAACCTTTTGACATTGTTGTTCGCAAAGAACAGCCGCCTAGTCAGCGCCTCGTAATCAGCCATGCTCGCCACGGTGACGACGAGAATGAAATCGGCTTCGCCGGTGACGTAGTAGCATTGCTGCACCTCAGGCACCTGGGCAAAGCCGCGCTTGGCAGCGTCGATCAATTCGGCGCGCTCGCTCTCGACCTCGACCTCGACAAAAACGGTGATCGGGTGGCCAACCTTGCCCGGATCGACCAGCGCGACATTGGCGCGGATGACGCCCGTCTCCTCCATGCGCTTGATGCGCCGCTGCACGGCAGGCGCCGACAGGTTGACACTCTCACCGATCACTCGCTGCGGCGTCGTGTTGTCCTTTTGCAGGATAGCGAGGATGGCGCGGTCGAAGGCATCGAGGTCGGACTGAGCGGTCATTATGGGTCTCAACGAAACAAACTTGCATTTCAACTAGCAAAACAGAGCGCCTTTCTCGCTCGCGGTGCAATAAATTTCAGCCATCAAGACGGAGAAACCCATGTTCCTGCTCAACCGCCATCCGGACCATCGCCAGCCATTGACCCAGCAGGATGCCGTGACGCTTGGGCTCGCTGGAGCCGGGGAGGCCGAGCGCTTCCTTGGCCACCGCGACAACCATGCCGAGACGCCGCTGCACGCCTTGCCGGCGCTGGCGGATGAGCTCGGCATCCGCGCGTTGCACATCAAGGACGAAGGCAAACGCCTCGGCCTTGGCAGCTTCAAGGCGCTGGGCGGCGCCTATGCCGTCATGCATCTGGTGCTGGAAGAGGCCGGCAGACGGCTCGGCCGTTCCGTCGATGTCGCCGAACTGCATAGCGCTGACGTCAAGGCGATTGCCGCCGGCATGACCTTCGCCTGCGCGACGGACGGTAATCATGGACGCTCGGTGGCGCAGGGCGCAGGCCTGGTCGGCGCGCGCTCAGTCATCTTCGTCCATTCGGGCGTCAGCAACGAACGCGTCGCGGCCATCGCCCGCTTCGGCGCCGACATCGTGCGCATCGCCGGCGATTACGACCAGTCGGTGAGGGAAGCCGCCCGCGTCGCCGCCGAGCGCGGCTGGACCGTCGTCTCCGACACCTCCTGGCCGGGCTATGAGCGCATACCGGGACTGGTGATGCAGGGCTACACGGTGATCGTGCGCGAAGCGCTGAAGCGCATGCCCAAGCCGCCCACCCATATCTTCCTGCAGGCCGGCGTCGGTGGCTTCGCGGCGGCGGTGGCCGGCCATCTTGCCATCGTGCTCGGCGAGGCACGGCCGACGGTGACGGTCGTCGAGCCCGCTCGCGCCGCTTGCCTCTTTGAAACCGCGAAGGCCGGGCATCCCGTCGCGATCGCGCACAGCAAGCCGACGGTGATGGCGATGCTCGAATGCTACGAGCCGTCTCTGGTCGCCTGGCGCGTGCTATCGCGGATCGCCGATGCCTTCATGACTGTGGATGAGGACGATGCCGTCGGCGTGATGAACCGCCTGGCGCGGCCTGCGGGCAACGATCCGGCGATCGTCTCGGGCGAGAGCGGCGGGGCGGGGCTCGCCGGACTGATCCGCTCGGCCGGCGACCGCGAGATGCGGGCGGCGCTCGGCCTCGACGCTGACTCCAGGGTCCTCATCATCAATTCGGAAGGCGCGACCGATCCCGGCCGCTATGCTGAGCTGGTCGGGATGGCGCCGGACGAGGTCACGCGGGAGAGGCAACCGGCATGAGCAATCTGACTGTTGACGCCGACCGTCTTCTTCGTCGTATCGAGGAGCTCGGCAGCCTCGGCCGTGACGCGCAGGGCAGGCTCGTCCGCGTCGCCGCATCCGATATGGACAAGCTCGGCCGCGACCGCCTCGTAGCCTGGCTGGAAGAGGCGGGCCTCGAGGTCGCCGTCGACCGCATTGGCAACATCTTTGGCATCTGGCGCGACGATGCCAATGCCGGCGAGGCGCCCGTCATGCTCGGCTCGCATATCGACACCGTGATCGATGCCGGCATCTATGACGGCTGCTACGGCGTGCTTGCCGGCCTCGAAGCGATCGAGAGTCTGAAGGAGGCCGGCTTCGCGCCGGCCCGGCCGCTCGTGGTCGCCGCTTTCACCAATGAGGAGGGCGTACGCTTTTCGCCCGACATGATGGGTTCGCTGGTTTTTGCCGGCGGCCGCGACCTCGAGGAGGCACTGGCCTCGGTCGGTACCGATGGCGCGGTGCTGGGCAAGGAACTGGAGCGTATCGGCTATGCCGGCCGGCATGCCCCCGGCTTCCTCAAGCCGCATGCCTATGTCGAGCTGCATGTAGAGCAGGGGCCGGTGCTCGAGCGCGAGGGCATCGCCATCGGCGCGGTCGAAAACCTGCAGGGCATTTCCTGGCAGCGCATCACCATCGACGGCGAGGCCAACCACGCCGGCACCACGCCGATGAGGATGCGCCGCGATGCTGGCGTCGCCGCCGCGCGGGTGATCGGCTTCCTCGCCGACCGTGCGAGCGCGTCGCCGACACCGACGGTCGCCACCGTCGGCACCATTGCCTTCGAGCCCAACGCCATCAACGTCATCCCGTCGCGGGCGACCTTCACCATCGATCTGCGCGATCCGAACGAAACGCATCTTCGCGAACAGGAAGCAGCACTGGCTGCTTTCCTTGACAACCTTGCAGCAAGCGCCGGCGTCACCGTGCAGGCCGAAAGCCTGGCGCGTTTCGAGCCGGTGAGCTTCGATGCCGGCATCGTCTCGCTGATCGAGGATGGCGCCAGGGCCGCCGGCCTGTCCTGCCGGCGCATGACCTCGGGCGCCGGCCATGATGCGCAGATGATCGCCCGCATCGCGCCCTCCGCCATGATCTTCGTGCCAAGCCGAGGCGGCATCAGCCATAACCCGGCCGAATTCACCGTCCCAGAAGACCTGGTTGCCGGCGCCAACATCCTGCTCGGCGTTGCCGCCCGGCTTGCAGCCGACTGATGAAAAAACGCGCAATCGCCAGCTTCGATCAGGAATTACCCCCAAAAATAGTCATGCTGGACGTATCAAGGCCTTCGCAGCCGAACATCCGGCGACATCCGGCGGAAACAAACTTCAATCACTTAGCAAAATCAAATGTACGCGAAACGCGCCCGCCAACAGACTTCAGTGCCTGGAAGAAAGAATAGCATGCTGCTTCTCAACCAACGTCCCGAATACAACCAGCCGTTGGTGGAGGCCGATGCCGAGGCCCTGGGCATGGCGGGCGGTGATCGCGCCGAGCATTATCTCAAGGCGCGTGACAACCACGTCGAAACGCCATTGCACGCGTTGCCGGCGCTGGCTGATGAGCTCGGCATCGCAGCACTTCACGTCAAGGACGAGGGGCAGCGCCTCGGCCTCGGCTCCTTCAAGGCGCTGGGCGGCGCCTATGCCGTCATCCGGCTGGTGCTGGAGGAGGCGGGCAAGTGGCTCGGGCGTACCGTCGACATCAGCGAGATCAACGACGCCAAGGTGCGCCGGATCGCCTCCGGGATGATCTTCGTCTGCGCCACCGACGGCAATCACGGCCGTTCGGTGGCGCAGGGCGCCGGCCTGGTCGGCGCGCGTTCGGTGATCTTCGTCCATGCCGGCGTCAGCGCCGAGCGTGTCGCGGCCATCGCCCGCTTCGGCGCCGAGATCGTGCGGGTCGAGGGCGGCTATGATCATGCGGTCCGCGAGGTCGCCAGGGTCGGCGCCGAGCGTGGCTGGAAGATCGTCTCCAACACCTCCTGGCTGGGCTATGAGCGCGTGCCGGGCCTGGTCATGCAGGGCTATACGGTCATCGTGCGCGAGACTTTGCGCCATATGGCCGAGCCGCCCACGCATATCTTCCTGCAGGCCGGCGTCGGCGGCTTCGCGGCGGCGATCGCCGGCCATATGGCGATCATGCTCGGCACGCGGCGGCCGAAGGCCGTGATTGTCGAGCCGACACGCTCGGCTTGCCTCTACGCCTCCGCCCAGGCGGGGCGTCCGGTGACGATCGCCAATCAGCAGTCGACGGTCATGACGATGCTCGAATGCGCCGAGCCGTCCTCGGTCGCCTGGCGCGTTCTGGCGCGTGTCGGCGATGCCTTCATGACCGTGGAGGAAGAGGATGCGATCGCCGTGATGAAGCGGCTGGCGCGGCCATTGGGCAACGATCCGGCGATCGTCTCCGGCGAGAGCGGCGGGGCAGGGCTCGCCGGACTGATCCGCGCGGCGGGCGAGCGTTCCATGCGCACGGCGCTCGGCCTCGACAGCCACTCGCGCGTGCTCGTCATCAACTCTGAGGGCGCGACCGACCCCGGCCGCTTTGCCGAACTGGTCGGCGTGGCGCCGGACGATGTGCTGATGCAGGTTGCCTGAGGCAATTCGAAGAAAGTTGTACGGTGGTCAGGCTCGACTTTGCTGTAGCAGGCTCGGCGGCTTCGCCGTAGCTTTCCGTTCGCTATAGCGCAAAAAGGGCGACCAATGGCCAGACTCGACCTTGAGGCACTGCACCGCGAGATGACAATGTGGCGGCGCGATCTTCACGCCCATCCCGAGTTCGGCTTCGAGGAAAATCGCACCGCCGCCTTTGTGGCGCAAAAGCTGCGGGATTTCGGCATCGAGGTTGCCGAAGGTATCGGCGGCACCGGCGTCGTCGGCACGCTGAAGCGCGGCAGCGGCAACCGCGCCATCGCACTGCGCGCCGACATGGATGCCTTGCGTATCGCTGAGCAGGGCACGGCGCCCCACCGCTCGCAAACCCCCGGCACCATGCATGCCTGCGGCCATGACGGCCACACCGCGATGCTGCTCGGCGCGGCAAAAGTCCTGGCCGACGAAGGCGGTTTCGACGGCACGGTGCGCTTCATCTTCCAGCCGGCCGAGGAATGGGGCAAAGGCGCGCTCGCCATGCTCGACGACGGGTTGCTCGAACGCTTCCCCTTCGAGGAGATTTTCGGCCTGCACAACATGCCGGGCCTGCCCGTAGGCCATTTCGAGACCCGGGCCGGTCCAGTGATGTCGGCCGAGGACAATTTCGAGATCGTGCTCAAGGGGGTCGGCGGCCATGCCGCACGCCCGCATGCCGGGCGCGAGACCCTGGTCGCCGCTTGCGCGCTGGTCGTCAATCTGCAGACCATCGTCGCGCGCCGGCTGAGCCCCGCCGATATCGGCGTCGTCTCGGTGACCGAGCTGATCACCGACGGCACCCGCAACGCGCTGCCGGGAACCGCGCGCATCCTTGGCGACTGCCGCAGCTTTCGCCCGGAGGTAAGTGCTGCGATCGAGCAGGAAATGCGCCGCATCGCCGAAGGCACTGCGCAGGCCTATAATGTTGAAGCTGAAATCACTTACACGCGCGAGTTCGTTCCCTTGATCAACGACGCGGCGCTGGTCGACGAAGCATTTGCGGCAGCCAGGACAGTGCTGGCCGACGACGCTGTTCGCGTCGCGGCTGAGCCGATGACAGCCTCGGAGGATTTCGCCCGCTTTCTGCACCGTGTCCCCGGCTGCTTCGTCTTCATGGGCAATGGCGACACCGCGCCGCTGCACAACCCCGCCTATGATTTCAACGATGAAGGCCTGCTCTTCGGCGCGCGGTTTCATGAGGCGGTGGTGAGAAGGAGGCTGGCGGCTAGCTGATCTCTCCCATACGAGAAGGGCGATCAGCTGTACGCCCGGTAACTCTTTCTTGTCTCGTTTCGAGCAGAATTGGCCGACGGGACGAAAAGAAAAACAGGGTATGGCGGACAACAAGACACGGAAGGCGGAGTTCTGGGCCATGGCGCTTGACCGCGCTCATCTGGGGCTCTGGGACTGGAATGTGTCGACCGGCGACTGCTACTACTCGCCGACCTGGGCGAAGATGCTGGGCTATGCCGAGGGCGAACTTGCCTATACGGCCGACCTTTGGTTCAACCTGACCCATCCCGACGACCGCGAGCGCGCGCGCGAAAGCGGCGATCGCCATATCGCCGGCCTTACCCCGTCGATCGAAACCGAGCTCAGGCTGCGCCACAAGGATGGCCGCTGGATCTGGGTGCTCGACCGTGGCGGCATCGTCGAGCGCGATGCCGAGGGCCGGCCGCTCCGGTTGATGGGCGTGCAGACTGACATCACGAAGCAGAAAGAGGCCGAGGCTGCGCTCGATGAGATCAATGTGCGCTTCCGCCTGGCGCTCGCAGCCAGCGGCACCGGGATCTGGCACTTCGACGTCGGCACCAACAAGAGCTATTGGGATGCCCGCACGCGCGAGATCTTCGGATTGGTCGCTGACACGGACGAGGTGTCCGCCGATCTGTGGCACACTTTCCTGCATCCGGACGAGAGGGAGGCCACCGAGCGCGCCCATCGGATGTCGCTCGGCACTGACAGCGTCGTTGCCGTGCAGTATCGCATCATCCGCCGCGACGGCGCGGTCCGCCATATCGAGTCCCTGGTCCGCTTCATCGCAGGCGTTGGCTCGGCCGGCCAGTTCCTCGGCACCGTGCGCGACATTACCGAGGAAAAGAACCGGGCCGAGGAGCTTGCCTACGCCGCCAACCACGATGCGCTGACGGGGCTGCTCAACCGCCCGGCCTTCGACCGGCAACTCGCCGAAAACATTGGCAGGGCTGAACGGCTGCCGCTCGCCGTCTTCTATGTCGATCTCGATTACTTCAAGGCGCTCAATGATTATGCCGGCCACGCCGCCGGCGACCTGGCGCTGAAGAGCGTTGCGGCCGGCATTATGGCCAGCTTGCCGGCTTCGGCGCATGCCGCTCGGCTCGGCGGTGACGAGTTCGCGCTTTTGGTGCCGAACTGCAATGACGACTGCGCCGAAAGGCTGGCGCGCGATGTGCTTGCCGCTGTGCGCGACGCCGATCTCGGCGCGACCATCGCCTCGCGCCGGCTGGCCGCCAGCGTCGGCATCGCGTTCGTGCGCGACCCTGACATGACGGTCGCCGACGCGCTCGCCTGCGCCGACGATGCCTGCTACGCCGCCAAAGCCGGCGGCCGCGACCGCTTCGCCGTGTTCGCGCCGGAGACGGCCTCGGGCGCCGGCGGACTCAACGCGGCGCGGCTCGCCGCCGATCTGGTCGACGCCATGGAGGACGGCCGGCTGAAGCTCTACGGCCAGGAGATCCATCGCCTCGGCCAGCCCTGGGAAGGCCATGTCGAGGTGCTGGCGAGGCTGGAGGCCCGCAACGGCAAGCTGATCCCGCCGGGCGACTTCATGCCGGTCGCCGAGCGCTTCGGGCTCGCGGCAAGGCTCGACCGCTGGATCATCCGCACCGCGCTCACCCGCCATGGCGAGGCGATGCGCGCGGGCGCCATCTCGTTCGGCTTCAACCTGTCGGCGCAGACGCTGTCGGACCCCCAGCTCTGGTCTTTCGTCGACCAGGCGATCGCCGACAGCGGCGCGCCGCCCTCGGCTCTCGGCTTCGAGATCACCGAGACCGCCGCCGTCACCAATTTCGATGCCGCCGCCGAATTCGTGCGCAGGGCGCGCGAGCGCCAATGCCGTGTCAGCCTCGACGATTTCGGCGCCGGCATGAGCTCCTTCCAATATCTGCGGCGCTTTCCCGTCGATGCCATCAAGATCGACGGCTCTTTCGTCGAGCATATCGCCGAAAGCCGTTTCGATCGCGAGATCGTCGCCGCGATCGCCGGCATCGCCCGTTCGATGGGGGCGGCCGTGGTGGCCGAGAAGGTCGAGGAAAAAAGCGCGCTGGAGATCCTGCAAGGCATGGGCGTCGCCTACGGCCAGGGCTATTTCCTGCACCGTCCCGAGCCGCTGGACGCGATCGTGGCGCGGGCGACCGGCGAGACGCTGGAAATGCGGGCGGGTTGATACAACCGATCTCTCCACGCGCGGGGGGAATCGCCTAGCCCATCAACCACCGCAACGCGCCGGCCGAAGCCACCCCGATCACCACCGTCGGCAGCATCGACAGCCGGGTCGCGGCAAGGACGGTGATGGCCAAAGCCGCCAGGTTCGCCGGATTCTTCGACACGAAATCCGGTGCGATCACCGAGATCAGCACGCAACCGGGCGCGGCCTCCATCACGGCCGTGGCGCGTGCGCTCAGCGTTCTGTTGCGCAGCACCACATAGCCGCCGATGCGGGTGAGATAGGTCACGCCGGCCATCGCCAGGATGGCGAGCACGGTCATCGGATCGATCATTTGTCGCCTGCCAGGAAACAGGCCGCCGCGAGGCCGGAGAGCGCGCCGGCGGCCACATACCAGGCGCCGGGAACGATGAGATAGGTGAGCGCCGCCACCACCAGGCTGACCAGCCACGGCCGCGCGGCCGCAAATCCCTTCCACATGCCGCGCATCAGCACCAGGAAGACGGCCGGGAAGGCCATGGCGAAACCGTATTTTTCGACATCGCCGAGTACCGGGCCGAGCGCGGCGCCGCAGGTCGTGAACACCACCCAGGCGAGGTAGAAGGGCAGGGCGGCGCCGAGATAGAAGGGTAGGCTAAAGGCCGGCCGCAGGCCTTGGGCGGCGCGGCGCTGCGCATCGGCCAGGCCCACCGCCCAGCTCTCGTCGCACATCAGAAACAGCGCCGGGAAAACCTTGCGCTTCGGCAGGTGCGCGAGGAAGGGTGCAAGCGCCGCGCCCATCAGCAAGTGCCGGCTGTTGACCAGAAAGGTGATGGCCGCGATCAACAGGATGTGCGGCGGCGAGGTCCAGAGCTGGATCGCGGCGAATTCAGAGCCGCCGGCGAAGTTGAAGCCGGTCATCATCGGCACCTCGACCACGCTCAGGCCCTTCTGTGCGCCTTGCGCGCCGAGCACCAGCGCGTAAGGGATGATGCCGAGCAGCACCGGCGTCGAGGCGGCCAGGCCGCGCCGGAATTCGCCGCCACGCCCTTGGCTGATCTGGCCCTCGGCGAGGGCGATTTCGGAAACGCTCATGGCTCTGCCTTCGGCGGGCCATGCGGCCGCCGTTCTCCCTGTCGGTTGTGGGGTTATCGATCGCCGGACCATAGCCCAACTGCCCCGCAATCGGGTTGCGAAGATGCGCCATATCTGCGACAATTTGGCATTGAGTATCGTATTTGCGGAAAAAATTGGAATCATGAGCCATGAAGCTGGATGACATCGACAAACGCATCCTGCGCGCCCTGCAGCGTGACGGGCGCATGGCCAACAACGACCTGGCACGGGAAGTGGGCCTGTCGCCGTCGCCTTGCCTGCGGCGGGTGAAGCTTCTGGAGGAGGCCGGCGTCATCGACCGCTATGTCGCGGTGCTCAACCCGGCCAAGGTCGGCCGCGGCCAGACCTTCTTCACCCGCATCTGGCTGAAGCAGCAGGACGAGGCGACGATCGAGCATTTCGCCGCCGAGGTGGCGAAGTTCCCCGAGGTGCTGGAGTGCTACCTGATGCTGGGCGACTGCGACGCCATGGTGCGCATCGTCGCCGCCGGTATCGACGACTACCGCCGCTTCCAGTCGGAGCATCTGAGCCGCATCAAGGGCGTGCAGAACGTCAAGACGGATGTGCCCAGCCAAACGATCAAGCAGACGTCGGCCATGCCACTGTGAGCCTGTGCCGCTTGCACGCCGCATCCCAGATCCGACTGAAGTCCGACATCGCCACGCATAGGGCCGGCTGCTGCAACCAAAAAGCGTCTTGCGAATTGATGAGCGTCCGGCGAAAAGTGTTCTCTGTCGTCGGTCATCTTCCACGTGACCATCCGATTCCCCGCACCTCTGAGGCGGAGCCCCCACGAGCCGCGCGATCGACTGCCAAAGCGAGACGATTTTTGACCTCTATCTCCCCAAGACCCGCCCAAGATGCCGAAAGCCCGGCCGCCAACGACAATCGTCGCGACAGCCACGGCGATCTTTCGTTCCTCGATCTGATCAACAGCGATGAAGAGGTCGCCGCCACTGCCAGGCGCGCGGAGCGTCTTGGCCATGTCGTGCTGGCGCTGATCGCGCTGTGCCTGATCGTCGCGCCGGCGATCTATCTGGCCTCGCTTTACCTTTAGTCTGCGCGGTCAACTCCAGGCCGAATCCAGCGTCAGCGAGGCCTCGAAGACCTGGTCGCGCTTGTGGTCCAATACCTTGACTGTGATCTTCAGATTCGTGCCGCCCGGCATCTCGTCGCGAGCGACGTCATGCAGGATGCGCAGCGCCTCCATGCCCGCCTTCTCGCGGTCGGCAAAGAACTGGCCCTCGCCATCCGTCTGGGAGTGTTCGGTGTTGTACACGTCGAAGTAGAAGCGTTGCATCGGCATGTCGATTCCGGCGATTTCGAGCTTCAATCCATTAGCCGCCCCCATGGTTCCAAAGGTTTGATCGCGCGGCGAGACCGTCGCGCTGCAACCAGCCCGAGCCTCCGACGTTAGGCATTGCAAGCGCAGAGACAGGAAAGCCGGATGCTGGAATCGCTTTATCTCAACCTCGGCCAGCACGACGCCCTCTCGGAAGAAGAGAAGGCGCTTCTGGCCGACGCCATGTCGGTCGAAAAATACGTGACGGCCGGCGAGGACATCGTCTCGGAATTCACACGGCCGAGCACCAGTACGCTGATCGTCGACGGGCTAGCTGCCCGTTACAAGGTGCTGGAGGATGGCGGGCGGCAATTCACTTCGCTGCAGGTAGCCGGCGATTTCGTCGACCTGCATGCTTTCCTGTTGAAGACCATGGACCACGGCATCATCGCGCTGTCGCCCTGCCATGTGCTTGCAGCCGACCACGGCAAGCTGAAAACGATCACCGAGAAGGCGCCGCATTTGACGCGGCTGCTTTGGCTGGACACATTGGTCGATGGCGCCATCCATCGCGAATGGATCGTTGCCATGGGCCGGCGCTCCAAGACCTCGCATCTGGCGCATCTGATCTGCGAACTGTTCGTGCGGCTGCAGGTGGTAAAGAAGACCCGCGAGATGAGCTTCCACCTGCCGCTCTCGCAGGCCGAGCTTGCCGACGTGCTCGGCCTGTCGGTTGTGCATATGAACCGGGTCATCGGCACGCTGCGCCGCATGAATGTGATCAACTGGACGAACCATCGGATCACCATCCTCGACTGGCAGCGCCTGGTCGAGATTGCCGAATTCGACCCGACATATCTCAGCATGAATCGCGAGCCGAGATAGGCTTGCCGGAAAGCACTCAGCCGGGCGGTGCCTTGCGGCGCAACCACAGTTCGTCGAGCATGCTGAGCGCGGCACTTGGCCTTGTGGGTTTCAGCAGGCCCTGCTGCGCGGCGACCTTCTTGAAGGCGGCGAAAGCGATCGCCGGCCGGCAGATGCCGGCGATGGCGTCGTCGACCAGGCGCGCGGCTTCGAGATAGGCCGGCGCATCCTTGTTCTTCCAGGTGCCGGCGAGCGCTCTCTTCGCCTCGGCTATCGTGGTGACCACCATGGTGCCGCCGCTGACGAAGCGGATGGTGAGGGGCAGGAAACGGCTCATGTCACCATCCAAGCCATTCGCGCGTGCGCAGGGCGAGACCGACAAAGGGCGCGGCCGTGATCATGGCTGCGGCGAGGACAAAAAGGGGACTGTTCGTACGAAGAGATTTCATCGTGCACCTTGAAAAAATGGGGTCGCAGGTAACGGCTCGGCCGCCGGCTGGTTGCATCCAGCCGCCACAGTTGGACACGACTACATGTTGCTTGCGGGCCGGATCGGCGGTGCCGGCCTGTGCGGCGGGCGCAGGCGCGGACGCAAAGGCAGATCCGCGAGCGAAGACCGGATCGGCTTTGCCGGAAGTGGCGATACGGGGCTAGTCATTGCGGCCGCCCGCCGGCGCAAAAGGTTCGCCGAGAGTGTGCCGATGAGGTTGCGAACGTCCATGGGACTCCTCCGTAAAGGGTCCCCCCCGTTTGATTCCATGCCTATCACCGCCGGCGGCCGTCCGCATTTAACTTTGATGTAGGACCCGCGGCTTGAAAGACCATGCGCTCCCCAAAGTTGTCCGGCTTCCTTGGACAAGATCAAGAGGCTGCAAACTCACGACCAGCGTCACGGATCAAACCTTTCCAGCCGGCATGCGTTGTCGCCTTGAGGGAATAAGGAGGATGCCATGAAGAAAGCGATCCTGACCGCCGCCCTGCTGCTGATCCACGCAATGCCCACGGCCGCCCAGACAGCGGCGGAAGAACCGAAGCAGACGCAGGACTGCCAGGCGACGCCCGACGCCAATGACCAGCAGCAGAAACAGAAGCAGCAGGCCGACACCGACGAGTTGTCGAAGCAGCTTGGCAATTGCGGTGGCGTCCTCAAGCCGCCGCCGACCGGTGACCAGAACGCAACCACGCCGCCGGCTACCGGCAGCGACATGCCGGTGATCAAGCCGGGCGAGGTTCCGCCGCAGAACTCGAACTAACCGGCTTAAAAGACTAACTGGCTTAACAGGTTACATGGAACTGATCCGGTGCTTCGGAAGTTTTGGCGCGGGCGTGGGGTTACGCATTCCTCAAACCTCCCGTCTCCGGGCTCCACCAGCCCGGATCTGGCCCGCCCGGTAAACTCGCTTCCGGGCGGGTCTTTTTTTGCTCGGTGGATTGCCGGTATCGGAACCATCGCGCTGGCACCGACTTAAGTTTCGGCGGGCCGCGTCGGCTGGATCAGGCGGCGAAGGGTATGGGCAGGTTTTTCTGGCTTCCCGCCCTGGGCGGGCGAGGGCAGGGCATGACGAAAAGAGCGGGATCTCGAGCAGTCGCGAACAAGCGGCAGAAGACTGGACCTCGCCGCAAGAATGAAGTCGGCAAGGCTCCTGCAGTTCGAGGGTCAAGTGGTACAGCTTCGTCATCTGCCGCAGCCATGCCCGCCGCGCGGGTGCCGCCCATGGCGCAAACCAGTTGGGCCGAGGAAGGCTGGATATTGTTGCGCGAAAGCGTGACCGGCTATGTCGCAGACAATGCGCTCAGCCACGGCGCCGCAATGGCCTTCTATGCAACCACCTCGCTGGCGCCGATCCTTTTGATCGTTGTGGCGATCGCCGGCATCGTCATCGGCAACGATGCCGCCCAACTGGCGCTGTCTGCCGAGATTTCGGGTGTCATGGGACCACAGAGCGCCGACCTCTTGAAGGCGACGATCGAGAGCGCCGCGCATCGCTGGTCCGGCACGCTGGCCACGCTCGTCGGACTGGTCACACTTTTCGTCACGGCCTCTGGCGTCTTCGGCGAGATGCAGCAGTCGCTGAACGAAATCTGGAAGGTGAAGCCAAATGGTGTCTCGCTGACCAGGATCGTGCGCGCCCGCGCGGTCAGTCTCGGCCTGGTTGCAGCGCTTGGCTTCCTGCTCCTTGTCTCGCTGGCGGCAAGCACGGCCATCGCGGCACTCGGCGCCGTCATCAATCAGCAGATGCCCTTCGGCACGCTAATCGTCAGCGTGATCAACACGGTCGTGTCCTTCGTGCTGATCACGCTGCTCTTTGCCGCGATCTACAAGATCCTGCCGGACAGGTCGCTCAAATGGCGCGACGTCGCCATCGGCTCGGTCGTCACGGCGCTGCTCTTCACGCTCGGTAAGTCGTTGATCGGCTGGTACATCGGTACCAGCGCCATCGCCAGCTCCTACGGCGCGGCCGGCGCGCTGATGGTGGTGCTGATATGGGTCTATTATTCGGCGCAGATTTTCCTCTTCGGCGCCGAGATCACGCGGGCTTATTCCGTGCGGCGCGGCAGCCGCAAGGACCTTGCCCGGCTCGTGGCCGCCGACGTCAGTGCCGCGCATGCGCCGGCCGGAAACAAAAGCCAGAGGCTAAACAAATGAGATCGCTTTTGCCTTGGAAAGGCATATGATCATGGAGTCGTCCTCGTCTACGCGGCAAGAGGACGCTTGAAAGTCAACTCAGGTGCTTTCGCCCAACGCAGCATGGGAGAAAGCTATGTGCTCCGAAATCGTCCAATCCAATTCTGTCCAGGTCTACGAGAACATGGGCGAATGGTTTGTCCTCGTGACGCGGGACGGCACTGAGAGCGTCACGTCCTTCGAGTTGGAATCCTTCGCCACCGCTTTTGCCGACGGCCAGAGACTGGGCCTTGGATTGAAGGTTGGCCAGGAGGCCTGAGGCCAAGCCCCGGCGAAGCCCGCCGAGGCCCGACATCGAATGAAACAGAGTTACGCCGCCTCGGCCGCCACGTTGACGGCCGACTCGGCAAGCTGGGTAAGCGCCGCGTCGGTTTCCTTCTCTTCGGCAAGCGTCTGGTCGAGCAGGGTGACCGCTTCGGTGAGGCCGAGTTCCTGCGCCCAGGTCTTGAGCGTGCCGTAGCGCGAAATTTCGTAATGTTCGACGGCTTGCGCGGCGGCGAGCAGGCCGGCGTCGAGCGAGGGCGAACCCTTGTATTCGTCCATGATCTCGGCGCCTTCCTCGGTGATACCCATGATCGCCGCGCAGGTCTTGCCGGCCGGCTTCTTGTCGATCACCTCGAACACTTCTTCCAGCCGCGCGACATGCTCCTGCGTCTGCTCGCGGTGTTTTTCGAACGCCATCTTCAGCGCGTCGTCCTGCGCCGCCTTGGCCATCTTGGGCAGCGTCGCGAGGATTTTCTTCTCGGCGAAATAGATGTCCTTCAGCGTGTCGTGGAAAAGTTCGTTGAGGCCCTTCTTCGAAGCCGCTTTCGTCGTCGCCATGTCGGATCTCCCGGGTGAGGTTGTATCAGCACCAACCCGAGGTCATCCGACTTGTTCCGAAAAGAATTTTTGCGTAATTGCGGCCTAGAACTGTCAATTGTTATTGACCAGCGCAAAGCCAACGATGCGCCGAAAATCAGGCGCAGTTCCGACAGCCTCTTTCAATGGAAAAATCCTCGGTCGACAGATGTCCGAGAAGATTTATCCGATTTTGTCCGGAACATTTCTCCGACAAGCGCGCTTTGCCAATGTAGTTGTTTCTAATTTTGGTAGGGAGCAGGAAAATGAATACCAAGATGATCTGCATGGGTGCGTTGGCATTGTCCCTGATGACCGGTGCCGCATTAGCCGGTAGTGGGACCGGGACCTCGGCGCTTGACGATCCGGCAAAGATGTCGCCCTTCTTTACCGACGCCGGCATGAAGACCATGAAGTCGGGCGACGAGTTCAAGAAAGCCTGGATGGCCCTCACCGAGGACGATCGCACCGCGATGAAGAAGGACTGCGGCGACGATGCCATCGCCAAGGCGCACGACAATTTCTGCAAGATGACCAAGGAACTCGGCGGCGCGAACTGATCGGCTCCAGCCGGTGCAACGACTGGCTCAAGGAAAGTGGCGGCTATCTCCAGCCGCCACTTTCGATTCCACTTATGAAATGCCGATGAGTGATAGCCTGGCATGAAAAGGGCGCCGCCTCGCGGCGGCGCCCTCCGATCGATCGGCAAAACTACCAGCCCTGCATCGAGTACCAGTCGTCGACATCCCGTTTGGCGCGATCCTTGGCGATGCCGTAGCGCTCCTGGATCTTGCCTTCAAGCTGGTCACGTTTTCCCGCGATGCGGTCGAGGTCGTCATCCGTGAGCTTGCCCCACTGTTCCTTGACCTTGCCCTTGACCTGCTTCCAATTGCCTTCGACGCGGTTCCAATCCATGGTCGGATCTCCTTGTTGAACACTGAAGGCTAACGG
The DNA here is from genome assembly GCF_006442965.1 of Mesorhizobium sp. CU3. Taxonomy (GTDB): domain Bacteria; phylum Pseudomonadota; class Alphaproteobacteria; order Rhizobiales; family Rhizobiaceae; genus Mesorhizobium. Next base: position 212,359 of record NZ_VFWX01000010.1, on the reverse strand, counting down.
CACCGATCGGCCGAGGTTCCTGCTCGAATCCTTTTATGGACCGAGTTAAGAAAAACCCGGGATCGCAGGGAACATTCGCCGCCCCCCGATGTTTTTGGATGCAGGATGGCGCGCAGCCCGTCCCCCGCGAAAGCGCGCTGCCAACCGGGTTTCGAACCCGAGCAAAGCCCGCCTCGGCGTCCCCCTCGCCGGGGCGGGCTTAGTCTTTTGACGAGCTAGAAGACCATGCTTCACGAAGCAGCCAGGATCGCCGAAGATGCCCATCGCGGGCAGACCGACAAGACAGGCCAACCCTATATCGAGCATTTGCGACGCGTAGCCGACGCCGTGGAGACGCTCGACGAAAAGACTGTCGCTTACCTGCATGACGTCATCGAGAAGGGCGAAGGCTGGACGCTGGCTAGGTTGGAGGCTGCTGGCTTCGGATTTGCGGTCGTGGCGGCGGTCGACGCGCTGACCAGGCGCATGGACGAGAGCGAAGAGGGTTTCATCTGCCGTGCCGTGTCGAACGAGCTGGCCGGGCCGGTAAAGGCAGCCGATCTTAGGGACAATCTCTGGCAGGCGCATCAGGCTGGCTTGGCTCCGCAGAAGTATGAAACCGGCCTTGTCATCCTCGATCATCTGAACGCCAGGCCCTGACCTCAGCCCTGCGCGGCAATCACCTTGGCTTCGCGAAGCAGCGAACTCCAATTGAGTCCGATGAGATAAATCAGCTCAAGTGCCTGCGCCTCGCTGATGCCGGTCTCGTCAACCAGCCGCTGCACGAATTCGTCCAGAGTGGGGAGTTCATCCCCATGGTCATCCTTGTCTGCCATCGTTGTTTTCCCTTCCGAGGGACAACGTGTGGTTGGGGCGCCTGTTCCCGCGGTCGACTCTTGCCGTTCGGGCTAGCCCGCATCCGGTAGTATTATTTTGCAAACCCTTGCCGCTCACGAAATTAAGCGCTATATCTCGCAAATCGATTTTGTTGAACGAACGTTGTTCCCGCGCAAATTTGCGCTTCTACGATCTTCCATCTCAATTTCGAAGAGAGCGCCGTTTGGCAATTGCTGGACGCGTATGATTTTGCGTCGATTTGTAAGGAGATCGCAATGACTACCGGAACCGTCAAGTTCTTCAATGCTACCAAAGGTTTTGGCTTTATCGAGCAGGGCGGCGGCCAGCCGGACGTGTTCGTTCATATCTCGGCCGTGGAGCGCGCCGGAATGCGTTCGCTCGTCGAGGGCCAGAAGGTCAGCTTCGATATCGTGAGGGACAACCGCAGCGGCAAGAACGCGGCGGAGAATCTGCAGGCTGCCTGATCACAGCGCCTCGCGGTCCTTTGACCACGGATGTACTGGCATTGGCTGCTGAGGTGCGTTGGAGAAGGTCGGGCATTGCCCGGCCTTTTTACTTAAGGAGAACACGATGAAATCCCTACCGGATACTGGCCTGTTCAAGCCGGCCCCGTCGCGAACGGAAGCCAAGACCGACATGACCACGCGTGTCGCGCGGCAGATCCTCGACCTGGAAGCGACGGCGAGGGCAGCCAAGACGGAACGGTTGCGCGCCGCAAGGCTAGCGCAGGAATCCTCCACGGCTGTGGCTGCGCCGAAAAAACCTGCCCGAAAGCGACAGACTGCGAAATCCTGAAAGCCCGGCCGTTCCGGGTTTCCCTGGTCGGCACCGAGGGACCGTCCGCGTTATTGGTCGGTTTCCACTTGCAGCAGGTCGGCAGGGACATCCGGCTGCCTTCGCTCACCCAGAATTTTTTCGAGATCGTTGCGGTTGTCGGCGGCGTATGCGTCCGGCAGATCCAGCGCCGTAAGCGCATGGACATCGAACTCGATCGGCGCCCCGTAGAGTTGGGCAACATGCAGCACGAGGTTCTCGATATCCTCGCGCGCGATGTTCTCATGGACGTGCTTCAGGCGGATTTCCTCTGACAATCCAATGATGTTGACGATGCCGTTAGCTCGCAGGGCCTCGCGGACCTTGCAATGGGCGTCATCGCGCAACTGGTCGGAAAATCCTCGTAGCATTGGAAAACCCTCCCTTTCGCGGACGGTTTGTCCCTCTGTTGCCACCATGCGCGCCAGCTACGCGAATGGCAATACACAAATGTTAAAAATCAAAAATAAAATCAATGAGTTAGCATATAACCACAAACGCGGCTTCAAAGCATCGTTGGCAGCGTTAGCGTGCGTCTTCGTTGATGTATCGCACATTCTTGACTGATTATGGGGTGAACCCTATCTCTATGTAGAGTGAGACACTTACTCATTCATAGGCACAGGTTGTCTTGAGGGAGGCAGGCGTGGCGGAACTTGAAAGGCCGCAAAGGCTGCAGATCATGTTGACCGACGAGGAACTGGCGGCGCTCGAGAACTGGCGTTTTGAAAAGCGCATGCCGAGCCGCTCGGCCGCAGTGCGCGAATTGTTGCGTCGCGGCCTTGCCGCCGAGGGTTTCCTGACTGCGGGCAGCGGCATCAAGTCCCAGGATTTCGGTGTGATTTCGCAGGCCGCCGGCGATGATGAAAAACCTAAAAATTCCAAGGCATAGGCGGTTGCCTTGATCTGCTTTCGCGCTAGCTAGCGCCCATGACGAGTGCTGGGGGGCAAATCCGACAGGGTGCGAGTGCCGATGCACGCCTCGCGGCGATTGTCGATTCTTCCTACGATGCCATCATCGGCAAAGATCTGAACAGCGTCATCACCGACTGGAATCAAGCGGCCGAACGCATGTTCGGCTATTCGGCCGACGAAGCCATCGGCCGATCGATCCTGATGCTGATCCCCGAACATTTGCAGGGCGAGGAACCAGAGATCATCGCCCGCATCCGCAAGGGCGAGCGCATTCCCAGCTTCGAGACGATTCGCAAGCGCAAGGACGGTTCGCCGATAACCGTTTCGCTGACCATCTCGCCGATCCGCACCCCTGAAGGCGTGATCGTCGGCGCCTCGAAGATCGCCCGCGACATCACCGCCGCCAAGGAGAGCGAGCGCCGCATCCGGCTTTTGATGCGCGAGGTCAACCATCGCGTGAAGAACCAGTTCGCGGTGATCCTGTCGATGGTGCGCGAGACCAGCAAGCGATCGACCGACCCGCGCGAATTCGAGGAGCTGATCCGCTCGCGCATCATGGCCCTGTCGCGCTCGCACGATCTTCTGGTCACTTCCGAATGGGCCGGCGCCAGCCTGTTCGACCTCATCCAGGAACACCTCAAACCCTTCGGCCACGAGGAGCGCATCTCGCTTTCCGGCCCGCTTTTGACGCTGCAATCGAACGCCGTGCAGAATCTCGGCATGGCCTTCCACGAGCTCGGCACCAACTCGTCCAAATACGGCGCGCTGGCCGGCGAGGGCGGCCACATCGAAATCACCTGGAAGGTCGAGACGGGAGAGAAGGCAGAGCGGCGCTTCCACCTCGTCTGGCGGGAAACCTCCAAGGCAGGGGCCGACGCCGGCGAGGCGAAGGCGGAGCGCAAGGGGTTCGGCACGGTCGTGCTGCAGCGCGTGGCGCCGCAGTCGCTGAGTGGTGCGTCAAGCCTCGAACGATTGCCCGGTCATGTGAAGTGGGAGCTCGACGCTCCGCTCGAGGCGATCATCGTGCCGCAGCTCGGCGCCGAGCCGGCGGATTTCAGCGTTTGAACGGCGGGCTGGCGGCCTTGAGCAGGCCGGCTCGGGACTATGCAGCCGGTTCGTCCCGGTTTGCTCGGCGCGGCATGGGTCTGCGTGCCAGCCGGTTCATCGTGCCTCGGCATCGGATTTCCCCCACAAGCCGGACGGGAGGCGCCTTGCTGACCTGCGCACATCGCATCAAATCCGTTTCTGGCAAGTTAGCATTGGGCCCGGCATTGTGGTAGCGGCTTCACGAATTGCTGCAACCGGAAGACTTTTCGTGCATTCTTGGGAATGACCTCGTTGCTCAACCCCGACACGCCGGCGAAATGCTGCTCCTATTGCGGCGGCCGCGACCATGATTTCGAGGAGTGCCCGAAGCGCAAGTCCGACGCCGAGAAAGAGCAGGCGGTGCGCGAACCCGAGCCGTCCAAGGTCAAATCCAACGCTCCGGTCCTAGCCTCTTGACCCTGGTGCGCCGGTGACGGCGAGGCATTACAGAGGGTCATAGCGCTTCGTGCCGCCGCGATCGGGTTCTGGCGCGCAAGTCTCGATCCTGACTTTTTCTGGTATGGTCGAAGCGCAAGCGTTGAGCCGGTCTATAGTCGCGGCGGGGGTGGCCGGGTGGCGGATATCGTTTCGATCGGAGTGGGTGCGAAGCCTGCCGGGCGCGTCTCGGCGGGGCGCCTGCGGCTGACAGCATTCGTCGCGATCGCCGGCTTCATGATCGCCGGTCCGGTGGCCGAACAGGTCTTCGGGGTGCAATCGGCTTGGCTGCGTTCCTGGACGATGTTCAGCGCCATCGGGGTGGGCGTCATCGACGCTTCCTTCGAAATCCGTCAGCCCGATGACAGATTTATCCCACTCGACCGGTTCGAAATGCTCGGCGCTCCGCGCAACGGCAAGCTGAAGTGGATCCAGAACCGCGAGGAACTGGCTTCCGTCATCAAGCGGCTCTGTACGGTGGCCGGGCAGGGTGCCGATATCCGCGTGCGCGCGCGGCAGGCCACGCGCAGCGGCTGGCAGATCATCCACAGCGATGCCGAAAATGCTTGCGCCAACTGACGCCGCCGCTGACTGGTCCGGCCGGCCTTTGGTGCAAGCCACGGCCGCGCGCTTCGTCCGCTGGGCGGTCGAGACGGAGCGTTCGTCGCGCTCGTCGGCATTGATCCGCATCGGCCTGGCGATGCTGTTCTGGTCGCGCTGGGCAGGCGAGCTGCTGCTCTATATGGACCAGTCGCCGGCCGGCCTGTTCCTCGGCGCCAACTTCTTCGTCGCCACAACGCTGCTCTTCGTCGGCTATCAGAGCCGCATCGCCGCGGTCTGGACGGGCTTGGTAGGTCTGGCCATGTACTATTATTTCGGCTTCGAGCTTGGGCGCGAGCCCTGGACCCACCACCATACCTATCTGCTTGCCGCGGCGGCGCTGCTGATTTCGCTGACCCCTTGCGGCCGCTCCTATTCGCTGGACCGCTATTTGGCGGTGCTGCGCGCCGAGCGCGCCGGACAGCCGGCACCTGCCGAGCGCGGCAATCTTTGGGGGCTGCGGCTGATCGTGATGCAGCTCTCGGTGCTCTATTTCTTCGCCGCCTTCGACAAGTCGAACTATGCCTTCCTGAGCGGCGCGCGGATCGAGGCGATCTTCCTCTGGTACTACGCGGGTTCGGACTATCCGGCCGGCCTTGCCTGGCCAGCCACCATCATATCCTTCGGCGTGGTCGCGCTCGAATACAGCCTTGCCTTCGGCCTGCCGTTTCGCGCGACGAGGCGCTATCTGCTGCTGCCGGGCCTCGTCTTCCACGCCATCATCTATCTGACGCTGCCGGTCTACACGTTCAGCGCCACCATGGTCTTGCTCTATCTCGCCTATTTCGATGCCGATGAAGTCGACAGGGTCATCGCGCGGCTTCAGGGGATCGGGTCCACTGTCGGAGAGGAAATTTCGTGAAGCTTGGTTTGGTGTTTCCGGTGGCCGTCGGCTTGGCCATGGTCTGCGGCGCGGCGCGCGCCGGCGATGCGAACGACTATTATCCCAAGCGCGCATGGGGTTCCTTCGGCGGCGGCCAGATGAACACGTCGCTGCTCGTGTTCCGCGACCTCAACAGGAACGGCGTCTACGATATGGGCGACCGGCCGATGTCGCGTATCGCCGTCGAGCTCAAGAAGCCGGACGGCAGCACCATCATGCGCCTGACCAATGTCAGCGGCTTCGCCAACTTCCGCATGTCGGTCGGCCAGCGCCATCTCGAAGTCGTCGATCCTGGCCATTATGCGTTCCGCGTCGTGCCGCCGCCGGGTTACTCCGTGACCACCGGCAACGCCGCGCAGGAAAGCGACTATGTCGTCTCGCCCGGATCGCCGGGCGACATGATCGCGCTCAAAACGACGCACCCGGTCGGGATCGCGCCGGACCTGACGATCAGCGGCGCCGTCGCCGCGGGCGCGCGCGTTTCCCTGACAGGGCCGGACGGGGTCGCCACGGCCGCTACGGTTGGCCCGGATGGGCGCTTCAGCGCGCCCGCCGCGCCCGGCGAATGGCTGGTCGATTTCTCGGCCAACGGGGTGACCGAGCGGCGGCACGTGACGGTCGCGGGCACGGCGCCGGTGGTGCTCTCGGCGTTTTCGGGCAAAAGCGGGCCGGCCGAAGCGCCGCTGCCCAACGAGCATGTCGTCGGTTTCGACGACCTGATGACGACGCCCGGCGTGTTCGAGGTTCCGGTCGGCTATGGCGGGCTCGACTGGTACAATGTCGTCGCCATGCACCAGCGCTTCACAGACGGGCCGGGCTATATCAACACCACCATGTCGGGCGAATTCATCGCCTATAACAGCTCAGGCCACCCGGCTGAGGTGTTCAGCGACAAGCCGTTCGATTTCACCGGCGCCTATTTCGGCGCGGGCTGGGACGACGCGGAGGGCGAGACGCTTATCCTCAAGGGCTGGCGCGGCGATGAGCCTGCCTATGAGGATCAGATGGCGCTGTCCGCGAACGGGCTGGCCTACTTCGCGGCCGACTACAGGCGTATCACCCGGCTCGAGATCCGCACACAGCATTACTGGCAGGCCGCGATGGACAATTTCGCCTATCGCACCGGTCCGTAGAGCGACCGCTGCGTTCCTTCCTCGTAGGACGTGGTGCTTAAGGTCAGGCCGCGTTAGCAAGACGCTCGCGGGGAGGTTCCGCAAGAACGGGGGCCGCCGTCCGAGTGGCCGAAGCCGGAGTCGTGATGGCCGTTGCCGTGGCCATTCCCGCCGGAGCTGCCGTTTCCGCCTGAGCTGCCATTGCCACCGGAACCGCCGTTGCCGGTAGAACCATCGTTGCCACCGTTTCCGGCAGAGCCCCCATTGCCACCGGTGCCGCCACCATTTCCAGCGGAACCGCCATTGCCACCCGCGGAACCGCCGTTACCGCCATTGCCGCCTGCGGAACCGCCGTTGCCACCGTTGCCACCAGCGGAACCGCCGTTTCCACCATTGCCGCCCGCGGAGCCACCGTTTCCACCATTGCCGCCCGCGGAACCGCCATTGCCACCATTGCCGCCTGCGGAACCACCGTTACCCCCATTGCCACCCGCGGAGCCGCCGTTTCCGCCGTTACCACCAGCGGAACCGCCGTTGCCACCGTTGCCGCCATTTCCGCCGTTACCACCGGCGGAGCCGCCATTGCCACCGTTGCCACCGTTGCCGCCATTTCCGCCGTTACCACCAGCGGAGCCGCCGTTGCCACCGTTGCCACCGTTACCGCCATTGCCCAGCGCCACAAGCGCGCGCTTGGCGTCCTGCAACATGGTTTTCGCGTCCGGTTGGTGAAGTCCGTCTTGCGGCTCCGGCACTACCGACGCCGCGCGGGTCGATATGGCCGTCGGCAAGAGCATGGTCGATGCAAGCAGCGCCGCAGCCAGAATATTCTTGGGCAGGAAGTGGCGCGCAATATCGGCATTCGCCGCGAATGCAAAAAACCTTCCGGTCGATAGCCACCGGCCAGACTCCGAACCGATTCTCATTGAGATGAAACCTGCCACTGGCGTACCCCCGGCTCTCGTATAAACCGGTTCGGCGCCCCTTCCTCAACCATGCCAGAAAAAGTCAGGAGCTAGGCGCCGCGCCCCTCGCGGCAGGCCGTTCAACTGGTCCGGGCTACCCGCGCAGCGCTCGCCCCGCCGCCTCGGCGAACGAGATGTCGCCCTTGATCTCGCGCATCGCCATCGAGGTCACCGTGCGGCGCACGCCGGGCAGGCGGCTGAGCTCCTCGCGCAGCATGCGGTCGAGCGCCATCATGTCGACGGTGACGATCTGCAGCAGATAATCGGCCTCGCCGGTGGTGGCATAGCAGCGGCGGATCAGCGGGTGCTTTTGCACCGCCGCTTCGAAGGCGTCCGACACTTCGAAGTCGATCGACACCTGGATGAAGGCCTCGATGCCGAAGCCGATCCTGGCCGGGTCGATGCGGGTCGAGTATCCGCGGATGATTCCGGCCTCCTCCAGCGCCTTGACCCGTTTCCAGCATGGCGTTTTGCTCAGGCCGACCGTCTCCGCCAACTCGCCGAAGGAGATTCGCGCGTCCCGCTCCAGTTCGGCAACGATCCTGCGGTCGATGGCATCCAGCACGCTTCGTTCTCCAAATTCTATGCAAAGACTAATGTTCGTCCTTCTATTTTCGCTATTTGGATAACAGAAAGGAACAATGTTCAAGCGCAAAGCGCTATCCTCGGCCAAGGTCGACCAGGAGAAAAAGCCATGGACAAGCGTATGAGCCGGGAGGAATACCACGCCCGCATCGAGGCGCCGGAAATGCGCGACTATGGCGTCTACCTGAAATGCGATCGATTGCTCGCCTGCCAGAAGCCGCTCTCCGACATGGTCAATGCCGACGAGCTGCAGTTCCAGATCGTGCATCAGGTCGAGGAGCTTTGGATGAAGCTTATCGCCTACACGCTGGTCGACGTGCTGGACTATCTGGACAGGCAGGATACCCACCGCGTCGTGACGCTGATGGGCCGCGTGCACAGGCTGATGCGCATGATGACGGCACAGCTCGACCTGCTTGAGACCATGTCGCCCAAGGAATATCAGCAGATCCGCCTGCAGCTCGGCAATGGCAGCGGCCAGGAATCACCCGGCTTCAAGCTCATCCTGCGCATGCCGCCGGACCTGTGGCGGGCCTTCAAGGCGGCCTATCTCGACGGCCGCCGGCTCTCCGTCGCCGACATCTATGATGACCACTACGACCACGGCGACGCCTATGTCGTGGCCGAGGCGCTGATCGAGTTCGACGAGCTGTTCCAGAAATTCCGCGCCAACCACCTCTATCTCATCCACCGTTCGATTGGCCTCGGCTCGAAATCGTTGAAAGGCCGCCCCGTGGAGATGCTGGAGGGCGGCGCCCGCCACCGCTTCTTCCCCGACCTCTGGGACATTCGCTGCGACATGACCGATCGCTGGGGCGCGGAGTACGGCACCGTGCGCGATTCGATCAGCCATCCGCCGCAGGCGAAGGTCGGCTGAGCTTTTTACTTTCCTCGCCCCGCGCGAAGCGGCGGCAGAGGTGGCGCGGCGAAGCCGCGACGGAGAGGGGCCGTCGTAGCGCTATAATCAATACGGTCTCGGGCACGCCGCACCGCGCCCGATCATCATCGCCGGCGCTGCCCCTCTCCGACCGCTTCGCGGCCACCTCTCCCCCCGCTTCGCGCGGGCGAGGAAGAGACCCTGGAAACAATTTTCCCACCCCTGTCGGAACCTCCACCCGCTGGCCGTCCTTGAAGCATCACCCGCTTCAACAATCCGGAGGGACAAACGTGGAAAACACCCAATCGACCTGGCAGACCGTCGCCATTCTCATCGCCCGCCTGATTTTCGCCGCCATGTTCGCGATGGGCGTCGCCTTCAAGTTCATGGATATGGGCGCCACCGCCGGCTACATCGCCGCAGCCGGCTTCCCATTCCCGCTGTTTCTGGCGTGGTGCGCGGCGATCCTCGAAACGCTTTTGGTGATCTCCTTCCTCACCGGCGCCTTCCTCACGCCGCTGGCGCTGATCGGCGCGGTCTATGTCACTTTCCTCGGCTTCGCCTTCCACGGCCCGTCGCACTGGGCCGCGGAGCAAGCCGAGTTCGGCGCCTTCATGTCGCATTTCCCCTTCGCCGCCGGCCTGCTTTACGCCGCGGTCCACGGGCCGGGCAGCGTGCTGGCACTTAAGCAGGGCTGGCCGGGCCGGGCATGACGCTATTCCTTCTCCCCGTTCAACGGGGAGAAGGTGCCCGAAGGGCGGATGAGGGGCAGCGCCGACGTCTGAGGTTTGCCGCCCAAGCCCCTTACATCTGGTCATTATACGGCTCCTTCATCTGCCCGACCATGCGCGCCAGCTTCGAGAAGGACGGCATGTCCGCCTCGGGCTGGCACTGGTTGGCGAGTTCGAGCAGCCGGATCGGGAAATTGATGGCGTCGCGGTTTGAGGCCGAAATGGCGTCGGAACGCTCCTCGCCGGTCTCACCGGCCTCGGCCTTGCGCAGCGCGATGTCGATCTCCTCGACAGTCAGCACGCCTTTCCTGACCAGCACATGGTTGATCGCGGCGACGGCCATCAGCAGGCCCTCGAGTTGCAGGTTGGCGACGTTCATGGTGTTTCCTCCCATTGACCTCGCCTCGAAGAACGCATGAGGGGCATTTCCGATCCGGCAGGGCTGCTAACGGGTCAATCGCTGGCGCGGACCGGGCGGGGCACGATTTCGGTGTCCGAAGGCGAGCCGGTGCGATAGCGTGTCGGCAACATGGCGGCTGGCGAGGGGACAGGTCGATGGACAAGTTCTTCGAAGTATCGCTTCCGGTGCAGATTGCGCTTGGCGGCGGTTATCTTGGCTATCTCGTGGCCTATGTAGGCATCCGCAAGGAACACCAGCAGGTCGACACCGTGTTCCTCACCGTCGCCTTCGGAATCGTCGCGACACTTGCTGCCAAATATCTGTCGCCCTATCTGCCGACGAATGTGTCGATTGTCGTTGCAGTGTTGGCGCCGGTCGTCGCCGCCCTCATTTGGCGCAAGTTCGGCCGACCGTTGGTGCGCAAGGTTTATCGAGAAACCCAAGTAAGCTATGCCGACGACGATGCGACGGTCTGGACCACGCTTGCCGCCGACACAAGCCATGAAATCACCCAGGTGAGCGCGGTGTTGAAGGACGGCAGAGAGCTGTTCTGCGACAACACCGAGAGATTCGCCGCTGCCGCTTTCGCGCCTTTCATGGTGGCACCGGACGGAGCGGTGACCATGTATGTCACGCACACCTACCGCCGCGACAAGACTGGCAAGGCGACCGCCACGGCGCATGCCGATACGCACGACGACTATTGGGGCGACAACATGACCGTCATCCCCGCCGATAGCATCCACACCCTCGATATACGCTTCCGCAAAAAGGCCTGACGCCTATTTCTTCGGCGGTGGCGGTGGTGGCGGCTTTGGAGATGATTTGTCACGCGGCTGAGGTGTCGGCGGCACCCAAACTTTTGTGCCGATGTCCGGCCGGTGAAAGTCGGGCGCCAGGATGTCCGGCCGCAAGATGTCTCCGCCCACGATACCGGGCTCGAACGTTCCAATCTCTTTCGCCATTGCGATAGCCTTCCGAGCGAAAATCCGTGTTACTTTTTCCAGGAATTGGTCAATGGAAGCACGGCAGCATTCCACCAATGCGGGCACTGCGCAATGGCGGCCTACGCCTCCATCCAGCGCTGGCCGTATTCGGCCCACAGCTGCTTGATCTCATAGCCGCTGAGCGCCGGCGTGGCGCGGTCGCCATAGGCGATGAGGACGGCGCTCAGATCGTACTGGCCGTCGGCCTGGACGATGAGGCGGATGGCTTCGCCGAGCGGTCTTGAATGGAACACCGGATCGGCCTGGCCTCGGCCCAGGCTGCGAACGCCCGAAATGCTGGCTGGCACATGCCGCATCCGAAAGACGGATGCCATGGCGGGTCTATCCATGGTGCTCTCCGCGATTCCCTAAGGGAATGATCCCATAAGCGCCGGCTAATGGCCAGAGCAGCGCTTGTGCGGGCAGGCAGCAGGCATAGGTCGACCCAATAGAGGTCGGCCAAGGACCAGAAGAAAGGCCGGACGCTTCGCATCCGGCCTACCTCCCGTGCGGCCACCATGCGGGGCCGCGCTCGCTACTTGTGTGTCGCGACCTAGCGCTGCCAGCGGCGGAACCAGTCGGGATCGGGCTGGGAACTCCTGCCGATCGCCATGCCGACCAAGACGCCGACCAGACCGCCCATCAGCACGGCGGTCGAGAAGGTGCCGGGGTTCTGCTGCACCGTTTCCGAAACGCTCTGCGCCTGGTTGCGGAGCTGGCGTGTTGCCCGCGACGCCCTGTCGGATGCACCGTGATAGAGATTAGAAGCACGGTCGGTCGCGCCGCTGTAGAAGCCGGAGGCGCGGTCGGCGGCGCCGTTGTAGAAATCCGAAGCCCGGTCGGCCGCGCCCTGGTACCAGCCCTGCGCGGCCTCGGCGGCTTCCTCGGCCTGGTCGGAGAGCGCGCGGTTCAGTCTCGTCACCTCGCGCTTCAATTCGGCGATCTGCTTTTTCATTACGTCCTCGGACGCCTTGGAAGAGCGCGTGCTGGCGCGGGCGGCGGCGTTGCGGGGACGGCTGGCGCTGGGCGCCGGCTTGGCGGTGCCGTTTGCGGCGGAGGTGGTGTTTTCGTTATCGGCCATCGGTTTCTCCTTTTTGACCTTTGCAACGGCCACGAAGCCGCATGGTTCCCGCGCCGGGACGATTGCCCGCATGGCTCGGCGTTTCTACTGGAAAAGGCAAGGGCCGCGGAGCGAACTCCACGGCCCTGGTGCGACAAGGAACGGAAGTATTAGTTGCCGCAATTCTTGCCGTTGACGTTCGGCGCCATCGTGCCGGCCGTCGTCGAATTGGCATCGCCCTCAGCACCCTGCGGGCTGTTCGGGCAGTTCTTGTCGGCGTTCGAATTCATGTCGCCGCCTGTCGTGCTGCCCGTCGTGGTCGTGTCCGGCGAAGCCTGGTCAGGCGAAGGCGTGGCCGGCGTCTTCGGGTCGACGGTGATGGTCTGGCCGCTGCCGCCTGTACCATCCGTGGCGGTCTGGGCGATCGCCGCCGTTGCGAGACCAAGGGTCAGGGCGGAAGCTGCTAGGATCCTCGTAAGCATGATTCTTCTCCTATGGTTGCGAGACGATTGTCGCATTGCGACCAAGGGTAGAACCGATCGGAAAGATGATTGTTCCGAGAAAATTTGGATCGATTTTCCGCTGGTTTTGATCGTCCGCCGGAACGGGGTGCGGAGGGCGTCATGAAACAATCTAGGAAAATTTCCCTATTTTCTGTTGCAGGGTGAGGGCAGCTCTGCTATGATTTTGTCCATGGTGCTGATTTGCGCCGACGACCCGCCGCGAGGCGGGTTTTGTTTTGCTGGCGATCCGATCGCCAACGTCGGCAGTACAGCGCCCCCCTCTGTCCTGCCGGACATCTCCCCCACAAGGGGGAGATCAGTTGTCATGCCGGCTTTCGCTGATCTCCAACGCTGCAGGAAGAGCGAGGCGCCGAAGCTTCCAATCTCCCCCTCGTGGGGGAGATGCCCGGCAGGGCAGAGGGGGGCGCGACAGAACGCAAACTCCCTGATTTGCCTCCAGACCCCCCGAGGCCGACATGCCACGCTACGCCACCCTCATCACCGGCGACGACGGCGCCGAGATCGTCAGCGCCATCGGCGAATTCGAATCGTCGGCCCCGCCGCATCGCGCCAGTCGCGTTGAACAGGTCGCGCCCGGTGTGCGGATCGGCATGGTGCGCGGCGGGCCGCTCGAAGCGGTCGGCGGCTTCGGCTTTGCGCGCCGCGACCTCGACCGGTCGTCGATCCAGGCCGTCACCGCAAGGCTGAAGGCGGTCTCCGCTCCGCTCGCGCCCAAGCCGGTCCGCGCCAAGCCGCGCAGGAAAGCGGTCCGCAAGAAGCCGAGGGCGGCGGCCAAGGCGCCGGCGTCCGATGCGGCCGCGCATGGCTGAGGTCAAGCCGTTGCGGCGCAAGGCAGCCGCCACGAAACCGCCCCGCCGCAAGCCGGCGGATGTTCAAGCCGCCGCCCGCCCCAAGCGCGCGAAGAAGACGCTTGGCGACGATTTCGCTGCGGCACTTCGCGCCGATTTCCGCGCCCATGGCGCCGGCGTCATCGCGGCGGTCAGGGCGGAAAAGCCGGAACAGTATCTGAAGGTCGTGCTGACCATGATGCCGAAGGAGTTCTCGCAAGGTGTGGCCAGTGACAACAATCTTGAGCGGTTGAGCGATGAGGAGATCCGAAACCGCATCCGCGGCCTCGAAGCCACCGTACGGCCGTTCCTCGACGATGTGGACCTTTCAGACATTGTCTTCGAGGTCGTGGTGCGCAGGTTCCGAGGAATAACCGGTAGCGACGGCTGATTTGCTTTCCGCATGATTTTCAGTCCGACATTCTTTTGGGTGAACATGAAACATTCCGCCCGTGTCAGGCGAAAGCTATCTTGCCTTCGCCAGGCGCCGGGAGCGGCTGGAAGAAGTGCACCACAACGCCTACATATGGGGCAATCCAAAGGAGGTGTGACATGACTTCTTCCACCGAACGCGCGGTGCTTGCCGGCGGCTGCTTCTGGGGCATGCAGGATCTCATCCGCCGTTTTCCCGGCGTGATTTCGACCCGGGTCGGCTATAGCGGCGGCGATGTGCCCAACGCCACCTACCGCAACCACGGCACCCACGCCGAAGCGATCGAGATCGTCTTCGATCCAGCCAAGACCAGCTTCCGCACGCTGCTTGAATTCTTCTTCCAGATCCACGACCCGACAACCAGGAACCGTCAGGGCAACGACGTCGGCATGAGCTATCGCTCGGCGATCTATTACACCAGCGATGAGCAGAAGCGGGTCGCGGAAGACACGATCGCCGATGTCGATGCATCCGGTTTGTGGCCCGGCAAGGTCGTCACCGAGCTCGCTCCGGTCGGACCATTCTGGGAGGCCGAGCCGGAGCACCAGGACTATCTGGAGCGCTATCCGAACGGCTATACCTGTCATTTCTCGCGGCCGGGCTGGAAGCTTCCGGTCCGCCAGCAGGCCGCCGCGTCTTAAACCGGCAATCAGGCCATTTTGGCCTAACCTGCATCACCCAAGTTCTCGCCCGCCATACCGCAAGGCATGGCGGGCTTTTTTGCGTTCCGGGCGCCTTGTGGCCACCGGTCGCTCAGCCTTTGGCGCGACGGCCTTCGTGTTCGTGGCTGCCGATCCAATGCGCGCGGATTCGGTCGCTTGCTTCGAGATAGGCCATGTCGATAAGATATGTCAGCAGCTTCTCGCCATCGGCTTCAGCCCTCTGGCGAAGCTCCCGCAAGATCCCTTGCGCGAATTGCAGGTTTTCCATTTTGCTTGGCTGGTCCATGGGCGCCCCCGAATGTCTGCGAGGTAAGTTTGGCTAACTATGCTTGTATGAAGGTTGTCGCCTCTCTCACGGTGAAGCTGTACTCGGTTGTACCGACGCTCGATCAACGAACCTGTTGGACATCGCGCCAAATTGTCGATATTTTACGCGCCCAATTGGGTAGGGACCATGCACGAAGACGAGGGCAGCACGCCTGACAAGTTGCAAGCCATGCTTGACGTGATTGCCAGGAGCGAGCCCTCGAGCGAGGGCGGCGAGGCCGATTTCAGCCGTCTGAAGGCGGATGCGGCCAAGGCGGCGGGCGTGCTGATCGAATTCTACGGCGATGCGGCCCTGGAACGCGCGAAACTTATCGAGCGCCGATCTCCGCAGTCCCATTTCGCGCGCATGGTCACGGCTGAAGTCGGCCGGCGCGGCAGGCTGTCGCCAAAAAGCTAGAGCAACTCCAGGAAAAGTGTGAAGCGGCTTTCCGTCCGGGATTGCGTCAAAACAAATAGCTAGAGCAACTCCAGGAAAAGTGTGAAGCGGTTTTCCGTCTGGAGTTGCGTCAAAACAAATAGATAGAGCGGCTAGCCGTTTTCGTGAAACGGTGAAACACACCGGCAAGCAGCGCGACCGGGGAATGGGTCCGGAACACGGCAAAGTTCGTTTCAGGACGATTTGCGCCTCCCCACTCTCCCGCCGAACCGCTGCTCGACTTCTTCTTCGACATTGTCCAGGAGGTAGGACAGCATATCATCTCCGATCGATTGTGCGATGTCCCTGGCCTGTTCGACGTGGCTGTGGATATCGCGCAAGGATTGCTCTTCGCACGCGGTGTCCTGCGTCAGGTCGATAAACCATCCAGGATAGAGCGCGGCCTCGCCGACGCCGTCGACATAGCACTGGCCTACAGCCAGGATCTTGCGCAGGCCCATCTTCTCAGAGCGGATCCTGTAGACCTCCCTGAAGCCCGACCTGCGTTCTATAGCCTTGCGGATCGCCAGCCGGATCCTCGGTCGGTCGTCCCGGTCGATGCATTGCATCCACCGCTCCAACGGCGCGCCGTGCGAGAATTCTTCGAGCGTGAGGCCGAAATAAGCTGAAAGATTGGCATCGCCATAGACCCGGTCGCGCTTGATGTCCCAGGTCCAGAACCCGTCTATCGGTGGATACCGCGTATGCATATTGCGGCTGCGTTCAGGTCCCGACGTCATGAAAACCGCCCCGTCCGGCCTCAAGATTCGGCAACACTATGTAGCAAAAATTGAAAGAAACAAAGGTGGTCTTTTGTAAAAGGCCAGAAATCACGTCCTCTACTGTTTGCTGCCTGTCGCATGTCATAACTGGTACAACCAGAACTAGGATTGTTGGAAATTTCTTGAACGGAAAAAATTTTCACCATGGTGCTGTGAACTCAGCGATGTATTCCACTCGCCAATTAAATCTTTTGGCAAGAAATGCTTATGCTACCTATGATTTAAAAGATGTGTCAAAACGTTCTTATGCTTTTGTGGGACAAACAAAACGCCAAAGCATAATTGCCTGAGTCGCGTTGACCAGCGCAGCCCTTCGCGAATTTGCCGCATCGCGAATGCTAACGGCGTCGAGAAAGCCGGCAAACCGACCGGTGGTTGAAAATGCGAAATTTCGAGAAAAAGACGCTGCCCCACCGGTCAGGGCGGCCGAAGATCATCCTTCCTCGGACTCAAATCCCATCGGAGGCGCGGGCTTAGGCCGACTTTCGCTGTCGTTCCAGGTTGTTTTGCGGTACGGCGCCGCTGGCAAACCCCGGATCATCGGCGAAGCGGTCATGCTCGAACTGTTGTGCCTCGGGCAGAGGCTGCAACCAGCTCTCGCGGCGGCCGATCCACAATTCGTAGCCCGGCACCAGCCCTTCGGTCGGCGCCACGTCCAGGCTGCCGATCGTCACCTCGACTTCGTCCTCGCCGATGAAAGGGACGCGACCACCGCAAGTCGGGCAAAAACTGCGGGCGCCATATGTGCTGGTGATGCCAGTGGCCTCAAAGGCCTGGCGCGGCCATATCGCGTAGGCGTGAAAAACCGAGCCGCTTGTCTTGCGGCAATCCTTGCAGTGGCAAAGGCCGACCCGCTGCGGCTCGCCGCTGACCTGGAACTGCACGCCTCCGCACAAGCAACTGCCGCTGCGTGTGATCTCGTTGGACATGGCGCTTCCTCCTGCTGCCACGCGAATGGTCGACAACTCTGCGCGCCCATTCCGCTGCTGCCCGCTACAACCCGCGCAACCTTGCAACGGTTCCGTGTCATGGCGCAAGAAGCTGCGCTCAATCGGGGAAATCGAAGACCGGTTCGGCGCAGTGATAGACGCGGCATCCGCCGGTCCTGGTCGGAACTGTCATGGAAACAGGCACTTCCGGCCAATCGCATTCATTGCCGTATTGTCGCACGAAGCGGTCGTATAGATCGCGGCCAGTGGTCAGCACCGCGGCGTGGCGGCTTTGGATCAGCGCTTGGGTCTCGGCACAGGTCATGTTGCGCGTGTCCGGCCTGGCGTAAGCGGCGCCGGCTACGCAGACAATCGTGCCTGCAACAAGCAAGATCGACAGGTTTTTCATGGACGCCGACTTCGGACGTGGTTCCAGTGGCGAATATGGGACGCGGTTAGAACACCGCAAGGTATTTGAGCAGCGAGATGATGCCGATGATGATGACGACGATCTGCGCGATCTGACGCGCGCGTGCATCGAGCGGCAGGCGTTGCACCAGATAAAGCACCAGGATGATCACCAGGAATGTGATCAGAATGCCGATAAGAACCGATGCACCCATAAGCTGCCGTCTCCCTCTTGTCCTCAAGTTTGCCCGAACCGGGCTGCTGCAAACGTCGCGCCGACGTCTTTGGTTCCCGAGGAACTGCAAGCAATTCCTGCAGCCGATCGTGGCGCCCACTCAGCCAATGCCGGCTAAGCATGAGCGCGCCGTCGGTGGAACATGCGCGCCACTCGTGAGTTCACTTCCTCAATAACAAGGCGGGGCACTGCAAAAACAACGCGCGGGATCGCGCAGCCAGAAAGAAGGAAGAAACCATGGGCCTCGGCACAATTCTCATCATCATTCTTATTCTTGCCTTGCTCGGCGGCTTCAGCGGCCTGGGCGGTGGGCCGTTCTACGGCACGGGCTATTACGGCGGTGGCGGGCTCGGCCTCGTCCTGGTGATCGTCATAATCCTGGTGCTGCTGCGGATCATCTAGTTGCGGCAGGAGCCGACGCTGGAACGGAGCAACCGTTCGGGCACCGCTTCTCTCGCCCATCGCGCTGGCCGCCGTCAATGCGCGGCGAGCGCTTCCCGCAGCTTCGCCGCCAGCTGGTCCAGAGTGAACGGCTTGGCGATGAAGTGGACACCGTGGTCGAGCACGCCATTGTGCACGACCGCGTTGCGGGTGAAGCCGGTCATGAAGACGACCTTGGGCGAAAGTCCGCGCCTTTTCGCCTCTTCCGCCAACTGGCGGCCATTCATGCCCGGCATGACGATGTCGGTCAGCATCAGCGCGATGGCCGTATTCTCGGCCAGCTTGCGCAGCGCCTCCTCGCTGCCGGCCGCCTCGATGACGGTATAGCCGAGTTCGAGCAGCAAGGCGGCCGTCGAGGCTCTCACACGCGCATCGTCCTCGACCAGGAGGATGGTTTCTGTCGCAGGCACATCGCGTCTGGCGCTTGCCTTTGCCGGCGCGACGTCATCCGGGCCGGTGAAGCGGGGAAGATAGATCTTGATGGTTGTGCCTTCGCCGGGTTCCGAATAGATCTTGACGTGCCCACCGGACTGCTTGACGAAGCCGAAGACCTGGCTCAATCCCAGCCCTGTGCCCTTGTTGATCGGCTTGGTCGTGAAGAACGGCTCGAAGGCTCGCGCGATCACGTCGGGTGTCATGCCGGTCCCGGTGTCGGTCACCGCGATCATCACATATTGCCCGGCCTTCACTTCCGGATGCGTCGCTGCGTAAGCCTCATCGAGATAGCCATTGGCGGTCTCGATGGTGAGCTTGCCTTTCTCGCCGATGGCGTCGCGCGCATTGACCGCAAGGTTGAGGACCGCGTTCTCCACCTGGCTCGGGTCGGCATGGGTTTTCCACAAGCCGCCGGCCAGCACCGTCTCGATGTCGATGGCCTGGCCGAGCGTGCGACGCAAAAGGTCCGACATGCCAGTGACCAGCCGGTTGGCGTCGACGATCTGCGGCGCCAGCGGCTGCTGCCTTGAAAAGGCCAGCAGCCTCGCCGTCAGGTTGGCTGCGCGGGCTGCAGCGTCCGCCGCCGCTTCCACAAAACTCTGCACGTCGTGCTCGCCGCGTGCCAGCTTGCGCTGCGCAAGATTCATGGCGCTGGTAATGACGGCAAGCATGTTGTTGAAGTCATGCGCGATGCCGCCGGTGAGTTGGCCGACCGCTTCCATCTTCTGAACCTGACGCAGTTGCGATTCCGCTTTTTCGCGCGTCTCGATCTCGACGGTCAGCGCTTCGTTCTTGGCGCTGAGCTCATTCTGGGCGGCGACCACTTCGCCGAAGCGGCGGTTGGATTGGCGGATCGTGAAGAGGCCGAGCAGGAAGATGCCGAGCAGCGCCGCGAACGATCCGATGCGCAGCCAGCCCTCGATACTTTCCATCCGCACGGCGCGGGCGTTGAGGCTGGCGCCGTCGATGCGACGGATCGCATCGATATTGGCTCGGATCTGGTCCATGTCGAGCTTGCCGCGGCCGCCGCGCACGATCTCCAGCGCCTTCGTCATGTTGCCGGCATCGTAAAGCCTGATCGTCTCGGCAAGTTCCGCCTGTTTGCGGGCAAGCGCATCCTTGATGCCGACCACTTGCTGCGCCCGGTCGCTGCCGACCGGGAACATGTCGTCGACATGAGCAAGCAGGGCCGGCAGCGAGTCCAGCGCCTGCTGATAGGGCTGCAGATACGTCTTCTCGCCGGTCAGCAGATAGCCGCGCTGGCCGGTCTCGGCATCCTGGGCGAGCGAAAGCAGCCCCGAAAGCAGTTGCTGCGCCTCGATCGCCTGCAGGCTGGCGTCGCGGTCGGCGATCTGGGTTTCGGCGAGAATGGCGCGCCCGCCGATGATCGCCGCGACGATGGCAAAGCCGGCAAGCAGCGGAAGCGCTTGCCAGCGCAGGGCGCGTCGCAGTCGTGCGGTCATTGCTTTGTTGGGCCTGAGAAATCGCGAGTTGCGCAAGTGGTAAGCGCCGTCGATGCGCAAGGCAAGTGCCGCGTCGATAAGCCCAATGATTGCAGAAGCTAAGCGGACCCCACTATGTCAAAGTTTAATACGGCTCGCTTTGGTCGGTGCGGCAATGAAATGTTGCGGTGCCCCGTTTGGCCGCCAAGGGAGCCCGTGGGCTGGCAGCCTCTCGCTAAGGCTCGCGTCCGCTGCACTCGATACACGCGATGGAGTGTCCCGGACAATTGAGCCGGTGCGTGCCCTCCGGGCAGCAGTGGCCGTTCGAGCTCAGCCAGCGGGCACAGACGAAAACCTTCCTTGCTCCGCGACAGCGCGGGCATTCCTGCGGACGCATTAGTTTCTCCCTTTGCGAGACACAATGCTCCGCATTAACGACCGTGCTCATCCGTTTCGTCCCCAACGCCGACTGGATTATCGGTCACATATGTTTCAGCATTCTTTACATTAGGAATTTTGAATATGAAAGCCGCGAGAGCGCGCGAGCTAAGTTTCGGCCGCTTCGGCGCTTCCCCTTTGCGCCGCCCTTGCTAAATGTGATGCGGCGAAGCGCCGGCAGCTTTCGGGCCGGGGCAGGGCAACGGGAATCTCTCCTCCATGACATGGACCAGCGCGGGCGCGCTCATCATCCTCGTGCTGACCTATGCCGGCGTCGCCGTCGGTCGCATCCCTGGTCTCAGGCTCGATCGCGCCGGTATCGCGCTGCTTGGCGGCGCCGCGATGATCGCCATCGGCGCCATCGGCATCGAGGACGCCTACAAGGCGATCAATTTCGACACCATAACGCTGTTGCTCGGCATGATGATCGTGGTTGCGCATCTGAAGGTCTCGGGCGCCTTCAGGGCGCTCGGCGGCTACGCCATCGAGCATGCGCACGCGCCCTTGATGCTGCTCGTCATGGTGACGCTGCTCACCGGCGTGCTCTCGGCCTTCCTGGTCAATGACGCGATCTGCTTGGTGATGGCGCCGATCGTCGTCCACGTCACCCGCGTCATCAACCGCAACCCGGTGCCTTACCTCATCGCCGTCTGCACCGCTTCCAACTGCGGCAGCGTCGCCACCATCACCGGCAATCCGCAAAACATGGTGATCGGCGCGCTGTCGGGCATTTCCTATCCTGCCTTCACGCTGGCGTTGGCACCGGTGGCGCTGTTCGGCCTTTTGGCGGTTATCGTCATCATCCGCATCGTCTACCGCGCCGAATTCTCGCGCGCCGCCGAGCTCAGCCCGGAAGTCTATCGAGGCCGCATGCTGCCCGGCCAGGTGCTTAAAGCCACCATCGTCTGCGTCGCGCTGGCAATCGCCTTCTTCGCCGGCGTACCTGTCGCCAAGGCGGCGCTGATCGCCGGCGCTTTCCTGCTCGTCACCCGCGCGATCAAGCCGCAGCGCATCTACCGCGAGATCGACGGCCCGCTGCTCTTCATGTTCGCCGGCCTGTTCGTGGTGGTCGCAGGAGCCGAAAAGACGCTGCTTACCCCAGACATGATCGCCTGGGCGAAGACCATCGGCCTCGACGATGTTTGGCGTCTGTCGGGCTTCACCGCTGTGCTGTCCAACATCATGAGCAACGTACCGGCCGTGCTGGCGTTGAGGCCTTTCATCCCGGGTCTGGAAAACCCCGAGCGCGCCTGGCTGGTCGTGGCGATGTCTTCGACGCTCGCCGGCAATTTCACGCTGCTCGGCTCCGTCGCCAACCTGATCGTCGCCGAGCAGGCGAAGGCGGCCGGCAAGGAATTGTCCTTCACCGCCTTCTTCAAGGTCGGCCTGCCGCTGACGCTGCTGACGCTGGTCGCCGGCACGGCCTGGCTCGCCTTCACCTCCTGACGTCTTGATTTCCACAGAAGAGAAAATCTTCTGCACCTCGTCATCGAAGCGATTGCGCAAACGTTTCGATGACTCTATGGTTTATGAAAATCCGCCACAGAGCGGAATGGGAAACGCGATCGAAGGGAGGAGCGCTTGCCGGCACTCTGGATGAGCCGTCATGCCGACAATGGCTGAGGTCGCGCGCCGCGCCGGCGTCTCGATTTCGACGGTATCGCATGTCGTCAACCGCACGCGCTTCGTCTCGCCCGAGAAGGCGCAGCTCATCAACGACGCCATCGCCGCCATGGGCTACCAGCCCAACGAGCTGGCGCGATCGCTGAAGGTCGCTTCCACCAACAGCGTCGGGCTGGCCATCTCGGCGATCTCCAATCCCTATTTCACCGACATCATCTGCGCCGTCGAGGCCGAATGCGCCCGGCTCGGCCTGATGGTCTTCCTTTCCGACACCCAGGAAGACCCGGACCGCGAGCTGCAGGTGGTGCGCGCCTTCCATCAGCGCCGCGTCGACGGCGTCATCCTGGCGCCGTCCGGCTCGCCGCAGCGCGCCATCGACTATCTCGCCGACAAGAAGCTGCCTTGCGTCCTGATCGACCGCTTCGCCGACGACCGTTTCGACCAGATCGGCGTCGAGAACGAGACCGCGATGCATGCCTTGATCGACCATGTCGCTTCCTTCGGCCACAAGCGTATCGGCTACATTGCCGGCCAGCCGGGGCTGGCCACCACCCGCGAGCGCATCGAGGCTTTTCGCGCTTCGCTCGCCGCCAATGGACTTGAATGCTTGCCGCGCTATGTCTCGGCCGAGAACGTCGACACGGCGAGCGCCACGGCATCGACGCATGCGATCTTGTCGCTGCCCGAGCCGCCCACCGCATTGGTCACCGGCAACAACATGACGACCATCGGAGCAGTCCGTGCCATCCGCGAGAAAGGGCTTTCCATCCCCGGCGATCTGTCGATCGTCGGCTTCGACGATTTCGAATGGGCCGACTGTTTCGAGCCGCGCCTGACCCTGGTCGAGCAGCCTTGCACCGAGATCGGCCGCCAGGCGGCGGCGCTGCTTTCGGAACGCATCGCCTCCAGCCATGCGGCACCGCGCGCCGTACGGCTGCAGGCGAAGTTGCAGGCGCGGGAGTCCTGCGCGACTCCAGCCCCGGCGAGGTCGAGATGAGCGCGCCGCTGCTTTCCGTCACTGGTGCGGTAAAACATTTCGGCGGCGTGCAGGCGCTGCGCGGCGTCGACTTCGATCTCAAGGCCGGCGAGATTCACGCGCTGCTCGGCGAGAACGGCGCCGGCAAGTCGACTCTGATGAACCTTTTGTCGGGCGTCCACGCGCCGGACGAGGGCGAGATCCGCATCGACGGCAACAAGGTCACCTTCAGCAACCCGCGCGAGGCGCAAGCCGCCGGCATCGCCACCATCTTCCAGGAACTCGACCTGGTGCCCTCGCTCGACGTCGCGGCGAACCTGTTCCTCGGCCGCGAGCTGATGCGGCCGGGCGGCTTGCTCGACGTGCCGGCGATGCGCCGCGAGGCAAGGAAGCGGCTGGAAGCGATCGAGCTTGCCATCGATCCGGCGCGCCTCGTCGCCGACCTCTCCATCGGCCAGCGCCAGGTGGTGGCGATCGTCAAGGCGCTGTCCTATGCGTCGCGCGTGCTGATCATGGACGAGCCGACGGCAGCACTCACCGTCGGCGAGGTCGAGCGCCTGTTCGACATCATGCGCAAGCTCGCCGCCACCGGCGTCGGCATCGTCTATATTTCGCATCGGCTGGAGGAAGTGCCCGAAATCGCCGACCGCGTGACGGTGATGCGCGACGGCCGCGTCGCCGGCGTTACCGAGCCGCATGCGCCACAGGCCGAACTGGTGCGTCTGCTGGTCGGCCGCCCGCTGGACGAGCTTTATCCGCAACGCTCGAAAAGCGCCGGCAAGACCTTGCTCAGCCTGAAGCATGCCAGCTTCAAGCTGGCCAGCCAGAGCGCCGGCTGGCAGGCGCCGGACGATATCTCGCTCGAGGTCAGGCAAGGCGAGATCGTCGGCCTGGCCGGCATCATGGGCGCAGGGCGCACCGAACTGCTTTCGGCACTCTACGGCACCGGCCTTGCCGGCCGCTGGCAGGGCGAGGTCGCGGTCGACGGCAGGCCGGTGAAACTCCACTCCATCCACGCCGCGCGCAAGGCCGGCATCGCCTTCGTCACCGACGACCGCCGCGGCAGCGGCCTGATGCTTCGCATGGCCGTCGGCCTCAACCTGGTGATGTCGGTGATCCGCCGCATCTCGCCGGCCGGCCTGATGTCGCCGCGCCGCCAGGCCGAGGCGGTGAAGCAATCCTTCGGCCAGTTCGACATCCGCCCGAAGAACCCGGACATATCGGTCGGCGCCCTGTCGGGCGGCAACCAGCAGAAGGTGGTGCTGGCCAAGGAAATCCTCGGCAACCCGCGCCTGCTTTTGCTCGACGAGCCGACGCGTGGCGTCGATGTCGGTGCCAAGGGCGAGATCTACGCGCGGCTCAGGGCACTCGCCGCGCAAGGACTGGGCATTCTGGTCGCTTCCAGCGAGATGCCGGAGCTGATCGGGCTTTGCGACCGTATCGTGGTGCTGCGCCAGGGGCGCAATGTGGCGGAATTCTTGGGCGGCGTCGACGAGCACACCGTGCTTGCCGCGGCCAATGGCAGGGAGGCCTGATTGTCGGGAGAGAAGATCGAGGTAGCGGCCAATCCGGTGGTGCCTTCGGCGCCCAAGCGCCGCGTCGACCCGCTGGCGATCGTGGTGCGCTTCCAGAGCCTGATCGGCCTGGTGCTGGTGGCCATCGGTGGCGTCATCTTCTCGCCCCGACGCCATGGCGAGATTCTGTTCCTCAACCCCGACAACATCGCCAACATCGTGCGCGCCGTGTCGGAGACCGGCATCATCGCCATCGGCATGACCTTCGTCATCATCACCGCCGGCATCGATCTTTCGGTCGGCGCGGTGCTCGGCCTGTCCAGCGTCGTCACCGCCTCGATGATGATCTCCGGCGGCTTCGGCCTGATCCCGACCATCCTCGCCGTGCTCGTCATGGGCATCGTCTTCGGCGTCGTCCAGGGCACCATATCGACGCGCTTCAGGCTGGAGCCCTTCATCGTCACGCTGGCCGGCCTGCAGGCGGCGCGCGGCCTGGCGCTCATCGTCTCCGGCAACCAGTACATCAACATCTCCTACGGCGACGGCCCGGGCCTGGCGCCGCCGGTCTTCGCGGTGCTCGGCGAGCGTCTGTTCGACAACACCGTGCCGGTGGCGACCATCGTCTTCATCATCTTCGCGGCCATCGCCACCATCGTGCTCAACACCACGCGCTTCGGCCGCTACGTCTATGCCGTCGGCGGCAACGAGCGCGCCGCGCGCATTTCCGGCGTGCCGGTGTCGATGGTGAAGATCTCGGTCTACGCCATCACCGGCTTTGCCTCCGCACTTGCCGGCATCGTCCATGCCGGCCAGTTCAACTTCGGCAGCGCCAATGACGGCATGGGCTATGAGCTGACGGCTATCGCCGCCGTCGTCATCGGCGGCACCAGCCTGTTCGGCGGCGCCGGCTCGATGGTCGGCACCGTGGCCGGCACCATCATGCTCGGCGCTTTGGCCAACATCCTTCAGCTCAACAACATCACCCCCGCCACGCAGTTGCTCGCGACCGCCGCGATCATCGTTCTGGCGGCAGTGCTTCAATCCCTCGTTCGCCGCCGCGAGGGTTTGGGACGATAGGAGGCCGGCGGCACCGGGAAGAGACTGTAACCACGCTCCGGCACCCCCGCCGGACAAGGAGGAGAGTAGTATGAGAACCAAGACAGGATCGCGCGTCCTTCGGGCCGCGCTGATGGCAGGCGCGGGCGTCTGCATCGCCGGCAGCGCCTATGCGGCCGAGCCGCTGGTCAAGGCCTGCGCCAAGGACGGCCAGTTCGTCATCGGCTTTTCGCAGGCCAACAACGCCGAACCATATCGCCAGCACGTCAATGACGAGCTGACCGCGGCGGCCAAGGAAGTGCCGGGCTTCACGTTGCAGATCGCCGACGGCGCCGGCAACGTCAACACGCAGACCTCGCAGGTCGACAATTTCATCACCCAGAAGGTCGACATATTGCTGATCTCGCCCTTCGAAGCCGCCCCGCTGACGCCGGCGGTGAAACGCGCCATGGATGCCGGCATTCCGGTCATCGAGCTCGACCGCAAGACGGTCGGCGACCCCGGCAAGGACTACACCGCCTTCATCGGCGGCGACAATTTCAAGATCGCCGAGGCCGCCGGCAAGTTCACCGCCGAAAAGCTGCTGCCCGATGGCGGCGAGGCCGCGGTGCTGGAAGGCCTGCCGAGCTCGACGCCGGCGGTGGAGCGCCTCAACGGCTTCAAGGAAGGCGTGAAGGCGAACTCGAAGATCCAGATCGTCGCCGAGCAGGCCGCCGACTGGGTTCCGGATAAAGCCCAGACCGCCTTTGCCGCCATGCTGCAGGCGCATCCTGACATCAAGGTGCTCTATGCCTCGAACGACATGATGGCCGCGGGCGCGCTGCTTGCCGCCAAGGGCGCCGGCAAGGACGTCAAGATCATCGGCACCGACGGCCTGCCGGGCCCGGCCGGCGGCATCGAGGCCGTCGCCAAGGGCGACTGGGCCGCGACCTTCACCTATCCGACCGGCGCCAAGGAAGCGATCGAGATGTCGAAGAAAATCCTGCTCGACTGCGCGACCTCGGTGGACGCCACGGTGACGGTGGACACCACCGCGATCACGGCGGAGAACGCGAAGGCGTTGGCCGGGAAGTAGGGCAGGGCTCTACAATCGAAGACGTTGCAAAGGCCCCCGCACGGGGGCCTTTTTTCGTTTCGGGCGGGTCGCTGCCGCGCTGCGACGCTCTCATCGGTATTGCGAAGCTGCGATTTTGTGTTAAGCGCGCCGCTTGAACCAACCGAAGGACGACACAAAGTGAGCGAAACGACCGTGGCCCAGGCGATCGAGAGCATCTATGCCTCGATCAAGGCCGACAATGCCGACCTCGATGCCCATATCGCGACGCTCAAGGCGGCGATGGCCCGCGAAGGGGTCAAAGAGGCGGTGTTCGAGCCGGCCAAGCTGGTGCAGGGCAACCGCCAGGGCCGCAAGCTGATGCAGGCCTATTTCCGCCAGCGCGGCGTGACGGTGACGTTTTCGGACAAGTAGAGCCGCGCGCCGGACCTGGCGCCTCACACGGCCCGGATGGTGTTGCAAAAGGCCCCACAAGGGGCCCTATTTTGCTTTTTGGGCTACGGCGCGCGTCGCTTGGCTGCCGAGGTCAATTGCATTGGGCAGCGCTGCCCCCGCTCCGTCTCGGCGCTGCGGCGGATAATACATAGGGGGAGAAGTGTTACCCATCTATCCGGTTCAAAGTGTTACCCATCTATCGGCTGGACAACGCTAATCGCCGAGGGCCGCGACCTTCGCAATCCTGGGTTCCTCGCCCCCGCCGAAGGTGGGGGAGAGGTGGCTCGGCGAAGCCGAGACGGAGAGGGGGAGCGCCCTATGCGATTGGCTGCCCCAGCCGGCATCGCTCAACCATACTTGCGGCCGGCCGCCTCGCTCGCCAGCGTCAATCACACGTCGCCGCCGCCTTCAGCGCCTGCACCCGCGAAGCTGCCGGCAAACCCCCGATCCGTCGAACCGCAGCATAGAACCTCGGATAATCGCCGCCGCACAAATTGAGCAGGCGCAGAAACGCCGGCACCTGCTCACCATAGACGGAAGTCGCGGCAAGCTTTGCATTGTTGATCGGGGCGGCGAACCAGGCGTCATATCCGCGATATCCGCCCCAGCGCGTATCGCGCAAATGCCGGTAGCGCGCCCGCAGCGTCTCGATCGTGGCCGCCTTGGCGGCCGCCATCATCTGCGGCGTGCGCGGGCTGCCATACACCTGCCTCAACTCGTCGCGCGTCTGCGCGATCAGCTTGAGAAAATCGGCGCTGCGCCGGCGGTTCGTATCATAGCGGCGCAATCCGGCACGGTTGCCTGTGGCGCGCAGCCATTTGCGCACGCCGCTGGTCTCGACCGAAACCGCGAAAGCCTCGTTGAAGGCGGAATCGTTGTTCACATAGACCTTCTGATGCGCCAGCTCATGGAAGATGAGGCTGGCGATATAGCTGTCGTCCTGGCGCAGCATGGTCGAGAGCAGCGGGTCGCTGAACCAGCCCAGCGTCGAATAGGCGGTGACGCCCGAGATGTAGACGTCGAGCCCCTGCCGCTGCAGGCCGGCTGCACTTTCAGCCGCGGATTTCGGCGAAAAATAACCCCGGTAAGGCACGCAGCCGAACACCGGAAAGCACCATGTCACCGGCGCCAGCGAGAAGCGCGGCGCGGCAAAGACGGCATAGGTCACATTGTCCCGGCCGATGTCGACGTAAGCGCGGTAGCTGGAGTTGTCGGGCAGCGAGAGCTCATCCGTGGCAAAGCGGCGTATGGCGGCAGCCGACGTCAGCTTGGCGCGCAACGCCTTCGGCGTCGAAGGATCGCGGATCAGCCCCCCGACATTCCTGCGCGCCGCCATGATCTCGACATGGCCCTCGATCGACTGCGCGTAATAGGAGACGGTTGTGCAGCCGGTGAGGGTGGAGGCGAGGAGGAGGGCGGCTAGCGGTCGGAAGAGGCGCTTCACAGGTTGGCCATCGGTTGGTGATTTTCCCGGGGAGCGGATGTCCCCGTGTCTCAAACAGGCGCGCCGATTTTCGTCAAGGGCTGGCGGAGCATGGAGGGTGTACTTTCGACTTTGCTGAGATTGGCAGTGTGGCCATTTGTCCATGAATCCATGGTGGCGACCGCACACTCTCGCTTAAAACGCACCTTTGACAGTTCTCTGAATATTTTGGTGAAATTCATTGAAATATGTTTGACGAATATCATTCGTTCGCCTATCTGCTAGCGAAAGGAAATTCGCGGAATCGTCATGGCATCAAAGAATGAGCGGCGGGAGAATTTCGTCAGGCTTGCCGAAGGTCGGACACAGCTCGCGCTGGACGCAATCAGAAAAATCGGCAATCTTTCAAATAGCCGTGCATACGAATACACAGACACCGATGTGAAGGCGATTGTGAAAGCATTGCGTGAAGCGACCGGAGAAATAGAGCGAAAGTTCAGCTCTACGACAGGTGAGACTTTTAACAAGTTCAAGCTGAAAGGGTAGCGCTTTGAAGGCCGAGCCGCTCAATATCAATGACAAGCGCTTCCTTATCAATCGGCTAATAGAACAGGCGCCGGTTAGCACCCTCATTCGCGAATTCTTCAAGAATGCCGACGAAAGCGCAGCGCTGGCGCCAGCGGGTAGCCGTCGCATCGAGATTTATCCGGTCGAGTTCGACGGCGTTCGTAAGCTCGCCTTCTGGAACACTGGCCCTGGAATGGATGGGGCGGAATTAAAAAAGGCGACAGACCTATCTTCCTCCATCGGCAAAGATATGGCCCTCGACGCCAATTTCGGGATTGGGGCAAAGGTTTCCGGATTGACGATGTCAAAGTCAGGCATCCGGTATCGCTCATGCAAAAACGGTGCGGTCTCCGAAGTCACGATTGGTTACGACGAAGGCGAGGGTACCTATGTGCGTTTTCCTGTGTTGTTGCCGAATGGAAGCTACCAAACTGTATACGACGTGACAGCGGCGGCAGTCGCGGAAGGAAGAGGTACACTGCAGGACTGGACTGAGGTCATCCTGTTTGGGGAAAGCGAAGACCACGACACGGTTGCGGAACCGATGGGCAAAGGAAAATCCGTTGATCGAAGTTATGTGCCGAGCGCAATTTTTCGGCGCTTTGCCAATTTTTCCGAAGGCGTCGAAGTTCGTATCGACGTGGCGATGACCAAAGGAGGCGGCAAAGACGAGACAGGAAAGTACCGACAACTGAGACCGCTCGCCGATATCTTGGACAAATTGCCGAATGCGGAGCGCGTAAAAGAGCAGGATTCTGGGCTGACCATTCACTATATTCACGACCCAAAGCACCCACTTTCGAGCCATTCCTTGAGTGCTCGAGCAAACCCGGCAACGTCTTCGACTACCTTCTGTGCTGTCGTGCACAAGGGCGAGCGGTACGACATAAAAACAAGCAAAGCGTGGTCGGCCGCCGCACCGAAATTTGGCATACCTTTTGGGTCCAAGGTGCTCACTGTCGAGATTGAGATTCCCGACACTATGGCGCTTCCTAACCAATATCGCGATGGCCTACTGTGGCCCAAGGACCGCGCGACTTTAACTGCTGACGATTTCATGGACTATGTTCGCGAACTGATGCCGCAGTGGGTGAAAGACGTTATTCGATCTGAATCGCCGGAATCCGACGATAATCTCGACGACCTCCAGACTGATCTTCAACGGTTGCTGGACGAGTTCCGCGTTAACGGAACCTGCTGACATTGATCTGGATGTTGAAGCCGAGATCGAACTCGATCGCAGCGAACGTCAATCAAATACCAGTGGTGTTCGGGCTTCATCGGCGAAGGTTCGAAAAGCGCCGGCAGGCTCGAAACCGTCGAAAGCAATGCAAACTCTAGAACGCGTGCCGACAATAACCATTCTGATCGATCCAGACGAGATTTCCGATAAGGGTATGAAGGGGCGCGCCGGCTTGTACTACAGCGAGTCGCAAACGCTGTTTGTGAATGGACTATACCCAATCATAGAGCGAATGGCGGCTGAACTCGAACTGGAGTTGACAGGTACTGGTGAGCCCGAGGTCGTGCGAACTGAAGCACTTCGAGCAGCGCGTCGCTCCGCGGCTTTTCGCGTCGGAAAGGTAACGTGCTACGCGATCAGCAAGCGATTGTCCGACGACTGGTCGGGCGATGACCTAGAGCGGGCGACCTCACCGGAGTCACTTTCCATGGCTGCAGACGACTATAAGCAAGGGTTGACCGTTGCCAGGAAATGGGCCCGCGAAATGATCAAGGTATCAAAGGTTGAACAGGTTGACGCCGCTTAACGTGGCTCGCCGTGGTTGCCGCCCAACTTTTTAGAAATTGCGGACTACCATTCCCTTGGTCCAGCAGGCGGCGGTCTCCACGCGGGTGTCGCCCCCTCAGTGAACACCGTGGGGTCGATCATTGCCGCGTAGACGGCGGCATAGGCGATCCGCACCATCCCCCAAGCCATTCAAATTTGATCTTTCGAACTCATGCTTTGTCGAGAGTATCTCCTGTAGCGTTTCGCGGCCGTTTTGAAGCGCCGTCGGCGATGGCGAAATAGGAGCAAGCGATGACCCGTAGCCATGTTGAACGTCTTGGAGAGTTCAGGGAAATTCTGGTCGCGACCCGACGCGAAGGCGTCCGCAACGTCCACCATACGCGTGACGCAATGCGAGCCAGCGGTTTCCAGATCGGGGACAGCGATGGCTCCAGCTATGGAGCCCAGCTGCAGTTGCTCCAGGAGCAGATCGAGGCGGTCGATCGCGCCATCGAGGATGAGAAGCGATTGGCCTTGACTATCGAGAGCGCGAGCCAGCCCCGCCGACCGGCCAAGCCCAGAATCGTGAAGGCAACATAGAGCTAGGCACCACCGCTGGCGGAACCGGGCTTCAATCCGCCTCGAGTTGCCTATCGCGATCAGCTTTGCTGTTTTTGCGGGTGGCATTGCCGTCGGCGGTGTAGTGCCGCTGAACCGACACCCGCAACCAATGGTCAGGAGCGCCTGTCTCGCCTATATAGGCGTTTTTTCAGCCAGCTCCTCGTCCCGTGAACGCCGCCGCTCGCCTGCAAGCCACAATTGAACTCATGCATGAAGTCGACAGCGTCGCGCGTCCCGCGGATGCTGTCGTCTCGGCCTGGTTTCGCACCCGGCGCTATATCGGCGACGGGGACCGTGGGCAGATCCTGGAGCTGCTCTATGCGCTTCTGCGGCATCATGCGCGGCTTGGCTGGTGGCTGGCCAGGCATGGGCGCGAGGATGTGCCTCGCAACCGGCTGCTCGCGTGGCTCACGCTTAAGGAAGGTAGGACGCTCGATCAGGTCGAGCGCCTGTTCAATGGCGCGAAATTCGCGCCGGCCATGCTGACGGATCGCGAGCGCGCGCTGCTGGTCAAATTGCAGGACGGCACGATCGACCATCCCGGCATGCCGCAGGACGTGCGCCTTGAATG
This sequence comes from Mesorhizobium sp. CU3, assembly GCF_006442965.1. Lineage (GTDB taxonomy): Bacteria > Pseudomonadota > Alphaproteobacteria > Rhizobiales > Rhizobiaceae > Mesorhizobium. Next base: position 180,210 of record NZ_VFWX01000010.1, on the reverse strand, counting down.
CCCGTCCTGGGCGGCCGATCCGCTGCGGCGCCGCTTCAAGGAAGCATTCGGCCGGGAGATGGCCGCGCTGCTGACGCCGGCGCCGCTTGACCTGCGCGTCAATCCGCTCAAGTCGACCCGCGAGGCCATGCTTTCCGCGCTGAAGGATCTCGGCTTGCGGGCTGAGCCGTCGGCGCTCGCGCCTTGCGGCATCCGCGTGCAGGAGCGCCCCTCGCTGGCGGGCCTGCCGATGCTGAAGAATGGCGAAGTCGAGATCCAGGACGAGGGCTCGCAGCTTGTCGCCATGCTGGTAGACGCCAGGCCGGGCGAGCGCGTCGTCGATTTCTGCGCCGGCGCCGGCGGCAAGACACTGGCCATCGCCACGCAGATGAACAACAAGGGCCATGTCGTCGCCTGCGACGTCATGGAAGGCCGTCTGAAGCGCGGCGCCGAGCGGTTTCGGCGGGCAGGGCTGCACAATATCGAGACGCGGCTTCTGGCCAGCGAAACGGACCGCTGGATCAAGCGCCACAAGGGCGGGTTCGATCGCGTGCTGGTCGACGCGCCATGCAGCGGCACCGGCACGTGGCGGCGCAATCCCGATGCGCGCTGGCGCGCGCCGGAGGAAAAGGGGCTGGACAATCTCGTATCGCTGCAGGCCCGCATCCTGGCGAGCGCTGCGCGCCTGGTGAAGCCCGGCGGACGGCTGGTCTACGCGACATGCTCCTTGATGTCCGAGGAGAATGAGGACCAGGTGGCCGCTTTCCTGGCGGCGCATCCCGCTTTTCGCGCCGTGCCGCTGCGCGAGGCCGCGCCGCAACTGACCACTTCAGCCCATCCCGACCATCTGTCGCTGACACCCGCGCGCCATGATACTGACGGCTTCTTTGCCGCCGTCATGCAGCGAGAAGGCGCGCTCGCGTCCTAATTTAAGCCTACGATGGTGGGCGGAAGTCGATCTTCCTTTGAACGGCTTGGTCCACATCCTTCGGATCCATGAGCACCGTGACCCGAGACTTCACCATGCCGCTGGCCTGAGCGACAATGGCGGTCGCAGCCATGTCAATGTTGCTCGGCAGGTCGAGAATGATAACGAAGTCATCGCTGCCGAAGGCGAAATAGAACACGTCGAGTTTGCCGCCGATCTCCTCGGCGAGCTTTTCGACCATCATTCGCCGTTTCGAACCGCCCTCATTCAGCAAGCCCTTGAGACCCTGATCTGTGTAAGAACCCTGGACGAGATATTTCGGCATCGCTGCTCCTCCCTTTCAAAGTTCGTGGTGACGGGACGCAGGCTACAGCTTGCAACTGGATCGCGGAATAGGGTTGCCAATCTCAGCTTACGGGCACGGCTTCGGGCGCGTCTCACGACATCCGCTTTGAGGCGGCGGCAAAGTTCACTTGGACGCCCGACATGAGGCGCCAAGCTGCCGGCGAAAGCGGATCTGCTGGTGGCTCGGATCGCCACCTGGCAGATCAGCTATGCTGGCGGAGCACTACAGACAGACCACCGGTCCCTAGCGGCTGAACTTCTTTGGGAAGGGCACGCCCTTGGTGGTGAAGCTCTGCCCTCTGCCGATCGGGCGCATGGGGCGCTTCGTGCCGGCGGCCTTGCCGGTTCCGGGCGGCTGGTGGGCGGGCACCAGCTGGTCGGGGCGAGGACCGATAAGGTCGGCGCGCCCCATCTCCTTCAAGGCTTCGCGCAGCAGCGGCCAATTGTCGGGGTCGTGGTAGCGCAGGAACGCCTTGTGCAGCCGGCGCTGCCGGCCGCCGCGCACGGTCTCGACCTTGTCGGTCGCGCCGCGCCGCACGCCCTTCAGCGTGTTGACGCCGGTATGGTACATGGCCGTCGCGGTCGCCATGGGCGAGGGCAGGAAGGTCTGCACCTGGTCGGCGCGGTAGCGGTTCTTCTTCAGCCAGATGGCCAGCTGCAGCATGTCCTCGTCGGTCGTGCCGGGATGGGCGGCGATGAAATACGGAATGAGATAGTATTTCTTGCCGGCTTCCTTGGCGGCTGCGTCGAACATCTCCTTGAAGCGGTCATAGGTGCCGATGCCGGGCTTCATCATCTTGTCGAGCGGCCCGCGCTCGGTGTGCTCGGGCGCGATCTTCAGATAGCCGCCGACATGGTGGGTCACCAGTTCCTTGACATATTCGGGGCTCTTGACGGCCAGGTCGTAACGCACGCCGGAGGCGACCATCACCTTCTTGACGCCCTTGACCTCGCGCACCTTGCGGTAGAGCCGGATAAGGTCGTCATGCGAGGTGTTGAGATTGGGGCAGATGTCGGGAAACACGCAGGACGGCAGGCGGCAGGCCGCCTCGATCTTGGGGTCCTTGCAGGCCATCCGGTACATGTTGGCGGTCGGCCCGCCGATGTCGGAGATCACGCCGGTGAAGCCCGGCGTCTTGTCGCGGATCTTCTCGATCTCGCGCAGGATCGAGCCCTCGGAGCGGTTCTGGATGATGCGGCCTTCATGCTCGGTGATCGAGCAGAAGGTGCAGCCGCCGAAGCAGCCGCGCATCACCGTCACCGAGAACTTGATCATGTCCCATGCGGGGATTTTCGCATCGCCATAGGACGGATGCGGCGCGCGCGCATAGGGCAGGTCGTAGACGGCGTCCATCTCCTCGGAAGTCAGCGGGATGGGCGGCGGGTTCAGCCACAGGTCGCGGTCGCCATGGCGCTGGACGAGCGGGCGGGCATTGCCTGGGTTGGCCTCGCGGTGCAGCACGCGCGAGGCGCGCGCATAGGCGTCGCGATCGCCCTCGACCTGCTCGAAGGAGGGCAGCCGGATCACCGTGTCGCCGGGCTTGCGGGTCGCGCCCTCGTCTGAAGAATCGAGATCGTCGGCATGGAGTTCCGTGAAGTTCTCGGGCACGCGGCGGAACAGGCCGACGCCCCGGATGCTATCGAGTTCACGCGGCGTGTCGCCGGCGGCCAGCCGGTTCGCCACCTCGACGACGGCGCGCTCGGCATTGCCGTAGATCAACAGGTCGGCTTTGGCGTCGGCCAGGATCGAGCGGCGCACCTTGTCGGACCAGTAGTCGTAATGGGCGATGCGGCGCAGCGAGGCCTCGATGCCGCCCAGCACGATCGGCACGTCCTTGTAGGCCTCGCGGCAGCGCTGCGTATAGACGATCGTGCAGCGGTCCGGCCGCTTGCCGCCTTCGCCGCCCGCCGTATAGGCGTCGTCATGGCGAAGCTTGCGGTCCGAGGTGTAGCGGTTGACCATGGAATCGAGGTTGCCGCCGGTGACGCCGAAGAACAGTCTTGGCCTGCCCAGCGCCTTGAACGGCTCAGCCGACTGCCAGTCGGGCTGCGAAATGATGCCGACCCGAAAACCCTGGGATTCGAGCAGGCGCCCGATGATCGCCATGCCGAAGCTCGGGTGATCGACATAGGCATCGCCCGTGACCAGCACGATGTCGCATTCGTCCCAGCCGAGCGCCGTCATCTCGGCGCGGCTCATCGGCAGGAATGGTGCTGCCCGTCGGGCGGGAGGCTGGCGGACGGATAGCGGAGCTATCTGTTTTTGGGCGCTGGCTAGGGTTTCCATGGGCGACGTATAGGCCGCCGCCGCCGCGAATTCAATTAACCTCGAACCAGGAGAGCAATCGTCGTTGTCTTGAAGCACGCCTACGCAAACGTTTATCATTCGCGATTGTTGAACCTTTGGTTGCAGTGCCGCGACATAAGTCATGCGAGCCATGACGGCAGGCATTTCCGCGCCCGCGATGGCTTGGCCCAAGGAGGTTTTCATGCGCCGTCTCTTGCTGCTTGCCGTTGCTCCACTCGCGCTTGCCGCCATGCCCCACGCGAAGGCCGAAGGTGCGGCCGACACCGCCATCTGCGCTTCGAGCGATGACAGCGCCTATTCCGCCCAGCAGCGCATCGCGGCCTGCACCGCCCTGATCGAGGGCGGCAAGAACGACCGGTCGCCGGATTTCGTCGCGGCCCTGGTCAGCCGTGGCGCGACCTATTGGAATGTCGACAAGATGCAACTCGCGCTTGCCGATCTCAGCCGCGCCATCGCGCTCGACCCGAAGAATGCGCGCGCCTACCGCGAACGCTCGAACATCTATCGAACCAGCGGCAATCTCGACAAGGCTCTGGCCGACGCCAACGAGGCGGCACGCCTCGATCCGAACGATCCGCAGGCCTTCGCCAATCGCGGCAACGTGTTCAGCAACGACAAGCAGTATGATCGCGCCATCGCCGACTACAACCAGGCGATCCGGCTGGATGCCAAATATGCCCAGGCCTGGCAGGATCGTGGCGCCACCTATTATTTCAAGCAGAGTTATGACGAGGCGATCAGGAACTATGACGAGGCGATCCGGCTCGATCCGAAGAACGCCCGCTTCTTCACCAACCGCGGCGCGGCCTACAAGGCGATGGGCCGTACCGATCAAGCCATCGCCGATGAGAGCGATGCAATCCGGCTCGATCCCACCAAGCCGGAATATTTCGACAACCGGGGCCTGTCCTATGAGGACAAGAAGGACTATGACCGCGCCATCGCCGACTACAACGAGGCGATCCGGCTGCGCCCGCAGGCAAACTTCCTGACCAACCGCGCCAACGCCTACAATTTGAAGGGCGATCTGGACCGCGCCATCACCGACTACGACCGCGCGCTCGCGCTCGATCCGAACTTCTATCTGGCCTATCACAACCGCGCCGCGACCTGGCAGCAGAAGGGCGATGCCGACAGCGCCATCGCCGATTACGAGCAGGCGCTGCGCATCGATCCAAAGGCGGGTTCGGACGCCGAGCAACTGGCCAACTTGCGCCAGGATCGCGACCGCCGCCAGTCGGTGCGCGCCGAGCGGCTGCTGCCGACCTTCAAGTGCAAGTCGGCGAACAACGCGGTCGAAAAGGCGATCTGCTCCGATCCGGACCTGTCGCGCATCGACCGGCGGATGGACGACGTCTACAAGGCCGCGCTGGCAAAGGCCGACCGGAAAGTGGCGCGGGGGCTGCGCGAGGAGCAGCGCCGCTTCATCGCCGAGCGCAACAGATCGTTCGGACGCCCCGACTACAATCTCAGGCGCGACATGGAGCGTCGGCTTGCGCAACTGGTTGAGACCGGCGCGGGGAACTGAAACCCCGCGGCCTAGCCCAACGCCTTCGTCAGCCTTTCAAGCGCGTCCACGATCAGATCGCAGAACTTCTTGTGGTCGAGCGTCATCGCCACGTCGTGGCGAAAATTCATCTGCTCGCTCGCCGTACCGCCGAAATGGCGCATGCCGCCCATCTTTTCGAAATTGCAGACGGTCATGCCCTTGGTCCAGCGTCCCGCGATCTCGACGCGGATGTCGGCCTTCTCGGTGGTGAAGACAGTCGGGTCGATCATCGCCGCCACGCAGCAGGCGTCGTGGACGGCCGGGTAGGCGATCTGCAACAGGCCGCCATGCGTGGTGGCGATGAACGCCCAGATGTCGAGGATGAATTTGGCGATCGGGCCGCCGACGGCGCGCACCCTGTCCTGCAGTTCCGGCGTGGCCAGTGCCTGGTGGGTCAGGTCGAGCCCGACCATGGTCACGTCCCAGTCGGCGCGGAACACCACGTCGGCGGCTTCCGGGTCGCCATACACGTTGAACTCGGCCGCCGGCGTAATGTTGCCGCGCGTATAGGCGCCGCCCATGGCGACGACCTTCTTCACGCGGCCGATGATGCGCGGCTCCTTGCGCGCGGCGAGCGCGATGTTGGTGTAGGGGCCGACCGGCACCAGCGTAACCGTCTTCGGCTCATGCGCCATCACCGTGTCGATGATGAAGTCGACGGCATGGCGCTTATCGAGCGCGAAGGAGGCGGGCGGCAGTTCGGGGCCGTCGAGCCCGGTCTCGCCATGGATCTCGACGGCCAGCACCTGGTCGATGATCAGCGGCCCGGGCGAGCCCTTCGCCACCGGCACCTTGATGCCGTAGGCGGTGCAGACCGAAAGCGCGTTGCGCGTGGTGTTCTCGACATTGTGGTTGCCCGAGACCGTGGTGACGCCGAGCAGCTCGATATTGGGATTGCCGGCCGCAAGCAGGATGGCGATGGCGTCGTCGTGCCCGGGGTCGCAGTCCAGGATGATCTTTTCCATGTGTGTCGGCTCTCCTCCGGGCCTTGCGCGATTACAGGCTGCGACGGCCGGCGCCGTCAAGGTTCTCGCCGGCCATGTAGTGTCTCAGTTTGAGTTTTGACCGGCTCTCAGCCGGCACCGCTCGCCTGTCGCACCAGCCGACGAACTTCTATATATGCTTTGGAGATGGATCGGCAGAACAACCAGTTAGCGCATACTTTAGACCGGCTGCCTCGCTGGAGAGCTTTGGCTCAGGTGATGTTGCCGGCCGAGTTTTCTGCGGCATCCATAAATCGTACAGAGCGTTGTTCAATTTTTGCATTTTTCGCCGAGGTACTTTCTTCTGTTCGCAGAGCCCATTCGGTCGAAGATCGCGACGAGCTTCCCAAAATCTACGCACTTGCCGAATGGAGCCTATGGCACCCCAACAAACAGCTTTGGAACGCTGCTGGAGTTTCCTTCTACGAGCACGCTTTTGACCATTGTACTGACATAGACAACGTTATGGCATGGATTGCTCCAAAGACGAGGGCGGCCGTATCGGGCTTATGGGACGTGCACTTGGAGCCAGCAGCCTTGGAGCGCGTCAAACGCGCATCACAAAGCGTTCACTGGAGCCATCAGCGCGAATGCGATGTTGCTTTGCAAACCGCCATCGCCGCGTTGAATGCGCCGGTAGCAGCGGCTTAAACCAGCGACAACCTGAGACACTCCGCGGCAGAGCAGGGCGCCGCTCCGCGGGGCGCTTACGTTGCGTTTAGCTCCGTCCTGTAAGGAATGGCGAATTCCGGGGGCCGCGCGCCGATGTTGGACAATTACGAGGTGGACCGCTTCGGCGTGATCCACCAGATCGACTTCTCGCCGATCAAATACGACAAGCAGTATATCTCCTATTACGAGGATCTGAGCGACCGCACCATCAAGCTCGGCTATCAGCGGCTTGGCTGGGTGCTGGGCATCACCGGCGAGGTTCCCCGGTCCGTGCTGGAGATCGGCTATGGCACCGGCACCTTTGTCGAGGCCGCGAAGATAACCGGGGTCGCCGACTGCGCCGGCTGCGACATCGCCAGATATCCGTTGCCCAAGGGCGTCCGCTTTGTCGATTGGGACGAGGCGCTGGCCGGCACGTGGGATCTGGTGGCCATGTTCGACGTGCTCGAGCACATCCCGGACCTGAGCTTCCTCGCCCGCCTGAAGGCCCGCCACCTGGCCGTTGCCGTCCCTTACTGCCGCTGGCGTGAGCTCGGCGCCGATGGCGACGCGTGGTTCCAGACGTGGCGCATGCGTCTGCCCAACGAGCACCTGCACCATTTCGACCGCGAGTCGCTGGTGGCGCTGCTGGCGGACAACGGCTTCGGCTGCGTCACGCTCAACTCCTTCGAGGACGGGATCAGGCTGCGGCCCGGCGAAACGGGTCCGAACATTCTGTCCGGCTTCTTCAGCAAGCTCTAGCGCTCAGCCCTTGGATCACGGCGTCCGGGCGACGATCCGCCGACGCCGCCGCGCGGGCCGGCCAGCGGCCGGCGGAACCGCCGCTGCCATCCGCACCCTGACCAACGTCGTCGCCGCTCGTCCCGCCGCCTCGATATAGTCGGCGTTGCGATGCACCAGCATCACCGAGAACGCGCCATCCATCAGAAGCACGATCTCGCGCGCCAGCGTTCCGGCCTCGGTGACGTCGTGGCCTGACAGGGCCTCCGCCAGCCACGCCTCGAAGCGCGCTTTGTGCCGCGCGCCGGCCTTGACCGCCGGATGGCCGGGCATGGCGGCGAGTTCGGCGGCCGTGCGCAGAAAGCCGCAGCCTTTCCAGCGCGGATGGCGCGCGACCCGCGCGAGGTTGGTGAAGATCGCTTCGACCCTGCTGTCCGGCCCGCCTTCGGCGTCATCGAACCAGCCAGCCATCTGCTTCAGGTTGGGCTGGTCGCGGCCCTCCAGATAGGCGGCGATCAGATCGTCCTTGCTGCGGAAATGATAGTAGAGCGTGCGCTTGGTCAGTCCGGCCTTCTCGGCCACCGCGTCGACACTGACCCGGCCGATGCCCTCGGCATAGAAGAGTTTTGTCGCCGCATCGACGATGCGCTTGCGGGTCGGGCTGACGGCTTCATCCATCTGCTAAGTATACCGACTAGTGAATATACAGACAACCGCGAAGCTGATCCCCTGCAGCGATCCGAACGCAGAGGAAAAACCATGACCGACCCCGTGCTTTGCGAGATCCGCGACCGCGTCGCGGTGCTGACGCTCAACCGCCCCGAAAAACTCAACGCGCTGAACTACGCTTTGATCGACCGCCTGCTGGTCACCCTCGACAAGATCGAGACCGACGGCGCGGTCGGCGCCGTCATCCTGACGGGCGCAGGGGAGCGCGCCTTTTCCGCCGGCGCCGACATCCACGAGTTTTCGCTGAGCGTCGCCGAAGGCGCCGACGCGGCGCTGCGCGACTTCGTCATGCGCGGCCAAAGGCTGACCGCGAAGCTGGAAGCGTTCCGCAAGCCGGTCATCGCCGCCGTCAACGGAATTGCCTTTGGCGGCGGCTGCGAGATCACCGAAGCGGTGCCGCTGGCCATCGCCAGCGACCGCGCCATCTTCGCCAAGCCCGAGATAAAACTTGCCATGCCGCCGACCTTCGGCGGCACGCAGCGCCTGCCCAGGCTCGCCGGGCGCAAGCGCGCGCTGGAGCTGTTGTTGACCGGCGAGACGTTCTCCGCCACACGCGCCGCAGAGCTCGGCCTCGTCAACCGCGTCGTGCCGTATGCCGAGCTGATGCCGGCGGCCTTCGATCTCGCCCGCCGCATCCTCGTCCATTCGCCTCTTGCCGTGGCGAGCATCCTCACCGCCGTGACGCGCGGTATAAACTTGAGCATCGCCGAGGGCCTATTGGTCGAGGCCGAGCAGTTCGCCCGAATGGCGCCGACCGCCGATCTGCGTGAGGGCCTGGGCGCCTGGGTCGAAGGCCGAAAACCAGGCTATGACGGCTCGTGGACGCACATCACCCGGCCGGCGGAGGCACGGCAAACTTCGCGGCGGCTCGACCGGGCGGCCGGCTGACCGGCTCGCCTACTATGCGACGGCTTTCAGCGGCGGCTGCAGCCGCGCCGCCGCGGCTAGAAGATCGGTCTGCGTGATCAGGCCGAGGATGTGCCGCTCCGCGTCGACGATCACCACGGCATGGCTGCGGCCGTCGGTCAGCACCGGCAGCAGGCTCATCGCCGGTGTGTCGGGCGCCGCCGTGCCGGCCTTCGCCATCACGCCGTTCACCGTGCCGGTGGTTTGGGTCAGCTCGCGCAGGCCGACGGCACCGGCAAGCCGGCCGTTGGCATCCAGCACCGGCAAGGTGCGGATGTTGTGGTCGAGCAGAAGTTTGCGCGCTTCGTCGACGCTGGCCGTCTGCGGCACGGCGATCACGTCGCGCGACATGATATCGCTGCTGAGCAGTGTGCGCTGCGAACGCACCATCGCCTGCAACTCGACCTGGCGCAGCAGCCTTTCGATATCCTCGCGGTCGATGTCGAAGGTCTCGCCGAGCGCCGCAAGCGCGGCATCGATGTCCTCGGGCCGGAAGCCGACGCGCGTCGTCGGCGGCGGGTCCGCGGTGCCGTGCCCGGCCGCTGCCGGCTGGTGCACATGCGGATAGTTGCGTCGCGACAGTCTGTGGAAGATGAGACCGAGCGCCACCAGCACGATGGAGTTCAGCGCCACCGGTACGAAGGGGAACAGAAAACCGGCGGCGGCGACGGCCGGCCCGCCGATCACGCCGGTCAGCGCCGCGGCCCCGCCTGGCGGATGCAGGCAGCGCGTGAACGACATGGCGGCGATCGCAAGCGCCACCGCGAGGCCCGAGGCGATGACCGGGTCATGCACGAAACGCGCCACGGTGACGCCGACCAGCGCCGAAATCGTGTTGCCGCCGATGATCGACCAGGGCTGCGCCAGCGGGCTCGACGGCACGGCAAAAAGCAACACTGCGGACGCCCCCACCGGCGCCACCAGCATCGCCACTTGCGGGCCCTTGCCCATCGTCAGCCCGCTGATCACGCCGGTCAGCGCGATGCCGATCACGGCGCCGATGCAGGCGCTCAGCCGCTCGCGCAGCGTGGCGCCGGCAAGGATCGGGACAAAGAGGCGCAACGCCATGGCGGGTCCTGTCGAAACGGAGAAATTGCGGTACCCGCAATGCAGCCGCTAAGGCGGATTGGGAAGCCAAACCAATCCGCCTAAGTGCAGCCGAAGAGAATATTATTGCGCGGCGCCACAGCGATGGCATGCCGTCAACGGCCTCGACTTTGCCAATCGCGCCAAGGCGTTAGGGCCGTTTGTAGAATCGCTCCGGGGAGGCGCGCCGCACCTCCCCGGGCGAGACGACAGGCTAAGGCACCACCTCGATATAGCCCTTCATGTTGGGGTGGAAGCGGCAGAAATAGTCGACCGCTCCAGCCGCCTTCAGCGTGACCTTGCCCTTCGACTTTGCCGGGATCATCACCTCCCAGCCGCCTTTCACGGTCGCGGTGTGGGCGAAGACATCCTTGTTCGTCCACTCGATCGTATCGCCGACCTTGGCCTGAACGCTGGCTGGCGAGAAAACCAGCTTGTCGATCGTCACCTCGATCGTCGCCGCGAGCGCCGGCGACGCAATGAGGGCCATGGCCAAGGCGAGAAGCAGCGGCCTCATTTCAACATGCCGGCGACATGTTCGGCATGCTGCTGATGTCCTTGGAAGATCTTGAGGCCGGTCTCCAACAGGCTCTTCAGTTCGGCATTGCTGGCCGACGGGATGAGCAGGGTTTCGAGCGCGCCGTTGACCTGCTTGTGATAGGCGACTTCGTTTTCGATATAGGCCTTGTCGAAATCGGCGCCCTTCAGCTTCGCCAGCTTGCCGCGTTCTTCCTTGGCCGCCTTGGCCAGCGCCTTGCTGGTGTCATTGTCCTCGGGCGTGACTTTCAGCTTCTTCACCAGGTCCAGCGCCTGCTTGTTCACGGCCTCATGGTCGCGCTCCATATCCTTGGCGAAGGCGACGATCTCCTTGTTCTTCGATTTCTTGATCGCCAGCTTGGCCGCCTCGATGTCGATCGAGCCGGCCGTATAGGCGATATGGGCGATCTGCGGGTCGGTGGGCTTGTCGGCGGCTTGCGCCAGCGGCGCGGCGCTGATCAGGAAAAGGGCGGCGAGGGCGGCGGTCGGTCGCATGAACATGGCATCTCCTTCGCCCGGCGCATTGGCTTCGGGCTTCATCTGGGTTGACGCCGATTGGATGCTGGACGTGGCGAAACGTTCCCGGGAAAATCAGCCTTCGAAACCCAGACGCTTCATCACGGCTTGTGTCAGCCGCTCGCAGCGCCGGCCGGCGAAGGGGAAGGCGTCGAGCAGCACCGGACCGATCTCGTCGTCCAGCGCCTTGCGCACCAGGGTGCGCGCCCGGTGCAGCCTCGTTTTAACCGTTTCGGGCCGTACGCTGAGCAGGTCGGCGGTTTCCTCGATGCTCAGGCCCTCGATGACCCGGGCGACGAAAACGCTGCGATAGACATCGGGGAGGCTGTCGGTCGCCCTTTCGACAAGTTTCAGGATCTGCCGCTGCGCCATCGTCCGCTCCGGATCGTCGCCTGGATTCACACCGTTTGGGTTTAGGGGAAAGCGGATGATCTGCGCCTCCGGATTTTCCGCCATAGCCACGATGCGCTTTCGCCTGCGAAGCCGTCCGAGCGCCTCGTTGATGACGATGCGCGACAGCCAGGTGGACAACGAGGCCTCGCCGCGAAAGGCGTCGAGGCTGGCGAAGGCGCGCATATAGGCCTCCTGCACGACGTCCTCGGCCTCGGCGTCGTTGCGCACCACGCCGCGCGCGATGCGGTAGAGCCGCTGATTGTGTGTCTTGATGATGGCGCGGCAGGCCTCTGGATCGCGCGCCAGCGCGCGCCGCACCAGCGCCATGTCGCCGCCCTCGGCTGCGCCAATTCCGGTGGCCTGAATAGCGTGCTTTCTCATCCGGCCCCGATCTCCCCGCATAGGCATCACATCCGCCTATTGGATGCGCCCGCCGGCAAAAGGTTCCCGAGTAAGTTGCGAGGCTATGCTAACGCTTCGGCCAATGCCTGTCTGCTGGCCGCCGGCACCCCGCCGATCGACCTGTCACCCGACTGCCGCGGCGGCCGCGAGGCCGCGCGCGATATCGGCCTTGAGATCCTCGACATCCTCCAGCCCGATCTGCAGGCGCACCAGCGGGCCGGCATAAGAACCTTTGGCAAACGTGCGGTCGCCGAGGAAGACCGGCACGGCGAGGCTCTCATAGCCGCCCCAGGAATAGCCAAGGCCGAAGATTTTCAGCGCGTCCAGGAAAGCGTGTTGCGCCTTCTGTCCGCCGCCGTCGAGCACGATCGAGAACACGCCGCTGGAGCCGCAGAAATCGCGCTTCCAGATCGCATGGTCGGGATGGCTTTCGAGCGCCGGATGCAGCACCTGCGCCACCCCCGGCTGCCCCTCCAGCCAGCGCGCGATCTCCAGCGCGCTCTTGCGGTGATGCTCCAGACGCACTCCCATCGTGCGCAGGCCGCGCAGCACCTGATAGATGTCGTCGGGGCCGGAACAGCAGCCAAGCGTGCAGAAGCCGTCGTAAAGCTGCTTCCAGCAGGCCTCGTTGGCCGAGACGGTGCCGAGCAGCACGTCGGAATGGCCGGCTGGATACTTCGTCGCCGCGTGGATCGAGATGTCGACGCCGTGGTCGAGCGGCTTGAAGTAGAGCGGCGTCGCCCAGGTGTTGTCCATCATGACAATGGCGCCCGCCGCGTGCGCGGCCTTGGCGATCGCCGGAATGTCCTGCACCTCATAGGTGTTCGATCCCGGCGATTCGGTGAACACGACCTTGGTGTTGGGCTTGATCAGCGAGGAAATGCCGGCGCCGATGCGCGGCTCGTAATACTCGACCGTGATGCCGAGCCGCTTCAGCATCGTGTCGGCGAAATGGCGTGTCGGGTGGTAGACGCTGTCGACGATCAGGATGTGGTCGCCGGCGCCGAGGAAGGCCAGCAGCGGCACGGTCACTGCCGCCAGCCCCGACGGCACCGCGATCGTGCCGGCCGAGCCTTCCAGCGCGTCGACGGCGAGTGTGAGCGCATCCATCGTCGGCGTGCCGCGCGTGCCATAGGTGTATTTCTGGCTGCGCCCGGCCATCGAGGCGGCGTCGGGGTAGAGCACGGTCGAGGCGTGTACGACGGGCGGATTGACGAAGCCGAAATAGTCCCGCGGGTTGTTGCCGGAATGGGCAAGCAATGTGTTGGTGCCCATTTCGATGCCGTCTCTTGCCATGGTTCGTTGCCCGTCAAATGATGTGAGATGAGCAGGCATAGAGCGGCGGCAAGGGCCGCGCAACCGCCGCAGGCCCGCCAAAAGCGGCCCTTTCGCTGGGCCAATCCAACAGCGCGCTCGCCCAATAAAGCATCGCTATTGCCGAAGCGGATTTTGCCGGCAGATAGTGGATTCCTATCGATGAAACTGACCGATTTGTTTGCACGGCCTGCCGATTTCACGGTGCTCTTGTCCGCAATTCAGGCATTTACGGCAATTGCTTTTCAAACCTGTCGTCAAACGGTCATTTCCCTTGACCTCACGGGAATAATCGCCTTCGATGCGTTTCGTGAATGGGAGGCAGCGCATCGGCAGACGATGCGGGTCCGGGAGTGGGCCTAAGTGGGAGCTGCGTTCACAAGCGAAAAAAGATCAAGCGTCGCCTGGGAGTAGGGGCGCCTGTAACAGAAAAGGGTCTGTGGGTCATGAAACACATTGCATTGGGCATCCTTGGCGCCGCCGCGCTCGGGTTCACGGCGTCCGCCGCCTCGGCAGGCACGCTCGATACAGTGAAGCAAAAGGGCTTCATCCAGTGCGGCGTCTCGACCGGTCTCGCCGGCTTCTCGGCGCCGGACGACAAGGGCGACTGGAAGGGCATCGACGCCGATTTCTGCCGCGCCGTCGCGGCCGCCGTCTTCGGTGACGGCTCCAAGGTCAAGTTCACGCCCCTCAGCGCCAAGGAGCGTTTCACCGCGCTGCAGTCGGGCGAGATCGACATCCTGTCGCGCAATACCACCTGGACCAGCAACCGCGACAGCGCGCTTGGCCTCGATTTCGTCGGCGTCACCTACTATGACGGCCAGGGCTTCATGATCAACGCCAAGAAGCTGCCCGGCGTGAACTCGGCGCTGCAGCTTTCGGGCGCCGCCGTCTGCGTGCAGAGCGGCACCACGACCGAGCTCAACCTCGCCGACTACTTCAAGAAGAACAAGATGGAGTACAACCCCGTCGTCTTCGAGAAGCTCGAAGAGGTCAACGCCGCCTATGATTCCGGCCGTTGCGACGCCTACACCACCGACCAGTCCGGCCTCTACGGCATCCGCTTGACGCTGTCCTCGCCGGCCGACCATGTCGTGCTACCCGAGATCATCTCCAAGGAGCCGCTCGGCCCGGCCGTGCGCCAGGGCGACGACCAGTGGGCGCACATCGCGCGCTGGACCTATTTCGCGCTGCTCAACGCCGAGGAAGCCGGCGTCACCCAGGCCAATGTCGACGAGATGAAGACCTCGACCGACCCGAACATCCAGCGCCTTCTCGGCACCGAGCCGGACGGCAAGTACGGCGCCGATCTCGGCCTGTCGAACGATTTTGTGGTCAACATCGTCAAGGCCGTCGGCAATTACGGTGAAATGTTCGAGCGCAATGTCGGCTCGGGCAGCCCGCTCAAGATTGCGCGCGGCATCAACGCGCTGTGGACCAAGGGCGGCCTGCAATACGGCCCGCCGATCCGCTGATCGAAACGTGATCCGGGAGCCAGGTTGTCTGGCTCCCGGTTTCTCTTTCCAGGGGACGATCCATGGCTTCGCAGGAAATCCTTCGCGGGGAGCCGAGTCGCGGCTCCTTCATCAATGACCCGAGAACACGCAGCCTGTTCTTCCAGACGCTGGTCGTGATCCTGGTCTTCGCCTCGATCTGGTGGATCGTCGACAACGTCATCGAGAATCTGAGGCGCCTGCACATCGCCTCGGGCTTCGATTTCCTGAAGAGCAGGGCCGGTTTCGACATTTCCGACACACCGATCGCCTACACGTCGGATGCCAGTTACGGCCGCGCGCTCGTCGTCGGCTTGCTCAACACCATCATCGTCGCTGCCGCCGGCATCGTGCTCGCCACCATCGTCGGCTTCATCGTCGGCATCGGCCGCCTGTCGCAGAACTGGCTGATCCGCAAGATCTGCACGGTGTATGTCGAGACCTTTCGCAACATCCCGCCGCTGCTGGTCATCTTCTTCTGGTATTCGGGCGTGCTTGCGGTGCTGCCGCCGCCGCGCGAGAGCATCCATCTGCCCTTCGGCTCGTTCCTCAACCAGCGCGGCTTCTATTTCCCCCGTGCCATATGGGGGGACGGCTCCTGGCTGATCGGCGTTGCCTTGCTGCTTGCCATTGCCATGGCCTGGTTCGTCGCCCGCAGGGCGCGCCAGCGCCAGAAGGCGACCGGCCAGCAATTCCCGGTCTTCTGGACTTCGGCCGCTTTGATCGTCGGTCTGCCGGTGCTCGCCTACCTGCTCAGCGGCATGCCGCTCACATTCGACTTCCCGAAACAGTCGACCTTCAACCTGACCGGCGGCTTCTGGATCAAGCCGGAATTCCTGTCGTTGCTCCTGGCGCTCTCCTTCTACACGGCGGCCTTCATCGCCGAGATCGTGCGCGCCGGTATCAGGGGCGTCAGCAAGGGCCAGACCGAAGCCGCCAGTGCTCTTGGCCTGCGTTCCGGTCCTGTCCTGCGCCTGGTCGTCATCCCGCAGGCGATGCGCATCGTCATCCCGCCGCTGACCAGCCAGTATCTGAACCTGACCAAGAACTCCTCGCTGGCGATCGCTATCGGTTATCCTGATCTCACCGCCACCGCCGGCACGGTGCTCAACCAGACCGGACAGGCTGTCGAGGGCGTGTTCATCATGATGATCGCCTATCTGGTGCTGAGCCTGGTGACGTCCGCGGTTATGAACGTCGTCAACGCCAGAATGGCGCTGGTGGAAAGGTAGGGCCATGCAGGAACACGATATGTCCTGGGTGCGTACCGAGATGGCGCTGGCGCAGCCGGCGCCCCCCGGAGAGCGCGGCGCCTATGCCTGGGTGCGCAGGAACCTGATCGGCTCGATCGGCGACACCGTCCTTACCGTGCTGGGTATCGCCATCGTCCTTTGGGCCCTGCCGCAGATCATCAACTGGGCCTTCATCAACGCGGTGTGGAGCGGGCCGGACCGCACGGTGTGCACCACCGCCGCGCAGGGCGGCATCCAGCCCGACGGCTGGACCGGCGCCTGCTGGGCCTTCGTCAACGCCAAGTTCGGCCAGTTGATGTTCGGCACCTATCCGATCGAGGAGCGCTGGCGGCCGATCCTGGTCGGCATCCTGTTCGTCGTGCTGCTGGTGCCGATGCTCATCCCGCGCGTGCCGCGCAAGGGGCTGAACGCGATCCTGCTGTTCCTCGGACTGCCGATCGTGTCCTTTTTCCTGTTGGTCGGCGGCGTGTTCGGCCTGCCGCACGTCGAGACACCGCGCTGGGGCGGGCTGCTCGTCACGCTCAGCCTCTCCTTCGTCGGCATTGCCGTGTCGCTACCGCTCGGCGTGATCCTGGCGCTCGGCCGGCGCTCGAAGATGCCGATCGTCAAGGCTCTGTGCGTCGTCTTCATCGAGGCGGTGCGCGGCATTCCGCTGATCACCGTGCTGTTCTTCGCCAGCGTCATGCTGCCGCTGTTCCTGCCCGAGGGCGTCACCTTCGACAAATATCTGCGGGCGCTGATCGGCTTTTCGCTGTTTGCCGCCGCCTATATGGCGGAAGTGGTGCGCGGGGGGCTGCAAGCGATCCCGAAGGGCCAGTATGAGGGCGCCGATTCGCTCGGACTCGGCTATTGGCAGAAGATGACCCTGATCGTGCTGCCGCAGGCGCTGAAGCTGGTTATCCCCGGCATCGTCAATACCTTCATCGGCATGTTGAAGGACACCAGCCTGGTGCTGATCATCTCGATGTTCGACCTGCTCGGCGTGGTGAAGCAGAACTTCGCCGATCCCAACTGGGCGTCGCCGCAGACGCCCAAATCCGGCCTGATCTTTGCGGCCTTCGTGTTCTGGTTGCTCTGCTTCGGCATGTCGCGCTATTCAATGTATACCGAACGACGGCTCGACACCGGTTATAAGAGATAAAAAGGGGAAATGACCATGACCACCGAAAACGCCGTCAGCGCGGAAGACCTGAAGGTCGATGCCAAGAAGATGCACATCTCGACCACCGATGTCGCCATCGACATCGTCGGCATGCACAAATGGTATGGCGAGTTCCATGTGCTGAAGGATATCAACCTCAAGGTCATGCGCGGCGAGCGCATCGTCATCTGCGGTCCGTCGGGCTCCGGCAAGTCGACCATGATCCGCTGCATCAACCGGCTTGAGGAGCACCAGAAGGGCAAGATCATCGTCGACGGCAAGGAACTCACCAACGATCTCAAGAAGATCGATGAGGTGCGCCGCGAGGTCGGCATGGTGTTCCAGCACTTCAACCTGTTTCCCCATCTGACGATTCTGGAGAACTGCACGCTGGCGCCGATCTGGGTGCGCAAGATGCCGAAAAAGCAGGCGGAAGAGATCGCCATGCATTTCCTCAAGCGCGTCAAGATCCCGGAGCAGGCCAACAAATATCCCGGACAGCTATCCGGCGGCCAGCAGCAGCGCGTGGCGATCGCGCGTTCGCTGTGCATGAACCCGCGCATCATGCTGTTCGACGAGCCGACCTCGGCGCTCGATCCCGAAATGATCAAGGAAGTGCTGGAGACGATGGTGGGTCTGGCCGAGGAAGGCATGACGATGCTGTGCGTCACCCACGAGATGGGCTTCGCGCGCAAGGTCGCCAACCGGGTGATCTTCATGGATCAGGGCCAGATCGTCGAGCAGAATACGCCGGCCGAGTTCTTCGACCATCCGCGCCATGAGCGCACCAAGCTGTTCCTGTCGCAGATCCTACACTGAGGCGCCCCTCTGCCTCGTCATTCTAAGGCGGAGCAAGGAGCGTAGCGACGCGGCGCAGACCCTAGAATCCATGCAGTGACGCTAAGGCGTTGCGACGCTTACAGAATTCAGAACCGCTGCGCTTGTGGCGGAGGTCACGGCATGGATCCTCGGGTCAAGCCCGAGGATGACGAAGTCGCGGGCGGCTTCGGCCAATCTCGGAAGCCGCAATAGAAGAACTCCTGACCGAACCAACGACTTCGTTGCAATGCGACCGAACCACCGCGCGCGATGACAAAAGTCCTGCGATACCTGACGATGCTGGTCGCGGCGGTGCTGCTCGCCGCCGCGCTCGGTACGCTTGTCCCGCGTCCGCTTTGGCCGACCGCCGCCAAAGGCGAGGGCACACGGCACATCCTCGTGCTGAAGAACCCGATCCACACCGACATCGCCGTCCCCATCGACGACGGCGTGCGCCGGCGCTTCGCCTTCCTGACGCAAGCCGGACTGCCCATCGACGTGCCGGAGGCACGCTACATCGTCTTCGGCTGGGGCGGCCGCGCCTTCTACTTGGAGACGCCGACGTGGTCGCAGTTGAAGGCTGAGCCGGTGCTGAAGGCGCTGACGCTCGATGCCTCGGTGATGCATGTCGATGTCGCGGGCGCGATCAAGGAGCCACATCCCGACGTTGCCGGTTTCGACATCGACGAGACGCGTTTTGTGGCGCTCCTCGACTATATCGCGGCGAGTTTCCGGCAGGGGCCGGACGGACCGATGGCGATCGAAGATGCCGGCTACTCCACCTACGACCGCTTCTACGAGGCCAACGGCCACTTCAACGCGCTGGTTGGATGCAACACCTGGACGGCGGCAGGATTGCGTGTTGCCGGCCTGCGCACGGGATGGTGGAACCCGCTGCCGGTGTCGCTGTGGTGGTCGATGGGGTTGTATAACTGATGGCGGCGGTTCTGCGACGAAGCTCGCTCGCGCCAACGTACGGCTCTTTGCCAAAACTCGTCGCTTCGTGCGGAATGTCAAAATCGGTGCTATATCTGAGCCATTCCGAAGAGAATGTGCCCCTCGCATTCTTCGGAATGCACCTGGAGTGCATGACCATCGAGGTCGCCAGCTCGCGCGACGACATGCGCGTCATGGCGGCGATCCTGCAGCAACCTGCTGACCGAGGCGAGGAGCGTCCATTCCCAGATTTCCAGGATACCGGCTGCGCAAGGTAGAGGACAAGGAGTTGGGCTAATGAGGATATTTGCCAAGATCCGTCAGGTCTACGATCGGCTATGCGAGCGCAAAGAGGCGAGCGTTGATCGGATGCGTCAGGAGCATGAATATTTCAACGAGCAGGCCGATGAAGCCCACGAGAGAGAGCGCCGGCTAGCTGTTGAACGCGACTCCAAGCTGTTGGGCCTGCAGCCAGGACATAACTAGGAATTTTATCCTCCAATGCCGCATGGGGCTCGCGCGCGACACGCACGCGTGACGTTGATCTCCGGAGAGCCTAGCGCCTCGTAATCTTCCGCTGCTCCCACCCATAGAGCCAGTCCAGATCCGAGGCGAGCCTCTCCGCCGGCCGCGTCGCCAGCACCAGGTTGCGCGCCAACGCCACCGGTCCCCGGGCGTGCCAGGCGAGCCGGTTGAGCGCACCGCGCCGGATGACTTTCTCGATGCGCGGGCGCCGCAGATTTTCCCAAACGGTGAGGCCCTGCCGTGCATCGCCAGAAAAGTCGGCGACGAGGTTGGCAAGCAGCGCTGCGTCCTCGATCCCCATCGCCGCGCCCTGGGCCGCGAAGGGCGTCATGGCATGCGCGGCATCGCCGATCAGCGCGATGCCTTCCGGCATCGTCCAGCGCCGCTGCTCGACCGTGTGGATCGGAAACGCCGTCCACGGCCCGGCAAGCGCCACAAGCTTCGCCAGCGCCGGCGCCGTGCCGCGCATGGCGCCGGCGAGGATGGCCGGGTCGGCATGGCCGGACCAGCCTTCGGCGATACGTTCGCCCCTGGTGAAGGCGGCAAGGTTGACGGCGCTGCCCTTGCTCACCGGATAGGCGACCATATGGAAGCCGGGATGCAGGAAAGTGGTGACGCAGTTCGCGGCGCCGATATCCGCGAAGATACGGCCCGCGGCGCCGTCGGCCGGGATCGTGGCGCGCCAGGCGAGCTCGCCGCAGAAGCGGCTTGCCGCGAAGCCGACGGTCCGGGCGAGCTCGGCGCGGACCGATGACCAGACGCCGTCCGCGCCGATGAGCAGGCCGCCCGTGATAGTCATGGCTTTGCCGCCGGTCTCGACGGTCGCGGTCACGCTTTGCGGTTCGATGGCGATGCCAGTGACCACCGCGCCGGTGACGAGCTCGATGTCGGGCCGCTGCGCCACCTCGGCCATCAATGCCGCCTGCAGGTCGGCGCGGTGCGCCGCAAGGTAAGGCGCGCCCCAGCGCTTTTCGCCCACCGCCCCGAGCGGCACTCGCGCCAATTCGCGCAGGCTTTTGGCATCCTTCAGCACCACCGCTTCCGGCCGCACGGCATCGGGCAGCAAACGGTCGAGCACGCCGAGCCGGGCGAGGATGCGTGTCGCATTGGGAGAGAGTTGGATGCCGGCACCGGCTGCTTCGAGCTGCCTTGCCTGCTCGAAGATTTTTACCCGGTAGCCGCGCGCCGCAAAGGCTATCGCCGCCGTCAGCCCGGCTATGCCGGCCCCGGCGATGACGATTTGCCGGGACCGCGTTTCGCTCATGGTCGAAGAAAGGCGATCAGGCGGCCTGGTCGACATAGAGGCAGCCGACCGGCTGCGTTTGCGTGGCCTTCAGCGACGGCGAATATCGGTAGAGCGTCGAGCAATAGGGGCAGACCTTCTCATTGTCGTCGCCCATGTCGAGGAACACATGCGGATGGTCGAAAGGCGGATTGGCGCCGGTGCACATGAATTCCTTGACGCCGATCTCGATCACCGGATGGCCGGCATCGTTCTGGAAATGGGGAATGCTACCGCCTGCCATCGTCGTCTCCAATTGGGTTCGGCCATCTGCATCTGGAGCATAACCGGCCCGTTTGCAAGATCGATGAAATCAAACTGTCGCAAAAGCCTGTCAGAGGATAAGTTGAGCCGGTTAAGCGCCTGAGGCTGGGCGTTGAGCGATTCCGTGACGATCATGCGTCACAAAGACATGTTATGGCGTCGCTAACGGCAACGGGCGGCGCTTCTCAGGAAGGGTTGCGGGGCAAGAGCGGGAACCATGAACGAACTGAAGCCGGTGCAGAGCGAGTTCATCACCATCGAGGCGGCAAGCCCCGAGGGCGGCAATCCCGACCGTTTCGTCAATCGCGAGTTCTCCTGGCTACAGTTCAACCGGCGCGTGCTGGAGGAATCGCTGAACGGGCATCACCCGCTGCTCGAGCGCGTGCGCTTCCTGTCGATCTCGGCCGCCAACCTCGACGAGTTCTTCATGGTCCGCGTCGCCGGCCTCGCCGGTCAGGTGCGCGAAGGCATCGCGCTGAAGAGCCCGGACGGCCGCACGCCCGAGCAGCAACTCGAACAGCTGCTGCGCGAGGTCGAGCGCCTGCAGGAGGATCAGCAGAAGAGCCTGTCGGTGCTGATGCAACTGCTCAACAAGGAAGGCATCGAAAGTATCACCCGCGACGCGCTCACCAAGGACGAGAAGAACTGGCTGGAAGATCATTTCCAGGAACAGGTTTTCCCGGTGTTGACCCCGCTGTCGATCGACCCGGCGCATCCGTTCCCGTTCATCCCCAATCTCGGTTTCTCGATCGCGCTGCAACTGCGCCACCGCAAGAACGGCGAGGAAATGAGCGCGCTTTTGCGCCTGCCGGTGGCGCTGCGGCGCTTCATTCGCCTGCCGGACCGCAAGAACCATGTCCGCTTCATTCCGCTGGAGGAGGTGGTCGGCATCTATATCGGCAAGCTTTTCCCGGGTTACGAGGTCAAGGGCTCCGGCACCTTCCGCATCATCCGCGACAGCGATATCGAGGTGGAGGAAGAGTCGGAAGACCTGGTGCGCCTGTTCGAAACGGCGCTGAAGCGGCGTCGCCGCGGTTCGGTGATCCGCATCGAATTCGACACGCTGATGCCGGCCGCGCTGCGCGACTTCGTCGCCGGCGAGTTGGGCGTGTCGTCGAGCCGCATCAGCGTCTTGACCGGCCCGCTTGCGCTCAACCAGATTTCCGAAATCGTCGCCATCCCGCGCGACGACCTCAAATTCGTCCCTTACAACCCGCGCTTTCCCGAACGCATCCGCGAGCATGGCGGCGACTGCCTGGCGGCCATCCGCGAGAAGGACATCGTCGTCCATCACCCTTACGAATCCTTCGATGTCGTGGTCCAGTTCCTGCGCCAGGCGGCGGCTGATTCCGAAGTGGTGGCGATCAAGCAGACGCTTTACCGCACCTCCAACGACAGCCCGATCGTGCGCGCGCTGATCGACGCGGCCGAGGCCGGCAAGTCGGTGACGGCGCTGGTCGAGCTCAAGGCGCGCTTCGACGAGGAGGCCAACATCCGCTGGGCGCGCGACCTGGAGCGCGCCGGCGTCCAGGTCGTGTTCGGCTTCCTCGAGTTGAAGACCCACGCCAAGATGTCGCTGGTGGTGCGGCGCGAGGACGGCAAGCTGCGCAACTACGTGCATCTGGGCACCGGCAACTACCATCCGATCACCGCCCGTATCTACACCGACCTGTCTTTCTTCACCACCGACCCGACCATCGCGCGCGACGTGGCGCAGATCTTCAACTTCATTACCGGCTATGCGGAGCCGGCCGAGGAGATGCGGCTTGCCGTGTCGCCCTTCACGCTGCGCGACCGCATCCTCAAGCACATCGCCGAAGAGATTGGGCATGCCCACCAAGGAAGGCCGGCGCGCATCTGGATGAAGATGAACGCGCTGGTCGATCCGATCATCATCGACGCGCTCTACGACGCCAGCCGCGCAGGCGTCGAGATCGACCTCGTCGTGCGCGGCATCTGCTGCTTGCGGCCGCAAGTGCCGGGCCTGTCGGAAAACATCCGGGTCAAATCGATCGTCGGCCGTTTCCTCGAGCACAGCCGCATCTTCTGCTTCGGCAACGGCCACGGCCTGCCGTCGGACGAAGCGATCGTTTACATTTCGTCGGCCGACATGATGCCGCGCAATCTCGATCGCCGCGTCGAGACCCTGGTGCCGATCACCAATCCAACTGTGCATGAACAGGTGCTTGGCCAGATCATGCTCGGCAATATCATGGACAATCAGCAAAGTTTCGACGTATTGGCTGACGGCACCTCCCGGCGCGTTGTGCTGGAGGAGGGTGAGGAACCGTTCAACGCGCAGGAATATTTCATGACCAATCCGAGCCTTTCGGGACGGGGTGACGCGCTGAAATCGCATGCGCCCAAGCGCATCGCCCAGTTCAAGCGCCGCAAGAAGAACGGCGCCGCGTGATTTCTGCCTCCCAGGGCCGGCTCCAGGACCGGCGGCCGCTGTCGATCATCGACATCGGATCGAACTCGATCCGCCTTGTCGTCTATGAAGGGCTGGCGCGCTCGCCGACGCTGCTGTTCAACGAAAAGATGCTCGCCGGCCTCGGCCGCGGCATCGTTTCGACGGGCAAGCTCGACCCCGAGGCGGTGACGCGCTCGATGGAGGAGTTCCGCCGTTTCCGCGCGCTGTCGGACCAGGCCGGCGCCGAATTCATGTATGTGCTGGCCACCGCCGCCGCGCGCGAGGCGGGCAACGGCCCGGACTTCATCCACCGTGCCGAGGATGTGCTCAAGACCGAGATCCGCGTGCTGACCGGCCGCCAAGAGGCCTATTATTCAGCGCTCGGCGTCATCTCCGGCTTCCATCCAGCCAACGGCATTGCCGGGGACCTGGGCGGTGGCAGCCTCGAACTTATCGACATCGATGGCGAGGCGATCGGCGACGGTATCACCCTGCCGCTCGGCGGCCTGCGCCTGCAGGACATGGCCAAAAACTCGCTTGTCCAGGCGCAGAAGATCGCGCGCCAGGAACTGGCGCGGGCAAAGCTCCTGAAGGGCGGGCAGGGCAGGGTCTTCTACGCCGTCGGCGGCACCTGGCGAAACCTCGCCCGGCTGCATATGGAGATGACCAACTATCCGCTCGGCGTCATGCATCACTACGAGATTTCGGCCGACAGCGCGCAGGCCTTCCTGAAGCATGTGGCGCGCGCCGAGGTCGAGAAGGTCAAGGGTATCGAGGGCGTGTCCAAGAACCGCCGCTCGCTGCTGCCCTACGGCGCCGTCGTGCTGCAGGAGATCATGTCGGCCATGCAGCCGTCGAAGATCGTTGTCTCGGCGCAAGGCGTGCGCGAAGGTTTTCTCTACTCGCTCCTCGACGAGGAGGAGCAGAAGTCGGACCCGCTGATCTCGGCGGCGGAGGAACTGGCGCTGCTGCGCTCGCGCTCGGTGCACCATGCGCATGACCTCGTCGAATGGACCGGCAAAGCCTTCAAAGCCTTCGGCATCGACGAGACCGCGGATGAGGCGCGCTATCGCCACGCCGCCTGCCTGCTCGCTGATATCGGCTGGCGTGCGCATCCGGAATATCGCGGCCAGCAGTCGCTCAACATCATCGCGCATGCCTCCTTCATCGGCGTCGACCATCCCGGACGCGCCTATCTGGCTTTAGCCAACGCCTATCGCCATGACGGCATCTTCAACGACGGCATCGCGCCCGAGATCAAGGCGCTGGCGCCGCCGCGCCTGCTCGAGCGCGCGCGTGTGCTCGCCGCGATGATGCGCGTCGTCTATTTGCTGACGGCAGCGATGCCGGGTGTCATGCCGAGGCTGAAATGGGAAAGCCGCGGCAACGGCGCGCTGGCGCTGGTGCTGCCGGCCTCGCTTTCCGACCTCTATGGCGAGCGCCCGGCTGGCCGGCTGGCACAACTGGCCAGGATCACCAACCGCCGCCTGGTGCTGGCGGTCGAGGGTGGGCCGAGCGTGTCGGTGAAGTAGGCTCTTTCAGCCGCTGCCCCGCCCATCGGCCGACCACGCGCCGGCGCCGGCCATGGCGAGCGCCAGGAAGCCGCCGGCAATGGCGATGTCCTTCATAAGCATCTGCCGGTGCAGGAAGGCTAAAGTCGCGTCGTCGGCGCCCTGGCCGTAGTGGCCGATGAAGCCGGCGACTACGCAGAAGGCCGCAAGCAGCAGCGCCACGATCCGTGTCTGGAAGCCGATCAGGATCAAAAGCCCGGCAATCAGCTCGAACAGGCCGGTGCCCCATGCGGCCAAGGCCGGCAACGGCAGGCCGAGGCCGGCGAAATAGCTGGTGGTGCCGGCAATGTTGCCGAGCGCCTGGAAGCCGGAAGGCACGAACAGCGCCGCAAGCAGCAGCCGCGAGATGAGAAGCAATGCGTTGCGAGTCATGGCCGACCTCCCATGCTAAGCGCGATCCGGCTATGCCGGCCTGCCTCGCAGTTTAACCCCGCAACGAAAAAGCGGCGCGGAAAATTCCGCGCCGCTTAGTCAGGCTCGGAAAGCAATTCCAGGAAAAGTGTGAAGCGGTCAGGCGCGGCGACTTCGCCGTCGCCCCCGTCCGGAATTGCGTCAAACGAAAGAGCCTCAGCCGCGCTTGGCGTCGATCGAATAGGCGCCGGCGCCGGAGGAGGCGAGCAGGATGAAGCCGCCGGTGATGGCGAGATTCTTGAGGAACTGGATCATCTGCATCTGGTCGGCCCAGCCGGTATGGGCGACCAGTCCGGTGGCGATGGTGAAGACGGCCAGAATCCAGGCGGCGATGCGGGTCTGGAAGCCGACGAGCACGGCAATGCCGCCGAGCAGTTCGATCAGGCCGACGACGACGGCCGTGACGGTCGGCACCGGCAGGCCGAGGCCGCCGAAATAGGCGGCGGTGCCGGAAATGGCGGTGAGCTTGCCGAAGCCGGAAAGCAGGAAGATGACGGCGAGCAGGATGCGGCCGAGCAGGATGGTGAACGAGCCATTGGACGTGGTGCCGGCGGCGGAAGAGGCGATGGACATGCTGAGTCTCCGAACGGGTTGAATGTTCGCTGAGATAGACGATGGAGACTGTTCACCAAAGTCGCCTATGTAGCGACACATTGTTCACAGCGAATATGTTCCTGTGATCGGCAGACCCGAGCGAAAATCTTGTCGGCGAGTTGGGTAGACGGAGCAAATTCGCCCGGCACCAAATGCCCGCAGCGCTCACCCCGGATGCGTCATGTCCTCCGGCCGCACCAGCCGGTCGTAATCGGCCGCGCTGACCAGCCCCGTCGCCAGCGCTTCCTCGCGAAGCGTCGTGCCGTTCTTGTGCGCGGTCTTGGCGATCTTGGCGGCATTGTCGTAGCCGATGGTTGGCGCCAGCGCCGTCACCAGCATCAGCGAGCGCTCGAGCGCCGCCTTGATGTTGTCCTCGCGCGCCTCGATGCCGACCACGCAATTGTCGGTGAAGGACACGGAAGCGTCGGCGAGCAGCTGCACCGACTGCAGGAAATTATAGGCCATCAGCGGGTTATAGACGTTGAGCTCGAAATGGCCCTGGCTGCCGGCGAAGGCGAGCGCCGCATTGTTGCCGAACACCTGCACGCAGACCTGCGTCAGCGCCTCGCACTGCGTCGGGTTGACCTTGCCCGGCATGATCGAGGAGCCCGGCTCGTTCTCCGGCAGAGACAGCTCGCCAAGCCCCGAGCGGGGGCCGGAGCCGAGCAGGCGGATGTCGTTGGCGATCTTGAATAGCGCCGCCGCCGCCGCGTTGATCGCGCCATGCGAGAACACCATGGAATCATGCGCCGCCAGCGCCTCGAACTTGTTCGGCGCGGTGACGAAGGAAATGCCGGTGATGGCGGCGATGCGGTCCGCCACCTTCTCGGCGAAGCCGACCGGCGCGTTGAGGCCCGTGCCCACGGCCGTGCCGCCCTGTGCCAGCTCCTGCAGGCCGGGCAGCGTCAATTCGATGCGCTTGATCGACGAGGCGACTTGCGCGGCATAGCCCGAAAATTCCTGGCCAAGGGTCAGCGGGGTCGCATCCTGCGTATGCGTGCGGCCGATCTTGATGATGTGGTTGAAGGCGCGCGCCTTGGCGTCGAGTGCCTTGTGCAGATGGTGCAGGGCCGGGATCAGATGATGCGCGACCCGTTCGGCGCAGGCGATGTGCATGGCCGTCGGATAGGTGTCGTTCGACGACTGGCTCATATTGACGTGATCGTTGGGATGCACCGGCTTCTTCGAGCCCATGACGCCGCCAAGCATCTCGATAGCGCGGTTGGAGATCACCTCATTGGCGTTCATGTTGGACTGCGTGCCGGAACCGGTCTGCCAGACCACCAGCGGAAAATGCGCGTCGAGCTTGCCGTCGATGACTTCCTGCGCGGCGTCGACGATCGCCTTGCCGATCGCGGGGTCGAGCCGCTTCATCTCCATGTTCACTTCGGCCGCGGCGCGCTTGACGATGCCAAGTGCGCGCACGATCGAGGCCGGCTGCTTTTCCCAGCCGATCTTGAAATTGCCCAGCGAACGCTGCGCCTGCGCGCCCCAATAGCGGTCGGCCGCGACCTCGATGGGACCGAACGTATCGGTTTCGGTTCTGGTCTTTTCAGCGCTCACGGCAGGTCTCCGGTTGTCGAATTCGGCAACGGCGTATCGCGTTGCACAAAACCCTTCAAGCGGAGATTGAAGGTCAGCGCCGTGCAAATCGGTTGAAGAGTTAGCTGATCTCCCCCTCGTGGGGGAGATGCCCGGCAGGGCAGAGGGGGGCGCGAAGGATCACGGCGTCTGGGATGATCCGAGCTGCTGTTTCGTTCGGTCGAATATAGTCAATGCGCTTGTCCCGCCAGCCGCTCCAATCCAGCCGAA
Organism: Mesorhizobium sp. CU3; assembly: GCF_006442965.1. Lineage (GTDB taxonomy): Bacteria > Pseudomonadota > Alphaproteobacteria > Rhizobiales > Rhizobiaceae > Mesorhizobium. The sequence goes on along the minus strand of NZ_VFWX01000010.1, from coordinate 152,329 downwards.
GCCTCACTCCGCCAGCGGCTTGATCGTCTCGAACCCCACCTCGCTTTGCGCGCTGGTGCCTTCATCGTAACGCCGGGCCAGCACCGCCTGCAGGTCCGGCGAATAGAGCGCCGTGAAACTGTCGATGACGTTGCCGGTCTCGCCGGTGATCGTCTCGTTGACGGCCAGCACATTGTATTTGCAGTCGCCCAGGCTGTAGGTCTCCTTGCCCTTGACGGTCAGCGCCAGCGTTTCGATGCCCTTCGGCGGCTTCTTTGACGACAGCCGCACGAAGTCGGTCTTGCTCTTGGCCCCGGCCTTCAGTGGGAACAGTTTCTTGATGTCGCCGAGCGGGATCATCGACAGCCGTCCGGTGTCGCTGTCGCGAAAGACTTCGATCAGCCCGGCGTAGAGATATTGCGTCTGCGGCGATTCCGACTGGTAGGTGTTGGCGACCGCGACCATGCCGCCGGGCGCCGGCCGGAATTCGCTGCTTATTCCAGGCTTTTCCAGCACGAAGCCGGTCTTGGCCGACTTGGCGTCGACGCAAGGCGCGGCCTGCGCGGCGCTAGCAAGCGCCAGAATGGCCGACGCCATGCCGATCGTCGTGGATTTCATGCCTTCCTCCCCTCAATCTATGCTGAAGGAATGACAGACCTCCGCGAGGCTGTCGATCTAAGCGCGTTTCATGCAAGGCATGAAACCTCCAGGGAAACGGCCTTCGCGATGCCAGGCTGGACGAAGCGGCGTCGAGGTTGTTCAATCCTGCGTGATGAATCGCCCAGCAATCACCTCACGTCGTGCATTCCTCGCCCAGATGGGAGCGTTCGCCGCCTGCGCGATTCCTCGCGCGGCCTTCGCCCAGACCGGGCAGCGCATTCAGCCGATCGACGCCACTTTCCTCTTCATCGCCGACATTCATGCCTGCCGCATGGCGAGCGGCTTGAGCCCTCATTGCCTGCAGGAAGGCAAGACCGACGCGGCCCTTTTGCGCAATGTCGCGGCGCTCAACGGCATCGCCGGCCAGAAGTGGCCGACAGAGATCGGCGGCGTCGCCACCGGCCTCGGTTCGGCCGGCAGCACGATCGGGACGCCGCTCGGGATCGTCACCGGCGGCGACATCACAGACGATGGCGGCGGCCAGGTCACCGAGCCCAGCGAAGGCACGCAGCTTTTGCAGTTCTCCCAGCGCTACAGCCAGGGCGTCGGGCCGGATCGCGTCCACATGCCGGTCTATGTCGGGCTCGGCAATCACGATCTCGACCAGAACGGTTCGCCGCCGCATGTCGACTGGTATCGCCGCGAATTGCGCGACTATGTCGAGGTCAACCATCGCGCTGGCGTCTTCTTCAAGCCGCCGGTGCCGGCGACCGAATATGATGTCGAGACCGACTGCTATTCCTGGGACTGGGGCGGCCTGCATCTCATCCAGACGCATCGTTTCGCCGGCGACACCGGCCACGGCGCGCCGAGCAGCCTGCCCTGGCTGAAGCAGGATCTCGCAACTTATGCCGGCGACGGCCGCCCGGTCATCCTCTTCCAGCACTATGGCTGGGACACGTTCTCGATCGAGCGCTGGGATCCGGTCAAACGCACCTTTGACGATGACGGTTCCGGCAAGCCGCACTGGTGGGGCGAGGCCGACCGCCAGGCGCTGCTGGCGGCGCTCAAGGGCTACAACGTGATTGCCGTCTTCCACGGTCACCAGCACGCGGTGCCGATGATCTATCAGCGCGACGGGCTCGATCTCGTCAAACCGAAAGCCGCCTATATGGGCGGCTTCGCGCTGGCCAGGGTGACCGGTGATTACATGGACGTCGTGCTCGGCGAAGCGGCGGGCGATCATGGCGAGATCGTCTTCACCAACGCCTTTACCAAGCAATTCCAGACATGAAAAAGGCCGCCCGCGGCGGCCTCCTTCCTAAAGCCTTGCAACGAAGGCGGGTGATCAAGGCTCAGAAAGCCTTGCGGACCTTGTCCTTCACGTCGCCATAGGCCTTCTGCACCTTGCCGGCGATCTTGTCGGCGGTGCCTTCGGCTTGCGTCTGCCGGTCGCCGGTGGCCTTGCCAGCCGCCTGCTTGACCGAACCCTTCACTTGCTTGGCAAGACCGGCAAGCTGATCCTTGTTCACCATATGCGCATCTCCTGGGAACTGGATGCGAACTGCATCCGGGTCCTTCAACGCGCGCATCCGGTTCGGGTTCCACCTCTCGCATGGCCTTTGCGGGTGCGGTTGCATCGGACAAAGCAATCCGGTTAGGGTTCGCCGCGGTCGCGGGTGGAGGCGGCCGGGGGGAACCGGATTTTGCGTCTTCGTGTGGCCTTTGTCGCAGTGCTGATGGCCGTGGCCGGCTGCGTCGCCGACGACGTCGGGCCGATCAACGTGCTGACCACCGAGGTCGGCCACCCCTCGCCAACTTACATTCCCGATCCCGCCGATGACGGTTCGACCGTGGTCGGCCTCGCCTTTTCCGGCGGCGGCACGAGGGCGGCTGCTTTCTCCTACGGCGTGCTGCGCGCGTTGGACGACATCGTTATCGACGAGCGGCCGAAGCGCCGCACGCTGGTCGACGACATCCGCATGATCTCGGGCGCTTCCGGCGGCGCCATCGCCGCCGCCTATTTCGGCTACAAGGGCAGGGACGGCTACAAGGATTTCCGCGAGCGCTTCCTGATCCAGAATGCCGAAGCCGATCTGCGCGAAGCGATCGATCCGGTCAATCTGGTGCGCGCCTATTATGGCGGCGTCAACGACCGCAGCGGCTTCGCCAAATGGCTGAACGACCATCTCTTCGACGGCGCCACCTTCAAGGCGCTGCACAAGCCGAACGGTCCGATCGTCTGGATCAATGCGTCCGACATCTACAACCGCACGCCGTTCCTGTTCACCTACGACACCTTCGCGGCACTCTGCAGCGACCTCGACAAGGTGCGGCTGGCCGATGGGGTGGCTGCGTCCGCGGCGGTGCCGGTAGTCTTCGCGCCGATCGTGGTCGCGGCGACCAGCCCCGACTGCGGCTATCACCGACCCGGTTGGCTGAGCCAGGCATTGGCCGACCGCAACGCCTCGCTGCGTCTCAAAGCCTATGCCGGCGCGCTCGATGCCTACCAGAACGCCGGCCCGCATGACTACGTGAAGCTGCTCGACGGCGGCCTGACCGACAATATCGGCGTCACCGGCTTCACGCTCGAGCGCTCCGCCGCCGGCACGCCCTACGGGCCATTGTCGCCCTCGGAAGCGGTGCGGCTGAACACACTGATCTTCATCGTCGTCGATGCCGGCAACGGCTCGAACAAGGCCTGGGCGAAGTCGCTGCACGGGCCAAAGGCCAGCGAGCTGTTCGACGTGACGACAAGCACCACGCTCGCCGCCTCGGTGCGCGACGAATTCGATGCGCTGACGCTCGCCGTCTCGCAATGGAAGGGCGAGTTGGTGCGCTTCCGCTGCGGACTGCCGGCCTCGGCCGTTTCGGCCTATCGCGGTTCGGCCGGCGGCTGGAACTGCCGCGACGTCCGCCTCGTCGTCCAGCACCTCTCCTTCGTCGATGCCGATGCGGCGACCGAAGCGAAGCTCAACGACATACCGACAAGGCTGCGCTTGCCGGTCGACCAGGTCGACCTGTTGATCGGCGCCGGCCGCAAGGCGCTCGAGGTCAACCCCGACATAGCGGCAGCGGTGGCCGCGATCCAGGCCCGCGCCGGCGTCAGGCCGTCCGCTTTGGCGGTCGCAGCGAATTGATGGTTTCAGGAGACGGAATTGGCTGAATTCACCCTCTATATCGGCAACAAGTGCTTTTCTTCTTGGTCGCTGCGGCCATGGGTGGCGATGAAGCATCTGGAAATTCCCTTCGAGGAAGGTTTCGTGCGCCTGCGCACGCCGGAGACCGCAGCCAATCTCGCCAAGGTGTCGCCCACGGGCGTGGTGCCCGTCTTGAATCACCAACTGCATGAGGGAGGGGGCAGGATTGTCTGGGAAACCCTTGCCATCCTTGAATATCTGGCCGATCTCTTTCCCGAGAAGAAACTGTGGCCGGATGATCTCGGTGCCCGCGCGCTGGCGCGCTCCGTGGCGACCGAGATGCATTCGGGCTTCCGCGAGGTTCGCTATGGCTGGCCGATGAATCTGCGCCGGCCGAAGTCGCACAAGCCCCTCGACGCCGAGGGCGAGGCGCAGCGGGCGCGCATCGAGGCGATCTGGCGCCAGTGCCGCGAGCAATATGGCGAGGGCGGCCCGTTCCTGTTCGGCCATTTCACCGCTGCCGACGCCATGTACGCGCCCGTCGTCACCCGCTTCGACACCTATGGCGGCGCGCTGGCACCCGTCACCCGCGCCTATGTCGATGCGGTATTGGCGACGCCGGCGATGCGGCACTGGTATGCGGAAGCAGCGAAGGAGCCTTGGCCGGAGCCGGGGCCGCATGAACAGGATTGAAGGGGCGGCAGCGGCATCAACGCGGTTTGAATTCCGGAGGGGAGAGATGGCCAGCAACGAAGCACCACGCGAAGCTCCGGCGCAAAAGATATTCCATTGCCGGCTGATCCCGCCGCGCCCGGATTTCGCCTTCACCATGACCGAGGAAGAGAGGACGCTGATGGGCCGGCATGCCGACTATCTGCGCGCCAAGCTGCGCGAGGGCGTCATGATCATGGCAGGCCCAGTCGCCGACCCCGCCGGCCCGTGGGGCCTGCTGATCCTGCGCGCCGGCAGCGAGGCCGAGGCGAAGGCCGTGACCGACGGCGATCCGGTGGCGCAGTCGGGTCGCGGCTTCCGCTACGAAATCCTGCCGATGATCAGCACCATCATGTAGGGCCCAATCGCGCAGGCATTTGCGTGAAACGCCGAAGCGCAAGCCCGAGCAAACAAAAACGCCTCTCGCGCTTTTCACGGCGCGGGAGGCGTCTTTGCCGTCAGCTCTTCTCGATTACGCAAGAATTGCTGGCGACTTAGAACATAACCAGCAGCCGGCAAAATGGTTCCCGGCAAAATGAAAAAAATTTGCCGCCGTTCGTCGCCGGCCGCGATTATGTTGGTAGGATCGGCGGTTCGATGAATTGCCATATTGCTTTGTGCTCGATCCTGGCTGAAGAGCGGTACGAGCGGAGACAATGCCGATGGCCACCAAGCGTGTGCCGCCAATCCAGATACCCAGCAATGCCACCATCGCCGATATGGTCGATGGCCTGGACAAGCCGGTCGAGTATGTCGGGCGCGTGCTTGAAAGGCTTGAGCGCTGCAAGCGCGCCTTTGGCAATGCGCAGGTGCGGATCGCCGTGCTCAGCCGCGCCGAATGTCCGAACTACCTGATCGAATATGTCCGCGAAGATGCCAAGACGCATCAGCAGGCCACCCATCAGGACGCAGCCTATAGCGGCAGCACGCATCGCGAGCTTGGAACGCACCATATCGACGCGGCCGGTATGTGGTCGCCGCAGGAAATGAACATCACGGCGGTCTCGGCCCTGATCGGCCGCTTGCGCAACCCGAAGGCGCGATAATCGCGCCTTTCCGACGAGGATTGACATATGGCCATAAAATTCTCCGCCAAGGACCAAACGGCAACTCCGCCCGCGGCCGCCAAGCCGGCCAAGCCTGCGCCAAAGGCGCCGGTCGAGGTTGCGACCGACCTGTTCAAGACGCCGGCCGAAGCACCGACGCGCAAGCCCAGGAAGAAGTAGCCCTTGCCGCAAGACACCGGTCGCACCGCCTTCGGGCCAGGATTGCTTGACCTGGCTGCCCATGCCGGTTTGTCTCCGGATGCCGGCCCGGTCGCTGTTTTCGACTGCCAGAGCTGTGGCGCCTGCTGCGCCTATGCGGCGGACTGGCCGCGCTTTTCCACCGAGGAGGATGCCGAGCTCGACCGCATCCCCGAAGCGCTGGTCGCCGCCGACCTCTCCGGCATGAAGTTCGAGAACGGCCGCTGCGCGGCGCTGATCGGCGACGTCGGCAAGCACACCGCCTGCGGCATCTACGACGCGCGCCCGCATGTCTGCCGCGCCTGCATGCCGGGCGACCCCGAATGCCTGATCGCAAGGGCAGCGCACGGGTTGGCGCTCCGCTAGGAAACGGGTAGTGGGCCAGTTCGAAAATTGATCGTCAATTGCTAGCCAAAGAGCCTATCTGCCTTGGGCCCGCATCTGTGCCAGAAAACAACCTCCAAAAAACAAAATCCCCGAACCAATTTCGACAATTCGGAGCCAATGGACAAACCTGCTTTGCTCGGGAGTTAGATAAACATATATCCCCTTAACATGATAAGGGACAATCCTGTCCGATTGAGCCTCAGGGGTCTTTGGGTAGTAGACAAATCTGTCGTCCAACAATGAGTTGTATAAGACGCTTCCTAAAAATATGCTTGCAACCAATAGGAATATCAGCTTGGCAGAGATATCACGCATTCTCGATCCCCAGCAAAACATACTGCATTGTTTAAATGCTATAAGGCGCGCACATTATAGGGTCGGCGAGCCATCGGCTTCTCGGCTCCTTGCCTCGATCAACGCGACAATATCGCTGATTTGCCAGAGTTTGTCAGTGACGCCAGCGGCCATTGCCGGGTCATGCGCGGCGAGGCATGGATGCGCACGAAATTGTAGTACATGAAGTGCAAGGCAACGGCTTTGGCGTGAAAGCGCCTATCGTGATCAGGGCGAAATTTCAAACTGACCCACTACCAGGAAACGGCGCGGCTTGCCGCCGCCCTTGCCTCCCGATACGTTCTCCCGCCGGGCAGGGCGCTGGAGGAACCATCCGTGAGCATCGAATTCCTGTTGACGTCGCTGATCATCGTGGCTTCGCCCGGCACCGGCGTCCTCTACACGCTGAGCGCCGGCCTTTCGCGCGGCGCGCGGGCCTCGGTCATCGCCGCTTTCGCCTGCACGCTGGGCATCATCCCGCATATGTTGGCCGCCATCACCGGCCTTGCGGCGGTGCTGCACACCAGCGCCGTCGCCTTCGAGACACTGAAATATCTCGGCGTCGCCTACCTGCTCTACATGGCTTGGAACACACTGAAGGAGAAGGGTGGTCTCAGCATCGACGAGAATGCCGCGCCGCACTCGGCCGTGAGGATCGTCACCACCGGCATCCTGGTCAATGTGCTCAACCCGAAACTGTCGATCTTCTTTTTCGCCTTCCTGCCGCAATTCGTCAGCACGACCGAGCCGCATGCCTTTGCCACGATGCTGGAACTCTCCGGCGTCTTCATGCTGATGACCTTCGTGGTCTTCGCCGCCTACGGCGTGTTCGCCGCTTCCGTGCGCAGCCACATCGTGTCGCGGCCGAAGGTGCTGACTTGGATGCGCCGCAGCTTCGCCGCCGCCTTCGTCATGCTCGGCGCCAAGCTGGCGCTGGCGGATCGCTAAGGTCGCCCAATCCGCTCTAATGCATGTCGCCCAAAATTGATCTCGGTTTTGGGAAGACGACATGCATAACAACAGAGACCTAAAGTGCGTCGCGTGGATCCGTTTCCACGCGACGCACTAGGAGTGTGCTGAAAACCTGTGCGGCATCTGCACGGCGCCTGACCTGCTTCGCCATGGTTCGGCGCTCATAAGCAAGCAAATGGCAATCGGCCAATGCCGAGGGATGCCCATGTTGCTGATGTTCATTCTGCTTTTTCTGTTCGTGCCGTTCTTCGCCGCCGCCATAATGCCAAATGGCATTTGGCTGGCGGTCTGTGCCGCCCTCATGACTGCCGGCATCGGTTATCTGTGGGTCGACAGTTCCTTCGACGGAAACGCGGGCTTTATGGGTATCCTGTTGTTGCTGGAGTTGGCGATAGGCGCATCGGCGGGCGTCCTTGCCCGAGGCATAGGCCTTTGGTTGCGTTCGGTCGGCGAGAGCACCGTCATCGTTCAGGCTCCGGTGCTTATCGCGTTCCTTTTGTTGGCGGGCGGATTTTCACGGCTCTTCGTCATCAGGCCGAAACTGGACGCGCGGCCGGCGTCCCAAGCCTGCCTTGCATCGATGCTCCACGTCAGCATCGGCCGATCCCTGTTCGCGACTCCTCCAGTGCCCGCGATGCAGATACGCAATGGCTACCAGACCAACTACGCCCTCAATCGAGCGAAGGGCACACGCTCCGTGTGCGATGCGACCGACAATGGCTCGTTTCCGCTGGTCGCCAGCTCATTTTCCCTGAGCTTCACCGGTCCCGCTAGCCGAGGCGGACCGGGTTCCGCTCAGGAGGCGTTTTGCACGGCGCGGAAACAGACTGGCTGGGCCGCCGAATGGTGCGATGCAGTCGACGCCGATGGGCTTGCGGATTGGCCGGAAATGCTTGGCATCGGGCTGTCGTCCGACGACGAATTGCGGCGGGTTTTTCTAGTCAATGGACCGCCGCGCAACGAACTGGCCGAAGGCCTGGCGAAGGCCGTGAGCGAAGGCAGGTCGATCGCACCGCAGCCAGTGGCCGGTTTCGATCGCTACACAATGCCCTGGAAGACGGAGTATTGGGTCAGCACCGATCCAAAATGGCTGCTGCCGGACAACGGACGCTACATGATGAACTGTTCGGGCGACTGGTGCCGGGTTGCCTTTTCCATCGGCAACGGTCTCTTTGCCGGATACAGCTTTCATTCGCCTGTCGAGGGCCGTGAGGCCAAGTCACGCGCGGTCTATTCGAAAGCACTGTCGCTCGTGGATCAACTTCGGGCTAGTCCGTAGCTCGTACCGATCGACCAGGGCCAGCCAAAAGCTACTCGTCGCTGCTTGATCCAGGCCGCATACCAAGACGCCAGGCCGAAGGCGGCACGCCGATCATCTTCTTGAAGGCGCGGCTGAACGCCGCTTCGGACTCGTAGCCGACCTCGGCCGCGATGCTTGCCATGTTGCTGCTGCCGGTGCTGAGCAGTTGCGAGGCGATCTGCATGCGCCATTTGGCGAGGTAGTGCACAGGCGGCATGCCGACGAGCCGGGTGAAGCGTTCGGCAAGCACGGTGCGCGACAGCGCCGATTCCTTCGCCAGGGCCTCGACCGTCCAGTTCTGCGCCGGTCGATCATGGATCAGCGCCAGCGTGCGCGCCAGATGCGGATCGCGCAGGCCCGCCAGCCAGCCCGTATGTTGCGGCGGCAGCGATTCGACATAGCGGCGCAGCACATCGACGAACATCAGCTCGCTGAGCTTGGTGAGCACGGTTTCACTGCCGGCGCGCTTCTGCGCCACCTCCGATACCGCGAAGTTGATGAACTGGCCGAGCCAGCCGCCGTCGCCTTTCGCATCTGAGGCCTTGATCGCCGGCGGCAGCGCTTCGAGCAGCGGGTTGAAGGGGTTTGCATCGCAGGCGAGATAACCGCAGACCAGCCTGGCCGAGACCGGCTCGTCGCCGGCGCAGTTGATGTAAAACGGCATCCGGCCGGCGGTGACGATGTCGAGCACGTCGGCCGTCGGCGGCTCGGCACGCAGGTCCGGATGGCTGGACATGATGTGCGGGTCGCTTCGGGTGAAGACCACGACGTCGCCGGCCTCAAGCAGCATCGCCTCTTCACCGATGATGCGGGCAAAGCAGCGGCCGGCCGTCACCACATGGTAGGAAATCAGGTGATCGGCGCCGGGCAGAACCTTCGGCAATATCGAAGCGGGCGCGGGCGAGCAGACGGCCCACGGGTCGTGGCCCTCGATATCGAAAAACGTCGCACCCGTCAGACGTACCGTCCTCAACAGGTCAGACAAGGCGTCCCCGGCCATTTCGTCATGTCCCGTGCGCGTCGCCGGGGAAACCGGCGCCGATATCCCTTCCGAGTTCCGGACGCGCTGTCAAGCAAGGCGGACGCCCTGCCATTCAGTTCGCCGCTGAAAATCCTACAACCCGCCAGTTGTCGGGCGCCGCTTGAACCGGACGCTCGGCGCAATCGGAACCAACGAACAAGGACGAAAGTCATGACTGTACATAAGGGCGGGTGTTTTTGCGGCGCCGTGGAAATCGAAGTCCACGGAACCGCCGAGGCGATGGGCTACTGCCATTGCAGTTCCTGCCGTTCGTGGTCGGCGTCTCCGGTGAATGCCTTCACGCTGTGGAAGCCGGGCAACGTCAAGGTCACCAAGGGCGAAGAGTTCCTCTCCGGCTTCATGAAATCGCAGATGAGCGATCGCCAGTTCTGCACGAAATGCGGCGGGCATCTGATGACGAACCACCCGCCGCTCGGACTGGTCGACGTCTATGCGGCGGCGATCCCGACAATTGCATTCACGCCTGCGGTCCATGTCAACTACGCCGAGACCGTGCTGCCTATGAAGGACGGCCTGCCGAAGCTGAAGGACTTTCCGGCCGAACTCGGCGGCTCCGGCATCGCGGTGCCGGAATAGGCATGAGCGCGGCTGAACCTGACTTCGCCGCGCCAAGCCTCTGCTTTCCAGAACCGCCAGCGGATGGTCGCGTGCTCGCGGGCGACGACCGTCTCCTCGCGGTCGAAGCGCGTGCCGGGGTCGGTACCGAGCGTCGATCACAATTCGACGCGGGTCGCTAAACTGTTTATGCGCCCTGGTTGGGGAAGCAGGCCGTGGCCTTCAGCAGCGGGCCGTTGGCCAAAGACGTCAGGAAGGACGGCAGCACGGTCGCGAAAGTGTAGGATATCTGTACCGTCGAGAAACCGCTGAGGCCGGAACAGGTCGTGTTGTTGTTGACGCTGATATTGGTCCCGGTGAGCGTGATGCCGTCGCCCGCCGCCACGCTGCTGATGAAGGTGACGGTGCTGGCGGCGTTGTAGGCGCCGTTTTGCGTGCAGCCGCTCTGCAGCACGCCGACGCAGCGCGCGCCGGCTGTCGCCGTGTCCTGCAGCACATGCTGCGTCCAGAACATGCGCCCGAACTCCACCGTGCCGAACAGCACCAAAAGGAGCGGCACCGAAAGCAGCGCGAATTCGACCGCATTGGCGCCGGACCGGTCCTGGATGAACCTTTTCAGGGACGTCGGCACCATGGCAATTCCAGGAAAAGTGGGACGCAGTTTTCCGTCCGGAATTGCGTGAAAACAGAGGGATAGACGATTCAGCAAGAGCCGTCTCACTGTGGCTGCACCATGGACTGCACGGTGATGTTGCCGCTGCTCACCACGCCGAAGCCGCCGAACAGCGGCGAGAAGGCGCGGCTCGCGCTGATCGTCACGAACTTGCCGCCGAGGTTGCCGGCCGGACAGATCGAGCCGCAGGTCACCGCGGATCCCCAGGTAACGCTGGCAGCGCTGCCGGTCGGGCAATAGCAGAGATCGGCATTGGCCGCGGTGCCGGTCTGGGTCGCGGCGCCGGTGCTGCTGTTGTAGCTGGTGGTCGTGCCGTTGTTGACGACGATCTGGACGCTGCCGCCCGCGCTGCCCAGCCCGTTGGCCACCACTGCCAGGATATTGCTGGCAAGCGTGCTGCCGCCGGCGGAGTTGACCTTGTCGGCGCCAAGCAGCGCGTAGTTGGAGCCGGCCGAGATCGCCGAGGAAAGGTCGAACTTCGCCTTCAGCGAGCCGCCGATATCGACCAGCCCGGCAAGGATGAGGATCAGCACCGGGCTGATCAGCGCGAACTCGACCGCCGAGGCCCCGCTTGTCTCGCGGCGCAGAAACCGGGCGAAGGCAAAACTCAGGTTGAAATGCGGGATCACTGGACGAGGCTCACCTTGCTGCTGGTGGTTGCGCCGGATGCGGCGATGCATTCCGACGTAGCCGCAGTGCCGCCGGAAAGCGTGATGCGTGAGCCGATCATCTGAAAGCATTTGGTCGCATCGGTCGGCGAGCCGAGCACGCTGGAGCCGCCATTCATGATGATCGGGCCATAGGGGAAGTAGAAGGCGCCGGAAATCTGCGCGTTGGAACCGCCCTCGGCGAAGGTGGCGCCGGCCGTCACCGAGGTCGATGTCGGTCCGACCACGGCAAGCTTCGCCGTGGCGCCCGTCTGCGGCGCGGTCAACACGATGTTGCTGTAGCCGGCAGCCACACAGAAGACATAGCCGCTGCAGCTTCCCGAGCTCGACTTGGTCTTGCCCGACAGCACCAGCGTCACGTTCGCGCCATAGACGCTGATCGTCGAGCCGCCGCAGCTTGCGCTGCCGCCGCCGCTGCCGCCCAGTGCGAAATAGCCGTCGATCGTGTAGACGCCGGCGCCGAGCAGCACCGCGCCCGAAGCGATGAAGTTGCCCTCGATGTCGTGCTGCGCTGTGGCCGGCACGACGAAGCAGCTGCCGCCGCCGCCGCCATTCACATTGCCGATGACCTGGAACACGCCTGAGCTCGTGGCGTCGGCCATGATCGTCTTCGAGCCGCCGCCAAGCGTGATGGCGTCGCCATTGCCGCCGGGGCCGATCTTGTAGCTGTTGGACGTGCCGGAGCCGAAGTTGATGGTCGCGCCGCCCGTGTTGTTGAAGCCGCCGGGCAGCTCGAACGTGCTCGGGCCGCCGAAGGTGAGCGTGCTGGTGTTGCACAGGCTGACGCGCGCCGTGCCGCTGCAAGTATTGTCGCTGATGCCGATCTTGAACGTGCCGGCGCCGAAGGTCGTGGTAGCGCCGCCACCGGTCGTCAGGCCTTTGGTGAAATTGAAGTTTCCGGCGCCGAAGGTCGTGGTTCCGGCGGTGGTCACCTGATTGCCGAAATTATAGGTTCCGGCGCCGAAGGTGGTGGTGCCGGCAGTGGTCAGCTTGCCGGCGAAATTATAGGTGCCCGGGCCGAAATTGGTGGTGGCGCTGGTCGTTAGGTCGCCGGAGATGTTGTAGACGGTGGTCGCGGCACCCGTGGTGGCGAAGTTGAGGTTGATACCGCCGCCGATTGTGATGGTGCCGAGATTGACGGTGGTCTTAGAGCCGCAATTCAACGTCCAGGTCGATGAAGAGGATGCCCATGTCGCCGTGCAGCCGAGCGCGGTCGCCTGGCTCTGCGTCGAGCTTGTGCTCCAGGCGAAGCTGATGTCGGTGCCTGCCACGCTGGCCGGAGCTGCCGGCGCCGTCGTCGCCGACATCGCCGCGACCGTCGAGAAGCGCGCGACCGCGGCGGTGACGGCCGTGTTGCCGGCCAGCGGATCCGGGGTCGATTTCTTGGCGATCACCGCCGCGGTGCCGTTCGGGCCGGTGATGCCGTTGCAGGGCTGGCTGGGCGCGGCCGCCGAATTGTAGTTGACGCCGATCGCCGAGATCGTCGTGCCGCAGGGAACCGTGACCGTGTTGTTCGACGACACCGTGCATTTGGGGGCGTTGATGGCCGTGCCGCCGGAAAGCGTCACGCCGGTCTGGGTGCCGTCCAATGCCAGCACGCAACCAGGCGTCGATGCCTGCGTGCCGAGTTCGGCGACCGAATTGGCGTAGATCTGCAATTGCTGGCGATCGTCGAGCACGCGCGCCAACAGCAGCGTCTTCTGCGTCCGGATCGATACCGAGACCGCGCTCATGCCGGTTGTCTTCGGCGAGGAAACGAGGCTTGCCGAAACGTTCGCCGCCGGAACGCCGTTGAGCGCCGCGACACTGGCGGCCGCCGCTGTCATCTGGCTGGTCGACTGCGTCTTGTTGTAGGCGAGCGCGCCGGCAAAGGCTGCGAGATCGGCGGTGCGCTGGTTGCTGGCGCGTTCGACCATCGCGCCGCCATATTCGGTGACCAGCGCGGCCATGCCGATGAGCAGCGGCAAAAGCAGCGCGGACATGATGAGGACGTTGCCGTCACGGCTACGCCAAAATCCCCGGAGGATCTGCATGGAAACACCTGATACGCGACACACGTTCGAGCACTCAGCCGTGCCCGGCTCCTTTAGTAGACGTGAATGTGTTAAGATTTATTGTCCGACAAAATCACGGACACTTGACTGAAGTTGCTGATTTTATTGAACGGCTGCACAAAATTTAGACAATTGGCCTGGTGACGGGTAGCCGCGCTACCGTGGCGGGAAGCGGGCTTGATGTGCAACCCTTCCAATCATAGTCAAGCCATGGTGTTTCGGCCGGGGCAGCGAAGCGTTTGATCGCCGCGCGGCCAGTGACTTCGGGGGCGATTGCTTCTTTCGCCGACCTCGCGGGCGTGAAGGAAATGCTCGAAAGGTCGAACGATGCGAACTGATAGGAAGCTCGCGGTCGGCATGAACGCGCTGCTGCAACTCATATCCGCGGCGATGCAATTCCGCTTTGGGCTATCGGCGACGAAGCACAGATAGTTCAGGCCGATGCGCAAACAAAAAGGACGGCATCTCTGCCGCCCTTTCCGAATGCACGAAGGGTAGGACTTCTTAAAAGTCCATGCCGCCACTCAAGCCCGCTTGCGGGCTTGAGCGATGTTGGTTGATGGGCGGGCTTTATGGACTTCTTAGAAGTCCATGCCGCCCATGCCACCCATGCCGCCGCCGGGCATGCCGCCCGGCATACCGCCGGCAGCTTCCTTCTTCGGAGCTTCGGCGATCATGGCTTCGGTGGTGACGAGCAGGCCGGCGACCGAGGCCGCGTCCTGGAGAGCGGTGCGAACGACCTTGACCGGGTCGACGATGCCCATGGCGATCATGTCGCCATACTCGCCGGTCTGAGCGTTGTAGCCGAAGGTCGCGCCCTTGTTCTCAAGGATCTTGCCAGCAACGATCGAAGCTTCGGCACCAGCGTTGGCAGCGATCTGGCGGGCCGGAGCCTGCAGCGCGCGGCGCACGATGTTGATGCCGGCAGCCTGGTCGGAGTTGACGCCGGTTGCCTTGACGTTGGCCGAAGCGCGCAGCAGCGCCACGCCACCGCCGGCGACGATGCCTTCTTCCACGGCCGCGCGGGTCGCGTTCAGCGCGTCGTCAACGCGGTCCTTCTTTTCCTTGACTTCGACTTCCGTCGCACCGCCGACGCGGATGACGGCAACGCCGCCGGCGAGCTTCGCCAGACGTTCCTGCAGCTTCTCCTTGTCGTAGTCCGAGGTGGTCTCTTCGATCTGCTGCTTGATCTGGGCGACGCGGCCCTGGATCTCGGCCTTCTTGCCGGCGCCGTCGACGATGGTGGTGTTCTCCTTGGAGATCGACACCTTCTTGGCGCGGCCGAGCATGTTGAGGCCGACATTCTCGAGCTTGATGCCGAGGTCTTCCGAGATGACCTGGCCACCGGTGAGGATGGCGATGTCTTCCAGCATGGCCTTGCGGCGGTCACCGAAGCCCGGAGCCTTGACGGCGGCGATCTTCAGGCCACCGCGCAGCTTGTTGACGACCAGCGTGGCCAGAGCCTCGCCTTCGACGTCTTCCGAGATGATGAGCAGCGGCTTCGAGGTCTGAACGACGGCCTCGAGCACCGGCAGCATGGCCTGCAGGTTGGAAAGCTTCTTCTCGTGCAGCAGGATGTAGGCGTCTTCCAGATCGGCGACCATCTTGTCGGCGTTGGTGACGAAGTAGGGCGAGAGGTAGCCGCGGTCGAACTGCATGCCTTCGACGACTTCCAACTCGGTCTCGGCGGTCTTGGCTTCCTCGACGGTGATGACGCCTTCGTTGCCGACCTTCTGCATCGCTTCGGCGATCATCTTGCCGACCGACTCGTCGCCATTGGCCGAGATCGTGCCGACCTGGGCGACTTCCTCGGAGGTCTTGATCTTCTTGGCGGCCTTGCCGAGAGCGGCGACGACTTCACCGACGGCGAGGTCGATGCCGCGCTTCAGGTCCATCGGGTTCATGCCGGCGGCAACGGCCTTGTTGCCTTCCTGGACGATCGCCTGGGCCAGAACGGTCGCGGTGGTCGTGCCGTCGCCGGCGATGTCGTTGGTCTTCGAAGCGACTTCGCGGACCATCTGCGCGCCCATGTTCTCGAACTTGTCCTCAAGCTCGATTTCCTTGGCGACGGTGACGCCGTCCTTGGTTATGCGCGGGGCGCCGAACGACTTGTCGATGACGACGTTGCGGCCCTTGGGGCCCAGCGTGACCTTCACCGCGTCGGCGAGGATGTTGACGCCGCGCAGCATGCGCTCACGGGCATCGCGGGAGAATTTTACGTCTTTTGCAGCCATTGTTAGCTCCTGACAGGGGCTTGGGGTAAGCCCGAAAACTCAGTTGATGGAGTGGCCGATATTCAGCCGATGATGCCCATGATGTCGGATTCCTTCATGATCAGAAGGTCTTCGCCGTTGAGCTTGACTTCAGTGCCCGACCACTTGCCGAACAGGATGCGGTCGCCGGCCTTGACGTCCAGCGGCACGAGCTTGCCGTTTTCGTCGCGAGCGCCGGAGCCGACGGCGATGATCTCGCCTTCCTGCGGCTTCTCCTTCGCCGTATCCGGGATGATGATCCCGCCGGCGGTCTTGGATTCGGATTCGACCCGGCGAACGACCACGCGGTCATGAAGCGGGCGGAACTTGGACTTTGCCATTAGTGTCTTCCTCGAGTGAGAACGGTGAGAACTGTTCCTCCATCCGGCGAGGCCGGATATGAGTTAGCACTCACTAAAGGCGAGTGCTAACGTGGCGCTGAGATAGGCCGCTGACTTGCCAGAGTCAAGGCGCGCGGGGAGGGGCGTTGGCGAGAAAATTTTGCTGCATGCCCGGCTATCCCGGAAATGCCCCTTTCGCCACCGGTAACAGTGCCGGAAATTTGCTTATTATCCGATTTGCCGTTGGCTTCGCGCCGACCGCAAGACAAGCAATGGACAGCGCTCGGCGAGCCCGTAGTTCCCGGTCGAGGCCACGCGCACATCGTCGAAGAAAGCTTTGGCCTCCTCGATAAGCGCCGACACCGGCGCAAAACTGTAGATGGCGGGTGAGTTTTTGTAGACGTCGATGGTGCCGATGACCGGCATTTCCCAACCGGTGCGTGCCGATAGCTCCGCACGGTCCGGGAAGATCCGGTCGAATTGCTCGAGAATGCCCGCGACCGGTATCGTGTGGTCGGGCGCGTCGCCGATCGCGGTCATGGCCACGCGCCACTTGAGATCGTGGAAGGTCGAGACGCCGCCGGCCATTGCCAGCTCGCGGACATCTCGGGGCTCGTCACGCATCTCGGGCAATGCATAAAGCCTGATCCCGGCGCGCCCGTCGGCTTTCAGCGCACGCGCGATCGACGCTAACAGCTTTCGCCTAAGGTCGGCTGCACCGATGACCGAAAGACATCCGTCCCCGATCAGCGCCTCGACGCTTGCATCGGGAAACGGCAAATCGAACCAGTCGCCGCGCACCGCCTTGCGGCGCTCGGTGTCGCCCGGCCAGATGCCCGCGATCATGTCGCGGGACTCGTCGACGGCTGTCAAGCTCGCGCCGAGCCCGGCGAGTTCCGGCGTCACGCCGAGCATCACGACATGCGACCCTGCAAGATCGAGCTCGCGATTATAGGCTTCGACGACTTGCGCCGGTGGCCGCAGCGGTGGCCCGAGCAATTCCCAGTGCTTGCGAATTGCGTTCCAGTGATCCGTCATGCAGAACCCCAGCCTCGTCCGTGAGTTGTAGTGAATAGTAGAGGACGCTTGAGAAACCAAGCAGGGGCGCATGGCGCGAATTGCGGTGGTCACACATGAACTGGATCGGTTCCAGAGCCGGCGCGGGCTGCTGCTGCGCCGCGACAGCCCCTACATGCTCTTCGACCTGCTGGAGGAATTGAAGCGCCGTGGCCACTCGGTCCGGATCCTGCGCGGCACCTCGGCCAAACCGGCCGCCGACATCGCGGTGCTGCATCTCGACGTGACCGTGACGCCACCCGACTATGCCGAGTATGCGCGCCGCTTTCCCTTCTGCCTCAACCTCGGCGCCACCGACATTTCGAAGCGCCGCATCAGCGGCGCCGTCATCGGCAGGGATGACGGCTGGAAAGGGCGGGTCATCGTCAAGAGCAGCCTAAACCATTGGGGTACGCCGGAAGAACAACTGAACCAGCGCGCGCGGCGCGCGAGCAAGCCGGAGCCATTTCCGGGTGTCGAAGCTTTCGAAAGATACGAGATTCATGCTTCGCTGGCCGACGTTCCGGCAGACGTCTTCGAGCGCCAGGATCTAGTTGTCGAGAAATTCATTCCGGAGCCGGAGCCGGATGGTTTCGGGGCCCGTTTCTGGCTGTTCTGCGGCGAGCGCGAGCGCTGCACGCGCCATGTCTCGCCGCAGAGCCTGGTCAAGGGCGACGACACCATCCGCCGCGAGGCGGTTCCGGTGCCGGACGAACTGCGTGCGCTACGGCGCAAGCTCGGCTTCGACTACGGCAAATTCGATTTCGTCATGCATGACGGCAAAGCGGTGCTGCTCGATGCCAACAAGACCCCCGGGCGCGCCCGCAACCTGTCGAGCTTCGTCGCCGCCGGCAATGCCAATCTCGCCGACGGCTTCGAAGGGCTGATCAGGCAAGTCACGTGACGGGCGGCATGCGCGCTGTTCCGGGGCGTCGAGCCCAGATGGCGCCGTCCTACAAAAACAGCCGCAACTGCGTGTGGATGATCGAGCGATAATCCTCGATCGTGCGGCGGCTTTCCGCTTCGTCCTGCGTCAGCGCCAGCCGCACCAAGCCCCCGGCGAGCTGAAAGATCAGGAACACGACACGCCCGAATGCCTCGCGCTGCTCCGGCCGCAGCATCGGCCCGACATGGTCGCAGAACATCTTTGCCTGATGCCTGGTTTCAGCGATGTCGAGATGCTGCAGCGCCTTGTCGGCCTGGATGGCGTTCTGCAGGTCCTGGATCGCCGGGTCCGCCGCGACGCGAGCGTAGTAGTCGTCGAGCAGGCGATCGGCTGCCGCCGACACGTCGCCGAGATCGCGGATCTCGGCGATGATGGCGCCGAAGCGGGCGCGGCTTTCCTCCGAGAAACGCTCGTAAAGCATGGCGAGGATCGCCGATTTCGACGGGAAATAGTGGTAGACGGTCGCGATCGGTCCGCCGGCCTGCGCGCCGACCTCCTTCATCGTCACCGCGTCGATGCCCTTTTCGCCGATCAGCCGCATGGTCGTGGCCAGGATCGCGTCGATGCGCTCGCGGCTGCGCTCCTGCTTGGGCCTGCGCCTTGGCTCCGTCGCTGTTCGCCTTGCTGCCGTCATGCGCCCATCTTCCCCGAAAAAGTGCGAACTCCCGGTTGACAAGAAAGATGATCAAGTATCAGTTTCGTCAAATGCTGACAACTTGTCAGTTTTTCACTCGGGCTGCAAGGGAGGGCGCCTCGTGACTGCAGCGGATGCCGCGCAAGCGGGAAATGACGACTGGCTCGTCGGCAACCCGACTGGGCTGCAGCTCGCTTCGGCGTTGTGGATCGGCTCGGTCGGCCTGCTCATCCTCGGGCTGCAACCGGTGCTGCTCGGCGCGCTTTATACTGAGGGTCACGTAACCGGCGACGAGCTGGCGCTGGTCGCCACCGCCGAGATGATTGCGATCGCCATCGGCTCGGCGATCGTGGCGATGCTGCTTCCTGCTCGCAACATGCGCTGGAAGAGCAGTCTGCTCCTGGTCGTGCTGGGCCTTAGCAATGTCTGGACGGCTTATGCCGTCACCGCGAACACGCTGATCGCCGCGCGCGCCGTCGCCGGCCTCGCCGAGGGCGGCCTCGTCGCCGTCGCCACCGAACTGATCGCCCGCTCGCGCCGCGCCGAGCGCATCGGCGGCTATTTCGTCACGCTGCAGACGCTGGCGCAATGCGCGCTGGCACTTTTCCTCGCGCTTTACGCCGTGCCGAAAGCCGGCTCGGCCGGCGGCTTCCTCGCTCTCGGCGTCGTCTGCCTGTTGTCGCTGGTCGTCGCCTGGACGGTGGCCGACGACTATGCCGACCTGCCGAAGGAAGAGCATTTTGCCAATGTGCTCACCGTGCCGGCAATCACCGCGCTTTTGTCGATCTTCTGCTATTTCATGTTCTTCGGATCGGTCTGGGCGTTCCTCGAGCCTCTCGGCGCGCAATTCGGCATTGACGACCGCACCGTCGGCCTGATGGTCTCGGCGAGCCTCGCGGCACAGGTGCTGGGCGCCATGACCGCGACGGTGTTCGAAGCGCGCATCGACTATCGCTTCGCCATCACCGTCGTCGGCATCGTCGCGGCAATAAGCTCGGTGCTGCTTGCGTTCGGCCCGGGGCTTTCGCTGTTCTGGGTCGTCGCGCTGGTGATGGGCTTCATCCTGCTCTTCGTCGTCCCTTATCAGATCCGCCTCGCCATCGCCGCCGACGAGACCCGCAACGCCGCACTCCTTGTGCCGGCGGCCCAACTCTTCGGCCTGGCCATCGGCCCGATCGCCGCCTCGCTGCTGATCGACGGGGGGAATTTCCGGCCGGTGCCGGAATTCGCGGCCGCCACCGCTGTGGCCAGCGTGGCGCTGCTCGGCTTCTTCGTGCTGGCGGCTCGGCGGCGCGGCCAGGCCTGATCGAGAAGGCGTACCGAATGGCAAACAGCTGGAGCAACTGGTCGGGCTTCGTCACCGCCTCGCCGAAAGCGATCGCGACCCCGGCGGATATTGGCGAACTGGCCGATCTCGTGCGCTCGGCGCCCGGTCCGTTGCGCGTCGCCGGCGCCGGCCATTCCTTCACGCCGCTGGTGCAGTCCGACGGCACCATCGTCTCGTTGGAGAAGATCGAGGGACTGGTTTCGCATGAAGCCGAAAACAACCGGGCGCGGGTGAGGGCTGGCACCAGGCTGGGCGCCCTGATGCGCATCCTGCAGAACATTGGCCAGGGCCTGCCCAATATGGGCGACATCGACAAGCAGGCGATCGGCGGCGCGCTTGGCACCGCAACGCATGGCTCCGGCACAACGCTCGGCGCCTATCACACGCAGTTGGAGGCGGTGCAGATCGTCGACGGGCAAGGCAAGATCCGCAAGTTCAGCCGGGCGCATGACCAGGACATGATCCACGCCAGCGGCGTGGCCCTCGGCGCCTTCGGCGTGCTCACCGAAGTGACGCTCAACAACATCCCGAGCTATCGCCTGCGGCGCCGCAAATGGGTGCTGCCGATCGGCGACATGCTGCGCGATTTCGAGACGATGATGGCCATGCACCGCTCGGCCGAGTTCTACTACATTCCGTTTTCCGGCTACGCCCAGTTCATCGCCAGCGACCTCAGCGATGCGGCGACGACGCCGCGGCCGACCGAGGACGACGAGGAGGGTCTGGCGACATTGCGCAAGCTGCGCACCGTGCTGCGTTGGCTGCCATCGCTGCGCCGTGCGCTGATCAAGGGCGCGGTCAAAAAGGTGCCGTCGGAAGACTATGTGCAGGACTGGCTCAACGTCTACGCCAGCGACCGCCAGACCAAGTTCAACGAGATGGAGTATCACCTGCCTTTCGAGGAAGGACCGAAGGCGCTGGCCGAGATCATCGCGCTGACCGAAAAGCACTTTCCGGAAGTCTATTTCCCGATGGAGGTGCGTTCGGTGGCGCCCGACGAATTCTGGCTTTCGCCCTTCCACAAAAGGCTGACCTGCTCGATCGCCATCCATCACGATGCGGCGAACGACCCGCTGCCCTTCATGCGCGCCGCCGAGCCGATCTTCCGCAAGTACGGCGGCCGGCCACATTGGGGCAAGATGCATAGCCTGAACGCGGCGGATTTCAGAAAACTCTATCCGCGCTGGGACGAGGCGATGGCCGTGCGCCGCGACATCGATCCGGACAACCGCTTCGTGTCGCCCTATATGGCCGGCCTGTTCGGTATCGAACGATGAACTCCTATTTCGCCGAACTGTCGAAGGCGCTGCAGGCGGCCGAAATCTTCCGGCCCTGCCTGGTGCTCGACCGCGACCGGTTGGATGGCAACATTGCGCAGGTCAGGCAAAGGTTGGCCCCGGGCCTTGCCATACGGCTGGTCGACAAGTCGCTGCCTTGCATGCCGCTCCTGTCCCAAATCGCCAGGGCGCTCGACACCAAGCGCTTCATGACTTTCCATCCGCCGATTACGCAGGCGGTGCTCGATGCCTTTCCCGAGGGCGACCTGCTGTATGGCAAGCCGATGCCCGTTGGCGCCGCCAGGGCCTCGCTGACCAGGGGCGGCGCCGGCTGGTGGTCGCGCGTCTGCTGGCTGATCGACACAGCCGAACGGCTGGCGGAATATGGCGCTTTGGCCGCCGAGCTCGGCGCCGAATTGCGCTTCGCCTTGGAGGTCGATGTCGGTCTTCATCGGGGCGGTTTCTCCAGCCCGGCCGAGATCAAGGCGCTGACCATACCGAAAGGCCTGCGTTGCGAAGGCATCATGGCCTATGAGGCGCATGCGCCGGAAATCCCCGGCCTCTTCGGCGGAGCGTCGAATGCTCTGAAGAAAGCCTCCGTGCAGGCGGCCGAATTCGTCGCGGCGCTCAATCCGGACCAGCGCCGCATCCTCAACATCGGCGGCTCCAAGACAGCGCTGCTGCATGGCGCGGGCGTCGCCAACGAAGTGTCGATGGGTTCAGCCTTCGTGCTGCCGGGCGACTTCGACACGCCCGGCCTCGAGGGTCTCCAGCCGGCCGCCTTCATCGCCACGCCGATCCTGAAAACGGGCGATCCGGCGCTGCCGGGACCTGAGTGGGTGTCGAAGGTTTTGCAGGTGCTCGGCCTGTTCCCGCGCAAGGGCTGCTATCTCTACGGCGGCAAATGGATGGCCGAGCCGGTGTTCCCCGAAGGCATGAATACGAATGGATTGATGGGTTTCTCCTCCAACCAGCAATTCATGGGCCTGCCGGCGACGGTGGATGTGAAACCCGGCGACTACGCCTTCCTGCGCCCAACGCAGAGCGAGGCCGTGCTACAGCATTTCGGTGCGATTGCGGTGTTTTCGGCTGGGCGGATCGCGGAGTTCTGGCCCGTGCTGCCGATGGGGTGAGGACGCACCACTACGGTCGTGACTGGCGCCGGTCCCTGCGACCTCGTCATTCCAGGGCGGAGCGACGCGAAGCGGAGCGCAGACCCTGGAATCCATTCCGTTACCTTTCCGCTATGCAACGAAATGGCTCCTTGGCACCCAATGCAGACCCATCGAGTCTGTTCTCCAGCGTAGCACTCTGCGACCGCCGTCACGGAATGGATTCCAGGGTCTGCGCGCGTCGCTTCGCTCCTTGCTCCGCCCTGGAATGACGAAGTTGTGTAGCACTCCGCTTGCGCATTTATTGACTAAGTCAACTAAATAGCCGATCCTGTTTCGGACAGGAGAACTGCGCCATGACCGTCCACAACCACCCCGGCAAAGACCGCATCGACGCCGTGCGCGCCTTCAACCGCTTCTACACCCGCCAGATTGGTTTGCTAGACGAGGGGCTGTTGAAGAGCCCGTTCTCGCTCACCGAGGCGCGGGTGCTTTACGAGCTTGCCCATCGCGACGGGCTGGTTGCCAGCGACCTCGTGCGCGATCTCGGGCTCGACCCGGGTTACGTCAGCCGCCTGTTGAAGAAATTCGAGGAGCGCGGGCTGGTCGAGCGTGCCGCCAGCGAGGTCGATGCGCGCCGCGCCTCGATTGCGATCACACCGGCGGGCAGGGATGCCTTTGCGCCGCTCAACCAGGGCTCGCACGAGCAGGTGGCGGCGTTGCTCGACCGCCTGGCGCTTGCCGAACAGGAGCGGTTGGTCAAGGCCATGCGCACCGTGCAGGACCTGCTCGGCGACAAGGCCGAAGCCAAGGTGCCTTACATCCTGAGGCCGCTGCAGGTCGGCGACATCGGCTGGATCACGCGCCGCCAGGGCATGCTTTACACTGAGGAGTATGGCTGGGATGGGACCTATGAGGGGCTGGTCGCCGAAATCCTCGGCGAGTTCGTCAAGAAGTTCGATCCGCAGTGGGAGCGCGCCTGGATCGCCGAGCGCGGCGGCGAGGTGGTCGGCTCCGTCTTTATCGTGCGCAAGTCGCCGCAAGTGGCGAAGCTGAGGCTGCTCTATGTCGAGCCTTCCGCGCGCGGCCTCGGCATCGGCGCGCGGCTGGTCGACGAATGCATCGCGTTCTCGCGCGCCAAAGGCTACAAGACGCTGACGCTCTGGACCAACGACATACTGGGCGCCGCCCGCCGCATCTATCAGGCGGCGGGCTTCAAGCTGGTCGCGGAGGACCGTCACCATTCCTTCGGCAAGGATCTGGTCGGGCAGACCTGGGACCTGGAATTGTAGTGCTGCTCAACCCTTGATCGGCACCCAGATCTCCAGCCCGCCATTGCCGGAATGCGCGTCGAATTCAGGCCCATAGCGCTCGAATTCCGGCGCGTCGGCGACCTCGTGGCCGGAGGCCGGCAGCCAGCTGTTCCAGATCGTGTTGATGGTGCGGCGGATGGTCGAGATGTGCTCGCGGTGCGAAAACACGGCGTATTTCTGCGCCGGCACGCGCACCCGGTAAAAATCCTTGGGCAGGTCGGAAAAATCCGTCACCTCGACGCCGACGATGTAGTCGAAATTGCCGGCATCGTCGCCATTGGTGCAGACGCCGTAGAAGACATCGGGCACTTGTCCCGGGATGTGGCCGATATAGGGGGCGAAGCGCTGCCACTGCATCGGGATGGCGGCGCTGGATTCGCAGCTGTAGCGCTCGCCGAGCCCGGCGATGAGGAAGGGGCGGCTGGTCTCGAAGCGCGGCGGCTCGAGCGCGGTGAGAAGGGTGCTGTCCATCAGGATAGGCTCCGTAAGGTCGAGGTTGTCGGTCGAGCCTTGCGCGCGCACCAGTTCCGGCGTGGTGCCGAACGCGTCGCGAAAGGCTCGCGTGAACGCCTCATGCGAGCCGTAGCCGGCATCGAGCGCGACCGACAGGATGTCGGGCGCGCCGCCGGCGAGCTTGCGCGCCGCTTCGCTCAAGCGCCGCGCCCGCATATAGCCCATGACGGATCGTCCGGTGGCGGCGCCGAAGGCGCGCGTCACATGAAAGCGCGACACGCCGCTGCTGGCCGCGACATCGTCGAGGCTGATGGCATCGGGCAGGTGGCTTTCGACGAACCACAGCGCTTTCTCGGTCGGGTTCATGGCTCCTCGCATTTGGCGGGCCGAGACTAGCGACCGCGCCGGCAGCCAGTTTGATAGAAATTGCGCCCTGGGCAATAATGCGCTTCGAGCATGCCGCGACGAAGTGGAATCGACACGGCAAATGCGGATAGACGGGAAGGGGTGTCCCGATGACGACGGCGACGACCGATCAGGTTTTCCGGTTTGGCGGGTTCACGCTCGACCTCGCCATGGGGACGTTGCGCGGCGTCAACGAGCCGCTTTTCCTGCGCCCGAAGGCTTTCGCGCTGCTCTCGCATCTTGCCCGCAACATGGGCCGCGTGGTGCCGAAGTCCGAGCTGATGGATGCCGTCTGGCCGGGCGTCTACGTCACCGAGGATTCGCTGACGCAGTCGGTGCGCGAAATCCGCAAGGTGCTGGGCGACGAAATGGTGCGCACGATCTCCAAGCGTGGCTATATGCTGGCGGCGGAAGCCGAAGCCGCGCCCGAGATCAGCTCGCAGCCGATCGTCGCGGTGGTGCGCTTCCGCAACGAAAGCGGCGATCCGGCCGACGAGGCGATGGTCGACGGCTTTGCCGAGGACTTGATCAATGGCGTGGCGCGCTTTGGCACGGTCACCGTGCTGGCGCGCAACTCCAGCTTCTCCTTCTCCTCTTTCGGGCGCGCCGAGTGGCCGCAGATCCGCGCCCGCATCGGCGCCGACTATCTGGTCGAAGGGTCGCTGCGTCGCCAGGGCGAACATGTCGTGGTCGCCGTCAGCCTTGTCGACATCGCCACCGCCAGCCAGCTCTGGGGTGACCGCTTCCAATCGCATGGCGAGGGCCTGTTCGCGATCGAGCGCGAGATCGTCGAGCAGATCGTCAGCCGGCTGGTCACCCGGGTCGCCAATGCCGGACTGGAGCAGGCGTCGCGCAAGCCGGTCACCAGCCTTGCCGCTTACGAGCTTCTGTTGCGCGGCTTTGCCATGCTGCGCGATCCCGCCCAGACCGACCAGCGAAGCGCCGAAGCTCTGTTCGAGGCGGCGATCGCCAAGGATCCAAACTATGGCCTGGCCTATACCTATCTCGGGCTTGTGCGGTCATTGGACGGCGAGTTCGGCCGCGCCAGCGATGCCGTGCTGGAAAATGCCCGCGACCTCGCCGACAAAGGCCTGGCGCTGTCGCCGGACCAGCCGACCGGCCATCGCGTGCAATCGCTGATTCGCCTTTATATGCGCGACCATGAGGCGGCCGAGCATCACATGCGCATCGCCTTGCAGCTCAACCCCTGCGATGCCGATAGCATCGAGCAGATGGGCATGCTGCTCACCATGCGCGGCCGGCCGCTGGACGCGCTGACCTGGCTGGCGCGCGGCATCCGCATCGATCCCTTGCACCCGCACTGGTACCAGTTCGACCGCGCTTTGGCGCTCTACATGATGGGGGAATATAGGCAGGCGGCCGACGCGCTGGAACTGGCGACGCGCCCGGCGCCGTGGATCCGCACGCGGCTCGCGGCCTGCTATGCCCAGATGGGCGACATGGAGAAGGCGAAGCGGCAGATCGCCCTCATCGAAGAGGGCGATCCCTTCTCGCCGCTCGATTATGCGCTGCGCGGCGTTCCGTTCGAGAACCGCGCCGATGCCGAGCATCTCGCCGAAGGCGTTAGACTTGCCCTCGGCGAGACTGTTCCTGAGCCGCCTCAATCGACGACCACCACGATATAGCGGCCCTGATAGAGGCGATAATAGGTGCCGCCGCAGCGCCAGACGTCGAAGCCTCTGACCTTGGTGCGAACGCAGCCGGCCGGCAGCGTCGCGACCCAGACGCTTGTGTGACGCAGCACCCGCCACGTATTGCGGCGCACGACGCCGGCGGCGGTGGTGCGACGGGCGACGCCGGCGGCGCTGCGCGGCGTCCAGGGCGCCCCGACGCGGGCCTCGGCGGTGCTGACCAGCGACAGTGCCGGCACGGCGGTGCCGACGATCTCGACGGCGGTGATGGCAAGGGCGAGCAAGGCTGCCGCCGAGCTGTATTTCTTAAACGATTTCATAGACATGTCGGTTTCTCCAGATGTTGGGTTGAAGTCTAGTGGGAGGATTGAGCGGCAAGCCGGGTCGAGCCCGTCAATGCCGCCAGGTGAGCAACCACGAACAGCCAGTGCGCCGCGGTTGTGACGTAGCCGACGACGAGCACGTCGGCGGCGATGAAGAACTGCCAGAACAGAAGGTTTGCCGTTCCAAGCAGCACATGCACGGCAGCCAGGACGGCGTGCCAGTTGCGGGAGTAGGCGATGCGCCAGAGCGTCACGCCGATGATCAGCGCCAGCCCATGCGCCTCGATGAAGCCGATGCCGGTGCCGGGCGCATCGCCAAGCAGGATCGCTTCCGGGCCGCGCCCGAAGAAGGAGCCGGCGATATCGGTGAACAGCCCGCCGGCCGAGGCCAGCATCAGGAAGCCGGCGTTGAAGCGAACAAGCAGATTTCCATAGAAGGGGGACATGGTCGTTCCTTTCGGGTTGGGAGTTGTCACGGCGGTCCCGCCGCCGTGACGTGTCGGGTTGCGTTGTCGGTTCAAGCCGCGATGGCCTGCGGCTCGGCGGCGACTGCCGCCGGTTCAGCCGCAGCGGCGGTCTCTGTCGGCGCCTTGATGCCGAACCAGGTGACGTAGAGCGTTGGCAGGAAGACCAAGGTCAGCACCGTCGCCACCATCAGCCCGCCCATCACGGCGTAAGCCATCGGACCCCAGAACACCGTCGGCGCGATCGGGATCATGCCGAGGATGGCGGCCGCCGCGGTGAGCAGGATCGGCCGCAGCCGGTGCGTGGTGGCGCTGATCACCGCCGCCCAGGGCTCCTCACCGGCCGCGATGTGCTGGTCGATCTGCGCGATCAGGATCACCGAGTTGCGGATCACCATGCCGATCAGCGACATGACGCCGAGGATCGCCACGAAGCCCATCGGAGCGCCCGACAGAAGCAGCGCGCCGGCGACGCCGATGATGGCGAGCGGAGCGGTGAGCAGCACCAGCACCAGCCGCTGGAAGCTCATCAGCTGGATCATCAGAACGGTCGCCATGATGAACAGCATCAGCGGGAAGACCACGAAGATGCTGGCCTGCGCCTTGGCGCTGTCCTCGATCACGCCGCCCTGTTCGATGCTGTAGCGCGCCGGCAGCTCGGCCTTGAAGGTGGCGATCGCCTTCTCCAGCCGCTTCGAGACGATGGTGGCGTTCTCGCCCGGCGCGACGTCGGCCTGCACGGTCACGGTCGGCAGGCGGCCGCGGCGCCAGATCAGCGGCGGTTCGGTCTGGTAGCTGAGTTTCGCCACCTGTTCGAGCGGCACGCGCCGTCCGCCCGCAGCGCTGATCGTCAGGCCGCGCAGCGTCTCGATGCTGGCGCGTTCCTGTTCCACGGCGCGGGCGACGATGTCGACGAGATAAATGTCGTCGCGCATCTGCGTAATCTTCGAGCCCGACAGGATCGCGTTGATCGTCTCGGACAGCTGCTGCGAGGAGATGCCCAGCGCCCGTGCACGATCCTGGTCGACCTCGACCTTGATCACCTTGGCCGGTTCGTTCCAGTCGTAGTTGATGTTACGCACCGAGGCGTCGCTGCCCAGCACCTGCGCGAACTGCTGCGCGAGGCTGCGCGTCTTGTCCGCATCCGGACCGCTGACACGGAACTTCAGCGGCCAGCCGACCGGCGGGCCGAGCTCCAGCGGGGTGACGCGGGCCATGACGTCGTCGAAGCCGGTCGACAGCTGCTTCTCCAGCCGGTCGATGACCGCCTGGCGCACGACATGGCCCTTGGTCACGACGACCGCCTGGGCGAAGAAGTCGTTGGCGAGCTGCGCGTCGAGCGGCAAATAGAAGCGCACCGCGCCCTGGCCGACATAGAAGCTCCAATGGTCGATGTCGGGATCGGCCGCGAGCAGCTTCTCGACGCGCTCGACCACGGCGTCCGTAGCCTTGATCGAAGCAGTGCGCGGCAGCGTGAGGTCGACCATGACCTCGGGCCGGTCGGACTTCGGGAAGAACTCTTGGCCGACAAAGCCCATGCCCACGACCGAGAGCGCGAACAGACCCGCGGTCGCCGACAGAACCAGCCACTTCGCCCGCATCGCCATTTCGAGCAGCGCCTGGAAGCCGCGGGCTATGCGCGACGGCTGATGGCTGCCGCCATGGCCCTTGATGCGGTCGGGCAGCAGGAAGACGCCGGTCAGCGGCGTGAACAGCACCGCCACCACCCAGGAGACGACGAGCGCGATAGCGACGACCGCGAACAGCGAGAAGCAGTATTCGCCGGCGCCGCTCTTGGCGAAGCCCACCGGCACGAAGCCGGCGATCGTCACCACAGTGCCGGTTAGCATCGGGAAGGCGGTCGAAGTATAGGCGTAGGTGGCGGCCGAGATCTTGTCGTAGCCTTCCTCCATGCGGGCGATCATCATCTCGACCGCGATCATGGCGTCGTCGACCAAAAGGCCGAGCGCGATGATCAGCGCGCCGAGCGAGATGCGCTGCAAGGAGATGCCGAAATACTCCATGGTGACGAAGGTGATCGCCAGCACCAGCGGGATGGCGACGGCCACGACGACGCCGGGGCGCCAGCCGAGAGCCAGCAAGGAGACCGCAAGCACGATGGCGATCGCTTCGCCGAGGCTCTTGGTGAACTCGCCGACGGATTCTTCCACGACATGCGACTGGTCGGCGACCAGGCCGAGCTCGACGCCGAGCGGCAGCTCGGCCTCCATCTCATGCATCTTCTCCTTGACGTTTTCGCCCAGCGCCAGCGCGTCGCCGCCGGCCGTCATCGACACGGCGATGCCGACGGCAGGCTTGCCGTTGAAGCGGAACATCGGCTGCGGCGGGTCGGAATAGGCGCGCTTGACCTCGGCGACGTCGCCCAGGCGGAAGTAATGGCCGTTGGCGTAGAAGTTGATCGCCTTCAGGCTTTCTTCCGAGGTGAAGGAGCCGGAAACGCGGATGGCGATGCGCTCCGGGCCGGCATCGACCGTGCCGCTCGGCGTCAGCGCGTTCTGCGCCTGCAGCGCCTGCGTCAGCGTGCCGACGTCGAGGCCGAGTGCGGCCACCTTCTGCGTGGAGAATTCGAGATAGATCTTCTCGTCCTGCTGGCCGATCAGGTCGACCTTGGCGACATCCTTCACGGTGAGCAGGCCGGCGCGCAGGCTGTTGGCCATATCCTTCAGCTCGCGATGGCCGAGGCTGTCGGAGGTCAGCGCATAGATCAGCGAATAGGTGTCGCCGAACTCGTCGTTGAAGAACGGCCCTTGCACGCCGGACGGCAGCGTCGGCTTGATGTCGTTGAGCTTCTTGCGCACCTGGTACCAGAGCGGCTGCACCTGGTCGCCGGCGACGGTGTCCTTGAGGTTGACGAAGACGACGGATTCGCCCGGCTTGGTGTAGCTCTTGACGTAGTCGAGGTCGGGCAGCTCCTCGAGCTTCTTCTCGATGCGGTCGGTGATCTGCTCGACCGTGTCGCTGGTGCTGGCGCCCGGCCACATCGTCTTCACCACCATGGTCTTGATGGTGAAGGGCGGATCTTCCTCGCGGCCGAGGCCGCCATAGGCGTAGAGCCCGGCAAGCGCTGCCGCGATCATCAGGTAGACGATGAAGCTGCGGTGGCGCAGCGCCCATTCGGAAAGATTGAAGCTGGTCATGACAAATCCCTCTCAGCGCGCGCGAAGGCGCGTTCCGCCGGTTTTTGCCGGCTGGCCAAAACAATGACGGTTGGGTTTCCGCTCAGCGCCCGCCGCTTGGCGGGCGCCGTGGCAATTCAGGCCAGGCTGTGCATGGTGCCGGGCACACGGTAGGGCGCGCGCTCGCCAAGCCTCGGCTTGATGGCGAGCCCGGCCAGATAGCGCTGGAAGCTGGCAGCCTCCTGGACGGGAGAGGCGAGCGCGACATGGCCGTCCGGTCTCACCAGATAGGCGGCGTCGCGCTGCAGGCCGGCTTTCGCCGCTACGTCAGACCAGGCGAAGGCGTGAACCGGAATGCCGGTCGACGCCAGCATCGCGCGGAACTCGGCATTGACCGCTCCATAGATATGGACCTGCCAGTCCAGCGAGCGCAGCGGCTCGAAATTGTCGCCGTTCGCGGCCGGCACGTAGGGCAGGCGGTCGCCGCCGCTGACAGTACCGGCCGTACCCGAGCTGATCGGCCCGGCGCGGTACTCGATCGCCGCCTGCGAGATCAGGCCGAAGAACCGCCGCGAACCGAACGAGGTGTGCAGCGCGATGTTCATGATCTTCGGCATCAGATAGCGGCGGAAGAGCCCGATTGCCTTCGAGCGGCTGGTGATGAAACGGAACACCTTGTCGGTGCTCTCGATCAGCTTGTGCGCGAAGGCGATGCGCTCCGGCTCGTAGCTGTCGAGCAGGCGCGGATCGGCGCGGCCCTGCGCCACGGCGCCGAGCTTCCAGGCGAGGTTCACCGCATCGCCCATTCCGGTGTTCATGCCCTGGCCGCCGGCCGGGCTGTGGATGTGGCCGGCATCGCCGACAAGGAACACGCGGCCGACGCGGAAGCGCTCGGCGACGCGGTGGTGGACGCGGTAGGTCGAGAACCAGTTGACCTCCTC
The DNA here is from genome assembly GCF_006442965.1 of Mesorhizobium sp. CU3. Taxonomy (GTDB): domain Bacteria; phylum Pseudomonadota; class Alphaproteobacteria; order Rhizobiales; family Rhizobiaceae; genus Mesorhizobium. Next base: position 121,038 of record NZ_VFWX01000010.1, on the reverse strand, counting down.
GACCTTGATGCCGGTGTCGCGCTCGACATCGGCGCGGATCGCCTCGAAGGTGATCTCGTCATCGGCCTCATGCGCCTTCGGCACGATGCCGATCAGGCGCAGCGAGCCCAACTGCCTGACCGGCATGACGATGGCGAAACCGTAGCTGCTGATCGTCGTGTCCATGCCGTTGGGCGTGACCTCGCCGGAACCCTTCACATCGGCGACGTAGAAGGACTGCTCGTAGGTGCCGCCGGGAAAGCCGATGTTCAGCCCATGGCGCACGGCGCTGCGGGCGCCGTCGCAACCCGCAAGATAGGCGGCACTCACCGTTTCGGTGCGGCCGTCCTTGGCGAGCGTCGCGATCACCGCATCGCCCTTGTCCTGGAAGGCGACGAGCTCGGTGCCGCGCTCGACCTTTACGCCGGCGCGCTCCAGATGCGTGATCAGCACGCGCTCGTGGATGTCCTGCGGCAGGGCGAAGGCGAAGGAATATGGGCTGATGCCGCGGCCGAAATCCGACAGCGGCAGCCTGGCGGCGACGCCGGCCGGCGTGTGGATGGTGAGCCGCTCCATCTTCACACCTGCGTCAAGGATATCGTCGACGATGCCGATCTGGCGGTGGAACTCCAGCGTGCGTGCCTGGACGGCCAGCGCCCGCGAGGTTTCGCCGGGAGCGGCGGCCTTGTCGAAGATACGCACTGGAACACCGAGCCTGGTCAGCCAGAGCGCGAGCGTCAGGCCGGTCGGGCCGGCGCCGGCGATGAGGATCTTGGTCTTGGACATGGTCATTTTATCCCTCCTTCGAGGATACGGACTTTTTCGTGTTCCCGCAGCCGGTTTACGCCGGCGGTGACGACGAGATCGCCTTTGGCGAGCCCGTCGCTGACGACAACGCGGTCGGTCTCGTAGCGGGCAACGGTGACGGGCTTGAGCTCGACAGCGGACGAGGCGGTGACGACCCAGACGGCCGGCTGGCCATCCTTGTCGAACAGCGCGCTGCCGGGCAGCACGACGACGGACTTGCTGGCGATCTCGGCGCGGCCGGCGACGCTGGAGCCGAAGCGCATTTCGGCAGGCGCATTCTCGAGCGAGACCTTGACCTGGAAGGTGCGGGTCGCGGCATCGGCCATCGGCGCGATTTCGCGAACAGTGCCGATAGCGGTGATCGCCGGGTTGCTGAGCAGCGAGACCGTCACCTTCGGCGGATGCCGCGTATCGGGGGTGTTGGCAAAGGCGGCTTCGGCGATCGAGAACACCGCGTCGCGGTTTTCGGGATCGGCGACGCGCACCACCATCTGCCCGACATTGACGGACTGGCCGGATTCGGCGCCGGTGGCGGTGACGATGCCGTCGAATTCGGCGCGCAGCTCGGTGTAACCGAGCTGGTCCTTGGCCATGGCGAAGGCGATGTTGGCGGATTTCAGCTTGGCCTCGGCCGAGCGGAGATTCTTCAGCGTCGCATCGTGGTTGGCGCGGGTGGTGAAACCCTTGGCGAGCAGGGCGCCGATCCGCGCCTCGGCAGCCTTGGCTTCGACCAGCACGGCCTCGGCCGCGGCGACATCGGCCTCGGCGCTGGCCAGCCGGTTGCGGTAATCCTGGTCGTCGACGCGGGCGAGAACCTCGCCCTTCTTCACCGTGGCGCCGATCTCGGCGACGCGCTCGACGATCTTGCCGGAAACGCGGAAGCCGAGATCGCTCTCCAGCCTCGGGCGGATCTCGCCGATGGCGCTGCGGGTGTCGGCATTGCTGGACGGGACGACCGCGACGGCCTTGACGAGCTTCGTCTCGGGCGCGGCGGGTTTTGTGCTCGAGGCCTCGCTGCGCGTACCGTGCCAGACCATCGCGGCGCCGCAGGCAAGAACGGCGATCGAGCCGGCGACAAGGCGGCGCCTCAGCGCCTTGTTATGAAGAACTGCGGCAATCATGTTGTCTCCACCAGGTTGCGGTCGCGCAAGGAGGATGCGGCAACCGGAAAAATCATTGGCTGGCCAAAAAGATCGGGCGTTTGCGGCCTGTCTTCGCCAGCCCGATCTTTTTGCGGTTTCGGGCCTCGGAAATCCCGAACGGTTTCTGAAAATTTTCCGATGTTTGACTGAGAACGGTCTGGCAGGGGTTGACATGCGTATGTCAACAATATGTAACGTTATTACATTTCAAGCCGTGGTAATCTTGAATGCTCTCGTCTTTCGGCGGCCGCGCCATCACCCTGCATGTCCGGGCAGAACCCCGTTGCGACTCGCGCGCCGGCGGACTACGCTCGACACGTCATGGTCCCCGCGCCGCAAGGCGAGGGGTGAAAAGGGAACATGGTGAGACCTTTGGGTCGATGCCGTGGCTGCCCCCGCAACTGTGAGCGGCGAGCTCCATCCGAAACGCCACTGGCCGGCAAGGCTGGGAAGGCGGATGGCGCAACGACCCGCGAGCCAGGAGACCTGCCATCGACATGAGTTGACCGGACGGGGTGTGCCGGGAGGAGACGCGGGCGCCGGTCCTGTCGGCCGTCCGGATTCCTTCCGTCGCGATTTTGGAAAGTGACGGAATGCTGGAAGACCCTAGCCATCGCATCGCCTGTTCGCTGTGCCGCTGTCCCGTGAGTGCCTCGGGCAGGGTGCGGGAGCGAGGTCGATGAGCGCGCCGCTGCTCGATGCCCGCGACCTCAACGCCACGGCAAACGGCCGGACTCTGGTCGAGAACGTCAGCCTGTCGCTGGCGGCCGGCGAGCGTCTCGCCATTATCGGCCCCAACGGCGCCGGCAAGACCACGCTTTTGCGCATGCTGTGCGGCGCGCTGGCGCCCAGCGCCGGCGAGGTGCGGCTGTCCGGCCGCCGCCTCGACAGGATCACGGCGGCCGAGCGGGCGCTGAGTATCGCCGTCGTCGGTCAGACCGATCAGCCTGATCCGAGATTGGCGGTGATCGATTATGTCGAGCTCGGCCGCGTGCCGCATGCGGGCTTGCGGCGCCGGCACGAGGATCGCGACATCGTCGTCGAGGCGATGCGCCGGACAGGCCTGTTGCCGCTGCTTGGCCGCAGCATCGGCTCGCTGTCGGGCGGCGAGCGCCAACGCGCCCAGCTTGCGCGCGCCATCGCGCAGGAACCAAAAATCCTGTTCCTCGACGAGCCCACCAACCATCTCGATCCGCGCGCCCGCGGCGAGCTGCTGGACCTCGTCGCCGGCTTCGGCATGACGGTCGTCGCCGTGCTGCACGACCTGGCGCTGGTCGCGCCCTTCGCCACCTGCGTCGCGGTGATGAGCCATGCCCGGCTGCACGCGCTGGCGCCGCCGCGCGAGGCGCTGGCGCAGCCGCTCATCCGCGCCGTCTTCGGCATCGACGTGCTGCGCCTGCCGCACCCGACCGAGGACCGCGAGCTCACAATTTTCGATCTGCCCAACCGCACCTCTTCGCCGTCCTGAACCTGCCAATCCAAAAGGAGCATCCCCGTGAAACGCCTTGCCTTGTCGCTTGCCTTTTCGCTTGTCGCGTCCGCCGCCTTTGCCTTTCCGGTCACCGTCGACAGCTGCGGCAAGCCGCTCACCTTCGATGCGCCGCCGAAGCGCGCCGTCATCCATGACCTCAATATGGCCGAGATGGCCTTCGCGCTGCATTTGCAGCCCTCGATCGTCGGGCTGACCGGCATCACCGGCTGGTACAAGGTCGGCCCCGAATTCAAGGCCGAGCAGGGCTCGATCCCGGAGCTCGCGCCGAAATATCCGACATTGGAGAACCTGGTTGCCGTACAACCCGACTTCTTCTTCGCCGGCTGGTATTACGGCATGAAGCCGGGCGGCGAGGTGACGCCCGACACGCTCGCCCCGCACGGCGTCAAGACGCTGGTGCTGACCGAAAGCTGCGTCCATCTCGACAAGAACCGGCCCGCAGCCTCGATGGACCTGCTCTATGGCGACGTCGAGAAGCTCGGCAAGATTTTTGGCAAAGAGGCCGAGGCGGAGAAGCTGGTCGCCGGCTGGAAGGCCGAGCTTGCCGACATCACCGCCAAGGTCGGGGACCGCAAGGGCACGCGGGTCTTCCTCTATGACTCGGGCGAAGACAAGCCTTTCACCGCCGGCAAGTTCGCCATTCCCAACGCCATGATCACCGCAGCCGGCGGCGAGAACATCATGGCCGATATGGACACAAGCTGGGGCAATACCGACTGGGAGACGGTCGCCTCGCGCAACCCGCAATTCCTGATCCTGCTCGATTACCAGGATGGCGGCGGCTACAAGAAGCTGCTCGATTTCCTCAAGGCGCATCCCGCGATGAAGGAGACGGACGCCGTCAAGAACGAGCGCTTCGTGGCGCTGCGCTACGCCGAGCTGACGCCCGGCCCCGCCAACATCGAGGCCATCGGCAAGATCGCCCGCGCGATGCACCCGGAAGCGTTCTGAGGTCCGGATGGGTAGGGGATGTCTCCCTTGAAGGATCGCCTGGCTTTGAAGCGCCCACATTGGAGATTGGCTGAAACGCCCGCGACGTCGTCATCCACGGGCGGAGCAAGGAGCGAAGCGACGCGGCGCAGACCCGAGGATCCATGCCGTGACGCTGAGGCGCCGCTACGGTGCAGAATTCTGCTCCGTGGCACCCCGTGCGCGAGGTCACGGCATGGATTCCAGGGTCTTCGCGACGGAGCTTCGCTCCTGCTTCGCCCAGCAATGACGAAGTCGCGAAGGCCTCGGCTAATCCCGAACGCAGGTATCGCGGCGGCAGGCCCCACGCCGTGAACCTACATCACAAACCCTTCGCCCTGGCCATGACGCTGGGCGCGGCGCTGCTTGCGGCGCTCGCCCTTTTGTCGATCGCCTATGGCTCGACGCTGATCCCGCTGCGCGACGTGATCGGCGCGCTGGCGCACGCTGCTGGGCTGGATGGCGGAAGCCCGTCCGGCCCGGTCGGCAGCATCGTCGTCGACCTCAGGTTGCCGCGCACCTTGCTGGCGATCGCCGTCGGCGCCGGCCTCGGCGTCGTCGGTGCGCTTCTGCAGACCGTCACCCGCAACGATCTTGCCGACCCGTTCCTGTTCGGCCTGTCCTCGGGCGCGGCGGCCGGCGCTGTCTCCGTCATCACAATCTTCGGCGACACGTTCGGCATCTGGACGCTGCCGCTCGCCGCCTTCACCGGCGGCATCCTGGCGGCGGCGATCGTGCTTCTGCTGGTGTCACGGGTGAGGGGGCAAGGTCCCGAGCGGCTGATCCTTGCCGGCCTCGCCGTATCCTTCCTGTTCACCGCCTTGACCAACTACCTCGTCTTCGCCGGCGACCAGCGCGCTGCCCATTCCGTTCTGTTCTGGACCATGGGCGGCCTTGGCCTCGCCCGTTGGGATAATATCGGCCTGGCGGCGCTGGGGGCGGGCATCATCGTCGCCTACGGGCTCTGGAACCATCGTCGCTTCGACGCTTTCCTGGCCGGGGAAAGCGCCGGCGAAAGCCTTGGCGTGCCGGTGGCGCGCATGCGCAAGGTCACCTTCCTCGTCGCGGCGCTGGCCACCGCCATCCTGGTCGCGGTCGCCGGCGTCATCGGCTTCGTCGGCCTGATGATCCCGCATCTCAGCCGGCCGCTGGCCGGTCCGTTGCACCGCAACCTGATCGTTGCCTGCGCGCTGTTCGGCGCCATTCTGCTTCTGGCCAGCGACCTGCTTGCCCGCACGCTGCTGCCGCCGCAGGAACTGCCGATCGGCATCATCACCAGCTCGCTCGGCGCCTTCTTCGTCGTCACCATGCTGATGCGCAATCGGCTGTGATCGGCGAGGATCAGACCGTCCAGAAATAGCGTACGAGGTGGAAGAAGATCGGCGCGGCAAAGACCAGGCTGTCCGTGCGGTCGAGCATGCCGCCATGGCCTTCGATCAGATGGCCCCAGTCCTTGACGCCCTGGTCGCGCTTGATCGCCGAGGCGACGAGGCCGCCGAGGAAACCCATCGTGCAGGCGACGAAGGCGACGCCGGAGGCCTCCAGCGGCGAGAACGGCGTGATGAAAGAGAGCAGCGCGCCGAGCAGGCTCGACGCGACCAGCCCGCCGATCAGCCCTTCCCAGGTCTTCGAGGGCGACACATTGGGCGAGAAGCGATGCTTTCCGAACAGCTTGCCGAAGATGTACTGCAGCACGTCGCTGCCTTGCACGACGATGATCAGGAAGGCGATGAGCAGCAAGTTGCGGCCTTCGAAGCCGGGCACGTTGAGCGTCAGCAGGGCGGGGACGTGGCTGACGCAATAGACCGAGATCATGATCGCCCATTGCTGCGCCGAGACCCGCTCCAGGAAGCGTTCGGTGTCGCCGTGCAGGGCGGTGATCGCCGGCATCAACAGGAAGCAGTAGACCGGGATGAAGATGACGAAGAGCCCGTACCAGGCTGTCCACACCAGCCAGTACTGGAACGGGATGACGATGCCGAACATGCCGAGCAGCACCCAATGGTCGCTGCGCCGGCTGTGGGTGAGCGTGACGAACTCGCGCAGCGCCGCGAACGAGATGAAGGCGAACAGGATCGTCATGCCGTAACGGCCGAAGAAGAAGGCGACCGTCATCAGCGCCACCATCACCCACCAGGCGTTGATGCGCTGGGTGAGGTTGACGAGCGTTGCGCTGAGCGGCTTCGGCGCGCGCATCGACAAGATGCCGGCGGTGACGCTGGCTGTGCTCAGCACCACGAAGAGACCAATGATGAGAATGCTGATTTCGTGGCGCATCAATCGTCTCGGTCGGGGCGCGGATCGAGCGCCAAAAGGGCTTCGCGGGCGCGCTGGAGGAAGGCGCGGCGGTCCTCGCCCGGCGCCACAGCAACCGGCGCGCCGAAGACGACGCGGCAAAGCAGCGGCACCGGCAGGAACTGGCCCTTGGGCAAAACGCGCGACATGTTTTCGATCCAGCACGGGATGAGCTCCACATCCGGCCGCGCCGTCGACAGATTGTAGAGGCCGGAGCGGAAGGGCAGCAGCTCGTCGCTCATGTTGCGCGTGCCTTCCGGGAAGATGATCAGCGAGTGACCCTGGTCGAGCACCGAGAGCATGATCGAGATCGGATGCTCTTCCTCGCTCGTCCATTGCCGGCTGATCAGCACGGAGGACAGCATGTCCTGCGCGATAAAGCGGCGCAGCCGCGACTTGCCCCAATATTCGGCCGCGGCGATTGCATGCGTCTTGGCGCGCTCGGTCTCGCTGAGGCAGGCCGACAGAAGGATGAAGTCGCCATGGCTGGTGTGGTTGGCGAAATAGATGCGCTGCCGCTCCGACGGCTGGCTGCCGTTCCAGATCGGACGCACGCCGGTGACCGCCCAGGCCATCGCCGACAGGCCGACGGAGGTGACCGTCTGCAAGAGCGTGTAGGTGTGCAGCGCCAGCTTGCTCATCGTGGCATCCAGAACCCGGCCCAAAGGAAGGCAACGACGAACACCGCGAAGGCGATGCGCTGCCGGACGAGCAGCCGGCGCGTTCCGGCGATGCGATCGTCGAGCGGGCGCGTCACGGCCGGCGCCGGCTTCAGCCGCATGCGCGCCAGCATGTCGTCGACCGCGGCGCCGCCGGAAAGCTCGTCATCATACGTCGCCATCAGCCGGAACAGCAGCGCGTCGAAAAACAGAAGCGCCGAAAGTCCAAGCACCACGACCGCGCTCGCCGCCGCGCCGAGCAATCCCAGCATCGCGAAGGGAGCATGGAGCGCGCCGCGCGCCGAGGCGACCAGCGGCGCGAGGCAGTCGCCGGCGATCACGATCACGGCCGGCCACGTCGCCTGCGTGACCAGCATGGCGGCGAAGCGGCCTGTTTTTTCCTGATAGGCGGCGTCGTTCATGCCGGCTCGTCCAGTCCGACCTGAAGATGCACCGGCCGGCCCGATGCGGCCAGTTGCTTTCGCGCCTGCGCCGGCGTGTGCGAACGGCCGCTGGTGACAAGCCAATTGGCGATGACGGTGGCGCTGCGCTGGAAGCCGAGCGCGCAGCACACCAGCACCGTGCCCTGACGGCGCGCCGGCTCGATCGCCGCCGCCGCATGGTCGAGCCTGTCGGCCGTCGGCGGCAGTAGATCGAGCATGTCGACGCTGATCCAGCGTTCCGTCGCGCCGCTTGGCCGTTCGAGCTCGGCGGCAAGATCGATCACCGTGCCGAAGCTGTCGGCTTCGCTCGCCGAGGGAAATCGTCCGAGGAAGACGCCGTCTGTTATCGCCACCGTTGCCGGGAGCTTGCGCGTCCAGGCCCAGACATTGACCCTGGCGCCCAGCCGGTACGGCCAGAGCAGGATGCGGCTTGCCGGCGACACATGGCCGTTCGCCGTCTTCTGGAACACTTTCGCGCCGGCCCCCGCATAGGCGAAGGCGACGATGGCGAGCGCCAGCGCCGGCCACAGGAGCACAAGCGCGATCGGAGAGAAAAAGACGCCGATGGCCGCGCCGGCAAGCGCCAAGGCGGCGCCGAGCCCGTAATACAGCGAGAGCCGCCTGGCTTTGAGATCGCCGGTGAGACGAAAACCGGCGAAGGGCAGCTCGCCCTTGGCCGGGAACAGCCAGAGCGCGAAGAAGCCGAGCAGCGCCCCGGTCGGGATGTCGATGAAATGGTGCTGCCAGGTCGTCAGCACCGAGGCGCCGATCAGGAAACACCAGATGTGCCAAACCAGCAGGAGGGACCCGCCGAGGCGCTGGCGCCAGTGATCCCAGATGATCACCAGGAGCGCGATATGCAGCGACGGCGCCTGATTGAATGGCTTGTCGAAACCGCCGAGCACGGCGAACAGGAAGCCCGGCAGGCCGGTGGTCGCCGGCCGCACGAAGGTGGCGGTCAGCGGAAACAGGATGAAGCAAGAAACGGCGACGACCTGCGCGGTAAGATAGCGCCCGGCCAGCCGGTTCACGCCTTGCGTGCTGTCGTTGAGCAGCAGCGATAGGGCGTAGAACAGGTTGATCGACCAGTAGGGCACGATCGTCCAAGCGAGGAACGGTACACGGTGTTCCCAGGAGAACACGATGCTGCCGACGTGCTCCCGCGTCGAGGCCAGCCAATTGGCGAAGCCATAGGTCGAGTAGAAGAACGGCGCGAGAAATGCGAGCCAAAGGGCTGCCCGAATGACGACACGCCCATAGGACTGGGAGGAGGCAGGAAGTGGCGGGGGCTCGGCGCTGGCGGGCATGCGTGGAAGTCCTAGCGCCGCCTTGCCAGCGAGACGGTGAAGATGCCCCATTGGTCGATGCGCTGGTCGAGCTTCTCGAAGCCGGCCGCCTCGACCAGCTGGTCCATCTCGCCTTGCGTGCGCCGCCGCATCACCCAGGCCTCGCCGCCGCGATGCGAGGTCAGGCTGCGTGCGATCATTTCGAGCTGTGGATGCCAGGGCTGGTTGGTGTAGATCAGCAGGCTGCCCGGTTGCATGGCGCGGGCCAGGCCGCCAAGCGAGCGCGAAATCAGCGCGTTGTCCGCGAAGAGTTCGTAGAGGCCGGAGACGATGGCGAGATCCGGCGCCGGGTCGAGCCTGGCCAGACCCTCGCCGTCGAAGGCGTCGGCGCGCTCGAATGAGACGCTCGCCGGCAATTGCCGATCCGCAATCAGCTTGCGGCCCAATTCGACATTGAGGTCGGAATAGTCGCGCAGGCGTACGCTGGCCGGCTGCTCCGGGCTCTGGGCGATCGCATCGAGCACATAGCGGCCGTGGCCGGCTGCGATGTCGATGATATGGCCGGGGCGTCCGGCGGATTTGAGCGTCGCCAGCGCCGAACCGATCAGCTCTTCGAGATTGAGCTTGCGCTGGCGGATGCCACGCCAGCCGATGGCGTCGAGAAAGGTCCTGTCGACCATGCGGCCGATCGGTCCGAGGCCGCGCGTGTCGTTCTCATAGACATAGTCCAGCGTCGAGCCGGAATCGAAGCCGGTGCCGACGCCGATCTTCATGCCGCGCGAGAACCAACTGCCGATGCGGATGGAGGAGCGGCTCAATGCCCAGTAGAGCCCCTTGGGCGAGAGAAGGTCGAGCGGCGACGCGAGCCTGTCGGCCTCGTCGCGGGTATAGCCGGCGATGTCCGCCTGCTTCAGGTCGGCAATAGGAGCCGGCGCCTCGGACTGGCCTTCCAGGAAAGGCCGGATCAGGTCGATCGCCTTGGCGCGGTCGCGTTCGCCCAGCGTGTCGTGGAAGAAGCCGGGCAGGACATGCCGTTCCTTCACGCGGCTGCCGAGATTGACGAAGAACTCGTGCTGCGGACCGTGACGAACCACCCAGTCGCTGCCCGACAAAAGCAACTGCGTCGGCACGGTGATGGCGCGGGCATCGGACACAATCCGCGCCGCATGCTGGTAGAGCTCGACCAGGATGTTGGAAGCGATCGGCCGCGTGATCAGCGGATCGTTCTCGAAGGAGGCGATGCGCACCGGGTCATGGGTAAGCAGGCTAGCCTTGACATAGGAATTGACGAAGAAGCGCCCCTTGATCTTCTGCCAGAACGCGATGCCTTCCTTGGCGAAGGGCACATAGAGCTTGACCGAGAAAGCGGGCGAGGCGAGCACCATGGCGCGCAGTTTCGGCGCGTAATCATGCACCCAGGCCGCCGTCAGTACCGCGCCGAAGGACTGCGCGATCAGCGCGATATCCTGTGCGCCGAAACCGTCCTTGGCGGCGATCTCGCGCATGAAACAGTCGATGTCGCGCACAAGCGCCGCGAAAGACGGCGCATAGCCGCGCTCGCCGGCCGAGCGGCCGTTGCCGCGCGCATCCCAAGCGTAGAAGGCGTGGTCGGGCATGCCTAACTCGTCGACCAGATGCATCATGCGCCCGCCATGCTCGTGGCCGCGATGGAACAGCACCACGGCGCCCTTAGCCTCGGCTGATACCGCTGGCCAGAAACGGTAGAAGATCTGTGTGCCGTCATGGCTGCTGAACATGCGTTCCTGCGCCTTCCGCGCAAGGCTTTGCGCCGGCGCGGCGGCGATTGGTTCGTGCAGCATGGTGTTCCCCTCAGACGGCATCGTGGGCCTCGATACCTAGCCGCCAGTAAGACCGGCACGTATCCGGTTTATGGCGGTCAGCAGCGAAAGCGTAGCCATGGCCGGAAACACAAAAGGCGCGATCACCCCGGGCCACAGCCCGGCGGCGGTGAGCACCGCGATCACGCCGAGCGCCAGCGCCCTGTCGCTCTTACCAAACGGCCCCGCATAGTTGCGCCCGATGCCCGCGGGAATGCCGAGCACACCGGCGAACTCGGTCAGCATCGCGGCGATGGCGAAAGCGACCACGCCCCAGGCGCCGAATTGCGCGAAGACGGCAAAGGGCAGGATCAGCGCAAGGTCCGAGACTACGTCGCAGATTTCGTTGAGATACATGCCGAGGGTCGAGGCCTGGCCGTGCTCACGCGCCAGCATGCCATCGATGGCGTTGAGCGCCATGCGCACGAAGAGCACGATGGGGATGAGGAGGAGCACCGAGCGCCAGCCGGGCAGGACTGCGATGGCCGTTCCGGCTGCGATCGACAGCACGGCTGCCAGGATGGTGATGCCATTGGCCGTCACGCCCATGGCCGCCAGCCTGCCGACAATCGGCCGCAACCTGTCCTGGAAAGCCGGCTTCAGCGCGTAAAGCGTCGGCATTGCATGATCCCCCGATCCTTGGCTCGATATCTATCACGAGCGAGCCGGGCGGCGCCAGCGTGAGATGAAAAACACAGTGAATTTTCAGATGCTTGATGCCTTGCTGTGAATGCATCGCCTCAAGCCTGCTGGCGCGTTGGGCCGAACCAAGCGAAACCTCAACGGAGCTGGCCGCGGAGGCATCGCATGCAGGCAATGTCCATTGCCGGCCTCCGGCTCAAAGCTTTCCCTTGAATAGTAAGCACGCTTATTATATCTATCGCTCATGGTTTCAGATGGCATCGACAGATTGGGATTTTTGATCCACGACGTGCAGCGCCTCATGCGCAAGCGCTTCGAGGGACGCGCACGCGGGCTGGGGCTTTCCTCGGCGCAATGGCGGCTGATGGTGCGCGTCGCCAAGGAAGAGGGCATCACCCAGGCGCGGCTGGCGGAACTTCTCGAAATCGAGCCGATCAGCGTTTCGCGCCTGGTCGACCGGATGGAGGAGGGTGGCTGGATCGAGCGCCGCCAGGACGCGACCGACAGGCGCGTGCGCATGATCTTCCCGACCGAGAAGGCGAGCGCAGCCTATGCCGACGTCAAAAGCCTTGCCGGCGAGGTCTATGAGGAATCCCTGACCGGCGTTTCGCCGGAAGACCGGCGCACGCTGATCCGGGTGCTGGACATTATCGTGCAGAACCTCACGGACGGCGAGGCATCGTCCCTGGAAAAGATCAAGAGCAGACAAGGGGCGGCGGCATGAGCGCGGCGGCCAAGCGAGAAGACGACAACGTCGTCACCAAGCTGGAGGCCCCGGCGCAGCCGGCTGCTGCTCCTGTCGCCTCGGCGCCCGAGCCACGGCCAGCACCCGCAGCCCCGAAGAAGAAGCGCCGCATCGGCCGCATGCTTCTGATGATCGCCCTACCGGCGGCGTTGGCGATCGGCGGCGCTTACGTCTGGGTGACCGGCGGCCGCTACCAGGAAACCGAGAACGCCAATCTGCAGCAGGCCAGGATTTCGGTCGCTTCCGACACGGCCGGCCGCATCGTCCAGGTCGGCATCGACGACAATCAGACGGTCAAGCAGGGCGACCTGCTCTTCGTCATCGATCCGGAGCCTTACCGCATTGCATTGGCCGAGGCCGACGCGGCGGTTGCCGCCGCACGCCTCAATGTCGAGCAGCTGCGCGCCGCCTACAGCCAGGCGATGGCGCAGGAGAAGTCGGCGAGCAGCGAGGTCGATTTCGCGCAGTCGCAATATGACCGCGCCGCCGATCTGGCGCAGAAGGGCATCAACGCCAAGTCCTCGCTCGACCAGGCCCGCAACGATCTCGACAAGGCCAAGCAGCAACTGGCCGTCGCCCAGCAGGGCATCGTCAGTGCCAAGGCCGCGCTAGGCGGCAATCCGGACATCGAGACCGACAAGCATCCGACCGTGATGTCGGCCTTGGCCGCGCGCGACAAGGCGGCCTACAACCTCGGCCAGACCACGGTGAAGGCGCCGGCCGACGGCATCATCTACCAGGCCGCCTCCTTCAAGGTCGGCCAGTATGTTTCGGTCGGCACGCCGCTGTTCGCGCTGGTCGAGACCGGCGACACCTGGATCGACGCCAATTTCAAGGAAACCCAGCTCACCAACATGAAGCCGGGCCAGAAGGCCGAAATCGTCGTCGACACCTATCCGGGCCGTACTTTCGAGGCGACGGTCAAGGCGATCGGCGCCGGCACCGGCGCGGAGTTCTCGCTGCTGCCCGCGCAGAACGCCACCGGCAACTGGGTCAAGGTCACGCAGCGCATTCCGGTGCGGCTGGAGTTGACGGATCCGGACGCCAAGATGGCGCTGCGCACCGGCATGAGCGCCACCGTCACCGTCGACACCGGCGTGGCGCGCGGCTGGCCGTCGATCTTCAGCCACGCCACGGCGGGCGAGCACACGCAGTAACAAGACACGCGCCCGGGGATTGGGGGCGGAGGGGATTGGTCTGAGGGGAGGGGTGGGAAGGACAAGCATTTGAGGTCGGCCGCCTGGCGGCGTCATCAAAACTGAAGCCTTCAACACGGACCCGTCGGTCCTCAAATTTCCGGGCGGCAGGCATCCGCTCCAGTCGAGACTTTCGGTCGATGTAACCCCCACATCGATAGTCGCGTCCCACCGCGATGAAGGTCTTTCAACGGAAGGCTTGCCGCCCGGAAACCTAGTCTACACGTCTTTGTTACCGGCTGGAAGTTCAGCACCATGAGCACGCCCGAACCCTTCAAGGAAGTGCCGCATCGCGGGCTGATCACCGTCGCGCTGATGTTGGCGACCATCATGCAGGCGCTCGACACCACCATCGCCAATGTCGCGCTGCCGACCATGACCGGCGACCTCGGCGCCTCGCCCGACAACATCAACTGGGTGCTGACCTCCTATATCGTCGCCGCCGCGATCATGACGCCGGTCACCGGCTGGCTCGCCGACCGGCTCGGCCGCAAGCAGCTGTTCCTAGCATCCGTCGTCGGCTTCACCATCTTCTCGATGCTCTGCGGCCTCGCCTGGAGCCTCGAGACGATAGTGCTTTTCCGCCTGCTGCAGGGCGTCTTCGGCGCGGCCATCGTGCCGCTGTCGCAAACCTTCCTGCTCGACATCAACCCGAAGGAGCGCCATGGCCAGGCGATGGCGATCTGGGGCGCCGGCATCATGCTCGGACCGATCCTGGGGCCGACACTCGGGGGCTGGCTGACCGAAAACTTCAACTGGCGCTGGGTGTTCTTCATCAACCTGCCGGTCGGCATTTTGGCCTTCGTCGGCATGGCTGCCTATCTGCCTGTCATCCCGAAGCGCGTGCGCGGCTTCGACTTCTTCGGCTTCGCCATGATCTCGCTCGGCGTCGGCGCGCTGCAGCTCCTTCTCGACCGCGGCGGCGAGGTCGACTGGTTCAATTCGGCCGAAATCTGGATCGAGCTTGCTCTGTCGCTCACCGGCTTCTGGGTGTTCATCATCCACACCGTGACATCGGAGCATCCCTTCATCGATCCCAAGATTTTCCTCGACCGCAATTTCGTGACCGGGCTGGGCTTCATCTTCGTGATGGGCGTGCTGATCCTGGCCTCGATGTCGCTGTTGCCCCCGATGCTGGCCACCATATTCGGCTACCCGACCGTGACCATCGGCGTCGTGCTGGGGCCGCGCGGCATCGGCACGATGATCTCGATGCTGGTCGTCGGCCGCATCATGCACAGGTTCGATGCGCGAATCCTGGTCGCCTTCGGCTTCCTGCTCACCGCGCAATCGCTCTACACCATGGCGAGCTTCACGCCGCAGATGGACAATTGGCTGATCCTCACCTCGGGCGTCATCCAGGGTCTGGGGATGGGCATGGTCTTTGTGCCGCTGTCGACGGTCGCCTTCGCCACGCTCGACGCGCGCTACCGCACCGACGCCACCGCGCTGTTCAGCCTGGTGCGCAATCTGGGCTCCTCGATCGGCGTCTCGGTGGTCGCGGCACTGATGGTGCGCAACACACAGATCAACCACACCGAGCTGTCGGCCTTCATCAACCCCTACAACCCGAATCTGTGGGCCGCTTCGCGGGCGGCGGCATCCGGCGATCCGGCGGCTCTTTCGCAGGTCGACCTTGCGGTGAACATTCAGTCGATGATGATTTCCTACATCAACGACTTCAAGATCCTGATGGTGATGACGCTGGCGGCGATCCCCTTCGTCATCCTGCTGCGCAAGCCGAAGGCCGCACCCGCCGGTGGAGCGCCGGCAGCGCATATGGATTGACCTGCGGCCAGCCGGCCTCTGCTCAGACTGCTATTTGAAGCGCGCCGTGACGGTTTACCTCGGCGACGATTTCCGTGATCAACGTCTCCAGCGCCTGATTGCGGGGGCCGCGTGCGCGCCTGATGACGTAGGCGAGGTCCGGAGGCTTGGGAAAAGCCGTGTCGACAATCTCCATCTCGGGTTGCAGGTGCCGCTGGCTCAACAGCGCTACGCCGAGGCCGGAGGTGACGCCTGCAACGATTCCAGCCGCGCTGGAGCATTCGAACACGATTTCGAACAGCGTTCCTTCGTCCTGCCCGAGATCGAGACCCCAGCGCCGGTAGAAGCAGTTCTCGTCGAAGGACAGAAAAGGCACCGGCTTGTCCTTCGACAGGACGAGGTCGGTAGACTTCACCCAATGCAGCGTTTCGCGAAACAGCAGGATGTCGGTGGGGCGAACCTCGTGCTGGAACACCTGGATGATGGCTGCATCCAGCGCGCCTTGGCCGAGCAGTCCCTGCAAGGCAAGGCTCATCCGCACCTGCGTGCGCACGCTCACCTCGGGATAGAGCCGGCGAAACCGGCCAAGGATGCGCGAGAGGTCCGTGCAGGTCGTATCCTCGGTCATTCCCAACGCGATCTTGCCTTGCAACGTGCTCTTCGACAGGCTGAGGATCGCTTCGTCATGGATCCCGAGGATGCGCCGCGCGTAACCCAGGAGATCGCGCCCGGCGGCGGTGAACATCGGCGTGTTCGCCTTCCGGCTGAGGATCTCGCAGTCTAGGCTCGCTTCCAGTCTCCTGATCTTGTGACTGACCGCCGATTGCGACAGGCCCAGGACCTCGGCCGCCCGCGTGACGCCACCATGGTTCTCGATCTCGACCAACGCCCGCATGGCATCGACATCCAGGCGGCGGCTCATCACTCCAGCCATGACAAATCCTATTAATTGCAAAAACAACACGCCAATTTCTGACGCAGAATCTCGCTGTCGGCAATCAATCATGCCAACGACAACGACCATTTCATGAACATATCGAAATTTGTCATGTGCAAAGTGGCATTTGCGCCGCCATATGTCTGCACCGGGTTGGCTGCGATCCGCCTTTGGAACGCGTGGACGCCGGGAAAAGAGAGCTCATGCCGTTCCTGCACAACAAGGCCCATCCACTCCTATGGCCGATCATGGCGATGGCCCTGGTCGTGAGTTGGAGCTCCGGCTTTGTCGGCATCCGCTTCGCCAGCGAGAATGCGGATGTCATGCTGGTCCTGTTCTGGCGCACGTTGGTCTCCGGATTGCTTCTCCTGCCGTTTGCCCTGCTGATCGGGCCGCGCATCGGCGTGCGCGCCCTGCTGCGGCAGATGATGTTCGGCGTCGCGATGATGTTTCTCTATCTGGGCGGATTCGCGCTTGCCATCGGCCAACGCGTGCCGACAGGCCTCGTCGCACTGATCTCCGATCTTGTCCCTCTCGCCATCGCGGCCCTGTCGCAACCGCTTCTGGGTCAGCGTCTGAGCGGCAGGCAATGGATCGGAACGGCTCTGGGGGCGATCGGCGTGCTCATCGTCTCGCTCGACAGCCTGACGCTCGGCACGGCCCCGCCCTGGGCTTATGTCCTGACGGTCGGCGCCATGCTCGTCTTTGCCCTTGCAACGGTGGTGCAGAAGCGGATGGGGGCGATCGATATGCCCATCCATCAGACCCTGTGCATCCAATGCCTGACCGCGGCGACCCTCTTTGCGCTCTGCGCCGCATGGAACGGCGGGCTGGCGCCGCATCTTGATGGCCGCTTCGAGTTCGGCATCGCCTGGCTGGTGCTGTTTTCGACCTTCTTCTGCTACGGCATCTACTACGCAAGCCTGCGCCTTTACAGCGTCGCCCAAGTCAGCAGCGTGATCTATCTCAGCCCGCCGGTGACGATGCTCTGGGGCTGGTCGCTGTTTAATGAGCCGCTTTCGGTGGCGATGTTCCTCGGCCTTGCCGTGACGCTTCTCGGGGTCTGGCTCACCTCGTCGCGAAGCGCGACATCGCGGGCCGGAATTGATCCAATCATGGACGTCAAGGAGTTGAACACATGAAGCTGACAGATTTCCAGGCGCTGACCTTCGACTGCTACGGAACCCTCATAGACTGGGAATCCGGGATGATCGACGGCCTGAGGCCGCTGATCGAGAGGGTTGGCCGCGGCATGAGCCGCAACGAGATACTGGAGGCGCACGCCCGGCACGAGTCCAGCCAGCAGAAATGGACGCCCGAAAAGCGCTACAGCGATCTTCTGCAGATCGTCTACAAGCGGCTTGCGGAGGAATGGGGCGTCGGCGTTACCCGGGAAGAGTGCGTCGCCTACGGCGAAAGCGTGAAGGATTGGCCGGCCTTTGCCGATTCAGCGCAGGCCCTGCAATATCTCAAGCAGCACTATAGGCTGATCATCCTTTCCAACGTCGACAACACGAGCTTTTCGTTCAGCAACAAGAAGCTCGGCGTGGATTTCGACGCGGTCTACACGGCCGAGGATATCGGCTCCTACAAGCCGTCCGACCGCAACTTCAATTACATGCTGGAGAAGCTCGAGGCGTTGGGCGTCGCGAAGGGCCGGATTCTGCACACTGCCGAGAGCATGTTCCACGATCATGTTCCCGCCAGCCGCATCGGTCTGAAATCGTGCTGGATCTATCGCAGGCATGCGGATGAGGGCTTTGGCGCCACCATGCACCCGGGCGACCTGCCGAAGGTGGATTTTCGCTTCGACAGCTTGGCCGCCTTCGCCAAGGCGCACGCCGAAGAACTGCGCGGCGGATGATATTTTTCGAGCCGCCCGCAAGCGGCGGCTCCTCGATCTTATCTGCCGAGCACCAGCGCCCAGTAGCGCAGGGCGGGATCGCGGCCGTCGCGCACATAGGCGAGGCCGAAGCGGCTGAAGTCCGGGTCGAGCATGTTGCGGCGATGGCCGGCCGAGTGCATCCAGATGTCGAACAGCTTCTGCTGATCGAAGCGGCCCTCGGCGATGTTTTCGGCCGCCGCGCCGCGCACGCCATTGCCCTTCATGCGCGAGGCGAAATCCTTGCCCCAGCCGGTGGTATGGCTCATGCGCTCGCGCGAGGCCATGTAGCCGGCCTGCTGGAGTGCTGCTTGCTCGAGCTGCGTGTCAGGCGTCAGTGCGGGCAGTCCGGCGGAGCTGCGGATGCCGGCCAGCGTCGCTGTGGCGGAGGACGAAACGCCGGCGCCTTCGCCGGTGGGCACGGTGACCGTGCTGCAGGCGGCGATGCCGGCTAGCGCTGCCAGTCCAGCCGCTGTCAGCAGCGAACGGCGGTTGAGTTGGTCGGGGCGAATATCGATGATGCTCATCCGGCCTCTGATACCGGCGATCATGGCTTTTGCCGGGCAGGGTGGCCAAAATCGCCATTGGCCACCTTCGTGGCCGATTCTCTGGCGGGGCTCACAAATGCTGCATCACATCTCCCTCGGCGTTTCGAACATCGAACGCGCTGCCGCCTTCTACGATGCGGCGCTGGCGCCGCTCGGCTATGTCCGCGTCTGGGATGATCTTCGGCCGGGCGAGCCCGACCAGGCGGTCGGCTATGGCCTGCCCGGCGGCGGCGACAAGCTGGCGCTGAAGTTCCGTCCGAAAGGCCAGCGCGCACCCGGTCTCGGATTTCATCTGGCCTTTGCCGCGCCGGACCGCGAATGCGTCGCGAAGTTCCATGCGGCGGCACTCGCCCATGGCGGCAACGACAATGGCCGGCCGGGTCTGCGCGCCGATTACGGCCCGCATTATTATGCCGCCTTCGTCATCGATCCGGACGGCCATCGCCTCGAGGCGGTCTTCAACGCGCCCGGATAGGCTTTTCGAGGCTCCACCGATGAAAATCGCGTGATACGGCGACTTTTCGCGGAAGATCGGTTATCATGCCGCCGTTCTTGAAGTGGCAGCCAGGGGGCGGCCATCCTCAGGCGATGACCGCCCGCTTTGATCAGGCGCATGGAATGCGCCGGCAAACGGAGGATGGTTATGGCCAGTTTTCATGTCATGGCGGACGCGCAAGGGATGCATGTGCAGCCCACGGTGCGCCGCATCACTACCGCGGATCTCCGCGATGCGTTGAGGCTCGGCGCCGAGGATTTCTGGGCCAAGCCCTCGCATTATGTGTTCCTGTGTCTGGTCTACCCCATCGTTGGCCTGATCCTGACGCAATGGACATCCGGCTCCAACGCCATCCAGCTCGTCTATCCGTTGATGTCCGGCTTTGCGCTGATCGGCCCGTTCGCGGCCATCGGCCTCTATGAGATCAGCCGGCGGCGCGAACTCGGCATGGACACCCATTGGCGCCATGCGCTCGACGTTCGGCGCTCGCCGGCACTGCCTTCCATCGCGGTCATCGGCATCCTTTTGTTCGCGCTGTTCCTGCTCTGGCTGTTCACCGCCCAGTCGCTCTACACCAGCCTGTTCGGAACCGAGCCGCCGGCTTCCGTCGGCACTTTCCTGCGCGACGTGTTGACCACCGGCAAGGGCTGGACGCTGATCCTCGTCGGCAATGCCGTCGGCTTCGTCTTCGCCGTCGTCGCCCTGGCCACCACCGTCATTGCCTTCCCGCTGCTGCTCGACCGCGATGTCGGCGCCGTCTCGGCGATCGAGACGTCCGCGCGCGCCGTCATGGCCAACCCGCTGCAGATGGCGCTCTGGGGCCTCACCGTCGCCGTGCTTCTGGTGATCGGCTCGATCCCGCTGTTTGCCGGCCTTGCCATCGTCATGCCGATCCTCGGCCACGCGACCTGGCATCTCTACCGCAAGGTGGTCGAGCCGGAGCAGATCCGACCGGCACGCCGGCCGATGTAGGGTTCTGACGGTTTGCCCCGGCGTGCGTTGAGATTCAGGTCAGGCCGAGTCGAGAATGATGGCTGTCGAGAACCGGAGCGGAGCGTACTGAAGTACGTGAGCACCGGAAGCGCAGAAAGCATCATTCGCAGGCCGGCCTCACTTGAATCTCAACGCACCCTATCGCTGCGCCTCAGTCGCCATCTTGAGCGCCAGCGCGGTCAGCACCGTACCCATCATCCAGCGCTGGACGACCAGCCAGAACGGCCGTCCGGCCAGGAAGGTCGCGATCGAGCCGGCGGTCACCGCGATGATGGCGTTGACGGTCAGGCTGATCGAGATCTGCGTCACGCCGAGCACCAGAAGCTGTGACAAAACATGGCCTTTGGCCGGGTTGATGAACTGCGGCAGCAGCGACAGATAGAGCACCGCCACCTTCGGATTGAGCAGGTTGGTCATCAGCCCCATGACGAACAGCTTGCGCGGCCTGTCCCTCGGCAGTTCTCGCACCTGGAAGGGCGAGCGCCCACCGGGCTTCAGCGCCTGCCAGGCCAGCCACAACAGATAGAGCGCGCCGGCAAAGCGCAGCGCGTCATAGGCAAAGGGCACGGCGAAGATGAGCGCGGTGATGCCGAAGGCCGCCGACACGACATAGAACAGGAAGCCGAGCGCCACGCCGCCCAGCGAGATCAGCCCGGCCTTCGGCCCTTGCGACAGCGAACGCGAGATCAGGTAGATCATGTTCGGCCCCGGCGTCAGCACCATGCCGAGGCAGATCAGCGCGAAGGTCAGATGGTTGGCGGCGTCGGGCATCGGGGTCTCCGGTTGTCCGGACACTCACCATGGACGTCTGTCGGCCGCAAGAAGCATGACTGCGCAAGCTTTTGCGCCAGTGTTGAAAATTGCGGACGGCGGCCTACCCGACCACGCGCAGGTTCGACAGCTCGTTGGCGATTTCCTTGAAATTGTCCGACAGCGTCGCGCCGGTGGCGTTCCAGAACAGCTTGGCCGGCTTGCTGGCGTCGGTCGGGTCCTTGCGGAAACGCGAGTCGGACGAGCAGCTTTTCAGCGCGTTCATGGCTTTGACGTCATCCGAATCGGTTGACGACATGTCGAGCGCCACCGTCATCAACATGATCTTTCCGGCCTTGGCGTTGTCGCACAACTTCGCCATCTGCTCGTTCATCGCCGCGGTGTAATTGCTCGACGAGTAGTTGAACTGGCCGATGGCCGAGGAGGTGCCGCCGAACAGGCGCGTCACCGACGTGCCGTTGTAGCCGACGCCGGTATAGCCGTAGGCGGCATAGGTCGACTTGTTGCCGGCCGGGTCGGGGCTCACGGTCGAATAGGTGTTCTCGCCGTCGGTGAGCACGATAACCACCTTGTCGTTGCCACGCTCGGTTTCCGGCCGGCCCTCGGTGAAAGGTGGGCTGCTGGAGACGGTGCGCCAGCCCCAGGCCATGCCTTCCGGCACGTTGGTGTTGCCGTTCGGCTGCATCAGGTCGATCGCTGCCTTGATCGCAGCCAACCCGTCGGCGTTGGTGACGTCGGTAAGCGGCGTGATCGGCGTCGTGGTGCAGCTGTAGTTGGGGCCGGCCCCTGTGCTCAGCGTCGGCGCATCGATCGGCCGCGGCATGAAATATTTGGCCATGTTCGACTGTCTGGTCTTGCCGGTGGTGCTCGACGGGTCGTCGTTCCACCAGCTGTTGGCGGCGCCATAGGTCACCGGGTTCGGCTCGTCCGGATCCTGTGTCACCTTCCAGTGATTGCCAGGCTCGTCCGGCGCGAACATCGGCACGAACATCGTGGCCGGATCGCCGACGCCGATGCCGGTGTTGTTCGGTCCGCCGGAGGCCGGCGTGTCGTCGACATTGTAGGGGTATGGCCGCACCTCGACGCAGCCCTGCCAACTGGCGAACGGCCCGTAAGTGTCGTTGTAATCGTATTCGTTGTGGCTGCGCTTGCAGGTGTTGTTCGAGCGGTACTCGTCGCAGACGACGCGTTTGCTGCTGACGATGCGCTCGTGGCTGGTGACCACTTGCATGTCGCGATAGAGCGAGAAGCGGCTCAGCACCTGGTTTTCCGTCGTGCCCCAGCCGCTGCCTTTCTTGTACCAGATGCCGCCGACCTTCTGCGCATATTTATTGGCGGCGCTGAGCGTCGACCAGTCGAAATTCTCGTTGGCGACCGGCGATAGCCCGTAAATGTCCATCCAGGAGGCGTCGTCGTTTTGCGTTCCGACATTGACGGACGCCGCGAACGGCACGAGGCTGAACTGCACCGGCTTGTCGATCTGCTTGATCTGCGCCGCCTGCTGCGCCAGCGTGTCGACCAGTTGCTTTGCTGCCTGTTTCAGCAGGTCGATGCGCTTCTGGCCGGAACCGGTGCCCTTCGTGGTCATCGAGCCGGAATTGTCGAGCACCATCGCCACTTCCAGCGTGTTCTTCAGCCGCACCTGAGAGTCCATGTCGAGCTTGACCGACTTGTTCGCATCGACGGTCGAAGCGCCGACCAGCAGCGCCGACGACGGATAGAAGTAAGGACGATAGTTCAGCGTCGCGCTCATGGTGAGCAGGCCGCCGCCCGCTTGACTGGTAGGTAGCGTGACACTGACCGACACATTTGCGGGGTCGATATTGTTGAGGTTGGCGTTGAAGAAATCGACCGCGTAAGCTCTGATCTGATCGTCGGTCGCCCCTTCGGCAAGCCGTCGCGCGGCGGCGAAGTTCGCGGCGTCGAGCGCGTTCAGCACCATCTGTCGCTCGCGACTGAGCTCGCTATAGTCGACGGCTATGGCCACCGCGCCCATCACCGGCACCATGGCGATCGCCGTCATCAGGCCATAGTTGCCGCGCCGGTCGCGGCAGAAGTGACGCCAGAATTCACGCATTTCAGGTAAGCGGCCCCCGCCGGCGGATTTGCTGTCGGAATCACAGTTTCACAAAACGCTGAAGGACCGGTGTGGGAAACCGCTCGATTGCGCGCCCCTGGTTTCACCGAGCGCTAACCAATCTGGCGCCTTGCGGCATTGCGCGCAAACAAGGGCGCCCGCCCGATGGCGGAGGGGCGCCTCGTTCGATTGCTTTCGTTCAACTGACGATGCGCAGGTTCGACAGTTCGTTGCCGATCGCCTTGAAGTCGTCCGACAAGGTGGCGCCGGTCGAGTTCCAGAACAGCTTCGCCGGCTTGCTCGGGTCGGTCGGATCCTTGCGAAAGCGCGAGTCCGACGAGCAAGCCTTGAGCGCGGCCATGGCCTTCTTCTCATCGGCCTTGGAGTCGACCAGATCCAGCGACACTGTCATCACCATGATCCCCGCCGCCTTGGCGTTGGCGCATAGCGATTGCATCTGCTCATCGAGGGCAGCCGTATAGTTGGCGTCCGTATAGGTCGTCTTCGGCACGGAACTGGTCGTGTTCATGAACAGGCGCGTGACGCTGCTCACGGCCGCGTTGACCAAGCCGGTATAGCCATAAGCGGCATAGGTGGAGCGGTTGTTGGCATAGCTGGCGTCGCTGATCGCACTATAGGTGTTGGCGCCGTCGGTGAGCACGATCACCACCTTGTCGTTACCTTTCTCCGCGTTCGATCGACCTTCGGTAAAAGGTTCGTTGCTGGAGAGCGTCCGCCAGCCCCAGGCAAGGCCCTCCGGCACGTTGGTGTTTCCGGTCGGCGCCATGGCGTTGATGGCGTCGATCAGTGCCTGTTTCTGGGCCGTTACCGTGACGTCCTTGAGCGGCGTGATCGGATTGGTGGTGCAGGCCGCGTTCGGACCATCGCCGGAACTGGCGGAAGTCGAGCCATAAGGCTTCACCAGAAAATACTTCCGCATATCGGTCTGGCGTTGGGTAGCGGTCGGATTGGGAGAATTGGGCCAGTCTGCCCACCAGTTGTTGTCATATCCGTAGCTCACGCTGGTGACATCATTCGTGCCGTCGCGGTTGAAGTCGCGCCACAGCGTACCAGGTTCGTCCGGGGCGAACATCGGCACAAACAGCGTCCCCGGAGTGGCGGTTGTCGGGGTCGTGTCGTCGTTGTTGTATGGATACGGCCTTGCTTCGACACAGCCTTGCCAACTCGCATAGCGGCTGGTCGTGTAGACGTATTCGGGATCGGTCCAGTGGCCCGAGCTGCATTTGCCCTTCTTGTCGTACTTGTCGCAAATGTATTGCTTCGAATTGGGCACTTCCTCGCGCCCCGACTCCACGGTCATGTCGGCATAAAGACTGAAGCGTGTTGCCGGTTCGTCCTTGCTGTCGCCCCAATCGGCACCGCGTTTGTACCAGACGCCGTTGACCTTCTCGACATATTTGGACGCGCCAAACGGAGAATTGGCCTGCGTCATGGTCGACCAGTCGAAATTCTCGTGCTGGACCGGTGAGATGCCATCCTGATCCATCCAATCGTCCCCGTCATGGGTAGGTCCGACATTGACCGAGGCAGAGAACGGCACCAGGGAGAACTGCACCGGCTTGGTAATCTGCTTCATTTGCTGGGCCTGCAGTGTCAGCGTGTTGACCAACTGCGCGGCTGCGTTCTTGAGCAGATCAATGCGCTTCTGCCCGGTTCCCGAACCCAGGGTCGACATCGAGCCGGAATTGTCGAGCACCAGCGCCACTTCCAGCGTGTTCTTAAGGCGAATCTCGGATCGTGCCGTGACATTAACCTCGGTCGCGCCCGCCTGGCCGCCGAGCAGCATTGCCGCGGCCGGCATGATTATGGGCTGGTATTTCAACGCCGCCTGAAGGACCAACGTGCCGCCGCCGGTATTGTTGTTGGGCAACGTAACCGTGAGGACGGTGTTTGCCGGAGGGACGTGCCTGAGATTGGCCTCGAAAAAAGACTTTGCATAGGCTTTAGCGTCGGCGTCGCTGACCCCGGCCACAATCTGTTGTGCGGTGGCCATGCCCGCGGCGTCGAGCGCATTGAGCGTTTCCTGCCGCTGGCGCACCAGCTCGGTGTAATCGACAGCCAGCCCCACGGCAGCAAGCAATGGCACCATCGTGATGGCTGTCATCAAGGCATAATTGCCTCGCTTGTCACTGAGGAATTTGCGGATCATGCACCTAGCCCCCGCCAAGATCCTATAGTTTCCAGCCTCAGCATGGTCATAAATCGTTAAATTTTAGAGCTCGCGAAAGTATCAAGATCGCGCCGTCTCTTGAGAGGCCGTTAACCTTGTGCCGTTTGTGCATCGCCAAGCGCGCGACTGCGCGCCTCCGGCTTGAGCGCGGGAAAGCGGGTGACAGGACAAGGCGCTTCCGTTATGCGGGACCGGCCGCGGCCGAACCTAGGCTGCGGCTTTGCCAGGATCGAGGATCAGGACACGACATGGCGGATTCGCCCGACATCATCGCTTCGCTCAGCCCTCTGGCGGGGCGCTATGCCGCCATCCTGTGCGATGTCTGGGGCGTCGTGCACAATGGCGAGTGGCATTTCCCGGCCGCCGCCGAGGCGCTGGCGAAAGCGCGCGCGGCAAAAGTGCCTGTCGTGCTGATCACCAACTCGCCGCGCCGCAGCGCCGATGTCGTCGCGCAGATGGAAATCATCGGCGTTCCCGCCGGTGCCTTCGACCGCGTCGTCACCTCGGGCGACGTCACCCGCGACCTGATCGCCGAGGGTCCGAGGAAGATCTTCCACATCGGCCCGGAGCGCGACTTCACCCTTTACGACGGGGTCGATGTCGATCTGGTCGAGGAGTTCGAGGCTTCGGGCGTCGTGTGCACCGGCCTTTACGACGACGAGGTGGAAAAGCCGGCCGACTACGCCGAGTTGCTCAAGCGGCTGCGCGCGCGCAACCTGCCTTTTATATGCGCCAATCCCGACATCATGGTCGAGCGCGGCGAACGCACCATCTGGTGCGCCGGCGCGCTCGCGCGCGACTACGCGCAGCTCGGCGGCCGCACGCTGATTGCCGGCAAGCCTTTCGCGCCGATCTACAATGTCGCCATGAAGGAGGTCGCCGCGCTGCTCGGACGTACTGTCGAGCGGAACGAGGTTCTGGCCATCGGCGACGGCATGATGACCGACGTCAAGGGCGCGGCCGACAACGGCTTCGACGTTCTCTATGTCTCCGGCGGCATCCATGCTCGCGACTATGGCGATCCGCTAAGGCCAGACCCCGAGAGGCTGAAGGGCTTTCTCGACAAGCACGGCTACCAACCGGTCGCCGTCATCGCGCGCCTGCAATAGAGTATGGCCTGGCCATGACGGGCGCTTCCTGGATGACGCAGACTTTCGAACGCATATCCGCAACCGCGCCGCTGCCGGCGCATCTGCGCGGCGGTGTCGTGGCGATCGGCAATTTCGACGGCGTGCATCGCGGCCACCAGTCGGTGCTGGAACGCGCGCTGGGCGAAGCGCGTGGCAACAATGTGCCGGCGCTGGTGCTCTGCTTCGAACCACATCCGAGAAAGGTGTTCCGGCCCGACGTGCCGCTCTTCGTTCTGACGCCGCCGCCGATGAAGGCGCGGCTCCTGGCCGAGCTCGGCTTTGCCGCTCTGGTCGAGCAGCCGTTCACACGCGATTTTGCTTCGCTTTCCGCCGAGGCTTTCGTCACCGACGTGCTGGAGAAGAATCTCGGCATCCACCACGCCGTCACCGGCTTTGACTTCCATTTCGGCAAGGACCGCCAAGGCGGCCCGGCCTTCCTGATGGCAGCCGGCGCGCGCCATGGCT
The DNA here is from genome assembly GCF_006442965.1 of Mesorhizobium sp. CU3. Lineage (GTDB taxonomy): Bacteria > Pseudomonadota > Alphaproteobacteria > Rhizobiales > Rhizobiaceae > Mesorhizobium. The sequence goes on along the minus strand of NZ_VFWX01000010.1, from coordinate 94,288 downwards.
TCGGCGTGACGCTGGTCGATGCTTTTCGCGACGAGGGCGCGGAGGTCGTCTCGTCGAGCCGCATTCGCGCGCTGCTTGCCGACGGCAAGGTCGAGGAGGCGGCCGGTCTGCTCGGCTATCGCTTCACCGTCGAGGCGGAAGTTATCGGCGGCCAGCAACTCGGCCGCACGCTGGGCTTCCCGACCGCCAATATGCGGCTTTCGCCGGAAGCCGCGCTCAAGGAAGGCATTTATGCCGTCCGCTTCCGCCGCGCCGACGGCACGCTCCATGACGGGGTCGCCAGCTTCGGCCGCCGCCCGACAGTCGACGACAATGGCGCGCCGCTTCTCGAAACCTTCCTGTTCGATTTCTCCGGCGACCTCTATGGCGAGACCTGCAGGGTGTCTTTCTTCGGCTTCTTGCGCCCCGAGCTCAAATTCGACGGCCTCGATGCGCTGGTGGCACAGATGAAGACGGACGAGGCCGAGGCGAGGGCGCTGCTGGCCGGAGTGCGCCCGCTCTCCGAGCTGGACGCCGCGATCGCGTTCTAACTGGAGCAATTCCAGGAAAAGTGTGAGCGTTTTTCCGTCCGGAGTTGCGTGAAACAGAGGGTTAGAGCGCCTCGCCGTTTCCGTGAAACGGTGAGACGCTCTCGGCGAGTAGATCGAAATGTTGATCTGCGGTTCGTGAAACATTTCATCGTGCTGGGGCGCTCGAGCTTGCAAAACGCCTCGATGAAGATCGATCCGGTCGTCCTGATTGTCGTGCTGGTCTGCGCCGCGCTGTTCATCCTTTGCGATGGCTTGAGCGCGCATTGGGGCAAGACAGGCAGCGGCCGCAGCCTTGCCGTGGTCATGCTGCTGTCGCCGGTATCCTACTTTGCCTTTGCCATGATCAACACGCGGCTGAACCTCGCCGTTACCGGTGCGCTGGTCAACACGATCGTGGTCGCCGGCGCAGTGTTGGTCGGCGCGCTCGTCTTCAAGGAAGAGGTGTCGGCCGCGCAATATCTGGGCATCGCGCTGGCGCTGATCGCCGTGACGCTGCTCAACGTGGACTGAGCGGCATGATCCCAAAAAGTTGGGATCCGATTTTTGCATAAGATCATGCCGAATTCGAGAATCCTTACCGCTTCAGCGCCAGCCCGATGGCAATGAAGCTCCACCCCTGGAAGACCAGGTCGATGGCCAGGAACAGGCCCAGCACCCAAAGGCTGTTGACCGGCCAGCCCATGGCGATGGTCAGGCCGAGCAAGATGGAAATAGCTCCGGCGATGACCAGCCAGCCCCAGCCCTTCTCGGGCCGGTGGTTGTAGCCGACCCATGCCCTGAACAGGCCGGAGGCGACCAGCGCAATGGCCAGAAGCAGCGTCAGCGCCGCCGAGGCGAGCAATGGGTTGTCGAAGGCGAAGAAGCCGGCAACGGCATAGAGCAGGCCGCTCAACAGCCAGTAGAAGAAACGGCCCCAGGTCTTGACGCCGAAGGCGTGGATGATCTCGATGATTCCGGCCATTAGCATAAGCCAGCCTACGACATAGACCGAGGCGACGGTGGCGATCATCAGATTGCCGAAGGCGATGCCGCCGAAAATCAGCAGCAGCACGCCCAACGCCACGAACCATCCCCACTTGTCGCGCGTCTTTCCGATTGCGTCTCTCAGGGCATCGCTGGGCAGTGTCATGACCTTGCTCCCTCCAGAATTGGCCGCGCGTTCCGCACACAATCGAAGGTAATCCCGATGGCACTACCCGTCCAGCGCGGTGGCTATTGCCAAGCTGCGCCGAAGCTGGTGTCATCCCATCTTGCGCTAGGGAGGTATGGCCATGAAGCGAACCCTTTGGCTCGCCCTGTTTTCCTCGACACTCGCCCTATGTGCGGCCGCTGCCGCTTTCGCCGCGCAGCCCGGCGATCCGCCGGACGGCATCTCCAAGATCGAGACGGTGGTGGTCATCTTTGCGGAGAACCGAGCCTTCGACAATCTGTACGGCCATTTTCCCGGCGCTGAGGGCATCGACAAGGCAAGCCAGGAGAGCCTGCAGCAGCGCGATCGTGACGGCTCGGTGCTGTCCGAACTGCCGCCGGTCTGGGACGGGCTGACCGCCAAGGGCGTGACGCCGCCGGTAACGCAGGCGATGACGGAGCACCTTCCCAACGCGCCCTTCACTGTCAACGACGCCAAGGGCTTCAACGTGGCGCTCAGCGTCACGACGCACGATCTCTGGCACCGCTACTACCAGAACCAGATGCAGATCAACGGCGGCAAGAACGACATGTTCGTCGCCTGGGCCGATTCAGGCGCCATGCCGATGAGCAACTGGGACGCGTCGAAGACCGACATGTGGGCGGTGGCGCAGAAATACGTATTGGACGATCATTTCTTCATGGGCGGCTTTGGCGGCTCTTTCTTCAACCACCAATGGCTGATCTGCGCCTGCGCGCCTTACTACGCCAATGCCGACAAGAGCCCTGCCAAGCCCTCGATCTCGGTGACGGACGATAGCGGCACGGCGCTGAAGATCGCCGACAACTCGCCGAAATCGGCGGGCGACGGTATCCCTAAATTCGTCTCCGACGGCAATCTGACGCCGGATTTCTATGCGGTGAACACGATGCAGCCGCCTTACCAGCCGAGCGGCAACGATCCGGCGGCTGGCGGTGATCCGCTGCTGGCGGATCCGGCCAAGCCCACCACGCTGCCGCCGCAGACCGAACCGACCATCGGCGACATGCTCAGTCTCAAGCATGTCAGCTGGGCGTGGTACTCGGGCGCCTGGCAATACACGCTCGACCACGGCAACCACACGCCGATCCCGAATTTCCAGTACCATCACCAGCCGTTCAACTACTATGCCAACTACGCGCCGGGCACTGAGGCCAGGCGCGAGCATCTGCGTGACGGCGGCGTCGGTGGCGCGAGTTTCATCCAGGCCATCGACGATGGCGCCCTGCCGCAGGTCTCCTTCTACAAGCCGCAAGGCAATCTCAACGAGCATTCCGGCTATGCCGACATCCAGGCCGGCGACCACCACATCGCCGATGTCATCGCCCATCTCGAGAAGAGCCCGCAATGGCCGCATATGCTGGTCGTCGTCACTTATGACGAGAATGGCGGCATCTGGGATCACGTCGCTCCGCCCAAGGCCGATCGTTGGGGCCCGGGCACGCGGATCCCGGCGATCATCGTTTCACCCTTCGCCAAGCACGGCTACGTCGATCATACGCCCTATGACACGACCTCGATCCTGCGCTTCATCACCGAGCGCTTCGAATTGCCCGTGCTGCGCGGCATCGTGGTTCGCGACCGGGCCGTTGCGGCGAATGGCGAGCCGCCGCTCGGCGATCTCACCGGCGGGCTCGACCTCAATTGAAGGCCCGTGTCCGGAGGAAGGCGATGGACGCTGACAGGATCGTCGCCCTGGTCACGGCCGCCGGCATCGAGCTCACCGATCGCCGGCGCAACGCGAAGGGCGACGGCTGGTCGCTCAGCTTCGCCAGCGGCGCCACGGTCGAGGTGGGCGACGATGGATCGGTGCGCGCTTCGGGAAAGGGAGCCAGGACCGTCACCAGGCTGCTGGACTTGCCGACGGCGCCGCGCAGTATCTGATCCACTTGGCCCGCTGTCGGGATGTTTCGGATTTTAAGTCAAATTTTACTGAAGCCGAGCCATGGCTTTTACGCTGGCGGGTAGCCCTGCCGGCGGGTTTCGCGTAAGGGGTAAGGATGCGTATTGTCCGCACGATTCCGCTGGCGTTGGCAGCCGGCCTGCTCACCGTCTCCGCCGCCCAGGCAGGCGAGGGTAGCTGGTTCTCCGGCGACTGGTACCTGACGCTCGGCGCTACCGGTCTCGTCGCGCCGAATTTCGAGGGCAGCAAGCGCTATATGCTTAGCGCCCAGCCGATCATCTCGCTCGGCAAGGTCGGCCCGGAGGCGCGCTTTACCTCGCGCAACGACAACATCTCGCTGGCGCTGATCGACGACGGCTCGGTGCGCGCCGGCCTGACCGGCAAGCTTATTTTCTCGCGCGAAAGCAAGGACGAGCTGAAGGGTCTCGACCCGGTGCGCTTCGGCGGCGAGGCGGGTGGCTTCTTCGAATTCTATCCGCTGGACTGGGTGAGGGCGCGCGCCGAGCTCCGGCACGGCATCCGCTCTCATAACGGCTTCGTCGCCGACATTGACGTCGACGCCTTCTATGACATCACGCCGACCGTGCGCATCTCCGGTGGGCCGCGCGTGTCCTTCGCTTCGTCCGACTATTTCGACGCCTATTACGGCGTCAACGCCAAGGAAGCGGCTGCTTCGGGCCTAAGTGAATACCATCCGGGCTCCGGCCTGAAGTCGACCGGACTCGGCGGCGCCATCACCTGGAAGGTAACCGATCCGATCACGACCAGCGTCTTCACCGAGTACTCGCGCCTGATGGGACCGGCGGCCGATTCCAGCCTGGTCAAGGAGCGTGGCGACCGCGACCAATGGATGTTCGGCGTATCGGCCACCTACCGCTTCAATTTCACGATGTAGGCTGAGGCTTGGCCGGATCAGTTCCGATCGGGTTGAAGGACGAAAAGCCCCACGTCGATCGTGCCGGCCCTGAAACCTGCCTCGCAATAAGCGAGATAATAATCCCACAGCCGGCGGAAGCGTTGGTCGAAGCCCAGCGCTTGCACGGCTCCGGAGTTCTGACGGAAGCGCGTGCGCCATTCGGCCAGTGTTCGTGCATAGCTGTCGCCGAAGCACTCCGAAGCGACGAGCTTCAGCCCGGCTTTCTCCGCGTGAGATGCGATCAGCGCCTTGGTCGGCAGCATGCCGCCCGGAAAGATGTAGCGCTGGATGAAATCGGCGCCCTTGCGGTAGAACTCGAAGCGGCTGTCGTCGATGGTGATCACCTGCAGCACGGCCTTGCCGTCGGCTTTCAGCAACTGCCTCAGCCTGTCGAAATAGACCGGCCAGTACTGCTCGCCCACCGCTTCCAGCATCTCGATCGAGACGATGCGATCGAACGCGCCATGGCAGTCGCGATAGTCCTGCAGCTCGAAGCAAGCCTGATCGCAAACATTCTCCCGCTCCGCCGTCTCTCTGGCACAGGCCAACTGTTCCGTTGAGAGCGTGATCCCTTTGACGTCGGCGCCGGCTTTGGCCAGCCGCGCGGCCAGCGTGCCCCAGCCGCAGCCGATCTCGAGGACCTCGGCGCCTGGCGACGGCGCAAGCAACTCTGCGATGCGGTCGAGTTTATGGTCCTGCGCCTCCTCCAGCGTGTCGCTGTCGGCTCGGTAAAGTGCCGACGAATAGGTCATGCTCGGATCGAGCCACAGGCGGTAGAAGTCGTTGCCGAGATCATAGTGGAAGGCGATGTTTCGTTTGCTACCGCTACGGCTGTTGGCGCGCAGCAGATGGCGCGCGCGGTTGAACAGGCGGACGGGCAGCAGGCCGGTGATGGCATGCTCGATCTCGGCGATGTTGACCGCAGCGAGCTCGAGCAGTGCCGGCAGGTCGGGGCTCGACCAGTCGCCGTCCATATAGGCCTCTGCAAAGGCGATGTCGCCGCCGGTGAGCAGACGCCGCAGCGCGCGCCAGCGATGCAGCGCCACCGTCGCTTCAGGGCCGGGTCTGCCGGTCTGATGGTCCAGGGTGGCGCCGTTCGGCATGCGCACGGTGATCTTGCCCACTTTCAGGCAGCCGAGCAGCCGTTTCAGCACCGGGCCGACGAATATGCCGGACCGGAGGTCGGCTTTCGTCCTGGTTTCAGTATCCAACGACATCGGGCTCGGTCTTTCTCTGTCTAGGCACGGCGACATGGGTGATGGGTTGGTGCGGTGGGGTAGGGCGCTGCTGGAGGCGCACGCCCTTTAGCCAGAGCAACAGCGCTTCCCAATGGATGCCAGCAACCACTTTCAGCGTCAGCAGCGGATAGGACAGGAACGCGCGCATGAGCGCGCCATCAGTGAGCTCGCGGCGCTTTCCGGAGAAGCTGGCGACGATCAGCGGTCCCCCGCCGTCACTGCCGGTGATGTGGATGGCGACGTTCTCGCCCGGCAGACCGATGCGGAAGCGGTAGTCCATTCCCATGGCCATGAAAGGCGAAACGTAGAAGCGCTTGTCGCAGTGTTGCCGGATGATGCCGTCACGCCTGTCCCCAACCGGGATCAGGTAGCTGTGGCGCTGGCCGAACGTGTTGTTGACCTCGTAGAGGATCGCCTGCAGGTCGCCCTGCCGGTCGTGGCAGAAATAGAGGCTGATCGGATTGAAGGCATAGCCGAGCATGCGCGGCATGGACAGCAGCTGGATCGGACCGCCATCCGTTTCGATGCCCGCCGCCTCGAGCTGACGTTCGACATAGGCCTTCAGCGATCCGCCCGCGCCGTCGCCGTGATCCGCGTCGGCGAAGCCGAAAAGGTTGAACCGGTTGTGCGACAACAGGCGAAGCCGACTGCCCAGCGCGTCGATCTCGTCGAGGTCGAGCAGCAGGAAGAACATGCGATAGGAAAGCCGATGCCGCAGCGGCTTAAGCCGCTGGTGCATGACCTTGCCGGCATAGAGGGCTGACCTCAGCTCGGGCATCACGCCGCCGCGAGGTTTGGCCGCGTCGCGGCATCGATGATGTGGATCCGGCCGGATTCGTTCGCCACGTTCCAGGGTCGGCGAACCCCACCCAGCGCTTCGGCAACGGCAAGGCCCGCCTGCAGGCCGTCCTCGTGGAAGCCGGCGCCGAAATAGGCGCCGCAGAACCAGGTGTTGCGGCTGCTCTGCAGCGACCACAGCTTCCGCTGTGCCCGCATCGCTGCGGCATCGAAGATGGGGTGTTCGTAGGTTTCGCGATGCCGCACTATGTTGGCCTCCGGCTCGACGACGGGATTGAGCGTGACGAAGAGCTGCTGATCGTCAGGCAGCGATTGCAGCCTGTTCATCCAATACGTAACGGAGAGCTTTCGGGTTTCACCTTGGCCTTCGGTCAGATAGTTCCAGCTCGACCAGGCGCGCTTGCGGCGCGGCATCAGGCGCGGGTCCGCATGCAGCACCGCCTCGTTGCGGCTGTAGCCGAAACTGCCGAGCAGCCGCGCTTCGTCATCGCCCGGATCGGAAAGCATGCGCAGCGCCTGGTCGGCATGGGTAGCGACCACGACATGGTCGAAACGCTGCTCTGTGCCTTCGCTGTCGTTAAGCCACACCGCGCCGTCGCGCCTGCTAATCGAGCGCACGCCGCGCCCGGCAAAAGCGCGGCCGGCGATGCTGTTTGCCAGGCGCTCGACATATTTGCGGCTGCCGCCGTCGACGGTGCGCCAGATTGGCCGTCCCGCCAGCTTCAACAAACCATGGTTCTCGCAGAAGCGTATGAAGGCCGCCGCCGGATAGCTGCCGACCTCCAGCGCCGGCGTCGACCAGATCGCCGCTGCCATCGGATAGAGATGGTCGTCACGGAACGCCGCGCCATAGCCCTTGGCGTCGAGATATTCGGCGAGGCTGATCTCGCCGATGCGCGCGATGTCGTATGGCGCCTCGCGATAGAAGCGCAGCAATTCCTTGAGCATTTGCCAGAAGCGCAGCCGGCCGACATTGGCCGGTTGCGCCAGCAGCCCGCCGAGCCCGGTTCCGGAATATTCCAGGCGCCCGCCGTCAAGCGAGACGGCGAAGGACATCTCGGAAGCCTTGCTGCGCACGCCGAGATGATCGAACAAAGCCGTCAGGTTGGGGTAGGTAACTTCGTTATAGACGATGAAGCCGGTGTCCACCGGGGTGCCGCCGGCATCGACGGTGTTGCTGTGGCCGCCGAGGCGCCGGTCCGCCTCGAACAGCGAGACCTTGTGGCGTGTCGAAAGCAGCCATGCCGCGGACAGGCCTGAGATACCGCTGCCGATAACGGCGATGTCCATCGGCTTGTCCGTTTCGAGATGCATGCCGCCAGCCATCCTCGCCCTCCGATTTGCTATGGAAGGGACCGCCTTCCTCCCCTAGTTTCGATTTCTACGCAGCGGTGCGGGTTGTGGATCACCTGTTTCCGGCATTCGTTGCGCGGCTTGTGATCCGAAAGGGATTGCCGGGCGTAACAGGGCGTATGAATGCATCGGGACACCTCTTCATTGCCGACAAAGCCTTTCTCGCCTTCGATTTCGCGAAGACCGGATTGGCGGTGACCATGCGCAAGGACCAGGAGGTTCTGTCGGCGCAGCAGGCCAGCCGTTTGCTGATGGCTGTCGCGGCCAAGCGCGATCGGGCGGCCTTCGCTGTTTTGTTCGGTTTCTACGCGCCGCGCCTGAAGGCCTTCCTGAGGCGCTCGGGAATGACGGGATCCGTTGCCGAGGATGTTGCGCAAGAGACCATGCTGCTGGTCTGGAAGAAGGCGTCCTATTTCGATCCCGCGCGTGCGGGGGCATCAACCTGGATCTTCACCATCGCCCGCAATGCGCGGATCGACCGGCTGCGCCGTGACGGCCGACCGGCGGCGATTGCCGAGGCTTTCGACCCCTCCGACCAACCGGACGAGCCGGTTTCGGGCGAGCAGGCGATGATCGTGGCGCAGCGCGAGGAGCGGGTGCGGACCGCACTTGCGCTGCTGCCTCCCGAGCAGGCCGACATCCTGAAAAAATCCTTCTTCGGCGAGGAAACCCAATCCGAGATCGCGGAAGCCTCCGGCATAGCGCTAGGCACTGTCAAATCGCGCGTCAGGCTGGCCCTTGGCCGCCTGCGCCAAATCCTGGACGACCTCAAATGATCAAGCATCATCCAAGCGATGAGACGCTGTTCCGCTACGCCAACGGCTCGCTGGAACCGGGTCCGCGTATCGTCGTGGCGGTCCATGTCGGCGGCTGCGCGGCCTGCGCCGCCCGGATCGGCGAGTTCGAAGCCGTGGGCGGTTCGCTGCTGCACGACATCGAGCCGGATCAAATGGATGCGGGGGCGCTTGATGGCGTCATGGCGAGGATCGAAGCCGATGAGGCCGATCACGCTGCGGCCGCACCGGCGAGGCGGTTGCCGCGCGCCGATGTGGGCATCCGGCTGCCGCAGGTGCTGGACGATTGCGGCATAGGCCCGTGGCGATGGATCGGACCGGGCGTGCGCTGGAGCCGCGTGACATTGCCGGACGACGACGGCGCCAACGTCATGCTGCTGAAAGTCGTCGCCGGGCGCAGGCTGCCGGAGCATACGCATGTCGGCAATGAATATACGCATGTGCTGAAAGGCTCGTTCTCGGACGCGCGCGGCCGTTACGGCCCGGGAGATCTCGACGAAGCCGATGACGAGGTCCAGCACCAGCCGATCGTCGACAAGGAAGGCGAATGCATCTGCATTGCCGCGGTCGAGGGCCAGACGAAGCTGCGCGGCTTCTTCGGTAGGCTGATCCAGCCTCTGTTCGGGGGCTGAGCATCGCCGATGGGCATCGTCTCAGCCATCGTCGTTGCCGCGGTCGGTCTTGCCCTGACCATGGCTGTGGCTTGGTTGATCGCGATCCGCACCGGCAGGTCCGGTTGGGTCGATGCGATCTGGTCGTTGGCGGTCGGAATCTTCGGCGCCTACGTGGCGCTCGTCGCCACCGCCGAGGCCGACAATGAGCGTCGTCAATGGCTCGTCGCCATCCTCGCGCTCGCCTGGTCGCTCCGGCTTGGTCTCCACATCGCGATGCGCACTATTGGCGACGGCCGCGACGATCCGCGCTACAGCCAGCTCAAGCAGGATTGGGGCGCCGGCTTCGCTTCCCGCCTATTCTGGTTCCTGCAGGTCCAGGCCGCCGCCGCGTTCCTGCTGGTGATTTCGATCATGGCCGCGGCCCACAATCCGGCGCCTGAACTTGGCTTCAGCGACCTGACCGGCATTGTAATTCTCCTCGTGGCTGTCGGCGGCGAAGCGCTCGCGGATCGCCAATTGACAGCCTTTCGCGCCAAGCCGACCAACAGGGGGAAGGTCTGCGATATCGGTCTGTGGGGCCTCTCCAGGCATCCCAATTACTTCTTCGAATGGCTGGGCTGGGTGGCTTACGCGGCGATCGCGCTCGGCTCTCCAGCAGCCTATCCATGGGGCTACGCGGCGCTTGCTGGGCCTGTGCTGATGTACTGGCTGCTGGTCCATGTCTCCGGCATCCCGCCGCTCGAGGCGCATATGCTGCGATCGCGAGGCGATGAGTTCCGCCGCTACAAGGCGCGCGTCAACGCCTTCTGGCCCGGAGGGCCGAAAGCGGCAACCGTCAACGCAGGGAGATGACCTTGAGCCTGATCTCAACCGCTATCCGCGCCGTAGAGCGCACGCCTATACCGGATTCCGCCACGCGCTACGGCATTGGCGTCCTTGTCGGGAAGACGCGCCGGCGGCTGGCCAGGCCTGGAGCGGTCGACGAAAAGCGCTTTGCCGGCGACATGGTGGGCTATTCCATCGCCGAACACACGGCGGCCGCGAACGAGCAGCATTATGAGCTTCCGCCCGAATTCTTTGCCCTGACGCTCGGTCCCAATCGCAAATATTCCTGCTGCCTCTACCCGCACGGCAACGAGAGCTTGGCCGAGGCCGAGATCGCGGCGCTGGAACAGACCGTCGAGCATGCCGGGCTTCGCGACGGCCAGTTGATCCTCGAACTGGGCTGCGGCTGGGGTTCGCTGACGCTGTTCATGGCGCGGCGCTTTCCGGCGGCCCGCATCGTTGCGGTGTCCAATTCGGCGCCGCAGCGCCTGTACATCCAGGCCGAAGCGGCGGCGCGCGGGCTCACCAATGTCGAGGTCATCACCGCCGACATGAACGCCTTCGAGCCGCCAGGCCGGTTCGACCGTGTCGTGTCGGTCGAGATGTTCGAGCATATGTCCAACTGGCGCGACCTGCTGGCGCGCATCCGCACCTGGCTTGAACCGGAAGGCCGGCTGTTCGTTCACGTCTTCAGCCACCGCCACAGCCCTTATCGGTTCGACCATCGCGACGACGCCGACTGGATCGCGCAGCATTTCTTCACTGGCGGCATCATGCCGAGCCACGGATTGATCAGCCATTTTCCCGACTGCTTCGCCATCGAGCGCGACTGGCGCTGGAACGGCGTGCACTACGCGCGCACGGCGCGGCAATGGCTGGCGCGTTTCGACGAGAACCGGGAACGCATCGGCGAGATCCTTGCCGATGTCTATGGGCCGGATGCAGCGCTTTGGCGTCGCCGTTGGCGGCTGTTCTATCTCGCCACCGAAGGCTTGTTCGGCCATGCCGAGGGCAAGGAGTGGGGCGTCAGCCACTATCTGCTGCGGCCGGCCGGCTGACATGGATGGCCTTGCGCGGCGATGGCGCCGGGTCTCCGCCTATGCGGCACATGACGATCCACTGACCAGCGCAGCCAATTGGATCGCTCTGGTCGTCGCCTGGAACCAGCCCTTCTATCCACTGTACCTTTGGGCCGCCGTCGGAGCCGACAAGATTGCGCCGTCTTTTCTCACCTTCTTCTCCACGCCCTTTTTTCTCGCTGTTCCGGCCATCGCGAAGCGCCATCCGCTTGCCGCCCGCATCTTGCTGCCGCTGACCGGCATCGCCAACGGTATCGTGAGCACCAAGGCGTTCGGCGTCGGCTCCGGCGTCGAGATTTTTCTCCTCCCGTGCGCGCTGATCGGCGCCGCGCTGTTCAGGCCGTCGGAGCGGGCAATCGGGCTTGTTGTGATAGCGCTCGGCGCGGCGGCCTATCTCATCCCGGCCCGCTTCTTCGGCCAGCCGCTGGCCGCCTACACCGCGGCCGACAACAGCGCCATGGTCGGCCTCAATGCCGTCAGCGCCGCGACGTTGGTCGTCTTCATCGGCCTCTTGTTGTCCGGTGCGGTGGCAGCCTCCGAACAGCGTGGCGATCAGGCGCCGCGCAAAAAGTAGCGGGTCAGCAGGAAGCCAAGAGTGGCTGCAGCCGCGCTGAGCAGCGAACCCCAGCAGATATCGGCGACGGTGATGATTGTCGGCCAGCCGCGGACGGTGGCCTGGTTGGTCAGGTCGTAGGTCGCGTAGGCGAAGAACCCATAGAGCGCGCCGTTGAGCGCGGCAGTCGTCCATTTGCCGCTGGAGAAAGCCGGCGCCGTCGCGAAAAAGATGATCCCGGCGACATAGACCAGATAGAACAGCGCGGCCGGAGCGGGATTGACGCTGTCGGCGAGGATGTCGCCGAGATAGCGGCGGTAAAGGCGCTGCGACATCATCGTCAGCCACACCGCGTCGATAGCCAGGAATGTGATCAGGGTAGCGACATATGCGAAGGCATGGCGGATCATGCGGTCATCCTGCTTTGTTATGGTCGTCGGCGTGGCCTTTGATGGATTGGTAGATGGTCAGTGCCCGGTCGCGTGCGGACGCGTGATCGACGATCGGCTTCGGATATGTCCGGCCAAGTTCGATCCTACTTTCCTTGAGGACACCGCCCGGCGCCTCCCACGGTCGGTGGATGTAGCGGTCGGGCAAAGCTGCTACTTCTGGTACATAACGGCGTACGTAGTCGCCGCGAGGGTCGAATTTCTCCCCTTGCAGCACAGGGTTGAAGATACGGAAATAAGGGGCGGCGTCCGCCCCGGAGCCGGCCACCCACTGCCAGCTTGCCGGATTGTTGGCAGGGTCCGCGTCGACAAGCGTGTCCCAGAACCACTTTTCACCATGGCGCCAGTCGATCATCAGATCCTTGATGAGAAAGGACGCCGCGACCATGCGCACGCGATTGTGCATCCAGCCTGTCTGCCAAAGCTCTCTCATTCCGGCATCGACGATCGGATATCCGGTCGATCCGCTTTGCCACTTGCTCAGCGCCGGCGCGTTGTCCCGCCACGGGAAGGCCTCGAACTCGGCGCGGAAACTGCGCTTGCGCAGATCGGGGTTGTGGAAAAGCAGGTGATACGAAAACTCGCGCCAGGCGACCTCCTTGCGGAACTTGGCCGCTCCGTTGCTGCGTGACCGGCGAAGCCCGGCGAACAACTGGTAGGGCGTGATTTCACCGAAGGCGAGGTGAGGCGACAATCGCGATGTTGCCGGATCGGCCGGAATGTCCCGCTTCCGCTCGTAATCGGCCAATTCGTCGCTGACGAAGCGCCGAAACCGCTCTTGCGCTCCCGCTTCACCGGGAGCCCACTGCTCGGCCAGTCCGCCGGACCAGTCAGGCTTCCAGGGCAAAAGTCCGAAATCAGCTAGGGACGACGTTTCAAATCTCCCTGTCCACCCGTCGATCGACGTTGGCGCGTCGATCGGATCGCGTGGGTCCCACGCGCTCTCCAGAGCCTTCGAGAAAGGTGTGTAGACTTTGTAGTAGGTACCGGCCCCGGTCTTCAAAAGCGACGGCTCGTGCAGCAGCGCGCCGTCGAAGCTCTGCGCCGTCAGGCCATTGCCGCGCAGATGCGTCTTCAGGCTGGCATCGACCGCGGCTTCCGCCGGCTCGTAGCGCCGGTTCCAGAACACGCAGTCGGCGCCGCTGGCGGAAATAGCCTTGGAAACGACGTCGCCGGTACGGCCATGTGCCATGAACAGCGTCGCGCCGATGTCGCGCATGCCGTCGCCCAGGGCCTTGAGCGAATGGTGGAGCCACCAGCGACTGGCTGCTCCCATGGTTCTGACGTTTTCGCTCTTTTCGTCCAGAATGTAGAGCGCCAGGATCGGCGAACCGCGTTCGGCCGCCGCCGCAAGCGCCGCATTGTCGGCAAGGCGCAAGTCCCGCCGGAACAGCACAATCGTCGGCGATTGGGTCTTTCTGCTCATCCCGTCTGGTCGATCACTTCGCCGGCGTCCAGTGAACGTTTCTGCAAATCAGGCCCGCGGCCATGCATCCGCGCGTTGTGAGGCCGCCGGCCGTCACCTGGAGCGTCATTGAATAAGTGCGGTTCCGTTTGGGGTCATAGGCCTTGCCGGTCAGCGTGCTACCGGACGTTGGCCGCAGCGTCATTATAAGCTTGTCGCCGGCCTGTTCGCCCTTGCTGGTGTCGCGGATCCAAAGATTGGTTGCACACAATTGTTGTCCGCACGGCGCGATGGAAACCCTTGCGTTGCCGTCGTCGCGCATCCAGACCCCGCGGCTTTCCGCGAACGCGTCCGCATGCGCGACCGAGGTGGCTAGCGCTAAGCTGAGAAATACGATCGTCCCACGCATCGGCCTCTTCTCCGCCTACCTTCGATGTTTCTACGGCGCGGGGGATAGATCGGATCACCTTAAGGCATCCACCGCTGCCAGATCCGGGGTGCTTTGGACGGATGTGGGCCAGGTTTCGCAGCGCCGGAAGGCTCCGGCCCCTGAAATCCGCGCTTTATTCCTGCCGCGCCATCCGCTAAAAGCCTCGCCATGAAGAGCTTTTCGCGCCTTTTCGCGATCGCGATACGAATTACGGGCCCGGTGTTCCGGGTGGCTTGAGCGCCGCCGGAGCCGCCGGGACTTTTGGCGCGCCCCCTCGCGCTTTCTCAAGAAGATGATAATTCAACGCCCGGCGCTACATCGCTGGGCCCCTGAGATGGCAGATCAATGAACGACAAACCGACTACCGATACGTCCAAGACGATCGACTATTCCACCACGCTTTATTTGCCGCAGACGGATTTCCCGATGCGCGCCGGCCTGCCCGAGAAGGAGCCGGTCCTGGTCAAACGCTGGCAGGACATGGACCTTTACAGGAAGCTGCGCGAGGAAGCCGCCGGCCGCGAGAAATTCGTGCTGCATGACGGCCCGCCCTACGCCAACGGCAACATCCATATCGGCCATGCGCTGAACAAGATCCTCAAGGACGTCATCAACCGCTCCTTCCAGATGCGCGGCTACGACGCCAATTACGTGCCAGGCTGGGACTGCCATGGCCTGCCGATCGAATGGAAGATCGAGGAGCAGTACCGCGCCAAGGGCAAGAACAAGGACGAGGTGCCGGTCAACGAGTTCCGCAGGGAATGCCGCGACTTTGCCACGCATTGGATCACGGTGCAGGGCGGCGAGTTCCAGCGCCTCGGCGTGATCGGCGATTTCGAGAATCCCTATACGACGATGGCTTACCACGCCGAGTCGCGCATCGCCGCCGAGCTGCTAAAATTCGCCATGTCGGGCCAGCTCTATCGCGGCTCCAAGCCGGTGATGTGGAGCGTGGTCGAGCGTACGGCGCTGGCCGAGGCTGAGGTCGAGTACCAGGACTACGAGAGCGACACGATCTGGGTGAAGTTCCCGGTCGCGAGCCTCGCCCAGCCGACGGCAGGCGCGGCGCCGGCCCTTGATGGGGCCGCGCTCGACCTGGTCGAGGCGCATGTCGTGATCTGGACGACCACGCCCTGGACGCTTCCGGGTAACCGCGCCGTGAGCTATTCGCCGCGCGTCGCTTATGGCCTCTATGAGGTGACGGCGGCGGAGAACGCCTTCGGCCCGCAGCCGGGCGAGAAGCTGATCTTCGCCGACGCATTGGCCGAGGAAAGCGCGGCCAAGGCCAAAGTCACCTTGAACCGGCTTCACAGTGTCTCGGCCGAACAGCTTGCCAGCCTTACGCTTTCGCATCCGTTCAAGGGCCTTGGCGGCGGCTACGAATATCCCGTGCCGATGATCGCCGGCGAGCATGTCACCGACGATGCCGGCACCGGCTTCGTGCACACCGCCCCCAGCCACGGTCGCGAGGACTTCGACGCCTGGATGGACGCGGCCGCCGAACTCAAGGCGCGCGGCGTCGACACCGCGATCCCGTTCCCGGTCGATGATGGCGGCTTCTTCACCAAGGACGCGCCGGGCTTCGGCCCGGACCGCGAAGGCGGAGCCGCGCGCGTCATTGACGACAACGGCAAGAAGGGTAATGCCAACCAGGCCGTCATCGACGAACTGATCAAGCGCAACGCGCTGTTCGCGCGCGGCCGACTGAAGCACAGCTACCCGCATTCCTGGCGCTCGAAGAAGCCGATCATCTTCCGCAACACGCCGCAATGGTTTGTCTATATGGACAAGGACCTCGGCGACGGCACGACGCTGCGCAGCCGCGCGCTGAAGGCGATCGACGACACGCGCTTCGTGCCGGCCGCCGGCCAGAACCGCATCCGCGCCATGATCGAGGAGCGGCCCGACTGGGTGCTGTCGCGTCAGCGCGCCTGGGGCGTGCCGATCGCCGTCTTCGCCGATGTCGACGGCAATGTGCTGAAGGACGATGCCGTCAACCAGCGCATCATGGATGCTTTCGAGAAGGAGGGCGCCGACGCCTGGTTCGCCGAAGGCGCCAAGGAGCGTTTCCTCGGTAACCATGACGCCACGAAATGGCACCAGGTGATGGACATCCTTGATGTCTGGTTCGATTCCGGCTCGACGCATGTCTTCACGCTGGAGGACCGCCCGGACCTCAAATGGCCGGCCGACGTCTATCTCGAAGGCTCGGACCAGCATCGCGGCTGGTTCCATTCCTCGCTGCTCGAAAGCTGCGGCACCAGGGGCAGGGCGCCCTACGACACGGTCATCACCCATGGCTTCACCATGGATGAGGAAGGCCGCAAGATGTCGAAGTCGCTCGGCAACACGGTGGTGCCGCAGGATGTCATCAAGCAGTCCGGCGCCGATATCCTGCGGCTCTGGGTGGTGACGACCGACTATTGGGAAGATCAGCGGCTCGGCAAGAACGTGCTGCAGACCAATATCGATGCCTACCGCAAGTTGCGGAACACCATCCGCTGGATGCTGGGCACGCTCGCCCATGACGATGGCGAGGAAGTCCCGGTGGAGAACATGCCGGAACTGGAGCGGCTGATGCTGCACCGGCTGTCCGAGCTCGACGAGGTGGTGCGCCAGGGCTATGACGCCTTCGAGTTCAAGCGCATCACCCGGGCGCTGCTCGATTTCATGGTGGTCGAGTTGTCGGCCTTCTATTTCGACATCCGCAAGGATGCGCTCTACTGCGACGGGCCTTCGAGCCTGCGCCGCAAGGCGGCCGTGCAGGTGGTGCGCCATCTCTTCGAATGCCTGGTGAAGTGGCTGGCGCCGATGCTGCCTTTCACCACGGAAGAAGCCTGGCTCGACCGCCATCCGGACGCCGTCTCGGTGCATCTCGACCAGTTTCCGGCTATCCCGCAGAACTGGCGCGACGAGGCGCTGGCCGAGAAATGGCGCAAGATCCGCCAGGTTCGTCGCGTCGTCACCGGCGCGCTGGAGATCGCGCGCGCCGAAAAGCTGATCGGCTCTTCGCTGGAAGCCGTTCCGGTGGTCGCCATCGACGATGCAGCGCTGGAAGCGGCGATCGCCGACGTCGACATGGCCGAGATCGCCATCACCAGCGATCTCGTCGTCAGGCATGGCGCGGCGCCGCAAGGAGCTTTCACGCTGGACGACGTCAAGGGCGTCGGCGTGGTGGTCGAGAAGGCCGAGGATCGCGGCCTGGTCAAATGCGCGCGGTCCTGGCGCTACACCGCAGATGTCGGGCAGGATCCGGAATTTCCGGATGTCTCGGCCCGCGATGCCGCTGTTCTGCATGAGCTGAAAGCGTTGGGCAGGCTCTAAGTGCATGTCGCCCAAAAGCATGCCCTCGGGCTTGACCCGAGGGTGTGCAGCGGTTTTGGGACAACGACATGCACCATCAAACAAGTGCACAAATGCCACGCCGGGCGGCGCAAATCCGCCCGTGCGTTGCCCTTAATAAGTGGTTGAGGTAAACACGCCAAACTCCGGCAGACAAATTGTCGCCGGATTTCCATCGCAAAGGCGGTGGTGATGGGGACCGAGCCCGTGGCCGGTGACGACCGAAAGGCTTTTAGAGTGGGATTTTTTGGCATGACCGATAGAACGTTTGCGCGCGCCGCGCTGGCGGCGCCGCTTGTGGCATCGGCCATCGCTTTGTCGGGCTGCATGGGCTCGCCGACCTACGGAACCGACAAGACCGCCGCCGCGCAGCTGTTCGACGATGTTTCCGGCGCCGCCTCGATCACGCCGAAGCACAAGGATCCGATCGACTACAAGCCGCGTCCGGATCTTGTGAAACCCGGCCCTGGCCAGAAGCAGACCCTGCCGCCGCCGCAGCAGAGCATCGAGACCGCCAGCGCCGACTGGCCAGAATCGCCCGAGGCGCGCCGCGCCCGTATCCGCGCCGACGCCACCGCGCATCAGAACGATCCGAACTATCAGCCGGAAACGGCCGAGGATGTGCAGACCGATCCGGAAGCGGTGAAGAAGGCGCTGGCCGAATCGGGTTCCAGCCACCCGCCGCGCTGGTCGCCGGAAGATTCCAATCCGCAGCGCGCCGCCGAGATCCAACGCCGTCTGGCCGAGCAGAAGCAGGGCGACCCGACCCAGCGCAAATATCTGAGCGAGCCGCCGCTGGCTTATCGCCAGCCATCCTCGGACGCGCCGCAGAACGAGCTTGGCGAGGACGAATTCAAGAAGGAACGCCGCCTCAAGGCGCAGGCGGAAGGCAAGAAGGGCGGCTGGTTCGACTGGCTGGGGCTGTAAAAGTCCCAAGACGTCCGCAGTTCTAGTTTTCCCGCCGCCCGCGGAAAAAATCCTTCAGGATGAGTGATGCGTCGCTTTCGCCGATGCCCGGATAGATGTCGGGCGTGTGGTGGCAGGTCGGCGAGGCAAAAAAGCGCACGCCGTTGACGACCGCGCCGCCTTTCTCGTCGGCGGCGCCGAAATAGAGCCGCCGCAATCTCGAGAAGGAAATGGCGCCGGCGCACATGGCGCAGGGTTCCAGCGTCACATAGAGATCGTGCCCGGTCAGCCGCTCGCTGGCCAGTTTTTGGCAGGCTTCGCGGATCGCCAGCATCTCGGCATGCGCGGTCGGATCGGCGAGTTCGCGCGTGCGGTTGCCGGCTTTCGCGATGACGCTGTTGCCATTGGCGATCACCGCGCCGACCGGCACTTCGCCGCGGCTTGCCGCGGCTGCTGCCTCTTGCAACGCCAACGCCATGAAATCCGGCCGTTTCACGCGGTTTCCACTCCGAATACTCCTCGCCACCTGTGAGCGATCCTGTTATCTAGCGCGGGACCCTGAAAACCGGAATCGGTTTTTGCCGCGCCGGGTGCCGGCGCAAAATTCAAGATGAAACTGCCTGCATTGGGCGTCCGGAAGGGCGTGCGCCGCTGTAGCAGCTTAAGAAGAGCCAGAGCAAATGGACGACAACGACAAGAAATCTTCGCGGGGACCGCGCAAGGGCGGATCGAAACCAACTGCGCGCGGCGAAAAGCCCTTCCGCAAGGGGCCGCCCCGCGACGGCAAGCCGTTCGAGAAGCATGAAGGCGCGCGCAAGCCCTACGCGCCGCGCGGCGACCGGCCCATGGCCGCGGACGGCGAGCGCAGCGATTTCAAGCGCAGCTATAAGCCGCGTGAAGCGGGTGAGGGCGCCGAACGAGGCGACCGCCCATTCCGCAAAGGCCCGCCGCGCGACGGCAAGCCCTTCGAGAAGCGCGAAGGTGCCCGCAAACCCTATACACCGCGCGGCGATCGGCCGATGGCGGTTGACGGAGAACGCCGCGACTTCAAGCGCAGCTATAAGCCACGCGAAACCGGCGAGAGTGCCGAACGCGGCGACAGGTCGTTCCGCAAAGGCCCGCCGCGTGACGGCAAGCCTTTCGAGAAGCGCGAGGGCGCCCGCAAACCCTACACGCCGCGCGGCGATCGTCCCGCAGCGGCCGAGGGCGAGCGTGGCGACAGGCGCTTCGACCGGCCCAAGCGCGATTTCGCGGATAGGCCGAAGCGCGATTTCAGCGATCGCCCCAAGCGTGAATTCGGCGGCGACCGGCCGCAGGGCAAGCCTGGCGGCTTCAAACCGCGCCCGCGTCCCGGCGATGCGGAGCCGGAGGCCGGCGAGCGCATCGCCAAGCGCCTCGCGCGGGCCGGCATCGCCTCGCGCCGCGATGCCGAGGAACTGATCGCCGCCGGCCGCGTCAAGGTCAACGGCAAGGTGTTGGGATCGCCGGCCTTCAACGTCAGCGCCAGCGACGTTATCCATCTCGACGGCACCGAAATCCCGCCGATCGAGCGCACGCGGCTGTTCCTGTTCCACAAGCCGGCCGGCGTCGTCACCACCAACCGCGATCCGGAAGGCCGCAAGACCGTGTTCGACGTGCTGCCGGCCGACCTTCCGCGGCTGATGACCATCGGGCGCCTCGACATCAACACCGAGGGCCTTTTGCTGCTCACCAATGACGGCGGCCTGTCGCGGGTGCTGGAGCTGCCGGCCACCGGCTGGCTGCGGCGCTACCGGGTGCGCGTCCACGGCAAGGTCGAGGAAAGCGCCTTGGCGGGCCTGCGCGATGGCATCGCCGTCGACGGCGTCTTCTACGGTTCGATCGAAGCCTCGCTCGATCGCGAGCAGGGCACCAATGCCTGGCTGACCATCGGCTTGCGCGAAGGCAAGAACCGCGAGGTGAAGAACATCCTCGGCGCGCTCGGTCTCGACGTGACGCGGCTGATCCGCATTTCCTATGGACCGTTCCAGCTCGAGGACCTGCCCGAGGGCCATGTGCTGGAGATCAAGGGCCGCGTGCTGCGCGAGCAGCTCGGCGAGCGGCTGATCGAGGAAGCCGGCGCCAATTTCGATGCCGATATCCAAAAGCCGTTCTCCAACAAGCCGGTACGCGGCAGCGGCCCGCGCCGCGAAGAGGACGATCGGCCGAAATTCACCCGCGACGGCGACCGCCGGCCGATCGGCGAAGGCGGCCTGATCAAGGCGCGCAAGCGCCGTGAAGGCAGCCGTGACGAGGCGCTGAGCAAGCTCTCGACAAAACCGGAAAGGGCGTTCGGCGAGCGCGGCCCGAAATCGGACCGTGGTGCCTTTGGCGACAAGCCGCGTGGCGGCTTTGGCGACAAACCCCGCTTCGGCAGCAAGAAATCCGAGCGCGAGCAGCGGCCGATCGAGCCGCCTGGCCAACGCAAGGCCAATGTCTGGATGGCGCCGGGCGCGCGTCCCATCGGCAAGGGCAGGGCGGAGGCAGACGCCGCCAAGGCCGCCGAGGCGAAGGCGCGCAAGGCATCCTACAAGCCGGGTGGCAAGCCTGGCGGCGCCAAGCCGTTCGGCAAGCCGCGTGGCGAACGCCCCGATGGCGGCGGGCGTCCGCGCGGCCCCAAGGGTCCCAGAAGCTAGATGGGGCCCGGACTTAAATGAGAATCGTCGGCGGTGAGTTTCGCGGGCGTCCGCTGGCGACGCCGCGTTCGAATGCCATACGCCCGACCACCGACCGCACCCGCGAGGCGGTGTTCAACGTCCTGGCGCATC
This sequence comes from Mesorhizobium sp. CU3, assembly GCF_006442965.1. GTDB lineage: Bacteria > Pseudomonadota > Alphaproteobacteria > Rhizobiales > Rhizobiaceae > Mesorhizobium. The sequence continues at coordinate 73,199 of NZ_VFWX01000010.1, read as the reverse complement.
GCTATGCCGAAAAGCTCGAAGGCGGCCGCGTGCTCGACCTCTTCGCCGGCACCGGTGCGCTGGGGCTTGAGGCGCTGTCGCGCGGCGCTTCCTATTGCGTCTTCATCGAGGAATCGACGGAAGGGCGCGGCCTGATCCGCGACAATGTCGAGACCTTCGGCCTCACCGGCCGCACCAAGATCTTTCGTCGCGACGCCGCTCATTTGGGTGAGGCCGGCACGCTTTCGCCCTTTAGCCTGATCTTCGCCGATCCGCCCTACGCCAAGGGGCTCGGCGAGCGCGCGCTGCGCTCTGCAAAGGCCGGCGGCTGGGTGCTGCCCGGCGCACTCTGCGTGGTCGAGGAGGCGGCCTCGGCACCGTTCGAGGCGGGCCCGGGCTTTTCCGTGGTGGACGAGCGGGGCTATGGCGAAACGGTCATCCGCTTCATTGAGGCGGACTAGCGCCGCCTCGAAAATGACTCACAATTCACTTTGCCTCGCCGACAAGCTTGCCTATCGTCGCGCAACCGGACCGGAGACCTTGATGACACGAACGGGCATTGGGCTCAGCGCAGCGCTTCTGGCCGGCACGCTGGCGCTTGCGGCGACCGCTCCGGCCCGCGCGACCGACGACGGCTCGGTCAAGGACTTCCTGCTCAACAACGGCATGGAAGTGGTCGTCATCCCGGATCATCGCGCCCCGATCGTCACGCACATGGTCTGGTACAAGATCGGCAGCGCCGACGAGCCGCCCGGCAAATCCGGCATCGCGCATTTCTTCGAGCATCTGATGTTCAAGGCCACGACCAATCATGCCGCCGGCGAGTTCGACCGGGCCGTGTCCGAGATCGGCGGCTCGAACAACGCCTTCACCTCCTACGACTACACCGCCTTCCATGAGACGGTGCCGCCTTCGGCGCTTGAGAAGATGATGGACTTCGAGGCCGACCGCATGCGCAACCTCATCCTCACCGACGACGTCATCAAGACCGAGCGCGATGTGATCCTGGAAGAGCGCCGCATGCGCATTGACAACAATCCGCAGGCGGTGCTCGACGAGGAGGTCGACGCGACGCTCTGGCAGAACCAGCCCTACCGCATACCGGTGATCGGCTGGATGCAGGAGATGGAGGCGCTGAACCGCCCCGACGCGGTCGCCTTCTACGACAAATACTACCGGCCCAACAATGCTGTGCTGATCGTGGCGGGCGATGTCGATCCGGATGCGGTCAAGGCGATGGCCGAGCGCACTTACGGCAAGGTCGCGCGCGGGCCGGACCTGCCGCCGCGCATCCGCCCGGTCGAGCCGGAGCAGAACACCAAGCGCACCGTGACGCTGACAGACGCGCGTGTTTCGGTGCCGAGCTTTTCCACGCAATGGGTGGTGCCGTCCTATCACACAGCCAAGCCCGGCGAGGCCGAGGCGCTCGACCTGCTGGCGGAAATCCTCGGCGGCGGCAACCGCAGCCGGCTCTATCAGCAGCTAGTGGTGAAGCAAGGCATTGCCTCGGAAGCCGCGGCCTATTTCCAGGGCACCATGCTCGACGCCACCAACTTCACCGTCTACGGCTCGCCGCGCGGCGACGCCAAACTCGCCGAGGTCGAGGCCGCCGTCGACGCCGAGATCGCGCGTATCGTCAAGGACGGCGTCACCGACGGCGAACTGGAGCACGCCAAGACACGCTATGTGCGCTCGATGATCTTTGCCCGCGACAAGCAGGACGACATGGCAAACATCTATGGCTCGACGCTCGCCACCGGCGGCAACGTCAAGGACGTAGAGGAATGGCCGGACCGCATCCGCAAGGTCACGGCCGACGAGGTCAAGGCGGTCGCCGCCCGCTATCTCGTGCTCGACCGCTCGACCACCGGCTACCTCTTGCCGCAGCAACAGGCGGGGAACTGATCATGACCATGGTTCTCGGCCACAGGACTGCTTTTCCTGCGCGCGAACGGGGAGAGGGTAAGCTATATCGCGTAATAGTCACGCTCTGCTTCGCACTGTTCTTCCTGCTTTTGCCGGCGCTTGCCGCGCGCGCGGAGATGAACATCCAGGAGGTGAAGTCGACAAAAGGCATCACCGCCTGGCTGGTGGAAGACCATTCGATTCCGCTGATCGCCATCCGCTTCGTCTTCGACGGCGGCAGCGCGCAGGACCCGGCGGGGAAGGAAGGCCTGGTCAATCTGATGACCGGACTGTTCGACGAGGGCGCCGGCGATCTCGACAGCGACGCTTTCCAGCAGAAGCTCGACGATGCCGGTGCCGAGATGGGTTTCCAGGCGTCGCGCGACGGCACCTATGGCTCGATGCGCATGCTGTCGGAGCAAAAGGACGAGGCCTTCGACCTGTTGCGGCTGGCAGTCAACAAGCCGCGCTTCGATCAGGCGCCGATCGATCGCATCCGCAGTCAAATCCTGTCCGGCATCCTCGCCAACGAGCGCGATCCGAACACGGTGGCGCAGCAGCGCTGGCTGCGCGCCATCTATGGCGAGCATCCCTATTCGCGTTCCGATCAGGGCTCGAAGCAGAGCCTGGCCGGCATCACCGCCGACGACATCAGGGCTTTCCACAAGGCCGCTTTCGCCCGCGGCGGCGTGCATGTGGCGGTAGTCGGCGATATCGACGCCGCGACGCTCGGCGCCAGGCTGGACGAGGTGTTCGGCGACTTGCCGGAGAAACAGGCGCTGGCCCCGGTGGCCGACGTCACGCCGAAGCTTGGACAGCATCTGGAGGTGAATTACGACCTGCCGCAGACCTCGCTGCAACTGGCCTGGCCGGGCGTGAAGCGCGGCGATCCGGATTTCTTCGCCGCGGTGCTCATGAACGAGATCCTCGGCGGCTCGACCTTCACCTCGCGGTTGTTTGCCGAGGTGCGTGAGAAGCGCGGCCTTGCCTACGGCGTCAGCTCCGACCTCGTCGATAACGAGCATTCACACACGCTGCTGGTGACGACGGCGACGCGTTCCGACCGCGCCGCCGAGACGCTGTCGATCGTGCGCCAAGTGGTGAAGGATATGGCCGAGAACGGCCCGAACGAGGAGGAGCTCGCGGCGATCAAGAAATACATGATCGGCGCCTACGCCATCAGCAACCTGGATTCCTCGAGCTCGATCGCGGCGACGCTGGTCGAGCTGCAGGTCGACCATCTCGGCATCGACTACATGCAGCGCCGCGCGGCGCTGATCAACGCGGTGACGCTGGCCGACGTCAAGGCGGCGGCGAAGAAGCTTCTCTCGGTCGACCCCGCCGTGATGGTCATTGGCCCGCCTATGCTTGAGGTGGCGGGGAGCGGCAAGGGATGAGCCCGACCTTCGGGGTTGCCTTCGGCGGCGGCGGCGCGCGCGGACTGGCGCATATCCACATCATCGAGGCGCTGGACGAGCTCGGCATCAAGCCGGTGGCGATCGCCGGTTCCTCGATCGGCGCAATCATGGGCGCCGGCATGGCCGCTGGCATGACCGGCGCGCAGATCCACGACTACTCCCGTTCGGTCCTCGGCAGCCGCGCGGAAATGGCGGCGCGCATGTGGCGCTCGCGCCCCGGCACGATCGCCGAAGCCATGCAAGGCGGTATCCGCGTCGGCCAGTTCAATGTCGAGCGCATCCTGAAGGCGTTCCTGCCCGATGCCATCCCCGCGACATTCGAGGAGCTCAAGATCCCTTTGAAGGTGACGGCGACCGACTATTTCGGCCATAAGCTCGCGGTGTTCGCCGAGGGTGAATTGCATTCCGCGCTCGCCGCCTCGGCCGCCATTCCGGCCGTGTTCCGCCCGGTGATGCGCAATGACTGCCTGCTGATCGACGGCGGCATCTACAACCCGGTTCCTTTCGATCTGCTCGAGAAGGATGCCGACATCATCATCGCCATCGACGTGGTGGGCGCGCCGAGCGATGCCGAGCGCAAGCACCCGACCACCGTCGACCTGATGTACGGCGCCTCGCAGCTGATGATGCAGTCGATCATCGCCAACAAGCTGCAGCAGTCCGGACCCGACATCCTGATCCGCCCCAAAGTCTCGAAATACCGCGTGCTCGATTTCCTCAAGATCGAAGCGCTGATGGCCGAGACGGTCGAGATCAAGGACGAATTGAAGCGCGCGGTGGAGAAGGCCGTCGAGGTTCGTGGCGGCAAGCGCGGCAAGAAGACTGTGTGAGACTCGTCTGGCCGGTCATCCCTTGCTCGTCCTGTATTCCATCGCCGCCACGCCATCGTTGAACGGTACGGCCGAGACAAGCTCGAACGTGACAGGTTTGTCGGACGGAAAAGCCGTTCGCCCCGGCCTGCGGCTGCCGGATAGACGAGCAGCCTGAGCCGATCGACAAGGCTAAAGCCAGGCAACCGCCGCGCGAGTTTGGCTCAACGCAACAGGTCAAGCGAAGAAGAGCCCGTCGGTTGACGGGCTCTTCTGTTTTGGCTGGAGGGCCTTGCTTAGTTGAACTTGTACTTGGCCTCGATGCGCACTGTATGGAAGGACGGCGTCGAGGTGAGGAAGTCGCTGACCGGGATGCCGAGGTCCGATGAGAAGTCCTTCTTGGCGAACTGCGAATAGCGGTATTCGAGGCCGACAGTCATCTTGTCCGACACCGCCGTTTCCAGGCCGGCGCCGACCGAGAAGCCGCTGGAACCCCAATCGAGGATGTCGCCGATCGGCGACGACGCGTTGAGGTCGAAATGCTGCCAGCTATAGCCTGCCAGCGCGTAGGCGAGGGTGCTATCGTTCACCTTCATGCCGACACGGCCGAGCACGTCGAAGCCGTAGTCGGTGTCGAGGTTGATCTGTCCGCCGGGTAGCTCAAGCTTCGAGGTCATGCCGGAGTAGCGCGCATCGACCAGGACACCAGCTACCCAGCTGCCCATATCGTGATCGTAGCCAATGCTGGCCTCGCCGAACACGCCTTCGCCGCCAATCCCGTTGAAGTTGACGCCGATCAAGTCGGAGTCGATCGAGTGCACCGACGCGCCGGCGCCAAGCCCGCCGCCGACATAGAAACCGGTCCAGTTGTAGCTCGGCGTCTCGAAGCTGGCGCCGCCGCCGTCATTGGCGTTGAAGCGATAGCTGGCGGCAAGCTCGAACGTGTGGCGTGAGGTGTCGAGGTTGAGCGCGCCGCCCGGGGCGCCGAACTGCGACAGCAGATTGTCATTCGTGCCGAAGCGCGTGTAGCGATATTCGCCTTTGAGCGTCCAGCTGTTGTTGATCGCGGTTTCGGCGCCGACACCCAGGAAATAGCCGCCCTGGTCCCAATCGAGTCCGAAGCCTCCGATGTTGGTGTCGAGCTTGTACTTCTGCCAGGCGTAGCCACCGAGCACGTAACCCAGTGTGTTCGGCGTCAACAGGTAGCCGGCGCGCACGCCTACGTCGAAGCCGTAGGTTTCCTTGATATCGGCACTGAGGCCGCCAAGAGGGGCGATATCGAGCGAAGTCTTGATGTTGCCGACATGCGCGTCGACCAGGCCGCCGATGAGAAAACGCGGCGAAACCATGTAGTCGTAGCCGACAGTCGCCTGGCCATAGACACCTTCACCCCCGATGCCGTTGAACGACAGGCCCGGGATGAAATCGCTGCTCAGCTTGTGAACATTAGCGCCGGCGCCGAGACCAAAGCCGACATAGACGCCGCTCCAGTTAAAACCGGACGCAGCCTGCTCCTGTACCACGTCGGCGGCGTGCGCGGCAGACATCAAGGCGACAGCCGAAACAGCGCCCAGCAAGATAGATTTCGCAGAAAAACGAAGAACCATACCCTTAACCCCAATTGAAACCCCGGCGACCTTCTAACAGCGGTTGTAAGAATTGGTGGTGGCACAAATGCCACAGTGGTAGGCAAAGTGCCTTCAAAGTAGGCAAATAGCGACGATGCACCCAGAAATAGTCAACTTGTCGCTGACCCAAAAATCATTTGTTAACCATGCCTTGCAGGAGGTTCTGCATGCTCGGGCGCATAAGCCAGCTAAAAAGGGTGCCCGACGCGAGTCTTGGCTCGAGTTCGCCAATGTCGCTCCCAAGATGCTAACCCCCCCTTGCCAACCACTTCGGCTTCCCTTTAATGTCCTATCTGAGAAAACCTTTTCCCAGTCGTTCGCTTTTCGACATCCGCCCCCTCGGTTCGAAACGCTGCAGGCCTCATGGAGAAAAGGTTTTTCCAAACTTGGAGGTCCTACGCTGAAATGTCTTCGGACGCCGAGCAAGCGCCTATCTTTGCCAACAGACCCGTCACCTTGCGCGAGGTGGCTGCGGCCGCCGGCGTCAGCGTCGCGACGGCGTCGAAGGCGCTGAACGGGCAGGGGCGCATGACGGCCGAGACGCGCGAGCGCATTCGCGAGACGGCCAGGCATCTCGGCTTCCGGCCGAACAGCCTGGCGCAGAGCCTGTTGCGCAAACGCTCCTTCACTGTCGGGCTGCTCACCAACGATACATACGGCCGCTTCTCGCTGCCGCTGATGGCCGGCGTTTCGGATGCGCTGGTCGACAATGGTGTGTCGGTGTTCCTGTGCAATGTCGAGGACGATCAGCGGCTCGGCCAGTTGCATGTCGAGGCCATGCTCGACAAGCGCGTCGACGGCATCATCGCCACCGGAAAGCGTATCGACCGCCATCTGCCGGTCGATCTCGCCAATCTGCGCATCCCCGTCGTCTACGCCTTCACCCAGCCGGATCCCGGCGCGATCGGCTTCGTCTCCGACGATGTCGGCGGTGCGCGGCTGGCAGTCGAGCATTTTTGCCGACTGGGCCGCCGGCGCATTGCCCATGTCAGCGGTCCGGCGAGTTTTGCCGTGGTGCATGCTCGCGCCCAAGCCTATCGCGATGTCCTTGCCGAGCATGGTCTGCCTGCCTTCGAGCCGCTGCTTGGGCCGTGGTCGGAGGGTTGGGGGCATGATGCGGTCGCCAGACTGTTCGGGGGTGGGGGCGAGCCGCCGGACGCCATCTTCTGCGGCAACGACCAGATCGCGCGCGGCGTCATCGATGCGCTGCGCGAGCGCGGCATAAGCGTGCCCGACGATGTCGGCGTCATCGGCTTCGACAATTGGGAGATCGTGGCCGAGGCGACGCGCCCGCCGCTGACCTCCATCGACATGAATCTGGCGAGCCTCGGCCGCGAGGCCGGGCTCGCGCTGCTTTCGCTCGTGGGCGGCCAGCCGGCCGCACCGGGCATCCGGAAACTGCCGTGCCGGCTGGTGGTGCGTCAGTCATGCGGCCGCCCGCCGGGCGGCTGAAGCAATGGTCGAAGGCCGCGCGTCCGACCCCCGCGGATGGCAACGGCCAAACTGGGAGGAGAACCATGAGGAGGAACAAAGTGAAGACCATGATCGCGAAACTGGCGCTTGCCGCTGCCGTCATCAGCGGCGGCCTGCAGGCGGCGTCGGCCGAGACCGCCAACATCTGGGTGCGCGCCGACGGCTCGAACTTCATGCCGCGCATCGTCGATGCCTTCAACAAGGCGCATAAGGATCAGATCAAGCTCGACATCATCCCCAATGCCGAGATCATCCCGAAATACGGCGCCGCCGCCGCAGGCGGCACAGCGCCCGACGCGCTGTCGCTCGACCTGATCTACACGCCGTCCTTCGCTGCCGCCGGCCAGCTCGAGGACATCACCGATTGGGCGAAATCCTTGCCTTACTTCGCCAGCCTGTCGCCGGCGCATGTCAAGACCGGCACCTACAAGGACCGCATCTACGGCCTGCCGTTCTCGGCCGACGCCTCGGTGCTGATCTGGAACAAGAAATTGTTCAAGCAGGCCGGCCTCGACCCTGAGAAGGGCCCGACCAACTGGGCCGAGATCGAAGCCGACGCCGAGAAGGTCAACGCGCTCGGCGGCGATATCAAGGGCTTCTATTTCTCCGGCAACTGCGGCGGCTGCAACATCTTCACCTTCACGCCGCTGATCTGGGCCTCGGGCGGCGACATCCTGTCGGAGGACGGCTCGAAGGCGACGCTGGACAGCCCGCAGCTGCGCGGCGCCATCGACCTCTACCGCTCGATGGTCAAGAAAGGCCTGGTGCCCGAGGGCGCGCAGACCGACACCGGCTCGAACTTCTTCGCTGCCTTTGCCGCCGGCAATATCGGCATTTCGCCTTCCGGCGCCTTCGCCATCGGCGCGCTCAACACGCAGTACCCAAATGTCGACTACGGCATCACCTTCCTGCCGGGCAAAGACGGCGGCTGGTCGTCCTTTGCCGGCGGCGATAATTTCGTCGTCACCAAGGGCACCAAGAAAATCGAGGTGGTAAAAGAGTTCCTCGACTTCGCCTATTCGCTCGAGGGGCAGACGATCCTGGCCAAATATGGCAGCCTGCCGGTGCGCAACGACATCGCCAAGGAAGCGTTGAAGGATCTCGATCCGCGCTACCAGGTGGCGGCCGAGGCGATGGCCAAGGGCAAGACGCCCTATTCGGTGGTGTTCAACGACCTGATCAACTCCGCCAACGGTCCGTGGACGCAGATGATCAACGAGGTGTTTTTCGGCGACGATGTCGACGGCGCCATCAAGAACGCGCAGGACACCATGCAGTCGATCATCGACCAGGCGCCGAACAAGTAGACACCAGGGCTTGCCGGCGGCGAGGATCAGGCAACGCTCACCGCCGAAAAGCTCTGACCCGGCCGCCCGCCCGTCTCCCTGGCCGGGCGGCCGGACTTGGCAATCGTTCACCCGCAGCGAGAACGAAATGGCTTCCATTGCAATAGCACCGGCCCGAGCCCGCGCGCGCACCAGCCTGCGGCAATGGGTGGGGCTGCTCTATGTCCTGCCGGCGGTCGCCTTGGTCACCGTCTTCTTCGTCATTCCGCTCGGCATGACGGCCTGGATGTCGCTGCACAACTGGCCGCTGATGGGCGAGCACTCCTTCATCGGCCTCGACAATTATGTCGCCATCCTGCGCGACACGCGCTTCTGGAACGCGCTGAAATTCACCTTCTACTACACTGTGGTCGTCACCATCGCGATCTTCGCCGTCGCCTTTCCGCTGGCGATCTTCATCGAACGGCCGCGGCCGCTGACCAACCTCTACCGCACCGCCTTCTTCATGCCGGCGGTGGTCGGCTTTGCTTCCGCGAGCCTGCTCTGGTCCTGGCTCTTGAATGTCGATTCCGGCCTGTTCAGCCCGGCCGCTTACGATCTTGGCCTGACCGAGAAGAAGATCAATCTTCTCGCCACCTTCCAGCCGGCCTTCTGGTCGATCATCGCCATGGTGGTCTGGAAGGTCGCCGGCTTCACCATGATCATTTTGATGACCGGCCTACAGTCGATCCCGCAGGACCTGCAGGAGGCCGCCGTCATCGACGGCGCCGGCCCGTTCGCCCGGTTCCGGATGATCACCTTGCCGCTGATGCGCCGCACCCTGGCGCTGGCGCTGATCCTGTCGGTGGCGGGCTCGATCCTCGCCTTCGACCAGTTCTACATCATCCTGCGCGGCGGCCCGCGCAACCAGACGCTGACGGCCGTCTACTGGATCTTCAACCAGTCCTTCGTCTCGTTCAAGCTGGGTTACGGCGCCGCACTTTCCATGGTGCTGCTGGTCATCCTCGTCGCGCTCAGCCTCATCCAGCTCTGGCTGCTGCGCAAGCCGGCGGGGCTCGACGACTGATGGCCGAGGCGATGTCGCAGAACCGCAAGGCCGCCTTCAGCTTCGCCAGGCATTCCACCGGCATCATCGCTTCGGTGCTGTTCCTGGCGCCGATCGTGTGGACCGTGCTGTCCACCTTCAAACCGGCGCAAGAGGCGCGCCAGCCGCCGCTGCCGCCCTGGCCGACCACCGGTTTCTCGATCGAGAATTACGAGACGCTGAACTCCTTCGGCGACGGGCTTTGGGCCTCGGCGCAAAACAGCATCTATGTCTCGGTGATGACGGTGCTGCTTTCGGTGCTGGTCAGCGTGCTCGCCGGTTACGGTTTTTCCCGCTTCCGCTTTCCGTTCCGGGATTTCTTCTTCATCCTCATCCTGTCGACGATCATGATCCCGTTCCAGTCGATCCTGACGCCGATCTTCCTGGTGCTGACCAAGCTCGGCCTGCATAACACGCTGACCGGGCTTGTCTGCGTCTACGTCACGCTGCAACTGCCGTTCTCGATCTTCATGATGCGCAACGCCTTCGACGCCGTGCCGCGCGAGATCGAGGAGGCGGCGCGCATGGACGGCGCCAACAACGTCACCATGCTGTTGAGGGTCATGCTGCCCCTGGTCTGGCCGGGCGTCGTCACCATCGCGCTGTTCGCTTTCCTCGGCGCTTGGAACGAGTTTTTGGCCGCGCTCGTGCTGATGACCGACCAGTCGAAATTCACCCTGCCGGTGATGATGACGGCGCTTCAATCCGGCCGCTTCGGCGCCATCGACTGGGGCGCGGTGCAGGCCGGCGTCACCGTGATGATGGTGCCGTGCCTGATCCTGTTCCTGGCGCTGCAGCGCTTCTACATCCGCGGCCTCATGGCCGGAGCCGTCAAGTAAATCGCATTCGAATGGAGTGACGTCATGACCGCAACCCAACCCGCCACCGCCCCGCAGACCGATGCCGGGCCGAAACTCGCCTTCCGGCCCCTGCCGGTGCCGCAGGTCGATGTGCGCGGCTTCTGGGGCGACCGTGTCGATGCGGTCGCCGCCAAGACCGCCGAGATTCTCTACGAGCGCTGCGTCGAGGCGCGCATGCTGGAACAGATCGATCCCGACCGCCCGTCGCCCGGCGTCGTCATTCCCTTCCATTCGCCGTCGCCGGACGAGGCGGCCAATCCCACCTTCACCGGCTCGACGGTGACGACGCAGATGTTCTGGGATTCCGACTGGGGCAAGACCATCGAGACCGCCGCCTATTCGCTCTACCGCCGCCGCAACCCGGAGCTGGAAAAGAAGATCGATGCCGTCATCGACCTCTACGGAAAGCTGCAGCAGGAAGACGGCTATCTGTCGAGTTGGTACCAGCGCATCCAGCCCGGCCTGCGCTGGACGAACCTGCGTGACTGCCACGAGCTCTATTGCGCCGGACATCTGATCGAGGGCGCGGTCGCCTATTACCAGGCGACGGGCAAGCGCAAGCTGCTCGACATCCTGTCACGCTACGTCGACCACATCGCCACGATGTTCGGCCCCGAGCCGGAGAAGAAGAAAGGCTATTGCGGCCATGAGGAGATCGAACTGGCGCTGGTCAAGCTGGCACGGGCGACCGGCAACCGCAAATACATGGACCTGGCCAAATATTTCATCGACCAGCGCGGCCAGGAGCCGCATTATTTCGACGAAGAGGCGCTGGCCCGCGGCGCCGACCCGAAGGCCTATCACTTCAAGACCTACGAATACAACCAGTCGCACAAGCCGGTGCGCGAGCAGGACAAGGTTGTCGGCCATGCGGTGAGGGCGATGTACCTCTATTCCGGCATGGCCGACATCGCCACCGAATATGGCGACGATACGCTGCGCGTGGCGCTCGACCGGCTCTGGGACGATCTGATGACCAAGAGCCTCTATATCACCGGCGGCCTCGGCCCGTCGGCGCACAACGAAGGCTTCACCAGCGACTACGACCTGCCCAATGAGAGTGCCTATGCCGAGACCTGCGCCTCCGTCGGCCTGGTGTTCTGGGCGAGCCGCATGCTCGGCATGGGTCCGAACGCCCGCTATGCCGACATGATGGAGCGCTCGCTCTACAACGGCTCGATCTCGGGCCTGTCGCTCGACGGCTCGCTGTTCTTCTACGAGAACCCGCTGGAAAGCCGTGGCGGCCATCATCGCTGGAAATGGCACCGCTGTCCGTGCTGTCCGCCCAATATAGGTCGCATGGTGGCGTCCATCGGCAGCTATTTTTATGGCCTGGCCGACGACGCGCTGGCGGTGCATCTCTACGGCGACTCGACCGCGCGTTTCGAGATCGCCGGCCGTCCGGTCAGCCTCGCCCAGACCAGCAATTTTCCTTGGGACGGTGCGGTTTTAATCGATATCGGCGCCGACACGCCGGTCGAGTTCACGCTCCATCTGCGCGTGCCCGGCTGGTGCCGCAAGGCCGCACTTCGGGTCAACGGCAAGCTCATCGATATCGAGGCCGCGACCAGCGATGGCTATGCCGGGATCCGCCGCAAGTGGCAAACCGGCGACCGCGTCGAGCTCGACCTAGAAATGTCGATGTCCAGGTTCTTTGCCAACCCGCATGTGCGCGATGATATCGGCCGCGTGGCACTTGCGCGTGGCCCGCTGATCTACTGCGTCGAGGAGACCGACAATGGCGGCGGGCTGCACCGCATCGCCCTGCCGCGCACGGCCAGGCTCGAGGCCCATGCCGAGCCGAACCTGCTCGGCGGCATCGTCACGCTCTCGGCCATCGGCAACAAGGTGGAGACCGACAATTGGGGCAGGGAGCTCTATCGCGCCGAGCCGCCGGCGACCGGGGAAACGAAGCTTAAGGCGGTTCCCTATTTCGCCTGGGACAATCGCGATCCCGGCGAGATGCTGGTCTGGCTGCGGGAGGGGTAGGAGCGTGGCGCGGTACAATCCTACTCGGCAATGACGGTGGACATCGCCGATGTCTCCGTAGCCGGCGCGCCGATGTTCAGGCTCACTTCCGTCACCAGCTTGCGGCGTAGGGCCGTCGCGTAATCGCGCGGCCCCTTCGGCGAGATCACGAAGGCTTGCGAGCCGCCGATGACGGACCGGGCGAAATAGGACGCCAGCGGCCGTCCCGTGGCTTCGTCATCCGCCGGGATGGCGATCGCGTTGATCGTGTATCCCTTGGCGATGGCGGTTTCCCGGCTCGGCTGCACAGGCAACCCGTCATTGTTCTCGCCATTGGAAGAGATATCGATCACCTTCTTCATGGCATTTCCGGGAAACTCGTCGAGCAGAAGGCTTCCGACATCGATTGCCGTCGAGACCGAGGTTCCGCCTCGCCCTCGGCGGATATGCCCGGTATCGCCTCTCTTCCTGATCACGGCCGCGGCCGCCTCGGCGTCTTCCAGTCCGCAGATGCGGGTCCAGGGCAGCACGGTGCGCGAGCGGCCGGGGCTCGACCATTCGAAATAGGCCACGCCGATGCAGCCCAGGTAATTCTGCGAGATGGCGCGGATGATCTCGGGCGAGGTGAGCGCCGCCGCATGTCCTTCGCGCTGCAGGTCGGCGATACTGGGGGCGATGGAAGAGGAAAAATCCACGGCGAAGACCACGGCGACGTCGACATTCATCGACACCGCATCGGCATTCGTTGCATCGGCGGCCGGTCCCCAAAGGAGTGCGACAGTCAGCGTCGTCAGCCTGGCCAATGAAAGAACACCCCTTGCAGGCCCGACACCAGAGTCCGGTTTGCCGTGAAGACCTTCGACCATTTTACCCTCCGTCTCGATACAGGTCGTTTTCGACGCGATATGGCTTCGGCCGATGAGATGAGCGCGAGTAGTCGCCAGCAAGGTCACTCAAGTGCGTCCTTCTGACCTGCATTGCCGATGACGCGCGTCTCGCAGCCGGCCAGGGGGCTGCAAGCAATGCCGCGTCGGATCTGTTGGGATCGGTTCGCAAGGACGTCGTCGACGTCCGGTTGGATATCGCAACCGAAAGAATCGATCCGAGAATGATGGCCGCGCCGAGCGCGCCTGCCGTCGAAGACCGCTCGCCGAGGAATATCGCCGCACCCACAGCGCCGAAAACGCTTTCGGCGCTGACGATCACGGCCACCCGGCTGGCCGATGTGAAGCGCTGGGCGGCAATCTGAATGCTGAAGGCGATCGCTGTGGAGAAAACTCCGAGCACGACCAGTTCAGGGCCGGCCTCGCAAGCTGCCGACAATGACAAATTGCCTTGAATTGCACCGAGCGGCAGGGCAATCGCGGCAGCGGCAAGGAACTGCGCGGTTGCGGCCGTGAAAGGGCGGGCATGGGCATGCATGTGGCGCCCCAGCTCGACTGTCCACAGCGCATAGCAGCAAGCCGAGAGGAGTGCGGTGAGGTCGCCGCCGCCGAAACCAGCAACCCCGCCTGACAACAGAAGGCAACCGATCACTGTCGATGCCGCGGCGGCCATGAGGCCTGCTGTCGGACGTTCGCCAATGAGCAGCCAGGCGGCTAGCGGCGTGATCACCGTTGCCGCGCTTATGAAGAAGCTTGCATTGGTGACGCTAGCACCGAGATAGCAGAGCTGTTGCAGCATGACGGAGATCGCAAACAGCACGACCACCCGCGCTAGACTGGAAGAATGTCCGGCGTCGGCCGGCGCTCGCCGTTCCGTCAGGGCAAAGGGCAGGACCAGCAGTCCACCGATCAGGCAGCGTAGTCCGACCGCGCTCAGCGCATCGAGGTGATCGAGCACCGTCTTCTGTGCCACGTTTCCGAGGCCCCAAAGCGCGGCTGCAAACAGGAGCAACAAATTGGCTGTGAGTTTTGACATTCGCCGCACCCCTGGGCCAGAACCATGTTTCAGGTTCCGTTACCCCTAATTCAGCAAGCGCTAAATGAAGTGCGTCATGGTACCGCTTGGATCGCGCCGTTCTAAAGCTTGCGAGGCGTTAGTTTCGAGTTAGGATTTCGTCAGGCTGGGGTTACTAGACAATGCAAAGTGCGGAAAGCTTTGCCGCCAGTAAAATCTTGCTTTTCGGCGGCTTTCAGATTGAGAAGGAAGCTAGTGGTCCAATTTGGCTGACCGGAAAGCGTGGCCCTGCAATCCTTGCCTATCTGGCTCGGTGTCAAGGCATGGCAGCGCCGCGCGAGAGGCTGGCCGACCTCCTGTGGAGCGACAGCGACAGCGGACACTCGCGCAACAGCCTGCGACAAACGCTCAGCGTCCTGCGGCGGGATTTGTCGCGGCAAAACCTGGACATTCTGTATTCCCACAGAGACCTGATTGGTCTCAGGCCGGATGCGGTAAGAGTTGACGTCGAAGAGTTCGAAACCGGTCTGTCAGCTCGTTCGGCTGCCGAACTGCAAACTGCTTTGGCACTTTATCATGGACCGTTTCTCGACGGGTTTTATGTCGGCACCAATGTTTTCGACGATTGGGCGGCCTTGGAGCGCGAAAGGCTGCTGAGCCGCGCGCTCGCATCGCTGGAGAAGCTCGCGCGGCTCGTGGATCCCGAAAGCGGGCTGGCAGTGGCCGATAGAATGCTGGCCATGGAGCCGACGCGTGAGGAAGCCTACCGGCTGAAAATGGAGCTGCTGGTTGCAGGCGGACAGCGGGACAAGGCGTTGCGAACCTTCGAGGCCTGCAGAAGCGTCTTGAGAAAGGAGTTTGGTGTCGACGTCAGCGTTGAGACACGAGCGCTCTGGCAATCGCTGCTTTCCTCCACCGAACTCCCTTCAAATCCGCAGACGGCCAATGGAGCCATCGCCGGTCAGCGCTCGGGACGCCCATCCATCGCCGTGGCCGACTTCGTCAATCTGACCGGACAGCGCGGCGACGACTTCTTCGCCAAGGGTCTGGTTCACGATATCACCACGGCGCTTTCCGAGGTGGCCGACTATATCGTGATCTCGGCTATCGAGAAAAACGGCGAGGAGCCGAGAGCGCCGGATAGTTTGCGTGCGCGTTATACGCTCAAGGGCACTGTTCAGAGGTCTGGAGACGGGCTGCGGGTGAACATCCAGCTTGTCGATGCCGCGGATGGCCACAACGTCTGGGCCCAGAAGTTCGACGGCCAATCGGAGAGCGCCCTCGAATTCCAGGACAGGATCGCGCAGTCGGTCGTGCTGGCAGTCAGCCTTGAGCTTCAACTGACCAACTGGAAGGTTCGCGACAAGAGCCCGCCCGGCCCGCCCGAGGTACGGCGGCTCGTGAACGAAGCCCTGATGAAGTATTTCGAGATGACACGGGACTCGCTCCTGGCCTCGAAGGGTCTTGCCGAAAAAGCTCTGGCGATTGCGCCGGACAACGTTCGCGCGAAACGGACGCTTTCCATCGCGACAACAATGGGTGTGGCGTTCGGTGCTTTGCCTCGCGAGCAGGAGCACATCGATCGTGCGATCGAGCTTGCCGAGGACTCGGTAAGGGCCGTACCCGACGACGAAATTGCCCGCTGCATCCTATCATTCGCCTACGAATGCGATGGCCGGATTGATGAGGCAATCATGCAATGCCAGCACGCGATCAGTCTCAACCCGAGCTACCCAAGCGGCCACGGCGATATTTCGATGCTCTTCGCCTTGCGCGGACAGATCAGCGAGGCAATGCGCGAGGCCAACGAGGCGGTCCGGCTTGGAACGCACGACGTCATCGACTTCTGGCGCCATCACGGCCTGGTTATAGCGCTGTTCGCCGGCGGAGACGATCGACGGGCGCTCGAAGTCGCCCGCAAGGTGGTCAGGACAAAACCAGGGTTCGTGCGCGGCGCGCTTTATTGGGCGGCAACTGCTTCGGCAACCGGAAACAATGAAGAAGCGTCACGGGCCATCCACCACTGCCTGTCGCAACTTCCACATCTTAATATGGACAATGTCTGCCCTGGCTTCCTGCCACGATATGTGAATGACAGTCATCACGCGCGCTTCCTTGACATGCTGTCGAAAGCCGGTCTCCCCGCTGCCGATTCACGTTGAAGTGATGCGCCGAAGGCGACCCCGGCACGTTTCCGTCTGGCAACTTATAGATGCACGAAAGCCGTCAACGGCAGATGGTCGGAGGCGACGCGCGACAGCGGCGTGTCATGCGCTTCCACCGCGCTCACCATGTCGCTGCGGTTGCCCATGATGCGGTCAAGCGCCAGCACCGGCAGGCCCGACGGAAAGGTCGGCACAGCGGGCGGCGTCGGGCCGAAGGTGACGTGCAGCGTATTCAGCGCCGAGCGGTTGCCGAGCCGCCATTCGTTGAGGTCGCCGAGCAGAAGCGTGGGTCGCTCGTCCGACCGGCTCATGATGTCGAGCACGACGCGCGCCTGCTCGGAGCGCGAGCGGCGCAGCAGCCCGAGATGGGCGGCAATCACCCGCAGTGAGCGTTTTTCGTCGAGGTCGATTTCGGCGACCAGCGCGCCGCGCGGCTCCAGCCCTGGGAGCTTGATCTGATGGACGTCGCGCACTGTGCCGCGCTTGAACAGAAGCACGTTGCCGCGCCAGCCATGGCCCTTGCCGTTACCCGTGATCGGCACCGGCACCAGCCCGGTATCGTGTTCGAGCCGGGCAAGGTCGAGCAGTCCGGCGCGGTCGCCAAAGCGGTTGTCGGCTTCCTGCAGCGCGATCACGTCGGGGGCGATCTCGCGGATGACGCGCGCCGTCCGCTCGGGATCGAAGCGGCGGTCGGTGCCGATGCATTTATGCACATTGTAGGAGGCGACCACGATCTCGGCGCCGGCGACCCGCTTGCGCGGCGTCGCTTTGGCCTTGCGCGCATTGCGGCCGCGGAGCGTGAGCAGCACGGTCTCCGGCAGGCTGCGTCCGTTCAGGTCGTTCGTCTCCATCGGTCCGCTGCTCGATCTCTCTGCGTTAAAGATAGGGCGATCCCAGCCAGAGCAACCCGTCAAACACACGAATGACGAAGGGCCGGGCTCTGAGCTCTTGAAGCGTCACCGGCCTGGCGGTTGCGATCGCGGCTTCGATGCGGGCATCGATGGCGGCGGCGAAACTGGTATCGAGCACCTCCATGTCGATCTCGAAATTCAGCCTCAGCGAGCGCGCATCGAGATTGGAAGAGCCGACATAGGCCCAGACGCCGTCGATCGCCATCAGTTTCGAATGGTCGAAAGCGCCTTCATGCCGCCACACCCGGCAATAGTTCTTCAGCACCTGGTCGAACTGCGCCGTCATCGCATGGTCGACGAGGAAAAGATTGTTCACCGCCGGCACCACGATGTCGATTTCGACGCCGCGCCGGCCGGCCGTGGTCAAGGCGCTGATGAATTCCCGGTCCGGGAGGAAATAGGGCGACATGATGCGGATCGATTTGCGCGCCACCGAAAACGCGCCCATCAGAAGCTTGTGGTTGGTTTCGTTGGACGCGTCCGGCCCTGTCGCCACCGCGCGCACCAGCATCGGCTGTCCGGGCGGCGGCGAAGGCCGTTCGACCGGCCAGGCATCGCCCTTCAGGGCCTCGTTGCCGGCAAAGCGCCAATCCTCGGCCGCGACGGCGAAGAGGTCGGCCACAACCGGCCCGGTGACCTCGAAATGCGTGTCGCGCGAACTGTCTGAGCCGGTGAATTCGGCCGAGAAACCCTTGCGGATGTTCATGCCGCCCGTGAACGCCACCGCGCCGTCGACGATCAGGATCTTTCGGTGGGTTCTCAGATTCGCATAGGGAAGTCTCAACCCCATGACGATGTTGCCGTTGAAGAGGTCGACGGTGACGTTCGCTTCCTTCAGTTGCTTCAGGATGCTCGGCACCGAATAGCGCACGCCGACGGCGTCGATCAAAACGCGCACGGCAACGCCGCGCTTCACGGCATTGCCGAGCGCCTGGACGAAGATCGCGCCGGCCGCATCATTGTCGAAGATGTAGGTTTCGAGCAGCACGCTTTTTTGCGCGCCGTCGATCGCCCGGCACATCGCGCTATAGGCTTCGTCGCCGGTCCGCAGCACCGCGATCGTGTTGCCGGAGGTCAGCGGCCGCCGCGCCACCCTGTCGCCTAGCGTCTTCAGGCCGATGAAGCGCTGCCCGAATTCGGCGCTGATCAGCGCTTCGAGCGCGACGTCGCGGTCATGCCTGGCGGCGGCCGCCTCAGGCGAGACCGGCCGCATGGCGCTGATCGTCGCGCGGCGGATGCGGTTGATGCCGGCAATGGCGTAGATGATGGCGCCGAGGAAGGGCGACAAGAGCATGACGCCGACCCAGCCGGTAGCGGCGCGCACATCCTCCTTCGTCATGATCGCATGCACGATCCCGACAGCGGCCATGGCCATCGACAGGATCAGGATGAGCAGCGACCAGTGACTCGCGATTGCGTCAAGCATTGCTGGGACTATTGGGGGAGGCGGGGCGGAAAGGCAATGCGGGTGTCCCTGCAAGCACAGGGGCGCGCATCAGCGCGATTGACGGGATCGCTATTGTTCTACAGCGAGCCCACCATCGGACGGCACGACCACCCGCCGGGCCGATGGTGATTGCGGCGCGATGCGCGATTTCGAGGATGCCAGGTTTGCAATCTCTTCGATTTTCGCAACCGCAAGCTGAATGCCGCCGGTGAGCTGGCTTGCGGCGACGTAGCTGTGCGCCAGCCTGGTGAGGCTTGCGCGGCTCTCGACGGCAGCGGCAGCCGCCTTGGCGATCGCCGCAGGCGAGGCATGCTCCGGCAACACAGACCCGGCGCCGGATGATTTGACATGCACGGCGTAACCGCAGTTTTCGGTCGTCACGACAGGGACGTTCGCTCCCAGGGCTTCAACGATCACGGTCCCGGTCACATCCAGTCGAGCCGGGTGGACCAGCACGTCGCATGCGCCAAAAAGGCGATCGAGCATATCATGATCGACCATGCCCAAGGTCGTGATGCGGTCGAGATAGCCTTCAAGGCCCGCTCTTTCGAGAAGCCGGCCCAAGCGCTTGTCCCCGGGATCGACGCCGGCGATGAGAAGCCGTGCGTTCCTGGACATGGCAAGTGCGGCTATTACCCGTTCCAGGCCTTTCACTTTGGGCTGCAGGCCGATCCATAGCCACGCGCACTGGTGATCCTTGATGTCGAAGGAACGGCGCAGGCCCAACCGCTCCTGTTCGGTCGGCGAGGGGATGAGGCGGCGAGGGTCGAGCGTCGGCGGCAAGACGGTAATCCGCCCGATATCGATCGACCAGGCCTTTCGATAAGCATCGGCCTGCGCTTGGCTGAGCATAAGCAGGGCTGTATGCGAATCGGGTCCGCAACAGGCCTCTTCCAACCGCCGCAAAGCACGATAGCGAGGCATCAGGCCGGCTAGAAAACCGGTGGGGACGCGCCAATCCCCGCAATACAAGACGTCGAGACCGGTCAATCTCTGAAAGCCGACGACAATGCTCTTGCGGCGGTCGACAATGGCCTCGAGATCGCGCGAGAACGAGGTCATGCGGCCATGATTGGTCAAGCCGCGCGCCCGCAGTTTCGTAAGCGGGATACCGTCCGCGAGCGGGCTGCTCGAGGTGCTGATCAACCTTACATTATGGCCGCGCGCGGCCAGCGCGCGCCCAACTCTTGCTGCATCACGTTCGATTCCGCCTGCTTTGGCGAGATCGAAGACAGCGATCGCGATCTCCATTTTCACCCCGAACGTGGAAGCCGATGCACACCCGCAACCGGCAATTTGCGAGCCCCCAAGCAATCCATTTCCACTGGAGGATTTTTAACCTATACGCAAGCTGTTGTTAAGGTGGAAAGTAGGCGGCTGATCGAAGAAAGTTAGTCTTCCGCCGCCATTTCGATTCCATAAAAACACGCATGGAGAAAAATGCCAAAGGCCTTGTGGGAATACGAGCTGCGACAATGGTTGCATCTTCAGCCGCTCTTACACGCGATCAAAACTATTCGCTATAGAAAGATTGACGGGCGCTATCTGCAGCATCCGGCAAGGGAGGGCGATGTTGCGGCCATACGCCGCGCGGTTGGCGGTCGCCAGGTGCTCGTCACCGTAGCTTTTGGCGATCCAGGGTGCCTGGAGCTGCAATTGCGGCTCACGCAAGGGCTGGTTCGTCACGATCTCCACATTGTCGCCGACAACAGTGTCGATGACGGCGCCGCAAACGAAAACAAGTTGGCGAGCCTGACTGCCGGAGCCTCATACATCAGGCTTCCGGACAACCCATGGACCCGGAAAAACCCCAGCCGCTCGCATGGCGCCGCGCTGAATTGGGTGTGGCATCGTGTCTTGAAGCCGGCGGCTCCCGCGGCTTTCGGCTTCCTGGACCAGGATCTCTTCCCGACGCAGCCCTGTGATCCGTTCGAGCCGCTCGGTCGCGCGGACTTCCATGGGGATATGCGCCATGCCGGATCTCGTTGGTATCTGTGGGCCGGCTATTGCTTCTTTCGCTATGATGCGGTCATTGGCAAGCCATTGGATTTCGGTCTGGATTGGTTCGCCGGCCTGGATACCGGCGGCGCCAATTGGGATGTGCTCTACCGGCATGCCGATCCGCAGTCCGTGCCTCAAAGACCAATCACCGCGTTTGCGGTCCTGCCCGACATCGAGCTAAGGCGAGCCTACTGCGAATGGAGGGGCAGCTGGCTGCATGAGGTCGGTCTCGACGGCGACTTGTCTCTGAAGTTGAGGAAACGCGAGGCGGTGAAGCGGCTTCTGCAGCCCGCGCTCCATGCCTCGCAAACCGCGCAAGGGATTCCGCTTTGCCGACAGTGAGTGTCATCATGCCGATGAAAAACGGCGAGGATTATGTCGCGGATGCCCTGCAAAGTATGATGAATCAGGACCTTGCCGACATCGAAATCATCGTCGTCGATGACGGGTCGTCGGACGGCAGCGTCGCCATCGCGAGGCGGATCGGCGAGCATGACGGCAGGTTGAAGATCGTCACAAACCCGGGAAGCGGCATCGTCGACGCACTCAACGCGGGGATTTCTCTCGCCGAGGCGCCGTTGCTTGCGCGCATGGATTGCGACGACGTCTCCATGCCCAACCGATTGCGGTTGCAGGTAGAGCGATTTAGCACAAACCAGGAATTGCTGCTTCTGGGCAGCGCGGGAACGAGCATCGACAGCAACGACAGGGAGACGGGAACGATCGAGGTTCCCCTGGAAGGCGGGCAGATCCGCGATGCGCTGCTGAAGCACAATCCAATGCTTCATCCTACGACCATGTTTCGCGCCGCGCCCGCGCGCCGCGTCGGCGGCTATCGGCGCGCCTTCACCTATGCCGAGGACTACGACCTGTGGACGCGGCTTTCCGAAATTGGGCAACTGGCCAACATGGCAGAAAAGCTCGTCAGGCTGCGCACCCATTCGGCTCAGACGTCGAAGACAAAGCGCAATCGGCAAAAAGCCGCAGCCGCTCTCGTCAGGCAAGCGGCCGCGCTGCGTCGTCTTCGCTCCGAGCCGTTCGACGCGGATGGCCCGGCCGAGGATGCGATCAAATCCTTTCTGCTGTGGCGTGCCGGTCAGGGACATGGCATCGACGGCGATGAGTGCCGCGATATCGAATTGTTGCTGCGAACCCCAGGCATCTCCGCTGCCCTCACGCGCAGGGTGCTCTCCCTCGGGATGACCGGCGCGCCGCCCCTTAAGACCTTTGCGCTCGGATCACGGCTGGCCTGGCATAGGTTGGCCACCAAGCTGTCCGATCGCCGTGTTGATCGAGCAGGAAGAAAGTAGGCCTGATGCGACTGGTCATAGATCTTTCGAGCATGGTGCGCTGGCTGGGACCGCCGGTCGGCCTGGTGAGGGTTCAACGGCGTTACGGGGCCGTGGCGGAAGCTCTGCCGGCGTCTGAAGTAAGTTTCACGGTTTTTGATCCGGTCAAGCGGGTTCTGAGGCAAGTTCCTCCGGAGATTGCCGCTGAAATCGTCGCCGGAAGCATTTCTTGCGACATGAGTTTCTACCCGGACCCCGCCCGCATCAAAACGAGGTTCTATGACCGTTGGCCGAACCGGGCGCGGCAAATGCTGATGGCGATCATAAAACCGCGCAGGATTCTGATTTCGGAGATCGGGGCTTTGCGCCGGCGCAATCCGCACAGGATTTCTATGCCATTGCTGGACCGGATCGAGAACCGCTTGATGAAACCCGCGGAGCGGCGACTGATTGCGCGCGGCGATGGCTCGCGTGTCCAGATCGTGCCGCTGAGGACGATAGCAGGCGATGAATTTCAGCTGTCGAACGACGACCGCATCCTGCTGATGAACAATGACTGGCAGCACACGGACATTGAAATCATTTCCAGGGAGAGCCGCGCCGCTGGGGCGCAGGTGGTCGTTCTGCTCAACGACATCATCCCGATCCAGTTTCCCGACTGGTACAAGCCGCATGACGTCAAGCGGTTCGCCGACTATGTCGACCTGGCGCTGCGGCTGGCCGACCGCTTCATCCTGACGTCAAAACGAGTGAGTGCCGATGTCGAGGAATACGCCGCCGGGCGCGGCATTCGCCTGCCGCAGTTGAAGCATGTGCCCCTTGGTTGCGATGTGGTCCGCAAATCGCAAACGAACGCCGATCTGCCGGACAAGCTTAAGGCCGGCCGCTACATCCTGTTCGTTTCAACCATTGAGCCGCGCAAGAACCATGCGCTGCTGATGGAGGTGTGGCGACGCCTCGCTGAGGATGGGACGGTGAAGCGTAGCGATTTTCAGCTTGTCTTTGCCGGACGCAGCGGCTGGCTGGTCGACGGGGTGCTGGAGAAGCTGCATGGCCACCCCGAATATGGCGGGAGTCTCATTCACCTCGACAATGTAGACGACGCCACGCTCACCGCTCTCTATGGAAACAGCGCGTTCTGCGTTTACCCCTCGCTCTACGAAGGCTACGGCTTGCCGCCGGTCGAGGCGCTGGCCTACGGCAAGGCGCTGATCGCTTCGACCGGCGGCGCGATCGCCGAAGTGGTCGGATCGTTTGGGCTCTGCCTCGATCCGCACGACGTCGACGGTTGGGAGAGCTCCATGCGCCAATGGATGACGGATTCGCAGGCGCGAGCGCCTTACGAGGCCAGAGCGTCGGAATTTGTGCCGCGCACATGGGAGCAGGCCGGCCGGGAAACGCTCGACGCCGTGAAGGCGCCATTCGTCTGACCGAGACCAATAGGCCACGGAGACAAATGACCGCCTCTAGCGCTCAGCCGGCATTGGTCCAGGTTTGAAGGAGCGGCTCAAGCCCGCCTCGCCACCACCCTTAGCCACGGCGCCAGATGAAATGCCGCCATCAAGAGATACATAGGCACCATGCCGCTCAGCATCGAGGCGCCGGCGCCGGACATGCACGTCATGTCCTGACCATAAGCCGCCGTCAGAAGCGCCATCATCGCAAAAGTCGGCGCTGCCGCGAGGCAGAGCCAGTCGGCGAGGCCGAAGCCGCTCAGGCGAGGGGCAGGGTTGTCGATGCTCATCTCTTCGACCTTTTTGAAGTTGCCGCGTTGAAGAACTCGGTTTTGGCGGCGCTACCTGCGCCGCCAAAGCCGCCTCTCGCTCAGGCGTCCTTGTTGCGGAACGCCGCTTCGCCGGCATCCGAGACCTCGACCCAGCGCTGGTCGGGGGCGGCGCCTTCTTCGTAATTGTTGTGCCAGTTCCACCACTTGTAGGTCTGGGTCTGCGGATAGCCTTGCGGCGAATCCTCCCACACCTCCTGGCGGCCTAGCGGGGTGACGTCGAGATAGCTCCAGACGGTGCCGAACGCTTCGTCGCCACGATTGTTGACGAAATAGGTGCGGAAGATGCGGTTGCCGTCGCGGATGAAGACGTTGTGGCCGTGCCATTCGTCGACGCCGAAATCCTTATCCCAGCTGTCGGTGATGGTGTACCAGGGCATCTTCCAGTCCATCCGCTCCTTAACCCGGCCGATGTCGGCCTGCGGTGCGCGCGAGGCGTAGGCCAGCGTGGTGTCGCGGGCGTTGAGATGAGCGAGGTTGCCGACCATGTCGGCGCCGAGCGAGCAGCCGCGGCAAGCATGCCCCGGCCAGCCATAGACGCCCGGTTCGAAGAACGCGCGGTAGATCACCAGCTGGCGGCGGCCCTCGAACAGGTCGGCGAGGCTCGCCTTGCCGTTCGGACCTTCGAATACATAGTCCTTCTCGACCAGCAGCCAAGGCATGCGGCGGCGTTCGGCGGCCAGCGCGTCGCGGGCGCGGGTCAGCGCCTTTTCCTTGACGAGCATTTCTTCATAGGCGCCTTCCCAGGCCTCCTGCGAAACGATCGGCGGTGTCTTCATCTGCTGGGTCATTGCTCTTGTCCCGTTCTTGGGTTTGGTTGGGGGTGACAAGGACTAAGCTAGGGCCGGATGGCGCCGTGGCGGGAGTTACAACTGTGACGGGATTTTTCTCGACGGGTGCGAAAACCGGAGCCGCATGGATTCGCTGATCAACGCTGCCGGCCGCGCGCTGGCCTTGGGCGATCCGCTCGGCGCGCTGAAGCGCGTCGCGCTGCGCGAGGATGCGCCGGCGCTGGCGCTGCGCGGCATCGCCATGGCGCAGCTCGGCGATTTCACCAAGGCGAAGATGCTTTTGAAAAGCGCTGCCCGTGCCTTCACTTCGCGGGAGGCCGTCGCCCGCGCCCGCTGCGTCGTCGCCGAGGCCGAGATCGCGTTGGTCTCGCGCGACCTCGGCTGGCCGGAGAAAGCGCTGCGTTCGGCGCGCACGACGCTTGCAGCGCATGGCGACCGCATCAATGCCGCCTATGCCGGCAGCCTCGAGGCGCGTCGGCTGATCCTGATCGGCCGGCTGGGCGAAGCCGAACGCCTGCTCTCCGGCCTAGATCCGGCGCCCCTGCCGCCGGTGGCGCGGGTCGCGCATGAGCTTGCGGCGGCGGGAATCGCGGTTCGGCGCCTGCGCACGAAGGCGGCGCGCTCGGCCTTCGGCCGGGCATCGCTTGCGGCTTACCAGGCTGACATTGCGGCGCTGAAGGCCGAGGTCGAAGCGGCGTCGCTTGTGTTGAACACGCCGGTCGGCCGGCTGATCGCGCGAGGCTCGGAAAAACCGCTCCTGCTCGACGAGGTCGAGGCGCTGTTCGCCTCCGGCACGCTGGTCGTCGACGCTTGCCGCAATGTCGTGCGCAAGGCCGACATGGTGGTGCCACTGGCCAGCCGGCCGGTGCTGTTCGCGCTGGCGCGCACGCTGGCCGAAGCCTGGCCGTCGGACGCCTCGCGCGAGACGCTGCTCAAGCGCGCCTTCCGCGCCAGGCACGCCGATGAATCGCATCGCGCGCGGCTCAGGGTCGAGATGGGCCGGCTGCGCGCCGAGCTCGCCGCTGTGGCGGAAATCAACGCCACGGCGGTCGGCTTCGCGCTGACGCCGCTCGGCGCCGGTGAGGTCGTCGTGCTGGCGCCACCGGTCGAGGAGGAGCATGGCGCGGTGCTGGCTTTCCTCGCCGACGGCGAATCCTGGTCGAGCTCGGCGCTAGCGATCGCGCTCGGCGCCAGCGCGCGCACCGTGCAGCGGGCGCTGGAGGATCTTTCGAGCCAGGAAAAGGTTCAGGCTGTCGGTCGCGGCCGGGCGCGCCGCTGGATGATGCCGCCGGTCACCGGATTCCCGACTGTCTTGTTACTCCCGGGTCCGCTGCCGAGCGACTAAGCATGTCTCCGGAAGCGCGGAACCGATTGTTCGGCGCCTTGTAGAAATTGATGGAGAGAAAAATGAAACGAGCGGCCGCCGAGATCCTGCGTGAATACGGACCGTTTCCGGGCATCGAGCGCGTCAACGGCGTCACTTATGACGGCAAGAATGTCTGGTTCGCGAGCGACGACAAGCTGAACGCGCTCGATCCGGAAAGCGGCGCGCTCGTGCGCTCGATCGATGTCGCCGCGCATGCCGGCACCGCCTTCGACGGCGAATATCTCTACCAGATCGCCGAGGACCGCATCCACAAGGTCGATCCCAACACCGGCAAAGTCGTCGCCACCATTCCGGCTCCCGGCAATGGCGGCGACTCAGGCATGGCCTGGGCCGAAGGTTCGCTCTGGGTCGGCGAATACCGGGCCCAGAAAATCCATCAGATCGATCCTGAAACGGGCAAGGTGATCCGCAGCATCGAATCCAAGCGCGTCGTCACCGGCGTCACCTGGGTTGACGGCGAACTCTGGCATGCGACCTGGGAAGACGACGAGGGCGATCTCTTGCGCATCGATCCCGAGACGGGCGACCTGCTCCAGGAACTGGAGATGCCGTCCGGCGTGTCGGGCCTGGAATCCGATGGCGCCGGCTGCTTCTTCTGCGGTGGCGGCGGCAGCGGCAAGATCAAGGCCGTGCGCCGTCCTGGCGCCGGCAAATGATCCGACTGAGCAATTCCAGGAAAAGTGCCTGGCGGTTTTCCGTCCGGAATTGCGTAGAGACCAAGAGCCTTAAGGTGATCAGGCGGCCTCGCGCGCCGGCCGCGACATGGTCTTGTCGGCGCGTTGCGGGGACTTCGGGCCATCGACATGCGCCCAGGCCGGGCGTTCGAACAGGAAGGTGCCGAAGCCGGTCCATTTGACGACGAAATAGAGGATCACCGGGCTGATCACCGAGGACACCAGCACCACAAGGCTGAGCATCCCGGTGTCGGTGATGAGCCCGGTCGAAAGGGCAACGCCGCGCACGATAGACATCGGGATGGTGAAGGCGACATAGACCACCAGCGAATGCTCGCCCAGCCACCGCAGCCATTCCATGGACGAGAATTTCGACAGGAAGCCGCCAAGCACGCAAAGCGCCACCGCGCCGGCGACGGCTAAAGTCAGATGCAGCGGCGGCCATGCCGCCAGCCCCATCCTGGTGTCGACCGGTTCGACCACATAGCCGGGCGAATAGACCAGCAGCCCGTTGATGATCGCCCAGGCGAGCAGGCCGGCGATGGCTATCGCCGAGCGGTCCTGCGTCCACGCGACGAGCCGGAACACCAGCGGCGCCATGACGAAGCCGAGATAGAAGAATACGAAATAGGCCGCAAACTGCTCCAGAGCGTAGCTGTCGGGCTTCGGCGCCCACATCTGCAGCGCGGCGGCGAGCGGGATGACAACCCAGTGTGGCACGCGAAGCTCGCGCAGCACGCGTATGACGATGCCGAAGATCGCCAGCATGTAGATGAACCACAAGACGCCATAGGGCTCAACGACAGCCATTGCGAGATCATGCAGCATGCCGGCGGGATCGCCGCTGAAAATGCCGATCTTCAAGCCGATCGAGATGATCGCCCACAGCACGTAGAAGTAGAGATAGTGGACGACGCGGCGGTCGATGTAGCGGCGCCACGGCCGGTCGATCACCTGCGACAGGAACAGGCCCGAGATGAGGAAGAATTCCGGCATGCGGAAGGGCGTCGCGAAGCCGATGACATAGTGCATGAACCCCACTTCGCCCGTATGTTCGCCGGTGTTGTAGGCCGAATACATCATCACTACCAGGATGATGGACAGGCCTTTGGCCGTGTCCACCCACGGCATGCGGTTCGGGTTGCTCATGCGCGATCTCGAGGAAATTCCACTGCCGCAATTGTAGCGGACCGACGAATGCCTCGCAGCAACAAGCTTACGCTATCGTAAACGGAAACCTTGTGCGGGGCCGGCGTTAACCATCGCCTGACGCCAGCAGCGCGGCGGCTGCACGCGTCTCGCTATCGCCGCCGGAAGAGGACTTCACGCAGGAAAGCCGGCCTTTTTGAAGCCTGAAGTGAAAAGCGAGAGAGCGACTTCGTCGGCGAACGGGAGACCTGAAATCAATCGAACAGTCATGTCATGTTTCCTTGTCAGCGCTTTCTCGACTTCGGCGCGCGCCTTCTCCATCTCATCCAGATGTGCGTATGACGCTGCAAGGAACGCATGAATGAAGAAGTGGTCGCCGGCCTTCTGATAAGAACCGACTGCTTCCGAGTACCTTCCAAGCAGGAAAAGGGAGCTGCCCTTCACCTCCCAAAACCATATCGGAGGTAAGGGGTCGCGCAGCAGCGCACTGTCGAGCACATTGAGCGCCGCCTCGGCCCGTCCGCCGTAGTTGAGCCAGCTCGCGTAATCCCCTGCGATGTTCACGTCCAGCGGGTTCAGCGAGCGTGCTCGCTCGAAATGCGCTCCCGCATCGCTGTGCTGGCGCATGTGCGTAAGGACCAGCCCCATGCTCTGGTGACAGACGCCGTCGCTTCTGTCGAGCGCGAGCGCCGTTCGCGCCGAGTCCCAGGCCTTGTGCAGCGTCCGCGGGTCGTTGTCATACCAAAATCTGCCGACAAGGGCCTGTGCCACGAAGGCGTGGCCTTGAGCGAATGTCGAATCGAGCTCGACACACCGAACGAACAGAGGCTCGGACTTGTCCAATTCATATCGGTGGAAATGCGCGCGCCCCTGCAGGTAGTAATCGTATGCGTCCCAATCGGCTGGGGGCTTGCGTCTGGTGCGGTTCGCCGAATCGGCCTCCGTCTGGCCTTCGACGATCGAGGCGATAAGAGCGGCAATCTCGTCTTGCAATGCAAAGATGTCGTCGGTGGCCCGGTCGTACCGTTGGGCCCACAGGTGGGTGCCGGTGGCGGCGTCAATCAATTGTGTGGTGATCCGAATGCGATCACCTAGTTTTCGTACGCTGCCTTGGACGAGGTAGCGAACCCCGAGTTCGCGCTTTACTTCGGCAATGTTCAATTCCGGATGGCGAAACTGAAAAGATGAATTGCGCGCGATGACGAGGAGAGAGCGAAACCTGGCCAGTTCCGTGATTATGTCCTCGGTTATGCCGTCGCTGAGATACTGCTGGTCCTGATCGCCGCCCAAGTTGGCAAAAGGCAGCACCGCGATCGACGGCTTGCCGGACGGAGGCGTCGGTCTGCCAGACCCGCTCGCCGCTGGCTCGACAGCCCCAGTGAAGCGATAGCCGACGCGAGGCACGGTGGCGATCCATTCACCGCCGTTGTCAGCCGGACCGAGAGCCTTTCTTAGTGTCGCGATTTGGACGGTAAGGTTGCCTTCCTCAACGGCGGTGCCCGGCCAGGCAGCATCCATCAGCTCTGCCTTGCTCAGGATATCACCGGGTCGTGCCGTAAGCGCGGCAAGCAGCATCAGCCCACGATGCCCAACAGCGATCGGGATATGCTCTTTAAGAAGCGTCCCCGAATCGGGATCGAGTACGAACGGACCGAAGGCGATGCGACTCCCCTGCATGTGGGCATATTAGACGTTCGAAAGTTTTCGGGACAGTCTTGGAGCCCACTGTGACCTTTTTGACTCGGTATCATGGTTGTCGCGCACATTGATCGGGCGAACCCCATTTGTCCTTCGTTAATCAAGGCGAATCTCTTAGCTTCGCGCGCATGACATTTGCCGGGGCTCGCCAAATCTTCGCTGCCCGCCACCATGCAGGCGGATCGCTTGGCGTTTTTCTCGGGCTTGCGGGCCTCGCGTCGGCTCTTTTCCTGGCGAGTTGCGCATCCCCGCCGCCGCTCACCAATTCCACCGGCACCAGCATCGTTTCGTCCGAAACCGCCTTTGCCTACCCGGCTCCTGGGGGACCCGTCGTGACGACGGTCCTGGAACGGCGCTATGCCAACGCCACCGAGCAGGACATCCTTTTGTCGACCTCGGCGCGCACGCCCGGCCAGAACATGCTTCGCGTACAGATGTTCGGCCCGGTCGACGCTTCGCTTGCCGGCGAGAGCAGGCTGCGCGACGGCTATCTGCCGATCGGCGACGTCGGCTCCGAGATGCGCCAGTTGCTGCCCGGTGTCCGCATGCAGCGCTCGCCTTTCTACGTGCAGAACAAGTACGGCCCGTTCGGCTATGCGGTCGGCCGCAGCGCTTCGGGCGACACCTGCCTATATGGCTGGCAGCGCATTACCTCGACCGGTTCGACCGAGACCCTGATCGGCAACAAGGGCTCGGTTCAGGTCAGGCTGCGACTCTGCGACCAGAATGCATCAGAGCAGCATCTGCTTGACGTCATGTACGGCTATACGATTTCCTCCTCGTTCAAGACGCGCAACTGGAACCCTTACGGCAACGCGCCGGCGCCTGACGATGCGATCGGCAAGTCCGGGCATCCGATCTATCCGCTCGGCGCCACGCAGTTCGGAACAGTCACCGCGCCGCAGGCCGCGCCGGCGAAAACCGTGCGTCGAATCGCGCGTCCGCGTGTCATGGCCGAGCAGGCTCCCGCGACGCCGGACCCGGACCAGCCGATCGGCCCCACCGTGCCGCCGCCGCCGGGCGGACAGACGGCCGATTCGCAAGCGCCGGGGCCCGTTCCAGCGCCACCCGATTCCGCGGCGGCCGGGGGCCCTGCGACGGTCGTTCCGCCGCCGCCTTGCGCACATTCCGGCGCGTCCGGTTGCAATCAGTAGCCGGGAGAAACAACTCGTTAACCATCCCCAAGGCAAAACTGGCCGAAATGGGAAATCTGGGCGGGCGTTGTGGGTTTAGCGCCAAACCGGAACACGGCAGCGATGAGGCGAGGGGAGGTCGCTTTAGAGTGCGCGTATGACACGCGGCGGCGTTAGTGGCCGATGCCGATTGCAGGGGCACTTGAATGCGGAAGTTCCTGATCGTTTTGCAATGGGCGTTGGCATCGATCTGCGTGCTGACCATGGTGTCGCTGCCGATCAGCCTGGAGACGCAACTCGTCGCCTCGATGAGCGTGCTCGTCGCCATGATGATCCTCAAGCTGGTGCGGCCCGACGGTATCTGGCGGCTGGTCGCGCTTGCCTTCGGTACCGCGATCGTCATGCGCTATGTCTATTGGCGCACCACCTCGACGCTGCCGCCGATCAACCAGCTCGAAAACTTCATCCCCGGCGTGCTGCTCTATCTCGCCGAACTCTACAGCGTGATGATGCTGGCGCTGAGCCTTTTCGTCGTCGCGCTACCGCTGCCCTCACGCCCGTCGCGCGCCAATTCCAACGACCGCCTGCCGACCGTCGACGTCTTCATCCCGACCTATAACGAGGACCCCGAACTGCTTGCCAACACCATGGCGGCGGCGCGCGGCATGGACTATCCGCCGGACCGGTTCACCGTCTGGCTGCTCGACGACGGCGGTACGCTGCAGAAGCGCAACTCGGACCGCATCGTCGACGCCAACAATGCCGAGCGCCGCAACGCGCAACTGCAGAAGCTCGCCGCCGATCTCGGCGTCAACTACCTGACGCGGGACCGCAACGAGCACGCCAAGGCCGGCAACCTCAACAACGGGCTTTCGCAATCGACCGGCGAACTGATCGCCGTCTTCGACGCCGACCACGCGCCGGCGCGCGATTTCCTGAAGGAGACCGTCGGCTATTTCGACGAGGATCCGCGCCTGTTCCTGGTGCAGACGCCGCATTTCTTCCTCAACCCTGACCCGGTCGAGCGCAATCTGCGGACCTTCGAGAAGATGCCGTCGGAGAACGAGATGTTCTACGGCATCATCCAGCGCGGGCTGGACAAGTGGAACGCCTCCTTCTTCTGCGGCTCGGCGGCGGTGCTCAGGCGTTCGGCGCTGGTCGAGACCAACGGCTTCAGCGGCGTCAGCATCACCGAGGATTGCGAGACGGCGGTCGAGCTTCACGCGCGCGGCTGGCACAGCGTCTATGTCGACAAGCCGCTGATCGCCGGCCTGCAGCCTGCCACGTTCGCCTCCTTCATCGGCCAGCGCAGCCGCTGGGCGCAGGGCATGATGCAGATCCTGCGCTTCCGCTTCCCGCCGCTGAAGCGGGGCCTCTCGATCCCGCAGCGCCTCTGCTACATGTCGTCGACGCTGTTTTGGCTGTTCCCGTTCCCGCGCGCCATCTTCCTGGTCGCGCCGCTCTTCTACCTGTTCTTCGACCTGCAGATATTCACCGCCTCCGGCGGCGAGTTCATGGCTTACACGCTGAGCTACATGATCGTGAACTTGATGATGCAGAACTACCTCTACGGCGCCTTCCGCTGGCCGTGGATATCGGAGCTCTACGAATATGTGCAGACCGTGCATCTTCTGCCGGCCGTCATTTCGGTGATCCTCAATCCGCGCAAGCCGACCTTCAAGGTGACCGCTAAGGACGAGTCGATCTCGACCAGCCGGCTGTCGGAGATCGGCAAGCCGTTCTTCGTCATCTTCGGCGTGCTTCTGATCGGCGTGGCGATGACCGTCTACAAGGTCTATGCCGAGCCCTACAAGGCCGACGTCACACTGGTCGTCGGCGGCTGGAACCTGCTCAACCTCATCATGGCCGGCTGCGCGCTGGGGGTCGTCTCCGAGCGCGGCGAGCGCGCCGCCACCAGGCGCGTCAAGGTCAGCCGGCGCGCCGATTTCGAGATCAACGGCAAGTGGTTCAAGGGCACGATCGAGAATGTCTCGGCCTTCGGCGCGCGCCTCACCGTTCTCGGCGCGGAACTCGAGGATCTGGCCAAGGACGCCAGGGCCGGCATCCGCTTCAAGATGTTTGCCGACGGCACCGAGGCCGTGCTGCCGGTTACCATCCGCAATTTCGAGCGGACAACCGACGGCATCGCGGTGGGCTGCCTCTACCAGCCGAGCGAAGCCGTGCATCACCGGCTGGTCGCCGATCTGATCTTCGCCAATTCCAAACAGTGGGAGCAGTTCCAGCTGTCGCGCCGCGGCAATCCGGGCCTGCTGCGCGGCACCGCCTGGTTCCTGCGGCTGGCGATCTACCAGACCTATCGCGGGCTGGTCTATTTCTGGCGCGACATCAGCGGCAGGAAGGCACAGGCGCCGGTCGGGCAACTCGCGGAGAAGCGGCCATGAGAAGCGCCTGCCTGCTTCTGTTGCTCCTTGCGGCGTCGCCGGCAGTGGCGCAGACGCCGTTCGACATGTCGGGCGACAAACCTGCCGTCGCGCCCGTGCCGCAATCTGCAACGCCTCCCTCCATGCAGTCGGGTACCCCGCCTGCCGTCACGCCGCCGGTTTCATCCACGCCGCTTGGGGCAACACTGCCGGCCGCGAGCAATCCGGCGCCGGTCGAACCGACGGCTGCTGCAGAGCCATCGAGACGCTATCTCGTGCCTTTCACCGAACTGGTGCTGGCCGGCGAATATGCGCAACGCTCCTGGTCGGTCTTCCTCACGCCCGAACAGGCGGCTGCCGCCAGCGAGCTCCATCTCGGCTACCAGAACGCTATCGTCGTGGCGCCGGAGTCCTCGCGCATGGCCGTGTCGATCAACGGCATCGCAGTCGTCGACGAGCCGATAGCGGCGTCGGACAACCCAGCCGACATCGTCGCCACGGTACCGCCGAAGGTGCTGCACGCCGGGTTGAACGATATCGTCATCTCCGCGGTGCAGCGGCACCGCACCGACTGCAGCATCCAATCGACCTACGAATTGTGGACACAGATCGATCTTGCCCGCACCTTCCTGGCGTTCGAAGGGGTGGACGCCGGCCGCTGGAAGCGGGTCGAGGATTTGCGCGCCATCGGCGTCGACGAAAGCGGTGCCACGACCTTCAACCTCATCGTGCCGTCCATGGCGCAGGCCGTCTCGACACCGTCGACGGTGCGGCTTGGCGAGGCGCTGGCGCTGATGGCCAACATGCCGAACCAGGCCTTCGAAGTCAGCGAGGACGATTCCCCCGAGGCTGGTCCCGGCGTCGCCAATGTGGTGCTCGGTCCGGCCGCGGATGTCGCCAAGGTGCTTTCCGCGCTGCCCCAGGGCGCTGAGGCAGGACCGGTTGCCACGGTCGTCGACGATCCGAAGCTCGGCCCTTCGACCCTGGTGATCAGCGGGCCGACCTGGCAGGCCGTCGACATGGCGATCGACGACATCGCCAAGCAGGTCGATCGGCCGGTCGGCAGCCTGCGCACCAGCCTCGGCACGCGCAACTGGCGCACACCCGACGTGCCGATGCTGCAGGGCGCCAACAATCTCAAATTCTCCGACCTCGGCGTGAGCACGCTGGAATTCTCGGGGCGCCGGGTGCGCGCCGATTTCGCCGTCGGCGTGCCGGCCGATTTCTATGCCCGGTCCTATGGCCAGGCCACCATCCTGCTTGACGCCGCCTACTCGCAGGATGTGCTGCCGGGCAGCCACATCGACATCTATGTCAACGACAACATCGCCGCCACCGTGCCGATCACCACGGCGGGCGGCGAGATCCTGCGCCATCTGCCGATCAAGGTGACGATGCGGCACTTCCGGCCGGGCGACAACAATATCGCCATCGAGGCGGTGCTACTCACCCAGGCCGACGCGGTCTGTGCCCCCGGCGCCACGGCGTCGGGTGGCCAACGCTTCGTGGTCTTCGACACCTCTGAATTCGTCATGCCCGACTTCGCCCGGGTGGCGCGAACCCCGGACCTCGCCGCCATTAGCGGCACCGGCTTTCCCTATAGCCGGGTAGACTATCCGCTGCCGCTGATCATGGACCGCGCCCAATCGGAGACGGTCTCGGCGGGCGTGACGCTGCTGGCGCGCATGTCGGTCGCCGCCGGCCGTCTGATCCCGGTCGATGCTTCGACCGCGCCGACCGCGGTGGCAGAACGCAACGCCGTCTTCCTCAGTTCGTTGTCGCAGGTTCCGCCGACCGTGCTGGCGCAGGTCGGGGTCTCCGCCAACTCTTCCTCGGGCTGGGGCGAGGCGGTCGCGTCGATCAAGCCCAGCACCGATGCCACCTTCGACGAGTGGCGCCAGAAGTTGCGCGGCAGCGGCTGGCGCGGGCAGATCGGCTCCTTCGAAGACTGGATGACCCGGACGTTCAACATCTCGACGGACTCTTTCAGCATCTTCCCCGGCAGGCCGGCCGAATACACGCCGCAAGGCAGCGCCAGCCTGCTCGTCGCGCAAGAGGCCAGCCCAACCGCCGGCGGCACCTGGACGCTGATCACTGCGCCAAGCGCCGCCGCCTTGCGTGAAGGTGTGCGCACCTTGACCCAGCAACGCACCTGGCGGCAGCTGGGCGGCCATCTGACGACTGTCGATTCCGCCGACGACAAGGTCGTCACGCTGCCGGTTACGCATTTCAGCTTCATAGAGACGCAGCCGTTCTCGCTAGCCAATTACCGCCTCATCGTCGCCAACTGGCTGTCGGCGAACGCGCTGTCCTACGCGGTGGTGCTGACCGTGCTGTCTATCCTTCTGGGGTTCGCCACGGCGGGACTGCTCAGATCACTGGGGCGTCGCAGGTGAGCATTTCGAACCACGCGCTTCTTCTCGCCTTTGCCATGCTCTTCGCGCTGCTCGCGCCGGTCCGGCCGGGCCTTGCGGCTGCGGCGATCACGCCGGCGGAGTGGTCGGCCTACAAGGAAAAGTTCCTCGACCCGGTCGGACGAATCGTCGACAACGCCAATGGAGGGATTAGTCACAGCGAAGGTCAGGGGTACGGACTGCTTTTGTCCTATCTTGCCGGCAACCGGGGTGATTTCGA
Source organism: Mesorhizobium sp. CU3 (assembly GCF_006442965.1). Taxonomy (GTDB): domain Bacteria; phylum Pseudomonadota; class Alphaproteobacteria; order Rhizobiales; family Rhizobiaceae; genus Mesorhizobium. The sequence continues at coordinate 37,447 of NZ_VFWX01000010.1, read as the reverse complement.
CCGCATCTGGGCGTTCACGCGCACGGAGATGATGGTCCGCGACGACGGCCTTGCGGCCTGGAAATGGGATCCCGCCACAAAGCCGCATATCAGAGACACCAACAACGCCACAGACGGCGATATTCTCATCGCTTATGGCCTAGCGCTTGCCGGCGAGGCCTGGCGCCGCCCGGACCTGAAGCAGGGGGCGACCGCTATCGCGATGGCGCTTGCCGCAGGTAGCCTTGATACGGTCGGCGACCTCGTGCTTCTGAAACCCGGCAATGCCGGCTTCGGCTCCGGCGATCGCGCCGACGGTCCCGTCGTCAACCCGTCCTACTGGGTCTTCGAGGCGCTTCCGGTCATGGCGGAACTCGCGCCGAAGGGACCGTGGGACCAGCTTGCCGCCAACGGCAAGCTTCTGCTCGCCGCAGCCATGAAGATTGGACCGTCGAGCCTGCCGCCGGACTGGGTCTCGCTGAAAACCAAGCCGGCAGTCGCGGACGGTTTTCCGCAGGAATTCAGCTACAACGCGGTTCGGGTCCCGCTTTATCTGGTGCGGGCCGGCATTCGTGACCGCGGCCTGCTTGCACCCTTCGCCGCAGGCATGACCGACGACCAGGGGCGCGTCCGCGTCGTCGACATCGCCACCGGTGAGACCAGGGAACTGCTGACCGACACCGGCTATCGCATAATCCCGGCGCTGGTTTCCTGCGTCCTCGACGGCAAGCCGCTGGCCGACGACCTGAGGACTTTCCAGCCGACCGACTACTATCCGTCGACCTTGCAACTGCTGGCGCTGGCCTATGCGCGCCGCCACCATCCGGAGTGCTTATGAAGCCCACCGTCTTCATAGCCGCCGGAACGGCGTTGCTCGGCGCGGTGGTGCTGCATCAGGGCGGCTATTTCTCGAGCCCCGTCACCTTGCCCCCCGTTACCTTGCCCAATGTTGCGCAGCCGGCCGGCACCCAGGCGCGGCAGGATGGCTATCCGAAACCAATCGCGGTGGCCGATCGCGACGATCTGCCGGCCAAGGCGGATGCAGCTCCGGCCGCGACCGCGGCGGAATCCACGGTGCCTGCCTCGTCGCAAAAAGTAGACGAGACGGCGCTGCGCTACTTCGCCTCCAAGGGCGACACCAAACGGCTCAACGCCGAGATCGCGCGGCTGAAGGCGCTCTATCCGGACTGGACGCCGCCAGAGAATCCACTTGCCGTGCGCAAGGAAGGCGATCCGCAACTCGACCAGATGTGGAAGCTCTATTCCGACGGCAAGTTGCCGGAGCTGCGCAAGGCGATCGCCGACCGGCAGACCGCCCAGGCCGGCTGGCAGCCGCCGGCCGACCTGATGCAGCGGCTGGCCGTGGCCGAAGCGCGCGAACAACTGGTCAACGCCTCCAACCTGAAGCAGTACGATGCGGTCATCCGCGTCGGTTCGACCAATCCCAGCCTGCTCACCTGCGGCGATGTCGATGTGCTGTGGCGCGTCGCCGAGGCTTTCGCCAGCACCAAGCGCGAGGACCGCGCCAAGGACGCCTATCTCTACATCCTGAACAATTGCAAGAAGCCCGAAGAGCGCTACGCCACCGTCCAGAAGGCGCTGCCGCTGTTGTCGCGGCAGAACCTCGATTTGCTCCTGGCGACCGAGCAGAAGACGCCGGACGGCAAGGGCGAATTCGCGGCTCTGCGTGGCGATATCGCCAGGCAGAGCGTTGCCAATGCCGACGCCGATGCCAAGTTGGTCATCCCGGCCGCGGATATTGCAATGGTCGAGCAACTGGCCAAGGACGGTGGACTTGCTTCGGATAGCCTCTTGCTTGGCTGGTACTATGTCCGGCGCGACAATCCGCAAGCCGCCGAAACCTGGTTCCGCAAGGCACGCGACAAGGAAAACACCGCAAAAGCGTCGCAAGGCTTGGCGCTCGCTTTGATCAACGAGAACCGGCCGGCTGAGGCCGAGGATATCCTCTACCAGTGGCGCAACACCGACGACGACACACGCAAAGTCTATCTGGCATCGATCGCTAATCTGCTCGCCGTAACGCCGCCGCCGCCAATCAAGCCTGAAGTGCTGCAGCGCATGGTGCAGGAGGTCTATGCCAACAAGGACGCCGCCTCGGCGCAGCAGCTCGGCTGGTATGCCGATTCCCTCAACCAGCCGCAGACCGCGTCACAATGGTTCAAGCTGGCGCTCGACTGGAAGCCGGACGACGAGCCTTCCGCCTATGGCCTGGCGCTGACGCGCTGGAAGATCGGCGACAAGGCGGGCGTGAAGGAGATCCAGACCGCCTGGGCCGGCCGCTCTGAGCGGATTCCGACGGTCGGCGAGCGCAGCATCGAAACGGCGGCGTTGGGCAAGCGCAGGACGCGCGCAGCAGCACCAGACGACACGTCCGAGGATCAGCCGGTGCGGCGGCGCCCTGCGGCCCAGGAAGAAGCAAGCCAAGGCGAGGTGGAAAGCCCGCGCGTGGCAAGATCGGGGAGGGGCCAGCCGGTGCCCCGCGGTTGTTCGACCACGCTCGACCCGTCCTCGCTGCTACCGGTCGTGGCGCTGTCGCGCGGCTGGTGTCTGATGCAGGTGAACCGTCCGGTCGAGGCTGCCGCCGCCTTCGAGGTCGCGTTGCGCGGCGGGTCCGGCAAGACGCGAGCCGATGCCGCCTATGGCCAGAGCCTCGCCTATCTGCGCGCTGGCCTGACTGATCGCGCCGCGATCTCGGCCTCGCAGGCGCCAATGGATTCAGACCGCGCTGTCGAGATCAGGACGGCGCTCTTGGAGACACAGGCGAACACGGCTTTCGATCAAGGGCGCTACAACGAGACGATCCTGGCGCTCGACGAGCGCTCGCGCATCGCGCCCGAACGCACTGGACTGATGGTTCTGCGTGGCTACGCCTACCTGAAGCTTCGCCGCTTCGCCGATGCCGAGCAGATATTCCGCGCCGCGGCCGCGACCGGCAACCACGACGCGTTGCGAGGTCTGAATGACCTCAATGCGGCACGCCACCCGAGCGCCCAGTAGCGCGGATCAGTCCTTGGCGCGCTCGACATAGGAGCCGTCGGCCGTCATCACCACGATGCGCGTGCCGGCCGAAATATGCGGCGGCACCGCGGTGCGCACACCATTGGAGAGTATCGCCGGCTTGTAGGATGACGACGCCGTCTGGCCCTTGGTGACCGGCTCGGTCTCCACCACCTCGAAGGTGGCGCGCTGCGGCAGCACCAGCGAGATCGGCACGCCGTTGAACTGCGCCAGCTGCACGGCCATGCCTTCCAGCAGATAGGGTGCGAAGTCGCCGACCACGGCTTCCGAAGCCACGACCTGGTCGTAGCTTTCCGGGTTCATGAAGTGAAACCCTTCGCCGTCGGAATAGAGGAAGGTGTGCTCGCGCTCCTCGACATAGGCGCGCTCGACCATTTCGGTCGTGCGGTAGCGTTCCGAGACTTTCACGCCGTCGCCGATGCGGCGCATATCGAGCTGGGTCACCGGCGTGCCCTTGCCAGGGTGGATGTTTTCGGCAAAGAGGATGACATAGAGCTTGCCGTCCTTATCGACGACGTTGCCTTTGCGTAAGGAGCTGGCGATGACCTTGACCACGATGTTCGATCCCGTTCGAGTTTTTCGGCCTGCGAGCGTCGATTTCCACGAAGCGGCGACGGCGGCCATCGCGTGCGCCGTAGCGCATCTCGCGCCGAACCGCCAGTCTTGCGCGCGATTTTCCTGCCTATGACCGCCGCTTCACCCTGGTGGACGCCCGATATCCATGCCGATCGTCGGCCCCGGCTGATGGCGCGCAACGCCATCGCGGCCGCACTGCGCGGCTGGTTCGCCGAGCGCGATTTCGTCGAGGTGACGACCTCCGCGCTGCAGGTTTCGCCAGGCAACGAGGCGCATCTTGCCGCCTTCGCCACCGAGGCGATCGCGTCTGATGCGTCGCGCTGGCCGCTCTATCTCCACACCTCGCCGGAATTCGCCTGCAAGAAGCTGCTCGCCGCCGGCGAGAAGCGCATCTTCAGCCTCGGCGCCGTCTACCGCAACCGCGAGCGCGGCCCGCTGCATCATCCGGAATTCACCATGCTCGAATGGTATCGGGTCGGCGAGACCTATGAGAGCCTGATGGCCGATTGCGGGCAGTTCCTGGCGCTGACGGCGGAAAAGGCCGGCGCCAAGAGCTTCGCCTTTCGGGGCCGCGAGGCCGATCCATTCGCCGAGCCGGAGCGACTGAGCGTCGCGGAAGCCTTTACCCGCTACGCCGGTATAGACCTTCTGGCGACCGTCTCCGCCGACGGCAGCACGGATCGCGAGACCTTGCATGCCGGTCTGGTCCGGGCCGGCCTGCGCACCGCGCCCGACGACAATTGGGCTGACCTTTTCAGCCGCGTGATGGTGGAAAAGGTCGAGCCGGAACTGGGGCAGGGGCGGGCGACCATCCTCTATGGCTATCCCGTCTCGGAAGCCGCGCTCGCCCGGCCTAGCGCGGACGATCCGCGCGTCGCCGAGCGCTTCGAGCTCTATTGCTGCGGCGTCGAGCTCGCCAATGCCTTTGGCGAGCTCACCGACGCGAGCGAGCAGCGCCGCCGCTTCGTGGCCGAGATGGACGAGAAGGAGCGCGTCTATGGCGAGCGCTATCCGCTCGATGAGGATTTCCTCGCCGCCCTGGCTGTGATGCCGCAGGCCAGCGGCTCGGCGCTTGGTTTCGACCGGCTGGTGATGCTGGCGACCGGCGCCGCCAGGATCGACGACGTCATCTGGGCGCCGGTCGCGGGCTAACCTCCCTTCGATTTGATGCCGCTGCGATAAGCATCTAGCTCGAACCACCGCGATTGCCTTGAGATTGCCGCATCCGCCATTGCACTAGCGTTGGGGGAACAATAGATGGTGCCGCGAGGGCATCGATAGATCGCGCCGGCAGGGTTCGCTTTGACCGATTGCTCGAACAAACAGGAACAACCGCATGACCGATAAGCTCGACGCAGCGAAACTGACCGATCGCGTCGCAGCCCTCGTCGAGGCCGCCAAGCGCGCCGGCGCCGATGCCGCCGACGCCGTCGCCGTGCGCGGCCGCTCGGCCGGCGTTTCGGTTAGGCTGGGCAAGGTCGAGGCCACCGAATCGGCGGAGAGCGAGGATGTCTCGCTGCGCGTCTTCGTCGGCCAGCGCGTCGCCAGCGTCTCGGCGACCGCCGCGTCCGATCCGAAGGCGCTCGCCGGGCGCGCCGTGGCCATGGCCAGGGTTTCGCCCGAAGATCCGTTCCAGGGCCTTGCTGATCCGGCGCTGCTGGCCCGCAATCTGCGCGATCTCGACCTGTTCGATCCGACCGAGATTTCGGCCGATCAGCTGAAGGACGCGGCCCTTGCCGCCGAAGCTGCTGCATTGGCGGTCAAGGGCGTCACCAACTCGGCAGGCAGCAGCGCGGGAGCGGGTTTTGGCGGCCTGGTGCTTGCCACCTCGGCGGGTTTCGTCGGCCAGTATGTCGCCTCGCGCTTCTCGCGCTCGACTAGCGTCATCGCCGGCGAGGGCACCGGCATGGAGCGCGACTATGAATATTCCTCCCACCAGCATTTTTCCGACCTCGACACGCCGCAAGACATCGGCCGCAAGGCCGGCGAGCGCGCCGTGCGCCGCCTTGGCGCGCGCAAGGCCGCGACCGGGCCGGTCGACGTCGTGTTCGATCCGCGCGTCGCGCGCGGCATCGCCGGCCATCTTGCCGGAGCCATCAACGGCGCCTCCGTCGCCCGCAAGACGAGCTTTCTGCGCGACATGATGGGCAAGCGGGTGGCCTCGGCCGCCATCACCGTCACCGACGAGCCTTTGCGACGTCGCGGCCAGGCCTCGCGGCCCTTCGATGGTGAAGGTGTCGAGGGCGAAAAACTTCTGATGGTCGAGAGGGGCGTGCTCAACCACTGGTTCCTGTCGACTTCAGCCGCGCGCGAGCTCGGCCTTGTCACCAACGGGCGCGGCTCGCGTAGCGGCTCGTCCGTTTCGCCGTCCTCCACCAACCTCGCCATCGAACCCGGCGAGCGCGCGCCGGAGGACCTGATCGGCTCGCTGAAGAGCGGCTTCTACGTCACCGAAGTGTTCGGCCAGGGCGTCGACATGGTGACCGGCGAATACAGCCGCGGCGCTTCCGGTTTCTGGATCGAGAACGGCGCGCTCACCTATCCGGTGGCCGAGGTGACGATCGCTTCCAACCTGAAGACCATGTTCCTCAACATGGTGCCGGCAAGCGATCTTGACCGCAATTTCGGCACCGCCGCGCCAACGCTGCTCATCGAGGGGATGACCCTTGCCGGAGCTTGATGCAATCAACCTGACCGAGGCCCGTGAGGACCTTGCCTTGCTGCGCGAGGCCGCCCGCGAAGCCGGCCTCATCGCCATGCGCTATTTCGGCAATAACCCGCAGGTGTGGATGAAGGGCGGCACCTCGCCGGTCAGCGAGGCCGATCATGCGGCGGACGCCTATCTGCGCGAAACCCTGCTCAAGGCGCGCCCGGACTATGGCTGGCTGTCGGAAGAAACCGCCGACGACCATGCCCGCCTTTCGGCGCGCCGCACTTTCGTCGTCGATCCGATCGACGGCACGCGCGGCTTTCTCGACGGCCTGCATTCCTGGTGCGTCAGCGTCGCCGTGGTCGAGGACGGCCGTTCGCTGGCCGGCGTGCTGGAATGCCCCGCGAAACGCGAGACCTATTGGGCGCTGCCGGGCGAGGGCGCCTATCTCAACGACAAGCCGATCCATGTGCGGCCGCTTGGGCCGGACGTCGACATCGGCGGCCCGAAGCCGCTGGTCGATCTTGTGCCGGAACCCTGGCAAAGCAGGCTGCGCCGCACCGCCTACATTCCCTCGCTCGCCTACCGGCTGGCGATGATCGCCGCCGGCAAGCTCGATGCCACCTTCGTCAAGCCGAGCGCGCATGACTGGGACATCGCGGCCGCCGACCTGATCCTCAACGAAGCGGGCGGCGCCCTGCTTGACCGCACCGGCAAGCGGCCGCGCTATGCCGGCGAGGTGATCAACCACGGCGCACTTGCGGCCGGCAGCGGCGAACTGCTCGGCGTGCTGACCGGCGTCCTTGCCGGGCTTGACGAAGGGTGAGGCGGTCGGCAGTTCCAAAACCGGCCGCTTTGGTCTAGACCTGTCACGAATTCATGAGTGTGCGAAGGATCGGCATGGCCGCGGAAGACGGAAAGAAACAGCTTTTGCACCTGGTTTTCGGCGGTGAGCTGAAGAAGCTTGGCGACAACGAGTTCCGCGATCTCGACGCGCTCGACATTGTCGGTATCTATCCGGACTACCAGTCGGCGCTCACCGCCTGGAAATCCAAGGCGCAGGCCAGCGTCGACAATGCTCATATGCGTTATTTCGTCGTTCATCTGCATCGTCTGCTCGATCCAGAATCGAAGGCCTCCGGTTGACCTCGATGGAGCATGACGCGGTGAAAGGGGCGACAACTCGTTCCGCCAGGAGCGGCGGGACGCGCACCTGGTGGCGCCGCATCCGCGAGCCGTTGGCGCAGTCGGGTTTCGTCAAGAGCTTCATCGCCGGCCTGTTCGCCTGGTTCGTGCGTCTGATTCGCGTGACCAGCCCGCTGGTCAAAGGCTCGACCCAGGTTGCCGGCGGCGCCTATGCGCATCTGGAACCCGGCATCATCGCGCTTTGGCACGGCCAGCATCTTCTCACCCCGGCCTACTACCCGAAGGGCCGGCCGCTGGTCGCCATGGTTTCGCGCAGCGCCGATGCCGAGCTTCAGGCGCTGATGATCGAAAAATTCGGCATCGAGGCGGTGCGCGGTTCGGGCGGGCGCGAAAACGCCAGGCATCTCGACAAGGGTGGTGCCAAGGCCCTGATCGCGCTCAAGAAAGCGCTGACGGCCGGCAAGAATGTGGCGATGATCGCCGACATTCCGCACGGCACGCCGCGCGACGCCGGCCTGGGCATCGTGCTCCTGGCACGGCTGTCCGGCCGGCCGATCCTGCCCGCCGCTATCACCACCAGCCGCCGCAAGGTGCTGGAAAGGAGCTGGGACAAGACCACCATCAACCTGCCCTTCGGCCGCTCCGCGGTCGTTGTCGGCACGCCGGTCTTTGTACCGGCCGACGCCGGCGAGGAAGAGATGGAGCGCAAGCGCCGGGAGGTGACCGATTCGCTCAACGCCGCCACGGCCGAGGCTTATCGCCTCGTGGATGGCGACAAATGAGCGAGCGCTGGGCGCGTGCCGCGCTGACGGCCTACCGCTATGCCGGGGCCGCCGCCTATCCATTGATCGGCCCCTATGTCGCCTGGCGCGCCTCGCGCGGCAAGGAGGACCGAGTCCGCCGCCGCGAGCGCTACGGCGTCGCCGGCCGGCCGCGCCCGGAAGGGCCGGTGATCTGGATCCATGCCGCGAGCGTCGGCGAGACGATTGCTGTCGTGCCGTTGGTCGAATCGATTCTCGACTATGGCGTCAACATCGTGCTGACGACCGGCACGGTGACGTCGGCCAAGGTCGCAGACGAACGTCTCGGCGACCGCATCATCCACCAATATGTGCCGCTCGACCTCAAGCCGGCGGTCAGCCGTTTCCTCGACCATTGGCGCCCGGAATTGGCGATCATCGCCGAATCGGAAATCTGGCCGATGACCATTCTGGAGCTCGGCGCCCGCAACGTGCCGCAGGTACTGGTCAACGGTCGGCTTTCCGACCGCTCCTTCACCTCCTGGAAGAAGCGCTCCGGGGTCGCCGAAGCGCTGTTCGAAAACCTCGCCCATGTCATTGCCCAGTCGGATGTCGACGGCGAACGTTTTCGCGCTCTGGGCGCGCGTCCCGTCACCGTGTCGGGTAATCTCAAGGTCGACACCAACCCGCCGCCGGTCGACGAACGCGCTCTGGCCGGCCTGCAGCGCCAGGTCGGCGGGCGCCCGACCTGGGCGGCGATTTCCACCCATGACGGCGAGGAGGTCGTGGCGGCCGAGGTCCATGCCAGCCTGCACAGGCGCCACCCCGGCTTGCTGACCATCATCGTGCCGCGTCACCCCGACCGCGCCGACGCCCTTGCCGCCGAGATTTCCGGCATGGGGCTGAAGGTCGCGCGGCGCAGCAAGGGCGAGCGCATCACGCCCGACACCGATATCTTCCTTGGCGACACGATCGGCGAGATGGGTCTCTATCTCCGATTGACCGAGATCGCTTTCGTCGGCCGCTCACTGACCTCCGAAGGCGGGCAGAACCCGCTGGAGCCGGCGATGCTCGATACCGCGGTGCTGGCCGGCCGCAACGTCCAGAATTTCCGCGAGGCCTATCAGCGCCTGCTCGACAGCGGCGGCGCCAAGCTGGTGCGCGACCGCGACATGCTGACCGGCGCCGTCAATTTCCTTTTGACCAACGAGGCGGCGCGCCATGAGATGATGGCGGCCGGTGCCGCCACGGTCGACGAGATGCGCGGCGCGCTTGCCCGCACGCTGAAATCGCTCGAGCCCTACATCCAGCCGCTGGTCGTCAAGTCGCGCCTTAAGGGCGCCAACGGACGCTAGCGCATGACCCCAAAAATCGGACCCGATTTTTGGAAAGGATCATGCGCCGAACCAGGGCGCGCGGGCACCGCGCTATGACCAGCGAGGCGCCCCCCTTCTGGTGGGAGAAGCCGGATTGGCGCGTGTTCGCCTTGTCGCCCGTATCGGCGGTCTACGGCATGGTTGCCGGCCGCCGCATGCGGCATGCGCCGCGCGAGAAGGTCGCAGCACCCGTGCTTTGCGTCGGCAATCTCACCGTCGGAGGCAGCGGCAAGACGCCGGTGGCGATCGCCCTGGCCAGGCAGGCCAAACGCATGCAACTCACCCCCGGCTTCCTGTCGCGCGGCCATGGCGGCTCGTTTGCCAGGCCGCATGTCGTCGATGCGCATCACGATGCCGCCAAGCATGTCGGCGACGAGCCGCTGCTGCTGGCCGAGCATGCGCCGGTCGCGGTGACGGCCAACCGCGCCGCCGGCGCCAGGCTTCTGATCGAAGAGCATGGCTGCGATTTCCTGATCATGGATGACGGCTTCCAGTCGGCGCGCATCCATATCGACTACGCGCTGGTCGTGGTCGATGCCCGCTTCGGCGTCGGCAATGGCCGCGTCATTCCGGGCGGGCCGCTCAGGGCCAAGGTCGTCGACCAGCTGGTCTTCACCAGCGGCATGCTGAAGATGGGCGAGGGGGCAGCCGCCGACGGCGTGGTGCGCCAGGCGGCGCGCGCCGGCCGGCCGATCTTTCTCGCGCATGTCGAGCCGGCGGATGCCGCGCGCTTTGCCGGCGGCCGCTATCTGGCCTTTGCCGGTATCGGCCATCCGGAAAAATTCTTCGACACGGTGCGCGGCGCCGGTGGCGAGGTAGTGCTGTCGCGACCCTTCCCGGACCATCATTTCTACGCTCAAGACGAGCTCGGCGACCTGTTGGCTTTGGCGCGGCGCGAGGGCCTGCGTCTCGTCACAACCGCCAAGGACGCCGCGCGGCTGCGCCACGGCACGACGCCGGCAGGTTTCCTGGAGCAGCTGGACGTGCTCGACATCGAGGCAAAGTTCGAGCTCGACCATGTGCCGGAACGGATCATCGACGAGACGCTCGACGCCTGGCGCCAGCGCAAGATGCGTGGGTGATCTTCCGTTCGATGGCGAGGAAGAGGGCCTAGCCGCGCTTGCGCAGTTCCGGATGCATCTCGATTTCGCGGCGCAGCGAGGCGGTCGCGTTGGCGTAGGGCTCCTGGCGGGCGACGCTCCAGTATTTGAGCTCGTCCAGCGGGATGTTCTCGCCCGTCACCGCGCAACGCACGAACGAACCCGGGCTGGTGACCTGGAAGTCGCCGTCGAGGTAACGGATCCTGGCTTCCCGGCCGCCCGGGCCTTCAAAACGGTTCATCATGGCGTGACGCTAGGCTTCATTGCGGTCCAATCGCCACAAATCTGGGGCGCGGTCAAGCTTGGCGCAATGTTCGTGCACTATGGCTTGATTGGCACAATGGTTTCCGGAAGCCCGGCATGGACGTCACATCGACCCGTTTGAACGCGATGATCACCGATGCGCTGACCCCGCAGCCGGTGCCTTCGGCGAAGGCCGATCCGGCGACGACCGCGCTGATCAAGGCGCTGGTCCAGCCGCCGGCGCCGGCCGGCGCGCAAGCCGCGCAATTCGCGGCGCAGGCGCTGAGCGGCTCCTTGCAGGCGCCGCCGGCCCGGTCGGCGCAGCATCTGTCCTCCAATGCGGTCGAAGACGCTTACAGAGCGATGATGGAACCCGACGACGAGGCGGAAGACAGGCCGGCCAGGACGCCGGGCCGGCAAGCGGCCGAAGCCGACCAGGCTCCGCGCGCTGCCGGGCCAGCCCAGCCGTCCGCCGCCGACAACACCGCCAGGGCCGCTGCCGTGGCGCCGCAGCCGCAGTCGGTCGCTGCCGCCGCGCTGTCTTCACCGGCGCTGGTCGCAGCCAACGCCAACGCGCCGCTGCCGAGAGGCGCAGCCGCCCGGCCAGCCGGCCATGCGCCGCGATCCGAGCCGGCCCCGATATCGCTGTGGACGATTTCGGTGGTCACGGGCGTCGTTTCGGCGGTGACCGCCACGATCATGGTGCTGCTGCTTCGCTGACTTGTTGAGGCAGGCTTCAGGCGGATTTCAATCGTCTTCCCGCAGAAAAGCTTCAAGCTTCTCCGGCGCAAGCTTCGCTTGCTCCGCGATGCGCCTGGCGAGGTCGGCGGCTGCGGCGCGAGGCCGGCCCACCGGACGATCCAGCCAGTAGGACACCGGATTGAGCGCCGTGCGGTCATCGACCGGGACGATCCGCCCGGATCCGAGCTGATCCTTGGTCAGCGGCGGCCGCGCCAGCGCGATGCCGAGGCCATGCGCCGCCGCATCGAGCACCAGATTGTAATCCTCGAAGCGCCGGTCCTGCGGACGCGGGCGATAGTCGATGTCCTGCGCCGCGAACCAGGCGCGCCAGCCGGATGCGTCGGAATCGTTGATCAGCGCGAATTTGAGCAGGCGCGTCGGATCGCCTTGGCCGATCTCCTTGGCGAGGTCCGGCGATGCGATCGGAAAAATATGCTCCTCGAAAAGCTGCACCGAGACACGGCCCGGGATGCGGCCGCGCCCGCAGCGCACGGACAGGTCGATGCCTTCGTCGGCAAGGTCGGCCTGACGGTTATCGACGTCGAGCACGATGCGCAGCCTGGTCGGATGGTTCTCCAACGCCGCCATGCGCGGCATCAGCCACAGCCCGCTGACCGAGGGGATGGAGGCCAGCCGCACCACGGCGGTGCCGCGCGGCTCGATCCAGCGGTCGGAATTGACCGAGATCAGCGCGAAGGCTTCCGTGGTGCGCAGATGCAGCCGGTTGCCCTCATTGGTCAGCGTCACGCCGCGCGCATTGCGCTCGAACACTTTCAGGCCCAGCCAATCCTCCAGCTTGGCGATCTGGCGGCTGACCGCGCCATGGGTGAGGTTGAGCCTTTCGGCCGCCGCCGAGAAACTGCCGGTGCGCGCCGCCGCGTCGAACGCGCGCAAGGTCTCGAGCGGCAGTATCTGGTCCGAGCTGTGATCCATGCTCACAGCTGACCCTTGAATTGGTCGTTTGTCAATCACCCGGCAATGGCGTTTCCTGTGTTTATGACGGAGAAAAACGAGGACACGGCCATGAGCGCTTACACCGGCACGTTGAATGAGACACAGCGCATCGACACCACGGCAGCGGTCGCCGTGGCGCTGACGGTGATCGGCTGGGCGTCGGCCTTCCCGGCGATCCGCGCCGGCCTTGCCGCCTTCCAGCCGCTGGAGCTTGGCGCGCTGCGCTTCGCCATCGCGGCCGTGCCGGCGGCGATCTTCCTTGCGGTCAAGCGCCCAGCGTTGCCCAGGATCGACGAATTGTGGCGCTTCGGCTTCGGCGGCGCGATCTTCGTCGCGCTCTACACCGCCATGCTCAATTTCGGCGAATTGACCGTCTCGGCGGGTGCTGCCGGCTTCATCATCAATGTCAGCCCGATCTTCACCGCGATCATGGCGATGGCGCTGCTCGGCGAGCGCTTTTCGCGACTGGCCTGGCTCGGCACCGTGATCTCCTTCGCCGGTATCGGCATCATCGCGGTGGCCGACGGCAACGGCCTGCACTTCAACGCCGGCGCGCTGCTGGTGCTGGGTTCGGCCCTTTGCTCGGCTGTCAACACCATCGTCCAGAAGCCGCTCTTTGCCCGCCATCATCCGCTGACCATCGCCGCCTCCAACATGGTGCTCGGCGCGCTCTGCCTGTCGCCCTTCCTGCCGGAAGCCTTTTCGCAGGCCGCCGTCGCCAACACCGCCGGCCTTGGCGCCGTCATCTATCTCGGCATCGTGCCCAGCCTGATCGCCTACGCCGCCTGGGCGACCGCGCTCTCGCGCCTGCCGGCCGCCCGCGCCTCGAACTTCCTCTACCTGGTCTCGCCAACCTCCGCGCTGATCGGCTTCTTCTGGCTCGGCGAAGTGCCTTCGCTGCTCGGTGTCGTCGGCGGCGCGCTCGCTCTGGGCGGTGTGATCGTGGTGAATTTGAAGCGGTAAAACAAAAGGTTGGAGACATCTCCGGACTCTAACTACGAACCTTCCACCAGCATGAGGACACCCTGCAGAAGCGCAGCTATGGTGAGCTGCCTTTGCTGGGGGACGGAATGGGAAGATCTTTTGTAGCGCTGGCTTTCTGCATGCTGGCGCTGACCGGGCAAGCTGCTGCGGGCTGGTACCAGGTAAAGAATTTCGAAGGCTCCGTCGGACCGAGTCCGGTTCACCTGTCGCTGCAGCGCTATGACAGCTTCGGCAGCGGCATTACGGTCGAGGGAAGCTACTTCTACGATGCCAAGCAGAGCCCCATCGCGCTCTACGGCAAATCAGAGGGAACCAAACTCACGCTTTGCGAGATCGCGGACGATAAGGAATTGGATCGTGTGTTGGTGATGGGGTCAAAGACGCCCATCGACGCAACGGGATGCCCGCTTTCGCTCGACCTCCACGAAAGCGGCGCAACAGGAATCTGGGTCAAGGGTTCGGAGAAGGTCCCGGTCGTGCTCAAGCAAGTTGCCGCCCTTGACGATACGGCCGAGGCCAAGATCAACGGGATCGTCGAGATCCCGTTTTGGGTGCAGACGGCCACTCATCGATTGGCCGGTGTTTACACCAAAACCGACGCCGGCATCTGCATGACCAAGCTGCAGGTCATCAGCAAGAAGACGAGGAAAGCCGTTCAGAGCATCCGGTTCGACGACGAGGACTGCAACGCGGGCATGTTGATGACGCCCATTTATTTGAATGTTCAAAAGCAGGGCGAAGAGATTATCTCCGTGAATTTTCGCGGTGGAAACGGCGGCTACACGACCGAGTACGGCTTCTCTCCCAAAACAGGAACGTATCACCGCTTGGTGAACTGAGCGGGCTGCTTTGATCGCTCTGATCCTGTGCTTTGTGGAAAGCGCTCACCGCCGGCCGAACAGCCGCTCGATATCGGCGAGCTTGAGCTCGATATAGGTCGGACGGCCATGGTTGCAGGTGCCGGATCCCGGCGTCGCCTCCATCTGGCGCAGCAGCGCGTTCATCTCCTCGGCCTTGAGCAGACGGCCCGAGCGCACCGAGCCGTGGCAGGCCATGGTGGCGGCAATCTTGTCCAGGCGCTCCTTTAGCGTCTCGACCGTGTCGTTGTCGGCGATCTCGTCGGCAAGGTCGCGGATCAGCTGCTGCACATTGGTTTCGCCGAGCATCGACGGCGTTTCGCGCACCGCCACCGCGCCCGGGCCGAAGCGCTCCAGCCCGAGGCCGAATCTGGCCAGCGTCTCGGAGTGCATGGCCAGCCGCTCGGCATCGTCTTCCGGCAGGTCGACGATCTCGGGCAGGAGCAGCATCTGCGAGGGCACCGCGCGGGCATTGAGCGCATTCTTCAGTGCCTCATAGACCAGCCGCTCATGCGCGGCATGCTGGTCGACGATCACAAGCGAATCCCTGGTCTGCGCGACGATATAGTTCTCATGCACTTGCGCGCGGGCCGCGCCCAACGCCATGCCGAGCAGCGCCTCGGCCGGTTCGGCCATGCCTGCGCGCACATCGGCGCTGGCCAGCGGCCCGGTGTCGAAGGCGGCCTGGTGGTTCTCGGCAAAACCACCGGATCGCGGCCTTGCCTCCCCATAGCTCATGTCGAGCGGCCGCTGCGGCGAACGCATCGGATCGAAGCCGCCGGGGCCGGAGGCGCGATAGGTCGCCTCGTAGCTGCGATGGCCATTGGCCGGGCCAGGATGCGAATAGGAGGGCGCACCCGGCCGGAACGCCGCCATCATGCCGGCAGCGCCTGAGGTCGCGGCGCGGATGCCGGCGCCGGCCAGCGCCTCGCGGATGGCGCCGACGATCAGCCCGCGCACCAAGCCGGGATCGCGGAAGCGCACATCGGCTTTGGCCGGATGCACGTTGACGTCGACGATGGCCGGATCGAGCGACAGGAACAGCACCGTCACCGCATGCCGGTCGCGCGGCAAGACGTCTGCAAAAGCGCCCCGGATTGCGCCAGCGATCAGCTTGTCGCGCACCGGCCGCCCGTTGACATAGGCATATTGCTGCAGCGCGTTGGCGCGCGTGTAGGACGGGATCGAGACATGGCCGGCGAGGTGAACGCCATCGCGCATGGCATCGATCGCAATCGCGTTGTCCGGGAAATCCTTGCCCATCACCTGTGCGACGCGCGCCAGCCGGCCTTCCGGCGTGTCGGCCGTCGCCGGCAGTTCCAGCGTCGAGCGGTCGGCGCCAGCAAGCGTGAAGCGCACCCCGGGGAAGGCAATCGCAATGCGCTTCACCACGTCGCTGGTCGCCGAGCTTTCGGCGCGCTCGCCCTTCATGAATTTGAGCCTGGCCGGCGTGGCGAAGAACAGGTCGCGCACCTCGACCGTAGTGCCGCGATTGGCTGCCGCCGGCTTGACCGCCGAGACGCGCCCGCCTTCGATGCCGATCTCGGCAGCAGCGTCGCCGCCGGCGGTGCGCGAGCGGATCGACAGCCGCGCCACCGATCCGATCGAAGGCAGCGCCTCGCCGCGGAAGCCGAGCGAACGGATGTCGTGGATGTCGTCGGAGAGCTTGGAGGTGCAATGGCGGGCCACCGCCAGCGCAAGCTCCGGCTCGGCGATGCCTGAGCCGTCATCGGTGACGCGGATGAGGCTCAACCCGCCGCCCGCCGTGACCACCTCGATACGCGAGGCGCCGGCGTCGAGCGCGTTCTCGACCAGTTCCTTCACCACGCTAGCCGGACGCTCGATGACCTCGCCGGCGGCGATCTGGTTGATCATCGTTTCGGAAAGCTGGCGAATGGGCATCCGACGATTATAGGCGGATTCGAATGGCGTGGGGGAGGGGCAACTTCACGCCTGCGCCACCAGCCAGTCCCGGACCCTTCTCGCATTGTCGCGCAGCTCGCGGTTTTTAGGCCAGATGACGTGGAAGCCGATGCCCGTCCGCATCACGTGATCGGTCACCGGCACAAGAAGGCCTGACGCCACCAGGCGCTCGACCAGGTGCCGCCATCCGAGCGAGATGCCTTGGCCCTCCATCACCGCCTGGATCACCAGCGCATAGTCGTTGATGCGCAGGCCGCGCTCGGCGTTGCGCAGGCTGGTTCCGGCGGATGCGAACCACTCGTCCCAGTTCGGCGCCTCGCGATAGGGCTCTTCCAGATGGATCAGCCGGTGCGTGGCCAGTTCCGCGACGGTCTTCGGCATGCCGAATTTGGCGAGGTAGCTCGGTCCCGCAACCGGGAAGATCTCTTCTTCGGACAGCGACAGCGAGTGATAGTCCGGCCAGTCGCGCGGCATGCCGCCGCGAACGCCGAGCGGAATGCCCTCGGCGATGATGTCGAGGTCGCGGTCGGCGGTCTGGATGCGCAGGTCGACGCCCGGCAACTGGTCGCGGAACTGCTGCAGGCGCGGCATCATCCAGAACGAGCCGAAGGCGGTCGAGGCGGCCAAGGTCACATGGCCGCCGCTCGCCTGCAGCCGCAGATCCTCGGCCGACTTGCGGATATGCGACAGGCCGAGCGAGACATCGGCATGGAAGCGCTCGCCTGCCTCCGTCAACAGCACCTGCCGGTGCCGGCGCTGGAAGAGCTGTGCGCCGAGCTGTTCCTCCAGCCCGCGCACCGCATAGGAGACGGCGGCCTGCGTCATGCCGAGCTCGCGGCCCGCCGCGGTGAAGCTCGAAAGCCGGCCCGCCGCCTCGAAGACGATCAGGCTGCCGGCGGAGGGGAGGAGGTGGCGCAGGCTTCGCATAAGTGAAACTTATACAAGCGATCAGGATTTTCCAGCGTCACAGTGATATTTCGCCTCGCTAATTTGGCTGGCGGGACGAAGGAGGATTTATGAACGCACCAGCCGCTGAATTGACCGAACAGACCCACCGCCGCGGCGGCGGCCGTCTCGGGCGCAAGGCGCTGAGAAGCGCGCCGATCGCCTCCTTCCCGACACTGGTGCGCAAGATCCCCGCCTATGAGATCGTGCCGGACGAGGCAGTGGAGCTGATCCATGAGGAATCGCTCAAGATCCTTGAGGAGGTGGGCTGCGAATTCCGCGATGACGGGGCGATCGAGCTCTGGAAGGCGGCCGGCGCCGATGTCAGGGGCACGCGCGTCCGCATCGACCGCGCGCTTTTGATGGAGCTGGTCTCGAAGGTTCCGCCGGAGTTCACGCTGAACGCTCGCAATCCAGAGCGCACGGTGCGCGTGGGCGGCAAGAATTCGATCTTCGTGCCGATGTATGGCGCGCCCTATATCCGCGACCTCGAAAACAAGCGCCGCTACGGCACGCTCGCCGACCTCAACAATTTCCACAAGCTCGCCTATATGGCGCCGGCGCTGCATTCCTCGAGCTCGGTCATCTGCGAGCCGATGGAGATCGCGGTGCCGAAGCGGCATCTGCACATCATCCACTCCGCGCTGAAGCATTCCGACAAGCCGTTCATGGGCATCGTCACCTCCAAGGAGCGGGCCGAGGACACGATGGCGATGGCTGGCATCGTCTTCGGCGAGGACTTCGTGCGCAACAACCCGGTGCTGGTGGCGATCACCAATTGCAATTCGCCGCTGGTCTGGGACGCCACCATGATCGATGCCATGCGGGTCTATGCCAGCCACAACCAGCCGCTGATCCTGGCGCCCTTCGCGCTGTGCGGCGCCTCGACCTCCGCCTCGGCGGTCGGCGCGGTGGCGCAGGTCAATGCCGAGGCGTTGGCAGGGGTGGCGCTGACCCAGCTCATCCGTCCGGGCTCGCCGCAGCTCTACGGCCAGTTCATGGTCACCGTCGACATGAAGACCGGCGCGCCGATGGGCGGCACGCCGGAAGCAGCCCAGATGATGTATCTGATGGGCGCGCTGGCGAGGAAATACAAATTGCCCTGGCGCACCTCCGGCTTCCATGTCGGCTCCAAGCTCAACGACGCCCAGGCCGGCTACGAGGCGAACATGCTGATGCATGCCGCGATCCTCTCCGGCGCCAACTACATCTGGCATTCCGCCGGCTGGCTGGAAGCGGGGCTGACCTGCGGCTATTCGAAATTTGCCACCGACTGCGAGCAACTGGTCGGCTGGTACAAATATGCCGGCGGCGTGCCCTTCGACGATTTCAAGGAAGCGCTTGCCGCGATCCGCGAGGTCGGCCCGCAAGGCCATTTCCTCGGCACCCAGCACACGCTCGAGCATTTCGAGAGCGCCTTCTTCATGCCGAACATCATGGACTTCAATTCCTTCGAGCAGTGGAGCGCCGAAGGGGCGAAGGACCACGACACGCGCGGCCAGGAAAAGGCGCGCAACATGCTCGCCGATTACCAGGAGCCGAAGCTCGACGAGGGCGTTGCCGAAGGTCTCAAGGATTTGATCGCGCGGCGTGAGGAAAAGCTGCCCGACAGTGTTAGTTGATAAACATGCCACAGCGTGAGTTGAAACAACGGGCGAAGACCCGATCCAGACAATGGGAGAACGACAATGACGATTTTCAGAAGCAATGGTGACCGGGTCCCGGCCGCGATCGAGGCGATGGCCGAGGAAGCGCGCGCCGGCCGCGTCGACCGGCGCGAATTCCTGGCTCTCGCCAGCGCCTTCGGCGCATCGACGGCCTTCGCCTATGGCATGATCGGCCTTGCCGCGCCGACCAAGGCGCTCGCCGACGAGCCGAAGAAGGGCGGCACGCTGCATGTCGCGATGTCGGTCAAGGCGCAGAAGGATCCGCGCACCTATGACTGGACGGAGATGGCGAACGTCACCCGCTGCTGGCTGGAGCCGCTGGTGCGCTACACCCACCAGTTCACCTTCGAGCCGGTGCTGCTCGAAAGCTGGGACGTCAACGATGACGCCACCGAATATACACTGCATGTGCGCAAGGGCATCACGTGGAACAATGGTGATGCCTTCAACGCCGATGACGTGATCGCCAATCTGAACCGCTGGTGCGAGAAGGGCGCCTCCGGCAATTCGATGGCGGCCCGCGTCGGCGCGCTGGTCGACGCCAAGACCGGCAAGGCCAAGGACGGCGCCATCACCAAGGTCGACGACCACACCGTCAAGCTGAAGCTCAACGAAGCCGATATCGCCATCATCCCGGGCCTCACCGACTATCCGGCGCTGGTCGTGCACCGCGACTTCGACAAGGACGGCGCAGACCCGATCAAGAAGCCGATCGGCACCGGCGCTTTTGAGCTGGTTTCCTATGCGGTCGGGTCGAAGGCGGTCGTCAAGCGCCGCGAGAACGGCAAGTGGTGGGGTGGCGAAGCGCCGCTCGACAGCATCGAATTCATCGACTACGGCACCGATTTCAACGCCACGCTGAACGCTTTCGATTCCGGCGAGATCGACCTCGATTTCGAGACGCCGGCCGACTACATCGATCCTCTGGATAAGATGGGCCTGGTGAAATCCGAAGTCGCGACGGCGACCACGCTCGTTGCCCGCACCAACATCACCCACAAGCCCTATGACGACAAAAGGGTGCGCAACGCGCTGCAGATGGCCGTCGACAACAACCAGGTGATGCAGCTTGGCTACAACGGTCTGGGCACCGTCGGCGAGAACCACCATGTCGCCCCGATCCATCCGGAATATTATCCGCTGCCCAAGAAGGAGCGCGACGCCGCCGGCGCCAAGAAGCTGATGGCGGAAGCCGGCCAGGCCGATTTCGAGCACGAGCTGATCACCGTCGAGGACGAATGGCAGAAGAACACCGGCGATGCCATCGCCGGCCAGTTGCGCGATGCCGGCATCAAGGTCAAGCGCACCGTGCTGCCCGGCTCGACCTTCTGGAACGACTGGACGAAGTATCCCTATTCGATGACCATCTGGTACATGCGCCCGCTCGGCGTCCAGGTGCTGGCGCTGGGCTACCGCAGCGGCGAGGCCTGGAACGAGACGGCCTTTTCCAATCCGGATTTCGACGCCAAGCTCAAGGAGGCGCTGTCGCAGATCGACGTCGCCAAGCGTAAGGAGGTGATGAAGGACGTCGAGACGATCCTGCAGGACTCCGGCGTCATCATCCAGCCCTTCTGGCAGAAGCTCTACTGCCACATGAACAAGAAGGTGAAGAACTACGCGATGCACCAGACCTACGAGATGGACTTCCAGACCGTCTGGCTGGATGCCTGAGCGCGGCGGGACTTCATGCGCGGCGAAAAAGCCGGTATCAAGGATGCGTGGCGGTGATCGTGCCGCCACGCCGCCGAACATCCGGAGATCCTCGCATGAAACTGATGGTGCTTGCCGCTGTCCTGTCGATTGCCTTGCCCGCTGCCGCGCTTGCGGGCCCGGCGTCCAATGCCGTGAAATTCTTCTACGTACCTGAAGTAAAGTTCGAAGGGGACGCAAAGTACCGCGACCGCTTCACCGACCCGGTTGTCAAGCTGTTCGAAGCCAACGACAAGGCGCAGAAAGAGAAGCCCGACGAGGTGTCCTGCCTGGATTTCGATCCTGGCCTCGACGCGCAGGATTTCGATCAGAAGACCTTGTCCAAGACGCTGAAACTCACCGAGGCCGTCAATGGCGACACCGCCGAGGTGACGGCAAACTTCAATCTTTTCCCGGAAGGCGATGACTCCAAACGCGAAATGGTGTGGTCGCTGAAGAAAGTGGACGGTAAGTGGAAGATCGCCGACATCACCTCCAAGACCAGCGACTGGAAGCTCAGCGCGCTGGAATGCGGCTCCTCGACGGAGTGACGCCGTGCTTCGCCGTCTCGTCCTCGCGCTGTCGAGTTTGTCGATGCTGGTCGCGGGGCTGAACGGCAGCGCGCTGGCGCAAGGCCTGTTCGGCGCGCCGCCGCCGAATACGTCGTCAAGCGACAGTCAGCCGCCCGGCGGCAACGACACGAGCCCGCCGGCAGCGACGCCTGCACCGCAGGACGCGCCGGCCGAAGTGCCGCCGCCGGCGCCGGTCCTGCCAGGATCGCCGACGGCGGTGGTGAAGCCCTTCTACGACCATGTCGGGCTGGAACTCGATCCTGCCCAGCGCAAGAATTTCGTCGATCCGGCCAAGACGGTCCTCGACAAGAGCGACGCTTTGCGCGCTTCGGGCGAGGGAGAATGCCTCGATCCCAACATGGCGCTCGACAATGCCGATTACGACAAGCTCGCCATCGACAGGAGCCTCAGGACCATCGAGGCGGTCAATGGCGACGAGGCCAAGGTGGTCGTCGCCTTCGTCGTCGAGGGCAACAAGCATCGTCTCGAATGGAAGCTGAAAAAAGTTGGCGGCAACTGGAAGATCTCCGATCTTCTGTCGGTGACCGGCGAATGGGCGCTCAGCCAATACCAGTGCGAATGAGAATGGCCCGCTCAGCCCCTGCCGCGATAGGGCGCGACGCCGGTGTCGGGCAGCCAGGCGCCTTCGGGCGGCGCGCCGGTCTGCCAGAAAACGTCGATCGGAATGCCGCCGCGCGGATACCAATAGCCGCCTATGCGCAACCACAGCGGCTTGGTCGCCGCCACAATGCGCCGTCCAATCATCACCGTGCAGTCTTCGTGGAAGGCGCCGTGGTTGCGGAAAGAGGTCATGAACAGCTTCAGCGATTTCGATTCCACCAGCGTCTTGTCGGGTGCGTAGTCGATGACGATGTGGGCGAAATCCGGCTGGCCGGTGACCGGGCAGAGCGAGGTGAACTCCGGGCAGGTGAAGCGCACGATCGCCGGCGGCCCGTCGCCGCGCTGGTACGGAACGGTCTCCAGGACCGCCTCTTCGGGGCTCCGTGGCGCCTCGACGTGCTTGCCGAGTTGGGTGAGAGTTTTGGTGTCGATCATCGCGGATTCCTTGGATTTGCCGCGCTCATTAGCACCGGACCGCAAACTGCGCAGCGGTTTTCGGATCAATCCGATGCGTGAAATCGAAGCGGTGGCGGCAGGGCGCTCTCGCGCAATTTGAAACGGCAGGAAGAAGATGACCAGCAACGACCCCCTTCTCCAACCTTACCAGCTCAAGCACCTGACGCTGAAGAACCGGGTGATGTCGACCAGCCACGAGCCGGCCTATTCCGAGGACGGGATGCCGAAAGAGCGCTACCGGCTCTATCACGCCGAAAAGGCCCGGGGTGGCATGGCGCTGACCATGACGGCGGGCTCGGCCATCGTCTCGCGCGACAGCCCGGCCGCCTTCGGCAATCTGCATGTCTATGACGATCGCATCGTGCCGTGGCTGGCCGAACTGGCGGATGCCTGTCACGAGCATGACTGCAAGGTGATGATCCAGATCACCCATCTCGGCCGCCGCACCGGCTGGAACAAGGCCGACTGGCTGCCGGTGCTGTCGGCCTCGCCGGTGCGCGAGCCGGCGCACCGCGCTTTCCCGAAGACCATCGAGGAATGGGACATCGAGCGCATCGTTGCCGACTATGCCGCCGCCGCGCAACGTTGCCAGGCCGCCGGCCTCGACGGCATCGAGTTCGAATCCTACGGACACCTGATGGACGGCTTCTGGTCGCCCTTGACCAACCATCGGGACGACGATTTCGGCGGCTCGCTCGACAACAGGCTGCGCTTCACCGACATGGTGCTGGATGCGGTGCGCGCCGCGGTCGGCGAAAAATTCGTCGTCGGCATCCGCATGGTCGCGGATGAGGATTTCGACAAGGGCATCTCGAAGGAAGAGGGCATCGAGATCGCCAGGCGGTTGGCCAATTCCGGCAAGGTCGATTTCCTCAACATCATCCGTGGCACGATCGAGACCGATGCATCGTTGACCAAGGTCATCCCGGTGACCGGCATGCGGTCCTCGCCGCATCTCGATTTCGCCGGCGAGGTGAGGGCGGCAACCAAGTTTCCGACCTTCCATGCGGCGCGCATTTCCGACGTCGCCACCGCCCGCCACGCCATCGCGACGGGCAAGCTCGATATGGTCGGTATGACTCGCGCCCATATCGCCGATCCGCATATCGTGAAAAAGGTGATGGAGGGCCGCGAGCACGAAATCCGGCCTTGCGTCGGCGCCACCTATTGCCTCGACCGCATCTATGAGGGCGGCGAGGCGCTCTGCGTCCACAACGCCGCGACCGGCCGCGAGGCGACGATACCGCACATCATCGCCAGGGCTCACGAACCGGGCAAGCGCGTGGTGGTGGTCGGCGCTGGCGCCGGCGGTCTCGAAGCCGCGCGTGTCGCGGCCGAGCGCGGCCATCATGTCACGGTGCTCGAAGCCTCGAGCCAGGCGGGTGGCCAAATTCGGCTGGCGACCCAGAATCCGCGCCGCAAGGAATTGATCGGCATCATCGACTGGCGCCTGGCCGAGCTCGACCGGTTGGGCGTCGAGCTGCGCTACGACACCTGGGCGGAGAAGGACGACGTGCTGGCCCTGTCGCCGGATGTGGTGATCGTCGCCACCGGCGGCGTGCCGCAAAATCCGCCGCTGACCGCCGGCGACAATCTCGTCACCTCGAGCTGGGACATCATGGCGGGAAGCGTCAAGCCGGCCGAGAATGTGCTGCTATACGACGACAATGGCGGCCATCAGGGCATGGGCGCGGCGGAATTGATCGCCAATGCGGGCTCGAAGCTCGAGCTTGTCTCGCCGGAGCGTTTCTTCGCGCCCGAAATGGGCGGCATGAACCATGTGCCCTATATGCGCGCTTTCCATGAGAAGGGCGTCACCGTCACCATCAACACAAGGCTGCGCTCGGTGCGGCGCGAGGGCAACCAGCTGATCGCCGAACTGGCGTCCGATTTCGCCGACGGCTGGCGCGGCGAGCGGCGCGTCGACCAGGTGGTGGTCGAGCACGGCACGGCGCCGCTCGACGATCTCTATATCGCGCTCAAGCCGATCTCCAAGAATGGCGGCGCGGTCGACTACGAGCGGCTGGTGAATGGCGGCGACATTTTTCCGGCACGCAATCCCGAAGGCGGCTTCGCGCTGCTACGCATCGGCGATGCGGTGGCGTCACGCAACATCCACGCCGCCATCTACGACGGCATAAGGTTCGGCATCAGGATTTGATGTTCGCCTGACGGATGACGCGCAACGGGCCTTCGAATGGAGAGCCACCTACCGCTTTGGCCCGATGGCGCCGACGGCGTAGTGGCGACGCATCTTAAGCCAAGCTGCCCTGCAGCACCTTCAGCTTCGCCTTCTTGGGGCTGCGCGCCATCAGCCACTCGCGCGCCTTTTCCTGCGGCATCGGGAAGGCGATGGAATAGCCCTGCACCTGGTCGCAGCCGATCGCCATAAGCGAATCGAGCTCGGCCTCGGTTTCGGCGCCTTCGGCCACGATCGAGATGCCCAAGCCCCGGGCAAGCTCGGTGATGGCCCGCACGATCTTGGTGTTGTCGCCGTTCTCGTTGATGTTCTGCACGAAGCGGCGGTCGATCTTCAGTCGGTCGATTTCGTTCGGATTGACGTGGCTGAGCGAAGCATAGCCTGTGCCGAAATCGTCGAGCTCGAGATGCACGCCGGCGGCGCGGATGTGCCTGAGCTTGGCGGCAATGCCGGTCTTCTCGTCGTCGAGGATGACGGATTCCACGATTTCCAGCGACAGCTTCTGCGGCGCCAGCCCGGCGCGCTCCAGCGTGCCGAACAGGAAGCTGTCGAAATCCGGCTCGCGCAGCTCGGTGCCCGAGACATTGACCGCCAGCCGCCCGAAATCGATGCCGGCGCGGTCCCATTCGGCGGCCTCCTCGATCGCCTTGGCGATGACGATGCGGCCGATCTCCGGCATGAAGCCGCATTTCTCGGCGACGGGAATGAACTCGCCGGGCGAGATCATGCCGCGTGTCGCGTGCTTCCAGCGCACCAGCGCCTCGATGCCGCTGATCTTGCCGCTGGCCAGTGACACCTGCGGCTGGAAGTAGACGTCGAAACTCTTGTCGGCGATCGCGGCGCGGATGTCGTGTTCGAGCTGCTTGCGATAGTCGAGCTCGCGCCTCAACTCTTCGGAGAAGAAGGAGAAGGTGCCGCCGCCGAGCTTCTTGGCCGAATAAAGTGCGAGATCGGCATGGACGAGCAGATCCTGTGCGTTCTCGGCGTCGACCGGGTAGACCGCTATGCCGGCGCTGGCGCCAGGCATGATGGTCGTGCCCTGGAAGATGATCGGCTCGTTGATTTCGCCCATGATGCGCTTGGCCAACGCATGGATGTCCTCGGTCGTGCCGGCGCCGTTGAGGATCATGACGAACTCATCGCCGCCGAGCCGCACGCAAAGATCGGACGCGCGGCAGGAATCGCGCATGCGCTGCGCCGTCACCACCAGCACATAGTCGCCGGCGGCGTGGCCGAGCGTGTCGTTGATCTGCTTGAAGCGGTCGAGGTCGAACTGGATCACCGCCAGCCGCTCGCGGCGGCGGTGCGCGCCCTTGATCAGCGTGTCGAAATGGTCGGTGAGGAAGGTGCGGTTGTGCAGGCCGGTCAAGCCGTCATGCACGGCGATGAAGGCCATCGAATTGCGCGCGTCGACGAGTTCGCGCGTCTTGCGCAGGATGGCGTTGGACATCGGCCGGAAGATGAACAGCGCCACCAGTACGATGACGCCGATAGTAGCGAAGAACAGCGTCCGGTGCAGGTCGAGCATATTGTTCGACTTCTCGTCGGCGAAGGCGCTGATGCGCTGGCCAAGCGCGGCATAGCCGGACATCGTTGCATTGGCGACGGAGGCGTCGAGGCCGACGCGCTCGCCGCCGCCCTTGTAGCCTTCGCCCGGCATACCGAGCTGCGACTCGAAGGACGAGATCAGCCTTTGGCCGTTGGCGACGAGGCCGACGGAGAAATAGTCGAGATGGAACGGCTTGCTGAACAGCACATATTCGATCGACTTGGGATCGTTGCGCGCCGGCGACAGCGGGTCGGCGCCGGTCTCGTCGAGCAGCCGGTCGTAATTGGTCTCGAACTCCTGCGTCGCCTGCTTTAGCGCGGTGACCAGCGCCAGCTGTTTGTCGCGCGAGGCGGCCCCCGTGGCGCTGGCCAGGAAGACGATACGCTGCGACAGCGCCTTTTGCGTCGAGACGATGTCGAGCAGCGCGTCGTTATGCTGCTGCTGCGCCATCAATTGCTGCAGCAGCAGGAAGGAGGCCATCACCATGGCGGCGACGATCGTCAGAGCCAGCCAGTAGCCGCTCTTGATCAGCAGGATCAGCTTGCGCGAAACGCTATGCACTGGCTGCTGCGACATAACTGGGCGACCCCTCCGGGAGACGGATTCCTGCTGAGTTTCTTTGTGGGAAAACGCTTGCCTTGAAAGGGTTAACAGGTCGGCAAGCAGGCAAGGCGGCGACTGCGCCGGCGCGACAAAGCTGGCAAGATGGTTATCATGTCCTTTCCCCAGCGCGGATTTTTGCGCGCATCGCCGCCGTGATGGATTGCGCAAGCTTTCGCGACGCCACCGAAGCGGTCGTTTTTGCGATGGATTTTTCTCAGGCGCGGCGCGACAGTCCGGTCTCGAACCGAACAGGACCGGACCATGAGCGCAGCATTCCTCTCCCATATCGACAGCGAGCTCCAGGGCCTGAAATCGGCCGGGCTCTATAAGTCCGAGCGGGTCATCTCCTCGATGCAGTCGGCGCAGATTGAGGTCGGCGGGCAAAAGGTGCTGAACTTCTGCGCCAACAATTATCTCGGCCTTGCCGACAATGAGGATCTGCGCGAGGCGGCGAAGCAGGCGCTCGACCGCTACGGCTACGGCATGGCCTCGGTGCGCTTCATCTGCGGCACGCAGGAAGAGCACAAGCAGTTGGAGGCGACGATCTCGTCCTTCCTCGGCATGGACGACACCATCCTCTACGGCTCCTGCTTCGATGCCAATGGCGGCCTGTTCGAGACGCTGCTTAGCGAAGAGGACGCCATCATCTCCGATGCGTTGAACCACGCCTCGATCATCGATGGTGTCAGGCTCTCCAAGGCCAAGCGCTTCCGCTATGCCAACAACGACATGGCCGACCTCGAAGCCCGGCTGAAGGAAGCCAAGGACTGCCGCTTCCGGCTGATCGCCACCGACGGCGTCTTCTCGATGGACGGCATCATCGCCAATCTGCAGGGCGTCTGCGACCTCGCCGAGAAATACGATGCGATGGTCATGGTCGACGACAGCCACGCGGTCGGCTTCGTTGGCAAAAACGGCCGTGGCTCGGCCGAGCATTGCGGCGTCGAGGGCAGGGTGGACATCATCACCGGCACGCTGGGCAAGGCGCTGGGCGGCGCCTCCGGCGGCTATACCTCGGGTAAGAGAGAGGTGGTCGACTGGCTGCGCCAGCGTTCACGGCCCTATCTGTTCTCCAACACGCTGATGCCGGCCATCGCCGGCGCCTCGATCAAGGTCTTCGACCTGATCCGGCATGGCGACGCGTTGCGCCAGCGCCTATATGCCAATGCGGAGCGGTTCCGGTCTGAGATGGGCAAGCTCGGGTTCACGCTGGCCGGAGCCGACCATCCGATCATCCCGGTGATGCTGGGCGATGCGGCGCTCGCGCAGGAGATGGCCGCGCGCATGCTGAAGCGCGGCATCTATGTCATCGGCTTTTCCTTCCCGGTGGTGCCGAAAGGCCAGGCGCGCATCCGCACGCAGATGTCGGCCGCCCATTCGACACAAGATATCGACCGCGCGGTCGAGGCGTTCGGCGCGATCGGCAAGGAACTGGGCGTGATTTCCTGAACGACCGACAGCGAAAAGCGATTCCGGATCAAGAGATTCAAGGAACAACAGAATGTCGAACATGATGAAGGCGCTGGTGAAGGCCAAGGCCGAGCCGGGCATCTGGATGGAAGAGGTGCCGGTGCCGGAGATCGGCCCGAACGACGTGCTGATCAAGGTCAAGAAGACGGCGATCTGCGGCACCGATGTTCATATCTACAATTGGGACCAGTGGGCGCAGAAGACTGTGCCGGTGCCGATGGTCACCGGCCACGAATTCGTCGGTACGGTCGCTGATTTTGGTGCTGCCGTCACCGAATACAAGGTCGGCCAGCGTGTCTCCGGCGAAGGCCACATCGTCTGCGGACATTGCCGCAACTGCCGCGCCGGGCGGGGACATCTCTGCCGCAACACGCTGGGCGTCGGCGTCAACCGCCCCGGCGCCTTCGGCGAATACATGGTCATCCCGCAGCACAATGTCGTGCCGATCCCCGACGATGTGCCGGACGAGATCGCCGCGATCTTCGACCCGCTGGGCAATGCGGTGCATACCGCCTTGTCCTTCGACCTGGTCGGCGAGGATGTGCTGGTCACCGGGGCCGGGCCGATCGGCATCATGGGTGCGCTGGTGGCGCAATGCGTGGGTGCGCGAAAAGTCGTGATCACCGATATCAACCCGGTTCGTCTCGATCTGGCGCGAAAACTCGGCGTCCAGCATGTCGTCGATGCGTCGAAGGAAAAGCTGCGCGAGGTGATGCCTTCAATCGGCATGACCGAAGGTTTCGATGTCGGCCTGGAAATGTCGGGCGCAGCGCCCGCCTTCCGCGACATGATCGACACCATGAACAATGGCGGCAAGATCGCCATTTTGGGCATCGCCCCGACCGGCTTCGAGATCGACTGGAACAAGGTCATCTTCAAGATGCTGCATCTCAAGGGCATCTACGGTCGCGAGATGTTCGAGACCTGGTACAAGATGATCGCCCTGGTGCAGGGCCCGCTGGATGTGTCGGGGCTGATCACGCATCGGATCGGGATCGATGATTTCCAGGTGGGATTCGACGCGATGCGAAGCGGGAGTTCGGGCAAGGTGGTGATGGATTGGTAGCCGCGTCTTTGTCTATAGAGATGTCGAGTTGCTTCGCGCCCCCTTTGTCCTGCCGGACATCTCCCCCGCGAGGGGGGAGATTGGCAGCTTCGGCGCCCCGCTCAATCCTGCGACCTTGGCGATTGGCGAAAGCCGACGGCTGATCTCCCCCCAAGTGGGGGAGATGTCCGGCAGGACAGAGAGGGGCGCCTCGCGCCAGCCTATCAGCTCTCTTCTTCCAAGGCCCCCTCCAGCGCCGCCACCCCGCCGACAACAGCCGCGCGCTCCTCCGCGCTCAATCTCGCCAGCAACTCCCTTTCAAACGCCTTCGCGAACGGCACCATCTCGCGATAGGCGGCAAGTCCCGCCTTGGTCAGTTCCAGATGCTCTACACGGCGGTCTTTCTCGTCAGCCGTCCGCACCAGCCAACGCCGCCGCTCCAACTCCGCCACCGCGCGCGAAACCTTGGTCTTGTGCATGGCCGACTGCTCGCCGAGCTCCGTCGCCGTCATCGTGCCGCGCTGGCCGAGGCCGGACAGCGTTCGCCATTCCGGCCGCGTCAGCCCATGGCGCTCCTTGTAGATGCGCGAGAATTCGCGACTGACGGTGTCGGCCAGCCGGTAGAGCCGGTAGGGCAGGAAGCTTTCCAGCACGAGGATATCCTGTTCCATGGGCACACCGTGGCCGTTGATAGTTACATTTTCGATGGTTACAAATGAAACCAGTTTGGTCAACATCACCGGCAAGCCGCGCCTAGCGAGGCCGATTTACCGGGATCAGGGAGGATCGGATGGGCTTTTCCTACATGCCGGGCTTCGGCAATGATTTCGAGACCGAGACGCTGCCGGGCTCGCTGCCGCAGGGCCGCAACTCCCCGCAGCGGCCGGCCTATGGTCTCTATGCCGAGCAGCTTTCCGGCTCGCCCTTCACCGCGCCGCGCGGCACCAACGAGCGCTCCTGGCTCTACCGCATCCGCCCGAGCGTGAAACACACCGGCCGCTTCAAGGGCGCGAGCTATCCCTTGTGGAAGACCGGACCCCATATTGGCGACCACGAACTGGCGCTCGGCCAATACCGGTGGAACCCGACGCCGATGCCTGCCGAGCCGACCGACTTCATTTCCGGCATGCGCACCTTCACCACGGCCGGCGACGCGGTCGGCCAGTCCGGAATGGCCGCGCATGTCTATGTCGCCAACCGCTCGATGGTCGACGACCATTTCTTCAACGCCGATGGCGAGTTGCTGGTCGTGCCGCAACTGGGCGCGCTGCGCTTCGTCACCGAGATGGGCGTGATCGAGCTCAAGCCCGGCGAGATCGCCGTGCTGCCGCGTGGCCTAGTCTTCAAGGTCGAGCTCGCCGACAAGGAAGCGCGCGGCTATGTCTGCGAGAACTATGGCGCCAAGTTCACCATGCCCGATCGCGGCCCGATCGGCGCCAATTGCCTGGCCAATCCGCGCGACTTCAAAACGCCCTGCGCCTGGTTCGAGGAGAAGGAGACGCCGTGCCGGCTGATCGTCAAATGGTGCGGCGCCTTCCACGTCACCGAACTCGGCCATTCGCCGCTCGACGTCATCGCCTGGCACGGCAACTATGCGCCCTACAAATATGATCTGGCGACGTTTTCGCCTGTCGGCGCCATCCTGTTCGACCATCCGGATCCGTCGATTTTCACCGTGCTGACGGCGCCGAGCGGCGAGGAGGGCACCGCCAATGTCGACTTCGTCATCTTCCCGACGCGCTGGCTGGTGGCGGAAAACACCTTTCGACCGCCCTGGTACCACCGCAACATCATGAGCGAGTTCATGGGCCTGATCCACGGCCAATACGATGCCAAGGAAGAGGGTTTCGTGCCCGGCGGCATCAGCCTGCACAACCAGATGCTGGCGCATGGGCCGGACGCGTCCGGCTTCGAGAAGGCGACGCGGGCGGACTTGAAACCGGTCAAGCTCGACAACACCATGGCCTTTATGTTCGAGACCCGATTCCCGCAGATGCTGACGCGCTACGCCGCCGAACTCGGCACCTTGCAGGAGAACTACATCGACTGCTGGACCGACCTGAAGAAGCGTTTCAACGGCACGCCCGAGGGCGACTGGTCTTGAGGCTCGTCCGATGAGCGACAGGCTGGTGCTTCTGGGTTCCAAGGGCGGCCCGGCGTTGCGGCCGGGTGGACCTTGGCCGAGCTCGTCGTTGCTGGAACTCGGTGGCCGCGCAATCGTCGTCGATTGCGGGCTGGGCGTCACGCGCGGCCTGGTCGATGCCGGCATGAGCCTCAAGGCGCTCGACCTGATCTTCGTCACGCATCTTCATTCCGACCACGTTCTGGAACTCGGGCCGCTGATCCACACATGCTGGACGGCGGGCCTGGCGACGCCGGTAACGGTCTATGGACCGCCAGGCACAAACGATTGCTGGCTGCATTTTTGCCGGGCGATGGAGTTCGACATCGAGATCCGCATCGTCGACGAAGGCAGGCCGGATATCCGCGACCTCGTCTCCGTCAAGGAGTTCGGCGAGGGAACCGTCCTGGCGGAAGGCGGCCTCACGGTGACGGCGTTGCGCGTCGACCATCCACCGGTGAACGACTGTTTTGCGCTGCGCTTCGAGCATGGCGGCAGAGGCGTGGTATTTTCCGCCGACACGGCGTTCTTTCAACCGCTGGCCGGCTTCGCCAAAGGAGCCGACATCCTCGTCCATGAAGCGATGCTGGAGGAAGGCGTGGAAAGGCTGGTCGCCAGGACTGGCAATGGCGCGCGGCTGCGCGAGCACCTCTTCGCCAGTCACAGCCTGGCTGAAGAAGCCGGCCACATCGCCCGCGATGCCGGCGTGAAGCGGCTGGTGCTCAACCACCTCATTCCCGCCGACGATCCGGCGATCGGCGAGGCGGACTGGGTTGCCGCGGTGAGGAAAACTTGGGCCGGCGACTTGACGATTGCCCGCGACGGCCTTGTTGTGGGGCTAAGCGGTCAGAAGGCCGCGTCAGGAGAGGAAACCGTATGAAGCTTGCCACATTGAAGAACGGGACGCGCGACGGAAAACTGGTCGTGGTCTCGCGCGATCTGACGCGGTTCACCGATGCTTCCTTCCTGGTGCCGACGCTGCAGGCTGCGCTCGACGATTGGCGTCGGATTGCACCGCACCTGGCGGCGATGGCGGAGTCGCTCGAGACCAACGCTGTGCCGTCCGCGCGTTTCCATGAGCATGACGCCCATTCGCCGCTGCCGCGCGCCTATCAGTGGGCGGACGGCTCGGCCTATGTGAACCATGTCGAGCTGGTGCGCAAAGCGCGCGGCGCCGAGATGCCGGCGAGCTTCTGGACCGATCCGCTGATCTACCAGGGCGGCTCGGATTCGTTCCTTCCGCCGCGCGACCCGATCCGCATGGCCGACGAAGCTTTTGGCATCGACCTGGAAGCGGAAGTCGCCGTCATTGTCGACGACGTGCCGATGGGCGCTTCGCTGGAGGAGGCGCGGGACGCGATCCGGCTTATCATGCTGGTCAACGACGTGACGCTGCGCGCTATCACCGGTCCGGAATTGGCCAAAGGTTTTGGATTCTTCCAATCGAAACCGTCCTCGGCCTTCTCGCCGGTTGCGGTGACACCGGACGAACTGGGCGACGCCTGGGACGGCGGCAAGGTCAACCTGGCGCTGCTGGTCGACCTCAACGGCAAGCCGTTCGGCCGCGCCAACGCCGGCCTCGACATGACCTTCGACTTTCCGGCGCTGATCGCGCATGCCGCCAAAACCCGGCCGCTGGCCGCCGGAACCGTCATTGGCTCGGGCACCGTCTCCAACAAGCTTGACGGCGGGCCGGGCAAGCCGGTCTCGGCCGGCGGCGCCGGCTATTCCTGCCTGGCCGAACTGCGCATGATCGAGACCATCGAGAGCGGCGAGCCGAAGACGCCCTTCCTGCATTTCGGCGACACGGTGCGCATCGAGATGAAGGACAGGACGGGGCACTCGATCTTCGGCGCCATCGAGCAGAAGGTCGAGAAATACGCAGGCTGAGGCGATGCCGGGCGAAGCGGTCTATATGCTGTTCGGGCTCTGGGCGATCGCCATTCTGGTGGTCTTCGTCCAGGCCGTCCGGCTGAGCTATCGCATCGAGGCGCGCTCGCCCGGCCTTGTCAACCGCAGCGGCTACCCGCGCAAGGCGATGTTGTTTCACACCATTGCCAACATCAACGTCGCGCCTGACGAGGAGACGCAAGTCATGCGGTGGCGCATGATCCGGCTGCTGCTCATAGTCGTGGCCGGCTTCGTTGTGACGGCGGCAGGCATCGGCCTAGCCGGCAGGATGGCGCCATGACCCTTCTGGAACATCTGCGCCGTATGGCCCGCAACAATCTGTGGTCGAACGACCGCCTCTACCGTGCCGTGCTCGCGCTGCAGCCCGGCGAGTTCGAGGCTGCGCGCGTCAGCTTCTTTCCGTCGATCAAGGAAACGCTCAACCACATCCTCGCGGTCGACCATCTCTATCTCGATTTCCTGACCGATGGCGGTTTGGGCGCCGCGGCTCATGACGACTTCATACCGTTCGACGATGCGGCAAGCTTGGCCGAGGCACAGGCCGATTTCGACCGCAAGCTGATCGCCTTCTGCGACGGCCTGCCGGAAGCCGACCTCGACCGCCGCGTCATCACCGACCGTCGCGAGGACGGCATGATCCCCGAAAAGATCGGCGACATCCTCGCCCATGTCTTCCTGCACGACATCCACCATCGCGGCCAGGTACACGCCATGCTGTCGGGCACTTCCGTTCCGCCGCCGCAACTGGATGAGTTCTTGCTCGATTATGATTTGAAGGTGAGGAAGGAGGAGGTTGAGCGACAGGCAATCAGCGGTAAAGGCTAATTATTGTAGCTACGAAAATTCTTGACTCAATTATTGTAGGTACATAAATTCTGATGAAGATCGTTTGGGATGAACCAAAGCGGTTGGCCAACATTGAGAAGCACGGTCTGGACTTCGCAGCGCTGGACGAGGAATTCTTCCTTGGTTCGACAATCCGGCCAGCCAAGGCCGGCCGCTTCATGGCCATCGGCCGGATAGTCGGCGGTGTCGTTGCCGTGGTCTTTGCCCGGCTTGGCTCCGAGGGCATTTCGATTGTTTCGATGCGGCCGGCCAACCAGACGGAAAGGAGATTGTTCGATGGCAAAACCGAAGGTCGCGAAACCTGACAAGGGGTTCCAGTCAGGCAAAGGCTTCACCAAGGAAGATTGGGACGCCGTCTCGGACAACCCTGAGTGGACTGAAGGGGATTTCAGAGACGCCCGCCCCTTCGCCGAGGTGTTTCCGGATCTTGCAGAAAGCATTCGCCGCTCGCGCGGTCGGCCGGCGCTCGATAATCCGAAGAAGCAGGTGACGCTGCGCCTCGACGGCGATGTGGTCGCCCGTTTCCGTGAAGGCGGACCCGGCTGGCAGAGCCGGATTAACGATATTCTGCGGAAGGCCGCCGGCCTTTAGACTAGCCGGCGGTCTGTTCTTTCCGCTGGCTAAGCCGCCTTGCCGTCCAGCTTGATCACACCACGCTTGATCTGGTCCTGCTCGATCGATTCGAACAGCGCACGGAAGTTGCCTTCACCAAAACCTTCGTCGCCCTTCCTCTGGATGAACTCGAAGAAGATCGGGCCGATCACCGTCTTGGAAAAGATCTGTAGCAGGATCTTGGTCATGCCGCCGTCGACCACGCCTTCGCCGTCGATCAGGATGCCGTGCCTCTTCATGCGCTCGGTCGGCTCGTCATGGCCGTTCACACGGGTCTGCGACATCTCGTAATAGGTGTCCGGCGGTCCAGGCATGAATTTCAGGCCGTTGGCGGCAAGCTTGTCGGTCGCCTGGTAGATCGCGTCGGTGCCGACGGCGATGTGCTGGATGCCCTCGCCATTGTACTTCTTCAGATACTCGGCGATCTGGCTGGTATCGTCCTTGGACTCGTTCAGCGGAATGCGGATCTTGCCGCAGGGCGAGGTGATGGCGCGGCTGACCAGGCCGGTGATCTTGCCGTCGATGTCGAAGAAGTGGATCTGCTTGAAGCCGAACAGGTCGCGATAGAAATCCCACCACTTGTCCATGTTGCCGCGATAGACATTGTGGGTGAGGTGGTCGAGGAAATAGAAGCCGACGCCTTCGGGTTTCGGGTCGCGCTCGCCCAGCCACTCGAACTCGGCGTCATAGGCCGAGCCCTTCTCGCCATAGGCGTCGATGAAATAGAGCAGCGAGCCGCCGATGCCGACGATGGCCGGCACATCGAGCGCCTTGTCGGCGCCTTCATAGGGTGTGGCGCCCTTCGACACGGCATGCTCGAAAGCGTGCTTGGCGTCGACCACGCGCCAGGCCATCGAGGCGGCGCAGGGGCCGTGCTTTTCGACGAACTTCATCGCATGCGACCCGGGCTCCGCATTGACGACGTAGTTGATGTCGCCCTGCCGCCAAACGGTGATGTCCTTGCTCCGGTGCTTCGCCACCGCGACATAGCCCATGCGGGTGAACAGCTCGGCGAGCTTGGCAGGCTCGGCATGCGCGAATTCGACGAATTCGAAACCGTCGGTGCCGGCGGGGTTTTGCTTGCTGATGCGGGCGGGCGGCGCGTCGTGCGGGAAGGGACCCATTGCGGTTCTCCGAAAGCGGTTGTGGCCGTGCTTGGCCAACTTCCACCAAGATAGCGCGAAGCATTCGCACGGTGCTTGCATTCAACCGCTTGAAATGCGCATCATGCGCGCAAATCGTGCATGGTTGGAGGAAAATTTATGA
This sequence comes from Mesorhizobium sp. CU3, assembly GCF_006442965.1. Lineage (GTDB taxonomy): Bacteria > Pseudomonadota > Alphaproteobacteria > Rhizobiales > Rhizobiaceae > Mesorhizobium. Next base: position 1,565 of record NZ_VFWX01000010.1, on the reverse strand, counting down.
ATGATGAGCGCCTTGATCAATTTGATCGCAAGATAATGGCGCTTCTGCAGGATGATGCGCGATACACCAACAATGACCTTTCGGAGCGCGTGAACCTGTCGCCCTCGCAATGCTCGCGCCGCCGCCAGCGGCTGGAGGACGACGGCTACATCAAGGGCTACCGCGCCGTGCTCGACCGCGATCGTCTCGGCTTTTCGCTGGTCAATGTCATCTCGGTGACGCTCGCCACCCACAACCGCGACAATGCCCGCCGCTTTGGCGAACTGGTAGCGCGGCTGCCCGAAGTCCAGGAGGCGCATGCGCTGACCGGCGAGATGGATTACATCCTGAAGGTGGTGACGCCCGATCTCAAATCATTGTCGGAATTCGTCAACGGCGTGCTTTTGCCGCACGAATCCGTGCAGCATGTGAAGACGGCTATAGTGCTGGAGACGCTGAAGGAAACCGGCGCGCTGCCGATTTAAAGTGTGCCGATATTCAGGTGAGGTCGGCCTGACCTGAATCTCGGTACACTTTCGCCGCAAATCTTCAGCCTCTCTGCTGCTGGATCAGCCCATAAAGGTTCGTACACCGCGCCCCTGACCGACAGTATGCGAACACCGGCCCTTCCAGCTCGTGGAGCGCGGCCGCCTGGTCCTCGACATTGTCCATCGTGATCTGGCCGCTGATCACCGGGATGTAGCGGAATGCCAGCCCCGCAGCCTCGGCTGCCGCCTTGACGCTGTCTGCCGAAGGCTGGCCGGGCTGTTCGTCGTCCGGCCGGTTGCAGATCACGCTTCTGAAGCCGGCATCCTTGATTGCGACAATGTCCTGCGGCTGAATCTGGCCGGAGACCGAATAGTCGTCGCTGATCTGGCGGTATTCCATGGTGTGGTCCTCGCAATCTCTCTGGCGGCAGTCTTGCCACTCTGGGAGAGAGGCGGCAATCCGCATTGAAGGAATCCTCTGCCAAATAGGCCCGACATGCCGGAAATTCCAACCGGGCACAGCGGAAAGCTCGGTTGCATACCGAAGCGGTCATACAATTGGCTCAATTGGTTTCGCGCCCACCGGCCTTGCCCGGAGCCGGCCCGGACTCTAAAGAGCAGCGACTCCAAAAACGAAGGAACCTCTCGAATGAGCATTCGTCGCATAGATGTCGGCCCGCGCATGAGCCAGATCGTCATTCACGGCAACACAGTCTATCTGGCAGGCCAGGTCGGCGAGCCCGGCGGCAATGTCGCTTCGCAGACCCGCGACATCCTCAAGACCATCGACGAATTGCTGGCCAAGGCCGGCACCGACAAGACCAAGATCGTCCAGGCGATCATCTGGCTCGACGACATGAAGACCTTCGCCGAGATGAACGCCGAATGGGACAAGTGGGTGCCGCAGGGCCACACACCGGCCCGCGCCACGGGTGAGGCCAAGCTCGCCACGCCGGAATATCTGGTCGAGATCATTGTGACGGCGGCGCTCTGAGGCGCCGACTTCCCCTTCTCCCCTTGTGGGAGAAGGTGGCCGCGAAGCGGCCGGATGAGGGGTGCTCCAGGGAAAGCCGACGTCTCACTCCGCTGGAACACCCC
>NZ_VFWX01000078.1 GCF_006442965.1 Mesorhizobium sp. CU3 | reverse complement strand
ATTAAAACGTTGCTGCTCCAGCAGTTTCATTTTCTAATTTTCGGTTGATATTTGTTTTCTTACCTTTAGCAAAATCAAAGCTCAAACCAACAACAAACATCGATTTGTTGTCCCAAATTTTCCCTACACGAGAATAATCCACATATTGTTTATCCATCGTTTTTTGCTTGTAAGTCGATGGCATTCCAATCCAATACATTCCAGTAGAAAAAGTCCAATTATTGTACTTATAAC
>NZ_VFWX01000077.1 GCF_006442965.1 Mesorhizobium sp. CU3 | reverse complement strand
CTCCTACGCGCGCGCCGAACAGGCGGCGCTGGAAGGCGCGATGGAGCAGTGGAGCGCCAACGTGCTGCCGCCGGAACTGGCCGAAGGCCTGGACCAGCCCGAACAGTTCGAAGCACAGGCCCGATCGGTCAGCGCCGAGGTGGTGCGCGAGCACGTGCATGTCTCGGCAGACCTGGGCCAGCATCGGGCCTGGCTGCAGGAGCTGCAGTCCCTGGGGTTCGATCGCATCTACCTGCAC
>NZ_VFWX01000076.1 GCF_006442965.1 Mesorhizobium sp. CU3 | reverse complement strand
AAAGAAAATAGATTTAAAAAATTCGCTGAAGCTGAAGTAGAAGAAGTTCCTGAAGTGGTTGAAGCAGTTGAAGAACCTAAACAAACACCTAAAGAAACAACAAGTTCTTTGGTAGCTAAACTAAAAAGTGATAGTTCTGAAAAGAAGAAAAATTATCAATTCACGCTTCAACCATCACAAAGAAAGAAACTATCTAAAATCAGCGAAAAGTTAGGAATTCGATCAGATTCAGCTTTACT
>NZ_VFWX01000075.1 GCF_006442965.1 Mesorhizobium sp. CU3 | reverse complement strand
GCTTGTGCCTTGTCGACAGAGGAGGAATAAGTAAACGCGACCGCTGCACCTTCATCTGCAAACCGGCGGACAATCGCTTCGCCGATACCGCGGGAACCGCCGGTGACCAGGGCGACTTTATGGTTGAAGCGAGGGGTGTGAACTGTCATGGGGGAGGCCTGAGGTTTAGTGGATTAAATAATCCACTAAACCGTACCAGCCTGGAAATACTTAGCCAAGCTGTTTTTGGATTAATTAATC